>CAVPWI010000002.1:0-512382 GCA_963709475.1 uncultured Solirubrobacterales bacterium | reverse complement strand
TCTTGCCGCCGGCGTTCTTCGATGTCACCTTGAAGGTCAGCTTCACCTTGCCGGGCTTCTTCGGCCTTAGCTTGATCTTGACGGTCTTTGACTTGCCGGCCGCGATCTTTCCGACCTTCTTCTTGGCCTTCACACCTTTGCCCTTGACTTTGACCTTGACGCCGGTGGCACCAGCGTTGCCAGAGTTCTTGATCCTCACCTTGTAGGTGGCCTTCTTGCCCTTCTTGACTTTGCCAGGGCCCTTGACCTTGGCCTTGCCGATACTTGCCTTGCTGACCGGCGGGTTCGGTGTCGGGTCGCAGACGTCGCCGGTACCGTCGCCGTCGGAGTCCGCTTGATCGGGGTTCGCGTCTGCCGGGCAGTTGTCGAGCGCGTCGCCGGTACCGTCGCCGTCGCCGTCGTCACCGAACCAGTTGATCGCGGTGTCTCCCGAACCGGCTACGTAGAGATTCTCTCCGTCGGGAGAGAGGGCAAGCCCGTCGGAGAAGCCGAGGCCGGAATTGAAGCCGTCCGGTTGCGCCGATGGAACTGCGTTGCAGGCTCCGCTTCCGGCCGGGCCGGCGAGGGTGTCGCCGGTCAGGCAGCGGGCGAAGGAGAGCGAGCCGTTGCCGGCCCGGTTCAGCGTCGCGATTCCGTCAGCTCCGGAAAAGAACCTGCTCGTTTGTACGAACAGATTGGCCCCGTCGGATGCGACCGCGATATCGGTGGGCACGATGAAGCCTCCGTACTCGCCGGTACTGGGAGTCTTCGCGCAGGCCGCCGGGCCGTCAGATCGACCGCTGAGGCAGCCGGAGAAAAGCGGTGCACCCTGCTGCGGGTCGGGCGGGGCCAGGCCCCGGGTGAAGTGAGCGACCCCGTAGGCCAATGAAGTCACATAGACATCCAGTCCATCCGGTGAGACGAGAACCTGGCCGGCGAATTCGAGCGGGGAGCCAGTGCCATCCGCTGTCGCTAGCGGCACGGACGCACCAGCACCCGCATCCATATCCAGGCACTTCCCGTTGCCGTCGGAGCCACTGCCGCCCTTGTCGCCGGTGACGCAGCGTTCGTACTCGAGCGCTCCACCGGCGCCCGCGGCGAAGGAGACCAGAGAATGGTCATCGGCTGCCGCCGCATAGAGGTTGAGGCCGTCTGGCGAGATGGTGATGTGCTCAAGGCCGTTCCAGCCGGAGTCTGCTCCGCTGGCCGTGGTTCCCTGGGGTGAATCCAAGCAGGCACCACTGCCACCACTGCCGACCGAGGTACTGCCCGTGAAGCAGCCGACATAGGAGAGCTCACCGTCGGGGTTTCGAAGGAAGGCGGTGATCGCATCGTCCGTGCGCGATACGCCGAACAGGGCCTGCTGGTTCGGATGGATCGAGATCCCAGAAAAGGACCTCAGGCCCGAACCAGCACCGTCAGCGGTCGTCGGAATAGCGTTTCCACCGTTCAGGGGGTTGCCACAGACCCCGGTGATGCCGGAGTGGCATTCGACGAAGCTGAGGCTGCCGGTCGCGGTATTGCGGCTGAAGGTGGCAATCGCAGAATCGCCTGGCGAGACCGCGTACAGGTTCTCTCCGTCTCCCGAAATAGCGATCTCATCAGTGTTGCCGAGTCCCGACATGAATCCGTTCTCCGTGGCGCTCGGCAGCTCGGAACAGGGGTCGGCCGGGTTCTGATCGCCGCTGATGCAGCCGGCGAAGGTGACGGCGCCGGTGGCAGCGTTCCGGTTGAAGGTGACAACACTGCTCCGGGCTGCCGCGTAGACGTTCCTGCCGTCGGCTGAGACGATCAGATCGGCGAGCCACTGCAGCCCTGAGTCACTGCCGCTGGCCCCGGCGGCGTCGGTGAGTTGGCAGGCACCGCTGCCGGGTGGTGGGCCCAGCTGGCTGGCTCCGCTCAGGCATCCCAGTCTGCTGTCGCTCGGCAGGGCCTGGGCCGCGGAAGGCCCAAAAAGTATCGCCGCAGCGGCGGCGACGAACACCAGAATGCCTCGGAAGCAGCAAGGCGAGGTTGTGGCACCAGTCATCTCCTGAAGCTAGCAGAAGCCCGGGGGGGCGAAGCAGCTACCCGCCTGGAACCTGGCCGCGATCTCGATCCCCACCGCATTGACGGCAACGTCGCCCACGGCAACGTCGGTCGCGCTACCGTGCCGGCCACTTGCGACAGTCTGGTGTAAATCTCAGCCACGGTCTCGGAGGAGGTGACGCGGGCCCTTAACACCAACGACCCTCTGGCGAGAGAGGGCCTGGCGGTGGTCCCGAAGGACATAGCGGGGGCCCGATTCGTTTCTCAGGACCACGCTCGGCTACTGGAGCGGGTGGCGACTTGAAGCCGAAAGTCGTAGACGAATCTACTAACCCCCCAACGAGCGCCTGCCCACTCGAAATAATTTTCGAATTGGGCCTATCGATTCAGTGCCTAGCCGCCAGTTGAACAGAAACTTTCCAGTTTCCTTCGAAGCTTCTTCCTCTTCTGCTTCTTCTTGTTCAGCTCTTGCCTGACGTCTCTGATCTCATCACGGTCCTGCTTTCGCTTCGGGAGCTGCGCAAGTTCAGCAAGTTCCCTGTTCCATTGATCGATTTGCCGATCGTTGGTGATGCGAGCACGTTGAAGGGGTACGAGATCCGTATCCGTCACAAACGCATCAGTGGCATCCTGCGCGGCCTTTACCGCTTCGTAGAATTTGTCCAATGCGAAGCGGACCTCCCACTTCGCCTCGTACACCTTCCGTTTCGCTGGCGCAAGCTTCTCGGCGTTTCCAGTGCCCTTCAACTCCTAACCCGACCCTCGGCGTTGTTGAGCCGCCGCTTGGCAGCGCGGACCCGCTTCTTCTCACGTCTCTTGCCCTTGCGTGCGTTGTGGACCCTGCGCTCCAGCCGCCTGTCGCGGTCGGTGATCGCCCTGCACTTGTCCTTCTCCTCGACCTCCACCGTCACCGTCAACTTGACGTCGCTGATCGCAGCCTGCTGGGCGGCCAGTCCGTCGGAGCAGTCTGGTGTCGGGCCCATATCGGGTAGGCCGGCCTTGTAGCCCTCGCCGATGACGAGCCAGTGGCTTCCTGCCGGAGGTGTGGCGTTGCCGAACTTCGCGGTGTTGAGACGCTCGTCGTCGAAAGGCGGTGAAGTACGTTTTGCTGCGGGGATTGCCGTTCCACTTGTAGTTGACCTCCCAGGAGATCGCGTTCTCCTGCTCTGGCCAGGTCGCAAGGCTGAAGGAATAGCACTGGTAGCTCGACTGGTTGCCCTTGCGCCAGTCCATGGTGGCGGGCACTTCGTAGGTCTCGGTAGTTGTCGTGGCCGATGTCTGCGCGGCCCCTGCCGGCGCCGTGAAGGCGAACAGCACCCCGATGGCAAACAGGAGACTGCCGAGGACCAACAGGCCTAGGCGGCGATCGAGACGGTGACTAGCTTGGATGGTTCCCTTCCCGTTGCTTTGCTTGCCGGCAGGAGGGTCCTGCCACGGCAGGTTCTTTGAATGTAACAGTCGATCTCGGGGATAAGAGCGGTGGTGTCGGGGTAACCGGTCACCTCGACTTCAGTTTTCAGGTGAAGCCGGGAGGCCAATGCCCTCTCGCCACAACCGGCTCCCCGGTCCAGTCGCAGCAGCCGCTAAGCACAGAACTCCCTGGCGCAAGGGTCCTGCAATCTCGGCGAACCGATCTACCCGAACATTCGAGCACCGGAGGATTCCACGCAGATCGAGGAAGGGCGCGCGTCGAATCGTCTGCGCGGCCTCCGCCCCCACAGTCTGCTCAGGGACGCGTCCCTCGCCGTCCCCGGGACGACGGGACGGATAGGGACGGCGGCCTGAGGATTCCGCGCTGCGACTCGGTCCCCCTTGGATCGAATCCCCGGCCCGCTTCGTTTCTCAGGACCACGCTCGGATACTGGAGCGAGTGGCCGCTTGATCCGAGTCCGCCGCTCTGCGGATCCGGTGGCCCAGGCGATCCGGGGATGGCCCGACCATCTCCCGACCGCGATCGATCCGACTGCCTTCCGGGTCCCGGCATCCTTGTCCTGGAACTTGAGCTCGGCCGCCAACACATTGCCCTCGGGTTTCGCTTCACTGAAACTGATTGCGGCTGGAACCATCAGTTCCCGCCGACGGTCAGACGGGGTTGGCGGCCAGGGCCTCCCTCAGCCCCGGAACGGAAGTCGGACCCTGCGCCAGGTACCTACTGACGGGTCATCCACGCCTGCTCCATAATGCTCTGGCCCCCGGCCGCGCAACTAGAAGGCCGCCCTTTACCCCGATCCAGAACTGAAAGGTCAGATGAACAAGAAGTTTCTCTCCCTCGCCGCGTTGATCTCGGTTGCCGCCCTGTTCGCCATCGGGTGCGGTGGCGATGATGGCTCCTCCTCCGACGAGCCGGCACCGACCACAGCGGCACCAACCAAAGCGGCTTACATCGCCGAGGCTGATGCCATCTGCACCGCCGGTGAGGCCGATATGGCCGCGATCGACGAGAACCTGCCCGACGATCTCGATTCAGCCGAAGCTCGGGTCGCGGGCGCGGAAGAGGCGCTCGCGGTGTTGCGCGACAGGGTCGAGCAGCTTCGCGCGCTGACCCCTCCTGAGGGTGACGAAGAAGAGACTGCCGCAATCTTCGACGCATACGACGAGTTCATCGAGCTGGGGGAAGAAGACCCGGGCTTTACCGACGTGAGCGCCGCTGAAGAAGCCCAAGCGAAGATACGCGCCCTTGCCTCTGATTACGGCTTCAAGGCGTGCGCACGCTGATTCTCAGTATCGCCTGATCAGCGCGCCCGACCGGATAATCCGAGGTATTGGGGGCGACTGGATTCGAACAGCCAACCTTCTACCGTCGATCGGCACGAAGATCCCATAGATCCGTCAACCGGGGTCGACTGGTTCCCCCCGGCGGCGATAGGACCGAAGGGCGCGCAGAGATCTCGGCGACGGTCTCGGAGGAGGTCGCCAGGGCCCTTAACACCAAAGACCCTCTGGCGAGAGAGGGTCTGGCGGTGGTCCCGAAGGACATAGCGGGGGCCCGCTTCGTTTCCCAGGGGGACGCGCGGATAGTGGAGCAGGTGGCAGCCTGAAGCCGCGACTTCTGAACGGGCGCGCGTCGCCCCTCCCCACTCTGTGCCCTCTACTTCCTGACCGTGATCTTCTTCTTCACGCTCTTGCCACCGGCGTTGGATGAGGTCACCTTGAAGGTGGTCTTGACCTTGCCCGGCTTCTTGAACTTGAGCTTGACCTTGATCGTCTTCGACTTGCCGGCGGCGATCGTTCCGACGTTCTTCTTCGCCTTGACGCCCTTGCCCTTGACCTGGAGCTTGACTCCGGAGGCATCGATGTTGCCGGAGTTGGTGACCTTCGCCTTGTAGGTGGCCTTCTTCTTTCGCTTGACCTTGGCCGGGCCTTTGACGCTCACCTTGCTGATCTTGGTCTTGTCGACGCTGGTATCGACCGTGAAGCTCCTGGTGGCCGGCGAGGGGTCGGTGCTTCCGGCCGCGTCGGTGGCCCGCACATTGAAGGTGTGCGCTCCGTCGGCCAGGCTCGAGTACGACTTCGGCGAGGAGCGGGAGCCCCAGGCTCCCGAGTCAAGACGGCACTCGAAGGTCGGGTCCAGCGCGCTCGACGCGAAAGCGAAGCTCGGGCTTTTTTGCTCGGTATCCCCTGAAGGCCCAGAGATGATGGTCGTCTGGGGAAAGACGGTGTTGGCCGGCGTTCGAATGCCATCGCACGCGGCACCAGTCCGCCTCCGAAACTCGAGCCGGAGGTAACTATTCGCTTGCGGTCGACGTCCTTTCGCCTCCTCAGCCAGCTGACGATCGGTGAGACCACCCGCTCCCAGTCAGGAAAGCTTCTATCGGGAACTCGGAAGGCGCATGTTCAGGAAGCGAGCGAGTCCGCTTCCGCCGCCTGCACCACGCCCCATGGTTGGCACCGGGGTAGAGCTTGTAGTCGACGTCGTCGCCCAAAGCGACCAGGTCACCGTTCAGCTGATCGGCGCATCCCCACTTGTGTAGGGTTTGACGCTATCTTTAGCTGTATGTCGATTGAAGGGATGACCAGATGAGGTTGGGAAGCAGGGGATTCTTCGCGGCGGTGGTCGCGGTAACGATTATGGCTACCGGGGTCACGGGCGTCGGTGTGGCTGACGCCGGGAAGCGCAAGCCGCGAGTCACCTCGGTCAGCGTCTACTCGAAGTCGACGATCAGGCTCTCGACCTTCCCCGCGCCCGAGTCAGACAGCTCTCGACGCACGAACTCCAAAGGGATGAGGTTCGCCGGTACGCTCGCCTTCAACAAAGTCGAACTCGGCCTCCCGCGTCGCGCCAAACTGACCAAGGGGATGAAGACGACGGTGCGCAAGATAGAGAAGAGGTCGCGCAAGACGTGCGTCAAGCTGTTCACCGGTGGTCCTGGCGACCGGTATACGCCCAAGGTCCAGATTTGGACGCACGGTGGTCCGTTTCCGGCGCAGCCGTTCATCAGCACACGTCCATACCTCGTGACGCGCGACTTCATCGATACCGAAATTTCGGGGGCGGGGACGAAGACAGTCCTTTGGAAGGAGCAGGCGGCAACGGTGGCGTCGTGGGAGGAACGCGGAAGCACCTGGTACGGGATCACGCCCAACTACCCGATCATCGCCAAAGGCGGGTGGGTGGACCCCCTCCGAGGGACCGTCCGGGACAACTCGGACACCTTGAAGATCAGGCAGTACGGCAGGCGCACCAAGATCACCGTCAACTGCAGCCGTTTTTCGGCCACGACCGAGTGGAAAGGTTGAGCGGGAACTGCCTGGCTGGTTAGCCGAACCCTGAGTTTGCCGGTTACGGGACCACTCCGAGTCGCCCGGGCGAATGCTTCATAACCCGCAGAAACCCGCGGGCTTTTTTGAGCGATAGTCCTGTTCGGCTTCAGGACAGCAGAGGCGATTTCGACCGAACGGCGCAGATTCCACCAACGTCACAGGACTCTCCACCGTTGAGCGGAATCCCCCACCTTTGAGGAGCGCGCCCGACAGGATTCGAACCTGTGACCTTCGGTTTCGTAGAGGGCAGGTCAACTGACCTACTGAGGACCCGGCGAGAACAGCGGGGCCCGCTTCGTTTCCCGGGGGGACGCCCGGATACTTGAGCGGGTACGCCTGGCAGCCTCATACGTGGCAATCCCCCGTCCCCCAGAGCGGGCGCCACGCTCGGCGAAACAACGGGTCGGTTACAACTCCCCGGATAGGATCAGGCGATGATTGATCAGGGGTCATACCCGCTGCCCGAGGATCCGGCGCTGGCTGACGCGGCGCGGGCGATCGGTGATGCCGGTCACTGGGGGTGGGTCGTCGATGACCGCTGGCGGGTTGTCTGGGGAAGCGATCACCTGCGCTGGTCCTTCGGCGGTCTCGTCGAGTTCGCATCTTTTCCGATCGGCGCCGAACTGTTCGGGCCCGAATGGATGCAGGCGAGCAATGGATGGCGAATGGGCTCCAACAGCGTCGAGATCAATCGGCTTTTCTTCCGGGGCGCCGGCGGCCTGATGCTCGCCGACGCCCCAGGCGGCCGCGACGAGCTGCGGGAACTGGTCGACCCTGCACTTCGCGACATCGTCGATGAGCTGACCCCGACCGAAGACGCGGTGCTGGCCTTCGTCACGGAGGGATTCGGAATCGGCGACACAGGTGACATCCCGGTTGTCGCTTTTCGCATCCGCGACACCAAGGGCCGATTGGCCGGCACCGCGATGATCAGCAAGCCCGCCGCAAGCATGTCACTGCTCGCCGCGATGACCTTCACGGCCGACCTTCGGCACGTTGAGCGGATGGGTCTCGTCGCAAGAGCCGCTCGGCGGCCGGCGGCAATCCTGTTCGCCGATCTGGAGGCGTCCTCAGCGCTCTCCCGGCGCCTGTCGACCGCCGGCTACTTCAAACTCGGTCGCCGGCTGGTCCGCGCCGCCGACCAGTGCGTTGTCGACGCCGGCGGCCTGGTCGGGCGTCATGTAGGGGACGGCGTCGGCGCGTTCTTTCTGGCCGACACAGCCGGCTCGGAATCGGCAGCGGCCCGGAATTGCATCAACGCCGTGCGCACCCTGCGAGAAGCGGTCGACGAGGTTGCCGCGCGCAGCGACCTGCAGCCCGAGGATGTCGTCCTGCGGTTCGGCCTTCATTGGGGAGCGAACCTCTACGTCGGCAACATCTCCACCGCCGGACGCTCCGAGGTCAACGCGCTCGGCGATCAGGTCAACGAAGCCGCCCGGATCGAAGCCTGTGCCAGCGGCGGCCTCGCGCTCGCATCGAAGGACCTGATCGAGCGGCTCGAACCTGACGCCGCGGCCGCTCTGGATCTGGACCCGGACCATCTCACCTACACCCCCCTCGGCGACCTGTCGAGCGCTACCGAAAAGGCCCGCCGCGACGCCCCGTCAATCGCCGTGTGCGAGGTCTGAGGCACACGGGTTCTGGCCTCGCCTTCTCAGGTGTAACCGGGGCTACTCCGAGCCCTTCCGGCTTCTCCGAATATTCGAGCACCGAAGCAATCGACGCGGATCGATCAAGGGAGCGGGTCCAGCTCACGCGACGACCTCCCGCGAACCTGTCCAGGGACGCGTCCCCCCGTCCCGGGGACGACGGGACGGATAGGGACGGCGGCTCAAGCAGCTCGCGCCGCGACCCGGTCACCCCGACGTACATAGCGGGGGCCCGCTTCGTTTCTCAGGACCACGCTCGGATACTGGAGCGAGTGGCTGCCTGAGGCCGCGGCTCCTACAGGGGTAAGCGTTGCCCCCTGCCCACTCCGCGCCCCCTATCTCTTGACCTTGATCTTCTTCTTCACGGCCTTGCCGCCGGCGTTCTTCGAGCTCACCCTGAAAGTGGCCTTGACCTTGCCCGGCTTCTTCGGCTTCAGCTTGATCTTGACCGTCCTGGTCTTCTTCGGGCCGATCTTGCCGACCGAGGTGTTGAAGCTGAGGCCGCGGCCCTTGACCTTGAGTCGGACCCCGGTGGCGGTGGCGTTTCCGGAGTTGGTGATCCTGACCTTGTAGGTGGCCTTCCTGCCCCTCTTGGCCTTGTTGGGGCCGCTGACCTTGACCTTGCCGATCTTGGCCTTGTAGGCAGTCGTGTCGACGGTGAAGCTCCGGGTGGCCGGGGACGGGTCCTGGTTTCCAACGGCGTCTTCGGCGCGGAACTCGGCTGTGTGGGGGCCGTTGCTGAGGCCGGTGAAGGTCTTCGGCGACGAGCAGTCGGTGAACGGCTCGGAGTCGATCCGGCACTGGATCTTGGCTGTGTCGGCGGCCGGGTCTCCGGCGAAGGTGAAGGTGGCCTCACCCGAGGTGATGGTGCCTGTAGGGCCGGTGTTGATCTGTGTGTCGGGGGCGGTTGTGTCGACCGTGAAAGTGCGGGCGGCCGGGGTCGGGTCGGTGTTGCCGGCCGAATCGATGGCCCTGACCTCGAAGGTGTGGGGTCCGTCGGTCAGTGCGGCGACTGTCTCGGGGCTCGTGCAGGAAGAGAAGGCATCGGTGTCTACCCGGCAGTCGAAGTCGGCACCGGGTTCGGAGGAGAACTCGAAGCTCGGGGTCGGGTCGGCGGTGCTTCCCGTCGGCCCGGAGTCGATCGTGGTCTCGGGCGGGGTCGGGTCGAAGGCCCAGACTTCGGAGCCGTTGGTGCCGTCGTCGGCCTGGAAGTAGAGGGTGCCGCCGACGCTGGTGAGTTCGTCCGGCAACGAGTTGTTGCTGCCGGGCCTGATGTCCTTGACCAGGTTGGTGCCGCCCGGGGTGCCGTCGGACTTCCAGAGCTCGATGCCGTTGGTGCCATCCGTGGCGCTGAAGTAGACGGCCCCGCCAAATTCGGTGATGTCGGCAGTGCCCGAGTTGCTGCTGCCGGGATTTATGTCCTTGACCAGGACCGTACCTTCTGAGGTGCCGTCAGACGTCCAGAGCTCGTAACCGTTAATGCCATCGCTGGCGCGGAAGTAGAGGGCCCCGCCAGCTTCGGTGAGGTGGGTAGCGCCCGAGCTGCTGCTGCCAGGCCAGATGTCCTTGACCAGGACCGTGCCTATCGTGGTGCCGTCGGATTTCCAGAGCTCGAAGCCGTTGGTTCCGTCGTCGGCCCTGAAGTAGAGGGTGCCATTGATGTTGGCAATCTCCGTCGGGCTTGAGCTGCCGCTGCCGGGATTGATGTCCTTGACACTGGTGGTGCCGCCCGGGGTGCCGTCGGACTTCCAGAGCTCGGAGCCGCTGGTGTCATCGTACGCTCTGAAGTAGAGGGTGCCTCCGAAGTTGGTCAGGTACTGCGGGAAGGAATTGGTGCTGCCGGGTCTTATGTCTTTGACCAGGGTGGTGCCGCCCGGCGTGCCATCGGATTTCCAGAGCTCGTAGCCGTTGGTGCCGTCGTTAGCCGTGAAATAGAGGGTGCCATTGATGTTGGCAATCTCCGTCGGGCTTGAGCTGCCGCTGCCGGGATTGATGTCCTTGACACTGGTGGTGCCGCCCGGCGTGCCATCGGATTTCCAGAGCTCGTAGCCGTTGGTGCCGTCGTTGGCCGTGAAATAGAGGGTGCCGCCGACGTTGGTCAGCTCCTCTGGGGTCGAGTCGTTGGTGCCAGGGTTTATGTCCTTGACGAGGGACGTGCCGACTGCAGTTCCGTCGGACTTCCACAGCTCGAAGCCGTTGATGCCGTCGTCGGCTGCGAAGTAGAGGGTGCCGCCGGCCTCAGCGAGGTTGGACGGGTCCGAGCCAGTGCTTCCCGGGTTGATGTCCTTGACCAGGGTGGTGCCGCCTTCGGTTCCGACGGACTTCCAGAGTTCGCTGCCGCTGCTGCCTATGGCGACGAAGTAGAGGGTGCCGCCGACATCGGTGAGGTCGTATGGCTCCGAGCCGGGGCTACCGGGATTGATGTCCTTGATCAGGTAGGGCTCTGCCGGCGCGGCGAAAGCCGTGGCTGAGCTCAACGCAACAGCGCAGAAGATCGCCGCAAACGCGGCCATAAGGATCGAGATCCGTGAAGCGGACCGATTCCTGAGGTCTGTGCGCTGCCGTCTGAATGCCATACCCAGCCGTTCCATGGGTCCCTTTCCCCGGGTTGTCGATTTGGGGTCGGACGCGTTTCCGACCGATTCCCGCTGGCCGCTTCGTGCCCTGCAGCAAGCGATTGCGGGGAGAATAGCACCTTGTTGAGACTACTATCAACAAGCCTTGGCCCGCCCCACCGAGCCGGGTGCCCGCCCCTCTGGAGGCCCCCGACCGAACTCCCGGCGTCGCGGCGTTAGCCGCGTCCGGTCCGGCCGGCATCGGTTGGCGATTCTGCATCCAATGGTGTCCGCACGGCTAGTACGCTCCCGGGATGCCACCAAGGAGGGGAACAGGAAACCGTCGGCGGGGTGCCGCTGAAGCCGTAGACGGTGGTCCTACCAAGCGGTCGCGCATGGAACCGGGCGCCCGACGCGACCATCTCATCCAGACTGCCATGACGGTTTTCGGGGAGCAGGGCATCGCAGAGACTTCGGTGCTCCAGCTGACCCGGGCAGCCGGCGTCTCCAACGGGACCTTCTATCGCTATTTCGACGACAAGGAGCAGCTCGAGTATGCGATCGGCGCAATCGTGCTGGAGGAACTGGGCCAGACCCTCGAACAGATGCAGCGCGACGAGGACGGCGCCGAACGCATCGCGATTGGTGCATTCGGAGTGATGAGAACGGTCGGCGCAAACCACGAAGTAGGTGCGATCCTGACCGAGTACTTCGAAAGGGGAAACGCCATCCTCCAGGTAGCGGCAGTGCAGCTCGCCGCCTACATCCGCGAGGGCAGGGAGTCCGGCGAGTTCCCCGTGGATGCTCCCGATCAGCACCTCGCCGGGGTGATCATCGCAATGCTCGGAGTGGGGGCGCGATCGGTCCTGGCCGGGCAGGAACCGGACGAGGTCGGTGAGTTCATAGCCGCCGGACAGCTACGACTGCTCGGTGTCGCGAGGAAGCGTGCGGACTCGGTCGCGAAGCTGGTGCGCCGACGCATGGGCGCGTGGGAGCCGACGCCGTTGGGTGCCGTGCCGGACCAGCCGCCCGGGAACCCTGTCACTGGTCACGCCTGAGCGAATTCGGTAGGTCTCGTCGGTGCGGCGTCACTTCGCAGCGTCGCTCGAAATCTCACGCCTGGTGTGCGTGCCCGAAGGGATTGGAGCCTGCGGGCTTCGGTCTCGTACGAGACCGCCCGCAGACCTGAAGGGCTGACCCCACACAGACCGGCACGTATCTCCTTGTCCACGGAAGCCATCTCCGGAGCCCTTCCAGCCTTTCGGAATCTTCGAATACCGCAGGAATCGACGCAGGTCGAGGAAGGGCGCGGATCGAAACGATCGCAGCCAGCCCCCCGCAAACCTGCCCAGGGACGCGACCCTCGCCGTCCCCGGGCCGACGGGACGAATAGGGACGACGGCTCAAGCGCTTCGTAGGGTGTGAATACCCGTGTCCCCTCAGGACGATCGCCCGGGCCCTTAACACCAAAGACCCTCTGGCGAGAGAGGGTCTGGCGGTGGTCCCGAAGGACATAGCGGGGGCCGGATTCGAACCGGCGACCTTCGGGTTATGAGCCCAAAGTGGCTACGGCAATGAGCGAGCCGCGCGAGCGTCGACGAAGCCAGGCGCGTCCCGGTGGTTCCCGGGAGCCGCTTGCCCTCAGCCAAACAGAAAGCGCCCCCGGACGGGGGCGCTTTCGTAAGACGCAGCTGCTTCGCCCGAAGGCAACAACCCTCTACAGCGAGGGGCGCATCTGGCGCAGCCTCGAAACCCGCTCCTCAATCGGAGGATGGGTCGAGAACAGTCCGGCCATGCCCTTCGCCTTGAACGGCTTGACGATGTAGAGCGGCTCGCTGGCTTCGTTCACGTGACCCTTCATCGGGATCGCTTCGGCGCCCTGCTCCAGCCTCAGCAGCGCGCTGGCGAGTGACTCCGGGTTGCCACAGATGGCGGCGCCACCGGCGTCGGCCGCGTACTCACGCTGGCGCGAGATCGACATTTGGATGATGCCGGCGGCCAGCGGGGCGAGCAGCACCATGGCGAGCGCACCGACCAGGCCGAGCGGCGAGTTGTTGTCGCCTCCGAACCAGAGCAGCATGTAGCCGATGTAGGTGATGGCGGCGCCGATCGTTGCCGCGACCGACTGGATCAGGATGTCGCGGTGCTTGATGTGGGCCAGCTCGTGGGCGACGACACCGCGCAGCTCGTCGGGTGAGAGCAGGCGGGTGATGCCCTGGGTCACGGCGACGGCCGAGTGGTTGTAGTTGCGGCCGGTGGCGAAGGCGTTCGGCTGGTCCTGGGGGATGACGTACAGACGGGGCATCGGGATCTCGGCCCGCTGGCAGAGCTCACGCACCATCTGGAAGTACTGCGGGTTCTCCGACTCCTCCATCGGTACAGCACGGCTCATCTTGAGAGCGAGCTTGTCGCTGAAGAAGTAGGAGAAGAAGTTCATCGCCACGGCAAAGCCGAGGAACATCAGCGTCGTGCTCGGGTTGCCGCCGCTGACCAGATAGCCGATGGCCACCAACAGGCCGGACATCGTCGCGAGCAGGAGCGTGGTCCTAAGCGTCGCCGAAAAAGTGGACTCTCTTGTGGTCTTCATCAATGCTCCTTGTGATGTTTACGGGCGCAGATACGCCGAAATACCTCGACAAGTGTGACGGTCGAGCGGCTCCGGCACCATGGGTGCCAGCCCCCGTTCACCCCCCGGCCAGCCCCCAGCGACCCCCGGATCGCCGCCCGGCCTGCGACGATTGGCCACGAAAGCGCGATGAAGAGACGACCGATATTCACCGAGGTTCTGATCCTCAACGCCGTGCTGATCGGTGTCGCGGCCGCCGGGGCGGCCGTCCTGGCCGGATGGGACCGGCCGGGCTCCGTTCTGCTGCTCATGGCCGTGACCGCAGGCCTCGCATTCCTGGTCAACACCGCGGTCCTCCGCCGCCGGTTTCATCCGCTCGAGAACCTGATCGACGAGATGGAAAAGGTGGACCTGAGCCAGCCGGGCGCCAACCTGCCGCCGGGGATCGACGGCAAGGCGGATTCGGAGGAGGTCGAACGGCTCGAGCTCGCCTTCCTGAGGATGATGCGCCGCCTTGAAGCCGAGCGCAGGCGCAGCTCCAGCGCCGCCCTCAGGGCCCAGGAGGAGGAGCGGGCCCGCGTTGCCCGTGACCTTCACGACCAGGTCAACCAGTCCCTGACCGGCGTTCTGCTGAGGCTGGAGGCGGCGAAAGCGGCGGCGCCACCCGAGCTGGAAGCCGAGATCAACGAGACCGGCCGGCTCGCCCACCAGGCGATGGACGAGTTGCTCACCGTGGCCCGGCAGCTGAGGCCGACCGCACTCGACGACCTCGGCCTGAAGGCGGCGATAGCCGGTCAGGTCGAACAGCTCGCGACAAGTGGTTTCGAGCTCGAATTCGAAAGTGAAGGTGACCTCGGCGGGCTCGACCCCGACACCCAGCTGGTCATCTACCGGGTCTCCCAGGAGGCGATCGGCAACGCGATCCGCCACAGCGGGGGCAGCCGGATCGAGGTCAGCCTGCGGCGCATGCCGGAGCGGGTCGAACTGACCGTCGTCGACGACGGCCGGGGCTTCTCTTTCGCCGAGGCAAACTCAGGTCTCGGTCTCGGTGGCATGCGCGAGCGGGCGCTGCTGGTCGGTGGCGAGCTTGAAACCGAATCGCGCCCGGGTAGCGGCACAACGGTGCGACTGACGGTTCCGATCCGGGACCAGGCCGATAGTGAGGTGCTCTCTTGAAGGTCGTGATCGCCGACGACCACGGCATCGTGCGCTCAGGCATCCGGCTGCTACTGGAGCGCCAGCCGGACATCGAGGTCGTGGCCGAGGCCGCCGACGGGGTCGAAGCGCGCGACACCGTGGTTCGTGAACGACCCGACCTGGCCATCCTCGACGTCAAGATGCCCGGTCTGACCGGCCTGCAGGCGACCCGGGAGATCAAGTCCCAGGCGCCCGAGGTATCGATCCTGATCCTCTCCATGCACGACGACGAGCGCTACCTGTTCGAAGCGCTCAAGGCCGGTGCCTCCGGTTACGTACTCAAGTCGCAGGCCGATACCGACCTGCTGGCGGCGATCCGTTCGGTTGAGCGCGGCGAGCCGTTCCTCTCTCCCGCCGCCCAGCAGGCGCTGATCCGCGACGTGCTCGAACGGGGCGACGAGGCAGAGTCCGAACTGACGCCCCGCGAAGAAGAGATCGTCAAGATGGTCGCGGAAGCCAATACGAGCCGGGAGATCGCGGAGATGCTGCACCTCTCCGAGAAGACCGTCGAAAACCACCGCGCCAACGCGATGAAGAAGCTCGGCATGCGCGATCGGGTCGAACTGGTGCGGTACGCGATCAGGCAGGGGCTGATCGAACCTTGAGCCCGGACGCCCCCGACTCGGAAAGGGTCACCCTGGCGCCGGGCCTCGAGGTGATCATCCGTCCGATCCGGCCCGAGGACCGCAATCTGATGACGGCGGCTTTCGCCCAGCTCAGCCCGGAATCCAGGTACCAGCGCTTCTTCGCCCCGGTCGAGCGCCTCAGCGAATCGGACCTCACCTACCTGACCGAGATCGACCACCACCTCCACGAGGCACTGGTGGCGATAGATCCGGAGGACGGAGGGCTCGTTGCCGTCGCCAGGTATGTGTGTGAGAAGCCGGGTGAGAACGAAGACCAGGAGGAGCCGGCCCGCGGGACCCTGAAGCCGGCCGGGCTCAAGGCGGCCTCACTCCGGGAGGCCGAGGTCGCGGTGATCGTCGGGGATCCGTGGCAGGGCAAGGGCCTGGCCTCCGCCCTGCTCCAGCGGCTGGCAAGACGCGCGAGCGAAGAGGGGATCGACTACTTCCTCGCCCTGGTGCTCGAGGACAACGAGGGGGCCAACGAGCTGTTCCGGAACCTGGTGGCTGACGCGTCCGAGGTGAGTGACGGCGAACCCGGGACGGTGGAGATCAGGATCGAGCTGCCCGGGCCCGAGTCTTTCAGCGAATCTGTGCTCGCCCGCGCCCTCGGCAGCTCGGCCCGAGGTGCGCTGAAGGTCTCTCCATGGCGACGCCTGCAGCACCGCCTGGCTCAGAATCGGAGCCAGCGCAAAGTCCAACCCGACTAATGCTCTAGGATTTAGATCGATGCTTTTTTCGACCAAAGCCGAGTACGGAGTACGACTCATGGTGGAGCTGGGCCGTCAGCCCGGTTCCGGCCCGGTTTCGCTCAATTCAGTGGCCGAAGCCGAGCGCCTGCCGCTCTCCTATCTGGAGCATCTCGTCGCCAAGCTGCGACGGGCCGGCCTGGTCACCTCGACCCGCGGGGCGCATGGCGGATACAGCCTCGCTCATCCGGCAGAGGAGATCACGATGCTCGAAGTGGTCGAAGCACTCGAAGGCCAGATCGCCCCGATGGAGTGTTTCCACGAGTCGCCGGAGGGCAAAGTCCTCTGCTCGCACGAAGAGGACTCCGACCGGGCCTGCGCCACCAAACTTCTCTGGACCAGGGTCCAGGGAGGCGTCAACCGCGCCCTTCAGGGCACCACCCTTGCCGAGCTGGTCGAGTTCTCCAAGCCCGCGGGCGAACGGTCGAAGACCGTCCCCACGCCGGCCTGAACCGCACCGGCCCCAACCACACCAAGAAACGGAGCCACCTCCATGGCAGAGCTTGAAATCAAGAACCTTCACGTCAGCGTCGAAGACAAAGAGATCCTCCGCGGTCTGGACCTTTCGGTCGAGAAGGGCCAGGTCCACGCCCTGATGGGCCCGAACGGCTCCGGCAAGTCCACTCTCGCCAACGCGATCATGGGTCACCCGGCGCTCGAAGTCACCGAAGGCTCGATCCACTTCCAGGGCGAGGACATCACCGAAGCCGACCCCAACGATCGCTCGCAGGCCGGCATCTTCATGGCCTTCCAGTACCCGGTGGCCATCCCCGGGGTCGCGGTCAGCAAGTACCTGCGGATGATCCTCAACGCCCAGCGCGAGGCGCGCGGCGAGACCCCGCTGAAGATCAAGGAGTTCGCCGCACAGGCCCGCGAGGCGATGGACCTGGCGAACATCCCCCAGGACTTCTCCAGCCGCTACCTCAACGACGGCTTCTCCGGTGGCGAGAAGAAGCGCATGGAGCTGCTCCAGCTGGCGCTTCTCAAGCCCCAGATGGCGGTTCTCGACGAGACCGACTCCGGCCTCGACATCGACGCCCTGCGCACCGTCGCCGACGGCATCAACAAGTTCACCGGCCCCGACATGGGCGCCTTGGTCATCACCCACTACCAGCGACTCCTCCACATGGTCAAGCCCGACATGGTTCACGTCATGTTCGACGGCCGGATCGTCAAGGAAGGCGGCGCCGAGCTGGTCGACCAGCTCGAAGCCGAGGGTTACGGGTGGATCAAGGAGGAGGTCGAGGCAGCGGCCGCATGACCCCTGCGGCCCCGTCTCCACCGACTGCCCCGGCCGAGGTCGGCGGCAGGTCGCTGGAGTCGATCAGGGCCGAGTTCCCGATCCTTTCCCGCGAGGTGAAGGGCAGGCCGCTTTCTTACCTCGACAACGGCGCCACGGTCCAGAAGCCCGAGGCGGTCATCCAGGCGGTAGACGAGTACTACCGCCGGCACAACTCGAACGTCCACCGCGGCGCCCACACCCTCTCGGCCGAAGCGACCGAGCTCTACGAAGGTGCCCGCGGCCGGGTCGCCCGTCTGCTCGGCGCCGACCCGCGCGAGATCATCTTCACCCGCAACGTGACCGCGGCGATCAACCTCGCCGCCCAGGGCTGGGGGGCCGACAACCTCGGCCCCGGCGACCGGATCGTGCTGACCGAGATGGAGCACCACTCCAACATCGTCCCCTGGCACCTGATCGCCAAGCGCACCGGTGCGGTGCTCGACTGGGTCGGGATCGACGACGAAGGCCGGCTCGACCGCGAGGCGCTCTCCGCGGCGATCGCCCGCGAGCCGAAGGTGGTCACCGTCACCCATGTCTCCAACGTGCTCGGCACGGTGCTGCCGGTGGCCGAGATCGTCGCCGAAGCCAAAGCCGCCGGAGCCATGACCCTGATCGACGGCGCCCAGTCGGTGCCGCGAATGCCGGTGAACGTGCGGGAGATCGGCGCCGACTTCTACTGCTTCACCGGCCACAAGCTCTACGGTCCGACCGGGATCGGCGTGCTCTACGGCCGCCGCGAGATCCTCGACGCGATGGAACCCTTCGAGGGCGGCGGCTCGATGATCAACAAGGTCGGCAAGGAGGAGATCACCTGGGCCGCGACCCCGGCCAAGTTCGAGCCCGGCACCCCGCCGATCGCCGAGGCCGCCGGCCTCGGCGCCGCGGTCGAGTGGGTCAACGGGATCGGCCTCGAGGCGATCGGTGTCCACGAGCGCGACCTGACCGCCTACGCCCTCCCCCGCCTGGCCGAGGTTCCGGGCATGACGATCTTCGGCCCGCAGGACACGGTCGACCGCGAAGGCCTGATCTCGTTCGAGATCGACGGACATCCACCCCCACGACATCTCCGAGATCCTCGACCGCCACGGAGTCGCGGTCCGGGCCGGTCACCACTGCGCCCAGCCGCTGATGAAGCGCCTCGGCGTGAACGCCACCACCCGCGCCAGCTTCGCCGTCTACAACACCACCGAAGAAGTGGACCGCCTGATCGAAGGCCTCCACGACGCCCGCCGCATCTTCGGGCTCTGACTGCGTCCACGGGCCTGCCATTGGGGTCGATTCGCAACACCAGGAGAGCTTGACCGGCCGCCGACAGTCCGTCCTGGTTGCGCCGGATTCGTTCAAGGGGACCTTCCGCGCCACCGAAGTCGCCTCCGCCATGTCCCAAGGCTTGACTGAATCCGGAGTGGAACCCCGGTTCGGGGTTGACGAATGCCCGGTGGCCGATGGCGGGGAGGGCACTTGCGAAGTACTGGTGAAAACGATCGGCGGTCACCGGGTTTCCGCGCCGGCCCGAGACCCGCTCGGACGGGAGATCCGTGCGGAATTCGCCCTGCTCTCCGGGGGAAGCGTGGCGGTCGTGGAGACGGCCGCCGCCAGTGGTCTGGGCTTGGTCGAGCCCCGCGAGCGTGACGCTGTCGCCGCCTCCAGTGCCGGCACCGGTGACCTGATCGTCGCTGCCGCCCGGTCCGGGGCGTCAAAGATCCTGCTGGCGGTCGGTGGTACCGGGACCACCGACGGCGGACAGGGAGCGATCGACGCGATCGAGAAGGCCGGCGGACTCGGAGAGTCAGAGCTGGTTGTGCTGGCTGATGTTGAGACGCCCTTCGAAGACGCAGCTCGAATCTTCGCGGCGCAGAAGGGGGCTACGGCGTCAGAAATCGACTACCTGACCAGCCGCCTGGAAGAGATGGCGGCGCGACTCCCCACGTCGCCCAGGGGGATCCCCCGAACCGGTGCCGGCGGCGGCATCGCTGGAGGACTCTGGGCTCAATATGGGGCCCGAACGGTGGCGGGTGCCGACTTCGTCCTGGACGCGCTCGAATTCGACGCCAGACTCGCTCGCTGCGATCTCGTCCTGGTCGGTGAAGGCCGATTGGACAACCAGTCCCTCAACGGCAAGATCGTCGGGCAGATACTCAGCCGGGCCAGGACTGCGGGCGTACCCTGCCACGCAATAGTCGGTGGCTGTGATCTGAGAGCGAACGAAGTCCGGGACGCCGGGTTCACCGGGGTCTGGACAGCGGGCACGCTTGAGGCGATCGGGAAGGCCGCTATCGACGCTGCCAGGGGGCTTGGTCAGGACGAAACCAGGGTCGGTTCGTAGCCCTGGAAGAGGCCGGATTCGACCACTCCGGTGATCGACTTGATCTTCTGCTCGAGGTCGGGGGCGATCTCTTCGAACCGGCAGTCGACGATCAGGTTTCCGAGTTCGGTGATGACCGGGCCGTCCTTGCCGGAGGCCTTGCGGATCTCGATCTCACTCGGGAAGAGCTTCTCGAGTTCGGGGGCGACCACCGGCAGGGCGATCGGCTCGACTTCGACCGGTACGGCGAAACGTGAGCCGAGTCTGCTCGACGTGCTTCGACTGGTCGACCAGCACCCGGCGGTCGGTGGTGGCGCGGAACAGGATCTTCTCGCGGAAGAGCGCTCCCCCCCTGCCTTTGATCAGGTTTCCGTCGGGGTCGACCTCGTCGGCCCCGTCGAAGAGCCACTGCGGGCGTGTCGGCCGCCAGGTCCCCGACCCGAAGGCCGAGCGAAGCGATCGTCAAGCTGGACCTCGATCGAGGTCGGGATCAGGGTGACGTTCGGCGATCTCACCGGTCGAGACCCGCTCGGCGATCGCGTGAATCGCGAGGAAAGCGGTACTTCCCGATCCGGCCCCGATGACCGCTCCCGACTCGACTCGCGCGGCCAGGCTCCTCGCCACCTCGAGCTTGTCTTCGTAGTTGGAGATCGAGTCGCGGTCGAATGTTTCGAATGGGATCACGTCCGGCAGCATGTCAAGTTGCCGCGAATGGCGTTCAGATACGCTCGAAAGCGTGGAAGAGCTATACCGCGAACAGATCCTCGAGCACTACAAGCGCCCGCACAACTTCGGTGCGATCGAAGACCCCGACCTCGAGTTCGAGGATACGAATCCGTTCTGCGGCGACGAGCAGCACATGACGATCCGGCTCGACGAAAACGACCGGGTGGCCGAAGTCAAGTTCGACGGATCCGGATGCGCGATCTCGACCGCGGCCACCTCGCTGCTCACCGACGAGCTGGTCGGCAAGACCAAGGACGAGCTGATCCTGATGCCGAAGGAGTTCGTTCTCGACCTGCTCGGGATCGACATCTCCGCCACCCGGATGAAGTGCGCACTGCTCGGTCTCAAGGTCGTCAAGGGCGCCAGCCTCGGCAAGACCGTCGACTGGGAAGACGAAGGCGAAACCGGCGACCCGGGCCTCGCCGACCAGGTCTGAACCGACCGGAACCGTCCGGATCTGGCAGCATCGGCCCGATGCCCGAATTCGAGACCAGGCGTTCCGCTGGCGCCGATGACCACCCTCCGCCTCGGCGGACCGGCCGACCGCCTGGTCCGGGCCGAGACTGAAGAGGAGCTGGTCGAACTGGTCCGGCGACGCAGCAGGACCCGCCTTTTCTGATCGCCGGTGGCAGCAACGTGGTGATCGCCGACGAAGGAGTGCGTGGCACCACGGTCGAGGTCGCGACGAGGGGAATCGAGAGCCGGTTCACCGACGACGCCCGGGTCGAACTGACCGTCCAGGCAGGCGAGCCCTGGGACGAGTTCGTCGCCTACACCGTGGAGCGGGAGCTGTCCGGGATCGAGTGCCTTTCCGGGATACCGGGATCGACCGGCGCCACGCCGATCCAGAACGTCGGGGCCTACGGCCAGGAAGTCTCTTCGGTGATCAGCTCGGTCCGTGTGCTCGACCGGGCATCAGGGGAGATCCTCGAAATGCCGGCGGAAGAATGCGGCTTCGCCTACCGGACGAGCCGTTTCAAAGGCAGGACGGATTTCGTGGTGCTCGTCGTCACCTTCCTGCTCAACCCGTCGGCCGAGTCGGAACCGGTCGCATACGCACAACTGGCCGACGCACTGGGGGTCGAACCCGGCATCCGCGCACCGCTCGCGGCCGTCAGGGAAACAGTGCTCGAACTACGCCGTTCGAAGAGCATGGTGATCGACCCGGAGGACCCGAACTCAGTGAGTGCCGGCTCTTTCTTCACCAATCCGATCCTGAGCGCCCTTGAGATGGACCTGCTCGAGAACCTTGCCGCCGGGATCACTGGGACCGAAGACCCTCCCCCGGCCTGGCCGACCGGAGACGGGCGGGTTCAAGACTTCTGCCGCCTGGCTGATCGAACGGGCAGGATTCTCGCGGGGCTACGGCGAGGGCCCGGTCGGCCTGTCCGAGAACCACACCCTCGCCATCGTGAACCGCGGCGGCGCGAGCACTGCGGAGCTCGTCTCCTTCGCCCGTCAGATCGCCGAAGGCGTCGAGCGGACCTTCGGAGTGAGCCTCGTACCGGAGCCGGTCTTCGTCGCTCACTCCTGGTGAGCGCCGACCAGAAGGGGGACGGACCCCGACGGCCCGTAGACGGTGCGGGCGAACGGCTATCATTCAATTCCGACCGCAACAATCGGCTTAGGTATCGACCGACACAAACATGAGCGCTGAAGAAACCACCCGAATCCCCGTCTGTCCCGTCTCCGAACTCGCCCCCGGCGAGCGTCGGATCGTTGAACATGAAGGCGAGCCGATCGCCGTCTTCAACGCCGACGGCGAGTTCTTCGCGATCGAGGACCGCTGCTCTCACGACGACGGACCCCTGGCCGAGGGCGAGTGGAGCCCGGCCGACTGCACCGTGGAATGCCCGCGCCACGGTTCGCTCTTCGATCTGCGTACGGGCAAGCCCAAGACTTTGCCGGCCTTCCAGCCGGTCCGCACCTTTCCGGTCGAGATCATCGACGAGACCATCACCCTGGAGGTTTGAGAATGGCTACCGCCGAAGCAATTGCCGAGAAGAAAAAGGTAGAAGGAATCAACTCCGACTACGAAGAGAAGTTCGGCTTCCACGACTCGGAATCCGGATACGCCTACAAAGCCCCCAAGGGACTGAGCCGCGAAGTAGTCGAATCGATCTCCGACTACAAGGACGAGCCGGCCTGGATGAGGGAGTTCCGCCTCAAGGCCTACGAACAGTTCGAGTCCCGGCCCACCCCGCAGTGGGGAGGCGATCTCGACCAGATCGACTTCAACGACATCCACTACTTCGTACGGGCCTCCGAGAAGAACAGCCGCGACTGGTCTGAAGTACCCGAGGACATCAAGAACACCTTCGACCGGCTCGGAATCCCTGAGGCCGAGCGCAAGTTCCTCGCCGGCGTCGGCGCGCAGTACGAGTCCGAGGTCGTCTACCACCAGGTGAACGAGAAGCTCGAGGCCCAGGGCGTGATCTTCACCGACATGGACACCGCGCTCCGTGAGCACGAGGACCTGCTCAAGGAGTACTGGGCGACGATCATCCCGCCGAACGACAACAAGCTGGCGGCGCTGAACTCGGCTGTCTGGTCCGGAGGCTCATTCGTCTACGTGCCGGCCGGCGTCAAGGTCGAGATGCCGCTCCAGGCCTACTTCCGGATCAACACCGAGAACATGGGCCAGTTCGAGCGCACCCTGATCATCGCCGAGGAAGGCTCGGACGTCCACTACATCGAGGGCTGCACCGCCCCGGTCTACTCCTCTGACTCGCTGCACTCGGCCGTGGTCGAGATCGTCGCCAAGAAGGGCGCCCGGGTCCGTTACACGACGGTCCAGAACTGGTCGCAGAACGTCTTCAACCTGGTCACCAAGAGGGCGATCGCCCACGAGAGACGCGACCATGGAATGGGTCGACTGCAACCTCGGTTCGAAGCTGACCATGAAGTACCCCTCGATCTACCTGCTCGGAGAGCGTGCCCACGGAGAGATCCTCTCGATCGCCTTCGCCGGAGACGGCCAGCATCAGGACGCGGGCGGCAAGATCATCCACGCCGCCCCGAAGACGACGTCTTCGATCTTCTCGAAGTCGATCTCCAAGGACGGCGGCCGCTCGACCTACCGCGGCCTGCTCGAGGTCGCCGACGGCGCCACCGAGACCCGCTCCAAGGTCGTCTGCGACGCGCTGCTGCTGGACGAAGACTCCCGCTCGGACACCTACCCGACGATCCGGATCGACGAAAACGACGCCGACATCGGCCACGAGGCCACCGTCTCCAAGGTCGGCGACGACATGCTGTTCTACCTCCAGAGCCGTGGCCTCAACGAAGAAGAGGCATCGAAGATGATCGTCAACGGCTTCATCGAACCGGTCACCAAGGAACTGCCGATGGAGTACGCGGTCGAGCTGAACCGGCTGATCGAGCTGCAGATGGAGGGTTCAATTGGCTGAGGCCACGATCACCGCGCCGGGCATCGCCAACGAGCCCGACTGGCTGGCCGAGCGCCGGCAGCAGGGCGTCTCGCTGGTCGAGACCCTCGAGCTGCCGACCAGGAAGGTCAAGGGCTGGGAGTTCACCGATCTCAGGAAGCTCGACCTCGATTCCTACGAGAACGTCCCGGCCGAGGTAGAGGTCTCGGGCGGCAGCGACGAAATCGTCGTCATGCCCCTGAGCGAAGCCCTCTCGACCCATTCGGACCTGATCAGTGAGCAGCTCGGCTCGCTGGTCCCCGCCGAGGATCCTTTCGTGGCGCGCAACGAGGCCAACTGGACCGACGGCGTACTTGTCCACGTGCCGCGCAACGTGGTCTGCGAGGAGCCGATCAAGGTCAAGCTCGACCTCGATCGTTCGGGGACGGCGACCCACTGGCGCACCCTGATCGTTCTCGAGGAGGGCGCCCAGGCCGAAGTCTGGGAGCACTACGGCTCCGAGTCTGACGAGACCGAAGCGCTGCTGAACACGGTGGTCGAGCTGTCAATCGGACAGAACGCTAACCTCCGCTACATCTCGACCCAGGACCTCTCCGAGAAGGCCTGGCTGTTCTCTTCCCAGCGCTCTCAGGTCGAGCGGGACGGAACGCTCGACTGGGCCGCGCTCGGCTTCGGCGGCGGCAACGGCAAGGTGCGCATGACCACGAATCTGGCCGGCCAGGGCTCCGAAGCCCGGGTTACCGGCGGCTACGCCGGAGGCAACGGTCAGCACCTCGACTACGACACGCTGCAGGAGCACGCGGCCGAGGATACGACCTCGGACCTCGCCTTCCGCGGCGTGCTGGCCGACCACTCGACCGCCGTCTGGCGCGGGATGATCAAGGTCTTCGAAGGCGCCCAGCGCACCGATGCCTTCCAGGAGTGCCGCAACATGCTGCTCTCCCCCGATGCCCATGCCGACGCGATCCCCGGCCTCGAGATCCTCGCCGACGATGTCGCCTGCACCCATGCGGCGGCGATCGCCCAGGTCGACAAGGACCAGCTCTTCTACCTCAACTCGCGCGGCCTCTCCGACGACGAGAGCCGCTCGCTGGTGGTCGAGGGCTTCCTCCAGGCACTGGTCGAGAGGCTGGGTGAAGGCCCGGTCCGGGACGAGATCGCCGCCAAGATCGAAGAGCGGCTCGAAGAGATCCTGTAGCCGGGCCGGCTGGGCCAAGCGGTCTGGATTGTGCTTCCTATTCGGGCCTTATCCGGACCGCTTGCCCGTCGCGGCCGCCGTTCTCGATCATCGCCTTGACCTGGGCGGCCACTCCCTCGCCGTCCTCGGTGACCATGCGCCAGGTGAACCTCATCACGTTCCACCCGGCGGCCCTGAGCACGTTGGCCCGATGCGCGTCGCGCTCGAAGCTCTCACGGCCCCGGTGGTAGCGGTACCCGTCCAGTTCGACCGCCAACCGGTGGCGATGCCAGACGCAGTCGACTTCGAACCCGCAGACCACGGAGTTGACCGTGGGCATCTCGATCCCGGAGGAGGCGCAGAGGTCCAGGAAAAGCGCCTCGAGCACCGATCGGGTCCGGCCGGTCTCGGCAAGCCGGCGGTTCGCAAGCCGCCTGAAGTCCCGCACCCCGCGGCGCCGGATGTCCCTGCGCGCGCAATCCTCGATCGCCGCATCCTGCAGCAGGCGCAGTCGGTCGGCGGCGAGGAACAGGCGCTTGAATTCAGCCGCAGAGGTCGAGGCCGACAGGTCGAGCAGGGTCCTGGCCACCGAGGCCACCGGGATCCCCTCCACCACGGTGATGTCCCGATCGGGCAGTTCGTGGGTCCGTCTGACGATCAGCGGGATCGACTGGAGCCTCCCTTCCAGTAGGACGTCAACCCGCTGGCTCATGCCCTCGGAGCAACGGATCGTCTCCACCGCAGGCCGGGCGTCGAGCAAGCCCCAGGCCGCGGCGGCACTGCGGTAGGCGAGTACGGCCCCGCTTCCCGACGCGAGTACGCCGGCCATCCAGAGACCCCGCCGGCTGACTTCGCCACGGCCCACCGCATAGGTGCCCCTGAACAGCCCGGTCAGGTGACCGGATCGCATCCGGTTGGTGATCGTGCTGCGCTTGACCCCGCAGGCCAACAGCTGACGCCTGGCCGCCACTCCGTGCTGCCGCCGCGCGAGCTCCGCCGACACGCGCACGAGATTCGCCGAACGTCCCATGTCCGGAGACTTGCTGACGGCCGCTCCCAGCTGTGTGAACCACGCAACCAGACCTCAACGAAATGCGAAACGAAGTGTCCCGGCCGCAAGCGGTCTGGATTGTGCTTCCTATTCGGGCCTTATCCGGACCGCTTGCCCTGCCGTGACCCGGCGCGGACGCTGCGGATGCCGACGAGGGCCATGGCTCGGGCGTCGAGACGGCGGATGCCCTATCCTGAGTAAATACCCTAATCCTGATCTGGAAATACTAGATTGAAAGGAAACCATGGCTCTGAACCTTGGAGATGAAGCACCCGACTTCGAAGCGGAAACCACCGAAGGCCGGATCAGCTTCCACGACTGGCTGGGCGATTCCTGGGGCGTGCTGTTCTCGCACCCGAAGGACTTCACCCCGATCTGCACCACCGAGCTCGGCTACATGGCAAACGCCAAGCCGGAATTCGATTCCCGTGGGGTCAAGATCATCGGCCTCTCCGTCGACCCGCTCGGCAAGCACGAAGAGTGGGCATCCGACATAGCCGAGACCCAGGGAACCGCTCCCAACTACCCGATCATCAGCGACGCCGATTTCGAGGTGTCGAAGGCCTACGGCATGCTGCCGGCCGATGTCTCGGGTGACCCGGGCGACCGAACCCCCGCCGACAACCAGACGGTCCGAAACGTCTTCGTGATCGGACCGGACAAGAAGGTCAAGTTGATCCTGATCTACCCGATGACCACCGGCCGCAACTTCGACGAGGTCCTGCGGGTGATCGACTCGCTCAAACTGACCGCCGAGCACCAGGTGGCAACTCCGGTCAACTGGAAGCCGGGCGAAGACGTGATCATCGCCGGGTCGGTCTCCATTGACCAGGCGAAAGAGAAGTACCCGGACGGCTGGGACGAGCCCAAGCCCTACATCCGGATCGTGCCAGAGCCTGCCTCAAGGTAGAAGGGAGCTCGCATGGGCCGCCCGCCCCGAGGGCGGGCGGCCTGTCCGGGGTTCGCGTCGTGCGCAGCACGAGTGGCCGCTTCGAAGTCGAGTGGATTCGGCACGAGACATGCCTACCCTCTCTGCCACTCAGGCGCAGGAGAATCTCCCTCAGGCGTTGGAGACCGAGAGCAGGAAGAGGCCGAAGCAGGTGAAGGCGACCATGACGGCGAGCATCCAGTACTGGGAGCGGGCGGCTTTACGGTAGTCGCCCCAGTAGGTGATTGCGCGGTCGTGGGCGAGCACCAGGCCGGCGACGTGGCCGGCGAGCAGGGTCCCCACCTGGACGTACCAGATGACCTCGCTGTTGATCGCGCTGTAGTTGATGCCGTAGCTCGCGGTGCCGAACAGGTCGGTGGTGCCGGTGCCGAGAGGGTCCGAGAGTAGGAAAGTGAACTGGGCCTGGATCTGGTAAACGAAGAGGCTGAAGTAGTGGGCCGCGAGGTAGGCGAAAGCGATCGGGATCAACGCGTGGCCGAAGCCGCGCCAGAGCTTCGGTCGCGCGGGTGCACCGGGCACCGTGCTCATGCCTCGGATGCCGATCAGGTAGACGAGAGCGACGAGTCCGATGCTGACGGCCATGAACACGGTGCCGCCGATCCGGACCGATGCGGTGGCCCCGAATCCGATGTCGCTGAGCCATTCGATCGTCTGGTCGACGCCCCCCTTGAAGACCCCCTCCTGGGCGCCGTCGAAGGTTGTGGTGCCGATCGATGCGATCACCACCGCAACCGAGCCAGGCCCGACGACCCAGCGCGTTGAACCGGCGAGGAAACGCCTGATGCCCAGGACCCCGTCGCGGATCTCGAACTTGCCGAGAGAGCCGAACATGCCGAAATAGACAGAGAAGATCTCGCCGTTGGCGAACCACTTCTCCCGGCCGAAGACGGCGACCATGGCCAGCGTATAGACGGTGTAGAGACTGGCCGCACGGGCCACCGACTCCGGCTCCACTCCTACCGATACCCCTCCCCCGGTCCCGTGGATCAGCTCGAGCCAGACGAAGGCGACGAGGCCGACCGCCGCCGGCCAGCGGCCGAGCTTCTCCGGGTACTCGAAGTGCGACGGGGACCTGCCGGTCAGCCGTCGATAGAAGAGGCCGATCGGAGCAGCGATCGCATTCCACGGGTTGAAGACCGGGAATACGTTGCCGAGCAGGACGCCGAGCAGGGGGAAGCCGAGCCAGGCGGTGACGAAGAGCAGGGTCAGCGCAATGTTGCGATCCGGAGCGCTGGTGCCTTCGAAGCCAGCGTAGATGGCCAGTCCGAGCAGGAAGAGGCCGAGCGCACCACAGAAGACCCGGAACGGCAGCGAGGTCAGCACAGCGCCCAGCCGCGGGGCGGCCGGACGCCATGTGTCGCCTTCGTACTTCGATTTCCGCCAGCCGGCCGAAAGAGCGAAGAACGAGACTATGAGTACGATCGACGCTCCCCAGGCGAAAAGCCACGCCGGTATGGGGATGTCCTCGCCAGCGGCGAGGGCGTGTGCGAGGGGTAACTCGATCAGGAGGCGCTGACCCCGTCAAGCAGCCGCCAGTTGGCCTTGAAAGCCTCCTCGGCGGCAGCCACCATCTCGTCTTCGCTGAAGTCGTTCATGTATTTCTCGATCAGCTTGCGGCCTTCTTCGGCGTGGTGGACGTCCATCTTCTCGTGGACCGTGAAGTAACGGTTGCCCGGGGCATCGTGGATGTCGTAGTGCGCGGCGAGGCCTTCGGTCTTGGTCTTCGAGATTTCGGGCTGGCCGCTCTCTACTGCGTAGAGGCGGGCGAGCTGGGTACCGAAGCCGTCTTCCCTGGTCCAGGCTTCGATGCATTCGAGGGTCTCGGCATTCGGCTCTGCGCCTACGGTTCCGCCGACTGCTTCGACGAATCCGTCCCACATCGCGATGTGATCATGCTCCTCGCGGGAATGCGCCTCGAGACCCGCGCGCTCGGATGCGGGAGCGGCCGAGGCGACATCGGCGCTCATGCGGGCGATTGCTTCAGTCGCGTAGCGGTACTGACCGGAGTAGTCGGCCAGTTCCTCGCGGCTCAGTTCCCCTGCCGACCAGCGCTGGTAGAACGGGTGCTCAAGGACGTTCCACTCGGCTCGTGCCTGCTCGATTCGATCCCACATGCTCTTGTTCAAGATTGGCTCCTGGTCCGTGTTGAAGGGCAAAACGATCATACCGCCCGGAGACTCCAGGCCCCCTGCGCAGGCCGGATGCCTAATATCCCGCCATCCTCCCCCTGCGAGAAGACATAGCACTGCCTGAACTGGCTCCCGGCGGCACCTGGATCGGCGAGGACCCCGGCAAGATGGCCTCGCTCGCCGCAAAGGGGCCCGTGCTGGTGCATTTCTTCGATTTCGCCCAGCTCAACAGCGTTCGCTCCCTGCCTTACATCGAAGAGTGGCGTCGCCGCTACGAGCCGATGGGACTCCGCGTCTTCGGAGTCCAGGCTCCGAGGTTTCCTTTCGGGGCCGATCCGGAAGCGGTGCGGCAGGGGCTCGCGAGGCTGGATGTCACCTTCCCGGTGGTCATCGACGACAGTCGCGCGATCTGGAACTCATACGGATGCGAAGGCTGGCCGAGCCTTTTCCTCTGGGGCCGCGGCGGCCGGCTGAAATGGTTCCACTTCGGGGAGGGCGAGTACCGCTCGACCGAAGAGGCGATCCAGGCCTCACTGGCAGGACCCCCGGACCGCTGCAGCAGCGACGAGGAGGGGGCCGCAGAGGACCGCAGGAAGGCCGCTGAGGCGCCTCTGGCGATGCCGGAGCCGATGGCGCCGCTCCGGCCGACCGACGCCGAGGGCGTTCTTGTGGTGCCCCCGGGCGCAGAGCTGATGCCGGCAGGCGACCGTCCCTGGACGATCGCCGAGGACGGAGACTTCATCGAGATCCAGTACGACGGCGGCGGCATCCACGTGACCGCAGAGGGCGAAGGAGAGATCAGCCTGGTGCTCGACGGAGACGTCGGCGGATCGATCGCGATCGACGGCCCCGGCCTCTACACGCTGGCAGAGCACGAGGTTCACGGCACGCACCGGGTCGAGATGACCCTCAAGGGTTCGCCGGCGATCTGGTCGGTCAGCTTCTCTGCTGCGCCCGCCTGAGTTTCCGGAGGACCGGAATCAGGAAGAGGGAACCATCGGCAGACCCTTGCGGATCTCCTTCGGCAGCATGAAACGGACCGACTCGTCAACGGTCCGGAGTTCCGAGACATCTTCGACGCCGAGGTCGCGGAAGTAGCGGACCAGGTCTTCGACCAGGACTTCGGGAGCGCTGGCCCCGGAGGTGATGCCGACGGTCTGGATGCCTTCGAGCCACTCCGGCTTGACCTGGGTGTGGTTGTCGATCAGCCAGGACTCGGAGCCGTGGTCACGGGCCACTTCGACAAGCCGGTTCGAGTTTGAGGAGTTGGTCGAGCCGATCACCAGCACAAGGTCGCATTCGCGGGCGAGCTGCTTGACCGCGATCTGCCGGTTGGTGGTGGCGTAACAGATGTCCTCACCCTTGGCCGTGACGATCCCCGGGAAACGCTCACGCAGCCTCGCGATGATCTCGGCGGTCTCGTCGACCGAAAGCGTAGTCTGGGTGATCAACGCGACATGGTCCGGATCCTCGATCACCAGGTCGTCCACTTCTTCGACCGTCTGAACCAGCACGATGCTGTCGGGTGCCTCGCCCATCGTTCCTTCGACCTCTTCGTGACCCTCGTGGCCGACCATGACGATCGTGTAGCCGTCGGCGGCGAACTTGCGGGCCTCGACGTGGACCTTGGTCACCAGCGGGCAGGTCGCGTCGATCGTGCGCAGGCTGCGGGCCTTCGAGTTCTCGTGGACGGAAGGGGCGACACCGTGGGCGCTGAAAACGACGATCTCGCCCTCCGGCACCTCGGTTTCCTCTTCCACGAAGATCGCGCCGCGCTCGGTCAACTGCTCGACCACATGCTTGTTGTGGACGATCTCCTTGCGCACGTAGATGGGCGCACCGTGCTCGTCGAGCGCCTGCTCTACCGTCTGCACTGCACGATCAACACCGGCGCAGTAGCCGCGCGGCGCAGCGAGGATCACCTTTTCGATACTTGTAGTCGCAATCGAAGCCATAACTGAAGGGTACTCACAGTAAGGTGCGGGCGGAATCCGCAGAGGAAATCAGATGAAACCAGCAACAAACCACCTGGACCGGCTCACCGCGGTCGACGCGTCTTTCCTGAGCAACGAGTCCGACAGCACCCACATGCACATCGGCGCGGTACTGACCTTCGAAGGCCCGCCTCCCAAGTACGACGACTTCGTCGACCACGTCGAGTCGCGCTTGCCCTATGTGCCCCGTTACCGGCAGAAGCTGATCTATCCGCCGATGGATGCCGGACGACCGCTCTGGGCCGACGACGCGGCCTTCAATCTCTCGTTTCACATGCGCCACACAGCCCTTCCTTCGCCGGGTGACGACAAGGAGCTGATCGCCCTCGCCAACCGGGTGTTCTCGCAGGCTCTCGACCGTACCCGCCCGCTCTGGGAGATGTGGCTTGTCCAGGAGCTGGCCGGCGACCGGTTCGCCGTACTGATCAAGAGCCATCACGCAATGATCGACGGCGTGTCAGGGGTTGACATAGGCACCGTGATCTTCGATGTGGCACCCGACGCCGAGCCAGTGGTCCCCGAAGAGGACTGGGCGCCCCATGCCGAGCCTTCACAGCTCGACCTGTTGCGTCGCAGCGCCGGCGAACTGGCTACCGCGCCGGTCCATCTTGGAGGACGGCTCGTAAACGCAGTGCGCCGTCCGGAATCCGTCGTAGATCGTCTCAGCGACCAGGCCGAGGGCCTGGCCGAAGTGGCCAGGGCGTTCGCCGATCCGGCACCCGAGGTACCGCTCAACACCGAGATCGGTCCGCACCGTCGCATCGCCTGGGCAAGGGCCGACCTGGAGGACTTCAAGAAAGTGAAGGACAGCTTTTCGACCACGGTCAACGACGTGGTCCTCGCGATCGTGGCCGGTTCGGTCAGGGAGTGGCTGATCGCCCGGGGCGTGCCGACCGACGAGCTCGAGCTGCGGGCAATGGTGCCCGTCTCAGTCCGGGGAGAGGACGAGCGTGGGCATCTAGGCAACAAGCTGGCAACGATGCGGGCACCGCTACCGGTTTACGAAGAAGACCCGGTCGCAAGGCTGGAGATCGTGACCGCCGCGATGGACGGCCTCAAGCAGTCCAAACAGGCCCTGGGAGCCGAGACGATTGCCCGGCTGAACGACTTCGCGCCACCGACCCTTCTCGCCCAGGCTGCCCGGCTGACTTTCTCGACCCGCCTGTTCAACCTGCTGGTCACCAACGTTCCCGGGCCGCAGATACCGCTCTACGTGCTTGGAAGAAGGCTGGAAGAAGCCTTCCCGATGGCCTTCCTGGCCAAGAACCACGCCCTGGCGATCGGCGTCATGAGCTACCACGGCCAGGTCAACATCGGCCTGATCGGCGACTACGACGCGATGCCCGACATCGACATGGTCGCCCGCGGACTCAACGCCGCGCTGGACCAGCTGCTCGAAGCTGCCTCCTGAACCCTGGCGGCCCGCGGAAGCGGGCTGCGCTCAGAAGCGGTCCGAATCAGAAACCGAGGGCGAACTTGGCGTCGTCGGTCATCATCTCCGGTGACCACGGCGGGTCGAAGATCATCTTCGGGAAAACGTCCTTGACGCCGTCGAGGTTGCCGACGAACTCCTTCATCTGCTCCGAGACCTGGGGTCCGATCGGACAGGCCGGAGTGGTCAGCGTGAAGGTCACGTAGACATCGGGGGATTCGATCTCGACGTCGTAGACGAGGCCCAGCGAAACGAAGTCGAGGCCCAGCTCGGGGTCGATCACCTCTTCGAGAGCTTCGTAGACCTCCTCCTCGGAGGGTGTCGCCGTCTTCTCATCCATGGTCTTCTGCTCTTCAGACATGGCACCATCCTAACCGGGCCGGGCCGTGGGCAGGCGAGGCGGCATGGGCACTCAAAGCCGTAACCTTGGGACATGTTCGTTTTCATCCTCGCCCTGCTCATCGTCTGGCCGATCGCCGAGATCTACTCGATGATCCTGGTCTCGCAGGCGATCGGCTTCTTCTGGATGCTGACGCTGGTCTTCTTGTCAACGGTGGCCGGGATCCTGGTGCTCAGACATCGCGGCCGGGTCCACTGGCAGCGACTGCGCGGAGCGGTCAGCGAGCGCCGGCCACCGGCGCGCGAGGCCTTCGACGGGGTCATGATCACGACCGGAGCGGCACTGCTGATCCTGCCCGGGTTCATCACCTCGGGCCTGGGGCTGCTGCTTCTGTTTCCGCCGACCCGCTACCTGCTTCGGATCGCCTTCTTCTTCCTCTTCGCAAGTCGCTTCAAGGTGGCGACCTCGACCGCTACCTGGACTGCCTCGCGCTACGGCGGCTACGGCTCGACCAGGCCTTCTTACGACGTCGACGGCGAGGCGGTTGACGTGACCGACCGGCCCGACGGCATGCCCGTCCAGCTGCCCCCGGTGTCACGGCCGGAATCCGAAGACGGGCCAGGACCAGATCGTGGTGGACCGGACGATCGGGATCCACGATGAAGCCGTCATCGATCGAGATCATCGACCCGGAAAGCGGCCTGTTCGTCAGCCTGACAGCCGGTGGATCGGGAGCGATCATGCTGGGCGAGCACGTGCTGGCAGCGGCGCCGATCCCCGGGAACGGCCTCGACCGGCTCTCGGACGGCCCGTTCGAACTGGAGACGGAGCGGGGATCGCTGTCGGTCGAGATCGAATCACAAGGAGATCCGATCCTGCTCTCGGGTGAGCTGAACGGGCGTCGCGAAGCGCGGCTGGCCCGCATCAGGGGCGAGCTGGTGGAAGGCGAGCGCACGATCGAACTTGACTGTCCGGGAGTGCTCCACTCCCGCGAAGGCGCCGAATCGCCGGTCAACCTGAGCCGGGAGGTGACGATCGTGCTCTCCGACGGCGGCCTGATCTGCGTCTCCTCCGCCCGTGCGACGGACGGCGATCGCCATGGCGAAGAAGAGGCGATCGCGGCGATCTCGCATCCGGGTGGCTATCTCGACTTCGACCAGGTGCTGCTCTCGACCGAGTACGACTCGGCAGCCAGACAGCGGCGAGCGACCCTCGAGCTCTGGCCGGCGTCCGACGAGGTTGCCGCCCTGCACGGTGCCGGCTCGGTGATCGCGGGCTGCACCGCCAAGGTCGGCGAGGCCCACATCAATACCGCCCTGTTTCGCTGGGCCCTCGATGGCCACAGCGGACTCGGCCGCTACGAGATCCGCACGGAGAACGCGACCACCGGAGACTCGGCCACGGATTCAGAGGTCTCCGCGTGAGCCGCATCGAGATGGTGATTTCCGATTTCGGCGGTGTGCTGACCACGCCGCTGGCCGAATCTTTCATGGCTATTCAGGACTCTGTCGGGATTTCTCCCGAGAATTTCGCCGAAGCGCTCCGCGGAGCCGCGGAGAAGACCGGCAGGAACCCGCTGTTCGAACTCGAATGCGGCCGGATCACCGACGACGAGTTCACCGGACAGATGTCTGACGCCCTCGAGCCGATCCTCGGGCACCGCCCGGAGTTCCGCGAGTTCGGCCTGACTTTCTTCGAGGCCCTCCACCCCAACGGGGCGATGCTCGACCTGATCCGCGAGGTCAAGCGGAACGGCTACCGGGCCGCGCTGCTGACCAACAACGTCAAGGAGTGGGAACCCCTGTGGCGATCGATGCTGCCGGTCGACGAACTGTTCGAGACCGTGGTGGACTCGGGCTTCGTCGGCTGCCGCAAGCCCGACCCCCGCATCTACGAGATCACGCTGACCAGGGTCGAGCTGCCACCCGAGGCCTGCGTCTTCATCGACGACATGGAGATCAACTGCGAGGCAGCCGAAGCCCTCGGAATGAAGGCGATCCACTTTCGCGAGAACGCACAGGTCAAGGCCGAACTGCACCAGTTGCTCAGCCTCGGCTGAGGGTGTTCCAGCTCATCTGAGCTTGCCCGGGCTCGCTGGACCGGCACGCCCCGGCCGAGGCCCAGCCGGGGCCCAGCGGGACAGCAGGTCAGTTGTCTGAGCCGATGCGGTCCCAGACGTAGAGATCTATGGCTTCCGAAGCCAGTTCCATCAACCTCTCCGGGGACAGCCAGCCGACTACGGTCTCGAGGGCGAGTTCTTCGGTCAGGCCTTCCTCCAGGACCTCTTCACCGCGGAAGCCGGCAGCCAGCTTGAGAGCTTCGCGACGGTGTTCGCCGAGGGTCCCGAACGCACCCATCAGAAAGTCCCGGTTGGGAACGGGCTGGCCGAAATCCATCGAACCGTGCCAGGCCGCCAGCAGCGAGAGGTCGTCCTGATCGAGGTCGGCCAGTGCACGGGCGTACTGCGCCTCGAGGTCTTCCTCCGGAATCTCATCCACCCATGCACGGAGGGCTTCGCCGAGCAGCTGGCGACGGGCCTCCCGACCGATCGAATCGGAGATCACGTGAATCGCATCGGCTGGATCGACAAAGCAGAGAGACACGGGCGGACCGTCCTTGCTGTGGGGGTCTGGTCATCCATCAAGATAAAGACAGCGCAGGACGACAAAGCGACCACTTCAAACCCGGAAATTGCGGACTGCCAGCGGGATCTGTCAGATCAGCACGCCGCCTCCGACTCTAGGGTGAGCCGATGCCCCTGCACCTGATCCACGGACCCCCCAACACCGGTCGAACCGACCTGGTCGAGGACGCCTTCAGGGAAATGGTCCGGGAAGGCGAAGAGCCGTTCCTGGTCGTGCCGGGAATCGACGACATTTTCGGGTGGGAACGGCGTCTGACCCGCGACGGCCAGGCGATCGCCGGCGGACGGGTCATGCACTTTCGTGATCTCTGTCGGGAGATCCTGGTCCAGGCAGGGGAGCCGCGAGCCGATGGTGCCAGCGAGATGCAGCGACTGCATTTCGTCCGCAAGGCTCTCCACCGGGAGTGGCCCAAACTCGCCACCCGCCTCGAGAATCAGCCCGGGCTACCAGCCTCAGTCCTGGACCTGATCGACGAGTTCAGAAGCGAGATGATCGACCCGGGAACGCTGGCGGCCCGGATCGATGAATCGGAGCTCAAGGGTCTCAAGCCACTTGTCGGGGTGTACTCGGCCTACATTGACCTGCTGGTCGACGGTGCCGGGCTGTCTGACGGACCCCGCGAGACCGAGAGGGCGATCGGGGTCGTCTCCGGGTGCTGGGGTGAGCGGCCGCTCTTCATCGCCGGCTTTGACGACGTCACCCCCCAGCAGCGTGAGTTGATCCGCAGGGTCTCGGTAGATGCGTCAGCACCTGTGACCGTCGCCGTCTCTCACGAGCTCGACAACCCTGCGCTGGACTGGACCAACGAACTGGTGTCTTCGCTGCGCGACGACGCCCGCGCGACAACGCTGACCGAAGAGCAGACGACGAGGGAAAAGCTCAGCGAGGAGCACGATCCGGTCCTGCTCGAACTCGAACGACGCTTCATGAGGACGCCGGATGACGAGGGGCTGATCGTCAGGACCGGGAACGATCCCGCCGACCGGAGCACCGAAGGCCCGGCGCCGGTCACCGTGCTCACCTCGTCGGGCGCGCGCAACGAAGCCGAGGCGATCGGCTCAGAGATCGCCCGCCTGGTCAGGGATGAGGTCGACCCCGGAGATATCGCGATCGCTGTCGGCTCGCCCGCCGCAAACGGTCCGTTGATCCGCGACACCCTGGTCCGCTACTCGATCCCGGTGGCGCTCGAGGCCGAGACCTCGGCCCACGATACGACCGCGGGGCAGACGATCCTCTCCGTGCTCGCGGCGGTCATGCCGGGAGCCGGCACATCCGGACTGCTTTCCTGGTTGAGGAGCCCCCTTGGACCGGATCCGGAAACGGTCGATCAGGCCGAATTCAGGGCCGTGGTCGAAGGCGTCTCTTCGGCGAGAGGCCTGGTCGAGATCCTCGACTCGGGACCTCCCGAGGGCTGGGAACAGCTGATCGAGGCGGTCGACCACGGCGGGTCGGTCAATGAAGCGATCGCCGAAATATCGATCAGGAGCGGAGCGAGGCTGCTGGCGATGGACACCGGCCTGCCGCCGTCTCCAGGGACCGCTATCGAAACCCAGATGGCCTCGGCGATCGCGTCGGCCGCCCGGGAGCTGGCGAAGATCCAGGAAGGTCGGAGCAACGGCATCGAGGAGATCCGCTCGGCGATCGAGACCGGTGCCATCACCATATGGTCGGTTCCGGCCGCGAACACGGTCCGGATCGCCAGCCCCTACAGCCTCCGGGCAAAGCGCTTCAAGCACCTCTTCATGGCTTCCCAGCAGGAAGGTGGTATCCGCGACATGGACCGGTCCGGCCCGTTCCTGTCGAAGTCCGACCGTGACGGTCTCGGGATGTCGGATCGCCGGGACCCCGAGGTCCAGGAGCGCTACCTCTTCTACTCCTGTCTGACCGTCCCTACCGACGGACTCTGGATCTCCTGTCAGACCTCGGACGAGGCGGGCAAGGCTGAGCAGCCGTCGCCGTTCATCGCGATGGTCGAGCAGCTCTTCGATGTCGAGAGCGAGAAGGACCGGGCGATCGCCTTCAAGGGCCGTGCCGGAAGCGACATCGCCTTTGCCTTCGGGGACTCGCCGAGCCTGGTCGAGGCGGCGCGCAGTATCGCCGCCTCGGGTGGGGATGCCGACTTGCTGGAGGGCTTCACCGACCGGGTCGGGACGGTTCGGGCAGGGCTGGAGGCCGCCCGGCTCATCGAGGCCGAGACGAGGACCCTCGGGAACCTCAAGCTGGAGCCCGTTCTGGACGAACTGCGAAAGGAACCGACCTTCGCGGCGACCGATGTCGAGGCCTTTGCCGGCTGCCCCTACCGATGGTTCGTGCAGAGGCAGCTCAGGCCGACCGATTTCGGACCGGAGCCCGACTACATGGCGATGGGCAGCCTCGTCCACAGCACTCTCGAGGATCTCTTCAACGAGTACCTGCTGAGGGAGGAGCCGGATCGAGTCAAGCTCAACGATCTCTACGGCGGCGGCGCTCCCGACGGCTGGCTGGACCTGGCAAGCGAACTCGTCGAGAAACATGCGGCGAAGCCCGGCAGCGGCCTCGATGGCTCCGACCCCGGCTCGCGCGGGAACTGCCTCAGGGCCAGGGCGCTCGTCCACAGCTACCTGAAGCAGGAATCGAAGAGATTCCGGGACGGACCACCACCCAGCCACCGCGTGGCGCTCGTCGAGCTTGCCTTCGGAACGCGAAGGGCCGAGCTCGACGCCGTACCGATGGACGGCTGGAGCCTGATCGGAAAGATCGACCGCGTCGACCTGGGCCCGGGAGATCCGGACGGGTCGGCCGAGGCGGTGGCCATGGACTACAAGACCGGGGACGTCTCGAAGCTGAGCCAGGCCGCGGTCGAGAAGTCGGGAAAGATCCAGCTTCAGCTCTACCTCCACGCGCTGAGGTCGCTGCATTACCGACCGGTGGCATCGCTCTATGTGCCGCTGCGACAGGTCGCCGAGACTTCCAGGGGAGCGTATTCAGCGGAAGCCAGGGGCGAGATGGTCCGCCGCGGGGCTTCGACAAGCGACGGGGTCGAAGATCTCGACGACTTCATCGACCGGGGAGTAGCGCTGGCGAACAAGGCCGCGCAGGGCATCCTCTCGGGCGAAATCGAACACGGACCCGCTGGCTGTCCCGACCATTTCTCCCACGCCTCCGTGCCGGATTCCGGAGAAACGGACTCATGAGCGCCGCACCGATCGAAAAGGTGATCGAGCCCACGCCCGAGCAGGTGGACGTGATCGAAAGCACCCGGAAGCAGATTCTGGTCGAAGCCGGCGCCGGTTCGGGCAAGACCAAGACGACCGTGGATCGATACATAGCCCTGCTGAATCGCGACCTGCCGGCCGATGCGGATGAATCAACCGGAGCTGAAACAAAGGCAGACACGAACCGACCGCTCGAGCCGCGGGAGATCCTCGCCTTCACCTTCACCGACAAGGCGGCAGGCGAGTTGCGCCAGAAGGTTCGAGAGAAGCTCCAGGAACGTGCCAGGGAAATGGGAGATCTCAACCCCGACGCGGTTTCGATGAGCGACGCCTGGGTCGGAACGTTTCACGCGATCTGCAACCGGATCCTCAAGGCGTGGCCGATCGAAGCCGGGATCGACCCCGGCTTCAGCGTGCTCGATGCGACCAGCGGGGAGACTCTGCGCAAGCAGGCTTTCGACCGGGCTCTGAGCCGGTTCTGTCAGACAGACGCATCGCGATACGAGATCGTCGGACTGTTCAGAGAGGGGCCCCTTCGGGACTGCATCCAGTACGCCTACGAAGAACTGCGCTCCCGGGGCATCGAGAACCCGAAGCTTCCTGAATTCACCGACACCCGGTTTCCGACGCAGGAAATCGCCGAGCTTCGAAGCATGGCCCAGGAGATCCTCGACAACGGCGCGACGGCTGCTCGCACCAGGAGTCTGGAGGCGCTCTGCGACGTGCTGGACCGCTCTGCCTACGACGAGCTCAGCCTCAATTCGAGCCTCAAGCTGCGGGCGGGCAGGAACGAGCAGCTGATCGCGATCGAGAGCGCCTACTCCTCGGTATGCGAAGCCCTGGGCCGCGTCGAGGCTGATCCGATCCGCCGTGAGCTGGGCGCGCTGCTGGAACTCTACGGCGAGGAATACAGCCGGGCCAAGACGGCCCGCTCGGCGCTCGACTACGAAGACCTCCAGCTGTTCGCCCTCCGGCTGTTGAAGGAAAACGAGCCGATCCGGCTGGCCTACCAGCAGCGTTTCAGCGAAGTGATGGTTGACGAGTTCCAGGATACGAACCTGCTCCAGCTGGATCTGATCCGTGAACTCGCATGCGAAGCGACCCTGATGACCGTCGGCGACGAGATGCAGTCGATCTACGGGTTCCGGCATGCCGATGTCCAGCTGTTCCGTGACCGGCGCAACCTGGCCGAGGTAGAGACCTACGGACTGACCGCGAACTTCCGCTCGCTGCCGCAGATAATCGCGGTCGTCAACGAAATCGGAGGACGTCTGGACCGCCAGGCTCCGGACCGCAGCGATTCCGTACCTCACCACGAGTTCAGGCGACTCCAGGTCGCACCCGAAGCCGACACCGACGCGCCGGCCTCGGTATCGCTCATGTTGACCGAGCGAACCGGGTGGAAACCACTGGACCTGGGAGAACTTGCGCCGGAAGGTGATCCTGCCGTCGGCAAGGAAACCGACCACTTCAACGAAGCTGAGGCGCTGTCGGTGGCGAGGCACCTGCGCGGACTCGTCGATGATCCCGCCAACGGGGTCGGCCAGGGCGACATCGCGGTCCTGTTGAGAGCCAAGTCGAAGACCCACAACTACGTCACGGCGCTCAGTCAGTTCGGCCTCACCCCATACGTGGTCGCCGGGCGCGGCTTCTGGGACAGCCGGGAGGCGATCGAACTGCGCGCCCTGCTGGCCGTGATCGCCAACCCGCTGGACGACAACAACCTGCTCGGAGCACTCGCCTCGCCTGCGTGTGGACTGAGCTCCGATGCGCTTTGGATCCTCAGAAGGGCCACCCCCTGGAGGATGCCGCTGTGGCCGACTCTGACCATCGTCGGCCGCTCGACCGAGGTGCCGGACGCACACAGTGCCAAGGTCGAAGACGCCAAAGAGTGGCTCGCCAGGATTCCTGCGGCGGATGCGGCCAGAGCCAAGGCCTTCGTTGAAGTGGTCGATTCCCTGCGGCGCCGGTCCGCCATCCTGCCCCTCGACCGCTTGATCGAGGAGGCGGTAACGGAGACCGGTTACGACCTGGCCAACCTGGTCCGGGACCGGTCGGCGAACGGGCTGGCCACACTCCGCCGGGCTGGGTCGCTGGCCCGGGAGTTCGAAGCCTCCGAAGGCCGAAACCTCCGCGGCTTCCTCGACTGGGCGGCGCTGAGCGAACAGCTCGACAGCGAAGCGCCCGCCGCAACTGCCGACGAAGCCAGCGACGTGGTCCGGATCATGACCATCCACGCCGCAAAAGGCCTCGAGTTCAAGGTCGTCTGCGTGCCGGATCTGGGACGGAAGATCACCAGCCGGCACGACCACGCCCTGCGGCTCGGGCGGTCTGGAGATCCGGCTCGACCGGAAGAGTTCGCAGTAGGCCTCAGCCTGCCGAGGTACGGATCGGGAAAGCTCGCCTGCTACGACTCCGAAGCCCTGAAGGCAACCGCGCGAATCTCCAATCAGGACGACGAGTTGAGGCTGCTCCATGTGGCGATGACCCGCGCCGAGGAACATCTGATCCTGAGCGGTGTGCTGCCGGAGAAGTGGCCGAAAGACGGGATCTCGACCTCGACCCCGATGATCACCCGCATTTCCGAGGCTTTCGAACTCGATCCGGAAAACCCGGGCGAATGGCCGGAACGGATCGGCCTCGAGGACGGCAGCATGGCGATCATCCCGAACCGTTCAACCGAGGAGACGGCCGAAGAGCTGCGCGCCAGGCCAGAGGCGCTTCCGGCTGCGGTCCGCGAAGGAGGCGGGCGGCCCTCGATCCTCGAGCAGGACTTCCGTTTGTACCCGGATGTACCCCTCTCCTTCTCGGCTTTTGCCGAATTCACCGAGTGCCCGGCCCGCTTCTACGCGCGTCGGGTCCTGAGGCTGAATGAGGATGGTGAATCGGGCCGAAGCGGCCACCCAGACGAAGCCTCGACCAGCGGCCGGGATCGCGCAACACGGTTCGGCACCGCTGTCCACAACGCGCTGGAGCGGCTGGTCAACGAGGGCTGGCCCGAAATGGACGAGCAGACGCTCGAGCGTTCGCTGGCTGAGCAGGGCCTGACCCGTCGGAGCGCCGACGGATCCGAGGAGGATGACCTTTCAATCGCTTTGCGCATGATCCGTGGCTTCCTGGACAGCGACCTCGGGGCCAGCGTCAGGAGCTCTCCGTCGAAGGCCGAAGTTCCGCTGCTGGTCAGGTTCGGAGAAGTGACGATCAGAGGCTCCGCGGACCTGGTTGTCGAGGGCGAGACCCCGATGATCATCGACTACAAGACCAACAGGCTCAACGGCGATGAACCCGCCGACCGGATGGGTCCCTACGAACTGCAGCGTGGGCTCTACGGGCTGGCGCTTGCGCGGGCACGGGGAATCGAACGGGTCGAGACTGCCTACGCCTTCCTGAACGCGCCCGACGCGCCGGTCTTCAAGACCCTCGGACCCGATGATTTCGCCGAAACCGAAACGAACCTCCACAGCACGATCGAGGAGATCACCGCCGGCAGGTTCTTCGGTGGTGGCGCAGCGAGTCTTCAGCCCTGCCACGACTGTTGGGCCTGCCACATGCTCGAAACCCAGATTGACGCCGCGGCCGGCGACTGAGGCCCGAAAGCCGCCTCGAGTGGCGAGCCCAGCCTAGAAGGGCGGCTCTTCCGGCGGCGGGGCCTGCTCGTCGCCGGGCGGAGGCGGATCGTCCGGGGCCGGAGCGGCCGGAGCGGCCTCGGTGGTGCCGGGTTGACTGCCGGAGGGCTTGAGCGAGGCGGCGAGGTCTTCCAGACGGAGTTCCTTCAGGCCTTCGTCGACCGCGGAGAGTTCGGAGGCGCAGTACTCGATCAGGGTCTTGGCCTCGGCGCAGAGGTCGAGGGTTTCCCGGAGCTGCGCGTCACCCGAGTCGAGGCGGGCGATGATCTCGTCGAGGCGGGAGGTGGCGCTCTCGTAGTCGGTGGTCGCAGCTCCGGTTTCCTGTTCTTCACTCATCGGGGTCGAGTCCTTTCAGTCTGGTCTGGCCGAACTCTGCCGGGTCGCGCGGACGGCGGCGGCGACGTCGGCGGGCCGCTGCCACCTCGGCCTCCAGCCTTCCGTCGGAGAAGACGATCCCGAGCCGGCCGGCGAGCAGGGCCTGCCGGGTAGTGACGACCGGTTTACCGGCTCCGTCCTCAACCCTTGCGAAGCCACGTTCGAGCGTGCGCTGAGGGTCGTGAGCGCGCAGCGTCACCGAGTTGCTGCGGTTCAGCACCCGACCGCGGTCGAGGCCGGCGCGCGCAGAGGCACCGGCAGCCGAAGCACGGGTCGCGAGGCCCGAACGAGCCGCCTGCCCGCCGCGCACCGCCCGGGTCACCGCCGGCGAGAGGCTTTTCCCGAGAAGCACGGATACCCGGTCCCGCCGGGCGGCGACGCCTCGCTCGGAAGCCGCGCGAACCTCGCGTGCCTTCTGGTCGAGCACCGCCCGCTGTGCGCGTACCGCCCTGGCCGGGGCGGCGGCGCGGGCGGTGAGCGGTGCCGCCCTCGAGGTGATCGCCGTCGTGGCGGCCAGGCTCACCCGTGTCGCGAGCCGGGCGATGTCGATGCGGGCCCGGCCGAGGTCGAAACCGACCACTGCCTCTGCCGCATGGGTCGGAGTTGAGCACCGGACCGCGGAGACGTCGTCGATCAGGGTCACATCGCGTTCGTGCCCGACCGCCGAGTAGACAGGCACCGCAAGCATGGCCACCGTCCGGCAGAGGTTCTCATCGCAGAAAGCCCAGAGGTCGGTGAGGCTGCCACCGCCACGACTGACCACGATCGCTTCGACATCGGCCAGGGCCGCCAGGTCGCTGACCGCCCGGGTGATCGCCGGAGCAGCTTTTCGGTCCTGCACCGGGGCGAAGGCCCAGACGATCTCACCGAACCAGCCACGCCGCTGGAGTCCGGCCAGCAGGTCATCCCTCGCAGCGCCACCTTCGGCCGTGATCACCCCGATCCGCTTCGGTAGCGCCGGCCGCTTCAGTCGCTGCTGCATATCGAGAAGGCCCTCCCGCTCGAACTGCTTCCTGAGGGCGGCGAGGCGTGCCAGGAGGTCGCCCTCTCCGGCGGGCCTCAGCTCGGTCACACGGAAGCTGAATCCCGGTGAGGCGTTCTTGCCGCCCGGGTAGTAGTCGGGGCCGCCCCGGGCGACCACGGCCGCGCCGTCGCGCAGGCATTCCGGAGGGAGGTCGAGGGCGTCGAGCTCGTTGTTCCAGATCGCGCAGGGAACACCGCCGCGGTCGTCGCGCATCTGGAAGTAGGTCTGGACCCGGGTTCGCCGGACGTCAGCCAGCTCACCGGTCACCTCCACCCTCTCGAGGCTCTGGAAGTCGCGCTTCAGGCGGTTTGCGTATTCGCCCACCGGCAGCGCGGGACGGCCCTCGCCGGAGGTCGTATCGTCACCGACCCCGGGTACGGCCCGGTCGCCCTCGGTCAGGGAGAGGGCTCCTGATTCCAGTCGCAGGCCCACTCACGAAGCATCTGGATGGCCGGCCTCAGTGAGCGGCCCTTCTCGGTCAGGTCGTAGGTCACCTTGACCGGGAGGCCGTCTTCAACCCGGCGGGTGATCATGCCGTCCGTCTCGAGCTCCCGGAGCCGTCTCGACAGCAGCCGGTCGGAGAGCCCGGGAACGGCCCGCTTGAGGTCCGCGAAGCGCATCGGACCGTCGTCGAGGGCCCAGATGATCGCCCCGCTCCAGCGTTTGCCGATCATCTCGATGGCAGCGTGGAAGTGGGGGCAGACCTCGGTCAGCGCCGACTTCTCGGCCGCCCCGGAGGCAGCCTCGGTATCAAGAATCGTCCCGGACAAGATGTCCTGAGCTTACAAAACGGTCCCGGCCGGCCCGGAAATCGCTCCGGCTACTGGGCGCAGGGTCCGGTTTCTACCTCGCCGCGTGCACCGGCGATGATGCGCCGGACGATGTCGTTGGGTATCGCCAGGCCGCCCGGTGGGCCCTCGGTCGTCGAGGCGAAAACGGTCCCCAGCACCCTGCCCTGGCGATCGGTCATCGGCCCGCCGGAGTTGCCGCGGCGGACCTGTCCGCGCAGGGTCAGCATCTGGCGCTCGAAGGGTCCGGAGCCGTAGGCGTCTTCGCCGAAGACGTTCCGGGTCGTGCCCGCCCTCGCCGGTGAAATCGTCAAGGGACCATCGTTCGGGTAGCCGATCACCGCGGCCGAAGTGCCCTCGGTAGCGGCGGAGAGCATCGGCAGGGCCGGCAGGTCGATCGGTGCCGCGAGCACGGTGATGTCGTTTCTGGGGTTGTAGGCGATCGGGGTCGCCTCGGCAACCTGCCCGTCGTTCGACTCGATCCGGGTGTCCTCCTGCCCGGCGACGACATGGGCGTTGGTGACGATCGTATTCGGGGCCACGACCCACCCCGAACCCATGATTCCTACCCCACAGGCGGTTCCCGAGACCTTGACCACCGAAGCGCTGGCCCTTCGCACGGCAGGAGATGCCCCGGCACCGCCGTCGGGACTCTCGATGGCACCGGGCGACGTGGCGAAGCTCGGCAGCGGGCTTACCCGGTAGAGCGCCTGGATCAGTGGCCCCGAAGGTGGCATCGCTTCGTTTATCCCGCCGAGGAGGACCGAGCGCTGGACGTCACGGCGCAGGCTCTCGGTGCCGGGCATGTAGAGCACGACGGCGCCGAGGACCCAGACGATGCCGAGCGCGACCGCCGACATCAGCAGCGCCCCGCCGATCCCGTCGACGACTTCGCCGAACGGTCCGCGCACCGCGATGCCTCGCAGGTTGGCTCCCACCGATGCCGATATCGCCAGGGCCAGAGAGCCGAAGAGCACCGCCCCGAGCAGCGCGAACATCGGTGCGTAGGGCGAGCTGGACCCGCCTTCGAGGATTACCGGAGCCAGCCGCGAGCCGAGAGCCGCCCCGACAACAAGCCCCGCAAGTCCCAGCAATCCGACGATCAGGCCCTGCCTGAAGCCCCAGAGGGCGAGCAGAAAAGTGAAGGCGGCGATTACCCAGTCGAATGCGGTCACCAGACCAATCTAGCCACCGCCCGCAACCGGTAGTTTTCAGGTGTTATGAGGACCGCCCCTACCCGGCTGGAGCGCCAGCAGCGTTTGAAGACCCGTGCACTGCCCCTGCTCGCCATCGCTCTGGTCTCTTTCGTCGCCGGCGCGGTCAACGGCTGTCCCGGGCATCCCAACCGAGATGCGGCCGAGCAGTACCTCAAGTCGTGGCAGTCAGGTGACTACGGCGCCATGCATGCGCAGCTGAGTACGGTCTCGCAGGAAGCGGTGCCGCTCGAGCGTTTCACCGAGCGCTACGAAGAGGCAGAGGCCCTCGCGACGCTGCAGGGTTTCGAGATCGGCGATCCGGGCGGCGACGAGACCCTGGTCGAAATCCCGGTGACCTCTTCGACACTCGCCTTCGGCAGGATCAACCGGCCGATGAGCTTCACTTTCGGCGAAGACGGGATCGCCTGGCAGAGCGGGCTGCTTTTCCCTGGCCTCGAGGAAGGTGAAAAGCTCGAGCGCCAGACCCGCCTGCCCCGCCGGGCTTCGATCCTCGCCAACGATCGCCAGGTAATGGCCGAGGGGCCTTCCCTGGCCCGCACCTACCCGCTGGGTGACTCGATGATCGATGTGACCGGGACGGTCGGAGCCAGCACCGAGCCGCTGAGCCGGGCCCAGGTTGCTGCCGGCTTCAGCGAAGGTGAGCCGATCGGACTGAGCGGAGTCGAACTCGCCTACAACTCGCGGCTGGCCGGCAAGCCCGGTGGCACCCTCAGCGCCGTCCCGATGGCAGGGTGGCGGTGACGCCAGGGTCCTCGGAGAAGGCCAGCCGAAGCCGGCGAAGCCACTGAAGACGACGATCGACCCGACACTCCAGTCAGCCTCGGTGGCGGCACTGGCCGGCCAGTTCGGCGGGGTCGCAGTGCTGGACGCGCAGAAGGGCAGCATCAGGGCGCTCGCCGGCCAGGCGTTCTCGGTCCTCCAGCCGCCCGGTTCGACCATGAAGATCGTCACCGCTACCGCAGCGCTGGAAACGGGCAAGGCAAGCCTCGACAGCCAGTACGAGTACGCGACTTCCGGAGTCGCCGACGGTCGCGAGATCAACAACGCCTCGGACGAGGTCTGCGGAGGTAGCTTCGTCCAGAGCTTCGCCGATTCGTGCAACTCGGTCTTCGCGCCCCTGGGCATGGAGGTGGGCGAGGAGCAGCTCACCGAGACCTCGGAGGCCTTCGGCTTCAACAAGGTTCCCGCCATTTACAACGAGGAGGGCACAGAAGCGATCGATCCGCCCGTGCCGACCATCCCCCAGCCGGGTGAATACAACAACGAACTCGGTGTCAGCGCGATCGGCCAGGGCAAGGTCCAGGCGACGCCGCTGCTGATGGCGAGCGTCGCGCAGGCGATAGCCCGTGGGGGCGTCACCATGCCGACCCCGATCGCGACTGAAGCCGAGCTGAAGCCCGACGTAGAGCCGGTGCGCGTCACTGACAGGAAGACGGCGAAACAGGTCACCGAGGCGATGGTCGCGGTGATCACGTCGGGCACCGGTACCGCAGGAGCGATTCCAGAGGCGCAGGTGGCCGGAAAGACCGGTACCGCCGAAGTCGGACCACGTGCCGGAGGTGAGGTTGACGAGGACGGCAACCCGGATCTGATCGAAGACGCCTGGTTCTCGGCCTTCGCGCCGGCCGGAAAGCCGAAACTCGCAATCGGCGTGATGATCGTCGACGCCAGCGGCGGTGGCGGAGCGATAGCGGCCCCGATCGCCAGCCAGGTCCTCTCAGCCGGGCTCTAGGTCCCCCTGCCCGACGCCGTCTTCGGCCGGCGGGTTGGCAAGCGCTACGACCACAACCGCCGCAACCCCGCCGAGCGTGAGCAGGATCCCGCCGACGACCGGCAGGATGAAGGCGAGTCCGAAGCCGGCCAGGCAGACCAGAGAAGAAATGGCCAATGCGGTCCACCAGTCCTCGAGGTAGGGGCCTCGCTGCCGGGCGCTCGGAGCGGAGAGGATCACGCCGAGAACGAGCAGAGCCAGGCCTGCGCCGGCAAGTGGGAACCAGATCGGGGAAAGCAGCGCCAGCGTCGCACCGACGCCGGCTGTGAGCTGGCCGAAAGCTCCGGCCGAGAGACCCCTAGAGGTCGAGCTCAACCGCGGCGCGCTCCTCTTCGCCTTCAAGCTCGAGTTCGACCGGCCTCAGTTCGAGAACCTCGTCGGGCACCAGGTAAAGGAGCATCGAAGCCTGGATGGGACCGACCTGCGGAGTGGAATCGATCTCGGGGAACTGGTCACCGGGCTCGAGTTCCGCGCCGAGCGGCAGGGCGTAGATCGAGTCGCTCGGAATGCTCTCGAAACGGCCACCGCCCGTGTCGACGATCTCGAAGGATTCGGGAATCTCGTGGGCGACGTCGTCCTTGTTCTTGACCTTGATGAAGACTCCGATATAGGTCTCGCCCGGCTTGGGCGCGGGCTGATCCTTGAGGTACTCGCGGTCCTCGACGTCGAAACGGTTCAGCGGCCGGGTGAAGAGCACGTTGTACTCGAAGGGTTCGAGTTCGATCGGCTCACCCTCGATCACCACCTCGATCTCCTCTTCTCCGGCGACGGTCTCAGCGTTTTCCTCGGAGCCGCAGGCGGCCAGAGTGAGGCCCGCAAAGGCGAGCAGGAGCGCTGCGAGGAGGGCACGAATCGACTTGCTGTTCAAGAGTGTCTGCATCAGGAGGAGAGTTTATTCGTCTGGCGGGACTGAAGGACGCTGGTCAAAGGACGCCCGTCTCATAGCGGTTGCCACCGGCAACTCTGGTCTTTTCCGTGGCGGTGCGCTCGGCCTCGATCAGGTCGCGCAGACGGCGGAGCGCCCGGTTCATCTGGCGGGTGTACCAACGGGGGCCGCCGGTCAGTCGCTGGACGTAGCGGTAGACCCCGTAGGGCTCGATCCAGTACGAGAGCCGGACCACGCTGATGCCGCTCGTGTCTTCGCCGATTTCCCACTCGAAGCCGGTCTTGTTGCGGTTGAGCCTGCCGGTGGCACCCCGCTCCGAGATCCGCCGCGGGGCCTCGGCCGCCGTGATGGTCGTATCGTTCCAGGCCGAGCGCCGCTTGAATCGGAACCTGGCACCTGCCCCTATACCCCTCGGATCGAGCCGGAGGAGGCGGAAGTCTTCAATCGCGCCTTCGAACAGCACCGGCCTCGTATTTATGTCGAGCAGGTACTCGAAGATCATCTCGCGAGGCGCGTCGATCTCGGTTTCGGCGTAGACGGGACCCATCGGTGGAGGATTGTACGGGCTGGGCACCCCCGCCCGACTCCGGGGCCGCGGGTAGGGTGTGCGCGTGGCCATCACGATCGCGATCCTCTCCCAGAAGGGCGGCACCGGCAAGACGACCCTGACCCGGTCCCTCGCCGACGGACTGACCCGCGCCGGACTGAAGACCCTGGCCATCGACAGCGACCCGCAAGGCAACCTCTCCGAGTACTTCGGCGTACCTGCGGAAGCCTTCCCGACCCTGGGCGAGGTGCTGGCCGGACGCGAAAAGGCCGTGGACGCGATCCACAACGAAATGATCCCGGCCAACCTCGGCCTGGCCGAAGCGGAGCTGATGCTGGCCGGCAAGATCGGCCGTGAGTTGACCCTGCGCAGCGCCCTGCGCGAGCCCAAGCGCCAGTACGACGTGATCCTGATCGACTGCCCACCCACCCTCGGGCTGCTCACGGTCAACGCCCTGGTCGCCGCCGACCGGGCGATCCTCTCCACCGAAGCCGAACATTTTTCCGAGCAGGGCGCCGAGCAGGCGATGGAAGTGATCAACCTGGCGAAGGAGAACCTCAACCCTGACCTGGAACTGCTCGGCATCATGCTGAACATCGCCGACATGAGGACCAAACACGCCCGACGGACCCTCGAGCTGCTGCGGGAAGAGTTCGGTGACCTGGTTTTCGACACCGTGATCCGGAGATCGATCGTCTACCCGGAGTCGGCCCGGGCAGGCAAGCCGATCTACGAGTACAACCGCCGCAAAGCGCTCGACTACGCCCGGCTCACGGTCGAGGTTCTCGAACGGCTCGGACTCGATGATCCGCTCAAGAAGGCCCGCAAGACCGTAAGGGAACTGGAACCGAAGTCCTGAAAGGCCTCAGGGGCCGAGGATCGCGGCCCAGACCAGGCCACCCGAAACCGCGACGAAAGAGACGATCGCCAAGCCCCGGTACCAGAGCTTCTTCTCGGCTGCCGGGTTGAAGGCGAGCGGGATGAACAGCGAAGGGTTCATGGCCGTGCCGAAGATCAACATCGCCTGAAGCAGGGCCGGCGGATCGGATACGACCAGCCCGACGGCGATCAGGATCAGGCCCATCATCAGGAAGTCGAGGTGGACCTGAAGGATGCGATGAGGCTGGGCCACGCCGATGCGCTTGAGCCACTCGGGTTTCTCCGACCTGATGACCATCGCCCAGCCGAGCAACGCGCCGATCGCCAGCTCGATGAGGCCTACCTGGAGGAGCAGGTCCACCGGCTCAGAGCTCGGGAACGTCGGCACCGAGCGGGCTGAAGCCCACCCGTCGGATTTCGGCCCAGTCGCCGCAGAGTTCCTTCAGGCCGGCGCTGACCATGCCGGTTTCCTGCCAGCCGGTCCAGACCAGCACGGTCGGCCCTGCGCCGGAAATGGTCGCTCCGATCGCGCCCAGCGAGGTCGCCTGCTCGACGATCTCCATCGACTTCGGGAACAGATGGCGACGCCGGTCCTGGTGGATCCGGTCGCGGACCCCGAGGGTGATCAGGTCGAAATCGCCGCGGCTGAGGCCGAGGGTCAGGTTCGCCGCGGCCGAGACGTTGCCGACGGCCTCATCCAGCGGCAGTTCGGTGGGGATCGCCTCGCGAGCGAGCGTGGTCGAGACCGGTTCGTGGGGAATTACCAGCACGCCCTCGAGACCCTCCGGCGAGTCAATCCGCGTCGCGACAAGGTCGCTGCCGCTGCCTGAACAGACCACGAAACCCCCGCAGATCGCGGCGGCGACGTTGTCGGGATGACCTTCGATCCCGGCCGCCCGCTCGAGCAGTTCCTGCCGCTCCAGTCCGAGTTCGTACATGTGGTCGGCGGCGACAAGGCCTGCCACTATCGCCGCTGCGCTCGATCCCATGCCACGGGCGAGCGGGATTTCCCCGCCGATACGGAAACTCAGTCCGTCGGCGGGGTGGAGTGTCTCGAAGGCACGTACCACCAGGTTGTCCCGATCGATGGGGACGTCGAGTTCGCATTCAACCGAGAACGAGCCGGTCTCGCTCACCTCGACCTCGAGTTGGATGTCCAGGGCAGCGGCCATCACGTCGTAGCCCGGACCCAGGTTTGCCGAGGAGGCCGGTACCCGGACGAGTCGGTGGCGATCGGTCACGGGTCGAAAGGTATTGGCTTGCGGCGGCTGCGGTGTTGTGACGGCCGACAACCGCGCCGTGGCACGGGCGTAGAGTGACCGGCGATGGAAATCGGTTTCGTCGAGATCGTCCTCACAATCGGGCTGCTGCTGATCCTCATCTCCGGGCTGTCGGGGCTTGCCCACGGCACCGTCCTCTCGGTATCGGTGCTGTCGGTTGCCGCCGGGATGCTGCTCCACGCGGTGGGAATCCTCGACATCAACCCGAGGGACCCCAGCGTTATCGCGATCATCGAGCTGGCCCTGATCTTCACGTTGTTCAGTGACGGCCTGGTGGTCGAACGGGAGTTGTTGATCGGGCACCGCGGCCCGACCGTGAGGGCGCTGATATTCGCGATGCCGGGAACGATGATCCTGATCGCGCTCGCTGCCAAGCTGCTGTTCAACGAGCTCTCCTGGGCCGAGGCTTTCCTGCTGGGGGCCGTACTCGCACCGACCGACCCGGTGATCACTTCGGCCGTGGTCGCGGCAAAGTCGATACCGGCGAAGCTCAGGCACGTCCTGAACCTGGAGTCGGGACTGAACGACGGGCTCGCCCTGCCGTTCGTGCTCTTCTTCATCGCGCTCGCTTCGAACGAAGCCGGGGCCGGTACCGAAGCGGCGACCCTCTTCGCCGAAGCCTTCGTCGGCGCGGGAATCGGGATCGGCCTGGCCACGCTGGCCGGCCGGGCAATCGACGACATGCCCGGGATCGGCCTGACCCCGAAGTTCGAGGGCGTCTACGCGCTCGGAATCGGGCTGGCCGCCTTTGGCCTGGCCGAAGTCACCTTCGGCAACGGCCTGATCGCCGCCTTCGTCGCCGGCATCGCGCTCGGCGTGGCCGACCGTGAAACCCCGGAAGCCTTCCTCGAGTTCAACGAGAGCGTCAGCGCCGTGCTGCAGACGGTCACTTTCTTCCTGTTCGGAGCCCTGGTCGTCTCGATCGGAGTTCCCAGTCCGGCGGTCGCAGTGGTCACCCTGGTCGCATTCACCCTGTTCATCGCCCGTCCGGTAGCGATCATGAGCTCGCTGGCCGGCTCCGACCTGCCGAAGGTCCAGCGCCGTTTCCTCGCCTGGTTCGGCCCCAAGGGTGTCGCCTCGATGCTGTTCGCCCTGTTCGTACTCAAGTCCGAAGACGCCCAGAACGACCTGATCTTCCAGCTGGCCGCATTCGTGATCCTGGCCTCGATCATCGCCCACGGCCTGACCGACACCCTCGGCGCCCGCTGGATGGAGCGGCGGCTGGGGAGCGACGAAAACGAAGGCGAACCGGGCGAGCCCCCGGGCCCGCAGATCGCCGGCGAAGCCGACAGGTCATGATGGCCTGATGCTCGAAACCCCCTCGAATGACCAGGCCGGCCTCTCTCAAGGCGACGATGCCCCGGCCCTGAAGATCACCGACCTGACCAAGCGCTACCCGACCGGCACCGAAGCCCTCAAGGGCGTTTCGCTCGAGGTCGGCTCGGGAGAGTTCTTCGGCCTACTGGGCCCCAACGGCGCCGGCAAGTCGACCCTGATCCACTGCTCGACCGGTCTGGCCTCACCCACCTCCGGCTCGATCCGGATCTTCGGAAACGACGCGGTTGACGGCTATCAGGCCGCCCGTGAATGCGTGGGGCTGGCTCCCCAGGACCTCAACCTGGACTGGTTCCTGACGGTCGAAGAGACGCTCGACTTCCACGGCGGCTACTTCGGCATGAAGAAGAACGACCGGCGCGAGCGGGTCAAGGAACTGCTCGACGCCTTCACCCTGACCGACAAGAAGGACGAGCGCACCCGTACGCTGTCCGGCGGGATGAAGCGCCGTCTTGTGCTGGCGCGGGCGCTGATGCGCATCGTCCACGGCTGCTGATCCTCGACGAGCCGACCGCCGGGGTCGACGTCGAGCTGCGACTCGAGCTCTGGCAGTACGTGAAGAGGGTCAATACCGAAGGCACGACGATCCTGCTGACCACTCATTACCTCGAGGAAGCCGAGCAGCTCTGCAGCCGGATCGCCTTCATCAACGGCGGACAGATCGTCGCCGAGGGCAGCAGTCGCGAACTTGCCGCGAAGTTCCAGGTCGAAAGCCTCGAGGACGCCTACCTCGAACTGGTCGGCCGCAAGGAGCTCTCCCGCGCCAAGGCGATCGCCCTGGCCGAGGCAGAGGGCCGGGAGCTCGGATGAAAATGACCCCGACCATGATCCGCCTCTCGGCCCTGACCCGCCGTGAGGTAAGTCGCTTCATGAAGATCAAGGGCCAGACGATCGGAGCCCCGCTGCTGGAGACCTTCCTCTACATCACGGTCTTCGGTGCGGCGCTCGGGACCCGGGTCGGCAAGCTCGACGGGGTCGATTACGTCGTCTTCGTGACCCCCGGCCTGATCATGATGGCCTGGGCGCTCAACGCCTTCTCGAACAACGCCTCGTCGATCCTCCAGCAGAAGTTCCAGCGGGCCATCGACGACCAGCTCTCCTCTCCTTCCTCCCCGCTCCAGCTGCTGCTCGCCTTCTCGCTCGGCGGATTCCTGCGCGGGTTGATCATCGCCGTTGTCACCTTCCTCGCGGCCAGCCTGCTGATCGACCTGCCGGTCGAACACGTCTTCGTGCTGATCCCGTCCCTGCTGCTGGTCGGTTTCTTCTTCTCCCAGCTCGGCGTGCTGGTCGGGGTCCGGGCCGAGCAGTTCGACGACGTCTCGTTCGCGCAGACCTTCGTCCTGACGCCGCTGATCTTCCTTGGCGGCGTCTTCTACTCCTCCGCCCTGCTGCCGGAGCCATGGCAGACGATCACCCACTTCAACCCGGTCTTCTACATGATCAACCTGGTCCGCTACGGCTTTCTCGGGACGTCCGACGTCAACGTCGCCTTATCCCTTCTTGCCCTCGTAGTCGCCACCGGCGCCCTCTTTGCCCTCAACCACCAGCTCTTCAAACGAGGCTACCGCCTGCGGGCCTGACCAAGGTCTGCGTACGAACTGAGAGCCTCTTCTCCGACTACTTGACCTTGATCACCTTCTTGGTCTTCGTTGTGCCGGCGTTCGACGAAGTCGCCTTGAAGTTCGCCCTGACTTTGCCCTTCTTCTTGGGCTTGACCTTGACCCTGACCGTCTTCGCTTTTCCGGCCGGGATGGTCCCCACCGAAGCCTTGGCCTTCAGGCCTTTTCCGCTGACCTTCAGCTTCACTCCAGTAGCCACTGCGTCACCGCTGTTGGTGATCTTGACTCTGTAAATGGTCTTCTTGCCCCTCTTTGCCTTACGCGGCCCCTTGACTGACACCTTGGCGATCCTGGCTTCTCCCGCGGGGTCCGGCGGGTCGACCACCGGCGGGTCAACCGCGGTATCGACCGTGAAGGTACGGGTTGCCGGGGTCGGATCCTGATTGCCCGCTTCGTCTTCCGCCCGGAACGAGACGGTATGAAATCCGTCGCTGAGTCCCGAGAATGTCTTCGGGCGGGTGCAGTCTGCGAAGGCGCCCGAATCCAACCTACACTGGATCTTGCTGGTGTCTCCGGAGGGGTCACCGCTGAAGGTGAAGGTAGCCTCGTCGACCTTAATCGTGCTACTCGGACCAGAGTCGATCCTGGTGTCTGGAGGCGCCTGATCGACTACCCCGGTCCAAGTGCTCGCATGCGAACTGAGCACCGTCAGCACGACATCGCCGTCAGGCAGCTGCTCACGCGCGGCAACGCAGGGATCAGGAACTGCTTCGCCGGCTGCGCCGGTGCAGTTGGAGGCCGGAGCACCGTCTCGCAGCACGGTCAGCTGGCCGATCACGAACCCTGAAGGCAGGGCAGAAGAGTCCAGTCGGAACCTCAGAACCAGCGGCTCGGACACGGTACCGGGAGGCGCTGTGATGTCGAACTCCAAGCCCACCGCTGAGAAGCCGGCCGGAGGCTGACCGCTCGACGGCTTCTGGGTGATCTCAGCCGCACCACCTCCAGGAAGGGTTATGGCGGCTGTTGCCGGCTGTTGCGGTGTAGGCCCGGAATTGCCCGGGTCGGTACCGACCGAGCCGCCTGCCGGAACGTTTCCGCTAGTGGTACTGGTGGTCGAGGCAGTATTAACAGTCCAGGAACGGGTGGCGGCTGATGCGCTTGAGTTACCCGCCGGATCCGTCCCCCGGACCTTGAATGTGTGAGCTCCCTCGGCCAGGGATCCGAAGGACTTCGGCGAGCTGCATGGCAGCGAAACCGGACCCGTCAATCTCACACTCGAAGTCGACCCCGTTCTCATCCGCAGCAAAAGCGAATACCGCGCTGGCCGAGTTCGAAGTACCTGACGGACCCGATGTAATGCCGATAGTGGGCGGTGTCGTATCCACCGTGAACATCCTGCTCGCCGGGGTTGGATCCTGATTACCCGTGGCGTCCTCTGCCCGGAAGGAAACGGTATGGGAGCCGTCACTGAGGCCCGAGAATGTCTTCGGGCTGGTGCAGTCCGCGAAGGCACCCGAATCCAACTTGCATTGGATCTTGGACGTGTCTCCGGCGGGGTCACCGTTGAATGTGAATGTCGCCTCATTCACCGCGATCGTTCCGCTCGGACCGGAGTCGATGATGGTATCGGGGGGCGTTGTGTCTGGGATGGCTGTCACATCAATCGTGACCGTCGCGATATTCGAAAAGTCTGACCCATCGTAGGCTTGGTAGGTGAAGCTGTCCGGCCCGACGTATCCGTTGTTCGACCGGTACACCGCTTCGCCATTTGGACCCGGGCTGATGGTGCCATTAGAAGGATTGCTCGCAATAAAGCCACTCATCGGAAACGGCCCGTTGTCGGCATCAGTGCAGCCATTGGTGACCGGAAGCACGAGATCCTGACCGGTCTCTACCGAGTATTGCCGGTCAACGCAAACAGGGGGGATGCTGACCGTAAACGTCCTTGTAGCCGGACTCTGGTCCTGGCCGCCCTGCGCGTTCTCAGCCCGGAAGCTCATGGTGTGCGAACCCGCACTCAGGCCCGTGAAGGTCTTGGGGCTGGTGCAGTCCGCGTAGGCCCCCGAGTCGACCTTGCATTGAATCTTGGCAGTTATTCCGACAGGGTCACCACTGAACTCGAAAGTGGCTTCGTTGGTATTGATCGTGCCGGTGGGCCCGGAGTCGATGACCGTATTCGGGATTGTCGGGTCCGCCGCCGTCACGTTGACAAAGACCGTTGCGACGTTGGAATAGCTTGTGCCATCGTAGGCCCGATAGGTGAAGCTGTCTGGACCCGTGTATCCGTCATTCGAGCGGTATACCGCTTCGAAATTCGGGCCAACCTCGATCGTTCCGTTCGCGGGACCGGTGACGATGCTGCCGAACAGGCCCGGCGGCCCGTCGTCGGTGCAGCCTGTCGTAACAGGCAGAACCAGGTCTTGACCTGTTTCGACATCGAAGTTGCGGTCGACGCAGACCGGTGGCTGGTTAACCACGAACGTCCTGGTTGCCGGGGTGGGGTCTTGTCCGCCCGCAGCGTTCTCAGCTCGAAAGCTCACAGTTTGCTGGCCGGTGGCGAGGCCCGTGAAGGTCTTGGGGCTGGTGCAGTCAGCGTACGGCTCCGAGTCGATCCTGCATCGGATCTTTGCGGTGATTCCTGCCGGGTCACCGCTGAACTCGAAAGTGGCTTCATTGGTTGTGATCATGCCGGTGGGACCGGAGTCGATGAGCGTATTCGGTATCGACGGGTCACCGGAAATGAGCAGGATGCTGCCCGCTCCCTTGGCCGCCGTGTTCACCGTGCTGCATTCGGCGCCGCCAACCGGTGTTGAGTCATCGACGATGTTGAAGGTCCCGGTCAGAGCACCCGCACCACCTAGTCCACCAACGAACGGATCCCCAGGAAAACTGGCATTTCCGGTTGTGGAAAGTGTGAGTCCGGCAAGTGGAAGCGCACAGTATTCGCCAAGAGGGTCAGTGCTGAGGCCAGTCAGAACCCGAACTTCTACCGGGCCGGCAAGACTGAGATCGCCTGTCGCCGCATTGAAGGAACCTGAGACCTGTCCGGTTGAAGCGACCGTGATGGGAACCGGGCTACCGTCAAGCGGGCTCGGCACGGCCATGATCGGGAAGCGGAAGTCGTTCTGCGCGATCGTGACGACTCCGGACGCATTGTCTCCCAGTACGGTGGCCTTCGAAGGGTTCGGGCCGCAAGGCGCGGGCAGGTTGTTCAGACAACCCCCAGGTGCGGGATCCGTCTGCAGCCTGGCTTCCCAAAGGTCGGGAATTGGCGTAGGTGGAACTGTCGGGAGCGTCGCTGAAGATGGCAGAATATCGGCCCCTATAAACGCGAAACCGAGGTTAATTTGACCATCGGTCATCTGCATCTCGAAAGATTCGGCCTTGGCCGAAGAACTGGACGCCAAAACACCCAGGAAAACGAACAAAACACCAAGTGAAACTGAGAATACCCACCGACGAATGCCTGTCGCCGTACTCATCGATACTCCACGCATTGCTCCCCCTCATCTCGACTCCGTCCGGTAACGATTCTTCTACCACAGGTCGGTGGGCGAATGCAAATGTTCTGTGGAACAGACACCAATCAGCTGCGCAGAACCAGCGTTGTCTACCGCTAAGAAAAGACAGGCAAGAGCTATCCCAACTCTCAAGAATCTCGATGCGCAGATTTGACCTTCCGAAACGACAGATACGGCCGTCAGCCTCGAGCGGACCGTGTGGCGCCAGAATCTTCTCAGTCGAAGACGGCGTGCTCGACCGCGGTGATGTCGTTGGCGCAATTGATCACCGACGGCGCGGTGCCGAGGGCGGTGTCCGGATCCTTGAGGCCGTGGCCGGTGAGAACGCAGACCACGGTCTCGGGCTTGTCCATGCCGTCCACGGTCTGAAGACCGTGGGTCAGGATCCCCGCGACCGAAGCGGCCGATGACGGCTCGCAGAAGACGGCTTCGTTGGAGGCAAGCCAGCTGTAGGCGTCGAGGATCTGCTCGTCGGTAACCGAGGCGACGCGCCCCCGCGAGGTGTTGAAGGCGTTCATCGCCTCCTCCCAGCGGGCCGGGCTGCCTATCCGGATCGCCGAGGCGACCGTCTCCGGCTTGGCGACGGGGGCGCCTTCGACCAGCGGCGCCGCGCCGGCGGCCTGGAAGCCGTACATGATCGGCGAGGTGTCCCACTCCTGGAAGCCCTTCCAGTAGGCGGTGACGTTGCCCGCGTTTCCGACCGGGATCGATAGCGCGTCAGGCGGTCCGCCGAGTTCTTCGATCAGCTCGAAGGCAGCCGTCTTCTGGCCTTCGATCCGGTACGGATTGACCGAGTTGACCAGTTCGATGGGATGACGCTCGGCCAGTTCGCGGACGATCACCAGAGCGTCGTCGAAGTTGCCTTCGAGCGCGACCACCCTCGCGCCGTGGATCAGGGCCTGGGCCAGCTTGCCGATCGCAATCTTGCCTTCGGGGACGATCACCGCTCCGGTCAGGCCGGCCCGGACCGCGTAGGCGGCGGCACTGGCGGCGGTATTGCCGGTGGAGGCGCAGATCACCGCTTCGGCGCCGCGTCCCTTGGCTCGCGAGACCGCCACGGTCATGCCGCGATCCTTGAACGATCCGGTCGGGTTGGCGCCCTCGATCTTGAGGAAGACGTTTGCGCCGACCCGCTCGGACAGACGCGGCGCCGGCACGAGCGGGGTCGAGCCTTCGTTGATCGAGACGATCGGATCGCCCGGCTCGAGCGGGATGTAGTCGCGGTATCTCTCTATCAGTGGCTGGGGCATGGCTTCCTAGACGAAGACTTCTTCGATCACACGGATGAATCGCGGACTGGAGCGCAGCGAGCCGAGCTTGCCGATCTCCCCGACGACGTCGATGAAGCGGGACTCCGGGCATCGATGGACGACCATGACCAGGCGGGCGTCGTTGCCGATGCCCTTCTGGACCACGCTCTTGACCGAGATGCCGCTGTCGGAGAGCATCTTCGCCACCTGGGCGAGCACACCGGGCTCGTCGGCGACTTCGAGGTGAAGGTAGAACGAGGACTCGACGTCCGTGAGTATCGGCAGGTCGTTCCGGGCCTGGTGGACCGCCGCATCTCCGGAGATGACCGAGACGAGATCGCCGAGAACCGCGGCGGCGGTCTCGAGCCCACCGGCACCCGGACCCGACATCGTCACCTCGGTGATCTCGGGCGCCTCGACCATGACCGCGTTGAAGGGTCCGTTGATCGGCGCGAGCGGATGGCCCGGGTATAGGAAGCAGGGAAAGACCCTGACCGTGATGCCGTCCTCGAAGCGCTCTGCGACACCGAGCAGCTTGAGCGAAAGCCCCAGCTCCTTGGCGTAGGCGAGGTCGTCCGGCTGCACCGACTCGATGCCTTCGAACGGCACCTGGTCGAACTCGACCGGGGTGTGGAAAGCGAGCCGGGCGAGGATCGCCATCTTGGCCGCCGCGTCGGCGCCGTTCACGTCGTCGGTCGGATCGGCCTCGGCGTAGCCGAGTTCCTGCGCCCGGGCGAGTACGTCCCCATACGAAGCTCCGGTAGAGGCCATCTCGGAAAGGATGAAGTTGGTGGTGCCGTTGACGATTCCGAAGACCTTGTTGAACTCGACCGCGCCGAAGCTCTCCTGGACCACCCGGATGACCGGCACGACACCGGCGACAGCCGCTTCGAAACGGAGCTGGACTCCTGCCTGCTCAGCCGCTGCAAAGAGTTCAGCACCGTGCTGCGCCAGCAGCTGCTTGTTAGCGGTGATCACGGGCTTGCCGGCCGTCAGGGCGGCGAGCACGTGGTCGCGTGCGGTGGTCGTGCCGCCCATCAACTCGACGATCACGTCCGAATCGGCCAGGATCCGGTCGAAGTCGCCCTCGCCGGTGGTGAGCACGCCGCTGATCTCGACTTCTGCCCCGGTGGCCGAACCCACCGCCGGCGCACGGTCCTCGAGCAGCTTGACGAATGCGCCCCCGACGGTGCCGCGGCCGAGCAGTCCTATCCGGACCGGCTTGCCGACGGCGCTCATGCGTCCCTCGCCAACAGGTCGTTCCAGGTTTCGCGGCGGACGACCACGTCCGTCCGGCCGTCCTCGCAGAAGATCACCGGTGGTCTCGGCATGCCGTTGTAGTTGTTCGCCATCGCGTGACCGTATGCACCGGTCGCCGGGGTGATCAGGATGTCGCCCACATGGGGATCGGCCAGTGCCACGTCACGAACCAGAATATCCCCGGACTCGCAATGAGAGCCGGCGATGGTCGCGACGGTCTCCGCCGGCTGCCCGGCACGGTTGGCGATCGACGCCTCGTATTTAGCGTTGTAGAGCATCGGCCTCAGGTTGTCGGACATGCCGCCATCGACCGAAAGGTAGGTCCTGACGCCGGGGATTTCCTTGATCGTGCCCACGGTGTAGAGGGTGACTCCGGCGTTGCCGACCAGCGAGCGGCCCGGCTCGATCAGGATCTTCACCTCGCGACCGAAGAACTCGCGAACCGCCTCGATCTTGAGGTCGACGTAGCTCTCGATCTTCGGCGGCTCGTCTTCGGTCTCGTAGGAGATCCCGAGCCCGCCACCGAGGTCGAGCATGCGGCACCAGTCGCCCTTCAGCCCGGCCAGGGATTCGACCGCCAGGCGGAAAGGCTCGATCTCGAAGATCTGGGAGCCGATGTGGAAGTGGAGGCCGACCAGGTTCAGCTTCGGCGAGTCGAGCGCACGCCTGATCGCCCGGGCGGCGGTTCCGTCTTCCAGTCCGAAACCGAACTTGGAATCGAGCTGGCCGGTCTGGATGTAGGTGTGTGTGGAGGGCTTGATCCCGGGCGTGACCCGGATCATCACATCCTTCACATCGCTCAGCACACGCTCGCAGCGCTCGATCTCATCGAAGGAATCGAGGATCAGGTGGCCGACTCCGGCCTCTTCGGCCAGCCGGAGCTCGGCGTCGGTCTTGTTATTGCCGTGCATGTAGATCAGCGCCGGGTCAAAGCCGGCGGCAAGGGCCATGGTCAGCTCACCGCCGGAGGCGACGTCGACCGAAAGTCCCTCCTCGGCGAACAGGCGGTAGGCGGCCGTCACAGGCAGCGCCTTGCTTGCGTACAGCACCTCGAACTCATCGGTCCTTGTGGTGAATGCGTCGATGTAGGCACGGGCGCGGTTGCGCATCTCCGATACCGAGAAGACGTAGGCAGGGGTACCGAATTCAGCGGCCAGATCGACCACGTCGCAGCCGGCGATCTCAAGGTGACCGCGCTCATTCGTCTTTGTTCCGACCGGGTAGGGCATCCCCGCCATTCTTACGACTTCCGCCGAGCGGTACGGTTTGCTTCGTGCCTGCCTCGGGAAGACAGCCGATCAACGCCCCTCCGGGTGCCCCCGGCTCATCCGGTGTGCCTTGGGTCGGCCTCGGCATCCTGGTCGTCCTCACCCTGATCCTGGCCGCCTTCGTCGCCTACTTCTTTTTTGGTGTCGGTGACGACAGCGACCGCCCGGCGACCACGGCCGTCGACAACGGCTCCGAGACGGTTCCGGAGCCGCCCCCTGCCGGCCAGGTCGAAGGCGGGGCGGTCAGCTCGCTCGGCTACCCGCTCGTCGCAACCCGCAATACGACGCGGATCGATGGGTCCGACCCGGTCGACATCTCGCTCGCCGCCGCCCTGGCATCCTTCCCGACCACCGGGCCCGGCACGCCGCCATCAGCGGTCTCGGTGGTCGGTGCAGACGACTGGCAGGCCGGCGTCGTCGCTTCGAGCTTCAGCAATCCTCCGATCGGGGCGCCCGTCCTGCTCGCCCCGTCGGGGACGCTCTCGGAGGACGGACTCAACGTGATCAACCAGCTCGAACCGAACGGGTCACCGGTCACCGGCGGCAACGAGATCTTCACCTTCGGCGCAGTCGCCCCGCCGGACGACTTCGAGGTCCGGCAGGTCAAGGGGTCGAACCCCGCGACGCTCGCAGTCCGGGCGGCAGAGCTCCGGGCCCGTCTCGACGGGGAGCCGCCGGACGCATTCGTGGTGGTCTCCTCTGAGGACCCCGAGTTCTCCACTCCTGCCGCAACCTGGGCGGCCCGCTCGGGCGACGTCGTGCTGTTCAGTGAGACCGACGAAGTGCCAAAGGCCACCCTCGACTTCCTCAGGAAGAAAGAGAATGCGGACGTGCCGGTATTCGTGGTCGGTCCGCCGGACGCCGTCTCGGCCGAAGCGTTCGAGCAGCTCGGAAAGGTCGCCGACAGCCTCGAACGGGTTTCGGGAAGCGATCCGGCAGCCAATTCGGTCGAGCTGGTTCGGTTCTCGAGCGGACTGTTCGGCTGGAACCTGAACGATCCCGGCCACGGCTACACGGTCGCCCGCTCTGACAGGCCGATGGACGCCATCGCCGCCACCTCGCTCTCGACCAACGGCACCTGGCCGGCCCTGCTGCTGACCGAAAGCAGCGGCGAGCTGCCCGAGTCGGTGCTCAACTACCTGCTCGACGTGAAGCCGGGATACGACACCGACCCCACCCGGGCCCTCTACAACAAGGTCTGGATAATCGGTGACGAATCGCTCGTCGACGTCGACCAGCAGGCTGTGATCGATGACGCGGTCGAACTGACTCCTGTAGAAACTCTGAACAGCACACCCTGAGCCGCGCGAACGAGCACCGGAACGAACGAACGGAACCCACGAATGAGCGAAACCGAACACCTCGGAGTACTCGACTCCGGAAACCCGGTCACCCCGGAGGACATCCGCGAGCTGACCGGTGCGGTCACCCCCCACTTCTCGCTTCAGATCAGGAACCGGGTGCGGCGCATGATCGAGCCGCTCGCCGCCGACGACCCGGCCAGGATCGTCGGTGAGCGCGAGATCGCCAGGCTCGAAGCGCTCTCGCAGAACAGCGGCCAGCCGAGGACCCCCGGGGATCCGACCTGAGGCGGTTTCCGGCTTGAAACAGGTCGCCCGTGGTGTCGAACGGCTCGGCCAGTTCCCGCGGCCGATCTTCAATGTCTACCTGGCCGGCGATGTGCTGTTCGACGCCGCCTCGACCTGGGACCGCAGGCGGGTGATGAAGCAGCTCGAGGCCCGACCGCTCTCGCTAGTCGCACTGACTCACGTCCACCCCGATCACCAGGGTCTGGCCGACCCGATCTGCCGCGAGCGCGGGATACCGCTCGCCTGCCACGCCGACGACGTCGACTTCATGGAAGGCCGCAGGGATATCCAGGAGGGGATGGAGATGAATCCGGTCCTCGTGAGGATCCAGAAGTCCTGGACCGGTCCGCCTCACCCAGTCGACCGGGTGCTCCGCGAAGGCGACGAAGTCGGAGAGTTCCGGGTGATCCATGCTCCCGGCCACGCCCCGGGCCACGTAATCTACTTCCGCGATTCCGACCGCACGGCGATCTGCGGCGACATCATCCGCAACATGAGCTTCCTGACCTCGCTGACCGGCCTGCGGGAGCCGCCGGAAATCTTCACCTACGACCCGGCCGAGAACCGCCGCTCGATCAGGAAGCTGGCTGAACTCGACCCGTCGCTGATCCTGCCCGGCCACGGCCCTGAAGTAACGGACATGGCCTCCTTCGAGCGCTTCGTCGACGATCTGGAAGCCTGACGCAACCTGCCCGGCGTCCAGGGCGGTGCGTGTAGCCTGAGCTCCATGAGCGAAGAAAACCGCCGTTTCCTGCTGGCCGAGCGCCCGACCGGGCCCGTGGACGAGAACACCTATGACCTGGTTCGCGAACCGGTCCCTGAGATCGGCGAAGGCGAGGCTCTGGTCAAGATCAGGAGCATCTCGATCGACCCGACCAACCGGACCTGGATCGGCGAGGAGCCGACTTACCTGCCTCCGGTGGCGATCGGCGAAGTCATGCGCGCACTGGGACTTGGTGAAGTAGTCGAATCGAACAACCCGAACTACCCCGTAGGCGCCCTGGTCAACGGATTGACCGGCTGGCAGGACTACGTGGTCACCAGCGACGAGATGCCGCTGATGGTCGTCCCGGAAGGGGTCGACGCTTCACCGGCACAGCTCCTCGGCACGATGGGAATGACCGGCTGCACCGCCTACTTCGGAATGCTGGAGATCGGCGAGCCGAAGGAGGGCGACACGGTCCTGGTCTCGGCAGCGGCCGGGGCGGTCGGCTCGGTGGCCGGCCAGCTGGCGAAGATGAAAGGTGCCCGCGTGGTCGGCATCGCCGGCGGCCCGGAGAAGTGTGCCTTCCTCACCGAGACCCTCGGCTTCGACGCCGCCGTCGACTACAAGGCGGACGACTGGCGCGAGCAGCTCAAGGCGGCGACGCCCGACGGGATCGACGTCAACTTCGAGAACGTCGGCGGCGAGATCATGGAGGCGGTCATGGCCCGGCTCAACGTCGGCGCCCGCATGGTCCTCTGCGGGCTGATCTCCGGCTACAACGACAAGGAACTGCCGCCCGGACCGCGCACCTTCGGCAACCTGCTGATCAAGCGGGTGAAGCTGCAGGGATTCATCATCCTCGACTACTACCCGCGCTTTGGCGAGGCGATCAGAGACCTCTCGCAGTGGCTCGCTGAAGGGAAGATCCGCTCCGAAGAGACGGTCGTCGAAGGCTTCGAAGAGCTGCCCAATGCACTCAACATGCTTTTCGCAGGGGAGAACATGGGTAAGCTGGTCGTTCACATTTCAGACTGACTCGTCCTTGACGTAAAGGTCACAGGCGGTCAACTACGGAGGTAATTGAATGGAAGGCAGCACCAGCAAGAGCCCGTTCAGGATCGCGATCCTGGCGATCGGCGTTGCAGTGGCATCTCTGACGATCGCGGCCTGCAGCAGCGGTGGCGGACTCTCGGAGGGAAGCGAAGAAGCGACCACCGCGACGGCCGGGGAACCCAGCGGCAAGCTGATGATCTCCAACTGGCCCCTGTACATCGACAAGCAGACGATCAAGGACTTCGAAAAGGAAACCGGGATCAAGGTCGAGTACGTCGAGGACGTCAACGACAACGACGAGTTCTTCGGCAAGGTTCAGCCGCTGTTCAGCCAGGGTGACTCCGGAGGACGCAGCATCGCGGTGACCAGCGACTGGATGTCAGGCAAGATGCACGACCTCGGTTACGTCCAGAATCTCGACAAGGCGGAACTGCCGGTCGTCGAAGAGAACATGATCGACGACCTCAGGAACCCGACCTTCGACCCGAATCGTGACTTCACGGTGCCGTGGCAGTCAGGCATGACCGGTCTGGTCGTGCGCGAGGACCTCGCTCCCGATGTGAAGTCGGTCAACGACCTGTTCGACCCCCAGTACAAGGGCAAGGTCACAATGCTGCGCGAGATGCGCGACACGATCCCGATGATGCTCAAGGCCGACGGGATCGACCCGGCCGATGCGACGACCGAAGACTGGATGGCGACGATCGACAAGCTCAAGAAGTACGTCGACAACGGACAGATCCGGAACTTCACCGGCAACAACTACATCCAGGATCTGGCCAAGGGCAGCGTTGTCGCGGCCATCGGATGGTCAGGTGATGCGGTCCAGGCCCAGTTCGACAACAAGAACATCCAGTACGTCCAGCCGACTGAAGGCTGTGCGCTGTGGTCGGACAACATGATGATCCCGGCCGGTGCGCCCGACGCAGCCGAGGCCTACGAGTTCATGAACTACGTATACGAGCCGGAGAACATGGCCCAGATCGTCGAGTGGGTCAACTACATCAGCCCGGTCAAGGGAGTCAAGGAGATCCTGACGGAGAAGGATCCGTCGCTCGCCGACAACGAGCTGATCTTCCCATCGGACGAGTTCCTCAGCAACTGCTTCACCCAGGACTCACCCCCCGGGGACGACGCAGCGGTCAAGGAAGTCGAAAACGCCTTCCAGAATGTGCTGAACGGCTAGTAGAGAGTTACCGAGCCCAGCCCCGGCCCTTTGCCTCTCCGGCAGAGGGCCGGTGGCGGGTTCGCCTTGAGCCGGCGGAGGGCGACTTCAGCCGAAAGGCTGGCCGGCGGTGATCAGCATCGGCTCACGAATGGTCGAATCAGTCCCTTCGGAGATCCAGTCGAGAGTCTCGCCCGGCGCTTCTTCCTGGGGGTGGTGCCCGATTCCCTCGAGAACCTCCGTATCCGCTTCCGGGAACACCTTCAGCAAGCCCTTCCGCGAGTACCTGGGCGGGACCATGCGGTCATGCTCTCCCCACAGGCCGGCCACCGGCCCTTCGTAGGGGTTCTCTTTGAAGCGGTCCCGCGAGAGCTCGCGCAGCAGGTGCATGCCGTTCTTGATCCCGGGGACCATCTCGTTCCTGGACTCGACCAGGCGGCCGATCAGCTCGTCCGAAGGATCGTGGTGGTGGGAGAACAGGTTGCGATAGGTCAGGTTGACCAGGGGCCTGAAGCGCATCGCCCGCGGCGCCGTCTGGCCCAACAGGAACTCCATCTCGGGTCTGGCCAGAAACTGGGCCAGCGGGATGCGGCTGTAGCCGGCCGGCGCGATCACCAGCAACGCCCGGACCCGGTCCGGCTGCCGGGCGGCCAGCGCCGAGGCGACGGCACCACCGAGCGAGTGGCCGAGCAGGAAGTAGCTGTCCAGGTCGAGCTTCTTCAGGGCCCGGTCGAAGAGCCCCTGCCACTTCCAGATGTCGTCGCCGGCCAGTGAGCTGTGGCCGAAGCCCGGCAGGTCAAAAGCGAGCGTCGGACGGGACAGAGACCGGGCGAACGGATCCCAGCTCTCCGCACAGTCCATGAAGCCGTGAAGCATGATCACCGGATGGCCACGCCCGGAGGTCCGTCGAAAGGCCAGGCTGGTCTTGCCTACAGAGACCTCTTCTTCGACGATCCTGGCCATCCGCAGGTCAGGTCGAGGTACCGAAGGTCTCGATTATCCGCTCGTTGTACTCCGAGACCTGCTCGTTCGGGATGAAGTAGGTCGGGGCGCCGGGAAAGACCGCATCCGCGTAGGGGGCGATCTCTTCGACCTTCGCCCGCACCTTGTCGGGCGTGCCGACCGCGCAGTAGAGCTCGACCATCTCATCCGAGATCGCCTCGGCGACGCCGTTGATGTCGCCCTTTCGAAAGGCACCGGCCGCATCGGCGGCATTCTGGCCGAATCCGTGGTGGTCGAAGAGTGGCATGTAGGTCTTCACGGTCGAGTAGAAGGCAAGGGTGCGCCGGGCAGCATCGAGACCACGCTCGTAGTCGTCATCGATCGCGACGCAGATGCTGGGCAGGAAGGTGAAGTCTTTTCGGTCGCGTCCGGATCGGGAAAGGCCGAGTTCGAAGTTCGGCACGATGACTTCCTCGATCCAGCTTGCCGAGCAGATCAGGTGCCCGATCAGGCCGTCGGCGACGTCGCCGGCCATCCGGCACATCCCCTTCTGCACGGCTGCCGTATAAATCGGGATCTCCGCCCGCACCGGCGGGGTCGAGCGGTACCAGCCCTTGATGTCGATGTCGTAGTACTCGCCCTTGAAGGCGGCGGTCTCCCCTGCTGCGGCGCAGCGGATGATCTCGCGCACCGCCTGAATGGTCTCGCGAAGATGCGGGGCAGGCTTGCCGTAATCGGCGTTGTGCCAGGTTTCGATCAACCGCTTGACGCCGGGGCCGAGGCCGAGCCGGAAGCGGCCACCGGAGATCTCGTCGATGTCCATCGCGCTCATCGCCATGGTCATCGGGCTCCTGACGAAGCCCCAGGCGATCGAAGTGCCGATGTCGGCCTTTTCGGTCTGGCTGGCCAGCCAGGTGGTCTGGGTGAAGGCGTTCCGGAACAACTCGATCGCCCATACGGAGTCAAAACCGGCCTGCTCGGCCTGTCTGGCCATTTCGGCCATGTCCCCGGGCGTATCTCCCATCGCCCCGATCGCCACGCGATCCATTGCGGTCATGCCTTCAGGCTATAGGTCCTGCCGGAGGACCGAAACCGGCCGACTACTGATCCGCCCTGCGGAAATCCCGACGGGCGGGCTCCACGCGAGCGCCCGGGCCTTCGCGGGGTGGATTCGACACCTGTCAGCTGTCGAATCCACCCCGCGATCGAGCCCGCGCCGGAGCGAGAGCCCGTGGGCGCCGCGAGGGCGCGGGGGGCCCGGGTGGCGGGGCGCGAGCCGCTGAGGTGCTCGCGCCCGTGCGTCAGATCAGACGCGTTCGATCAGGGTGCCGGTGCCGATTCCGCCGCCGCAGCACATCGTGACCAGGCCGATCTGCTTGTCGTCGCGCTCCATCTCGTGGAGCAGGGTGGTCAGCAGCCGGGCGCCGGTGGATCCGAGCGGGTGGCCGATCGCGATCGCGCCGCCGTTGACGTTGACCTTGTCCATGTCCGGGTTCAGCTCACGCTGCCAGGCGACGACCACCGAAGCGAAAGCCTCGTTGATCTCGACCAGATCGATGTCGTCCATCGTCATCGAGTTGCGCTCGAGCAGCTTCTGTGTGGCCGGGATCGGACCGGTCAGCATCATCACCGGGTCGACTCCGACCGCAGTCTGGTCGAGGATCTTCGCGCGCGGCTTCAGGCCCAGCTCGTCGGCCTTCTCGCGGGTCATCAGCAGGATCGCGGCGGCGCCGTCGGAGACCTGTGAGGCGTTGCCGGCGGTCACCTTGCCGTCGTCCTTGAAGACGGTCTTCAGGCCGGCGAGGGCCTCCATGGTGGTCCCGGGGCGGATGCCCTGATCGGTCGTGTAGGTATCGCCGTTGACCGAGACCGGGGCGATCTCACGCTCGAAGCGGCCCTCTTCGGTGGCCCGGTGCGCACGGGCGTGGGACTCGACGCCGAGCGCGTCGAGCTCCTCGCGGGAGATGTCCCACTTGTCGGCGATCATCTCGGCCGAGAGGCCCTGGTTGACGAGGTTGTACTGCTTCATCAGCTCGGGCGAGTAGCCGAAGCCGTACTCGTCCATGACCTTGAAGGCGTCGCCGAAGGAGATGTGGCCCATGTGCTCGACACCGCCGCCGATCATGACGTCGTGGACGCCGGAGGCGATCATCGCGGCTGCGTAGTTGACCGCCTGCTGGGCGGAGCCGCACTGGCGGTCGATCGTGGTCGCGGGCGTCTCGATCGGGAAGCCGGCCTCGAGCCAGGCGTTGCGACCGATGTTGAGGCTCTGCTCGCCGAACTGCTGCACGCAGCCGGCGACGACGTCTTCGACCTCGGCCGGGTCGATGCCGGCCCGGTTGATCAGTTCCTTGTAGGCGTGGGCCAGCAGGTTCGAAGGATGGAGGTCCTTGTAGTAGCCCTTCTCCTTGTGACCGCGGCCGACCGGGGTCCGGACCGCCTCCACGATTACTACTTCGCGTCCGCCGAACTTGCTCATCAAAAACCTTTCGTAAGAATCCAGATCGAATACCCGCGGGAAGCGGGAAGCTTGTCTGCAGGTTACCCGATTGACTGGTCAGTCAACCTCGGTCCGGGACCTTTCGACAGCCCGAAAAACCGTAGGGTGAAGCCATGGAACCGAACCCCCACAGGGAGATGGCGGTCGCCGGGAGCGGCGCGATCGCAACCGGACTCACGGCGCTCGCATCGGCGGGCTGCGACCGGGTCTGGCTGCTCGCCAGAAGCGAGAGCTCGGCCGAACGGGTGCGCGGCGAACTGAACACCGCCTGCCCCCGGGTGGACGGCGGCGACGCCGGCCGGGTCCGGGTTACGACCGACGCGGCCGATCTTGCGAATGCGACCCTCGCCGTCGAGGCGATCGTCGAGGACCCCGAGGCCAAGGCGACCCTGCTGAGGCAACTCGGCGAGGCAGCCCCGGACGCCGACCTGGCGACCACCACCTCCTCCCTCTCGGTCTCCGAGCTGGCCACCGCCTGCGGCCACCCCGACCGCCTGTTCGGACTGCACGTCTTCAATCCGGTGCCGGTGATGCGCCTGGTCGAACTCTGCCTGCCGGAACAGCTCAACCCGGGCATCGGCGAGCGCGCCGCAGCCTGGTGCCGCAGCGCGGGCAAGACACCGGTTGAAGTGCCCGACAGCTCCGGCTTCGTGGTAAACCGGCTGCTGTTCCCGTACCTGTTCGACGCGGTCCGGCTGCAGGAGCGGACCGGCATGCCCTCGGAGGACGTCGATACCTGCATGTCGCTGGGACTGGCCCACCCGATGGGCCCGCTTGCGCTGCTCGATCTGGTCGGCCTGGACGTCGCAGTCGCGATCAGCGACGCACTGTACGCCGAGTCCGGAAACCCCGACCACCAGGCACCCGAATCGGTTCGGACCAAGGTCGCCGCCGGAGAACTCGGCCAGAAGTCCGGCTGCGGATTCCACGACTACGGCTGACCGGCCCGGGAGGCGAAGCGAAAACCCCGCTCCGGGAGGAGCGTCAGGATTCAGGCCAGGGCGTCGATCGCAGCCGCGAGTTCGAAGTCGGCTGCGGTGAGGCCTCCTTCGGAATGGGTCGAGATCGAAACCGTGACCGTATTCCAGGAGATCGCGATGTCCGGGTGGTGGCCCATCTCCTCGGCCGGAGCGACCACCGCGTCGACGAACTTCACCGAACCGACGAAGTCGTCGAGCTTGAACTCACGGACGATCTCGTCGCCCCTGCGCTCCCAGCCGTCGAGGGTCTTCAGTTTCTCGGAGATCTGATCGTCGTCAAGTAGCGCCATGGGTTAGATGCTACGCGGTGGAGTCAGCCGCAACGAAGCCCGGGCGCCCGAGGGCTCAGAAAGGAAGCAGCGGGAGCGCGCCCGAAGCGAGTTGCTCCCTGAAGATGAGGGCGGGCTCGGAGATCACGATGGCCGCGAATGCGGAGACCAGGGCGAGCAGTGCGAAGGCACCGTATTCGAGCACTTTTGCGTTGGCACCGAGGCGGCCTCGCTCGCCGGCGACGATCAGCATGCCGCAGAGGACGCCGCCGATCAGGCCGCCGAGGTGGCCGCCGATGCTGATGCCGGGGATGGCGAAAGTGATCAGCAGGTTGATGCCGAGGATGACCCCGATCTCGCGGGCGATGGTGTTCATGCCCCTGCCCCGGGCGATCATGAAGGTGGCGCCGAAGATGCCGAAGACGGCACCGGATGCGCCGACCGTGAGTACGAAGCTGCCGGAGAGCAGGATCGCGCCGAAAGAGCCGGCCAGCAGCGAAGCGAAGTAGACCGCCAGGAAGCGCGGGGTGCCGATCGAAGGTTCCAGGACCCGGCCGAGGAAGTAGAGCGCGAACATGTTGAATCCGAGGTGCATCAGCCCGGCGTGGAGGAAGCCGCCGGTGATCAGCCTGTAGAGCTCCCCGTCGGCGATCCCGGCCCCGAGCAGGCCGAAGTTGGTGATCAGGCTGTTTGCCGTGCTGTTGAGCCCACCGGAGCCGGAGGCGATCTCGACCATGTAGACGCCGACACAGATGATGATCAGGGCGAAAGTGGCCGGATATGCGTTGCTGGCGGAAACCGCCGCCGGACCGCTCGTGACACGGGTCTTCTCCCGCGAGCATTCCGGGCAGCGCATGCCGACCGGGGTCGGGGTCATGCAGTCCGTGCAGATCGGACGGTCGCAACTCGAGCAGGAAACTCGGGTCTCGACGTCGGGATGGCGGTAGCAGTAGGCCACGACGAAGAACCCTAGATGAAGGGCACAGCGCGCAACCCGTCCAGCAGCGACAATGCCCGCGTGGCGAGAGTGGGCTATACGAGGCTTTACGCGACCCTGAGCGGCGCGCTACTGGTCCTGCTGGGCCTGGCCGGCCTGATCGAGAACTCCGAGTTCGGCGAGCCGGAGCTGTGGTCGGAGCTTTTCGGCTTCTACGCGGTCAACGGCTGGGCGTCGCTGGTCCACATCGCCCTCGGCCTGCTCGCCCTGCTGCTGGCCCAGAGCCTCTCCCGGATCTGGGCCCTGGTCGCGGCAGTCACCTTCCTCGGACTCGGCCTGTGGGGGGTGCTCGCCGCCGACGGCACGCTGCTCTTCGGGGTCCTGCCGGCGACCCGGCCGGTGAACGGCCTCAACCTGCTGCTCGGGGCCCTCGCCCTGCTGGCGCTGGCGGCGAGCCGCTGGGACCGCATCAGGGCGATCGCCTCCGAGAGGGAGAAGCGGATCAGGGAGCGGCGGGTGAACCGCAAGCGCCGGCGCGAGCGTGAACTCCGAAGGAAGAGGCTCGGTTCGGAAGCTTCGGGACGCAGGCCTGAGGGCCGTGGTCCAGGGAAGTCAAAGCCCGGTTCTTGAGCGGGTGCTCTCGAGCAGGTTCTCGATCCTCGAGCGCCGGCGGCGTCCCCGCCGCCTCATCTCGACCACCACGAGCACGCCGGTAGCGATCCCTCCGGCCGCAGCGGCTGCTACCGGCCGGACCCAGTTGCGCGGATCGCGGAGCGAATCGAGTTCGCTCTCGGTGAGCTCGTCCGCCCAGCCGGTGAGGTCGTCGGCGGCCGCGTCGCGGATCGTCGAAAAGGTGTCACGCAGCCTGTCGGAGAACCGCTCGGGAGGCTCGACCGGCTGAAAGACGTCGGCGAGGAGGCTCTCGATCTGGAGTTCATCCATCGACATCTTCATCCAGCCTCTCGCGCAGCTGCTTGATCGCCCGGTGAAGCAGGACCTTCGTGGCTCCGTCGGACTTGCCCATCGCCCGCGCTATCTCGCGATTGTCCATGCCGAGCGCGAAACGCATGATCAGGGCTTCGCGTCGTTCCTCCGGAAGTTCGTCGATACCCGCCATCACAGCCCTCAGTTCGGCCCGACCCTCGACGACCGCTTCGGTCGTGTGGCGGGCGGCCGGCGGCTCGATGCTGTCCAGCGGCGTCTGTGGCCGTCGGGAGCGGTCCCTGTAGAAGTTCGAGGCGAGGTTGTGGGCGATCCGGATCAGCCAGGGCCGGAGCGGACGGCCGTCCGACTCCCGCCGGGCCCTGGGGTAATGGCGATAGGCCTGAAGAAAGGTCTGCTCGGTCAGGTCCTCGGCGTCGTGGTGATCCCCGACCCGGTAGTAGGCATAAGAATAGACGTCGCGCAGGTGGTCCCTGTACAGCTGCTCGAAGCCACGATCGGTCTCGGCCTTGGACTCCGCCGGAACCTCCGTCTCCGCGACCAGGCTCTCTTCCGGCTTGGCTGTGGGGCCTTCGTCCATCGGACCACCCTACCCCGATGGCAGCCGCCGGAGCCAGGCCTTCCGCGGGTGCTCGCCGCAGAGTCACGCGGCCCGCCTGGAGTGGCCCACACGCCTCAGCGCGGCCACCCATTCGTCTGAGCTGATCCTGCCGGTCGCCAGATCCGCCAGGCCCTGAGTCGCCTCGCTGCGACAACCCGAGTCGGCAAGAGACGCCGCTATCTGAGGTACCGAGTCGAGCGCCTCCGAGGCCTGGCCCAGGGTCCGCTTGATCTCCCCCGCATCGCTTCCCTTGCCGAGCAGTTCGCCCGCCCTGCGATTGCGGCTGTCCGGAGCCATCACCGTCGCGAGCAGGTCCCCTACGCCGGCCAGCCCGTTGAAGGTCTCGAGGTCGGCCCCTTTGACCACCGCGAAGTCGACGCACTCTTTCCAGACCGCGGTGGCGGCGATCCCGGCGGCGTTGAGCCCGTGGGGCTCGGCGGCAGCGGCGGCGAGCACCGCGGCGTTCTTTGCGGCCCCGGCCATCTCGACCCCGACGGTGTCACGCGAGCGCTCGCAGATCAGCCCCGCCCGGTCGAATACGTCTCCGAGCTGAGCCCGCAGATCGTCGTCTTCGGAGCCGAGCACGAGGGCGGCGGAGCCGGACACCGCCTCACGGGCATGGGCCGGTCCGCCGAGGCAGGAGATACCCCTGGCCTTGACCCGCTCACCGACGTATTCAGACGGCAGTTGCCCCTTGGGCGCGACCAGCCCTTTGGCCAGTAGAAGGACGCCGGCCCGCTTGCCGATCCGGTCGGCGACCGCTCCGACCGCCTGCGGATAGGAAGCCGACGGCACCGCGATGCAGAGCAGGTCCACACCGGCCAGCTCGATCTCGCCCGAGGCCCGGACTTCGATCGCATCGGGCAGCCTCACGCCCGGCAGGTACCGCGAGTTCTCGCGATCCCTGGAGATCGCCTCGGCCTGGGCCGCCGTCCTGGTCCCGAGCTGAACCTCGAGGCCGCCGCGGGCGAGCAGCACCGCCACCGCCGTCCCCCAGCTGCCCGCACCGATGACCGCCGCACGGCGCATCGGCGGCAGCCCGCCTATGTCTTCCCACTGGAGCTCGATGTTGGGCCAGATGCGGGAGGTGACCGAGGCCGCCAGCGCGGGTGACGGGTTCTCTGCGTAGGGGAAGTTCATCGCCCGCCCGACCCTGAGCTTCACCTTTCGCGGGCGGATCTTCCAGCCACGACGCACGTTCTCGGTGCCGCTGACCGCCACCGGAAGCACGGCGGCCCCGGTGCGCATGGCGAGGCGCCCCACCCCGCGCTTGGGGGTTCCGAGCGAGCCCTTGCGGATACGGGTTCCCTCGGGAAAGATGCAGATCGCGCCGCCCCTCTTGAGAGCGAGTTCTGCCGTCTCCATCGCGGCTTCGTCGGCTTCTCCGCGACGAATCGGGAAGGCACCGAGCCGGTTCAGGAAGTAGCCCTGCCACGGCTTTTCGAAGAGCTCGACCTTGGCTACGTAGTTCATCGGCCTGCTCCACGGCAGGCAGGCACCGATCACGAAAGGATCGAGGAAACTGCGGTGGTTGGCGGCGACGATGATGCCGCCCTTGATCCTCGAGTTCTTGCGACCCTGTCGGGAGAGTCCGAAGTAGATCAGGAAGAACGGCTGCAGGAAGATCCTGGCGAGCAGGTAGAGGCCACGGTTTACCCCGTGGCGGCGGGTGAACTCGTGATAGCTGGCGAGACGCTCGTCGGTCACAGGTCTGCTTACACGCTCGGGGTCAGGGTGTTACAGGCTGCCGTCGGCAACCCCTGCGAGTGACCTTCGCCAATCGCAGGGGCCTTCCTGCGGATTCGTCCGGAGCGGACTCTCTCAGCGCTTGAGCGGCGAGGACCCGCAGCGCGTGTACCAGGGCAGGGTGTCGAGCGGGGCAGCCACCTGGATCGTCCGGTTGCCCTTCAGCTTCCGGCCTCTGCCCTCCTGCTTCCAGCACCCCGCCGGCAGCCTGACGGGACGGCTGGTCGCGCCCTCTGTCATGACCGGAGCGACGAGCAGATTCGGCCCCACCAGCCACTGGTCGTCCGCCCTGGCGCTTCTCTTGGACCCCGGATCAACCAGCCACATCGGCCTGGTCATCGGGACTCCGGTCTTCAGGAAGGTTCGCCATAGCCGCTTGAACAGAGGGCGGGCGCGGTTGTGGAGCTCGGCCATCTCTTTCCAGTTCCCGAGAGTCGAAGCGTCAAAGTCCCAGGGCATCCGGGCACCGTTGAGTCCGGAATTGTGGACCCGGAAGAAGGGGGTGAAGACGGCGGCCTGCGACCAGCGCTGGAAGAGTTCCGGGCCGGTTGCCTGAAGGATCCCGTCGGGAGTGAACTGGGCATAACCACCGATGTCGGTCGTGAATCCCGGCGCGCCCATGACTGCGCGGTTGAGCATGTCCGGGACGATCGAAGGCAGACCCGTGTCTGGATCCCAGTCGATCGTTTCGTCACCGGGGAACTGGGCGTTCTCGTAGGCGGCCGAACCACCTACGCCGGCGAAAGCGGCGCGCTGGAAGAAGAAGACCTCGCGGCCCGGGTTCAGCCTTTCCCAGGCATCTATCGCCTCGCGAGTCACCCTTGCCTGGAGCACCGGGTAGCGGTTGTGCATCGAGGATCCGATCGAGCCGTCGTGGAAGCGCATTCCCGGCTCAACCTGCTCGCCGAAATCGTTCATGAATCCGTCGGCACCGGTGTCGAGCAGATCGAAGACCCTCTCCCGCCACCATTCCTTCGCCTCGGGTTTGGTGAAGTCGATCACCGCCGCAGGTGTGTCGGAGAACGGGGACTCGAAGTAGTAGGGATCGCCCTGGTCGTCGGTCGCCACCAGTTCCCGGTCGATGGCCTCGTCGAATGCCCCGGGGGTCTCGGTCGCTGCGGCATCGTCGGAGACGAAGGAGCGCAGGTAGAGCAAGGATCTGATTCCGATCGCCCGGAGCCTGGCGATCGAGTCGAGGACGAACTGCCGCGGCAACGGCGCCCAGCCTTCGAAAGCGTAGGAAGAAACCGGCAGCCCTCCCTCTTCAAGCCGGTCGATGTCGGCCTCGACCCGCGGCTGATAGAGACCTCCGGCGTCGCTGAATACCCCGATCGCCCTCGAGAGCATCGGGCCGGTGCTCCAGTCCGGCGGGATCCGGTGGCGACCGGTCATGCGACTGATCGAGTCCATCGAGCGCCTGACCCCGCCGACGGCGATCCTCAGGAACATCCGGCTGCCGGGCCGGCTGACCCTCCAGGCACCGCGCCTGTCGGAGGCCATGCGCCAGCGGCTGATCCGGTCGCCGCTGAGCAGCGCCCCGTACCCGCGGGACGAAAGAAAACCGGCGACCGGTGCGTAGTAGCTGGTCGAGACGTCGGGGAAGCGGTAGTCGAAAACCCAGCTCTTGAAGTCCGAGCCACGGAGATTGGTGCCCTCCCGACGGCCCCCGAAGCCGTGGAAAGACTCACCCTTCTTCGCATTGAAGCCGGCGAACACGGAAGTGACACCGGTTGCCGGCCGGACCTCGGCCTTGATCCTGGCGGTCCCCTCCCTGCCGCGACGGATGTCCAGCAGGATCCTGCGGCCATCGGGGTCGTCGGTGGCAACTTTGAAAACGGTGGCCTTGCCCTGCCGTCTGACCTTGAGGAACCTGGTTGCCGAGAAAGACCGGCCCGCATCCACCTCCACCGAAGGCGGTGGACCAAAACTCGGCGGTTCCAGCTCGGGCACCGGACCGACCGTGAAGCCCAGTCCGCCGTAGCTGACACCGCCCGCGAGTGAAGAACGGCCGAGCGAGGACAGCAGCTTCCTGCCCGAGTCCGCCCTCAGGCTCAGCTTCAAGGGAGAGCGCTCCACCCGAATCCACCCGTTGGCTACCTTCACCTCGACCGCATTCGGCCTGGCTGCCACAGCGGCATCAAGGGGCAGCAGGGCACCTGCGAGACCGAGCAGAACGGCCGTGGCCAGAAAGGCCCGGATGCGGCCATAGACGTCTTCTCCCAAAACCATCATTCTTCACATACCCCCGGCAGATGATTCGATTCGGTGGAGCCACGATAGCGGCCGCGAATGAGGCTGGGTATCTTGAACGAACCAGTTTCACCGAGCAGCGGGATGGAGAGGATGTCGCAGGATCCAGAGGTCGGACCGTCGAGGCTTGAACAGCTGATCCGCCGCCTTCGAAGGCGGCAGGTGATCAGCCTGCTCCTCCTTACCCGTTTCCTGCCCGACCGAAGTGGCGCCCCCGAGGTCCCCCCTCCGTGGCCGGAGAAGGACCGCGACCTACCCGAGGACCTCCTGACCTACCCCGGTGAGATCCGCGACGGAGCCGAGGAGGACCGAATCTCCGCCGAATCGCCCTTGAGCGACTTCTTCTCCGTCCATCCGGAGGCCAGCGAGTTCATCGTCAGCCACGGCAAGGGCTTTCTCGTGCCCACCTTCCCCAGGGTGGCCCGGGCGGTCCACCGGATCCGACAGGCGACCAGGCGCCGACCGGCAAGCCGGCGCCTGAGCCATCGTCCCGAAGAGCTGACCAGGATGCTGAGGGCCGAAGCTTCCCGGATCGGACTCAGCCGGATCGGCATCGCCGCCAGGGACGAGCGCTACACCTTCGAGACGACCGACGCCGAGCAGTTCGGGACGGTGATCGTCTGTCTGCTCGAACAGGACTGGGAGCTGACCCAGAAGATCCCCAGCGATGAAGCCGAGCAGGCGGCGTTCTTCAGTTATGCCGAAGGCATGGAGCGCACCGCGAAGCTGGCCGAGTTCCTCAAGGGGCTCGGCTACCAGGCCGCACCCCAGGGCCTCACCGGCGACGGCGTTGCGATCCACTACGGCGTCGAAGCCGGACTCGGCCAGCTCGGGATCAACGGACAGCTCCTGACCCCCGAAGCCGGCTCGAGGTGCCGGATACTGATGCTGACCACCGACGCGACCCTGACCCTCGACAGCCCGGTCGACTACGGACTCCACAAGGTCTGCGACGAGTGCCAGGCCTGCGTGAGGAACTGCCCGGTCGGAGCGATCCCGAAGGCCCGCAAGCCCTTCCGCGGAGTGGTCAAGTCGAAACTGAACACGGCCCGTTGCCTGCCGGTCGTCGCCCAGGCAAGCGGCTGCGGGATCTGCATGAAGGTCTGCCCCGTCCAGCGCTACGGGCTCGATGCGATCCTCGAACACCGCGAGCAGACCGGGGAGATCCTGGGAGTGGGCAGCGACGAGCTCGAAGGCTTCGACTGGCCGCTGGACGGAAAGCATTACGGCCCGGGCGAGACCCCGCGGGTCGGAGAGGAGATCGTCCGCAACCCCGACCTGACCTTCGACATGAGCCGCACCGGTCCGCTGGCCGACACCGAGCCGATCCGCTTCGTCGGGCCGCGACGCAGCCCGGGATGAACGACCGCGGCGTCGTGGATGTCTGTGTGGTCGGCACGGGCTTCGCCGGTCTGTCCGTTGCCGGATCGCTCGAGGCCGACGGTCGTGACTACCTCGCCCTGGACAAGGGCCGCACCCCGGGCGGACGGGCGGCCACCCGCCGGCTCGAGAGCGCGCGGGTCGACCACGGAATTCCGTGGCTGACCCGGACCGGAGGGCTGAGCGACTCGCTGATCGATCGGCTGAGAGAGGCCGGCCTGCTGGAGAGGCTGTTCGTGGGCGGCAGGACCGGCGACGTCTGGTTCAGCCCGGAAGGGATCACCGCGGCAACCAAACACCTCGCGGCCGGTCTGAATACATGCTTCAGCCACCGGGTCGAATCAATCGAACCCGGGGATCCGAACCGGCTGCGGATCACCGACCCCGACGGGCACGGCTACGAACTGCTCGCACGCCACGTGGTTGTCACCGCCCCCGTCCCCCAGGCGGTCGAGATGGCCCCCGTTCTTGGGGATCGCCTCGGCCCGGTCGACCTCGAACGGATCTATGAAAAGGCGGTGATCGGACTCGCCCGCCTCAGCCACAGCAGCGAACTTCCAGAACAGGCGCTGTTCGAGAGGCCCGCCGACGGCATCGAGAGCGTGATTATGGAGGGCGCCAAGTTCGCCGACCGGCCGCCGTCTGTCTCGATCCGGTGCGACTCCGGGGCCAGCGACCGGCTCTGGGAGAGCGGTGACGAAGAAGCCTGGAGCTGGATGGTCGGGCAGCTTCCGGAACTCGGCTTCCTCGCCTCCACGCCGGAGGAGCATCAGGTCAAGCGGTGGAGGTTCTCGAAGCCGGCGAGTCCGGTCGACGCGCCTTTCGTGACCATCGCCGGCGATGAGGGGTCGATCTCGGCCTGCGGTGACGGCTTCGACACCGGCGCCGGGACCGGCCTCGAAGCCGCTCTCGCCTCGGCCGCGGCGCTTCTGGAATCGAAACCCTGGTGACCCGGAGCCGGGGCGTCAGTCGCTGACCCGCTCGGCCCCGGTGTAGAGGTTCAGCTTTCCCCTGCCGGTGAAGCCGCAGAGGGTCATACCACGCTCTGCCGCGAGGTCGATCGCCAGCGAGCTGGGTGCGCCGACCCCAACCAGGATCGGAGCACCGGCGACGGCGGCCTTCTGGACCAGTTCGAACGAGAGCCTGCCGGTGACGCAAAGAATGCACTGCTTCAGGGGGAGCTGACCCTCGATCAGGCAGCGACCGAGGACCTTGTCCATCGCATTGTGGCGACCGACGTCCTCACGGGCCATCAGCAGCTCCCCGGCCGCCGAGAACAGGGCCGTGGCGTGCAGCCCGCCGGTCAGGTCGAAGGCCGGCTGTTCAATCAGGTCGGGCAGGGAGGCCAGCGTAGAACGGCTCACGACCGGACCCGGGTCGAGCGCGGCCGAGAGCACCTCGACCTCTTCGAGGGCGCCGCGCCCGCAGACCCCGCAGGAGGAGGTCGTATAGAAGCGGCGTGCCGGCAGGTCCCGTTTCAACGGGCCGCTGACCTCGACCACGTTGTTGGCGAGGTCCTCGCTCGGTCCGGCCACGTGGGCCCGGTCGATCAGACCTTCACCGTGTAGGAAGCCGAGGGCCAGTTCCTCGTCGTGGCCCGGGGTGCGCATGGTCACCGCCATGGGATCGCCGTCGACGCGGATCTCCAGGGGCTCTTCGACCCCGACCAGGTCCTCCACCCCACCGTCGCGCTCGATCCGCCTGACCATCCGGGCGCTGGTCGGGCCCGTAGCCGGGCCGGTGCCCGGGTTGGCTGCGCTTTTCGACATCCGGATCCGGACTCTACCCGCGGACCGGCCGGGTATCCTCGACCGGTGAGAGGTTCTGGCAAGAGTCCCGCCGGCGCGGACGCCGACGGATCCGACGACAACCCGAAGATCGGCGCCCCGAAGCAGCACTCCGCCGGGATCCCCGGCGTGATCTCCTCGCTGCGGTTCTCGGCCCGGGCGGGGCTCTCGCGGACCCTGCCCGGACTGTTCCGGGTGAACCAGCCCGACGGCTTCGACTGCCCGGGCTGCGCCTGGCCGGAGTCCGACCGGCCGCACCGGGCCGAGTTCTGCGAAAACGGTGCCAAGGCGGTGGCCGAGGAGGCGACCAGGGACCGGATAACCGGCGAGTTCTTCGCCCGCCACCCGGTGGCCGAGTTGGCGGAACGCTCCGAGCACTGGCTCGGACGCCAGGGACGCCTGACCGAGCCGATGCACCTGGCCGAGGGCGACAGCCATTACCGGCCGATCAGCTGGAGCGACGCGTACGGGCTGGTCAGCGAGCACCTGAACGGCCTCGACAGCCCCGACGAAGCGGTCTTCTACACCTCCGGGCGGACCAGCAACGAAGCCGCTTTCGCCTACCAGCTGTTCGTGCGTGCCTTCGGCACCAACAACCTCCCCGACTGCTCCAACATGTGCCACGAATCGAGTGGCTGCGCCCTGACCGAGACGATCGGGACCGGCAAAGGAAGCGTGTCGCTCGATGACATCGAGAACGCCGACCTGCTGCTGATCGTCGGCCAGAACCCGGGCACCAACCATCCGCGCATGCTGAGCTCGCTGGAGCGGGCCAAGGAGAACGGGGCCCGGATCATCACGGTTAATCCGCTGCCCGAGGCCGGCATGAAGCGTTTCAAGAACCCGCAGCGGGTGTCAGGCGTGCTGGCTGGCGGAACCGAACTGACCGACCTCTTCCTCCAGATCCGGATCAACGGTGACCTGGCGCTGTTCCAGGCGATCAACCGGCTGATCCTCGATGCCGCCGGGAGCCATCCGGGTGGGGCCGAAGCGGCCCCCTTCATCGACTCGGACTTCATCGCTTCGAAGACCGACGGATTCGACTCCCTCCGGGACCACCTGTGCGAACTCGACTGGGACGAGGTCCGGGAGGCCACGGGCCTGCCGCGCGAGAAGATCGAGGAGGCGGCGCAGATGATCATGGACTCGGAATCGGTGATCGCCTGCTGGGCGATGGGCCTGACCCAGCACCGCAACTCGGTCGCCACGATCCGCGAGATCGTCAACTGCCTGATGCTCGGCGGGCACATCGGCCGTCCCGGTGCCGGGGCCTGCCCGGTGCGCGGCCACAGCAACGTCCAGGGCGATCGCACGATGGGAATCCACGAGAAGCCGGGCGAGGAGCTTCTCGATGCGATCTCGGCCGAGTTCGGCTTCGGGCCGCCGCGGGAGCCGGGCCTCGACGTGGTCGATTCGATCTCGGCGATGGCCGAAGGAAAGGTCGGCGTCTTCTTCGCGATGGGCGGCAACTTCGCCGCCGCAACCCCGGACACCGAACTGACCGAGCGGGCCCTGCGAAGGACCGCCCTGACCGTCCAGGTGTCGACCAAGCTGAACCGCTCCCACCTGGTCACCGGCCGGCAGGCGCTGATCCTGCCGACTCTCGGGCGCAGCGAGAGGGACCTTTCCGGCGGCCGGGAACAGATGGTCACGGTCGAGGACTCGATGAGCTGCGTCCACGGATCCCGGGGCCGGCTCGAGCCGGCGTCGAAGGAGCTTCGAAGCGAGGTGACGATCGTCTGCGAGCTGGCCGAGCGGACGCTGGACGAGCAGCAACCGTCCGGCGGGACATCCCGTGGTCGGAGTTCGCCGCCGACTACGACCTGATCCGGGACCGGATCGAGAAGGTCGTCCCGGGCTTCACGGACTTCAACCGGCGCTCACGTGAGCCGGGCGGGTTCGTCCTCCCCCACACCCCCCGCGACAGCCGCAGCTTCGATACCGACAACGGCCGCGCCCACTTCAGCGTCAACCGGCTCGAGGTCCTGCGGCTGCCACCAGGCCGGCTGCTGCTCCAGACGATGCGCTCCCACGACCAGTACAACACGACGATTTACGGCCTCAACGATCGCTACCGCGGTGTCAGGGGCGGGCGACGGGTGCTGCTGGTCCACCCGGAGGACCTCACCGACCTCGGTTTCGCCGACGGCGATACGGTCGACCTGGTCAGCGAATGGAGCGACGGAGTGGAACGTTTCGCCAGGCGCTTTCGCCTTGTCGCGTACCCGACCGCGAGGAGCTGCGCCGCCGCCTACTACCCCGAGACCAACAGCCTGGTGCCGCTCGGTTCGGTCGCCGAGAAGAGCAATACGCCGGCTTCCAAGTCGGTGGTCATCCGACTCGAACCGCACTCGGCTCAGGCGGGAAGCCAGCTCTCCGGGAAGGCTCCGGCCGGGACGTCGCCCGAGTAATCGTCGGGGAAGTACCGCCGGGCCAGCCGCTCGGCCGCAGTGCCTTCGAGCATCGGGCGCAGGTCGCCGATCGTCAGCAGCAGGCTGGCGGACGATGCGATCTGCAGGTCGGCCGCGGTCGCAGACTCACCGTCGATCAGCCCCGCTCCGGCATAGCCTTCGATCCGCTCGATCGCCGCCGGCAACGCGGCAAGGTCGTCGGTGATCTGGACCGCACTCAGATCGAGGACCTTCCAGGCGGCGCGGATGTACTTGATTGCGAAGTCGGTTCCGGAAGGGTCGAGCTCGCCACCGCCGGCGAAAGTGCCCATCGAGCCCGGCCGGAAGTGGAGGACCGCGAAAGGCAGTCGCCTGGCGAGTTCCTGGAAAACCTCGTCGCCCCAGCGCTCGGCTTCCCTGACATCGGCCGCGATCGGCTCGGGGTAGAGCGGGTTCGCGGGGACCAGTTGATCGAGCCGTTCGAGGATCGCGATCGAGCCGTGGACGGCCTCATCGCCGATCGTCAGGACAGGCACGGTTCTGTTGCCCTCGCCGAAGAGCTTCTCGACCTCCACGCCGTGGCCGCGGTGGCCACCCGAATCGACCGTCTGCTCGTCGTACTCGACCCCCTTCAGCTCGAGGCCTGCCCTGGCGGTCATGCAGGGGTGGGAAAGCGGGACGACATAAAGGGTTACCGGTTCGCTTATCGACATGGATGGACCCTATTGCCGGAGGGTCAGCCGAAGCCGAGCGCCAGGCTGAGCTTGTGCGAGCGCTCGGCGATGTCGCCGTCCAGCCAGAGATCGGCGTCCGGGCCCCAGGAGGTCATTTCGTTGTTGATGATCGCCATGCTCGAGCCCACGGGCCGGTAGCCCGGGAACCCGGCCACCGGATGGACGACCATCGAAGACCCGATCACCAGCAGCAGGTCGCATTCGCTGATTGAGCGCAGGCTGTTCTCCACCGCCTGCTCCGGGAGCATCTCCTCGAAGAGCACCACGGCGGGCTTGAGGATCGCGCCGCACGAACAGCGCGGCAGGCCGTCGGTCACCAGGTCGTCGATCCGGGCTCGTGGGTAGCGGGCGCCGCAGGAGAGGCAGGCAAGCTCGCGTACCGAGCCGTGGACCTCGTAGACGATGCTCTCGTCCACCCCGGCGGCCTGATGGAGGCCGTCGATGTTCTGGGTGACCACGGCGCTGAGCTTGCCGAGCTCGGCCAGGTGCGCGAGCAGCAGGTGCCCGGCGTTGGGCCTGTAGGTATCGGCCAGGTCGAGCCTCGCCCGGTAGAAGCGCCAGAAGCGCACCGGATCGCTGCCGAAGACGGTGAGCGTTGCCACCTCCATCGGGTCCTCGTCGTCCCACAGCCCGCCCGGCGAGCGGAAGTCCGGGATGCCGGACGCGGTCGAGATCCCGGCCCCGGTAAGCGCGACGATCCGGTTCGATCGCCCGACCAGGTCGAACAGCTGGTCCTCCTCGGTGGTCACACGGTAAAAGTAGACCAGTCGGCCGGCCCGCAGCCGGTAGGCTCGCGGACAGTGTCCGCAACAGTTGAATGGATCTCGATCGCCCCGGTGAAAGGCATGCGCATGCAGGCGCTGAGCGAGGTCGAGATGACCAACCAGGGCGCCGTTGACGACCGCCAGTTCTTTCTGATTGACGAAGCCGACGCGATGGTCAGTGCCACCCGGCTCGGACCCCTGATCGAGATCGTTCCGGAGTACCTGAAGACCGCCGGCGGCCGCACGCTCTCCCTCACTTTCCCCGACGGATCGAAGGTCGAAGGACCGGTCGAGACCGGGGCACCGATCGAGGTCAGCTTTTACGGGCTGGGAATCGAGGCGCGTCCGGTCCTCGGGGCCTACTCGGGGGCGATCTCGCAGCACTGCGGCACCGCCCTGAGGCTGGTCGAACGGCCCCCCAACCGTCCCGGGGTGGATCGCGGCTCGATCGCCGGAGCGACCCTGCTCGGGGTCGGCTCCCTGGAGCGGCTGGCGGAGGCGGCCGGTGAGGGCGGGCAGCCGGGGCCGATCGACCAGAGGCGTTTCCGGATGAACTTCGGCATCGCGGGCATCGGGCCCCACGAAGAAGACGACTGGCTGGGCGACATAGTCGAAGTTGGTGAGGTCCGGCTTCAGGTCCATGAACGGGTCGGCCGGTGCGCGGCGACGACCCGGGATCCGGATGCCGGCAACGTCGACCTCAAGACCCTCCACCACATCCGCTCCTACCGCGAACAGGTCGAGTGCGAGGAGGGCATCCCCTTCGGCGTCTACGCGAGCGTCAAGCGTCCGGGAACAGTGCGTCTCGGCGACCCCGTCTCACGCACGGCAGTCGAGAACGGGTGATCCAGCCGACCTGAGACAAGCCCGCCTCCGGGATCGAACCGGAGACCTCCTGTTTACAAGACAGGTGCTCTGCCAACTGAGCTAGGCGGGCGGGCGGCCTCGCAAGGACCGTCGGCCCAATGTTTTCACGCTGGTGGCCCGACTGCCAGGTCGGGGCGGCCGGATTCAGGCCGGGACTGGCTCAGACGGCGTACTCGCGGCTGTCGAGGTGACGGCCGACCTTGCGCTTGACTCGCTGGAGGGCGTTGTCGACAGCCTTGGTGTCGGTACCGAGCAGTTCGGCCACCTCTTCGTAGGAGCGATCCTCGAGATAGAAGCCGAGCACGCTGCTTTCGATGTCGGAGAGGGCTCCGCGCAGGTGGGTGACCAGACTGGACAGCTCTTCGGTCGAGATCGCCTGATTGACCGGGTCGAAGGCGGCCGGTCCGGGCAGGATCTCCTCCATCGTCGTCTCGGTCTCGCCGTTTGCCGCCGGCGACTGACCGAAAGAGACGTACTGGTTGAGCGGGCTGTGCTTGTTCCTCGTGGCGGCTTTCACCGCGGTGATGATCTGGCGGGTGATGCACAGTTCGGCGAAGTTGCGGAAGCTCGACTCCCGGTCGGTCCGGAAGTCGCGGATCGCCTTGTAGAGGCCGACCAATCCCTCCTGGATCAGGTCGTCCGAGTCGCCTCCGACCAGGAAGTAGGAGGACGCCTTGAGCCGGACGAATCCGTGGTAGCGGCGGATCAGGCGATCGGTCGCTTCGTTGTTCCCGCGCTTGGACATGGCGACGAGATACAGATCATCAGGTTCCAGTCGAGGGTTAGGCTTTGAATCCGGGCCGTCGTTATCAGGATCAGAAACCGCTGCAAATACCGCATTTGAGGTCGGGGTAGCCACCGAACAATCTCCTTTTGAAGAAGGTCTGTGGCGCCACTTACCTCCCCTGGACGCCGGACAATTACAGGTGTTCCTCAGACTCAAGTAGAGGTTCACCCTTTATCTGAACGTTAGTTTACGCATTCGCAGAGTTCTGTCAACCCCTTCCTCCGGATTCGTGAAATCGACGTTGCAGGAACGGGCCGGTCCGCACGGCCGCCGGGGACTCCCGAAGGCGGCCGGCAGCGTCCTGGCGGGCATCGGCCGCGCATACCCGAGGCCGATGCCGGCCAGAACCCGGAGGGCGCTAGTCGCGGGGGCGATAGCGCAGCCTTCAGGTGTTCCATCAACCCCGCGATGCGAGGCTGCCGCGCCCGCCGTCGGCCACGCGACCGGCCGGAGATGCCCGGCTCAGGAGGCGGTCGTGCGCTGGCGCAGGGACTCGAAGAGCAGGACCGAGGCGGCGGCGGAGACGTTCAGCGAGTCGACCTTGCCCGGCTGGGGAATCGCGATGAGACCGTCGCAGGCCGCGGCGACCCTCGGCCGCAGGCCCTTCTCTTCAGTACCCATGACCAGGACGGTCGAGCCGGTGAGGTCGACCTGCCACGGGGCCGCCTCGGCTTCGCCGGCCGCGCCCCAGATCCAGAAGCCGGAGTCCCTGGCGCTCGCCAGCCAGTCGGCGATGTTCCTGACCCGGGCGATCTCGAGGTGCTCGACCGCGCCGGCCGATGCCTTGCATACGACCGCAGTCACAGCGGCGGACCGACGGTCCGGGATAACGACGCCGGCGGCACCGGCGACCTCGGCCGAACGGCAGACCGCCCCCAGGTTGCGAGGATCCTGGACCTGATCGAGGACCATGATCAGGCTGTCGGGGCGCGAGAGCAGTGCCGATCCGTCGGTATAGGCGAAGCGGTCCACCTCGGCAACAACCCCCTGGTGGTCAGAACTGCCGACCATTTCGGTCAGCTGCTCGGCCGGAGTTTCGGGCGATCTCCAAATCCGGTGAACCCGCCGGGAGCCCTTGCCGGCCTCCTCGACCGGACGGCGGCCGTAGATCAGTTCGGTCTCGCTTGCCGGCTTGTTCTGGCCCCGGCGCGGCATTTCAGCCCCCGGAAAGCGGCACGAGAGTGGCGCCGTCGGCACCGTCACGCACCTGCCAGCCGAGTTCTGCGAGCTCGTCGCGCAGCCGGTCGGCCGATTCGAAGTCCCGCTCGGCCCGGGCATTCTCACGCTCGGCAAGCAGTTCGAGGGCAGCCGCGTCGGGGCCACCTTCATCCGATACGGCCAGCGATTCCAGTCCGACCAGCTCCAGCATCTCGAGCACGGCGTCTCCCCCACCTTCGACCCGCTCCTGGTTGGCAGCCCGGACGAACTCGAACAGCACGCTCATCGCCCGTGGCGTATTGAAGTCGTCGGCCAGTGCGTCTCGGAACTTCGACACCGCCTCCGCGGCAGGACCGGAACCCGCGGACTCATCGCCCCCGGGGGGATTGGCGCGGAGGAAGTTGCGCAAGCGGTCGACCTTCGCCACCGCCTCCTCAAGCTGCTCTTCGCCGAAGGCCAGTGGCTGGCGGTAATGCCCGGAGACCAGATAAGCGACGACGGCCTCGGGACCGAAGCGATCGATCGCCTCCGAGAGCTGGAAGATGTTGCCCTCGGACTTCGACATCTTCTCGGCGTCGGTTTCGATCATTCCGTTGTGCATCCAGACCTTCGCCAGAGGCCTGCCCCGGGCCGCCTCCGACTGGGCGATTTCGTTTTCGTGGTGGGGGAAGACCAGGTCGGAGCCGCCGCCGTGGATGGCAAACGGAAGCTCGCCGAGTTCGGCCTCGGCCATCGCCGAGCACTCGATGTGCCAGCCGGGGCGACCCGGTCCCCAGGGCGAGTCCCAGCTCGTATCCTCCCCCTCCTTGTGGCTCTTCCAGAGCGCGAAGTCGAGCGGGTCGCGCTTGAGCGAGCCGGCGTCGTCCTCGCCCTGTTCCATCTCCTCGGTCGGGCGGTGCGAGAGCTTGCCGTATCCGTCGAAGCTGCGGACCGCGAAGTAGACGTCGCCGCCGGACTCGTAGGCGTGGCCGGATTCGACCAGGTCGGCGATCAGCTCGACGATCGGCCCGATCGTCGCGGTTGCCAGAGGCTCGGAGTCCGGCCGACCGATCCCGAGGCTTCCGGTGTCCTCGAAATAGGCCTCGGTCATCTGCTCGGCGAGGGACCCGGAGTCGATCCCGCGCTCGTGGGCCGCCGTGTAGATCTTGTCGTTGATGTCGGTGACGTTGATCGCGAGGCGGACCCGGTAACCCTCGCTCCTCAGGAATCTCGCCAGCAGCGAAAAGATGACGAAGGGACGGGCGTTGCCGATGTGGATGCGGCTGTAGACCGTCGGGCCGCAGGCGTAGATGCCGACCTCGTGGTCGGGGTCGATGATCCGGCGCTCGCCGCTCATCGTGTCTTTGATGCTTACTTCACGCATGCTGCCGCCCCCGGCCGCTCAGCCACTCTAGAAGGTGCGGTATCCGCCGCCGCCGGGACCTCCGCGGCGGCGTGGAGAAGGAGCTTCGCCAGGTGCGCGGGGAACTTCGGTACGTTCCCATTCGGGCGCAGTACTCGATGCGGCGGCCAGAGCCTCCTGCCGGGCCCGGTCGGCTGCCGCCCGGACCTCTTCGTCGGCTGACTGCTGGGCGATTTCGGCCCGGCGATCGGCCTCACGGCGGATCCGCTCATCTTCGTCACGCAGCCGCTCCTCCGCCCTGCGCCGGGCGGTCTCCTCGGCTTCACGACCGAAGCGCTCGATCAGTTCGTCGACCCGCTCGGCTGCCTCACGGCGGACCTTCTCGGTGCCCTCCATAACGCGCTTGTCGATCTCGGACTCGATCTCGGCGATGCGCTGGCGGGCCAGCTGCTCGAATTCGTTGGCGTGCGACTCGGCCTGGGCGGCCTGGTCCTGGGCCTTGCGGGCGCGCTCTTCGTAGGCGGCGATCCTGCCGGCCGCTTCACGCTCGGCCGCCTGCCGTGACTCACGGGCGAGCCGCTCGGCGGTCTCCTCGAGGTGACGGGTGCGGGCGGCGAGACGCTCCTCGCCTTCAGCAGCGACCTTGCTCAGCGCCTCTTCCCGGCTGGCCCTCTCTTCAGCAAGAGTCCCCTGGGCCCGCTTCAGCTCGGCCTCGAGAGTGGCCTGGGCGGCACGCTGGTCGGTCTCTTTCTCCTTCAGTTCCTTGGCCTGCTCCTCGGCCTTCTTGCGGGCCTCCTGGGCGATCTCGATCTTCTCGCGGGCCTCACCGCTCAGCTTTCGGAGCGTGTCGCGGGCTTTCGCCTTGATCTCCTCCCGGGCCTCGGCGGTCTCGCGGGCGGCCTGAGTGCGCACCTGTTCGATCCGCTGGTCCACCGCCGCCGCACGGGCGTCGGCTTCGGCAGCCTTCTTCTCCCACTCCTTGGCCCGGCTGACCGCTTCGCGGGCTTCACCAAGAGCCTTGAGTTCCGACTCGCGGGCGACCATCTCGGCCTCGCGGGCCTTCGACTCGCGCTCGTCGAGCTCCTTGGCGAAAGCCTCGACGCGGGCGTTCATCCGTGCGGAAGCCTCGCCTACGGCGCGCAGGTCCGGAGGAAGGCCGTCCTTGCCGGCCGTCTCCTCCTTGGACGGAGCTGGAGTCGGATCGCTGCTCATCGTCACCGCAAACCTACTACTCGAGCGACCGTTTGAGGATCTTGCCGGTCGCATTTCTCGGAAGTTCCGGCAGGAAGACGACCTCTTTGGGGGTCTTGTAGGAGGCGAGATTCTGCCGGACGAAGGCCTTGATGCGGGCCTCGTCGATCGCGCCGGGGTCGGCCGGGACCACCCAGGCCTTGAGGACCTGACCGAACTTTTCGTCGTCGATCCCACGCACTGCAACCTCGACCACGTCTTCGTGGCCGGCGATCAGGTCTTCGACCTCGCCCGGAAATACGTTCTCCCCTCCGGAGACGATCATCTCGTCGTCGCGGCCGTCGATGAAGAGCATCCCCTCCGGACCGAAATGGCCGACGTCGCCGGTCGACGTGAAGCTCCCGATCCGCTCCTTGTCTTCGCCGCCCGTATAGCCCTCGAAAGTCATGCTGTTGCTGACGAAGATGCGTCCGGTCTCACCGGTCCGCACAGGCTCGCCATCGTCACCGATCAGCTTCAGCGCAGTCCCGCGCGGCGGGTTGCCGGCTGTGGCCGGGTCCGTCCGCAGCTCCTCCGGACCGGCGATCGCGGCGAAAGCGACCTCGGTCGATCCGTAGAGGCTGTAGAGGTTGTCTCCGTAGCGGTCCATCCAGCGCGTCGCCAGCCCACCCGGCAGGGCCGACCCCGACAGCGTCGTGATCTTCAGGTTGTCGGCCCGGAAACGGATGCTCTCTTCGGGAGTCAGGTCGAGGATGCGCTGCAGCATGACCGGAACCGCAACCAGCACATCGGCGTCGTGCTGGTCGACCAGGCTCATCGTGCGGGCCGGATCGAACCGGCTCTCCAGCACGACGGTCGCGCCGAGGGTCACGGCGATCACCGAGTTGATGAACCCCCAGGAGTGAAAGAGCGGCGCGGCGATGACCATCGTCTCGCCCGAGCGGTGGGGGATCGCGTCGAGCAGCCCGGCCAGCCCGCCGAGACCCTCCGGACTGCTTCGCTGCGCTCCCTTGGGGGCGCCGGTCGTGCCGGATGTGAGGATGATGAACCGGGCCGCATGATCGGGAAACTCGAGGGGATCGTCGCCTGGCCGAAGCCATCAGCAGATCGAGGCTGAGCTTCTCCGGGTCTGCTTCTCCCCAGGCAACGACCCGGGTCACCTCATCCGACACACCGCCGAGCAGGCCGGCGAACTCGGCGTCGTGGATCAGCACCTTCGGGCCTTCCCGCTCGACCACGTCGGCCAGCTGTGGCCCGGAGAACATCGTATTGAGGAAGAGTGCCGTCGCACCGAGCTTGGAGGCGGCGAGGTTGGCTTCGATGAAGCCGCGATGGTTGCGGCACATAATCGCGATTCCGTCACCCTCCGCGATCCCCATCCTGCCCAACGCCCGGGCCAGCGAGTTGGTCCGCAGATCTACCTGCCTGAAGCTGAGGCTGCCGGCTTCGTCGACGATGAAACGGCGGTCGCCGTGCTTGATCGCAGCGATCCTGGCCGCCGTCGCCGGGGTGGTGCCACCCTTGATCAGGGTTGCGATCATCCTTGCCGTGCGGTCGGGCCGGGTCCCGCCGATGATCCCGGTCTCGGCGAGTACCTTGAGCTGAAAGGCACCGTCGGCAAGGCGCTCTCTGAAGCCGTCGCCGATCATCTCAGTCGAGGTCCACTGAGGCCACGGCGATCGCGGCGATTCCTTCGCCGCGGCCGATCCAGCCCATGCCTTCGTTGGTGGTTGCCTTGACGCTGACCCGGGCGGAGGTGACACCCTCGAGCAGGCTGACGATCCCGGTCCGGTGGTCAGCCAGCTTGGGCTCTTCACAGATCACGGTCACGTCGATGTTGACGATAGGCCCCCTCAGCATGCCGACGACCGTGCTCAGCATCCCGATCGAGTCGGCCCCCTGCCACTCCGGGTCGGTATCAGGGAACAGCGAACCGATGTCGCCCATGCCGCCGGCTCCCAGCACCGCGTCGATCACCGCGTGGGTCAGCACATCGGCGTCGGAATGGCCGACCAGGCCGCGTCCGTACGGAATCTCGACCCCGCCGAGGATCAGCGGGCGGTCTTCACCGAACCGGTGGCTGTCGTAGCCGATGCCGACGCTCACGGGCATCAGGAACCGACCGCCCCGCGGGCCACACCGGCAACCGGTTCGAGGCTGCGGCTGCGACCCTCGAAGACGGCGATCTCTCCGACGCCGTGGCGCTCGAGGAACTCGACCGCCGCCGGGTACTCGAACCCGAGCTGGGCCGGCTCGTGGGCGTCGGAGGAAAGCGCGAAAGTGGCGTTGGCGTCGACACACATCGCCATGAAGGCGTCCGACGGGTAGATCTCCCCCACCGCCTTGCGCAGGCCCGCGGTCGAGACCTCGACCGAGACTCCGGATTCGGCGATCGCTTCGACGGCCGGTTCGTAGTAGTGACGCGGATCGCGCGACGGAAGCCTGCCTGCCCGACCCCAGACCTTGATCAGGTCCGGGTGGGCGAGTACGTCGAACAGTCCGCTACGGGCAGCCTGCGCGAGGGTCTCGAAGTAGCGCCGCCAGATCTCGTCGGGATCGCTGCGGTCGTCCCAGATCGTGAACTCCTCGGTGTCGAGGGAACGGTCACCGATGAAGTGGATCGAGCCGATCACGAAGTCGAAGGGCCTGCGGTCGAGCAGGTTGGCGATCCGGTCCTCGGCGCCCGGCACGAAGTCCGCCTCGATACCGAGTTTCGCCGGACTGGCGGCGACGACCTCGCAGTACCGGTCGATGTCGTCGAGGGCCCACTCCTGCCAGAACTGGTGATCCCAGATGGTCAATGCCTCGGTGAAGCGATACATGTGCTCGGCGAAGCCGAGTTCTTCGATCCCGGCGCTCGTCGCAGCCTGACTGTAAAGCTCGATGTTTTCAGGGGTGAAGTGAGCCTCGGGAGTCGCGGCTATGTCGTCCTGGCGAAGGTGAACGTGGTAGTCGGTGAGCATAAGGTTCCGGGTCGTTTATTCAGTCTCGGTTCGCGATCAAGGCCTCGGCGATCGCCAGGTCTTCGGGAACTGTGACCTTGATATTGAAGGAAGCGGAGTCGATGACGACGACCGATCCACCGGCGGCCTCGATCAGCGCGGCGTCGTCGGTCGCCTTCTCGGGGTCCCCGTCCGCAATTGCCCGGGCCAGGGAGGTCCGCCTGAAGACCTGTGGCGTCTGAACGGCGCGCAGTGCGGAGCGGTCGAGAGTGCGCTCGACCCTGCCTCCGGAATCCACACGCTTGACCGTGTCGGTCACCGGCGCTGCCGCGATCACCGCATCGACTCCGGGTGAGTCCCGGAGCAGCTCGACTGCCCGATCGATCAGACCCGGGTCGACCAGCGGGCGGGCGGCGTCATGGACCGCGACCAGTTCACAGTCGACCCCGCCGGCTTCGAGTGCTTCGAGGCCGTTGGCGACCGACAGGGAGCGGGCCGCGCCGCCTTCGACCAGCATCATCCCGTCCGCAGCCGGAAAGTCCGCCGCTCGACCGGGAGGCACGACCACTGCGACCGGACCGGCCGTGGCAGCGGCCCGGAAAGCGTCGAGCGAGTACTCGTACATCGGGCGGCCGGCCAGCCGGACGAGCGCCTTGGGGCCCCCGGCGCCGAGGCGTTCACCCGAGCCGGCGGCGAGAATCAGTGCGGCGGCCAGACCCCGGCTGTCGGGACTGGCCGCCACGGCTGATCAGGATGAAGCGGCGGCTGCTGCTGCGACCGAAGCTTCGAAGCGCTCTTCGAGGAGGTTGTCGAGGTACTCCTCGGCGCCCTCTTCGTCCTTGTGAAGGGCGTACATGAACTCGGAGGCGAGGATCTTCTTCGCCCGCGTGTACATCTGCTTCTCGCCGGTGGAAAGGCCCTTCTCCATCTCGCGCAGGGCGAGGTTGCGGACGACCTCGGCCAGCTCGAATACGTCGCCGGTCTTGATCTTTTCCTTGTTGTACTTGAACCGGCGGTTCCAGTTCTTGGGCATGTCGGAGACTTCGTCCGACAGCACGGAGATGACCCGCTTGATCTCGTCCTCGTCGATTACCGGACGCAGACCGGTGATCTGCGCGTTCTCGGTCGGGACCTTGACCGTCATGTCGTTGTGGAGGATCTTGATCGTCAGGTACTCGCGGGTCTCACCGAGCAGTTCGGTGCTTTCTTTCTTGAGCACCACACCGGCTCCGTGGTGCGGGTAGACGACCTTTTCGCCCTCTTCGAAGTCGAAGGCGGGGACGATGTCTTCAATGTCTTCAAGTTCCTCTGCTACTACGTCTGAATCAGAAATCAGATGCTCCTTTTTGTTTCGTCGCGACGGCCTCAACCGTCATGTATTCAAGTACTGGTCTGAGTGGACCGACTCCTGCAGCCGCCTCACTCCTTCGCGAATCTCTTTGGCCCGCGAAGGACCAACGCCGTCGACCGAGGAGAGCTCCTCGTCGCTGGCGGCAAGCACTTCGCCGAGATCCCCGAACTGCATGACGATCTTCTGGACCACCAGCCGGGGAAGCCTCGGGACCTGCCCGAGCAGACGGTGGCCACGGGGCTGGATACGGAAGTCGAGCGTATTGACCTTGCGGTCGTAGCCGAGGATCTCGGCCAGCCGGCCGAAGTCGAGTACGTCCTGGTGCGGAAGGGCGGAAATCTCACTGGTGATCCGGTTGAGCGTGCCTTCGTCGTCTTCTGTCGCGTAGTCGCGGATCAGGGCGGTGCGGTCATGGGACACACCGATCATGGTCTCCTCGAGCTGCATCTCGATCAAACGGCCCTCGGTTCCCAGTTCGACGATGTAGCGCTCTACTTCAACCGCCATCCTCGAGACCAGCTCGGATCGCTGAAGCACGGCGAGGGCGTCGTAGAGCACAGCGTCGCCGTTGAACTCGGCCCGGCTGAGCCGCTGGCTGAGTTCGTCCAGGCGACTGCGGTACTTGTTCAGCGTGGCGAGGGCCTGGTTGGACTTGGCCAGCACCGAGGGGATGTCCTGGAGGATGTACTTCATGCCGTCGAGGTAGAGCGAGACGACGTCGCGGCGCTGGGAGATCGCGATCACCAGGGCGTCGACCTGCTTCGAGATGCGCTCTGCGGTGCGGTGACGGGTCCCTGTCTCAGAAGAGTGGATCGTGGGATCGGGCATCATCTGGACGTTGGCCCAGCTGATCTTCGAGGCGTCGGCGTTGATCAGGATCGCCCCGTCCATCTTTGCCACCTGGTAGAGCATCGCCGGGGAGTAGTCGATGTCGAGCTTGATCCCGCCGGAGAGCATGAACGCGAAGTCCTCGGTCTCGCCGACCACGACCAGCCCGCCCGTATTGGCATGGACGATGTTGTCGATTCCTTCACGCAGTTCGGTGCCCGGTGCAACCGCGTCTATGGCACGGAGAAGCCTTGGATCCTGACGCTCACTGAGGTGAGCCAAATCGCTTTCAACGGCCGACAACATCCCCCTAATTATGCCATATTCCGCATTCTAATGCGGTCTGCCGCCGATCGGCATGGTTGCTTGCGAAACCACCGACCGACCCGCCACGACTCCGTTCGGCCTGGCTCAGGCCGCGGCGCGCTGCTGACCGGTCGAAAAGGCCGCCTTCAGGGCCTTTCGGACCGTCGGGCAGGGCGCCAGTCCGGCCAGACGTTCGCCGGAAGGAGGCCCGACAACCGGGTCGAGGCCAAACTTCGCCGCCTCCGCCACCCGACGGTCGGCGTGACCCACATAACGCAGATCCCCGGTCAGTCCCAGCTCGCCGAAGCAGGCCAGGGGTTTGCCGCTGTGGCCGGCAGCGGGCTGGCCGCGCTGGGCTGAAACGACCGCCAGAGCCACCGCGAGGTCTCCCCCGGGCTCGTCGATCCTGACCCCGCCGACCACGCTGACGAAGACGTCCGAGGTGCCGAGGCCGATGCCGCCGTGACGGGCCAGAACGGCCAGGACCATGCTCAGGCGGTTTCGGTCGATGCCGTTGACCACCCGGCGGGGGATTTCGAGCTCGGAGGGGTTGACCAGGGCCTGGACTTCGACCAGCACCGGCCGGGTGCCCTCCATCGAGGCCAGCACGACAGAGCCGGTGGCCCCACTGGCCTCCTCGACGAAGCGGGCCGAGGGGTCGGTGACCTCGGTCAGGCCGCCGGAGCGCATCTCGAAGACACCCACTTCGCTGGTCGCCCCGAAACGGTTTTTCACCGCCCGCAGGGTCCGGTAGGTCCGCTCCTTCTCGCCATCGAACTGCAGTACGCAGTCGACCAGGTGCTCCAGCACCCTGGGTCCGGCCAGGCTGCCCTCCTTGGTCACGTGTCCGACCAGGATCATCGCCACGTCGAGTCGCTTGGCGGCCTCGGCCAGCCGGTTGGCGGCCTCGCGGACCTGGCCGACCGAACCGGGCGCGCCGCTGAGGTCGGCGCTGTGGAGGGTCTGGATCGAGTCGATCACGACCACCGCCGGCTTCTCGGCCTCGACCGTGGCCAGGATCGTCTCCAGCGAGTTCTCGGCCAGCACCCGGACGTCCAGCGCCTCCGGGCCCAGCCGTTCCGCCCTCAGCCTCACCTGTGAAGCCGATTCTTCGCCCGAAACATAGAGCGTGTCGGCCCCGCCGGCCTGCAGGTTGGCCATCGCCATGCCGGTGATCGTGCTCTTGCCGATACCGGGCGAGCCGCCGAGCAGGATCAGCGAGCCGGGGACGATCCCGCCGCCGAGCACACGGTCGAGCTCGCCTATACCGGTGGCCAGTCGCGAGACCTGGACGGAGGTCACCTCCCGCAACTTGACCGGGCGGGCGGCGGCCCCGGATGCGGCCGAGCGCCCGCCGCCGGACTTCGAAACCGGTCGCTGGGCGGTCTCGACCAGGGTGTTCCACTCCCCGCAGCCGGGGCACTTGCCGGTCCAGGCCATTGCGACATGGCCGCAGGACTGGCAGACGTGGGATGAACGGAGCTTCGCCATCGGCCTCAGGCTAAGGACCCGGTAGGACAGATCCCTTCCCCCGTAGAATCCCGCGTATGGAACTGGTCCTCTTCATCCACGTCATCGCCATGACCTTCTTCGTCGGCGGGCAGATCATGCTGGCAGCGACGATCGTGCCGGTCGAGCGCTCCAACCCCGACCCGGCCCGGATGAAGGCGATCGCCCAGAACTTCGGCCTGGGTTCCCTGGTTGCGATTGGGGTCTCGATCTTCACAGGGATGCTGCTGGCCTCCCACTACGATCTCTGGAGCGAGGGCACGCTTCACATCAAGCTGACGCTGCTGTTTCTGACCTTCATCTCGCTCGGTTTCCATATGAAGTACCCGAAGGTCCACGCTCTGATGGGCCTGACCTTCCTGCTGACCCTCGGCGTTGTGTGGTTCGGCCTCGAGCTTCCGGTATGACCATGGAATCCTCCCCCGCCTCCACGTCGGGAAACGACCCGGTCGAGCCGATTGATCCCGACCGTCGGATGCGCTTCCTCAACATCATCGCCTGGGTGGCGGTGATCGACGTGATCCTGCTGATCCCGCTGATCTGGGCTTCGCAATGGTGGGCCGACCGGGAGGACATCGTCGGAACCCTCGGCCCGACCCACGGCTTTCTTTTCCTTGTCCTGATCGGCCTCTGCGCCTATGGATCGATGCAGAAGTGGTGGGGCTGGTGGTTCCCGATCCTGGTCGTCGTAACGCTCGGACCGCTGGGCTCACTGATCGGTGACTGGAAAATCCGGCGCGATATCAAGTCCGCAGCAAACTGAAACCGAGGAGATCGAGATGAGCACACTGGAAGAAGTCACCTGGCAGCTCGACGATCTGCTCGCCGGAGAATCGCTCGATGACCCGCAGGCCGCGGTCACGTCCCTGCTCGATAAGTCAGACACCGCCGCCGAGGCTTTCGCCTCTGAATATGAAGGCAAGGTCGCGGAACTCGACTCCGACGGCCTGCGTGAGGCGATGGAGAAGCTCGCCGAAATCTCCGACCTGGCCGGTCGGGCTCTCAACTACGCCCACCTGCGCTTCGCCGCCGATACCGCCGACCCGGCAAACGGGGCCCTGCTCCAGATGGGCAGCGAGCGTGCCACCGCGATCCAGACCCGGCTGATCTTCTTCGAACTCGAGTGGGCCGCCCTCGAGGACGAGCAGGCCGAGGCGATGCTGTCCGGCGAAGGCCTCGAGTTCTGCGAGCACTACCTGCGAAACGAGCGGCGCTACCGCGACCACCTGCTGAGCGAGCCGGAAGAGCGGATCGTCACCGAGCTCTCGGTCACCGGGGCCGGCGCCTGGAGCAGGCTCTTCGACGAGCTGACCTCGGCGATCCGAGTGGAGCTCCCCGGCGCTGATGAGCCGGCCTCTCTCGACATCGCGCTTTCCCGACTGGCCGACCCGGACCGTGAAGTCCGCCGAACCACGGCCGAAGCGGTCACCGAGGCCCTCCAGCCCGGCATCCGTACCCGCGGTTACGTCTTCAACACCCTGCTTCAGGAGAAGTCGATCAAGGACCGCCTGCGCGGCTACCCGCACTGGCTGGCGACACGCAACCTCTCGAACGAGGCCTCGGACGAGTCGGTCCAGGCCCTGGTCGAGGCGGTCAAGGGCCGTTACGAGCTCGCCCGCTCCTGGTACCGGACCAAAGCGAAGCTGCTCGGCGTCGACCGGCTGGCCGACTACGACCGCATGGCCGCGATCGCCACCGACGATCGCAAGATCGAGTGGAACGAGGGCCGCGAGATCGTGCAGAGTTCCTTCGATTCGCTCTCACCACGAGCCGGTTCCGTTGTCTCACGGTTCTTCGATAAGCGCTGGATCGACGCCCCTCCCGGCCCCGACAAGCGCGGCGGCGCATTCAGCGCGTCGACCGTTCCGTCGGTGCACCCCTACGTGATGCTCAACTACACCGATCGACGCCGCGACGTGCTCACGCTGGCCCACGAACTCGGTCACGGGCTCCATCAGGCACTGGCCGCCGAACGCGGGATTTTCCATCAGGACACACCTCTGACCGTCGCCGAGACCGCCTCGGTATTCGCCGAGGAGCTGGTCTTCGGACGGCTGCTGGACGCCGAGAAGGACCCCGCCTCCAGACTGGGCCTACTCGCCGAAGCCGTCGAAGGACAGATCGCCACGGTCTTCAGGCAGATCGCCATGAACCAGTTCGAGGACCGGGTCCACACCGCCCGCCGCTCCGAGGGCGAGCTCGCGGTCGAGCGCTTCGGAGAGCTCTGGTACGAGACCCAGTACGAACTTCTCGGTGACTCGGTCGAGATCACCGATGGCTACAGGTCCTGGTGGTCCTACGTACCCCACTTCATCGGCTCACCCGGATACGTCTACGCGTACTCCTACGGCCAGCTTCTCGCTCTCTCCGTTTATCGCCTTTACGAAGAGCGCGGGGACGAGATCGTGCCCGGCTACCTCGAGATGCTCGCCTCCGGCGGCTCCCGTTCCCCGGAGGAACTCGGTGCCATGGTCGGCGTCGACCTGGCCGACCCCTCCTTCTGGGACAACGGACTCGACCTGGTCGCCGGCCAGATCGAGGCTGCGCAGGAAGCGGCCGACGCCGTGCTCTCCGATTCGGCCGACTGAGCGACGCGGCGAACCCATAGACTCTGTTGTTCAGGGGTCGGCAGGGAACCGGTCCAGTCCAGTACGAAGGCGTTCTTGATGACCAGTGACCAGAGGCTTGCCCCGAAAGGGGTGGAATCCGAAAAGAAGACCAGGGTCCCGCTCGAAGAGCGGCGAGCCGACGTGATCGAAGCCGCACTCGTCGAGTTCGGAAGGGGCGGCTACGAGGGCACCAGCACCTCAGCGATCGCCGAACGGGCCGGCATACAACAGCCCTACATCTACGCGATCTTCGAAAACAAGAGCGAACTGTTCCTCGCCTGCCACGAGACCCTGAACGTGAGACTGCTCGACGTTTACCGCGCGTGCTTCGACGACAGTCATGAACCGGCCGAACGCCTGAAGAGAATGCTCGATGCTCACCGCAGGCTGCTCGAAGACAACGGCTGGGCCCAGTACCAACTGCAGGTCCTCGCAGCCGGTGGCAACCGTGAACTCAAGCGACCGATCCGCTGGGCCTTCGACCGTCTGTTCCAGGAGATAGTCGACATATCCGGGGCAGGACAGCCCGAAGTCGCCCGGTTCCTGGCGAGCACCACGATGCTCAGTGCCCTGACCGCACTGGGAGAGCCTTCCGAGATGATCGACCACCTGACGATGCCGTTCAAGGAAGAGCTCGCGGCCTGAGAGCAACGCGCGGCCGTTGCGGCCGGGTCGCCCCGATTTATGTTTCCCAACGGTTCGGTATGCGAGAATACCTGGAGTGAATTTCACTCTTCCGAACAGCGTCCGGCCCTCTCTGGCTGCGTTCTACTCTCTTCTGCTGGCCGCCTGCGTAGTCGCGGTCGGTCTTCTGGCGCTGCCTTCTGGCGCTGAAGCCGGCCTGGAAAAGAACCGCAAGATCGGCTGGGGCCCGCGATCCAGCAAGGAAGCGGCGAAGCTGGTCAAGCAGTCGAAGTGGGAGCCTCGGCCCGAGAACCGCGCCTCCAACCGTCGGGTTCCCGGCTGGAAAAAGGTCAGAGCCTGGCGCAAGCGCAGCGAGATGCCCTACGCCCGTTTCGTCGACGGCCGCTACAGGGGGACCACCGACGAGATCATCCAGTGGGCCGCCCACAAGTGGGGGATCAATACGAACCTGATGAGGGCCGTGGCCACCGTCGAGACCTGGTGGGTCCAGTCCTTCCGCGGTGACAGTGGCGATTCTTTCGGGCTTTACCAGGTGCGACGTCCCTACCACTGCTGGGGCGAATGCAGGATCATGCGCAACTTCACCGCCTTCAACGCCGACTATTACGGCGGAATCATCCGCTCCTACTTCGACGGCAAGCAGACCTGGCTGAGACGCGAAACCGACAACGGCAAGCCTTACCGGGCCGGCGACCTCAAGGGAAGCCTCGGCGCCTGGTACTCGGGTCGCTGGTGGGGACCGCCGAGTCGCCCGATCGAGCCATACCTCGACATGATCAAGCATCGCCAGGCCGAAAAGACCTGGCACCAGCCCTACTTCGTCGGCAAGTAGTCGTCGACTCCGCCTGATCCTCAGCCCTCCCCCGGCTGATCGACCAGCAGCTTCCGCAGCGATGCCACAAGCCGTCCGGGCGCGCTCTCCATCATCTGGTAAGTCACCCTGATCGTGCGATAGCCATTCACCAGATGGCCCAGGTCCCGGGTCCGATCCTCGTCGAAACGATGGCGGTGGAATTCAACGGAGTCCACCTCAACGATCAGGCGCTGTCGCCGCCACAGGAAATCAACGATCCTGCCGCCGATTGTCACGTCGGTCTCCGGCAAGGCCAGGCCGGCTCCCCCACACAGCCTCAGAAATCGGGTCTCGAGCTCCGAGCGGGTGACAGAGTTCGACTGCTCGTACATCCGCAGCAACCGCGAGAGCTCGGGCGCACCCGTACGATTCTCCAATCGCACGAGAGCCGAACTCATGGCCTTGAGGTCGAGTAGACCCAGCCTTCTGGCAGCACTGAGCCGGTCGTCGAGGTAGCGGGGAGTCGCTCCTGCGGCGAGGTCGATCAGGGTGCGGGCGACCGTGGTAACAGGAATACCATCGACCAGAGTGCGATCCGAATCGAGTGAAACCGTGGTGCGGTGGATCGTCAGCCCGTGGCACCTGAGGGTTCGGCCGGTCCTGACGACCTCGATTGGCGAGCAGGGCTGAGAGAGACCCCACAAAGCCGCGGCGCTACGGTGCGAGAGTGCCGCGCCGGAACCACCCAGGAGCACCGCCGCCATCCATCGCGACCGGGCCGTCAGCGAGCAGTGGCCGACGGCATAGACCCCCGGATGCAGCCGGAGCAGGTAGCCCGAGTGGATACGTCGCTGGATCTGGTTCCGGGACAGGCCCATCTCCAGTAGCTGAGCCCGCGAGATGACCCCGTGCTGGCAAGAGGCCCGCCTCCCGACGACCGTGAGGGTTTCCTGGCGTCCCATCCCGCGATCGTGCCTTGACCAGCCTCAAGCCTGGCGACTGCTCCGTGAAACAGGCGTCAAGCCTTACCGACAGAAGCTCAGGTTCGCCGGATCCGACGCGCGAACCAGATGGTCAGGCGTAGGCTGAGTCGATCGTGCTCGCATAGCGAGTAGGACCGTGAACGCCTCCGGTCGCCTCGGCTCGAAACGCCGCACCAGAGTCGATCGTGCTCGCAGAGCGAGTACTACCGTGAACGGTCGGGTGCCGGGAGCGGCTGGTTGGTGCCGGGAGCGACTGTGGTGCTGCTGCCCGGCGATTGCTCGGGGCTTGGGGGCGGGGCTGCGCTGCTACTCGGCTGAGGACTCGGCGGCTCCGCCGCCACCGGCGTCAGTCGGAGGCTCGGATGGCTTGTCCGGAGCCGGGTCGGGTGAGTCGGAACTCGAGGGAGCGGCCACTCCGACCTTCTCCGGTTCCTTCTCGGCCTTCTTCTTGCGAGGCTTGGTGATCTTCAGCTTGAGCGGCTTGTCGTTCTCGTCGCCCGCCTCGTCGCGCTTGGCGGTCACCAGAGAACCGGCGACCGAGTCGCCTCCCCCGGCCCGCAGCACTTCGTCGGCGAGCGGGTCCTCGATGTAGCGCTGGATCGCCCGGCGCAGGGGTCGGGCACCCATGGACGGATCCCAGCCCTTGTCGACCAGGTAGTCCTTGGCGTCGTTGTCGAGTTCGAGCATCAACTCGTGCTCGGCAACCTGGTTTCGCACCCGTCCGATCATCAGGTCGACGATCTCGCGGACCTCTTCTCGGGCCAGCTTGTGGAAGACGATGACCTCGTCGATGCGGTTCAGGAACTCGGGACGGAAGACCTTTCGGAGCTCGGACATGATCCGGCCCTTCATGTCTTCGTAGGTGATGCCCGTCTCGTCGGAGACGGTGAAGCCGATCCCCTGGTTGCGGGCGATCTCGTTGGCCCCGATGTTCGAGGTCATGATGATGATGGTGTTGCGGAAATCGACCACGCGGCCCTGGGAGTCGGTCAGACGGCCGTCTTCGAGGATCTGGAGCAGGATGTTGAAGACGTCGGGATGGGCCTTCTCGATCTCGTCGAGCAGCAGCACCGAATAGGGCTTGCGGCGCACGGCTTCGGTCAGCTGGCCGCCTTCGTCGTAGCCGACGTAGCCCGGAGGCGAGCCGACCAGGCGGCTGACCGCGTGCTTCTCCATGTACTCGGACATGTCGATGCGGACCATCGACTCCTCGTCGCCGAAGAGGAACTCGGCCAGGGTGCGGGCGAGCTCGGTCTTGCCGACACCCGAAGGGCCGAGGAAGATGAATGAGCCGGCGGGGCGCTTGGGGTCCTTGATCCCGGCACGCGAGCGGCGGATCGCCTTGGAGACGGCTTCGATCGCAGCTTCCTGGCCGACCACACGCTTGTGCAGCTCGCCTTCCATCTCGATCAGCTTCTTGGTCTCGGCCTCGGTCAGCTTGAAGACGGGGATGCCGGTCCACATCGAGACGATGTCGGCGATCTCTTCCTCGCCGAGCAGCGGGCGCTCGCCCTCTTCGCCTTCGGCCCATTCCTCTTCGAGGCCACGCTTCTTGGTGGTGAGCTGGCGCTCGGTGTCACGCAGGTTGGCGGCCTTCTCGAATTCCTGGGCCTCGATCGCGGCTTCCTTCTCGCGGCGGGCGCTTTCGATCTCTTCTTCGAGATCGCGGTAAACCGGCGGTGCGGTCATCGACTTGATCCGCATGCGGGATGCGGCTTCATCGATCAGGTCGATCGCCTTGTCGGGCAGGAAGCGGTCGGAGATGTAGCGGTCGGCCAGTTCGGCGGCGGCCTCGAGGGCCTCGTCCGAGATCTGGACCTTGTGGTGCTGCTCGTAGCGTTCGCGCAGACCCTCGAGGATCTTGACCGTCTGCTCGGGGGTCGGCTGATCGACCCGGATCTGCTGGAAGCGGCGTTCGAGGGCCGAGTCACGCTCGAGGTACTTGCGGTACTCGTCGAGCGTGGTCGCACCGATCGTCTGGATCTCGCCGCGGGCGAGGGCCGGCTTGAGGATCGAGGCCGCATCGATCGCACCTTCGGCCGCACCGGCACCGACCAGGTTGTGGATCTCGTCGATGAACAGGACGATGTCGCCACGCTGGGCGATCTCCTTCATCACCTTCTTGAGGCGCTCCTCGAACTCTCCGCGGTACTTGGAGCCGGCCACCAGGGCAGCCAGGTCGAGCGTGTAAATCTGCTTGTTGCGAAGCATCTCGGGAACCTCTCCCTTGATGATCCGGGACGCGAGGCCTTCGACCACGGCGGTCTTGCCGACGCCGGGCTCGCCGAGCAGGACCGGGTTGTTCTTGGTCCGGCGGGAGAGGATCTGCATGATGCGTTCGATCTCGGTCTCGCGCCCGACCACCGGGTCGAGCTTGCCGTCCTCGGCCAGCTTGGTCAGGTTGCGGCCGAACTGGTCGAGCAGCTTCGAAGACTTCTTGCCGGCCTCTGCCGGTGCTCCGCTTCCGGTCGAGCCGGCAGCCTGGCCGGGGCGGCGTCCGCCGGGACCGGAGAGCATACGGATGACCTCGTTGCGGATCTTGTCCGAATCGGCGTCGAAGTCGAGCAGGATGCGGGCAGCGACCCCTTCGTTCTCGCGGACCAGACCGAGCAGGATGTGCTCGGTGCCGATGTAATTGTGGCCCAGGCTGAGTGCCTCGCGCAGAGCCAGTTCGAGCACCTTCTTGGCTCGTGGCGTGAATGGTATCTGGCCGGAGGTGACCTCTTCGCCGGACCCGACGATGCGGACCACCTGGGCGCGGACGCGTTCGACCGTGATGTCGAGTGACTCGAGAACCCGGGCGGCGAGGCCTTCTTCCTCACGGAGCAGACCGAGCAGGATGTGCTCGGTGCCGATGTAGTTGTGCTTCAGCGTCCTCGCTTCTTCCTGGGCGAGGACAACTACCTGACGTGCGCGTTCTGTAAATCTCTCGAACAAAGTTCCTCGCTACCTCAAACCTCGGAATGAGGATGAGTATCGGTTATGGATCGGCGGTTGCAGGTAATACGTGGTTTCCGGTCTGATTGGTTGACGGTGGTGGCTGAAATTCGGGTTGGAAGATCGCCGGCTGCCCTATCCCTGTTTCAGTCGCTCGGACTTCGGGGGATCTGACCTCCGGTCTGTCGGACACAGGCGAATAAGCCAGTATAACGAGAGCCCCCGGCCGCCTTGAGCGGGGGTGGTGCAGGCGCCTTTGGGCCGCTCGCAGGCAGGTCCCTGCGGCCAGGGGAGTGGCGGGGATCATCGCCTCGAAGGCATGCTGACCCATGACGCCGACAGCCTTACGGGGCTCAGGCCGCGGCCGTCTGTCTGGTGATCGAGTCGATCAGGCCGTGCCACGATTCGGCGAAGGACTCTTTGCCCTCACTCTGGAGCCTCGCCGCGAGGGCGTCGACATCGAAGCCGGCTTCCCCGTAGGCGGCGAGCGTCGCTTCGCAGTCTCCCCCGTCGACCGGGATCGGTTCGCCGGCTTCGCCGTGGTCGGCGAAGGCATGGAGCGTGTTCTCCGGCATCGTGTTGACCGTGTTCGGTGCGGCGAGGTTCTCGACGTACAGAACGTCCGACGCCTCCGGGTCCTTGGTCCCGGTGCTGGCCATAAGCAGTCGCTGGACACGGGCGCCCTGGTTGGCGAGGCGCTGAGACCGGTCGGAGGCGATCAGTTCGCGGTAGGCGGCATATGCCTGCTGCCCGATCGCCACACCGAGCTTCGCCCGGAGGTCGGCCGGTACATCGTCGATCACGGCTGCGTCCCAGCGGCTGACGAACAACGAAGCGACGGAAGCGACCGCCGGGTCCAGGCCGGCCTCGAGCCGGCGCTCGATGCCCTTCATGTAGGCCTCGGCGGCAGCCAGGTACTGATCGCGGTCGAAGAGCAGGGTGACGTTGACGGGGACACCGCGGAAGATCACTTCCTCGATCGCGGTGAGGCCGGCCTCGGTGCCAGGGATCTTGATGAAGAGGTTCTCGCGCTCGGCGCGGGCGTGGAGGTCGACGGCCTGCTCGATCGTCGCGGCGGCATCGTCGGCCAGAAGCGGTGAGACCTCGAGCGAGACGAAACCGTCGACCCGGTCGGTCCGCTGGTGGGTCTCTGCGAAGAGGTCGGCAGCCCGACGCAGGTCGGACATGGCCAGCTCGAAAAAGATCTGCTCCGGGTCCGCACCAGTGGACGAAAGCTCGCCGATCTGGGCGTCGTAGTCGCTGCCGCCGGAGATCGCCTTGTCGAAGATCGTCGGGTTCGAAGTCAGACCGGTCACCGAGTAGTCGGTGATGTAGCGACCGAGGGTGCCGTCGTCGAGCATCGAGCGGGTGATGTTGTCGACCCAGAGGCTCTGCCCGAGGTCGTGAAGGGCGCGGTTTCTGTCGTTCATCTCGTCTCCCGGGAGTTGGTTGGCCTCATCTCCGAGACTATCTGTCCGACCCGCCTCCCGCGTGAACAGGTCGTATCGGTGCCCGGACGCCGGGAAGGCGGGCGGGGTGGGGTTCGCGCCTACCCCGCCAACCCATACTCACCCCATCCCGCCCGCCTTCCCGGTCGAAGAGACCGGCCTGCCCTCGTACTGTCGAAGGCTTATCCGGCGCCGATCCAACATCCTGCCCCGAGCTGCATCGGCTGGCCGAGGCGTCAGTGGCGAGTGACCGGGGCGACTGTGGCGGGGGTGTCGGAGGTGGGTGAATACGGGTTGGCGGGGTTGGCGTGATCCCATCTCCGACACCCCCGCCCGCCACGGCCAGGGTGTCAGTCGCGCATCGCTGGGAACAGGACCACTTCGCGCAGGGAGCTGGTTCCGGTCAGCATCATCACCAGGCGGTCGATGCCGAGCCCGACGCCTCCGGTCGGCGGCATTCCCTGCTCGAGCGCCTCGATGAAGCTCTCGTCGTACGGCTGGGTCTCTTCGTCTCCGCGGGCGGTCTCGTCGGCCTGCTGCTCGAAGCGGCGGCGCTGCTCGTCGGGGTCGTTGAGTTCGGTGAAGGAGTTGGCGATCTCGACTCCGCCGAGGAAGGCCTCCCAGCGCTCGACCACACCCTCCTTGGAACGGTGGGACTTGGCGAAGGGCGAGAGTTCTTCGGGGTAGTCGAGGATGAACGTCGGCTCGACCAGCTCGGGCTCGACCCGCTTGGAGAAGAGAGTGTCGACCAGCTTTCCCCAGCCGGTTGATTCGTCCAGCTCGACCCCCATCGCGGCGGCCAGGGATTCGCGGGTCGTCTCCTTCTCGATGTCGATACCGGAGTTGTCGAGGATGGCCTGGCGCAGCGTGATCCGGTGCCAGGGCGGGCTGAGGTCGATCGTGCGACTGTCGCGCTCGATCGAGCTCTGGCCGAGCACACTTGCGGCGACCTCGGCGATCATGCTCTCGAGGTCGGCCGCGGTCTTCCCGTAGTCGGCGTAGGCCTCGTACCACTCGAGCATGGTGAACTCGGGATTGTGCTTGTGGGAGATGCCTTCATTACGGAAGTCCTTGCCGAGTTCGTAGACCCGGTCGATACCGCCGACGACGCAGCGCTTGAGGTAGAGCTCGGTGGCAATACGCAGGTAGAGCTTGCGGTCGAGCGCGTTGTGGTGCGTCGTGAAAGGCCGGGCCAGGGCGCCGCCGTATAGCGGCTGCAGGACCGGCGTCTCCACCTCGAAGAACGAGTGCTCGTCGAGCCAGCGGCGGACTTCGGAGATCGTGCGGGCGCGGACCCGGAAGATCTCGCGACTCTGCTCGTTGGCGATCAGGTCGAGTTCCCGGCGGCGATAGCGGGTCTCGGTGTCCTCGAGTCCGTGGAACTTGTCCGGAGGCGGCCTCAGCGACTTGGCGAGCACCTGCCACTCACTCACCTCGAGCGAGAGCTGACCGCGCCTGGTCACGATCGCGCGACCGGAAACCCCGATGAAGTCGCCGAGATCGAGGTCTTCGAGCAGGGCGAATGCCGCCTCGCCGAGCACGTCGGCCTTGGCGTGGAGCTGAATCTGGCCGGTCGAGTCGCGCAGGTCGATGAAGGCGGCCTTGCCGTGGCCTCGGCGGCCAACGATCCGGCCGGCCACGCGGTGGACGGAGTCGGTCTCGTCTCCGGCCTCGAGACCGGCGTGGGCCCCGAGAACGGAGTCGATCTCCTCACGGTCGTCGAAGCCGTGAGGAAACGGGTCTATCCCGGCCGCACGCAGGCGGTCGAGCTTCTGCCGGCGTTCGGCGAGCAGTCCGGCCGCTTCCGCCTTCTGGTCAGCCTCTGACCCGGCTTCCTCGGCCTGCGCGGGGTCCTCGGACTGGCTCATCGCGACCGGCCGTCTTCCGGTCAGGCCGCGTCGATCTTCGTGATCTTGAACTGCTTCTCAGGTCCGCGCGGGGACGGGATCTTGACGATCTGGTTGACCTTGCCGCCGATCAGGGCAGAGCCGATCGGAGACTCGCTCGAGAGCTTTCCAGCGGCGAGATCAGCCTCGGTGGAACCGACGATCTGGAATTTCCTCGAGTCACCGGAGTCCTGATCCTTGATGTGGACGATCGAGCCGAACACAACGTGGTCGGTGTCGGTTGCGACATCTTCGACGACGGTCGAGCGGCGAAGCCGTTCTTCGAGCAGGGCAATCTGCTGTTCGAGCTGGGCCTGCTCGTTCTTGGCGTCGTCGTACTCGGCGTTCTCGGAGATGTCGCCGAAGTCGCGGGCCTCGCGGATGCGTTCCGACACTTCGCGTCGGCGGACTGTCGAGAGGTGCTCGATTTCTTCTTCGAGATTTTTCAGACCTTCAGGCGTGATTTCAGACGGGCGACTCACTGGTTTTGGACCTCTCTTGACATCAAGGGATTGCTTACGGAAGACCGGGCTCGTTTGGCTCCCAGCCCCATAAATAACGCCCTGAGCGACGGTCCGCGGACCACCGACAGAGCAGTAGAACCGGCGATTATAACGAGGTCGGGCTGCCGGACATGAACCGATCCAGCACCTCGACGAACCTTTCCGGGTCCTCGACCTGCGGATAATGCCCGAGATCTTCGAACCGGACTGTCGGCAGATCGGGTCTGAGCTCCAGCAGTCCGTCCAGGACTTCGTGCACCACGACAGGGTCCTCCATGCCCCAGGCCAGCCTGAGGTCACCCTGCCAGCGTTCGATCGCGCCGTGCCAGCGTTCGGCGTATATCGCCCGCTCTTCCATATAGGACACCAGCTTGTGGCCGAGCCTGTTGCCGTCGTTGAAACACATCAGGGCCCAGTTGTCGGCTACGTCCTGATCGCTTACCGGGTGGGCGGCCGAGAAGATCGACGCGAACTGTCGCCGGAAGAAGGCTTCGTTGGCGAATCGTGCCGCCAGCGGGCCGAACGGCCCTCGCAGCAGCTTCTGGGCCAGGGTCGGGTTCGACTTCTCGACCAGAATCGCCCCGTTGAAGATGGTCATGCCGCAGAGTTCGAAACCGATCTCGCCAACCAGGTCGCGGGCCAGCAGTTCAGTGGCGACCGAGGTGCCGAGATCGTGCGCGCAGACGTAGACCGGCCCGTCGTCCCGGTAACGATCGGCCAGCTCCTCGGTCAGGTCGGCCTGCCAGGAAAGCGTGTAGTTGTGATCGCGCGGCTTGTCGGACAGCCCGAAGCCGAGAAAGTCGAAGACCAGCAGCTTCTGGTCCGGCATCAGGCCGATCAGCTCGCGCCAGTCGTAGGAGCTGGTCGGGAAGCCGTGGAGCAGGATCAGCAGAGGCCCCTCCCCATCCTGGAAGCGGGTGTGGATGTTGTAGCCACGGAACTCCTCCTGCCGACCCTCGAGCCGCCAGGTCTCGATGCGATCGTTGAGCGCGCTCGTGCTCAAACCGGCACCGCTTCGCCGTCTCTGATCCCGGCGACGATTTCGCGCGCCCGGTCGAGGCCGGCTGTCTGGCAGAGCTCGTTCCGGACCAGCTTCGGCAGGTCGATCCGGTCGAGGTACCAGGGGTAAAACTTGCGCATGTAGCGGCCGGCGCGATCAGTGCCGATGTGCTCTTCGGCACGGTCCATGACCCAGAGGAGTTCCTCCATGATCTGCCGCTGGTCCGGCTTTTCCAGCTCGCGGCCGGTCAGCTCGGCGAAGACCCAGGGGTATCCGAGCGCGCCGCGGGCGACCATCACGGCGTCGGCGCCCGACTCTTCGTATGCCCTTCGCGATGCTTCGGCGGTGCTGAGTCCGCCCGAGATGATCATCGGCACGTCGATGATCTCGTTCAGCTCACGGGCCATGGCGTAGTCGGGCTGGCCCTTGTGGCCCTGCTTGGCGACGCGGGGATGGAAGCCGATCGCGGCGACCCCGGCCTCCTGGACCAGCCTGATCGCCAGATCGAAGCCGCGGCGGTCGCCGGGCATAAGACCGCTTCGGATCTTGACCGTGACCGGCAGGCCGCTACCTTCGCGGGCCGCACGGGCGACCTCGAGGGCCAGCTCGGGATCGGCCAGCAGTTCGGCACCGGCTCCGGTCTTGCGGACCTTCGGCACCGGACAGCCCATGTTCAGGTCGATCATGTCGGGGCCGGAGCGGGCGGCGATCTCTGCCGCCGATCGCATCACTTCAGGATCCTGGCCGAAGAGCTGAATCGAAACCGGATGCTCGTCCGGATGGATCCGCATCAGTTCGGTCATCGTGCGCTCGTTGCCGTAATGGAGTCCGAAGCTCGAGACCATCTCCGAAACGGCCATCCCGGCGCCGTAGCGCTTGGCCTGGAGCCGGACGAACCAGTTGCCGATCCCGGCGAGCGGTGCGAGCAGGACCCGGTTGGGGATCTCGACGTTCGCGATCCGGAAGGGGTCGGTCAAGGGTGGCTGCTCAGGCACGGTTTCTCTCGTCGATGATCCGAAGACCCTTGAGGGTCAGGAGGTCGTCTATCTCGGTGATCGTCTCGGTGAAGGGCACGATCGTCGACGCCAGCCCGCCGGTTGCGATGAACCTCGCCTTGCCACCGAGTTCGGTGTTTATCCGACGACCGATTCCGTCGACCAGGCCGGCGAAGCCGTAGAGCACGCCCGCCTGGATCGCCGCCCTCGAGGAGGTCCCGATCGCCGACCGGGGCTCGAAGAGGTCGATCCTGGAGATCCTCGCTGCGCGCTCGGTGAGCGCGGTCAATGAGATCTCCACCCCGGGCGCGATCGCGCCGCCGAGGTAGGCACCCGAGGCCGATACCGCGTCGAAGTTGATTCCGGTGCCGAAGTCGACGCAAACACATACGTCGCCGACCTCTTCGTAGGCGGCGATCGCATTGACCAGCCGATCCGCCCCGACCTCGGCCGGGCTGTCGATCTCGATCGCCATCCCGGTCTTGATACCCGGTCCGACCATCAGGCAACCCACGTCGAGGTACTGCTCGGCCAGCCGTTCGTACTCGACCCCCAGGGGAGGCACAACGGACGAGACGACGATCCCGCGGAGGTCACCGAACCGGATCCCGCGCAGCTTGAGCAGGCCCGAAAGCCGTTCGGCCAGTTCGTCACCGGTCGCACCGGCCCGGGTCTGGAAACGCCAGTGGTGTTCGAGGCGTTCGCCCACGAAAGCGCCCACGTGAGTCTGGGTATTGCCCACATCGATCGTCAGAAGCATCAGGGCAGTTTGGCAGGACTGGGAAAGCTCGGAGCCCGGACCCGCCCCTGAGCGGTCGGCGGGCCTTACACTCAGCGCCATGAATCAGGCCACGCTCTACACACTTCCAGGCTCGCACCCCGGGGTCGCCACCGCCCTGATGCTCGAGTACAAGGGCATCGAGTACGACCGGGTCGACCTGATGCCGGTGATCTCGAAGGCGGCTCTCAGAGCGCTCGGTTTTCAGGGCATAACCGTTCCTGCGGTCAGGTTCGCCGGCCGCAAGCTCCAGGGTTCGGTCGCGATCGCACGCGGCCTCGACGAGCTGGTCCCGGAGCCGCCCCTGCTACCGGTTGACGAGGGCGAACGCGACGGGGTGCTCGAAGCCGAGCGTTTCGGTGAAGAGGAACTCCAGCATCCGATCCGCCAGATCCTCTGGTGGCTGCTGAAACGCAACCGCGACGCGATGTACAGCTACGCCGAGAACGCAAAGCTCCCGGTCCCGACCGGCCTGGCGGTTCGGACTTCGGCCCCGATCGTCGCCGCTTCAGTCCACTTCAACAAGGCCAGCGACGAGAACGTGCGGGAAGCGCTGATGGCACTGGCAGGACAGCTCGATCGGGTAGACGAATACATCGAGCGGGGCTTGATCGGGAACGAACAGCCGAACGCAGCCGACTTCCAGATCGCCGCCACGGTCCGGCTGGCTATGACCGTCGAGGACCTGCGGCCCGCGATCGAGACAAGGCCGGCCGGCAGGCTGGCAATGCGCCTGGTGCCCGAGTACGACGGGCATCTGCCCGAAGGCCTCCCCACGGAGTGGCTCGAGCCGCTGCGCGGCGACGGCTGAATCAGGCCGGCGACGCGGTCAGGACAGCTGCGCTGCTGCCTAGAGGGGACCGGCCGGGTGGACGGCCTGGTCCGGATCGTCGGCCAGCGCCGCAAGGCTGCCATCGAGCCGCCTGCCGTCGGGCAGGGCCAGTTCGGGGTCGATCTCGAGCAACGGTACGAGTACGAAGCGGCGAGTCGTCACCTCGCGGTGGGGCAGCGTCAGACGCTCGGAGCTGTATTCGAGATCGCCGAGCAGCAGCAGGTCGATATCGATCAGTCTCGGCGAGTGCCTCGGCCGACCGGACTCCCGGCCCTGCTCACGCTCGACCTCCTTGAGCAGGTCGAGCAGGTCCTCCGGTCCGAGCCCGGTCCGGACCCTGATTGCCGCGTTGAAGAAGTCGGGCTGGTCGAGGATCTCGCCCACCGGCTGGGTCCGCCAGGCCGAGGACTCGGCCTCGATCGTCAGACCCTTCTCCTGCAGGCGGTCGATCGCCTCTCGCAGGTTGGCGAGCGGCTCACCGATGTTCGAGCCGAGACCCAGCCAGGCCTGCCGCGCAGGCGGCGGGTCGATCGATCCTTTGAGGCTCAGCGCGAGCTCCGGCTCAGCGTTACTTCGACCGAGGCGCCGTCCATGACCACCGGAATCGGGGGCTCCGTTTTGGTCGCACGCACGGTTACGAGGGCAACCGCCGGGAAGCTTTCGAGCAGGCGCTCGCCGAGCACGGTGGTCAGCCGTTCGAGGGTCAGGAAGCTCTCCGACGTCGCGGCTTCGACCAGCTCCTCGGTGACCGCGCCGTAGTCAACCGTGCCGTCGAGCTGGTCCGTTTCAGTGGCACCGCAGCTGTCAAGCGCCAGCTCCAGGTCGAAGACCATGCGCTGGCCGATCTCACGCTCGGCCTCGCTCACTCCGTGGTTGGTGTGGACCGAAACGCCTGAGAGGCGAACGGTGACGGGCCCTGTTTCCGGCTGGGAGCTCATGGAGCAGAAACTACTGAGGCCCGACCGGCGGCGGGCTTCCCGCTGGCCGCAGGCAGTCTTCAGGCTCCGGCGATCCGGTCCCGCACCTTCAGTGCCTGGGCAACCGGTGCGACGTCGTGGACCCTCACCATCGCCGCGCCACCATCGGCAGCCGCCAGACAGGCGGCAACCGTGCCCCCGAGCCGCCCGGCCGCGTCAGACCCGTCGATCCCGCCGATGAAGGCCTTGCGCGAGGGCCCGACCAGGACCGGCAAGCCGGTCTCGACGAAGCGATCGGTGCCGCGGAGCAACGCCAGGTTGTGATCGAGCGTCTTGCCGAAGCCGATCCCCGGATCGATCCAGATCCGGTCGCGCTCGATGCCTGCAGCCCGGGCCGACTCCACCCGTTCGAGCAGGAACTCCCTGATCTCGGCAACGGGGTCGTCGTATTGCGGGTCGCGCTGCATGGTTCGCGGGGTTCCCAGCATGTGCATCAGTACGACCTCCACGCCGCGACCCCCACCGCGGCCGGCCTCGGCGCAGACGGCTGCCATCTCGGGGTCGGCGCGAAAGGCCGTGACGTCGTTGACGATGCTCGCTCCGGCCGCGATCGCCGCCGCTGCCACCCCGGCCTTGCTGGTGTCGATCGAAACCGGGGCGAGCCCGGCGAGGCCTTCGATCACCGGCAGTACGCGGCGCAGCTCCTCCCCGGCCGAAACCGGGTCGGCTCCGGGCCGGGTCGACTCCCCGCCGACGTCGAGCACGTCGGCTCCCGATGCGACCAGTTCCCTGCCGTGGGCGATCGCCGCCTCGGCGTCCACGAAGAGGCCGCCGTCCGAGAACGAATCCGGGGTCACGTTGACTATTCCCATCACCTTCACCCCGAGCCTCCGATCGATTCGATTACCTCGGCCGCCGCCCTCCTGCCCGAAGAAACGGCTCCATCCATGTATCCGGCCCATTTCTCCGCCGTCTCGGCGCCCGCCCAGTGCAGGGGTCCGACCGGAGCCCTGAGCGCCGGACCGTATGCGGTCCAGGCACCCGGCGGCATGAAGCCTCCGTAGCAGCCACGGGAATACTCATCGGCGGCCCAGGCCTTGTCGAAGTAGGCGGCGGGCCGCCCGGCCTCCGGCCCGAACAGGCGAACCAGTCCTTCACTGACGATCCCCCTGCGCTCATCGGTCGTCAGGTCGGCGACTTCGCGGGCAGCGGCTCCCTCGAAGAAGGCCAGCAGGACCCCTGGCGAGCCATCCGGCGGCGAGTTGTCGTAGATCACGGAGAGCGGTCCGTCCGAGCTGGTCGCGCGGCCGGAGAGGCCGAGCTGCCGCCAGAACGGACGCTCGTAGACGGACGCCGTCTTGACCACGTTGCCCTGGATCATGCGCTGGGTCAGGCCGTCACGGAGGGCCGGGAGGGCCGGCTCGTAGAGCAGTCTGCCAGCCAGGGCCGGGGGTATCGCGACGACGGCCCGCCGCGCACGATGCGTTCCCGAGGATGTCTCGATATGTGCTCCGGCATCTTCGCTCCAGGCAAGCTTCCGGACCGGGCTGTCGAGCCGGACCGCGTCGCCGAGCGCCTCGGCCATCCTGAGCGCGATCAGCTGCGTTCCGCCCGCCACCCTCGACTCCTGAGCTCCGCCTTCGGTATCGAGCAGGGCCGAGGTCGAACCGGCCGAGTTGATGTAAAAGAGGATGTGGAGCATCGAAATCTCCTCGGGCTCGGCGGCCCAGACCGCCTCGACCGCGAGTCGCATCATCTGGCGGGCCCCGCCCGTGCGCAGGTTGCGCCGGATCCAGGTGTCTGCCGTGATGCGGTCCCACTCGAGTGCCCTGGTTGCGCGCCACGGCGCAGCTGCGTCGACCGCCCCGGCAAGCCGGTCGAGCCGCCTCAGGGCAATGCCGACCTCGGCCAGTGCGACGGGATTCGCTTTGGGAATCGTCCCGCTATACCGGCTCAACTTTCCATCGTGCTCTGAAAGGTGCTGCGACCGGCCGCCGTAGGTCGGGAAGGTCGAGAGGCCGAGCTCGTCGATCAGGCCCAGGATCGCGTCCTGACCGGGCCCGACCCATTGGCCGCCGAGTTCGACGACTTTGCCGTCGCCCAGAGGCTGGTTCAGGGTCCTGCCGCCGACCCGGTCACGGGCCTCGAAAACGACTGTGTCCAGCCCGGCTTCGCTCAGAGCCCGGGCCGCGCTGAGCCCGGCCAGACCGGCCCCGACGACGACTACGTCGCTCTGGCTTTCGCCTTTGGCTTCACCCACCGGACCATTATCTGCGACTCGCCCGCGATCCGGGCTTCGAGGCCAGCGGCCGCAAAGCCGGGGGCGCTACCGGGACGGGGTCTCAGGCGTCTTCGGAGCGGATGTCGGTCATGCCGCCGGCGTAACCCGGCCGCGGCGGTCCGGGCGAAGGCTCGGTGCTCGGGTGGTGGATCGGCTCCGGCTCGGTCGGGTAGTCGGGCTTCTCCTCAGCGGCCTCATCGGCGGCGGCGAAGACCTCCTCCTCCGGCTTGCCCTCAAGCAGGTCGATGAACTGTTCAGCGTCGATCGTCTCGCGTACCAGGAGGATCTCGGAGATCCGCTTGAGGTCGTCACGGTGGTCGTCGAGGATGTCCCGGGCGGTCTGGTGGGCGACCTCGACGATGCGTCGGATCTCGTCGTCGATCTCCCGGGCGATCTCGTCCGAGTAGTCCGGCTCGCTGCCCATCTCGCGGCCGAGGAAAGGCTGGCCGCGGTCATGGCCGAAGACCCGGGGGCCGAGTCGCTCGGACATTCCGAAGCGCATCACCATCTGCTTGGCGGTTGCCGTGACCTTCTCGAGGTCGTTCGAAGCGCCGGTCGTGATCTCGTCGAAGACGATCTCCTCGGCGGCGCGACCACCCAGGGTCATCGCCATGGTCTCGCTGAGTTCGGCCCGGGAGGTCAGGAACTTGTCTTCCTGGGGGAGCGAAATCGTGTAGCCGAGGGCCTGGCCACGGCTGATCACGGAGATCTTGTGGACCGGGTCGCAGTTGGGCAGGATGTGGCCGACGATCGCATGGCCCATCTCGTGGTAGGCGGTGATCGTGCGTTCCTTCTCAGACATGATCCGGTTCTTCTTCTCCGGGCCGGCGACGACCCGCATGATGCCTTCTTCGAGCTCGTCCTGGGTGATCTCGCTCTTGTCGGAGCGCGCGGCGAGCAGTGCCGCCTCGTTGATCAGGTTGGAGAGGTCGGCTCCGGTGAAGCCCGGGGTCTGCCCGGCCAGCGCGTCGAGGTCGAGCTCCCCGGCGAGCGGCTTGCCCCGGGAGTGGACCTCGAGGATCTTCTTGCGGCCGTCGCGGTCGGGCCGGTCCACCGCTACCTGGCGGTCGAAGCGTCCGGGCCGGAGCAGTGCCGGGTCGAGGATGTCGGGTCGGTTGGTGGCCGCGATCAGGATGATGTTGTCCTTGATCTCGAAGCCGTCCATCTCGACCAGGAGCTGGTTGAGGGTCTGCTCCCGTTCGTCGTGACCGCCGCCCGTGCCGGCACCACGATGGCGGCCGACGGCGTCGATCTCGTCCATGAAGATGATGCAGGGCGAGCTCTGCTTGGCCTGCTCGAAGAGGTCGCGGACACGGCTGGCACCGACGCCGACGAACATCTCGACGAAGTCCGAGCCGGAGATCGAGAAGAACGGCACCCCGGCCTCACCGGCGACGGCCCGGGCGAGCAGGGTCTTGCCGGTGCCGGGCGGTCCGTACAGCAGTACGCCCTTGGGGATGCGCGCGCCGAGCGCCTGGAATTTCTTCGGGGTCTGCAGGAACTCCTTGATCTCGTGCAGTTCCTGCACGGCCTCGTCGGCACCGGCGACATCCTTGAAAGTGATCTTGGGGGCGTCAACGGCCATCTTCTTGGCTTTCGACTTGCCGAAACTCATGACCCGCGATCCGCCACCCTGCATCTGGTTCATCAGGAAGATCCAGAAGCCGAGGAAGAGCAGGAATGGAAGTACGTAGATCAGGACCGAGAAGATCCCGCCGCCACTGTTCCCCTTGATGGTGAGCGCGACGTCGTTCTGGACCAGCTGGTTCTGCAGGCTCTGGCCGGCGTCGGGCGGGTAGCCGGTTTCGTACTTCTCCGGACTGGCCGCTTCGCCTGAATCGGTGGTCTCACCTTCGGGGACCTTTTCGGTCACCTCCAGGGTGTTGTCCTTCGTCTTCATCGTGACTTCGTCTATCTGCCCCGAATCGACCTTCTGCAGGAACTGGCCGTAGGTCGGCGGTTCCTCACCCGTGTCAGGGCTGATCACACGCTGCGCCACGAAGGCGAGGATCACTACCAGCAGTATTGGAAAAGCCGCGCTCTTGAAGAACCGTTTCAAACTGTTTCAGTGTCTTTCGGGCAGGTGTTTCGGGGGCGAAATCGCGAAAAGTGAGCCTAGCAGGGAGTTCGCGGCGCCCTAGCCCACCGGAGGTTCGGGAACGACATCCTCCGGCAGCTCAGCGACGTACGGAAGGTGCCGGTAGTGCTGCGCATGGTCGAGGCCGTAGCCGACGACGAAGGTGTTGGGGATCTCGAAACCCGTGTATCTGATCGGCACGTCGACCCGGCGGCGCTCGGGCTTGGTCAGCAGAGAGCAGACCTCGAGCGACCCCGGATCGCGGGCCCTCAGGTTCCTGATCAGGTAGTTGAGGGTCAGGCCGGAATCGACGATGTCTTCGACGATCAGCACGTCACGGCCGGTGATCGAGTCGTCGAGATCCTTGAGGATCCTGACCACGCCTGAAGAATCGCGGGACGATCCGTAACTGGAGACCGCCATGAAGTCAATCTCGCAGGCGATGTCGAGGGCACGAAGGAGGTCGGCGATGAAGACCACGGCACCCCGCAGGACCCCGACCATGACCAGGTCCTTGCCTGCGTAGTCGAGGCTGATCTGGGCTCCGAGTTCGGCAACCCGGTTCGACAGATCCTCTGCCGAGATCAGCACGTCGCCTGTGGGGGACGAATTCACCCGGCCGATTCTAAGCCCAATCGGGGGGTGGGCCGTCCTGCCCCTCGATTGGTGGCCGTGCCGTGAGCCGCACGGCCGCTGACGTCTCCGGACCCAGCCGGAAAGCTTCGCCCACTGCGATTCCGGGCACCCAGGCAACCTCCGGGCCGGACAGGAAGACCGGAATCCGGCGCCTGCTCGAACGCGGCAGACGGTGATCGGTGAACAGGTCCTGCAGCGACTTGCTGCCGCCGAGCCCGAGTGGCCGGATCCGATCCCCGTCCTGCCAGCACCTGATCTCGAGCCGCTCGCCGAGCAGGTCCCGGTCGAGGGTGGCCACTTCCGGTCCGGAAGCTTCGAAAGGAGCCAGCATCTGCTCAGCCTCGATCTTCCAGCCGTTCCAGTCCAGGCTGCCGGGCAGCTCGAGCACGGAAGGCGGATCTTCCGGCGAGGCTGCCGCGGGTGCTTCAGCGGGCGGACCGGGGTCAACCCGGACCCTGCCCGACTCGGCGACCAGCGAGGCGTTCCCGCCGAGGTCGACGCGCCCGCCTTCCGGGCTGTCGGCCAGCCTGAGGACCGTTGCCGCCTGCTCCCGGGAGACGGGGACCGCCCGGCCCAGTACCGATTCGGCGATCGAACGCAGTGCGGAACGCCGAACCGCCGGATGGGCCTCGGCGAGCCTCAAAGCAGCGATCGAAGGGCTGCCGTCGGACCCGGACTCGATCAGTTCGGAACCGGCGGCGGCGAGGAAGTCGAGTTCTTCGGCAAGGTCGGCCCGCGTCCTGGAAATGGCGTCGAGCACCGCGGGATTCAGATCGCTCAGTACCGGCATGACTTCGTGGCGGATCCGTGTCCGGGCGAAGGCCGGGTCCTCGTTGGAGCGGTCGTCGACGAAGGCCAGTCCGGCCGCAGCCGCGGCACTGCGAACCCGTTCGCGGCTCAGACCGAGCAGCGGCCGAATGACGGCACCGCGCCGCGGAGGCATCGCTGCCAGCGCCCGGGTTCCAGGCGATACGGCGAGCCTGTAGACGACGGTTTCCGCCAGATCGCTCGAAGTGTGGGCGACGGCGATCCAGTCGAGCCCCCGCTCCCGCCGAACCTGTTCGGCTGCCCCGTAGCGCTCGTCGCGGGCCCAGTCGTGGAGGTTCCCCTGCCGTCGCTGCGGCCGGACCACCGTCAGGCCGATCCCCAGCCGCTCGCAGAGTTCGCGACAGGCGGCTTCGTCCTGGCCCGATTCTGTCCTCAGCCCGTAGTTGAGGTGGACCGCATGCAGCGCCGGGCGCGGCTCCAGCCGGCTCAGTCCGAAGGCCAGCGCGCAGGAATCCGCGCCGCCGGAGAGCAGGACGACGCCCCCGGTACCCGGTTCGACCAGCCCCGAGGACCGGATGGCTTCGACCAGGACCTGTGGTTCAGGTCCGGACACGGGCGAGGAAGAGCGGCGTCGGCATGGGGAATCCCTTGAGCTGAGCCTGGCCGATCCCCTGGAGCTCGAGGTCCTCGTGCCCCTCCAGGGCTTCAGCGACGCTGCCGGTGACCAGTACCTCTCCGCCCTGGGCCCGGTTGACGACACGGTGGGCCAGGTTCACGTCTGCGCCGAAGTAGTCGCCGTCCCTGAAGACGGCCCGGCCGTAGTGGATCCCGACCCGGGGCTTCGGCCGTTCGCGGAAGAAGGCGAGGAAACCGACCGCCCACTCTGCAAGAGAAACGCTGTCGGGCGAGACGACCATGACCTCGTCGCCGATCGACTTGACGATGTTCGCCTCCGGCGGCAGCGTGCCTTCGACCGCTTCGGTGAAGCGCTCGATCACCGAAAAAGCCTCGGCGTCGCCTTCTTCGGTGGTGAACCTGGAAAAGCCGCTGAGGTCGATGAAGCAGAGCGTGATCCGGATGTGGTCGAGTTCGGATTCGCCGGCGAACTCGTCCTCCATGTGGCCGACCACGTCCTGCTCCATGAAGTACCTGACGTAACGGTCGTGCAGGTACTCGAACAGCGGCACCGTAGTCGGTGAAGCGGCCTCGACCAGCTCGTTCAGTTCCTCGGCCATCTCCATCGCCCCGAGCCCGTCGCGGATCATCGGTTCGTGGACGAACAGGTGGAACAGCCGGACTTCGGCGTCGGCGATGCGGCGTACCGACTGCGCATACACCCTCGCCAGCTGGATGAGGGCCTCGATCGGCAGACCCGCCGCCGCTACCGAGCCGAGACGCTCGAGCGCGCCGACGTCGAGTTCGGAAAGCTTCCGCTCGCGGCCGGCGGGCGTTCCGAGAATCACCATGATGCGCTCGATCAGGGCTTCGCTCAGACCGGTCCGGGCCACCGCCTCTTCGACCGTCACTACGGGGCTGCGATCGGCGAAAATCTCCTCGGCGAAACCGAAGGCGAGCTTGCCGTCCTTGCCGGCTTCCCTCAGTTCGTCGAGGCTGTGTCCGCGTTCCCTCATCCGGGCGACGACCCGGGCCTGGGCAGCCGCCGCTGCGGTCCAGCGGCCCTTCTTGACCGGGACCACCTTCTCCTCGGCCCAACGCGAGAGCGTTGCGGTCGAGACGCCCGCCCTCCTGGCGGCTTCGCTCAACGTGATTCGCTCGGTGCCGGGCATGTCGACGAGGCTACAGGGGAAGTGAGCGGCTGAAGCGGAGCCGCCCGGCTGCGGACATGCGACAGCGGGGCCGCCGAAACGGCCCCGCCGCGCGCACTGTCAGCTCCTCGCTATTCCGCGTGGATCTGGGTTACTTCGTCTCCTCGCTCGCCTGTCCTGATCCGGATCGCCTCCTCGACCGGGATGACGAAGATCTTGCCGTCTCCGATCTCTCCGGTTCTGGCGTGACGAAGGATCGTCTCGACGATGAGGTCCTTGTCCGCGTCGGCAACGACGATCTCAAGCTTCAGCTTGGGACGCACGTTGACGGTCACGGTCGAGCCGCGGTACTGCTCGACGATGCCCTTCTGCCGGCCGGATCCCTTGGCCTCCACCATGGAGATCGAGGGGAATCCTTTGTCGAGCAGATCGGACCTGATCGGCTCGAACGCTTCGTGACGGATGAATGCTTCTATTTTCTTCATCTGACTCAATGCCTCCTAGGCCTGGTCTGTGGTCGACGAATCCATGGGCGCTACCGGGGTACCGGCCATCGTCGGCTGGTAGTTACCGGCAGGGTATTCCGGCTGCGGAATGAAGGCCTCCGGGTACCCGTACATCCCGTGACTGGAGATGTCGAGACCGGCGTCTTCTTCTGCTTCCGAGACCCTCAGTCCCATCGTCGCCTTGATGATGGCGAAGACGAGGTATGAAGCGGCGAGCACGAATACGAACGTCCCCACGACCGCCAGGGTCTGAACCCCGAACTGTCCGAGAGACGCGCTCCAGGACTGGCCGTCGAAGATCGAGTACCAGATACCTGATCCGGCCTGAACCCCTTCGGCATCGGGACGAGCCTCGGCGATCCGAAGATGCCGACCGCGAGAGTTCCCCAGATACCGGCCAGACCGTGAGCCGAAAGGGCACCGATCGGGTCGTCCAGGTACTTCTCGAAGGCGAGCACGCCCCAGACCACGATGAAGCCGGCCAGCAGTCCGATGATCGGTGCCGCCCAGTACTCCACGAAACCACAGCCGGCCGTAATGCCGACCAGGCCCGCGATCGCGCCGTTGCCGGCCATGCCGACGTCGAGCGCCTTGGTCTTGATGTAGATCAGGAGGCTCGCACCGATCACGCCTGCCGCCGCAGCGAGCTGGGTGTTCAGCATGACCTCACCGAAGAACGAGCCTTCGGTCACGAAGGTCGAGCCACCGTTGAATCCGAACCAGCCGATCCACAGGATGATCACGCCGAGCCCGACAAGAGGCATCGAGTGACCGGGGATCGCCCGGGCTGAACCGTCAGGTCCGTACTTGCCCTTGCGGGCGCCGAGCAGAAGCAACGCCGCGAGTCCGGCTGTCGCACCTGTCAGGTGGACCACCGAGGAGCCGGCGAAGTCCATGACCGGCTTGCCTCCGACGTCGGAGAGCAGTCCACCACCCCAGACGGAGTGCGCGACGATGGGGTAGATCAGGGCGCCGAAGACGACCGCGAAGGCCGCGTAGGCACCGAACTTGATCCGCTCCAGGGTCGTGCCCCAGACGATCGCCAGGGATACCGCACAGAAGGCCAGTCCGAAGAGCATCAGCATCGCTGCGTCTGCGGTGACTGCCGTTCCGAGGATGTCCTGGTCGAAGTGGAAGAAGAATCCGTCGGTTCCGACGAAGTTGGCAAGACTGCCTTCTCCGAACCCGGCGATTCCGTATCCGATCGCCCACCAGGCGATGGTTACCACCGCGAGGTTGATGAAGATCTTGGCCACTCCCGTACCGGCGTTCTTCATCCGGGAGAAGCCGATCTCCAGGAACATGAAGCCCGCCTGCATGAAGAAGACAAGGACCGTGGCAACCGCCACCCAGACCATGTCCAGTTCCAGCGACTTGGCGGCCAGGTCTTCAGCCACGTCCGCCGACGCTATCCCTGGCACAGCCAGAGCGGCAAACAACGCCAGAAGCGAAGCCATGCCGAGTTTCTTGACACTCATACGAGTTTTTCCTCCTATTTCCCGCGGGCCCCAGCCCTGCGGTCGCGATTTGCGAATTGCTGACCGCGTAAACCTAAGTTTCGGGGGAGGGAGCTCTTTTAGCCCGTTGGAGGAAAAGGCGCTGCGAAACCTGTCAGATCGGTAATGAGCCTCAGGATTTGAGGCTGGGAGCCGAATGTCGTCGGGCTCGCCTCGGCACCTCAGCCAGACAGAACGGAGCTTCGGCTCAGAGAAAGGCCGAGCCGCGCTTGACCAGGCCGCGGTAGAGCGCCTCCTGGACCATCTCGCGGATCTGCTCGGAAAGGTCGAATACGAGCGACCGGTCCTCGCTGGCCCCCGGACCGTAACCGGAGAGGTCGATCGGCTCGAGGAATTCGATCCGCCAGCGTGACGGCAACGGCAGCAACCCGAGCGGGCCGAGCATCGGAAAGAGCGGGGTGATCGGCACGTAGGGGGCTCCGGAGACCTTCGCGAGCACTCCCGATTCGCCGAGCTTCGGGTAGATCTCCTCCGCGCCGACGACCGCGACCGGAACGATCGGCGAGCCGGTTTCGAGCGCCACCTCGACGAACCCCCCGCGGCCGAAGCGCTGGACCCGGTAGCGCTCCGAGAACGGCTTGCCGAAACCCTTGGCCCCCTCCGGAAAGACCATCACCGGCTCGTCCTGTCCGAGCAGGCGGGTGAGGTTGGCCGGATTCGCCGCGACCCCGCCGATCCTCCGCATGAAGTAGCTGACGAAAGGCAGGTCGAAGGCCCAGTTGAGGACCAGCGCCCGGGTCCACCGCGGCAACGGGTGCTCCTTCTGGATCGCGGTTCCCATCATCACGGCGTCGAAGGGGAAGATCGCGCCGGAGTGGTTGGCGGCCAGGAGGGCGCGGCCGTGCCCGGGAACGTTGGCCACCCCTTCGACCTCGACCCGCCACCAGTGGCGGTAGAGAAACTCCCAGAGAGGGAAGACAGCCTCGGCGAATTCCTCATCGAAGCCGTATTCATCCTCGTGGTACTCGCCGGCGACCCTGCGAAGCGCACGATCGATCGTATCCTGGACGGTACGGGCCCACTCAAGTTCGAGTCCGGGCTCACTCATCGGCCGAGGCTCCTGACCGGCGAACCGGGATGGGGTGACGGGAATACCGCTGAGACACCACGCCGCTTGGCGGCGAAATCACGGGCCGCGCCTTCAGAATCGAAAGCCAGTTCGTATCCGATCTCCTCCCGAAGCCTCCGGTTGTCGCATCCGCGGCCGTAGCGCAGCAGGACCTGGCCGTCCTTGCTCATGCCGCCGCTACCGAGCATCGAGCCGATCCGCTTGAAAGCGATGCCGGCGACCACGGGCGGAAGGCCGACCGACGGACGGCCCGAAAGCTTGAGCAGCCGGCTCAGCGAAATCGCGCCATCTGGCGCGACGTTGACCGCGCCCCGGACCGGATTGACCGTCGCGGCAGCCAGTGCCCCAGTGGCGTCGACCGAGTGGAGCAGCTGAAGCCTCGGGTCGAAGCCGAGCTGGGTCGGCACGACCGGCAGCGACAGGTAGCGGATGAAGGGGTTGTCGAGACCGGGCCCCACCTCGGTGCCGAAGCGGAGCATGCAGCAGGTGATCCCCGGGTGACGGCGGGCGAAATTGTCGAAGTACGCCTCGAGCTCACCGATGTCGCGCTGAAAACGGGTCACCAGTGGCAGTCGCCTCGCCATGTCTTCGGTGAAGAAGGCCGGTGCTCCGGGGGCACTGCCGTAGATCGCCGCCGAGCCACGGACCACGAGCGCCTTGAGGCCGTCAACCTTTTCGCAGGCGGCAAGAAGCTGAAGCGTGCCGATCACGTTTATGTCATGGAGGGCCCTCGACGGCCGGTCCTTGTCGGGATAGAGGACGATTCCACAGTGCACGACGACATCCGGCTCCAGGGCGGGCATGATCCTCGAGATCACCGGGTTTCGGATGTCGGCTTCGACGAACTCCGTCGCACCGAGATCAACCGCGGGTGGGGAAGTATCGATGCCGATGACTTCGCTGACCCCCGGATCCCTCCCCAGAGTGCGTGCAAGCTCAGTCCCCCAGTGGGTCGAGACCCCGACTATGACGACGCGACCGGTTTCGGCCATGGCTCAGCCTTCGTCTTCGGGACCGGACCGCGATTCGAGCTGCGAAATACGTTCTGTCAGCGCCTCGACCTTTTCCTCGAGGGCACGCAGTTCGTCGCGGTTGACCAGCCGCAACCCGTCGATGGTCCCGCGGGCACCGATTCCCCGCCGGGAGACCTCATCGACCAGACCCTGGGCGCGGTCCCTGGTTCTTCCCGAGAGATCCTGAGCCCGGTCTCGGGTCTTCTCGGTCGCGGCAAAGGCACCTTCGATGGCCTCACGCAGGCCTTCCGGAAGCCCGCGTCCACCTTCTATGCTGGAGTCGTCAGCCATGAGAGCAGTCTACGGGCCGCACTAGCGTCTCGCCACCCAACCGATGCCGGTCCGCCTTTCCCCGATCCTCGACCCCGCCCACGACGCGATCCTCGTCGGCGATCCCCGTCGGGCTTTCGCTCTGGCACAGGCGCTCACCGAACAGCCCGTGATGAGCCATCTGGCACGGGGCCTCTGGGGATACACGGGGGAAACGGCCGACGGGCACGGTCTCACCGTCCAGTCGACCGGAATCGGGGGGCCTGCTGCTGCGGCGGTTGTCGCCGATCTGCACGAACTCGGTGTCCGCAGGGCGGTGAGGCTGGGTACGTGTGTCGCCACGGGACCGCTGCCGGGGACTGCGGAACCGATCGAGCCTGGAGAAGCCTTCCTGATCGAGAGCGCGTTCTGCGGAGACGGAGCCAGCGCAGCGATAACCGGCGGCAAAACCGAAGTGAGACCCGACCGTGAACTGACGGCGTCCCTGGACCCGGTCGCGAAGAAGGCCAGATCCTTCAGTCACGATCTGCTGCCCCGCCTTGCATCCGATCCAACGTCAGCCGACCCGGCACCGCTGCGCGACCTCCAGACCGCCGCCATGCTCGCGATGGCGGCGAGCTCGGGAGTTGCTGCCGCGGCCGTGCTGGTGGTGGTCGAGGCCGCGGCCCGAGAGCGGCTCGATGAAGCTGATCTCGAAAAGCTCTTTCTTCCCCTCGGGGAATCGGTGGCGAAGCTGCTCAGCCAGAGCGCGCCCGACCTTACCTAACCCTCAACTTTAGGTTTAGTCTCCGGAACCTGGAGCCTTCTTCGGCTTCGTTGAAGTCTTCTTCCCGGCTGCTGATCCCCCGGCCGCCGGCTTCTTCTTCCGTGACCCGCTCGCCGGTGCTTTGATCGACTCGATCTCGGCGTTCAGCTCACGGACCTGGGCCAGGGCCCGGTCGAGGCGGTCCTCCGACTCCTCCAGGCGCTCGGACAGGACACGCAGACGGCGCTCGAGACGCTCGGCTTCGTCCTGCGAGGAGACGTTCAGGGCGCCCATCGCGGCGCGCTGGGCTTCGCCCGCCTTCTCCCGCGCCGACACCGCAGCGGAGACCGCCTGGCCGAAGCCCGGGCTGCTTATGAGCGCCTGGGCGAGGTCGGCAGCGGCCTTCTCCCCCTTCGACTGGACACGATCCCTGATTGATTCTTCGTCTTCGGACATGAGGAACATGCTAGTTCACCACCGGTCGGTACCGCCCCGATGGGCCCTGGCCCGGTTGTCCGTAACCCTTCTGCGATACGGTTTAGAAGCCGCATCTCGGGAGAGTGTCGGCCGTGTCTGTTTTAGTTGGGAACTACCACGTGGCACAGGGCTCTATGTCGACACGCCGGAATCATTCGGTCGCAATTACAGCGACCCTTTCATTCCTGCTTTTTTTCGCGATGTGGACAGCGATTCCGGCCACCGCGGCAGAACCGGCCGGTCCCCCTGCACCGGGCCGTAGCGCAGTGCTCTCGACTTCCGTGACGACCGCCTGCGCTCCCGGAGACGCTTCCTGTGAGCCGACACAGAGCGAGCCGGAACCGCAGCCGAGCCCGGCTCCGGCCCCCTCCCCGGCACCTGCCAAGCCCGCCCCCGAAAAGCCTGCGAAGGAATCTCCGTCCGGCGAAAACAGGCCTGATTCGGGTGGCGCCAGGCCGGACACCGGCAACTCCTCGGGCCCGGCGCGGGAACCCCAGTTCATCGAGGAGGACCCGAGTCTGAGCGGAGGAGTCTCGCCCGACGACACCGCGGACATCCCTGCCGACCCGCTCGCTGCCAGCCCGCTCACCGTCCCGAACTTCCTGATCAACAACTTCGAGATCCCGCCGTTCCTGCTTCCGATCTACCAGGCCTGCGGCAGCGAATACGGGATCCCCTGGCAGGTACTCGCTGCGATCAACCGGATCGAGACCGGCTTCGGTACGAACGTCAACACCTCCTACGCAGGAGCCATGGGCTGGATGCAGTTCATGCCCGGCACCTGGGACGCCTACGGCGTGGATGCCAACGGTGACGGCAAGAAGGACCCCTACAACCCCGTCGACGCGATCTGCGCCGCAGCCAACTATCTGAGCGCCAGCGGCTATGCCGACGACCCGCGCACCGCGATCTTCGCCTACAACCGCGCCGACTGGTACGTCGACGACATCCTGACCAACGCTGCCGCCTACGCGCAGATCCCGCCCGAGATGATCAGCGCTCTGACCGGTCTGACCGAAGGTGCGAGGTTCCCGGTCGCCGCCGAGGCCGACTACGAAGGCAAGGTGTCCGCCAACCAGGCGCGCCGCGACGGCACCAGCTCGCAGGAAGTAAGCGCGGATCGCGAGCGCAGGTCGATCAAGATCGAAGCCGAGGGTGGTGCCCCGGTGATCGCGGTCAACGACTCGGTCGTCGAGTCGATTGACCGGAATGCCGGCACGGTAATCATCGAAGACGCCTACGGGAACCGGTACTCCTACGCCGGTCTCGGATCGGTCGCCACTGTGCACCCGGTGCCTCGTCGCGACGAGAGTGGAGCGCAGAACCAAAACCGGCCCGGAACCGGCAAGGCCGATCCGGCTCCCGTGCCCGACGGCGATCTCGACATGGGGCCGGCCAAGGCCCGGGACGACCGTGGCTCCAAGACTGACCCTCAGGCAGAGGTTGAGACTTCAGACAGCGGTGGTCAGGACTCACCGGCCGGCGAGATATCCGAGGTCCTGACCGATCCGGATGCGAGCGCCGAGGCAGCGGCGGACGCGAACTCAGCCGGACCCGGCCCCGCCGGAAACGACGAGCCGACGCTGGCCGCCGCCGAAGACCGACGGGCCGAGCAGGCCGCTATCGCCAAAGACTCGGAACCGGTCGAGGCCGGCAACAACACCGAGGACATGCGCGGCAGGGTCTACGCCAATCCGCTCCGACCCCAGAACCAGAACCGGGCGACGATCGAGGGGCAGTCGGTCAATTCACCCGCCCCGGGCGGCGTCGACGGCAAGCCCGGCGATTACCTGATCTACGACGGCAGCGCCTCGGGGATCTACCGTTTCGACCCCGAGACGACGGACCTCCGGCCGCTGCGCAAGGGCTCGCGGATCATCGCCGGCACCGTCCTGGGCAGGCTGGCCGAACAGCCCGTCGCCTCGATCACCTTCTCGATACGACCCGGTGGCGAAGACACCCCCCAGATCGACCCCAAGCCTTTCCTCGATGGCTGGGTGCTGCTGGCCGAGACCAACATCTACAACGCCAAAGGCAAGAACCGCTTCGCCGACCGGCTCGGCGTCGGCGGTGTGCTGCTTCTCTCCAAGCCGGCCCTGCAGCGACGGGTTCTGGCCGACCCCAAGATCAGCCTCGACGAATGCGACCGCCAGAGCATCGCCGCCGGATCGGTCGACCGACGGGTCCTGGCAATGCTCTCGTTCATCAGCGAGAAGGGCTACGAGCTGCTGATCACCTCGATGCTCTGCGGCCGCGAGGCCTCGATCACGACTTCCGGCTACGTCTCGAACCACAGCCACGGTGCCGCGGTTGACATCGCGGCGATCAACGGTGAAGTGATCACCGCCGCGACCCAGGGGCCGGGTTCGCTCACCGACCTCGTCGCCCGCGAAGTGCTCAGCCTCCAGGGGACGATGGCCCCGGACGAAGTGATCACGCTGCTCGACTACCCCCAGCCGGCCGGCTTCGCCATGGGCGACCACGACGACCACCTCCACGTCGGCTTCAAGCCTGCCGGCGACTCTGACGCCATCGGTGGCTCGATCAACGCCACACTCGGTGCCGAACAGTGGCGTCGACTGACCGAGCGGCTCGGCGAGATCGGCAACCCCGAGATAACCTCCGGCCCATCCCGGACCGATGCCGGTGGCGATGGTTCGAACAGGGGCAGCAGGAACTGATCAGCCCGCTATTCGGGTTCGTCCAGATTGAGTTGGCCGGCGCGCTGAGGCTGGAGAAGGGCCGTTATCTCGAGCGCCGGGGTGAAGATCAGCGCGTTCTCGTGATCGAGACCGAAGGGACCCTGCCGCCGGCCAGACGGCGGCGACGCAAAGCGAAGCAGGTCGAGGCACGACAGGCAGTGCCGTCACTCCCTCTAAGCACGGTGACTGTGGTCCGTGCCTCCTTTCCGTTCGGTAGCGACGCGGAGGCATCTGATTGGCTGGCTTCGACCGCAACCGACGAGGCCACTTCGGAGCTGCTCGAGGAGGCCCTTTCTACGCTGGAAAGGGCGCTGGCTGCTGAAGCGGCGGCGACCGGCAGGCCTTACGTCCGGACCTTCGGCGTCGACGACGTGATCGGGGCCAGGTTCGGCTACGGGGACGGTGACCGGGTATCCGACGGGGAGTACCTGGAGGCCCTCGAGATCGACGCCCGCGGCGGAACTGCCGGACCTCGCCGCGACAGGTTGACCCGCACCCACCCGCTCGCCCGGATTGCGGCGATACTCGGTGATCGTGAAAGTCCCGCTGCCTGCGAATTCCTAATCCCGCGGATCCGCAGCGACCTCGACGGTGGACGGGTGATGAGCGCCGCGCTGGTGATCGAGGCGGCGATCCGGGCCACGATCGTCGAGCTGGACACGGTTCTGGACGATCCTGACCATTCAGCCGACCTCGACCGGCTGGAAGAGATGCTGCCGGAGCTGACCGAGCTGACCGACGCGGTCCTCACCGAAGGCAAGGCCTGGCCCGGGCTGACCGGCTCCATGGAGGAGCCGCTGGCGATCGCCGAGAGGATCATGCGGCGGCGGCGCGCCCTCGAGCAGTAGCCCGGGTCGCTTTCAGCCGGTCCGGGAGGGCGGGCTGAACCCGAGGTGCTCCAGTACGGCCCGGTCCTCGAGATTCGGGGCGACGATTTCGGCTTCGAGATCGACCCCCGGCACCGACGGGATACCGATCACGAACAATCCCGCGGCACGACCCGCGGCGACCCCGCCCGGGGAATCCTCGAGGACGACGATCCCGGCGCCGGGCTCCAGACCGAGCTGCGAACAGGCTTCGAGATAGGCGTCCGGGGCCGGCTTGGCATTGGGGACTTCGTGTCCACTCACCACCACGTCGAACTCGATCCCGGTTGCGGCAACCTCGTGGGAGCGTTCGATGAATCGCCTCGGCGAATTCGAAACGAGTCCGACCGGAACCCCCGCCAACTGGAGCAGATCGATCAGCTCGACCGCGCCGACCATCGGGTCCACCCCGCCTTCCAGTTCGGCCAGGACCAGTTCGTTCAGCTCTTCCATGATCTGCCGCTCACGACCGGGCTCATCGAGGAAGCCGGCCAGCTTCCGGCCGGCGATCTTCTCGGATGATCCGACCAGGGCCCGCTTGTGATCGATCGTGAACTCCATTCCGCGGCTCTGGAAAAGGGTTTGCTCGGCTCTGCTCCAGACTGACTCGGTGTCCAGCAGCAGTCCGTCATTGTCGAAGAGAACGGCGTCGGGTTGTGGCATCCGGTCAGCCTAGAGGCCGAGCCACAGCCGGGACTGCCCGGCTGCCGGGTACGATTGAACAATCATTTTCCGCACTCCGGTACATCGGGGCATCAGGCGGGTTATAGGGATTCAGTGCAAGACCAACACCGGCAGAGCGAACAGCGGAATACGAAGCGGGGGGACATGGCGGCAGGCCTGCGCCAGGTACCGCTCCTGCTTCTGATGCTCGTGGCCATGTCGGTCGTTCTGCTCGGCGTTTCCACCGTGGCGATCGCCGCCGACGCGAAGTCAGGCAACCCGGTCAGACCAAGCCTCGATCCGCCGATGCTGCTTCCCGGCGATGCCGGCATCAGTTCAGCCGGCGCCGACGCCGCAGAAGCCGAGACCTGGATCATCGCCGCGAAGCCCGGCAGCAGGGCTGCCCGCCTGGCGCGTGCCGCGGGAGCTGAAGCGGTGGACCGGGCTTCCGGCATTTACTCGATCGCCCGCGGAGAAGCCGGGTCTTTCGCGGAAGACCTGCGCCGCTCGGGGCTGCTGGAGTACGCGGAACCGAATGCCCCGGTCACCCCCAGCGCCTACCCTTCTGACCGACTGGCAGGCCAGCAGTGGTGGCTCGACCGCATCGTGAACACCACAGAGTTCACGCCGCCACCAGTCACCCCGAACAGCCCCCGGCTGGGGCTGGTCGAAGAATCGGTGAATTCGCTCCACCCGGACCTTCTCGAGGCGAGCATCGAGGGCGCCTTCGCCCTGAACTCTGCCGAGGACACCCACGGCACCGCGATCGCGGCGATCGCCGGCTCACCGGGGGAAGGCGTCGGTATCCGCGGGGTCTGGCCCGGAATGAACATGACCCACTTCCCGTCAGGCACCGACTGCGTCACGACCACCAAGGCGGTCTTCGCCGCGGCGCGGGCCCGTATGGCGGTGATAAACATGAGCTACAGCTTCCCCTCGGACGTCTGCTTCTCGCATTATGTGGCGACCGAGGCAGCGGTTCGCAAGGGTGTCCTGCCGGTAGCCGCCGCCGGGAACTCGGGTCGGCCAGGGCAGGGAAACGCTCCCAGCCGCCCGGCCACCGACCCTCATGTGATCTCGGTATCGGCCATCTCTGAAGATGGCCTGGCAGCCGAATTCGCCACTCGCAATCCCCAGGTCGACATCACCGCCCCGGGGCAGAGCATCGTCTCGCCGTTCATCGCCGCCGGAGCCCAGGGAGCCGACGAGCTTCTCGATCAGTCCTGGGCCCTGAACAGCGGCACCAGTTTCTCGACACCGATGGTCGCGGCGGCGGCCACGCTGCTCAGTCAGGAGAGGCCGAACCTCGACGCCCGTCAAATCGGCCGGCTTCTCACCTCGGCGGCTACCGATCTCGGTGCGCCCGGGCGCGACCAGATCTATGGTGAGGGCCTGCTCAACATCGACGCCTCGCTCTCGGCCGGTGACCCTCCGAAGGATCCCAGGGAGCCGAATGACGACATTGAGTGGATCGACGGCACCCGCCTCAAAGGCAAGGCCGGATTGCTCTGGAAGCCCGGAAAGAAGCGCAAGCGGGCGGTGGTCGCGACCCTCGGACAGAACAAGGACCCGGCGGACGTATACCGGGTGCGGATCGCTCCCCGCGGCAAGATGCTGATCACCGCGGCGCAGTACCAGGGGGACGTCAAACTGCGCGTCTTCCGGCCGAAGGCCACGACAATCATGAAGTCGAAGGGTCAGCAGATCGTGCGCTCTGACAAGCCCAGGCCCGAGACCGAGGGTGTTCTGGTCAGGAACTCGAAGCGCAGGCCACAGCTGGTCTACGTGGCGGTGACCACAAGCAAGCGCTGGTCCGGCGAGTACTCCCGATACAAGCTCACGGTCAAGCGCCGCTGACCGCTGGGCCGTAGCGCCCGGGAACCTCCGGGAGGTCGTTCCGGGCAAGAAAAAGGGAGCGCCCGCAGGCACCCCCTTTTTCGTCTCCAGCCGGCCTTCAGGCCGACTCGAATGACTGCCGGGCTACTTGCCCTGCCACTTCGGACTGCGCTTGCCGAGGAAGGCGGAGATGCCTTCCTTGCCGTCTTCGGTGAAGAAGACGGTCGCGAAGCCCTGCTTCTCAGCGTCGATGCCCTCGTCGGTGTCGCCACCGGCGAATGAGACCTTCTTGACCTGCTCGACTGCGAGCGGTGCCTGACCGGCCAGCTTGCGGCCCCAGTTGACCGCGGTGTCGAACATCTCCTGATCCGGCACGACCCGGGTGACCAGGCCGTAGTCGAGTGCCTCGAGTGAAGAGATCGGGTCGCCGACCAGGTTCATCTCGAGGGCCTTGTTCTGCCCGACCAGTCTCGGCAGGCGCTGGGTTCCACCGAAGCCGGGGATGATGCCGAGCTTGATCTCGGGCTGCCCGAAGACGGCCGATTCCGCGGCGATCCGGAAGTCACAGGCCATCGCCAGCTCGCAACCGCCGCCGAAGGCGAGCGAGTTGACCGCGGCGATCGTGACCACCCGTCCATTGCCGAAGTCCTTCAGCAACTCATGGCCCTGCTGGATCAGCTTGGCGCCACCTTCGGCGTCCATCTTGGTGAACGCCTTGATGTCGGCACCGGCGGAGAAGACGATCGGCATCGTCGAAGCGATCACCATCGCGCCGATCTCCTCGTTGGCCTTGACCTTCTCCCAGACGGTTCCGAGGTCCTCGATCACCTGCGGGGAGATCGCGTTCATCGGCGGGTTGGCCAGCCACGCGATCGCCACGTCGCCGCGGGTCTCGAGCTTGACCTTCTCGGGCTGGTCGCCGTCGTCGGCCTGCGGGTAGGGGTAGAAACCCTGGCCCGTCTTGAATCCGAGGCGGCCCTGGGCTACGAGACGCTTGAGCGTGACCGGCGGCGCGAAGCGCTCACCGTGCTTCTCATGCAGGCGTTCGATCCGCTCCAGCGATACGTCGAGGCCGTCGATGTCGGCCTTCCAGAAGGGCGGGAACAGGCCGCGACGGGGGTCGAGGCCGGCGCCGGCCATCATGCCCACGTCGATGTCGCGGACCGATGCGACGCCTTCCTCGAGCAGCAGGCAGGCTTCGATCAGCGACTTGGCCGTCCAGAGGTCGGCCAGTTCCTGGGCGTCGGGCTCACCGTCTCCGGCAACCTGCGGCTGACCGTCCTTGTAGAGGCCGTCGCCGCCGGTCTTGGCGCCGAGCTTGCCCTGGGAGACGAGATCCTTCATGCCCTGGTGGACGTAGAACGAATCTCCGTAGGAGTCCTGCAGGTGCTCTGCGACGTGGTAAACGGTGTCGAGGCCGAGCATGTCGACCAGGATGAACGGACCCATCGGGGCCACGTTCGCGGCGGCGACACCCTCGTCGATCTTGGCGATCGAGAGGCCCCGCTCCTCCTGGGCGCGCCAGATCTCACCGACGGCCGAGTTGAGGATGCGATTGACCACGAATCCGGGTACCTCTCCGCAGGTGATCGGCTGCTTGCCGATGGCCTGGGCGAAGTTGGAGGCGATCTGTACGGTTTCGGACGTGGTCTCGTCACCGATGATCACCTCGACCAGCGGCATCACCGAGGCCGGGTAGAAGAAGTGGAAGCCGACCACCTTGTCCGGGCGGATCGTGGCTTCTGCCATCTCGGAGATCGAGAGCGACGAAGTGTTCGAGGAGAGGATCGCGTGGCCCGGGGTCACGGCGTCGAGCTCGGCGAATACGGCCTGCTTGATCGCCATCTTCTCGGGGACGGCCTCGATCACGAAGTCGACGTCACCGAATTCGTCGTAGCTGACCGTGCCGGTGACCAGGTCCATGACCTCGGCCAGGCGGGCGTCCGCCTGCTCCTGGCTGATCTTTTCCTTCTTGACCAGCCCGCCGAGCTGGCCGGTGGTCACGTTCCGGACCTCTTCGATCGCGTGATCAACGAACTTCTGATCGACGTCCTTGATTACTACGGGGGTGTCAGACGAAGCGATGGCCTGAGCGATCTGGCCACCCATCGTGCCGCCACCGACTACGGCTGCCTTGTGTACGAACATAAGCTTTCTTGATCCTCCGTGGGGGTCGTGAGTGGAAGCCTGGCGAGAAGTTGACTCGCGGGTCAAGAAGGCTATAGGCCGGAGCCGGGGCGAGGCACGTTCCGTCCTCTCCACGCGACCCCGACCCACCTGCCACCCAACCCGACGCTGACAGGGTTCTGGCAAGGATCGGGCCCGGCCGCGGATGCGGATCGCCGCCGGAACACCCGTTTGCCCCGTCGGTGTTCCCCCAGGTCTGTTCTGGCAAGGATCGGGCCCGGCCGCGGATGCGGATCGCCGCCGGAACACCAGGACCGCCGTGGACTGGGCGGCGCCTGGGTGATGGCCGAAATCAGGGCGGCCGAACCCAGACCGCTTCGACCAGTTGCCTGCGCGGACCAGGTCAGGTGGTCGGTTCGAGCAGGCCCTGTACCGCGGCCAGGCACCTCGGCAGGTCGTCTGTGACGGCCCGGTGGGTGAATCGCACTACGCGATAGCCGGCGCAGACCAGGGTGGCGTCGCGCCGGCGATCACGTTCGAAAGCGAAGCGATCGCGATGAGACTCGTATCCGTCCGTTTCAACCACAAGTCGCGCCTCCGGCCAGAAAAAGTCCACTTCGAGACCCTCAACCTTCGTATTCACTCTTGGTGGCGGCAGGCGGTTCTCGTGGCAGTGGCCGATGAACCTGTCTTCCAGGTTCGATCGTGTGCTCTTGTGTACGGGCGCCATCTGGCCGACAAGCCGCTTCAGCGTCCCGATCCCGCGCCAGCCATGCCCACGCTCGAGGATCAAGGCGAGTTCACGCTTGTGCATCAGGCCACCTCTGTCCGCCGCGACCAGTGCTGCCTCAAGTTCGCGGCCGGAAACCGTTGCCGCCAGACTGAGCAGCGTCCGCTCAACCGTCATCACCGGTATCCCGTATCGCTCGGTCGTGTGCTCGTTCTCAAGCCATCGGGTCCGGCGGAGCCAGAGCCCCGGATAGACGCAACCAGGCGCAAGGCCGGGCTCCCGGCGAAGATTGAAACCTCGAGTCACCTCCACACGTGGCCCGTCCTCCAGCAGACCCCAGAGGGCCGCGGCACTCCGGTGCGAAAGGACCGCCCGACCGCCCCCGGCAAGCACCGCAGCAAACCAGCGGCCGCGTTCGCAGAGCACGTCCGATCCAACTCCGTAGACACCTGGATAGACCGGCAGCAGGCGAAGTGAGTGGATACGCCGCTCGATCGCGGACCGAGTGAAGCCCATCGTCAGCAGTTGTCGGCGGGCCACGACTCCATACTGGCGTCGAGTCAGCTCGAGAATCGCCAGCGACCCGGGATTGGGCAGTCGCGTCCGGGCTCGAACTGTGGCAGTGCCGGGGTTCATGACTCGATGCTCCGGCCTTCACGGTCACGAAGCAAGAGTCCTCCGGGACAACACACGAACAGGAGACACACAAGAGCGCAGCCCTCTCCCGGCATCGATCGTTGCGCCCCGCAGTGACCACTCCGCGAATCGGCACCCCGAATTCGAACTATTCCGGCGGCGATGGGGCCCGGCCTTGGATGCTTATCCCAGCCAGTTCCGCTGAGTTGAGAAGCCTGGGTAGTTTCCGGCCTGAGCCGATTCCGGCGGCGGTGGGGCCCGGCCTTGGATGCTTATCCTTGCCAGTTGCCCCGGGGGAGTGGTCTGGGTCGATTCTGGCGGCGATGAGGTCCGGCTTCGGGTGTTTTTCCTTGCCAGATCCGAAGGGGGTCGGGGATGGCTCGAGTTGGGGGCGACTCTGGGGTGTCGGCTGCAGTTCTATCGCCGAGTGTGACGCCGCTCCGGTGGCCACCCGGGGCTACCTGCTAGCGTCGTCAGTGATTGTTGGCCCTCCGGTCGGCCGTCGAGGTTCTGTTCCTTCCTTTCGCAGCAGCGTTTTGTGGGTTACCGGATCTCCCCTCTAACCCCCCTTTCAAAGGAAGTTGAACAACATGTCATCGAAGTCTTTCGCCGATCTCGGCGTGTCCAAACCCGTAGTAAAAGCCCTCGACGAGCGAGGATTCACCTCGCCCTTCGCGATCCAGCAGCAGGTCATCGAGGACGTCCTCGACGGCCGCGACGTGCTGGTCCAGTCCCCGACCGGATCCGGCAAGACGCTCGCTTTCGGCGTGCCGCTGGTCGACCTGATCGAGGCCCAGGACCGCCGCCCGGCCGCCCTGATCCTCGCCCCGACCCGCGAACTCGCTTCCCAGATCGTGGACGAACTCGAATCCATCTGCCGCTCCCGGGCACTCTCGATCGCTCCGGTCTACGGCGGCGTCGGGATCCAGGCCCAGGCCAAGCGTGCCGCCCGCGCCCACATCGTGGTCGCCTGCCCCGGCCGCCTCGAAGACCTGCTCCAGCGCCGCTCCTTCACGCTCGACAACGTCAACCACCTGGTGCTCGACGAGGCCGACCGGATGCTCGACATGGGCTTCAAGCCCGCGGTCGACCGGATCGTCAAGAAGACCAACAACAACCGCCAGACACTTTTCTTTTCGGCAACCCTTGAGGGTGCCGCCGGCAAGCTGGCCGATGCTTATACGCACGACGCGGTAACCCACGTCAATCGGCCGGCTCCGGAAAAGCAGGGCAAGGTCGAGCACAGGTTCATCCATGTCTCGCACCAGGCCAAGGTCGAAACTCTGCTGAACGAACTCGAGAACAGCGAGCGTGGCCGCACACTCGTATTCGTACGCACCAAGCACGGTGCCGACCGGCTGGTCAAGAAGCTCGGTCGCAGTCCCCAGATCAAGGCGGCTGCGATGCACGGCAACAAGTCCCAGAACCAGCGTCAGCGCGCCCTGTCGGACTTCGAGAAAGGCAAGGTCGACACCCTGGTGGCGACCGACGTAGCCGCCCGCGGGATCGACGTCGCAGACGTCACCCACGTGATCAACTACGACATGCCTGAAGACCAGGACACCTTCGTCCACCGTGTCGGACGCACCGGCCGTGCCGGAGCAAGCGGTACCGGCGTCAGCTTCATACTGGCTGAACAGGCCCGCGACATGGGCAAGATCGCCAAGTCACTCGGGCTCAGCCACGAGTACGAGCAGAGCGGCGGCCCGGTCTCGATTCACTCCGAGACCCACACCCCGAAGCGCTCCGGTGGCGGGCGTGGCGGACAGGGCAGAGGCGGCAACAGCCAGTCACGCAATTCCGGTGGCGGAGCCCGCAACTCATCTGGAAGAGGATCCAGGAGCGGCGGCTCCGGAGGCAATGGCGGCTCCCGCAAGAACGGCGGCAGTGGCCAGGGCCAGCACCCCAGACAGGGCAAGGGCCAGGGCAACGGGCAGTCGCGACGCGGTCGAGGCTGACCGCTGCGGCAGACTCGTCACCACAGCGAGGCCAATCCCTGCTACGGTCCCGACCATAGGGCCGGGTTGCAAGATCCGGCAAAGACGTGTGTAGCGCTCGCAGTCGTTGCTTTACCAGCATCCTCCGCGTTTGCCTCACCATCAAGTGGAGGATTCAATGCCCACTGGCACAGTTAAGTGGTTCAGCGACGAAAAGGGCTTCGGTTTCATTACGCCCGATGACGGTTCCAAGGACGTTTTCGTCCATCACAGCGCCATCCAGGCGGACGGGTTTCGCACCCTCGCCGAAGGCGCCAAGGTCAACTACGAAGCAGAAGACGGACCGAAGGGTCCGGCTGCCGCTTCCGTGGAGCCCATCTGAGCTTCGGCCCAGCTGAAGCAAGCGAGCGCGCCCGCCATCCGGCGGGCGTTTCGCGTTAAGGAAGCTTTTATCGGCGTTTTGGACCCGGGACCGAATCGTCCGACTGCCGGGCATGTTTCAATAAGTACTGTGAACACCCGGTTTCATCTGCGAGAACGTGTATTCGGCGATTTGAAGTCGGTCGGCCACACTGCGCGCAGGCCGGCCACGGGACAGACCGAAGAAACGGAAGGACCCGAGGCGCTCGTGGCGCCGGGGATCTCAGCCCCGAGCGGACCCGAGCCGGAGGCGATCGACACCTTCATGTTCGGTGAGCCCGAAATGATGGCGGCCCACCTGCTGGACGGTCCGCGATCCGCGATCGTCGACCCCGGTCCGGCGAACACCGTGCAGAACCTGAAAGCGTCACTCGATGCGATGGGTATCGACCGGATCGACTCGATCGTCCTGACCCACATCCACTTCGACCACGCCGCAGGCGCCGCCAAACTGGCTGAGCACTTCCCTGAAGCGTCGATCTACATCCACAGCCGGGTCGCAGCGCACCTCGTTGATCCCGGCCGCCTGATCGAAGGGGTGCGATCGGTGTGGGGTGAGAAGACCGAAGAGCTCTTCGGCCTGCCGGACCCGATCGACGCCGACCGGGTGGTTGCGATCGGTGACGGAGACTCGATCGATCTGGGTGACCGCCGGCTTGAAGCGGTCGCCACGCCGGGCCACACCCGGGCCCACCTCTCATTCCGTGACAGCGAGACAGGCGCCGTCCTCTGTGGCGACGCGATCGGCCTTCAGTTGCCGTCCAGCAGGGTGATCCGCCCCTCCACCCCGCCTTCAGACTTCGGTTTCGAAGATGCGAGGGAATCGATCGACAGACTCTCGCGAATCGAGGCGACCAGCGTTCACCTTCCACATTTCGGCGAGACCAGCAGCCCACCTGACCAGGTATTCGATCAGGCAGACGAAGTGCTGTGCCGCTGGCACGAGAGCTTCACCGAAAACCGGGAGGCCTCCGAGAGCGACTTGGAGCTCCAGAGGCGTCTCAACGCCTGCGTCGAGGCCAGTCTGGAGCCGGTGACCCCGGTCGTGCGCAAGGGACTCGAGGCGGTCAATCCGGTCTGGCTCAACATCGCCGGGATGACCGCCGAGGCAGAGCGCGCAGCGCGCGACTCGAGCCGACCCGCGGCCTGACCCGGCCGGCGGAGGTCCAGGGGCTGCGCGCAGTCAGGCTCCGGTCGGGGTCGCCTCGATTTCCCGGACTCGCCACCTGCCACTCGGGTCTATCGCGACGATGAAGGCGGCTTCGACGGCCGGGGGTCGCAGCAGCCCGTATTTCTCGAGGTCGTGGCGAACCACGCTCGGCATCTCGACTTCGTCGACGGGCTCGATGACCAGAGGTACCCACGGCAGGCCGAAGCGGGTGAGCAGGAAGGTGCCGAAGCTCACGGATTCCCGAGCGGACAAGGCCCTCAACTCGATTCCCTCCAGGCCTGGGCCCATCGATTCCCGCAGACGGGCTGCAAGCGCCGACCGGGCCGGGTCGCTCTTGCCGGAGCCGCCCCCGGTCGACGTGCCGACCAGGCTGCGGAGCATCAGTGGATCCTGTGCGACGAGCGCGCGCACGGTTCCCTGCGGATCGGGAATCCGGTCGACCGCAACTTCAGACCGGCGATCGGCGGCGGGACCTTCGATTCCTGAAAGCCGGTGCCCGCATTTCCTGCATCCGAAATACGTATCTGGACAGCGCTGCCACTCTTCTGAGAGATAACGGGGCCTGCGCATCACAGGCTCGCCGGGGCTGCCGCAGACGGTGCATGGAAGGCGTTCCCGCGCCAGTTCGCGCGCTCGCCTGACCGGGGAGCCGTAATCGGAGTAGCAATGCAGCTTCATCACTACAGGTGTCTCCCCGGCCACCTCGTTCTGACACCCGCCGCGCGCTCCGTGGCCAGCGTTTCGATCAGGTAACTTCGCTCTCTTGAACGAGCCATCGAAAGAGGAGTTGGGTTCGTCGGAAGAGAACCCCGCCGGCAACCCGGAGAGGTGGGGAGCCGACGCCTTCGGCCGGGCCCCGAGCAGGAAAATGATGGATGGCCTGTTCGACACAGTCCCGGCCGTCTTTTACGTAGCCGAGTTGGGAGAGTCGGGACGGTGGCACTACGTAAGCCCACAGATCGAAGACCTGCTCGGCTACACACCTGAGGAATGGATGGCCGACCCCGGACTCTGGTACGCCTCCGTCCATCCGGCCGAGCGCGACCACGCGCTGTCTTTCGAAGGTGAGGAGTGGATCGGAGTGGATGCGGTCCCCCCCGCCGAATACCGGCTCCGAACCAAAGACGGCGATTACGTCTGGGTGCTCGAGCAGGCGACCCTCGTTCCCGACCCGGACGGCGGGCCAACGCTCTGGCACGGGGTCATGCAGGACATCAGCCCGCTCAAGATGGCTCAGGAGAGGGTCGCCGTCAAAGCTGCTCAGCAGGCCGTTACGGCCCGGCTCGGTGAGGCAGCGACGACGGTCGACGACAAGGACGAGCTGATCAGGCTCACGATCGACGAGCTGATGGAGCTGGACGGGATCATCGAAGCGGAAATCTGGGAGCTCGACGAGCAGGGAAAGATCCACCTGCGCAGGCGCTCGAACCGGGTCGGACCACCGATCTCGATCGACTTCGAGCCGGACGGTTATCCGGGAGCCGAAATCGCGCGCGGGGAGACCGTCTACGTGGCTGACTGGGATACCGACGAGCGCATGGCGCCCCACAAGCATCACCGCAATCCGGAGGTCGCCAGCACGATCATCGTGCCGATCGCCGGAACCCGCAGGCAGTTCGGTTTCCTGGCGGTCAATTCTTCGGTCCCGAACCGTTTCACGGAAGAGGACGAGGACTTCCTGAAGGCGGCCACCAGCCTGCTCGGCAGCGCGATCGAGCGTGGACGCATCGAGCGCTCGCTTCGGCACCGGCTTCTTCATGATCCACTGACCGAGCTTCCCAACCGGGAACTGTTCAGCCAACGGCTGGACGAGGCGATCGTCGACGCCAGGGCAACCGGCCTGACAATGGGCGCGCTCTTCCTGGACCTCGACCACTTCAAGTTGATCAACGACGGCATCGGGCATCACGTCGGCGACGAGACTCTGCGCGAGGTGAGCCGGCGCCTGCTCGCGGCGATGCGCCCCGGCGACACCGTAGCCCGCTTCGGTGGCGACGAGTTCGGGATCGTGATCACGGCGATCGAATCCGCCGACGACGCCGTCGCCATAGCCGGCCGGCTTCTCAAGCTGATGACCGAACCGATCCGGTTCGAGTCCAGTGAGATCGTGGTCTCGGCCAGCATCGGCGTTGCGGTGTCCGGCCCGGATTCCGGTCGTGGCAGGACGGCCACCTCACTCCTGCGTGAGGCTGACGCGGCGATGCACAAAGCCAAGGCGATGGGCCGGGCCCAGCTGCAGATCTTCGACGAACCGCTTCGAAACCTCGCCCTGACCCGCCTTGACACCGAGCGTGGCCTGCGCTCGGCGATCGACTCCGGCGAGCTTGTCCTCCACTACCAGCCGTTCATCTCCCTGCCGCGCAATCGCATCGTCGGTTTCGAGGCGCTGGTTCGATGGAATCACCCGACCCGGGGGTTGCTGTCGCCCTCGGAGTTCATCCCGGTGGCCGAAGAGACAGGGTTGATCAGCCAGATCGATACCTGGACGATCGAAGAGGCCGTCAGGCAGGTCGCAGAATGGAGTCCACTGATTCCGGATGACCGTCCGTTTTCGGTCTCGGCGAACGCGTCGGCTCGCCAGCTGAGCCGCCCGGACCTGCCCGTGCTCGTATCAGGGCTGCTCGAGAAGCACGGCGTGGCGCCGCAGCGGATAGCGATCGAGATTACCGAGACGACCCTGATCTCGGCCGTCAGCACGGCCCGCAGTGTGATCGACTCGCTCCATGAGATCGGCGTCGGACTCGCCCTCGACGACTTCGGCATGGGCTTTTCTTCGCTCAGCTACCTCAGCCGGTTCCCGCTCGACGTGATCAAGATCGACCGCAGCTTCATCGATCAACTGGGCATGGAGGATCCGACCGGGGAGGCAATCACCGGCGCGATCGTGCAGATCGGCAAGTCACTCGGGATGACTGTCGTCGCCGAAGGCGTCAGCAACCCGGCCCAGCTGCGCACGGTGAGTGAGCTCGGCTGCCGTGTCGTTCAGGGCTATCTGATCAGCGAGCCGGTTCCGGCCGGGAACGCCACCGAACTGCTGAAGGATTCGACTGAGAGGTCGCGGCCTCAATCCGGCGCCGGCGCCTGAATCTCTTTCGCCACGAAAGATGGGCGCGCCAGGTCCAGCGGGTGCTCCTCGCCCGGGATCGCGACCAGAAGCTGGTGGATCGAGACGTCTCCGCGCTCGAAGGCCAGAGCGCTCGCGGTCATGTAGAGCCGCCAGACCCGCTCCCGCTCGGCACCGACCTCGGCGATCGCCGCCTCCTGCCGGTCAGCGAGGTTGGAGACCCAGTGGCGGAGCGTCAGCGCATAATGCTCCCGCATCGACTCGAGGTCACGGACCTCCTGCCCGGCCTCTTCGGCTGCTGCGACCACGGTCGCGACCTTGTGAAGTTCGCCATCGGGAAAGACGTAGCGCTCGATGAAGGTGTTCGGCGCCTCATCCTCTTCGTGCTGCCGGCAGATGCCGTGGTGGAGCGCGAGCCCCCCGGGGGTGCCGAGGTTGGTGACCGTCTCCATGTACCGATCCAGCTGACTGGCGCCGACGTGCTCGAACATGCCGACTGAGCAGATCTTGTCGTAGGGTCCGTCGGAGACCTCCCGGTAGTCCTGGATCCTGACCTCGCACTGGTCGGCGAGTCCGGCTTCGATGATGCGCTCGCGGGCGAAAGCCGCCTGCTCCTCGGAAAGGGTCACGCCAACAACCCTGACGCCGTAATTCGCCGCGGCGTGGATCATCAAAGACCCCCAGCCACAGCCGATGTCGAGCATGCGCTCGCCGGGCTGGAGCCGCAGCTTCTGGCAGATCACGTCCAGCTTGCGGGTCTGAGCCTCCTCAAGCGAATCGTCCGGATCGGCGAAGTAGGCACAGGAGTAGACCATCGTCGGCCCGAGGATCATCCGGTAGAACTCGTTCGATACGTCGTAGTGGTGCGAGATCGCCTCGCGATCACGACGCAACGAGTGGAGCCGGCCTCCGACCTTGGCCTCGACCGAAGGTGGCTTCGGCGGCGGGATCCTGATCGCACCGACCCGGGCGGCGGTACGCAGTGCCTCGAGCTTCTCCCGTGGGGTGAAATCGAAGCCGTACAGCTTCGAACCGGCCGACATGACCCGGTAGAGGTCTCCTTCGAGCTCGATGTCCCCAGACACCCAGCCCCGGCCGATGCCGAGCTGATCCGGGCGCATGACCGCATAGGTCAGGGCCCGGCGGTTGCGGAGTACGATCGTATCCGGGGCCGACCCTCGCTCACCCGGGCCGAGCTCGCTGCCGTCCCAGAACCTCACCGCCGCCGGGAGCGGACCGCTGAGCCGGGGCTCGACTGCGGCTACGAGAGGGGCGAAGCGATCTGCGATACCACCGGTGCTGTACATGGATCCAGACTAGAACGGATCGCCCGGGGCTTCAAGTCACTCCCCGTATACCTCACGCTTGATCAGCGTCACCGACTCGATCACCGAGTCGAGGAAGGGCTCGATCTCTTCGACCAGCCGGGCGTACTCCCTGTCGCCATCGGCCGTGATCGAGTAGAAGCGCCGCGTTCTTTTGTCGGGATGCTCCCAGTCGCCTTCGATCATGCCTCGGCCCTCCAGGTCCCTGAGCAACGGATACATCGTGTTCGGATTGACCGAGACGACCCCTTTGGTCATCGTCTCGATTGCGTCGATCAGGTAGTTGCCGTAACAGGGCTTCTCCCGGATCAGGTGGAGTACCAGTAAAGGGAAAAGATCCCTTCGGCGCATTTCACCGCCGAATACGTCCGATGCCCGCCCGCCCGCACGTTTGCGGGAGGAACCCCCGGATTTGGTCTGATTGGCTGCTTCGGTCGCTTCGGCGACGGCCGCCTGGAGCGGTTTTGAACCCTTTTCAGGCATCCACACGAGTTTACGGACCCCGCCTCGCGGCAGACTCTGGCTCCGGCCCGGTCATTACCCTCAGGCAATGCCGTCGAGCCCCGAACCCCTGTTTACCAACGAAGGCCGGTTTGAAGGCGCCGTCGAGGTGGTCAGGGAGATCTTCAGGGCCGAGGACGACGGCTACGCGGTCCTCGAGGTACGCGACGCCTCGGGCGACGATTTCGTGGTGACGGGAACGGTTGCTCACCTGAACGCCGGCGAGAAGGCCCGCCTGACCGGCGAGTGGCAGCACCACGACCGGTTCGGGCCCCAGCTGCGAGCCGACACCGCAATGCCGCTGGACCCTGAAGACAGGGCCGGGCAGGTCGCGTACCTGAGCACGCTGCGCCACATCGGGCCGGTCCGGGCTGAAGCGCTCTGCGATCTCCACGGCGCCGAAGTGCTGGAGAAGATCGCAGCCGACCCGACCGGTGTATTCGGCTCCTTGCCCAAGCTGGGCGCGAAGCAGGCCGAAGCGGCGACGGAGAGCTGGTACGCGACCAGGGCGATCAGGGACCTCCACGTCGAGCTCGCCCCCCACGGGCTGGCCCATCTGGCCTCCCGGATCCACGCCCGCTTCGGCGACCAGGCGATGAGGACGATCCGCGAAGACCCGTACAGCCTGATCGAGATCGAAGGGGTCGGCTTCGTACGCGCCGATACGATCGCCCTGGCCTCCGACGTCCCACCGGAATCGGACCGACGGGCGCAGGCAGCCGCCTACTTCCTGCTCGGTGAAGCCGAGCGCCGGGGGCATACCCACCTGCTGACCGAGACCCTGCTGGGTGAGGTGACTAGACTGGTCGGCCACCGACCGGATGCCGCCGTGATCACCGGGGCCCCCGGACTGGTCGAAGAGCAGGGCCGGCTCTACCGGGGACGCACGCTCGAGCGGGAGAAACGGGTGGCCTCCGACCTGCGCGACCGCGCCCTGGCCGAGCCGGCGCTCCAGCACGATCCGGACCGGCCGCAGGACGAGTCACTGACCGGCGAGCAGTGGCGGGCGGTTACCGGCGCTTTCGCTGCCAGGGTCTCGATCGTCACCGGCGGGCCCGGGGTCGGCAAGACCGTCTGCACCCGGGCGATCGTCTCCGAATCGCGTGCGGCCAACCTCAGAGTGGCCCTCTGCGCGCCGACCGGACGGGCTGCCCGGCGCCTCGCCGAGGCTACCGGCCACGACGCGGGGACGATCCACCGTCTGCTCGAATGGAGACCTGGCTCGGAGCCGACCTTCAAGCCGGGCCATCCGTTGCCGGTCGACCTGATCGTGGTCGATGAAGGCTCGATGATCAACCTGCAGATGGCCGACGTCCTGCTCGGCGGGATCGGGCTCGATACCCACATCGTTCTGGTCGGCGATGCCGACCAGCTGCCGCCGATCGGCGCCGGCAAGCCGTTCTCCGACCTGATCGACTCGGGGATCGTGCCGGTCACCCGGCTCACCCACATCTTCCGCCAGGCCGCGCTCTCGATGATCACGACCGCTGCCCACGAGATCAACCAGGGTTCGACCCCGCACCTCGAGCCGGGCGAAGACCAGAAGCGCGACTTCCATTTCGTCGAGCGCCAGACCCCCGCCCGCTGCCGTGACGCGGTGGTCGAGATGGTCGGAGACCGGGTCTCGGCCGGCCTCGGGCTGGATCCGATCCGCGACGCCCAGGTTCTGGCGCCGGTCTATCGCGGGGAGGCCGGCATCGACGAGCTCAACCGGCTGCTTCAGGAGCGCCTCAACCCGGACGGCCGACGCGCCGTGGCGGAGCGCTTCAGGATCGGTGACCGCCTGATTCAGACCCGGAACTCCCATGAACTCGGCCTGATGAATGGAACCATCTGCTTCCTCACCGAAGACGACCCCGAAGACGAGACCGCGGTGGTCGAGACCGACGACGGCGAAACCGTGATCGTGCCCTACGACGAGGCAGGTGACCTCAAGCTGGCCTACGCGATCTCGGTCCACAAATCCCAGGGATGCGAGATCCCGGTGGTCGTCTTCGTCTGTAGCCGCTCGAGCTCGGGCATGCTGACCCGGCCGCTGATCTATACGGCGATCACCCGTGCCCGCGAGATGTGTGTCGTGGTCGGAGACCGTACGGCGCTGGAGAACGGGGTGAAGCGGGACGAAAGCGGCCGCCGGAACTCGTCGCTGGCCGAGCGCCTGAAGAGCGACGGAGACGCGTCGCTCAGCGGATGACGTTGAGGCGGTACTTCATCGCCTTGTGTGAACAGCCGAAGCGTTCTTTCATCACGTTCAGATCGCGACCGCACTGTTTCGCATGGCCACGGATCAGGTGCTTCGGCATCAGCAGGGCGGCGGCGAAGGCGTCGGCCTCGAGTTCCGGCACCGGCTTGGGGGCGGGTCCGGTTCGCTCCGGCTCTTCGTCTTCGGTTATGTCCGCCTTGCGGCAGAAGATCTGAGACCGTCCGTCCCGGTGGATCAGGTAGTGGCCGACTTCGTGGCCGACCGTGAACCGCCGCCGGGTGTCCCACCTGCCGGCCTCCGTCGCGTCGACCCAGATCTCGCCCAGATGGGTCAGCAGCAGACCGGAAACCTCGCCGGGCTTGAGATCTTCGCAACCCGGCGCCCGTGACATGTCTTCGGCCAGCCTCACCTTGAGCCCGAGCACGTTGTCGACGATGTCGTCGACCGGCACAGGAAGCGATTCGCCGTCCCAGATGAACTCGGGCACGCTTTCCAGCAGGTCGTAGGCCTGCCGTTCAACCCAATCGGTATCGATCGCGCCGTCCTCCATGGGGCGGGACTCTAGCGATCGGGATCGTCGTAATCAGGATCCGTGAACAGGAGGTCGATCCGGTCCGGTTCGCCCTCGATCCGCATGAAACCGGAGCTGTCTTCCGGTGAAACGACGAAGTCCTCGTCGGTATCCCTGATGATCCGGGCGAAGACCATGCCGTCAGCGCTGCCGGGCGGTTCGGTTGCCTCGCCTGCCCGTCGGAGTACCTTGACCGTCGTTCCGTAGATGCCCGAAAGTGCCTTCAGGACCTTCTCGGAAACCCCCGTGGGATCCAGATTCCCCTGCTCCATGTAGTGGTAATAAGTGGCCACCTTCTCGGCCTCGTGCGGGGCGAGGGCGTCGAGGTTCTTCGCCAGTTCTGCCTCGACCCGCGCCCGCTTCATCCGTTTCCTGATCCTCAGGGAAGGCAGCAACTCGCGCCATCCCCCCTGAGGGGTCACCAGCGACGGCACGATCCGGTCCACCAGCCGGCTGGCGGGCGAGTCAGAGTACGCCTTCGGATCCCAGGCAGCCGGCTCAACAGCCGCCAGGAATTCGTCCATCCTGTGGTCGAGCTCGTCTCGTTCGTCGCCCTCGACCTGATTGAGGTAGGGCCACGGGTCGGTCTTCCCGGCCTTGAATGCGGCTGCGTACTCGTCCAGCAGACGGTCGACGTGCCTCATCAATCCCCCCCTTCATCGGGAAAGAGCTCCGGGCGCAGCCGGTGCTTGAATCGAGCGAATATCTGGTCGACGTTGGCCGGGGTCATCTCGGTATCGCCTGCCAGGCCGAGCCGGTTGATCTCGGCGGCCACTTCTTTTGAGGGAAAGCCTTCTATCCGCATCCTGATCAGTGTCGATTCACGCTCGGAGTATTCCGCAAGGCAGTCATCGATCAGCATCCGGACTTCCGTTTCGGCGGTGAACTCCTCCGAGCCGAGCAGCTCCTCGATCAGGTCGGGACCGTCTGGGTTCGAGTTGTCCGCCATGGGCTTTCGCCCGAGCTTCCTGTAGTAGTCGGCGATGCGGCGGTCCCGGATCACGTAGAACAGCGAAAAGAACTCACCCGCGAAAGTCCCTCTGAAGGCGGTGTTCAGCATGTCGAGAATGACTTCCGCGAGGATGTCCTCGGCGTCTTCCGCACTCTTGACCTTCTTGCTGATCGCGGCGAGCAGCTGGGGGTAGCGCGGAAAGAGCAACATCGCCGTCGCCTGCTTGATTGCCTCGTCAGATCCGGCATCGCGAGCCTCGCCGATGTACGCGACAAGTTCATCGTCGGAGAGTTGTTCGAGTTGTCTTTCATCTTTCGGCCTGAAACTCAAGCGTTCCCCAGACATGTCTCAGTTCGGGGGGCCTATCTGACACCTCCCTGATTTCCTTTCTTCCAAGATACAACGGCCGTCGGCTAAAGTCGTCAGATCTCCACAAGAGCCAAAAAACGCCATGTCTGGCCAGACACACCCCCCACCGACGCCGACCGGGCCTCCTATGCCGAGGCAAAGCCGATGCCGTTCTGGCTCGATCGCGAGAGGCCGGCGCCATTCGAACCGCTGGAAGGCAGTGCCAGAGCCGATCTGGTAATCGTCGGCGGCGGACTGACCGGCCTGTGGGCAGCGGTCCGTGCCAAGGAGGACCGGCCCGGCCGGGCTGTGACCCTGATCGACCGTGAAACGCTGGCGATCGGTGCCAGCGGTCGAAACGGCGGATTCATGTCTTCTTCCCTGGTTCACGGACTCGGCAACGGCCTTTCCAGGTTCCCGGACGAGATGCCCGAGCTCGAGCGGCTGGGCCTCGAGAACCTCGAGGCGATCGGTGAAGCGATCGAGCGGTACGGGATCGAATGCGACCTCGAGAAGGCCGGGGTGCTCGAGACTGCGATGACCCCCGAGCAGTTCGAAGAACTTGAAGAGCTCGTTCCCGATCTCGAGCGCTTCGGCCACGAAGCCACCCTGCTCGACCGGGATGAGATGAGAGCCGAGGTCGACTCGCCACTGTTCCTCGGTGGTCTGTGGCAGAAGAGCGGCGAGTGGTCGGTCGATCCGGTCAAGCTCTGCGACGGCCTGGCCCGCGTGGCCGCCGAGCTCGGAGTGACGATCTTCGAGAACACCGAGATGACCGGCCTCAAGGAGACCGCCGCCGGAATCGACGTGCTCACGACCGACGGCTCGATCAGCGCCGAGAAGGTACTGCTCGCGACGGCTGCCTTCAAGAGCCCTGTGCGTGCTGTCAGCACACGGGTCATCCCGGTCTTCGACTACGTCCTGGTGACCGAGCCCCTCTCCGATGCCCAGAAGGACTCGATCGGCTGGCGCAATCGCCAGGGGATCGGGGATTCAGCCAACCGCTTCCACTACTACCGCCAGACCGTCGACGGCCGCATCCTCTGGGGCGGATACGACGCGATCTACAACTACGGCGGCAGGGTCGAGGACCGCTACTACCAGCGCGACCAGAGCTTCGCCGGACTCGCCCAGCGCTTTCACGCGGCTTTTCCCCAGCTCGAGGGGATCCGTTTCACCCATCGCTGGGGTGGCGCGATCGACACCTGCTCGCGCTTCTTCGCTTTCTACGGTCTGGCCCACCACGACAAGGTCGCCTATGCGGTCGGACACACCGGCCTGGGCGTCGGCGCGAGCCGCTTTGCTGCAGGCGTCGGACTCGAACTGCTCGAAGGCCGCGAGAGCGATCTGAAGTCGCTCCAGTACGTGCGTGAGCGCCCGATGCCCTTCCCGCCGGAGCCGCTTCGCTGGCCGGTGATCCAGTTCACCCGGAACCGGATCGCCGCCGCCGACCTCAACGGCGGCGAAGACGGGGTCTGGCTGCGAACCCTGAGCCGCCTCGGCCTCGGCTTCGACAGCTGAGGCCGGCGCCCGTCAAGCGGTCGGCTTTTTGTGCGTTATTCGGTACTTTTTCCGACCGCTTGAAGCCGATTCGCGACTGAGCCTCTGACCGACCTCGGGTCAGGGCCGGATCTGCTCCGCGAGCCACTCCGGGGTCGATGCGGTGCTACTCGTAGGAGACGGCTTCGAGCACGTCGAGCTTGCTTGCCTTGCGGGCCGGGTAGATCGCCGCAAGAACTCCCGCCAGGGCGGTCAGCAACACGATGATCACGAGGACCGGGATCGGGTAGCTCAGCGCGAAGCCCTCACCTTCCAGCGGGATTCCGATCAGGAAAGCGAAGATCACTCCGAGGATGAGCCCGGCGATCGCGCCGAGAACGGCGGTGATCACCGCTTCGTAGCGGATCATGCGCCTCACCTGGCGCCGAGACATGCCGACCGCGCGCAGCATGCCGAGTTCCCGGGTGCGCTCGTAGATCGAGAGGATCAGGGTCACCACGATGCCGACCAGCGAGACCACGACCGCCAGCGCCAGCAGTACGTAGATCATCGCCAGGAGCGTGTTGATCTGTTGCTGCTGATTATCCTTGAGCTCCTGCTGGTTGAGCACATCGACGGTCGGGAAAGGTTGCTGGAAAGCGTCGTCGATCCGCTGCTGGACGACATCGACATCCTGCCCCGGTTCAGTTCTGACCAGGGCGAAGAAGTCAACGTCGACCCCGAAGTCGCGTTCCATCTCCTCCTGGGAGACAACGATGTTGCCGAGCAGGTCGAGGTTGCCGGAAGCGAGGATGCCGGTGACCTCGAGGTCCACCGTCTTGCCGGTCTTGGAAAGCACCTCGAAGCTGTCCCCGAGGGATAGGTCGGCAGCGTCGGCGAGGCCTTCGGAGACAACGGCCCTCCGACCACCCAGCTCGGCCAGATTCTGCGCCGAGCCTTCTTTCCAGTCGAGCTCGAGCACGTCGTTGACGCTCGCCGGCTGGACTGAAGAGAGATCGCGCCCCCCGGCTCCGGTGACCCTGACGTTGCTGTAGCGGATGCCCGAAGCTGCCTGCACACCTTCGGTCTCGGAAGCCAACTCGGCAGCTTCGGGCGGGATCGGGTTGAAACCACCCGGACCCTGGAGGATGATCTGACCCTTGAGGTTCGAGTCGATCACGTTGGTGACCGAACTGTTGAGGCCGGAGGCGAAGATCGTCACGAAGGCGACCAGGGCGAGGCCGATCATCAGCGCGGCAGAAGTGACGGCGGTGCGCGAAGGGTTGCGCTGGGAGTTTTCACGGGCGAGCCGTCCGGTGAGGCCGAATCGCTCCAGCGGAGCGCCGATCGCCGAAGCCATCGGCCGGACCAGCTGCGGGCTGAAGACCGAGATCGCGATCACCACCGCGACCGCGCCACCGCCGATACGCGCCGCGCCGGTGCCGCCGTCGGTGCCGCTGATCAGAACCGAAGCGATCAGGGCGAGGCCGATCACTGTCAGCAGGCCCGAGATCAAGGCCCGCACCCAGACCCGGCTCTTCTTCGCAGCCACGAGGCTTTCGGAGAGAGCCGCTATCGGCGGCACCCGGGTTGCCCGCAGTGCGGGAAGCAGTGATGCCACCAGCGTGACACCGACACCGATGCCCAGCGAGACGATGATCGTGCGCGGGGCGACGACCAGCGACTTGCTCGGCAGCTCGGCACCGATGGTCTTGAGCAGCGCACTCAGTCCTTCGGCCAGGGCGAAGCCGACCAGGATCCCGGCCACAGAGGCGAAGGCCCCGATCAGCAGGCCTTCGATCAGAACGGTGCGGAGTATCTGGGATCGCCCGGCGCCGAGGGTGCGCAACATCCCGAATTCACGGGTCCGCTGAGCGACGGTGATCGAGAAGACATTGAAGATCACGAACGAGCCGACGAAAAGGGAGATCGCGGCGAAAGCGAGCAGGGCGATCGAGAGGAAGCTGAGGCTGTCCTTGATCTCACTGGCCTGGCGCTCGGCGTTCTCATCACCGGTCTCGACCAAGAGATCCTGCGGTACGATTTCGGCTATCCGGTCGCGCAGTTCTTCGGGGCTCACGCCGTCGTCGGCAGCGACACTTATCTGGTCGAACTTGCCCTGTTCCCCGGTCAGCTCCTGGGCCACCGGGAGGATGACCTGGGCGATCGAGGTGCCACCGAAAGAGGCTCCGCCGAGCCTGGTCAGACCGACCAGCGTGAACGGCTTGGCCTCCCCGGTACCGACCAGGAGAATCTGGTCACCGATCCCGAGCTCCGAACGCTCCGCGGCCGCCTCGTCGAGTGCGGCCTCACCCGGTGCCTCTGGCTTACGCCCTTCTGAGTACTCGGAGGTCTCAAGGCCTTCGGGCGCGGCCGAGGCGATGAACTGCGGCGAGAAACCACCGCCGGTCGAGTCGCCGTCCGTGTCGAGGATCGCCCCCTGTGAGAAGACGTCTCCGGAAGCGAGGCGCACACCGTCGACCGCCTCCACCCGGTTCAGTATCGATGCGTCGAAGGCGGGATTGCTGCCGTCCTGCTGCTCTACCTGTTCCCTGGCGGTGATCGCTACGTCGGTGTTCTCGTTGGCGCCGACGAAGATGTCGTTGAAAGCCTCGTTGGTGGTGTCGGTGAGGACGTAGGTGCCGGAGACCAGGGCGATTCCGAAGACCACGGCGAGCGCGGTCATGAAGGAGCGCCATTTGCGCGCCCAGAGGTTCTTGAAAGTGAGGCTCAGCAAGGGTCGGGGCTCAGGCGAGGGTCTTCAGCAGCTCGATCACGGCGTCGGCCGACTCCGGCGGTGCGTCGTGAACCAGCTTGCCATCGCGAAGGGCGATCAGACGGTCTCCGTGTGCGGCCGAATCGGGTTCGTGGGTCACCATGACCACCGTCTGGTCGTACTCGTCGACGGCACCACGCAGCAGATCGAGCACATCGTGAGAAGCCTTTGAATCCAGGTTGCCGGTCGGCTCGTCGGCGAAGAGCACCGCCGGCCTGGTGACCAGAGCCCGGGCGACTGCCACACGCTGCTGCTGGCCGCCGGACAGCTCGGAGGGCCGGTGGTCCCGGCGGTCGCCGAGCCCCACCCGGCCGATCAGCTCGTCGACCCATGCCTGGTCCGGCTTGCGGCCGGCGATCGAGAGCGGCAGGACGATGTTCTCCTCGGCGGTGAGCACGGGGAGCAGGTTGAAGAACTGGAAGACGAAGCCGAGCTTGTCGCGGCGCAGCTGGGTCAGGTCTCCGTCATCGAGTTCGGTGATCTCGGTGCCTTCAATTTTGACTGAACCCGTGGTCGGGGTATCGAGCCCGGCGAGCACGTGCATGAGCGTCGACTTGCCCGAACCCGAGGGGCCCATAATCGAGGTGTAGACGCCCTTGTCAAAGGTGACATCGACTCCGTCGAGGGCCCTGACCTCGGCCTCGCCTTCGCCGTAGATCTTGGTGAGGCCGGAGGCGGTGACGATCGTCGCTCCGGATGCTCCTGACTGGGGGGTTTCGGGGAGGGTGGCTTCCATGTTGTGTTTGACGCTAGCAGGGAAACGCAGTGTTGAACCGGGCGTCAGGGTCATCCCCGAAGGCCGGGCCGGAGACCCCTGGGGGAGGGCAACAGAGAAGCGGCGCCCGAAACGGACGCCGCTTCCCGATGCTCTCGCTGCGGGCCTGCCCGCCAGGAGGTCAGACCTGACGCGGCATCAGCACCTCGCGGGCGATGACCATGCGCTGGATCTGGCTGGTGCCTTCATAGAGCTGCATGATCTTGGCGTCACGCATGAACTTCTCGACCGGGTAGTCCTTGATGAAGCCGTAACCGCCGTACACCTGGACGGCGTCGGTGGTGACCTCCATCGCCGAGTCGGCGGCAAAGCGCTTGGCCTGCGAAGAGGACAGCGTGTTCGAGATGCCGTTGTCGAGCTGCCAGGCGGAGAGCCAGGTCAGCAGGCGGGCGGCGTCGACCTTGACCGACATATCGGCGATCAGGAACTGGATCGCCTGATGCATCGCGATCGGCACTCCGAACTGCTGACGCTCCTTGGAGTAGTCGGAAGCGGCCTCGAAGGCACCGCGGGCGATACCCACGGCCATTGCGGCAACGCCGGGACGGGTGCGGTCCAGCGTCATCATCGCCAGCTTGAAGCCCTTGTTCTCCTCGCCGATCATGTTCTCGGCCGGGACTTCGACGTCGTTGAAGGTCAGGGATACGGTGTTCGAAGCCCGCTGGCCCATCTTGTTTTCCTTCTTGTCGATGGTGATGCCGTCCTGGCGGTCGACCACGAAGGCACTGATGCCACGGCTGCCGGAATCCGGGTCCGTCTTGGCGTAGACCGTGTACCAGTCGGCGTGCTCGCCGTTGGTGATGAAGCACTTTGAGCCGTTGAGGATGTACTTGTCACCCTTCTTGACGGCGCGGGTCTTCATGCCGGCGACGTCGGAACCGGCGTCGGGCTCCGTGAGGCAGAACGACGCGAGCTTTGGCTCCTCGGAGAGCATGCCGAGGTACTTCTTCTTGGTCTCTTCCGATCCGCCGAGTTCAACCGGGGCGGCGGCGAGGCCGTTGGCACCGATCGAGGTCCCGATCCCTGAGCAGCCCCAAGCGATCTCCTCTTCAATCAGGCAGCCGGAGAGGTAGTCGAGGCCCGCTCCTCCGTACTTCTCACTGAGGTGGTTGTTCATCAGGCCGACTTCCCAGGCCTTCTCGATCACTTCCTGCGGCCAGCTTGCCTCCTCGTCGTACTTCCAGGCGACGGGGCGCATCTCTTTCTCGGCGAAGTTGTGCGCCATCTCGCGCAGGTCCTTCTGTTCGTCTGTCAGCGTGAAATCAACCACTTGTCGATCAAACTCCTTGGGTCGGGGTCGGCCGCTTCATCGGGCCGGGTTTCGCCAGTCAAGAGCCGAAAATGGCCCGATTGACTGGTCAGTCAATAACTTTCGACCTAGGGTATCGGATCGACCCTGGCAGCGGTCTAGTCTGAAGGTGTGACTCTCGCTGTCGGAGCATCCGAATTCTCAGCGGTCCTGCTGCTGACCGTCCTGATCGTCCTGCCGATCGCCGGGGTGGCATTCGCCCGCTCCGGGAAAGGCCTCGCGGAGCTGGGCAAGGGCCAGTTCTCGATCGACCGTGACGATGACCTCGGCAGCGGCATGAGTGGCTCGGATTCGGCGACCGCCGCCGAAAAGGAGCGGGCCGAAGAGATCCGACAGATGATCGAGGCTGCCGACTTCCGCAGTCAGGCCCGTGGCGAGGGACGGCTGGACGTCGAAAGTGAGATGGAACGTTTGATGAAGGCGGAAGCCGTCGAATCCGAAACCGGCCCAGACGGGAAGCCGCAGGCCTCGAGCCACCCCGCTTCGAATTCGGAGACGGGTGTCAGGGCCGAGATCCGCCAGCTGGTGGTCGCCAACAACGAGCGCCGGGTCCGCCGGGGAGAGCAACCACTCGACATCGAGGCCGAGGTCGAGCGCCGGATGAAGGAATGGGGCTGAGCGGTCTCGGCAGCGCGTTTAGGATGGAGCCATGAATGAAGATCGCGCCATCTACGAGCTCGAGGAACTGGCGGTCCAGCCGGGCACCTACTTCAACCCTCAGACCGAGGTCGTCGTGATCGTCGACGACTCCGCTTCGATCGACCAGGAGATCTTCAACATGGAGTCCTTCGAGGGCGCCGATTGGGTTCGGATCGCGGAAGAGACCGCGGTTGACGAACAGCAGCGCGACGAACTGCTCGAGCGCTTCCAGACCCACTACCACCCGGGGAGCGGCGGATCGGTGTCGGCGACCGCGCTCGAACAGGGCGACGAAGAACTCGACGAAGGCGAGACCGGCCAGGAGCCCGGCCGGGAGGACTGATGGATACCGGTCGGCTGACCCTGCTCGGGGTGCCGATCGACAGCGTCGGCGAAGCCGGCGGCACCGAGAACGCTCCGACCGCCCTGAGAGGGCACCTCTCCCCCGGTATTAACGACGACGGGGACACAGAGAACCTGCTGCGCGGCGGTGAGCGTGATGCCGCTTCGGGCTGGCTCGACCTGGGCGACGTGATCCTGATGAGCGCCGAAGTCAGGCAGCGCGTCGCCCCCCTGACCTCCGATGGCCGGATCCCACTGATCCTCGGTGGTTGCTGCGCCCTGCTGCCCTCCGCGCTCGCCGGCGCGCGGGACTCACTCGGGGAGATCGGCCTCGCCTACTTCGACGGCCACCTCGACCTGTTCACCGGCGAGACCTCCCCGACCGGCGAAGGCGCCGACATGCCGGTGGCGGCGACGCTGGGAATGGCCCCACCCTCGCTGCTGGAGGCGATCGGGCCGGTCCCGGTGGTCGAGCCGGAGCGGATGGTCCTGATCGGAGCCCGCGACCAGGAGGAGGCCGAGCTCATCTCGCCCCTGCCCGACGGACTCGGAATCGGCCGGATCGTCGATCGTGAGGCCCTGCGCGGAGCCGACCTGGTCGAGGTCGGCAGATCGATCGCCGCCGCACTGGGTCGCGACGGGCAACAGTTCTGGCTCCACCTTGACGTGGACGTGCTCGATCGAGCAGCCTTTCCGGCTACCGACTACCTGATGGACGACGGCCTGACCTTCGAGGAACTCGAAGCCCTGATCACCCCGATCGCCGCGTCAGAAGGTCTGATCGGGCTGAACCTGACCTGCTTCAACCCAGAGAAAGATCCCGATGGAAGCTGTGGCGAGGCGCTCGCCCGCTTACTGAAGGCGACCGCGATCACCTGAAAGTGCGATTCCGCATATAATCCCCGGCGTGCTAGAAGCAGGCAAGAAGGCTCCGGACTTCAAACTCAAAGATCAGAATGGCGATGCGGTCGCCCTTTCCGACTACTCGGGAAAGACCGTCGTCCTTTACTTCTACCCGAAGGCGGATACGCCGGGCTGCACCACGCAGGCCTGCGGAATCCGGGACCGGATGGACGAGTACCGGAACGCCGGTGCCACGGTGATCGGGGTATCCCCCGACGAGGTCAAGGCGGTCAAGAAGTTCAACGACAAGAACGACTTCGGATTCACCCTGCTGGCCGACAAGGACCACAAGGTCGCGGAGAAGTACGGCACCTGGGTCGAGAAGTCGATGTACGGCAAGACCTACATGGGCGTGCAGCGCGCCACCTTCATCATCGGCGACGACGGCAAGGTCGCCCGGGTCTTCCCCAAGGTCCAGCCCAAGAAGCACGACGACGTCGTGCTGAAGGCGTTGGTCGAGATCAATACCACCACCTGAGATGTCCGGTTCCTACGAACTGACCGCCGCCCAGCTCGAACCCGTGGCGTCAGTGGCGATCGACGCGGTCGAGCCGGTGGCCGGCAAGACACTCCTCGACCTCGCCTGCGGCACCGGCAACGTTTCGCTCGAAGCGTCTGCGCGCGGGGCGGAAGTCACCGGCATCGACCCGGCAGTCCGGCTTCTCCAGGTCGCCCGGAGCCGGGCCACGGATGCCGGCCTCGAGGTGGACTGGCTGGAGGCGGACTTCCACAGCCTGCCTTTCGAAGACGACTCTTTCAAGGTCGTGACCTCGGTCTTCGGCGTGATCTTCGGGGCCCGCGAAGACGACATCGCGGCCGAGATCGCGAGGGTTCTCGAACCGAACGGCCGGCTCGCCCTCACCACCTGGGTCGACACCGGAGTGATGAGCAGGGTCGGGGCCCTGATCCGGGGAGCGGTCGAAGAGCAGACAGACCTGCCACCCGCCGACCGGCCCCGTTTCGACTGGGGAGCAGAAGGCGACCTGAAGCTGCTCTTCGCCAACCACGGCATCTCGATCCAGACCGAGACCCGGCAGCTCTCCTTCTACGCCGACTCGCCGAAACAGATGAGCGATGAGTGGGCGGACAAGCACCCGATGTGGATCGCTGCCAGGGAAGCGGTCGGAGACGAGCGCTACGACCGCCTGCGGACCGAGATCATCGAAACCCTCGAAGCAGGCAACGAAGATCCAGGGGCGATGAAGCTGACCAGCGACTACCTCGTGGTCACCGGCAGTCCGGTCTGACCGAACGCGGTCTCGATCGCGGGTCTCAACCGGGCCTGGTCAGGCTGAAGCGGATCCTCGAGGGTGGCAGTGCATTCTCGGTGTCGTCGAGGGAGAGGATGAGGTCGAAGCGCTCGAGCGAGCCGTCTTCCTCCTCGGCGAACAGCACGAACTCGGCGGCGACCAGACTGTCTTCGAGCTGATCGAGCTCACCGACACCCGGGATCGCTTCGCTCTCCGAAGCCCCCGGCTGCCCGGTCAGCGGTCGGACCTGCTCGAGCAGCCGGCCGACGTCGATCGAGCCGGAGACCCTGTCCACCTCCACCCCGTCGAGTTCGACCGAGCCCTCAGCCGAGAGATCGTCGATCAGGGCTGACAGCCCCCGGTCGCCGCCTTCCCCCGAGGAGTCGGTGGCCGAGCCGGCCAGGGCCTCACGAAGCGATTCGTTGGTATCGCGGTCGATCGCAAGCAGGCGGCTTTCGAGGACCCTGTCCTCGAATCCGAGGGATGCGACCTCCACCTCGGCCTCGCCGATCGGCGGACTGAACAGCGAGTCGCGGCTGAGTGCCGTGTCGAGAACCTGCTGCGGATCGGGATCGGAACCACCACAGCCCGCGATTGGCAGGAAAGCGAGGGCGAAGCAGAGCGCGATGAAGCTTGGCCTGATCGGTTTCAAGGCCGGTGAGCGTATACGCTCGCCTGCCAATGCCACCGCGCACAATCCTCTATACGGGCAAAGGAGGCGTCGGCAAGACGAGCGTCGCGGCGGCCACCGCCCGGATGTGCGCAGCCGAGGGCAGGCGCACTGTGGTGATGTCGACCGACCCGGCCCACAGCCTCTCCGATTCGCTCGGAGTGGAGCTCGGCTCGGAGGCGACCGAGGTCGCGCCCAACCTCTTCGGCCAGGAGGTGCTCGCCCCGGCCGAGATGAGACGCAACTGGGATCGTGTATCGACCTGGCTCTCGGCGATGCTGGTGAAGCAGGGTGTCGACCAGGTCCGGGCCGAAGAACTGACCGTCCCCCCGGAATGGACGAGCTGTTCTCGCTGCTGCGGATCAAGCAGCACTGGGACGACGAAGACTGCGAAGTCCTGATCGTCGATTGCGCTCCGAGCGGCGAGACACTGAGGCTGCTCGGGTTTCCGGAGGTGGCCCGTTGGTGGGTGAAGAAGGCCTTCCCCTGGAACAGCGGCCTGCTCGGCGTCGCGGCACCGCTGGCCCGGGCGCTGGACCTGCCGCTTCCCGACCCGGAGATGATGGAAGAGGTGGACCGGCTGATCGAGAACCTGCTGGTCATGGACACTATCCTGCGAGACCGCGAAAACAGTTCTATCCGGCTGGTGATGAACCCGGAGCGCATGGTGATCGACGAGGCCCGCCGCACCTTCACCCACCTTTCCCTCTATGGCTACCCAACCGACGCCGTCGTGGTCAACCGGGTCTTCCCGGACGAGGTCGACGGCACCTATTTCGGTCCGTGGCGTGACCAGCAGGCGGGTCAGCTGGAGGAGGTCGAGGCGGGTTTCGCACCGGTGCCGATCCTGACCGCCCGCTTTTTCGACCGCGAGGTTCTCGGAGAAGAGATGCATCGCCTGCTCGGCGAGGAGCTTTTCAACGGCCGGGACCCGGCGGCGATCCTCCATGAAGGCATGGCGCGCGAACTGAGCAGTGACGAGAACGGCACCGTGATCCGCATCGCCGCACCTTTCGTCGCCAAGGACGAGATCTCACTCCAGCAGGCCGGCGAGGAACTGGTGATCAGGATCGGTGAGGTGAGGCGCACTATCATGCTGCCTTCGGGCCTGGCCGACAGAAATCCCAGCCGGGCCGCGTTCGAAGATGGAATCCTGGAGATCAGCTACGACGATGTCCGAACCGCAGCGGCCAAACCGCCGACAGACTGAAACCCTCCCCCCGGGGGCCGAGCGATTCTGGGGACAGGTCTCCGAAACGAAGGCCGGCCGGACCCATGCCGAAGAGGAACCTCCGGCGCCAGAGCCCCGAGAGAGCCAGGAAGAAAGCCAGCACTGTCTCGAGTGGTGTCCGATCTGCCGCTCGGCCGACGTCGTGAGGGCGACTACCTCCCCCGACGCGATCAGTCAGGTGCAGGCGATCCAGAACGAAGCGGTCGGTGTGCTCAGGTCGTTCCTCGCGCTCTATGCGGAGCGGAGCGGCCAGAGTGACGAGCGGAGCGGCCAGAGTGACGGCGGTGGAACTGCCCGGACGGCGGAGCCCGCCTCCGGGGAAGGACCCGGACCGCAGCAGCGCCACGGATCCGAAGTCAGGGACATCTCAATCGATTGAAGGCAGGTCGATGCCCCAGCGACGCATGCCGTCTTCGATCGACCTGTTGACCGTCTTCAGGACCTGAACCCGGGCGTAACGTTTCGAATCTCCGGAGATCACGTGCCACGGCGCACATTCGGTACCGGTCTTGTCAAACATGTCTTCGACCGCCTCTTCGTACTCTTCGCGGCGCTCGCGGTTTCGCCAGTCCTCGTCGGTCAGCTTCCACTGCTTCAGCGGAGTGTCGGCCCTCGCCTCGAACCGGCGGAGCTGTTCCTCCGGGGAGATGTGGAGCCAGAGCTTGACGAAGATCATCCCTTCGTCATGGAGCCCACACTCGAAGTTCCTGATCTCGCGGTAGGCCCGTTTCCATACCGGCTTCTTGATCAGCTTCTCGACCCGCTCGACCAGCACCCTGCCGTACCAGCTGCGGTCGAAGACCGCCATGCCTCCCCAGCCCGGCAGCGGCTGGGCGAAGCGCCAGAGAAAGTGGTGGCGCAGTTCGGTCGCGGTCGGTGCGGCGAACTGCGAGACCCGGATGTGACGGGGGTCCATCGGCGCGACGAGTCTCTTGATCGCTCCGCCTTTGCCGGAGGCGTCCCAGCCCTCCATCACGACGCAGACCGGCGGTCCGAACTGGCCCGATCCGATCTGTCCGCCGAGAGTCAGCCTCAGGGCAGCGAGGCGCTTCTGCTGCTTGTCGAGCTTCTTCAGCCCCTTCTTCTTGCTGTAGTCGAGCGACAGATCGACCTCGTCGAGCCTTCCCATTGGTGAAGCCTATGCCGAAGGCCGCTGTTCGGTCGATGACCCGGCCCGGTGAATGCCCCCTATCCTTCAGCCCATGGCCGATCCTGTCGCAGCCCCACCGTCCTCGCCCTCCGAAGTCGAAGACGCGCTTCGTGAAGCGGCTTACCTGGCCGACGAGTCGACCGCCCTGATCGCCTTCCTCGCTCAGAGGCTGGGAAAGCCGGTGCTGGTTGAAGGCCCGGCGGGTGTGGGCAAGACCGAGCTGGCCAAGGCTCTTTCACGCGCGACCGGCCGTGAACTGGTCCGGCTCCAGTGCTACGAAGGCCTCGACGAAGCCAAGGCCCTTTACGAGTGGAACTACCGCAAGCAGCTGCTCCAGATCCAGGCATCGGCGTCGACCGGTGGGGATCCGGAAGCGCTGGCCGAGCCGAATACCGGCTCCGACTCCGCTCCGGTCAGCCTCGGCGGCATCTTCACCGAAGAGTTCCTGCTCGAAAGACCGCTGATGAGGGCGATCGCCAACCCGGAACCGGTAGTGCTGCTGATCGACGAGATCGACAAGACCGACCAGGAGTTCGAGGCGATGCTGCTCGAACTGCTCTCCGACTTCCAGATCACGATCCCGGAGATGGGCAGGATCGAGGCCAAGACCCACCCGATCGTGCTGCTGACCTCGAACAACTCGCGCGAACTGACCGAGGCCCTGAAGCGGCGCTGTCTCTACCTGTGGCTCGACTACCCCGACGCCGAGCGCGAGATCGAGATCGTCAGGCTGCACGCACCCGAGATCGATGAAGCGCTGGCCGGACGGCTGGTCGAGGTGGTCGACATGGTCCGTGATCTGGACCTGAAGAAGGCACCGTCGATCGCCGAGTCGATCGACTGGGCCAGGACCCTCGTGCTGATGGGGGCCGACGACATCGACGAAAAGGTCTTCCGCGAGTCGCTGTCAATCATCGTCAAGCACCGCACCGACCTCGATCTGGTCGCCGCGAAGATACTGCCGCAGCTCGGCGGCAAGCGCGGCAGCGCCGGCGGCAACGGTGCCGGCCCGGCCTCGAACGGGAAGTGAGATGACGCCACCCTCCGGCATGGGCGAGCAGATACTCGCGTTCTGCGAAGACCTTCGCCGCGAAGGCTCGGCGGTCGGGACCTCCGAGATCCAGGACGCCTTCCGTGCCCTGGAGATCGTGCCGTGGACGAGCCCGGTCGATTTCAAGGAGGCGCTGGCAACGACGGTCGCCAAGTCCCCGAAGGACCGCGAGATCTTCGACCTCGTCTTCGACCGGTTCTTCTTCCGGGCCACCGAACAGGCCGCCCTGACTGCCTCGGAACAGACCGCGGACGGCGAAGCGGACCCGACCGATACCGCCCAGATCTCCCGGGAAGCCCTCGAGTCACTCGATCACGAGCAGCTGGCCCAGGCGGTCCGCGAGGCGATCGAGGCCGGCGACGAGTCGGCGATGAACGAGCTTGCCCGGCTGGCGATCGAAGCCTTCGGGCGCCAGGGCGACAGTTCGGGAGTAGTCGGGGTCGACCTGCAGCGGATCCGCCGCGGGCTTGGCCTCAGTCCCGCCGACTCACCGGGGCCCGATGGAGAGAAGCGGGAGCCGCTCGACCGCGAACGGCTGGCCCGTTTCGAGCGGCAGCTCAGGCGTGAACTCCAGCGCCGACAGATCGCCCGGCAGGGAGATCTGCCACCGGCCCGGCCGCTGTCGCAGCTGAATCGCGCCCTGCCGATGCGCGGCGCCCAGGACCTGGCCGAGGTCCACAAGGCGGTGGCCCAGATGAAGCGACGGCTGGCGACGCTCGGACACGATCCGCGAGGCGCCAAACGGGCCCGTCAGGTGGATGTCCGCAAGACGATGCGCTCTTCACTCGAGACCGGCGGGGTGCCGCTCAACCTCAGCTACAAGCCGCGCCGTCCCCGCAAGCCGGAGATCTACGTGCTCTGCGACGTCTCGACCTCGGTCAGCTCGGCTTCGACCTTCTTCCTCTCGGTGCTGCACGCCCTGCACGACTCATTTCGCAAGCTGCGCAGCTTCGTCTTCATCGAGCGGATCTCCGAAGTGACCAGCGTCTTCGAGGACGAGCGTGACTTCTCGGCGATCTCGGAGCGGATCACCTCGGAGGGCGGGGTCGCCGACATCTCCGGCTACACCGATTACGGCCGGGTCTGGCGGGAGTTCCTCGACGACGTATCAAGTGACCTCGGTCCGCGCTCGACCGTGATCGTGCTCGGCGACGCCCGGACCAACGGCCGCCCTCCTGCCTCGGAAGCCTTCGCCAAGGTGACCGAGCGGGCCAACCGCACCTTCTGGCTGAATCCCGAGCCGGAGCTCTACTGGAACTACGGGGATTCGGTCATGAGCGCCTACGTTCCTTTCTGCGATGGCGCCTTCGAGTGCTGGAAGACGGAACACCTGGAGCGCTTCGTCGACATCGTCGCCGCCGGCCGGCCTTCGCTCGAGCCTCCCAGTACCCAGGCCACCCGCCACCGCTACTGAGACCAAACCCGGCGCGGGCGCGGGTTCAGCCAAAGCGCAGGCGCTTGACTGTCTTCTTGCGGTTGCCCGCTTCATCGGTCGCGACGACGACCAGCTTGGCCTGGGCTACGTCGCGCTTGCGAAGTCGCTGCCGGAAGCTCCTCCCGGGCCGGACCTTTATCCGGCGTGTCCCGGATCCCCCGATGCGGGCCTTCTTGCGGGCGATCGTGACCTGACGGGAGCCCTTGCCGGCGGCCCGCTTCAGCTTCGTGACCAGCTTGATGTCCAGTTCGACCGGAGGGCTGTCGTCCCTGACCGAGATCTTGAAGGTCTGGCCCGACCTGACCAGGCCGCGGAGGCTGGGCTTGCCGAGGACCTTGACCTTCACCTTCGGCCTGGTCCTGTCCGGGAACGGTTCCGGACGGGTGCGGCGGAAGGGACCCTCGATCTCGAAAACGGTGCCGCCGCCGACCGCCCGCTGCGAAGCGACATAGAAACGGTGTCCAGTCGGATCGAAGACCGGGCCGGTCAATTCGGAGTTGACGTGGTCCGGACCGGGAAGCTGGAGAAATGCTGCCGCCTCGCCCTCGGTGCTGATCAGGCAGACCTGAAGGTCATCAGCGTCTTCGCAGACGTAGAGATCACCGGAGACCGGTGAGACGGTCACGTTGTCGGTGTCGTGGAGCGGAGCTTCGTCGCCCAGAGCGACTCCGTCGTAGAGCACCTCGAGTTCTTCATCCGCACAGTTGTAGGCGTAGACCCGGTCGTCCTGGGTGGTTGCGAAATACACTATGCCGTCGTCGTACCAGGCACCTTCCCCCCGACGGAAGGTCGTCGCTTCAGGAATCTGCTGCCGGGTCGGGACGGCACCGGTGAACTGCGGGTCCGGCAGTTCGGCCCAGGTCACCTTGCCGTCGACGCCGACGACCGCGACGTCGAGCTTGCCGCTGGAAAGATCGGGGTAGCTGTCGGGGCGGAAGCGGTAGAAGCAGCCGTCGCCGAGATCCTCGGTAAGAAAGGCATGCTTGCCGACCGGATCGATCACCGCGGCCTCATGCTTGAACACTCCCATCGCTGGCCTCACCTGGCTCGGTTCTTTTCCCCACGGGTCGCACTCGAAAACCCTGCCCCGTTCGAACTCCTCGCAGGAGAGCCAGGTTCCCCAGGGCGTCACGCCGCCGGCGCAGTTTATGCCGGTCTCCTTGAGGATCGGGTACGCATCGGTCACCTTGAAGCTCCTGTCGAAGCGGATCGCGGCCGTCCCGATCTCCCAGGCAGGAGGGATGTTCGGAAGCTCGCTGTTGGAGACGAGGATGAAGCCACCGTCGTCGGTCCGGTAGGTGCCCATGCCGTCGGGCAGGCCGTGGAATACGTAGCCCTGGCGGCCGATCGTCTCGCCGGTGCGGGCGACCACCTTCGAGCTGAATCCGTCGGGCAGCATCACGCCGTTGCTGTCCGGCGGGTTGAGCGGTCCGTAGGGTCCTGCCCCGACCACGGCCGGCGCCGCCATCGATTCAAGTGCCCTCCCGAGAAAGCCACCGGCGAATGCTGCACCACCGGCTGCCCCGGCCCCTACCCGCAGCGCGTCACGGCGGGTGAGCCCCTGTCTGCTCAGTTCGTCGGCCACTGGCGAATCCTCTCAGTCTCCCGGCAGAAAGATGCTGCCATTCGGTGAAACTCCCTGCGATCAGGATACCCCATCGTTCAGCGGGGTTTCCAGGCGTCGCTCCTGCCTGCGAGCCTGGTGACCGCCTCGGGGAGCTCGCCACTGGCCAGGTCCTCCAGGGTCACGTTCTCGAGCACTTCACGCAGGCTCGCCCGGACCGCTATCCAGACTTCCTGAAGGCCGTCGGCGCTCCCCCGGTACGAAATGGATTCCGGTGGAGCTGACTGGACATGCGCGATCGGGCCCTCCACCGCCCGGATCACCTCGGCCAGGTTGACTTCACCGGCCGGTTTGGCTAGCCAGTATCCGCCTTTGGCACCGCGCTTCGCACGGACTATCCCGGCCCTCTTCAGGTCGAGCAGAATGTGTTCGAGGAACTGGAGCGGGATGTCCTGTGCCTCCGCCAGGTGCTCACCCTTGACCGGTCCGTCGGGGGCAGCGGCCAGCTCGACTGAGGCCCTGACAGCGTAATCGGTCTTGGCTGAAACGCGCACCGGACTAGTAAACCAGCACTCGCCTGCGTCTGGACGCTGGCGCAGGGGAGCCCGCCGGGTTGCTCATCAGGGTTGATCACCGGCCGGCGGACTGTCGGGCCCGCCCGGCGGGGATCCGTTGTCGGGCCGGTAACGCCCGTACCAGCGAGGGGCCATGAGGATCAAGCCAAATCCGATGCCGGCAACAAGGGCGGCGATCGGCCAGACGACAGGGTCGCCCTTCTGTACGGTCGCGATGCCGGAGGCGATCAGCACGACCCCGAGGGCGATCCGGATGTGGTCCTGATTGACCCGGTTCATCAGCGCCGCTCCGATCACCACACCCGGCACCGAGCCGAGCAGGATGTTGCCGACCAGGCCGAGGTCGACGTTTCCGTGCCCGAAATGAGCGATTCCGGCGGCCCAGAGTACGACCGCCGCATGCACCACGTCGGTTCCGACCACCCGTTTCGGGGTGAGCCTGTAGACGGCGATAAGCAACACGGCGATGACGGTGCCCGATCCCGCCGACGTAACCCCGATCACGAATCCCGTGGTCGCCCCGATGATCACCGCGGCGACCTTGTGACGGAGCTTGAGCTCGAAATCCTCGCGCTCCTGGATCGTGTGCGCCAGGATCATCGCCCGGGCCAGGGTGATGATGCCGACCATCAGCAGCGTGCCACCCAGCACGGCGTAAACCAGCGAATCGAGCCTGTCCTCCCCGAGCCGGTCCTGCAGGATCGATACGAGCTGGACACCGAATACCGCCGCGGGCACGCTTCCGGCTGCAAGCCAGAAGACGAGACCGAGGTTGACGGTCTTCATCTTCAGGTGTCGCCATCCGCCGACCGTCTTCGTGATCGCCGCATAGAGGATGTCGGTTCCGATCGCCGTGGTCGGCGAGACCCCGAAAAGCAGGATCAGCAGCGGGGTCATCAGGGCTCCACCACCCATCCCGGTCATACCTACGAGGATGCCGATTCCCAGGCCGAACAGCACTATCGCAATTGAGAATTCCATTCTTCATCGCTTGCCTGACTCTCCTGACACGGAAAGTCAGGAATGCGGCAACCCGCGCATGCTAGCCCCTCACGCGGCCAGCACCTAGAATCGCAACGGATGACAGCTTCCTTGTCGGGCCGCGACCTCGGTCACTCATTCGCCGACCTGAGCGCGCTGGAAGACTTCGACATCGAGGTTGCCGGCGGAGAGACGGTCGCCGTCGTCGGTCCCTCGGGCTGCGGCAAGTCGACCCTTCTCGAATTGATCTGCGGTCTTCGTGAACCCGATCGGGGCTCGATCTCGGTCGGCGGCGAGAGCGCGGCCGAAGCCCGGCTGGCCCGCTGCGCCTACATGCCCCAGACGGACTGCCTGCTGCCCTGGTACAGCGCACTCGACAACGCGTCGCTTGCCCTGAGGAACAACGGCGCCTCCAGGGCGGACGCCCGCCGCCAGGCCGCAGGACTGTTCTCCAGGTTCGGACTCGAAGGCTTCGAGGATTCCAGTCCGGACGAACTCTCCGGCGGGATGAGGCAGCGGGTGGCCTTTCTCCGGACCCTGCTCTCGGAAAAAGGCGTACTCCTGCTCGACGAACCCTTTGCCGCGCTCGACGCGATCACCCGGGCCGAACTCCAGGAGTGGCTCAGGCCGACCCTTGCCGACGGCAACCGGACGACCGTTCTTGTCACCCACGACGTGGAGGAGGCGCTCTACATGGCCGACTCGGTGCTGGTGGTCAGCTCACGACCCGGACGCGTGCTCGAGCGGATCGAGTCGCCACGGGACCCGGCTGCGCCGAGGAGCGAACAGGTCACCTCCCCCGGGTTCACCGCGCTGCGCGAGCGCATCCTCGAGCGGTTGATCTCGCCGTCGAATACGGCCGGAAAGCCCGGACCGTGAGTTCGGGGGCCGACCGGGTCGATGGCCGCGAGGGCGGGGCCTCGGGCTGGGTGCTGCCGATGCTGCTGGTGCTGGTGCTGGTGGGCCTCTGGCAGCTGGCGGCCTCGAGCGGCTTCCTGGCCGACCGGCTCGGCCTCGAGGACTTCCTTGTCCCGTCCCCGGCGCAGATCGCCGAGGTGCTCTGGCAGGACCGGTCATTGATCGCCGAGAACGCCCGGGTGACCCTGGTCGAGATCGTGATCGGCTTCCTGATCGCCGTCGCGCTCGGGCTGGCGACCGCCACCGCGCTGCACCTCTCGGAGCTGCTGCGACGGGCCAGCTACCCGCTGGTGGTCGCCTCACAGACGATCCCGATCATTGTGATCGCACCTATCCTCGTGGTCTGGTTCGGATACGGGATCGGCCCAAAGCTGGCGGTAATCGCCCTTATCTGTTATTTCCCGATCACCGTGAATACACTCGACGGACTGCAGTCGGTCGACCGCGACCGGGTCAGGATGATGCGGACGCTCTACGCCAGCCGGACCCAGATCTTCACCCGGGTCGAAGTGCCCACCGCGCTTCCCTACGCGTTCAGCGGCGCGAAGATCGCGGTGGCGGTGGCGGTCATCGGGGCGGTCTTCGGGGAATGGGCCGGAGCCGACCGGGGACTCGGCTACCTGATGCTCCAGGACAACGCCCAGCTCGAGACCGCGCGCATGTTCGCTTCGGTCTTCGTCCTGTCGGCGATCGCGATATCGCTGTTCGCACTGGTGTCGCTGCTTGAACGGCGCCTGGTCCGATGGCGATAACCTGCGGCTCCCTTCCATGCTTCCCGACCGGAGTCCGATGAAAAAGCTGGCCCTTCTCTTCTTTGCCCTGCTGACTGCGCTCACGGTTGCCGCCTGCTCGGGCAAGTCGGAGGACGTAACGCCAGTCCGGGAATCGTTCAGCGTAGCTCTCGACTGGTACGCCAACCCGGATCACGCCGGCTTCTTCGTGGCCCAGGAGAAGGGCTACTTCGAAGACGCCGGCCTCGACGTCTCCCTCGACGCCCCGACCGATCCCTCCCTGCCGATCAAGCTCGTCGCAGCGGGAAGGGCAGACCTGGCGATCTCCTACGAACCGGAAGTCCTGCTCGCCAGGCAGCAGGGACTCGACGTGGTATCGGTCTCAACCGTGATCGGCCAGCCGCTGACCTCGATGATCTGGCTCGAAAAGACCGGGATCAAGAACGTCAAGGGACTGAAGGGCAAGACGATCTCGACCGCCGGCATCCCGTATCAGGACGCCTACCTGAGGACGATCCTCGAACGGGCCGGACTGAGCGAATCTGACGTGACCAAGGTCGGGGTCGGCCAGGGCCTGCTTCCGTCGATACTCAGCGGCAAGGCACAGGCGACGCTCGGACCGTTCTGGAACATCGAGGGGGTCGACCTGAGGCTCTCGGGGAGAAAGCCGGTCATCAACCCGGTCGACCGGCTCGGAGTCCCGACCTACAGCGAAATGGTGCTCGTCGCGAAGGGCAGCCGGGTCGAAGAGGACCCGGAGTCGATCCGCCTTTTCCTGAAGGCCCTGGAGCGCGGCACCAATGACGCCGTGGCCCAGCCGAACCTGGCGCGCGAGTCGATCATCGCCGCCAACAAGGCGCTTGATCCGAAGACCACGGATGCCCAGCTCGACGTGACCCTTCCCTTGCTGGCCCAGGACAACGGCAGGCGGCCGTTCGGCTACATGAATACGGCCCGCTGGCAGACCTTCATCAACTGGGCGGTCAGCAACGATGTCCTGAACGCCCCCCAGCGAGCGGTCGACGCGCTGACCAATTCACTGCTGCCGACCGGAAGGGTCGATACCGGCTGAGTCGCGGTACGGGTGGCCCGGTCAGGCGGCCCGGGTGGCCTGGCGGATCTTCGAGCGGTTGCCCGGCCCGGAGACGGACCGGCCGTGCGAGGCCAGCAGGAAGTCCCCGGCGATGCCCCGAAACGGTGTGTAGGGGGCGTAGAAGGCCTCGACCTCTTCTATCTCGGCCGGCCGGCCCAGGCCGGCCAGTGCTCCGACCAGCTTGATTTGTCCGAGGTCGCCGGCCAGCAGGGCGTCCGGGTCCCCCCTTCCCCTCAGCGCCAGGCAGGCGAGGGTCCAGGGTCCGATCTCGGGAATCGCCAGCAACCGCCGGTCGTCCTCGGGGTGATGGAGGTCGACCCGCCCGCCCGAGATCTGTTTCGCACACCGGATCAGCGCCATCGCCCGCTTCGCACTCAAATCGCAGGCCTGGAGTTCAGCCGGCGAAGCGCCGGCGATCGCCTCGGGCGTTGGCGGCGTGCGGAGAGCACCGCTCACGGGCATCCGGCCGGCCGGTCCAGCCGGGGCGGGCTCTTCCAGCACCATCCCCCAGCGACGGATCATCCGACGCTGGATCGCAGCGGCACTCCGGTAGGAGATCAACTGCTCGGTGACCGCCCAAGCCAGGGCCTCCCAGGGGTCGGCCCGACGGGAGGACCTCGATTCGATGCGCTGACGGATGGCCGGGCCGAGCAGCGGATCACCGATGAAGGCGTCCCGGAAGGGGGCCATGTCGACGTCGATGCCGAGCGAAAAACGGAAGGCGTCGAGAGTGGCTTCGAGGCGCCCGGAATCAGCCTCGACCAGCTTCCCGCTTCCCGGTCCGGATACCCGCTCGGGTGGCACCGGACGTGCCAGGAAACGGTAGCTGCCGCTGCCGGAAGGCCTGACCGAGACCACGACCGGAGCCCCGTCCGTGATCAGCAGGCGCCTCAGCCCACTGCCGTACCTCTGGACGATCCGGTCGCTGCCGTTGCTTCGAGGCAGCCTGAAGGGTGAAACCGGCCTGACCTCGATCTCGACCGGGTCCCGCTCGAACTCGGTCACGATGCTCCGCTCAGCGGCCGAGAACGTGAACGTCAACCAGGAAGGAGCGGCTCGCGACGACGTTGGACGGCCGCGACCTCTTCGCCATCCGCGCGCCCCGGCGCTTCGAACCGCCGCCGCTGACCGCCCGGACCGCGGCGACCGTCGCCGCACCGGCGAGGGCCCCACCCGCGACCGCGATGGCCGCAGTGGTCATTTCCGAGCGGATAGCCGGCAGGGCCGACTTCTCTGCTTCGTACTCCCGCGGGAGGGCACGGACCGAGTCGGGCTCGCCCGGCTCGACGTCCTCTTCTGAAACCAACTCTCCGTCTACTTCGAAATCTGTCACGAACGGAACACTACCGGCGGCCGTGGTCGGAACGGAGAGGGATTCCGCTCAGAGCGACTTCTCGTATATCCGGAATTTCTTGTCGACCACGCCGCCCATGCCCTCGAGGGCGCGGTTCATCGGTTCGTTGGTTTCGAGGATCCAACCGGCCTCGCCGGTCATCACACCGTCCGGGTCGGTGGTCTGGATGTGGCGGACGTACAGTGCTGCGGCGACACCGGTGTGCTGCCACTTCTTCTTGACGCCGAGAGCGAGGATCCGGACGACGTCGATCCTGCGCCTGCCCCGGAGGAACTTCAGCCAGCCGAACGGAAGCAGCCGTCCGTTCATCTTCGCCAGGACCTGATTGATGTCGGGAAGGGTCAGCGCCGCACCGACCACCTCGCCGTCAGCGGTCTCGGCGATCATCGCCCAGTCTTCGTCGAGGACCAGCTTCAGGCTGGCGGCGTGGAACTCGACCTCATCGTCAGTGATCGGGACGAAGCCCCAGTTGTCTCCCCAGGCTTCGTTGTAGACCTCGTGGAAACGGGCGACCTCACCAGCCATGTCCGACTTCTTCATCGGGCGGATCGTGATGTCGTGCTCGTCGAGGCTCTTCTGGGCGGCTTCGTGGATGGCCGGGTGGAACTCGAGGCCCTTCTGGAGCTTGCCCATCTCCAGGTGCCACATCAGCAGGTCCATGGCCTTGCCGAAGCCGGCGCCTTCGACGAGCCGCTGGTAGTACGGCGGGTGCCAGGGCTCGAGGATCACCGGCCGGTGCTCGAAGCCTTCGATCAGGATCCCGACTTCATCGTTGGTCGTGAAGTCCATCGGTCCGTAGACCTTTTCCCGTCCGCGGGAAGCCAGCCAGTCGCAGCCCGCATCGAGTAGAGCCGTCGCGACTTCGGGATCGTCGATCGTCTCGAAGAACCCGAACTGGCCGTCGTTGCCGCCACGGAACTCGTCCCAGCGAGAGTCGATCTGGGCACTGATCCTGCCGACCGCATCACCGTCGCGCTCGGCGATGAACAGCTCGACCTCGGCGTGGTCGAAGTACGGGTTCTTCGAACGGTTGAGGAAGTTCATCCGATCCAGGATCAGCGGCGGCACCCATTGCGGGTGGTCCCGGTGGATCGAGAACGGGGTCTTGACGAAGCGACGAAGGTCGCGGCGGCCGGAAACCGGCCTGACGGTCAGGGAGGACACGAACCGAAACTAGCACCAAGACCCGCCCACCGGACGGATCGCTCCAGCATCAGTCCGCTGCGGCCTTGCCGGCCGAGTGGTCGCCCCGTTGCCGGAACACGGTGACCATGGCGATCACCAGGAAGCCGACGGCGGCAACCTGGGGGGCTACGAAAGCGAGTAGGATGACCGCCGCGTAGAAGCCGATGCTGGGAGCCGTCACCTTGGCGATACGGTTGATCTCCTCCACTGATACCCCGGGTTCGAGCAGGTCACGATTGCGCCCGATGTGCCGCCAGAGCAGACTCGCCGTGATCGAGATCGCGAGCAGGACCACCCCGTAGAGAATGACGGCCGCGGTTTCCTCAGAGGGCGCGTTGAGTGTCTCGGCCAGGAGCTTGGTCGGAAAGGGCAGAAAGGAGACCAGCATGAGCAACAGGAGATTCGTCCGCATCACAGTCACGTCGGCGTTCTTCAACCGGCGGAAGATGGCGTGGTGAACCAGCCAGATTCCCCCGATCGTGACGAAGCTGGTCACGTAGGCGAAGTAGGAAGGCCACTGGTCGGCGATCCCCTTCCAGAGGTCGTCGAGCTGGCTCTCGGGCACACCGATCTCCAGGACCAGCAGGGTTATCGCGATCGCGAAGACCCCGTCGCTGAAGGCCTCTACCCTGCCCGTTCCCCATCGGTCTCCCATGAGCGGTCTTTCGCCGTGGCGCGTCGGCCTCCTCCTACGGGTCGGGACCGCCGGCCGCCGGCCAGGGGGGCCTGTCAGCCCGCTGTTTCGGCACTCCTCATGCCGCGCATCGCCCAGAAGGCCAGGATGAAGATCATTCCGAAAGCGATCCCGAAGGCGGCCAGGACACCGGTGGGCTCACCGGCCATGAGGCTTCGGGCGGCGTCGAGCAGGGCGGTCACCGGATTGGCCGAAGCAACCGGCTCGATCCAGCCCGTCAGCAGAGCCTGCGGCACGTAGACGGGCGCCAGGAAGAGGATGATGAAAACCGGCATCTGCATCAGCGGACCGGCCTGGAGGGTGCGGAAACGCAGGGCGATGCCGGCCGCGAACAGCAGCGCGGCCACGTTCGAGAGCAGCGCGAGGCTGTACATGCCGGCCAGGTCCACCCCGCTGCCGGCCACTTCCATGCCACCCAGCAGGGCGACACCAGTTACCACGGTCCAGGTCACCCCCAGCCGGGCGGCTGCCCCGATCGCGTAGCCGAGAACGATTGCGCTGCGGCGGCGGGTCGCCAGCATCATGCGACGCCCCATCCCCTGTTCGAAGTCGCCGGCAATCGAGAAGCCGGCGAAGACTCCGGCCAGCGAGGAAGCCTGGATCAGGATGAAGCAGAACTGGAATGCGGTGAAGTCGTAGTAGCCGAAGTTCGGGGTATCGCCCACCGCCGAGAGCCCGCCGGCAAAGGCGGCGAGGAAGAAGAGCGGGAAGAGCAGCGACGGGATGAACATCGCCGGCCGCGTATAGAGGTTGTGGAGGTAGCGCCAGGTGATTCCCAGGGCGGAAGAAAGGTAGGCGCCGCTCACGACTTCAGCATCCTTCCGCGAAGGGTGAAGGCCGCCACGGTGATCGTGGTCACGGCGAGCGCGATCGCGATGCCGAAGCCGAGGGCCAGAGCCTCGGTGTCCCAGCCGACGATCATCAGGCTGCGGATCGCCTCGATCATGTAGCTGACCGGGTTGATCGTTGCCAGGAAACGGAACCAGTCCTGCTCGATCAGATCCCGCGGCAATGCCATCGAGCTGAAGAAGAGCAGTACGAACATCAGCGGGAACATCCCCTGGACAGCCTCCCCGGAACCGGTGCGCAGCGCCATGATCAGCCCGATGCCGCCGAAGCCGACCGAGATGATCGAGACCAGCACCGACAGCACGACGATTCCGCCGATGCCGGCGGCGAAGTCGGCCCCGGTGGCAAAGCCGACCGCAAGGTAGAGCAGCGCCTGCATCTGTCCGAGCAGGACGAGTCCGGCCAGCTGGCCCGCCATCAATGCCGATGGCCGCATCGGGGTCAACACGAGCCGGCTGAAGAAGCCGTTCTCGATGTCCTGGGCCAGCGCCTGACCGGCATTCATGGTCGAGAAGATCGCCGCCTGGATGAAAGTGAAACCGAGCGCGAAAGTGATGTAGGAGTCAGTCGGAAAGCCCGGGATGTCGGTGGCTGAGTTGAGGCCACCGGTATTGACCGCCAGCAGGAACAGCGGAAAGATCACACTGGGAACGACGGCCGCCGGCTGGCGGATCAGGCGGACCGCGGACCTTCCGGCCATGGCGCCGATCTGGATCGGCAGCGGAGAACCGGTAACGACGGCGCTGCTCACTGCCCGCGGGCCCCGGAGCCGACGGTCATCGCCTCGTCGGACTGACCCTCTCCGTCGGCTTCCTCTTCCCCGGCACCCTCGAGGTGACGCCCGGTCTTGGCAAGGAAGACGTCGTCGAGCGTCGGCTCGTTGAGGACCAGACTGGCCAGCTCGATATCTGCCGAGTCGAAGGCCCGGACGATGCCGACCAGACCGTCGGAGCCGTCGTTGAGCCGGACCTCGATCGCCCCGGTGCCGTCATCGATACGTTCGCCGAAACCGTCGAGGATCCGGGCGGCCTCCTCACGCCGGGAGCCGTCATGCGGACAGACTTCGACGCTCGGCCTGCCGATCTCCGACTTGAGCGCCGCCGGTGTACCTTCGGCGGCGATCCTGCCTTCGTCGATGATCCCGACCCGGTGGGCCAGCTGGTCGGCCTCTTCGAGGTACTGGGTGGTCAGGAAGACGGTGACGCCGTCGTCGCGGGAAAGCCGGGTCACTTCGTCCCAGAGCGCCGAACGGCTCTGGGGGTCCAGGCCGGTGGTCGGTTCGTCGAGGAAGAGCACGCTCGGCTCGTGGACCAGCGCGAGGGCGAGGTCCAGCCGGCGCTTCATGCCGCCCGAATAGCCGCCCACCCTGCGGTCGGCGGCGTCGGACAGCCCGACCCTCTCGATCAGTTCCGTGCCCCGCTTCTTGCGAAGGTCGTGGGGCAGGCCGTGAAGCGCCGTCTGCAGCCGCATGTGTTCGGTGGCGGTCAGGTGGGGATCCAGCGCGGCCTCCTGCAGTGCCGCGCCGATCACCTGGCGGACCTTGGGACCCTCGGTGGCGACGTCGAAGCCGGCCACGGTCGCGCTGCCCTGGCTCGGCGGCAGCAACGTGGTCAGCATGTGCACGGTGGTCGACTTGCCGGCGCCGTTGGGGCCGAGGAAGCCGTAAATCTCCCCGGGTGCCACCTCGAGGTCGATTCCGTCGACCGCGCGGGGGCCGTTCTTGAACTGGCGGACCAGTCCGGTGACGACGATTCCGTTATCCACGTTGTTCCCCTGGCTGGTCGGCTCTGAACATGACCGATCAATCCTAGTGCTACGAAGCCCCGGGGCTTCCGGGGGCACCGGAAGGCCGTGCTTTCCCCCCGGCACTTGGCTGCCGCCCCGGCTTTTGGCAGACTGAGGTCATGAGCAAAACCACTTCGGCGCCGGTCGACCTGTTCGAGAAGGTCCGCAACCACGAGCGCCGGGAACAGCTTGAGGCGGCCAACGCTGCCGACCTCAACCCCTATTTCCGTCTGCTGACCTCGCAGGCCGGCCCCGTCGTGCAGATGGAGGGACGCGAGACGATCATGCTCGGGTCCAACAACTACCTCGGCCTGACCGGTGACGAACGGGTCCGCCAGGCCTCGCGCGAAGCCCTCGACACCTACGGAACGGGGGTGACCGGCTCGAGGCTGCTCAACGGAACCACACCGCTGCACGTCGAGCTCGAGTCCGAACTCGCCGAGTGGATGGAGACCGAGCAGACGATCGTCTTTTCGACCGGATACCAGTCGAATCTCGGATGCCTCCAGGCCATCCTCGGTCCCGGGGACACGGTGATCGCCGACTCCGGCGACCACGCTTCGATACTCGACGGCTGCAAGCTCTCGGGCGCCAAACTGAGGCCCTTCCGTCACAACCAGATGGACAAGCTGGAGAAGATGCTGCAGCGGGCCCAGACCGACGGTGGCGGCATCCTGGTAGTGGTCGACGGGGTCTACTCCATGGAGGGAGACCTTCCGGACCTGCCGCGGATAACCGAGCTGGCCCACGGCTACGGTGCCCGCCTGATGGTCGATGAAGCGCACGGAGTCGGTGTCCTCGGTGAGCGCGGTGCCGGGGCGACCGAGCTTTTCGGCCTCGAGGACCAGGTCGACCTTCGCATGGGTACCTTCTCGAAGAGCCTCGCGTCCTGCGGCGGCTTCATCGCCGGGTCTGCCGAGGTCGTCGAGTACCTGAAGATCAGCTCGCGCTCGTTCATCTTCAGCGCATCCGGCGTCCCGGCCTCGGTCGGCGCAGCGCTCGAGGCAGTCAGGATCTGCCGGTCCGAAGGACCCGCGCTGTTCTCGAAACTGCTCGGCAACGCCGAGTACCTGCGGGAAGGCCTGAAGGCGATCGGGCTGAAGGTCGTCGAGCCGGGTCACATGCCGGATGGCTCGGTGGCCACCACGCCGGTCGTCCCGGTGGTGATCGGGGACGACTGGAAGGCGATCCTGATCTGGAAGGCCCTGTTCGAGGCCGGCGTCTACACCAACGTCGCGATCCATCCGGCGGTGCCGCACGGGGGAGCACTGCTGCGGACCAGCCTGATGGCGACCCACGAAAGGGCTCACCTGGACCAGGCTCTCGGGATCGTCGAAGAGGTGGTCGGACAGTTCGACGACCTGCCCGCGCCGGCGACGACAGGCTGACGGATTATTCGCGAAACAGCTTTCCTGACTCTTAAGTCCTTACTCAATAAAAATGCTGCTACTTGCGAATTTTCGGACGGTTCTGCGTTGACGACCGGTGGCGATTTGATTAGTTTGGTTGACGTCGCCTGAGTCGAGCGTTCGACCGAGTGACAGGGAAATTGGAAGAGGGTGGCCGCACCCGCAGAAGTCCGATGCCGCGACCAGTCAAGAGAACAACCCGTCCGAGGGAGGATCGTCAGTGGAAGCAACCGTAAGTCCATCGTCTGCGTCAGAAGAGTCAGTGCCCCAGCACCTCCAGGCACTCGAGAGGGCGAACCGGGTGCGCCTCGCCCGGGCCGAACTGAAGCGTTCGATCGCCAGTGGCGAAGTACCGGTGACCAAGGTGATCACCGAGCGCCCCTGGGAGACCAGCACGATGACCCTCTCCGAACTCCTCCGCAGCCAGTCGCGCTGGGGACGAACCAGGACCCGCAAGCTGCTGTCCTCGGTCGGACTCAACGAAAACAAGCGACTCGAGACTTTGACCGAGCGTCAACGGATGCTCCTGGTCAGCCAGCTCCGCCCCCACTGAACCGGGGCCGGGGCAACTCAGAAGTCCGGGACCGGCCCCGACCGGTCGGTCCCGCTGCCTCAGCGCACCCGGAAGCTGAGTCCGCCGCTGGCGGTCTTGAACGCCTTTCGGAACAGGAAGAAGCAGGCGACGAAGACCGTCAACCCGACGACCAGGCAGACCCAGAGCACCCAGCCGGCGAGGAAGTAGGTGACTCCGATGGTGACCATCAGGGTGACCGCTGCGAGCAGGGTCGTATGTGAGCGGTAGCCGGCGAAGTGCTCGCGGATCGAGAGCTCCAGCCCTCCGGCAGATCCCAGCAGGAGTCCCATGACCAGCGGCGTTATTTCGCCAGTGAAGAAGCCGAATACCAGCAGCACCAGACCGGCCAGAACGGTGATCTGGGTCAACGGGAAGCCGCCCCACGGCGCCTTCGGCGGTTCGTCACGCTGGGGAACCGGCTTCGGCGGCGCGCTCGACTCCCCTGACGGTGGCTTCCTGCGGCGCCTGGCGGCCTTTCTCTTCGACTTACTGGCCATCGGCGAAAGAGCGTACCTGTGCGCTCAGTTCCTCGACCGTGGTCTGGCCGATCTCCGCCTTCTCGAGCACACCGCCGGGCGCGACGAACAGGAACGTCGGACAGCCTCCGACCCGGTAGATGTTGGATACCGCCCCGTCGGTGTCGTGACCGACCGGGACCTCCCAGCCGCGCTCCTCGATCAGCTCCCGGACCCGGTCACGGTCGTCGCGGACGTTGATCGAGACCGCGTCGACCCGACCGGCGAATCGCCGGGCGACCGTCTCGAAGACGTCCTGCTGGTCGATGCATGCGGCGGCACCGGTGGTGAACCAGAAAGAGACGATCGTCGGGCGTTCGAAGTAATCGCAGATCCGAAGTACGTCTTCGCCCGGCACGTCGCAGGCTTCATCCGGGTCGATGTTGGCGTCTCCCTCCAGGTCGGAGCTCGCGATCGGGACCGCGAAAGGCGCCACCTCCTCGCCGATGCCGACGTCCCCGATGCCGACCGTCCCGGATTCGCGGCCGGTCAGCAGACCGATCACCACGACGACGATGACCACGGTGAGAAGGAATCCGAGCAGGGCGCCGTAGTTGAAGGGCAGCTTGATGCCGGCTGCTGAAGCGCCGGCATCGGCCCTGCCGGCCCCGGCCGGATCGGACTGCGCCCCGGCCGGTCGCCGGACCGGAGCGCCTTCGGCCCTCGCTGCAGCCGGTCCGGCCGTCTGCCGGGCCGGGGCGGGGACCCCCCGACGCCCTTCGTCCCTCCCCGTCGGGCTGGAGGCACCTGCCCTCCCGCTGAGCAGCTCGTCGATCTCCCGTTCGCGCTCCGCGATCTCATCGGCCGCGGGATCCCGGCCCGCTTCGGGATCGTCGTGGTCTTCGTCCGGACTCAACTGCGCCGCTCCATCCAGGTGAGCACAGCCGGCAGCACCAGGGCAACGCCGAGCAGGGCGACACCGAGGTCGAGTACGGCGATCAGGCCGAACTCACGGAGGATGCCGACGTCGCTCGTGACCAGCGCGGCAAAGCCGGCGATCGCGGTGATCCCGGAGGCGGCGATCGCCATCCCGGTGCGGCCGTAGGCCGTGCGGAGGGCGGCGGAAGGGGCCAGGCCCTCCTCCCTGTCCTGGTAGTAGCGCCCGGCGAGGATCACGCTGAACTCGGTGGCGATCGCGATGACCATGACCGAGAGGATCGCCGAAAGCGGGTTCAGCGGGATGTCGAGCGTGGCGATTGTAAGCGAGGACCAGCCGCCGGCGACCACGATCGGCACCAGCGGTACGATCACCCGGCGTGGCGAGCGGTAGATCACCAGTAGAACGAGAGCGACCGCGAAAAGGGCGGCGAGGATCAGCAGGTAACGCGAAGCCGCGAGGGCATCCACCGACTCGGTGACGACCACCGGGAGACCGGCCAGTTCGGAGGAGAGCCCGGCCGGGGCCCCGCTCGACCCCGCGACATCCCGGATCAGCTCGATCGCCTCCGACTGGCCGTCGACCGAGCCCGAACGGACGATGAACGGGATCTTGGTCTCGGTCGGCGACCCCTCCGGACCGAGCCCGCCGGCGATGATCGCCTCGCGTTCGTTCGGCGGAAGGGTACGCAGTGACTCCCGGATCTGCGTCGAGTCCAACCCCCGGCCACCGTCGGGTACGAAGTCGGGAATGGAAGGCCCGGGACAGAGCTCCGCCCCTTCGCACGAGACCTGCTCACCCCGCTGGTAGCCCGAGCGGACCAGGATCTCGGTCCGGACCCGGTCGAGCCAGGCGACGACTTCGGGGTCGGCGACGTCATCGGCGCGAACGATCAGGTCAATCTCCCCGGTCGAACCGGTCGCCCGGTCGAGGCGGTCCAGGTCCTCGACCGCCGAGTTGCGGCTCGGCAGCAGCTGGCTGATCTCGGTGGCCGGGCTGCCCTGGGTGCTGACCGCCCAGCCACAGACGGCGACCAGCAGGCTGACCAGGAGCAGGCGAGACGGGGCGAGGATGGCCAGTGCCATCGCCGACTTGGCCCAGTGCCGGGCGGACTCGACCGGACCGAAACGACCGGCGCGGACCTCCCCCCCGCGCCCCGGTCCGCGCAGGGAAAGCGCCGCGAAGCCGAAAAGGAATGTCACCAGGAGGCAGACCAAGACTCCGGCCCCGAGCAGGAGGCCGAACTCGGCGACCAGCGGAAACTGCGACAGCCCGAGGGAGGCGAAACCGAATGCGGTGGCCAGGCAGGCGATGGCGATCATCGGCATGCCGAGGCGACCGGCGACCCGGGCGGCCTCGGATGGTTCCAGCGAGCCGTCCATCTCGTCGAAGCGGGCCTGGATCTGGACCGCGTAATCGACCGAGAGGCCGATCAGGATCGGAGCGGCCCCCAGAGCGGCGAGCGAGAGCTGGCCCCCGAGCAGCCGCAGCAGACCGGCCGAGATCAGCACCGCACTCAGCGCCATGAGCAAAGGGAGCAGACGCCAGGTCGAGCCGAAGACCAGGGCCAGGGCGATCGACATCAGGATCAGGGCCGCCACCGCGAGGATGACAACGCCGATCTGGATCGAGTCGCCGAGCCCCTCGAAGACGACCGGAGAACCCGAGACGACGTAGGGGCCGGTGGTCAGCTGGGTGGCTTCATCAGCGGCGACCGTCTCGATCAGCTCGATCGTCTCGCGGCGCTCGGCGTCGGTGAGGTCGGACCTCAGGCGCAGCAGGACCTGGGCGCTGTCGGCGTTGGGGAAGAGGTAGGAGAGCCTCGGCTTGGGCCCGTTGCGGGTGCCACCCGGACCGAAGACCACCCGGTTGACGAAATCCGGATCATCGAGCGTAGGTGGCGCGATCAGACCGAAGCGGGAGATGATCCTGGTGGCCTGCTGAATGATGGCCTGGCGCTCCACCTGCGCTTCAGGTGTGTTCGGCAGGTTCTCGAGCCGCTCGATCTGGCGCTCGTAGAGGTCGCCAATCCCGGCAACCGCCCGTCCCAGGAAGCTGGCCGGCCCGGTAAGGACCTGAACCGGCTGCAGCTCGGAGAGGCGCTCACAGGACTCGAACAGCTCGCCCCGGCCCCGCCTGATGTCTCCGGCAAGGCAGGTTTCGAGCACGCTCAGGCTCTCGAGGTTCTCCGCGGTGACTATCTCTTCGAGGTCGCCGCGGGCCAGGACCACCACAGGGTCGGTGCCGAAGGTCGCCTCGGCCCGCTCGGTCGCCTGGAATCCATCGGTGCCACGGTCGAAGAAGGCCTCGGTCACCGGCTGGACCTTCATGCCGGTGAGGCCCGCGCCCGAAACTACCGCCAGGACCGTGAGCAGGGCCAGAACCGGCCACGGCCGGCGCGCTACCGCGGCCGCGGCCGCGCCGAAAAGAGCCGCCAGGCTCAATCCATCGCGAGCGGACCGGTCACGTCAGCCCGGAGGAACTGGTGCACGAACTCGTTCTTGGATTCGAACAGCTCATCCTTGGGACCGCTCTCGACGATCCGCCCCTTCCAGAGCACCGCGATGAAGTCGGCGATCCGCCGAGCGGTGCCGAGGTCGTGGCTGATCACCAGGTAGCAGCCGCCGTTCTCGGCGTGGACTTCGCGGATCAGCTCGCAGAGCAGGGCGGTGCGGACCGGGTCGAGTCCGGAATCGGGCTCGTCGAACATCACGATCTCGGGGTCGAGCACCAGCGCCCGGGCGAAGCCGGCGCGCTTTCTCATGCCACCGGAGAGCTCATTCGGCATCTTGTAGTGGGCTTCGCCGAGCCCGACTTCGCGCAGTCTCCGGGTGACCACGCTCTCGATCTCGTCCTCGCCGCGGTCGGTGTGCTGACGCAGCGGGAAGGCGACGTTGTCGTAGATGTTCATCGAACCGAACAGCGCCCCGTCCTGGAAGAGCAGGCCGAACTTCTTGCGCATCTCGAAGAGGTCGTCGTCGCTGAGTGCGGGGACCGAGTCTCCCTTGACCAGGACGTCGCCGGAGTCGGGGTAGAGCAGACCGACGATGTGTTTGATCAGAACGCTCTTGCCGGTACCCGACGGCCCGAGCACCATCGATATCTGGTCGTCCGGGAGGTCGAGGTTCAGTCCGTTGAGGATCCGGGTCCGGCCGAACTGCTTGACCAGGTCCTTGATCTCGATCGCCGCCGTTCCGCCGGCCTCCTTCTTGGCACCGGTGTGCCACTTGTACGGATCGTTCTCCCCTGGACCCACGCCTGGAAGCAGGAAGTCACGACCCAGAACGGCGCCGTCGTTCGCGACGTATTCACCGCCCGGGGGAGGTTCGTTCGAGACCGCCACGTCGGCGGACGCAGCCGCTTCGTCTTCGACCTCGACCTCTCCTGCGAGTTCGGAGGCGGGGCCGACGTTCTCGACGGCCTGCTCGACCTCAGGGGCTTCGAGCGGCTCGGGGGCTTCCTTGGCCTCATGGTTCGGGTTCTCGTTGCTCAAGACCTCATCCTCCTATCGGTGCTCTCGGGTTTGCTCCCCAGAAGACCAGCGTGCCCAACATACCGATGATGTGCACCAGCACGATATTGAGCACCATTGACTTTGCCGTGGCGGTTCCCACACCCACCGGTCCGCCAGAGGCCGTATAGCCGTAGTAGCAGCCGACCAGAACGATGACCGTGGCCATCGTCATGGCTTTGATTACCGAGAATAAGACGTCAGGAGGGTTCTGGAACATCCAGAAGATCAGCAGGTAACCGCCGGCCGAAACGTCTCCGATCTGCTCGACCACGACGATGTAGGAGGCGATGTAGCCGACGCCGATCGCCGCCATGTACATGAAAGGCAGGGTCATCCAGGCGCCGAGCAGGCGGGTTGCGGCGAGGAAAGTGACCGGAGGCACGCCCATGACCTCGAGCGCGTCGATCTCGTCAGAGATCCGCATCGCCCCGAGCTCGGCCACGATGCCGGTGCCGACCTTGGCCGCCATCATGTAACCGAAGGCGTAAGGGATCGCCTCACGCAGGTTGCACCACGCTGCGAAGACGCCCGCGTAGGCCGGGGCGCCGACCGAACGGTTGAAGTAGGCGCCCTCGACGCCACAGGTCAAACCGATCGTGAAGACGAGGCCGAAGATGACGGCGGTCGAGCCGAGGATCAGGATGCCGGCCTGGTTCAGCGCCTCGCCGAAGTACCGGGTGACCCGTCCCGAGTAGACCTGGCCCATGACCATCCCGCAGAAGCGGGAGATCTCGCCCATCGACTCGATCCAGTTTCGCGGGACTGTCAGCCAGCCGGCACCCATTACTTGATCGTCTGCAGTTCGGGGTTGGTCGCGAGCATGGTCTGTGTGAATACGTAGTTGAAGGCGAAGACGCCCAGCAGCGAGATGACCACCGCTTCGTTGACCGCCCGGCCGACGCCGGCCGCACCGCCGGTCGCGGTCATGCCCTTGTAGCAGCAGACAATCGCGATGATCGCTCCGAACAGGGCGGTCTTGGCCATCGAAAAGAAGAGCTCGGTAGTCGAAGCGTTGGAGAAGAGCGTCCCGAAGAAGCCACCCAGCGGCTGGCGGTAGAGCAGCATCGCGCAGACGCCTCCGAAGATGCCGAACAGCAGGGCGAAGATGTTGAGCAGGCCGGTGAGGAACATCAGCGACAGGAAACGCGGCACGACCAGGTTCTTGATCGGGTCTACGCCGAGAACCTGGAGCGCGTCGAGTTCCTCGCGGATCTTGCGGGCGCCGAGGTCTGCCGTGATCGCGGTCCCGGCGACGCCGGCGACCACAACGGCGGTCACGAAGGGGGCGAACTCGCGGATCGAGGCGAGCACGAAGAAACCACCGAGGCGATCGAGCGCCCCGAACAGCGAGAGGAAGTTGGCGGCCTGCAGTCCGGGAGCACCGAAACCGAAGGCTATGGTCGAGACCAGCAGAGGGAACCAGCAGAGCTGGAGCGCGAACAGGAACTGGCCGATGAACTCGTTTCCGTACGGATACGGCGCCCTTATGGCAGAGCCGATCGTACGGCCCGTGAGAATAATCATCTCGCCGATCTCGGTGAAAAAGCTCCTGGCGGGCTCGAAAGCCCTGTTTGCAGCTGCTCTGACCATCTCTCCCCGGCGGGTGTCGGATCGTGGACTTCGCCTCGCTCCGCCGTGCTCGTGAGTCTAGGGGATCATCCGGCATCTGTGACAGTCGGCACACGCGTGTAATGTTCAACCCGCCTTGCAGGAGAAGAGCAGACATCTGGTCCGAACGTCCGGTGCAGCCCTGCTCGCCCTCGCCGCAGCGGTCCTGATCGCGGCATGCGGCGGCAACGGCGAGGTCGGAGACCAGTTCTCAAATGAGGCGCCCGGCGACTTCGAAGTCGCCGTCGTCGGCGCCGAGTTCAAGCCGCGCCAGTTCGTCGCGCGAACCTATGACCTCGAGATCGCGGTCCGCAACGCGGGCGACGAAACGGTCCCCGCGATGGTCGTGACGGTCGATCTGCCCCGCGAGGATTCAACCCTGGCTTTCGCTGTCCGCGACCCGCAACCGGGCCTGGCTCAGCCCCAGCGACCGATCTGGGTCATGGAGTCCGGCTACCCCAAGCTGGCCGGCACGGTCGGGCGGGGCGGCGCGGCGACCGCAAACCGGCGGACCTTCAACTTCGGCGAGCTGCCCCCCGGGGAGACAGCCGAGATGATCTGGCGAGTGACCGCGGTCGAGCCGGGCAGTTACGGACTGACCTACGAGATCGACGCCGGCCTGGGCGCCGACACAACCGCCGTTGATTCCTCCGGGGGGGTACCCAGGGGGGTTCTGCCGGTCAGGATCACCGACCGGGCGGTACTCACCAAGGTTGACAAGAACGGCAATGTCGTACCATTGACCCCGCAGGAGCAGCTCGACGTGAAGCTGCAGGAAGCGAACTGACTGGAAGGGACGTCTTGGGCGTGCAGGGTAAGAACGCAGGCGGCACCAAGGGCCTGCGGACAGGGCCCCTCCTGATCGCCTGCCTGCTTCCGCTCTTCGCCCTGGGCTTCGGCTCCACCGCCTGCGCCAGCGACCCGGCCGACCCCCAGGGTCAGGCGAGCACCAGCGCGGGGGCTTCCCAAGGCGCCGATGCCTCGGCAGGCTCAGGAAAGCTGCGCCTGGCTCGTGTCGCCAACTTCAACCAGCCGGTCGAAGTCAAGGCCGCGCCCGGTTTCCCGAAACTGATGTACGTGGTCGAGCAGGAAGGCAAGATCCGGGTGATCCGCCGCGGACGCAAGCTCAACAGGCCCTTCCTCAACATCAAGTCCCGGGTCCGCTCCGGCGGCGAGCAGGGTCTGCTCTCGGTCGGCTTTCCGCCCGACTACCGGAAGTCGAAGCTCTTCTACGTCTATTACACCGACAGCACCGGAGACATCAGGGTCGACGAGTACAAGCGCCGCAGCGCGGTCAGGGCCCGGGCCAATACCCGCCGCCCGGTGATCACCGTTCCGCACCGGTCCAACTCGAACCACAACGGTGGCCAGATCCATTTCCTCGGCAAGAACATGTACTTCGGGACCGGGGACGGAGGCGGCTCGGGCGACACCGAGGGCAACGCCCAGAACCTGAACTCGCTGCTCGGCAAGATGATCCGGATCAACCCCCGCCGGAACGGACAGGAGAGCTACTCCGTGCCCGCATCCAATCCCTTCGTCGGCAAAACCGGGCGGGACGAGATCTACTCCTACGGGCTCCGGAATCCGTTCCGCTGGTCTTTCGACCTGACCGGCAGGAAGCCACGCATGGCGATCGCCGACGTCGGCCAGAACGAGTTCGAGGAGATCAACTACCTGACCGTGGGCGCAGCCCGGGGTGCGAATTTCGGCTGGAACGCCCTCGAGGGCTTCAGCGAGTTCAAGCCGCCAGTGCCCTCCGGGACACGCAAGCCCGCCCTGGTCCTGCCCCACTCCGACGGCTACTGCTCGGTGATCGGCGGCGTCGTGGTCCGTGACCGCAAGCTGCCCGCGCTGCGCGGCCGATATATCTTCAACGACTTCTGCAACGGCCAGATCCGGAGCTTCAAGCCCCGGACCGGCAGGGTCGATTCGGCCCCCGCCTCCGGACTGAGCGGCAACCAGATCTCCTCCTTCGCCGAGAGCGCCAACGGTGCGGTGTACGCCAGCTCACTCCCGGGCCCGGTCTACAGGCTCCGGCAGCGATGATCCGCCGGCTCCTGGCGATCGCGGCAGCCCTCCTGGCCGTCGTGGTCCTTTCACCCGCGGCCTCAGCCAAGCCTGGCTTCAAGAAGGTCACCGAACTCCGCAGCCCGACCAGCCTGACCCATGCGCCCGGTTCAAAGAAGAACGTCTACGTGACCGAGCGACGCGGCCTTATCCGGGTGATCCGCGGCGGCAAGCTCCTCAAGAGGCCCTTCCTCGACATCCGCAAGCGGACGGTCACCGACTGGGTCGAGCAGGGACTGCTCGGGCTCGCCTTCCCGCCGGACTACCGGAAGACCGGCAGGTTCTACGTCCATTACACCTTCCGCAACGGTGAGGTGAGGGTCGAGGAGTACAAGCGCAAGCGCAAGAAGCCGCTGGTCGCAAACCCGAAGAGCCGGCGTACCGTGCTCAAAGCCCCCGAGCTGTTCGAAGGCGCCGGGCACAACGGTGGCCAGCTCCGTTTCATGGGCCGCTACCTGTACATCTCGATCGGTGATGGCGGCAACCCCGGTGATGTGCGCAACCAGGCGCAGGAACTGACCAGCCTGCGCGGCAAGATCCTCAAGGTTGATCCGCGACCTGACAGGAAGAACGGCCTCCCCTACCGGACCCCCGCTGACAACCCGTTCGCCCAGGCGCCCGGTAACGACGCGATCTTCGCCTACGGACTGAGAAACCCCCACAGCTTCAGCTTCCATCGCGACGACGACAGGAAGCTCCACATGGTCATCGCCGACGTCGGCCAGGAGCGCTACGAGGAGATCAACTACCTCCCCTACGGCGAGGCACTCGGCGCGAACTTCGGCTGGAAGGTCTTCGAAGGACTCGAGCCCTACAACTGTGAGCCGGAAGTCTGCCCCAACGGGAACGAGGGCGTTCCACCCCCACCCGAGCCGTCAGGCCTTACCTGGCCGGATGTCGTTTACTCGCACGATGAAGGCTGCGCGGTCATTACCGGTCCGGTGATCCGCGATCCGGCGATGGCTTCGCTGAACGGCCGCCTGATCACCGGAGACTTCTGCATCAACCGTCTGTTCACCTGGGACACCGGCGGAGGAAGCCTCAGCGACCGAAAGCCGCTCAAGGCCTTCCTGCCACCGGGCAAGGGCGAACACCCGACCCTGAACGGGATGGGCGAAGACGGCTGGGGCCGCGTCTACCTGTTCAGCAACACTGGGGGCATCTACAGGCTCCAGGAGGCGAAAGGCAAGGCCGGACAGGCTGGGGCCAAGTCTTCAGTTCAAGCGAAGGAGAAAGCGTGAGCACGGTCGATTCGAATCTTGGCGACACCGGACTGAAGGCGATCGCGGTCCAGAACCCGGCGACCGGGGATACTGTCGCCGTGGTCGAAGCGGACAGCCCCGTTTCGGTTCAGCAGACGGTCGAGCGGGTGCGGGCCAATCAGGCCGAATGGGAATCGCTCGGCTTCAAGGGGCGGGCCCGCTGGATGGGCGAGCTCAGGGACTGGCTGCTCGACAACGCCGACCGGGTCACCGACATCATGCAGGCCGAAACCGGCAAGGTCCGTGCCGAGGCGGCCAACGAGGCCTACTACCTGGCCGACCAGATCAACTTCTACTCGGCCAACGGCGGCAAGTTCCTGAGCGAAGAGAAGGTCCGCGGCCACTCGATGCTGACCGCCAGCCGCAAGCTGCGGATCCGGTACCGGCCCTACCCCGTGGTCGGCATCATCAGCCCCTGGAACTTCCCGCTCATCCTCTCGCTGGGCGACGCCATTCCGGCGATGGTCGCCGGCGCCGCCGTGGTGATGAAGCCTTCCGAGTTCACTCCTCTGGCGATAACCGAGATCGTCGACGCCTGGCGTGAGGAAATCGGCGGACCCGACATCATGGCCGTCGTGCACGGCACCGCCGACACAGCCTCGGCGCTGATCGACGAATCCGACTACATCGGCTTCACAGGGTCGGACCGGACCGGCAAGCTGGTCATGGCCCGGGCGGCGGACACGCTGACCCCGGTCAGCCTCGAGCTGGGCGGCAAGGATCCGATGCTCGTACTCGACGGTGCCGACATCGAAAGGGCGGTCAAGGCCGCGACCTGGGGCGGCATGATGAATTCCGGCCAGATCTGCATGTCGGTCGAGCGGATCTACGTCGAAGAGCCGGTCTACGACACCTTTGTCGGGAAGCTGGCGGCATCGGTGTCCGAACTGAGACAGGGGCCCGATGGTCCCGAGTACTCCTCCGACGTCGGTGCGATGACGTCCCCGCAGCAGATCGGGATCGTCGCCGGTCAGGTCAGCGAAGCGATCGAGCACGGCGCCCGCGCCCTGGTCGGCGGCCGCCACCTCGACCGGAAAGGCGACTACTACGAGCCGACCGTCCTGGTCGACGTCAACCACTCAATGAGGGTGATGCGAGACGAGACTTTCGGCCCGGTGGTCGGGGTCATGAAGGTCAAGGACGCCGACGAAGCCGTGCGGCTCGCCAACGACACCCGTTACGGGCTCGCTGCATCCGTCTTCGGACCGAGACGCAAGGCCGAACAGATCGCGCGGCGGCTCGAATGCGGAGGGGTCAACGTGAACGATGTCCTGACCCACTCGATGGTCCCCGGAATCCCGTACGGCGGCTGGAAAGAGTCCGGGATCGGCTACCGCAACGGCAAGTACGGCATCCGCAAGTACTGCCGCTCGGAGGCGATCTCGACCCCCCGGACCCAGCTGCTCCCCGAACCGTTCTGGTACCCATACACCCCGTCACGACGCGAATCGGTCGAGAAGCTGACCAGGTTCGTCAACGCCCGCGGCATCAGGCGCCGGCTCGGCCTCTAGCGGCTGCCCGGCGGGATCCGCCGGTCAGGGACCGGTCGGTCCGGTGGCGCCGGTGGCGCCGGGCCTGACCACGATCGTGCGGCCGTCTTCGAGCTGGTAGAGCGTGCCCAGCGGCTCGCCGCGACCGACAACTTCCTGGCCGGGCTGGATCTCGATCGTTTCCACCTGATCTTCGGGGTTCGCCAGCACCGAGTCGGCCGGGACGGTCGTGGGATTCTCCAGCGACTCGTTGCGCTCGGTAAGCACCGAGGTCAGATCGAGTGAGGAGAGCGCCGCCAGCAGGAAAGCGACCGAGAGCACGATGCCTATGTCGAAGAGGTTGACCAGCCCGTCGAGGGGGTCACCGGCGCGGTCCTCACGGCTGCGCGCCTTGGCGGTGACCCTGGTCCCGACCCGCCTCACGGGTTACCCATCGAGACGACGGTGCTGCCACCGTGCTCTGTGGTCGAAGGAACCATGCCGGTCAGGGGCCGCTCCGGCGCCAGCGAAGCCGCAACGAACTCGACGTCCGAGAAGTCCTGGGCATAGACACGGTCACGCACCAGCGAGACCGAAAAAGCGATCGCGCCGGTAAGCAGACCGACAACGGTGACCCCGAAGGCGATCCGCAGGTTGTCGGTCAGTTCGGTGACGTTGCCGTCAGCCAGGCCGGCCAGCGCCGGCGAGAGCGGGATCAGCGTGCCCATCAGTCCCAGAGCGGGGCCGAACCGCACCAGGATCCTGGTCCGCTCCAGGCGTTTCAGAGAGCGGTAGTCGTAGTCGGCCATGCGCTTGGCGATCCGGTTCTCGGCGTCCGGCAGCGGACGCTGGGTCACCACCGCCTCCATCGTCTCCAGCATCGGGCGATTCCAGGCAACCAGCGAGAGTTCGGAGATCGCGGCCAGGCCGTCACCCCTGGTGATGTCGGCTGCGGCCCGCTCGACCGCCGCCTCGAGCGCGGCCACCGAGCGCCAGCGCCGGCGCCACAGTTCGCCGAGCAGGATGCCGGTTTCGACGATCGCCCAGGCCAGGCCGAAGATGGCCGCGATGAGCACTGGCCAGAGCAGCGCTTCCGAGATTGAGAAAAGTAGTTCTTCGATCGCCAAAACGGCCTTCCAGTCTAGACCCCGGCCGATCTGCCCAAAGGCTACGGTTCTCCGGTGCCCGACTTCGACCAGAAGCGACCGCGGTGAGCGGCCCGGCCGAGATCGACCTCAGCCTCGCCCGGATCCGCTCGGTTCGCCTCGACGGAGTGGGCCTTGTCGTCGGCCGCAGGTCGAATCATGGCGGCGGCTGGTTCGAGGTCGAGCAACTGCTGACCGACGACTCGGCGCCGGCGACTCTGCTGGCCATGGTGCGCGGGATCAGTGAGGTGCCGGCGGACTACATCCGGGGCGAGTGGATGTTCGAGAGCTACGCCCGTGCCGTCGCTGACCTGGGCGCGTCGATGATCGTCGCCGAGCGGCGCCTGCCGGACCTCGCGTCCGGCAACCTGCTGATGGCAGCCACCGGCGGGCTGGTCGCCGGCACCGCGGTCACCGGCACGGCGATGACGGTGCTCGAAGGGGACCCGGCCGACAGTGGTGAGCTGACCCGTGTCGCCCGGTGGCAGGACCTCGCCGACGCTTTCCACTTCGGCTTCACCGCCCTGATCGAACCGATGGTCGCCTGGATGGTCAGGCACAGGCTGAGACAGGAGAAGACCCTCTGGACCGCGGCGGCCGACCGGCTCGCGCAGTCGCTGATCTGGTGCGGAGCCGCCTTCGGTCAGGCCGGTTTCGCCCGCGAGCTGGCGGCAGAACTGCTCGGCCGGGCCGGGCCACTCCGAATCCCGCTCGATACGACGGTCGATGCCCGCGGACGCGAGCACCACAGCCGGGTCAGCTGCTGCCTGGCCTACCGCGCGGCCGGCGGCGGGCTCTGTCACGCCTGCCCCCAGAACCGCTAGAGGCCAGGCTGGCAGCGAGCCTTGGCCTCAGGTTTCGGAGGCCATCCAGGCCAGCTTGGCGACCGTGTTCATGTTCCGCGCGGTCGCGATCCCGAGGTCGAGGCTCAGCTTCGACGGTCCCTGTCCGTCCGGGTAGTGGATGAAGACCTCGCTGGCCGCGGCCCGCAGGGTCTCGTTGGTCAGGCCTTTCGCGTGACTCTCGAGATCAGGTGGCGGCCCCCGGTCCAGGAACAGCACCGCAACCCGGTTCCCCGGCTCATCGGGGAAAGGGTTCGTATCGACGAGGTCGATCATCTCCCTCGCCGACCTGATCAGCACGTCCACCTCGCTGCCGGCGTAATCCTCGAGCCGCTGCTCGAGCACTGCCCGGGCCCGTTCCGGACGGTCGCCGCTACGGAAAACTACGTTACCGCTGGCGATGTAGGTGCGTACCGACTCGAAGCCACACTCCTCGCACATCGCCTTCAGCTCCTTCATCGGCAGTTTTCCGGTACCACCGACGTTGACCGCCCTGAGCAGGGCCACGAAGGCGGGCATCGCTACCGCTGGCCTCCCGGCGGCTCGAAGCCGGAGCCCGAGCGTTCCGGCCGCTGGTGCGCGTCGTATTGGCCGAGAATCGCCTCGGTCGTCTGTCCGCCGATCCCCAGTCGCTCCCGCAGGGTGCCGGCAAAGTCGTCCATCGCCATGCTCAGCATCTCGCCGCGGACCCTGAGCGCATGCGGACGGGAGTCCTCCCGGGCCTCCCGGACGAGCCGGGCGAGAAACGGCATCAGCCCTGAGAGCGCCTTCTCGTCATCTTCGGAACGGAAATGGATCGTTATCGGGAAGTGGATCAGGTTGCGCCGGGCGGTGATCAGCTGCTCGCTGAAGGAGGCCAGCAGGCGCTCAAGGAGGTCGGGGTCGGCGTCGGCCAGCTTCGCTCCCAGCCGCTCCTCCGCCCGCCGACTCAGCTGCACTTCGTGGGCGAAGGCATCACGCTGGGAAATCGCGTTGTAGATCGAGATCAGCCAGGAGACGCTCGCCGTGACCAGGCTGAGGCCGAACAGTGTCTCGATCGGGCCGAGGATGCGCAGCAGTGATGCCTCGGGCGAGATGTCGCCGTAGCCCAGGCTGGTCAGGTTGACCAGCGATATGTAGAGCGCATCGAGGAATCCGGAGTGGTCTCCCGGTTCGAGCCCGGGGGCGAAAGCGAAACCCTCCGGCAGGTAAGGGAAGAAGATGAGAGCCCAGCCGACGATCAGCAGGGCGGCCCAGCTGGCGACCACGACGACGTAGCCGATCGGACCGATCAGCACGGTTGCCGATCCAAAGCGCGGAGCCAGGCGGTGACCTGCCAGCGAGACCAGTTCGACGACTCGGCGCCCGATGTGTCCGCGGCCGAGCGGGTGAAACAGCGTCGCGAAGATGTCGTGGAGGGTGGCGAGGATTACCGCGGACCCGGCCAGTACCCAGATCACGTCCACGACGGCCTCCGCGTGGGTGGCTCCGGAGAGAGCGCGTGTGAGCTGAATCGGGCGATCCTCTTCACCCCAGCGAGACTACAGCCCGTCCCCGCAGGCGAGCTCCGGAATCCGGTCGGCCTCCGCAGCCGCATGCCCGTTCGGAGGGCATGCCCGGTGTCCGCCTCGGCATTGCGCCCCGGTAGCCTTGGCGGATGCCCGTCCACAGGTACATGGAAGCGATCGCCGAACGCATCGTCGTCTTCGACGGCGGCCTCGGCGCGACGCTCGAGGAGTACGACCTGACCCAGGCCGACTACGGCGGACTGCCCGGCAAGTGCCACGAAGCACTGGTCCTGAACCGGCCCGACGTGATCGAAGGCCTCCACGGATCGATGCTCGAAGCCGGCGCCGAGGTGGTCGAAACCGACAGCTTCCAGGCGTCGAGGATCAAGCTCGAGGAATGGGGCCTGGCCGAGCACACCGTCGAGATCAATACGAAGGCGGCCGAGATCGCCCGGCGCGCCGCCGGACCGGACCGCTTCGTGGCCGGCTCGATCGGCCCGACCGGCTACCTGCCCGCCTCCGACGACCCGACCCTCGGCAAGATCCGCTTCCCCGAGCTGGTCACCGTCTTCACCGAGCAGGCCTCGGCGCTGGTTGCCGGCGGGGTCGACCTGATCATGATCGAGACCGTCCAGGACATCCTCGAGGCCAAGGCCGCGATCCTGGGCGCCCGCGCCGCCTTCGAGGAGGCCGGCCGCAGCGTTCCGATCCAGGTTTCCGTCTCGCTGCTGCCGAACGGCGGCAAGATGCTGCTCGGCACCGACATCTCGGCGATGCTGACCACGCTCGAAGCGCTGCGAGTGGACGTGCTCGGCCTCAACTGCTCGACCGGGCCCGAAGACATGCGCGATGCGATCCGCTACCTCGGCGAGCACTCAACCGTGCCGATCCACTGGCATGCCCAATGCCGGCCTGCCGCTCCAGGGACCCGAAGGCGAGACGATCTTCCCCGAGAAACCCGGACCGCTGGCCGAGGCACTCGGCGAGTTCGTCGAAAAACACGGGGTCGGCGTGGTCGGCGGCTGCTGCGGCACCACGACCGAGCACATCAAGGCGATCGCCGAGCGGGTCAGGGACCTCAAACCGTCCCCCCGCCCCGCCCCCGGCGAGCTGATGGTCTCCTCGATGATGACCGCGACCCAGCTGGTCCAGGAGCCACGCCCGACGCTGGTCGGCGAGAGGGTCAACTCCCAGGGATCACGCCGGGCCAAAGAACTGCTGCTGGCCGACGATTACGAGAGCCTCAACCAGGTCGCCGAGGACCAGGTGGAAGGCGGCGCGCATGTGCTCGACGTCTGTGTCGCCCTGGTCGAACGGGCCGATGAAGACGAACAGATGCGTGAGGTCGTCAAGCGGATCTCGCTGACCCAGCCGGCACCGATCCAGGTCGACTCGACCGAGCCGGAGGTGATCCGCACCGCACTCGAGCAGATCCCCGGCCGCGCGATCGTCAACTCGGTCAACCTCGAGGCAGGCCGGGACAAGCTCGACACCGTCGTCCCGATCGCCAGGGCCCACGGGGCCGCCCTGATCGCCCTGACCATCGACGAGGTCGGCATGGCCAAGACCGCCGAACGAAAGCTCGAGATAGCCCAGCGGATCACCGAACTGGTCTGCGACGAGCACGGGCTGGAGCCAGAGGCGCTGATCTTCGACGCCTTGACCTTCACCCTGACCACCGGCGACGAGGAGTGGCGCCCATCGGCGGTCGAGACGATCGAAGGAATCCGGCGGATCAAGGCAGAGATCCCGGGTGTCAAGACCTCGCTGGGAGTGTCCAACGTCTCCTTCGGGGTCGGCCAGCCCGCCCGCGCGGTGTTGAACTCGGTCTTCCTCCACCACTGCGTCGAGGCCGGACTGGACCTGGCCATGGTCAACCCGAACCACATCACGCCCTACGGAGAGATCTCCGACGAAGAACGGGCGCTCACCGACGACCTGGTCTTCAACCGGCGCGAGGACGCGCTGGAGAAGTTCATCGAGCACTTCGAGTCCAAAGGCGAAGAGGCCGAGGAGGAGAAGGAGGACCCGACCGCCGGCATGGAGCCCGAAGAGGCGCTCCACTTCCACATCCTCCGCCGCCGCAAGGAGGGCGTCGAGGACTGGATCGATTCGTCGGTCGAGAAGATCGGGGCGGTGCCGACCCTGAACGAGGTACTGCTGCCGGCGATGAAGGAGGTCGGCGACAAGTTCGGCGCCGGCGAGCTGATCCTGCCGTTCGTGCTCCAGTCGGCCGAAGTCATGAAGAAGGCCGTCGCGAGGCTGGAGAACTACCTCGACCGGATTGAGGGCCACACCAAGGGCAAGGTCGTGATCGCGACCGTCTTCGGTGACGTCCACGACATCGGCAAGTCACTGGTCAACACGATCCTGACCAACAACGGCTACACGGTGATCGACCTCGGCAAGCAGGTCCCGGTCGACACCATCATCGACGCCGCGGTCGAACACGACGCCGACGCGATCGGCCTGTCCGCCCTGCTGGTCTCGACTTCGAAACAGATGCCGGTGGCGATCCGCGAGCTCCACGAGCGAGGCCACGACTTCCCGGTACTGATCGGTGGCGCGGCGATCAACCGCGACTTCGGTCGCCGGGTTCTGTACCCGCTCGGCAAGGAATCCGACGAGATCTACGAACCCGGCGTGATCTACTGGCAAGGACGCCTTCCAGGGCCTGGACACGATGGACGCCCTGGTCGAGCCCGAGCCCCGCGCCGCCCTGCTGGAGAAGCTGCGGAGCGAAGCCGAAGCCTTCCGCAACAAGCCGGTGGTCGAAGACGACGGGCCGCCGGTCACCGACGACTCGGTCCGGTCCGACGCCGACCCCGATGCCCCGATCCCGGAGCCACCCTTCTGGGGTACGCGCGAGATCGAAGTCAACCTCGACGACGTCTTCGACCATCTCGACCTCCACGTGCTGTTCAAGCTCCACTGGGGTGGTCGTGGGGTCAAGGGCGAAGCCTGGGAGAAGCTGATCGGCGAGGACTTCCGCCCCCGTCTGGAGCGCATGTGGGCCGAGCAGGACTACCTGCGCCCGAAGGCGATTCTCGGCTACTTCCCCTGCAATGCGGAAGGCAACGAACTGGTGATCTTCGACCCCGAAGATCCCGACCGCGAGATCAACCGTCTGGTCTTCCCGCGCCAGCCCAAACACGACCGGATCTGCCTGGCCGACTTCTACCGCCCGCTGGGCGACGACGGCATCCGTGACGTGGTCGCGCTGCAAGGAGTGACCGTGGGCTCCGAGGTCACCGACCTGATGGACAAACTGGAAGCCGACGGCGAGTTCGCCGAGCAGCTCTTCACCCACGGGCTCGGGGTCCAGTCGGCCGAAGGCCTGGCCGAGTGGCTCCACCAGGAGGTCCGCTCCGAGCTCGGCATCGGCCCGACCCAGGGCCGTCGTTACTCCTGGGGCTACCCGGCCTGCCCCGAGCAGTCCGAGCACATCAAAGTCTGGGACCTGCTCGACCTCAACCGGATCGGCATGTACCTCTCCGACGGCTACGCCGTGATGCCCGAGCAGTCGACCGTCGCCATCATCAGCCACCACCCCCAGGCGGTCTACTTCGGAATGAAGTCCGGCTTCATCCCCAAGGACGGCCCCGCCCCGGATGAGGTCATCGCCCTTTCAGGCCGCAGCGCCAACCCCCCGGAGGAAGATCCCGAAGAGGGGCCGGTCGAGGTCGAGGTCGGCAGCGAACAGCCCGCCGGCACCTGAGCGCCGACATCGCGGCTCGGACCGTCCCGCCGGCGCGGCGGGCGCGATACGGGCAAGCGGTCGGGAAAGTGATTCCTATTCGGGCCTTTTTCCGACCGCTTGCCACGGTTCGACCTTCACCGGCCGGTGAGCGCTGATCAGGTTGCTTTGCGGCCGAACATGACGGCGTAGCCGCGGTCCTTGAACAGGCAGTCGACGTCCTCGAAGCCGGCCTCGGCGAGCCATCCGAGCTGGTCGGGCAGGGGGCTCAGGTGGTCGGCGGTCATGCGGTCCTCGGCGGCCACCCACTCGGCGTCGTCGATCCCGGCCGCCCGGGCCTCGGCCTCGTGCCAGCGCCGGTACTCGGCGTCGAGGAAGGGGGTCGGCCCGAGAACGTGCTCGGAGTTGACGAAAATCCCGCCCGGGCGAAGGATGCGGTGCGCTTCTTCGAAGACATGGCGCTTGCCCCGGTCTTCGAGGTGATGGATCGCCAGCGCCGATACGACCGCATCCCACGGGCCGTCGGGAAGCCCGGCGTTGAGGTCCGCCTTGAGGAAATGGACCAGACGGCCCCCGAGGGCCTCCCTGGCTCGATCCAGCATCAGGTCGGCGCCATCCAGAAGGGTGACCTCGCAGCCCGGATAGGCGTCGAGCACGAAGCCCGAGAGCATGCCGGTTCCGGCTCCGAGGTCGAGAATCCGGGAAGGCTTTTCGCCTGCCAGGGAGATAGCCTGGACCGCCGCGCCGTAGAAAGGCTCGAAGGGCGGGATGATCCGGGTTCGTGCTGCGTCGTAGGTCGCCGCATGCTGATTGAACTTGGGGATCGCGCCGGGCATCAGCCGATCCTAGTGGGACCTTCGGGAGTTGTACCGGACGCCACGAGCGCGGCCTCGGGCACCACGAGTTACCCGATTAGGGGTTTTCCACGGTTTCAGCCCGGCCGGTGCCGGATAGGTTGGTCCCATGGAGATCACAGGCACGAAGCAGGGTGAGGGCGGCCTCAGGCCGGGACACGAGTGGCGCGAGCAGGCCCGCTCGGAGCGATGGCTGGCAATACGCGACCGGCTCCCCGGGGGCGCGCAGATGCGCGAGGTGTTGCTGGATGACGTAATCGGGCAACGCCGTCCGGGGCGGATTCTCGACCTCGGCACCGGCGGCGGTGCGCTGGTCGACGACATCCGCTCGATCGTCCCATCCGCAGAGGCCTACGGCCTCGACATCTCCCCTCCGCTGCTGGCGGCGGCAAGGATGAACTTCGTCGGCGAGAAGGGCGTCCACTTTCGCGAACACGACCTGTCGGATCCCCTGCCGACCGAGTTCGGCAAGTTCGACCTGATCGTCTCGGCGTGGGTGATCCACCACCTGCCGGACGATCGCAAGCGGCAGCTTCTTTCCGAAGCCTTCGGTCTGCTCGAGCCGGGCGGGCTGTTCTGCAACATGGACCTGGTCGCCCTGCCGACGCCGGAGCTGCAGCGACGGGCGCTCGAGGTGTTCGCTTCCATGGACGATGAGGAGGATTCTTCCGACCAGCCCGCTGCGGTCGAAACCCAGCTCGGCTGGATGCGTGAGTCCGGATTTGAGAACGTCGACTGCTACTGGAAGTGGCTGGCGACGGCGATGCTGGTGGGCGAACGCCCGGCCTGAGCTTCAGCCGTCTTCGATCAGCGGGACGAACCGGACCCGCTCGGTTGCCTCGACCTCAATCTCCCCGCCCTCACGCCTGACGAGCAGCAGGTGCTGATCCTCCCCGTCGACCGGGATCACCATGCGGCCGCCTTCGGCGAGCTGCTCCAGCAGTGCGGGCGGGGTGCCGTGCCGGGCCGCCGCGGCGACGTTGATCGCCTCGTAGGGCGCCTCCTCCGGCCAGCCGAGGCTGCCGTCGCCGATGACCAGGCTGACATTCTTGATGCCGGTCCGTGACAGCGAGCCCGCCGCGGCTTCGCTCAGATCCGGGTATCGCTCGATCGAGACCACCCGGGCGGCAAGTCTCGCCAGCACTGCCGCGTGGTAGCCGGAGCCGGTTCCGACATCGAGCACGGTCTCTTCACCGGTGAGGGCCAGCAGTTCACACATGCGGGCAACGATCAGCGGCTGCGAAATCGTCTGACCCTCGCCGATCGGCAGCGGCCCGTTCTCCCAGGCGCGGGACCTCAGGTGTTCAGGGACGAATGCTTCTCTCGGCACGTCGCCGATCGCCGCAAGCACCCGCGGGTCACTGATCTCACGTGAAAGCTCGTCGATCAGGTCCAGCCGTTCCATGAACCGAGCCTAGTCCTCGCATCGACTTCCCGCCGGGCGGCTAGGCTCTGGCCATGGAGAGTTCAGAGGTTTCGGCAGAAGGCAACGGGGTAGCCCCGCTCAGTGGTGAATGCATGTGTGGGTCGGTGAAGTTCGAGATCGACGAACCGCTGGTCGGTGCAGCCTGCTGCTACTGCAAGCGCTGCCAGCGCCGCACCGGCACGGGCCTCTCGATCTCAGGGCTGACCATGCCCGGTTCGCTCAGGATCACACAAGGCGAAGATTTGATCCAGCTCTACGTACCCGGTGACGGCTGGAACAAGGCTTTCTGTTCGAGCTGTGGCAGTCAGCTCTACACGGTCAACCCGGAAAACGAAGACCTGGTCGCGATCCGTTTCGGAGCGCTCGACCAGGACCCCGGCACTAGGCCGCTCGGCCACCAGTTCACCGACTATGCCTCCCCCTGGTTTCCCGTCCCCGACGACGGGCTCCCGCGTTTCCCGGAACGGCTCGACTGGAGCCAGATAGACCTCTAGAGATCAGGCGGTCAGGAGGCGGCGGCGTGGATGGCGTGGCTGATCGCTTCTATCTCGGCCGGTTTGATCGCGGCGGGGACATCCATCTCGACCGGGTCGGAATCGAGGGCGGACTGGAGGCCGGCCAGTTCCTCGACCGTGGCCAGGACGCAGAACGGCATGTGGTCGATGCTGTAGCCGCCTTCCTGGACCGCGACGATGCGGCCGCGGGCTGACGACCCCGAGACCTCGGCGAGGTCGACCAGCCGCCGGGTCATCCGGCGGAAGCCCTCGGCGGTGACACTCATCCGGCCGAGCGGGTCACACGCACCGGCGTCCTGACCGCTTGAGAGCAGGATCAGTTCGGGGTCGAAAGCGGCGAGGGCCGGCAGGGCGACCTCGTCCAGCGCCGCCAGGTAGCCGGCGTCACCGGTCCCGGCCGGCAGCGGGATGTTGAGGTTGGCACCGACGCCATCGCCGACGCCGCGTTCATCGACGAATCCGAGGTCCTCGGGGTAGAGGCCGTCCTGATGGAGCGAGATGAACAGGACGCTCGGGTCGTCGTAGAAGACGTTCTGGGTGCCGTTGCCGTGGTGAACGTCCCAGTCGATGATCGCGACCCGGGACAGCCCGTGAGCCTGCTGTGCGTGACGCGCCGCGACCGCCGCGCTGTTGAAGAGGCAGAAACCCATCGCCTGTTCGGCAGAGGCGTGGTGGCCCGGCGGTCGCGTCAGCGAGTAGGCGCGCCCTCCCTCGTCCGGAATCACGAAGTCGACCGCCGCGAGTGCGGTTCCGGCCGCGACCAGCGCGGCATCGAGCGAGCCAGCCCCCACCCTCGCTTCGGGTCCCGGCCAGGAGACCAGTGGCCTGCCGGAAGCAGCCGCGGCCTCGACCTCCCTGCAGGCTGCGAAGACCCTCTCGAGATGGGCTTCGGTGTGGACCATGCAGAGCTCTTCCGGCGAGGCAGGCCGGGTGACCAGGGACTCGATCCGGGCGGTCACCCCCGCGGCCTCGAGGACCGTATGCGCCCGCCGGACCCGTTCGGCGTTCTCGGCATGTTCGACCGGGATCCAGCCCGCGGCCGTTTCGTCGATCACCATCGATCCGTTGTCGTGGAGCAGACAGACCGGGTCGTAGCCGATGGCGGCGGTCATGCGTCGCCAGGGCTCAGCGCAGATAGTCCGACAGGGACTCGCCGCTCTCGCGACGGGGCGGGCTCGGGCCCAGTTCGACCGGCGCGGTCGAGATCGCCTGATGGCGGAGGTCCTTCCAGGTGAGACCCTCCCTGAACAGCGCCGGGATACCGAGGGCGACCGCAGTCGCGATCTCGACGGCCTGCAGGATGATGCCGTAGGCGAGCGCATCAGAGGCAGAAACGCCCCAGCCCGTGGTCAAGACGCTGATCACGGCCAGCTGGAAGATGCCTACGTTGGAAGGCGTCGCAGGCACCACCGCGGTGACGTTGACCGCAAACAGCACCGCGGCCGAGGCCCCGAGGCCTGCCTGGGCGTCGAGACCCAGCGCGAACATCAGGGCCCAGCAGGAAGCGAGCTGGATCGCCCAGGCCGAGGTCTGAAGGAGGAATGCCGGAACTCCGAGACGCGGCTGCCTGAAGATCGCCAGGCCGGAGCGCACCTGCACCAGGGCCGCCTGGATGGCAGCGACGACCTTGCCCAGTCTGCTGTTTCCCTGGTTCTTGAGGATCGAAGGCAGGATGATGACCAGCAGCAGCAGGGCGAGCGGAATAAGGCTGAAGGTGAAGACGGTCTTGGTGCTGTTGTGGAAGAGGTCGGTGCTGGCGACGATGATCATGCCGAGCATCGCCAGGGCCATAAGGTTGAAGACCGTCTGGGAGACCAGGGTGCCGACCACGACGGGCAGGCTCTCCCGCGCCTTGCCGGTATGACGGGACAGTGCCAGGGCCCTGGCTGGTTCTCCGAGGCGGGCCGGCAGGGTCGCCGACATCAGCACGCCGATCATCGTCGCCGAAGCGAAGTCGCGGCGGCGCAGCGAGACGCCGGGCATCGCCGCCCTCGTGATGTAGAACCAGGACTGGGCCCGCACGAAGAGCGACGCACCCATCAGAGCAAGCGCCACGAACACCCAGGTCAGATCGGACTGGACGATCGATTCTGCGACCCGGTCCACGCCGATCTTGCGGGCGGCCAGGACGGTCATTCCGATGCCCACCAGGCCTACCAGCCCCAGGGCCAGCCTGCGCAGCTTCTGCTTGCGTCCCGAAACGACGGCCAGTTCGGGGTCGATCGATTCGAGCTTCCTCGCGGGCCGATGGGGCAGCCCGTCGCTCGGCACAGCCCCGATGCGACGGCGGATCCTTTCACCGGTGGTGGCCGGCTCCGGAACCTCGATCGCCCTCTCGTATACCTCGCTCACCCGGTCAGCGACGCTCTGCCAGGCGAAGCGCTGTGAGCTCTCCCTCGCGGCCTGCCCCATACGGGCGATTCGGTCAGGTTCGTGATGGGCCCGCTGAAGCTCTTCGGCAAGGCGCTGCGGGTCGGCCGGTGGAACCAGGACTCCGTCGTGCCCGTCGGTTACGACGTCCCGGTAGCCGGCGATACCGGAGGCGATCACCGGGGTTCCGGCGGCGAAGGCTTCGGTCAGGACCATGCCGAAGCTCTCGCCGGACAGCGACGGGGCGCAGAGCAGATCGGCTTCGTGGAGATGCTTCCAGAGGTCGGGGCCGGAAACCCGTCCGTGGAGGTCGAGGTGTTCGTCGATGTCGGCGTGGGAAGTCATTCGCCGTACGTCGCCGGCGTCTGCCCCGACGATCCCGAGGCGACTCGGCACGTCGTGCTCGACCAGACCCTCGAAAGCCCTGAGCAGAACAGGCAGGCCCTTGCGCTCGTCCGGGCGGCCGACGAAGAGCACCCGGAGGTGCTCGGATTCGGGCTTGGGTCCACGAGGAGCCGCTTCGACGTCGACTCCGTTCGGGATGATCGTGTAGTTGCCTCCGTACCAGCGGCGGCCCGTCCAGGCGGCGGCCTCGGATACGGCGATCCGGGCTGAGAGGCGGTTCAACACACGCTTGGCACCGGCGAAAGCGGCCAGACGATGGGGCAGGGGCTTCGTGGCGTAGGCGTGGAAGGTCCCGACGACCGGTGTGTCGCTGGAAAGGCAGGTGTCCCAGCCGTTGACCGGCGTGGACGGCTCGTGCAGATGGACGACGTCGAAGTTGCCTTCGGCGATAGCCCGGCGTGTGATGCTGATCGACTCCGGGAAGACCGGGATGTTCGATATCGAACCGTTGGAGCCGATGCCGACGGTGCGGCCGGCCGGAATCAGGTAGTCAGGAAGTTCGACTTCTTCGGCCGGTGCCCTGTGCAGCAGCTTGGAAAACCGGTCGGGCGGATCGAACGGGGCAATGACACGCACGTAGTGGCCTCGATTGATGAACTCCTCGGCCAGCGACTGGATGTGCCGATTGACACCGCCCTGATACGTCCATGAATACGGGGTGACGAGGGCAATTCGCACGAACCATCAGCATAACTCAAGAATCGGTCCCGATGGGGCGCGCAGCCCAGATGAATGCGAGTGTCAGTCCGAGGTAAAGGACACCGACGTGGATGAAGAGCGCGCCCGAATCGTTGGTCAGGGCTCCCGACAGCGACCCGGCGGCGGCGGCGGCCAGACCGGCCCGGAGCGGGTCGAGTCCATCGAGGAGACGGGCGATCCGGTCCCTTCTGGCCCAGGCAAGGCCGATCAGGACCAGGGCCAGGAGCGTGACCGGCAGCCTCGAGAGCCTGGTGAAACTCTCGGCCGTCGATTCCAGGCGGTGCAGCATCACCTCGACTGCAGTGTCCGATGAACCGCCCTCGAACAGCGAACGGACGAAATGGGTCTCGTTGCCGGTGACTGTGTCGGTCACTGCCAGCAGGGCCAGCGCGACCACGACCGCCAAAGCTCCGAGCCAGATCAGCCGCGGCCGGCCCAGGACCGTCGCCGCTGCGACGACCGCCGCCACCGGAAAGATGATCGCCGCGCCGACATCGGCCCCGAACTGACCCGATGCGAAGACGACGGTCGCGACTCCGCCGACGGCAAGAAAGGTGGCCGCCTGGGCTCGCGTTTCGAGGTGCCTGCCCCAGGCGAGGATCGCGGCACCGGCGCCGACCGAGGTCAGCACCATCAGGGTCGACTCGAGTTCGTTCCCGATCCCGTAGAACCTGGCCCCGAGGCCGGGGTTGGGGCCGATCACGGCCTTCGGAGTCAGGGCCAGTCCTGCCACCAGGTCGATCGCGAAAGCAGCGACCGTTGCCGCGCAGGCGATCGCCAGGCCGCTCCAGCCCGGTGAGCGCATGACGATCAACAGAGCTGCGGCCACCGGAAGCAGGCCGGCGATCGCCGACTCAACCGGCGCCGACGGGGAGAGCGCTGCGGTGAGCAGGAGCACCGCCGGCAGCAGGATCACCGAGAGGCAGAGAACCGAAAGGACCGGCGCAGCCAACCTGCGGCGACTGCCGAGGATCAGCCCGAGAGCGATCAGGACCCAGGCCAGCAACGGAAACAGGATGGCGGTACCCCTGCTCTTGCCGACCTGACGGTAGCGGCCCTCCAGGGCGCCCAGGGCTTCGTAATCCACCTCACCCGCGGACTCGATCCCGAGCCCGGTCATGGCCCGCGGCACCGCCAGGCCGAAGTGTTCGAGCACCGTTGGTGCGATATCGGTGCTGAGCACGTAGCCGGGAGTCCGAGTGCTGTCCGAGCTGAGCATCCCTCCGTATCCGAGCCCCGCGATCGCAATCGCAAGCTGCCTCCCACTGTCGGCCGGCGGAGCCTCGATCACGATCAGGAGTTCGCCGAGGGCACGCTCTGAGGCAAGGTCTACCGCCGTCGCGAGGCTCACCCTGGAAACGGTCAGCGGGACGTCACAGCTCCGGCCGGGACAGCGCCGGGGTGCTGCCACGAGCCGGCCGCGGCGATCGACCGCAACAAGCGCCTGGAGGTCAACCCCCGGAACCAGGCCGGTGGCCGCCGGGACCAGCCCGCTCCGCCTCAGTGAAGAGGCCAGCAGACCGGGTCGAATGTCGTTGCCCGAACTCTTCGCCCGAATTACCGTTTTTTCCCATCCAGTAACGACTGGAGGCAGTATTGACATAGTGTTCAACGAAGTGTCGTACTTACCGTCAAACGCTCTTGCTCCTTGACTCACGTCCAGCCAGGTCTGCTCCGGCTCGACATCACCGAGACCCGGGTTCATCAAACCCAGACCCGCGCCTTCGATCAGGGCCAGGTCCTCCGGCAGGATCGCCTCCGGTACGACCAGGATCGTCACGCGCGGCTCATACGAGAATCCGGGGGCTGCGGAGGGTGCCGCCGGGGCCGTGTCCGACCCTGGCAGGAGCATCCAGAGGAGGATCAGCACGACAGCCGTTATTTTGACTGCCATGATGGCCGACCTGCCGATTGCCGTTCCAGCCGAGACCACGCCGGGAACGATACGGGCTGGGGCCTGCCACAACCGGCCACCGGGCGTGAAGCACCTGCACTGTGGCGCGGGAGAAAGCGTGCCGACCCCATGAAAGTAGCCACGATCAACGAGCAGTTCGCCCCCTCTGGCGGTCTCCGGATCGCCTTCGACGAGCGCGGCAACCCCGGCGACCCGGCCCTGGTGGTCATACCGGGCCTCGGAGCCCAGATGGTCTACTGGGATACCGAGCTCTGCGACATGCTTGTCGCGCGTGGGTTCAGGGTGATCCGGATCGACAACCGGGACTGCGGTCGCTCCACCGTGCTCAACGAACAGGGCGTACCCGACACGCTTCCGATGCTGCTCGGACTCCCCCGCCAGCTCCGCTACGGCCTCCACGACATGGCCGACGACGCCGTTGCCGTCCTCGACCACCTGGGTATCGACAAGGCCCACGTACTCGGTTTCTCGATGGGCGGAATGATCGTCCAGACCCTCGCGATCCGGCATCCGGACAGGGTTTCATCTATGTGCTCGATGATGTCGCGTACGGGCGCCCGTCGTGACGCGCTGCCCGGGTTCCATGAGCTGGTCGCGCTGTTCAGGAGCACGCCGACCACTCGTGAAGAGCACATCGAGAGGCTCGGGATGCTCTCGGAGACGATTGGTTCGAAGGCCTACCCGCGAGACCCCGAGCGGCTCGTCGCCCTGGCCGAGCTGTCCTGGGAACGTGGCATCCACCGGGCCGGCACCGCCCGCCAGCTCCACGCGATCAACTGCCAGCCCGACCGGACCCGTGACCTCGGCCGGCTGAGGATGCCTACCCTGGTCATCCACGGCTCCGCCGACCGGCTGGTCTTTCCCCGTGGAGGTAGGGCGACGGCGAAGGCCGTTCCGGGCGCCAAGCTGCGCATTTACGAAGGCATGGCCCACGATCTCCCCGAACAGCTCTGGCCACAGTTCGCCGCCGAGATCGACGCGAACGCGAACCGTTCGCTCTAAGCTCCTCAGTCCGATGGATCGACCCGGAACGCCAGAGAACCCCCTACGTGTAGCGATAATCGGCGCCGGCCCCTCCGGCTTCTACGCCGCCGACCAGATCATTCGTGATCCCGACACGGACGCACAGGTGGACCTGTTCGACCGCCTGCCCACCCCCTACGGCCTGGTCCGGGGCGGAGTGGCGCCCGACCACCCGAAGATCAAGTCCGTCACCCGGGTCTACGAGCGCACCGCCGCGAAGGAGGGCTTCAGGTTCTTCGGCAACGTCGAGGTCGGGCGCGATCTCGGGATCGAGGACTTCGAGCGCCACTACCACGCGATCCTCTACACCTTCGGCGCCGAAGCGGACCGGGAACTCGGCATCCAGGGTGAAGATCTGCCCGGGAGCTACGCTGCCACGGCTTTCGTCGGCTGGTACAACGCCCACCCCGACTACGCCGACCGGGACTTCGGCCTCGACAAGGTACGGCGGGCCGTGGTGATCGGCAACGGCAACGTTGCGATGGACGTCAGCCGGATGCTGGCGCTGGATGACGCCGAACTGCGAAGAACCGACATCGCCGACCACGCCATCGACATACTCGACGCGAGCTCGATAGAGGAAATCGTGGTGCTCGGCCGCCGCGGCCCGGCCCAGGCGGCCTTCACCAACCCCGAGATCAAGGAACTGGGCGAGCTCGAGGAGGCCGATGTGATCGTCGACCCCGCCGACGTCGAGCTGGACCCGGAGAGCCGCTCCTGGATCGAGTCCGAAGATGCCGACAAGACCGCCCGGGTCAACTACGAGATCCTCGAGCAGTACGCGGCCCGGTCCCCGGTAGGAAAACCGAAGCGCATCCGGCTCCGTTTCCTCAGCTCTCCGGTTGAGATCCGCGGGGGCGAGCGGGTCGAGAGCATCATCATCGGACGCAACGAACTGGTTATGGACGGCGGCTCGCTCAGGGCAAAGGACACCGGTGAGCGTGAGGAGCTGGATTGCCAGCTGGTGCTGCGCTCAGTCGGATACACCGGTGTGCCGCTGCGTGGCGTGGCCTTCGACGAGAACAAAGGCACGATACTCAACGACGAGGGCCGCGTGCTCGAATCACACGGAGGCGGACACCGCACCGGCCACTACACAGCGGGCTGGATCAAGCGAGGTCCCTCCGGCGTGATCGGGACCAACAAGAAAGACGCTCAGGAGACTGTGACTCACCTGCTCAGCGATGTCGGTGAAGGCCGGCTGCTCGAACCGGTGGACCCCGGTCCCGAGGCGATCGAAAACCTCCTGGCAGAGCGAAAGGCAAACTTCGTCAGCTTCAGCGGCTGGCAGAAGATCGACCACGCCGAGGTGACCAGGGGCGAGCCGCACGAGCGGCCGCGAGTCAAGTTTGTGAAGATCGACGAGATGCTCGATGTCGCATCGCAAAACGAAGTTGAGGAGAACTGAATATGCCCGCCGACCTGAACGAACTGAAAGCGATGATCGAAACGGCCCTGCCGGGATCCGAGGCGCAGGTGATCGACGAGACCGGTACCGGCGACCACCTGCGGGCGGAGGTCAGGGCGCCGCAGTTCGAGGGCCAGACCCGGATCAACCAGCACAGGCTGGTCAAGGCGGCGGTCCGTGAACGCTTCGACGACGGCACGATCCACGCCCTGACGATCAAGGTGATCGACTGAGGCAGGCATCGGCGTCGGGCTGCCTGACGCGATGTTCTAGCATCACCCCATGGCCGATCCCGAACTGACTGAACGCGTCCAGGAGCTGATCTCCGAGAACCCCGTGCTGCTCTTCATGAAGGGCACCCCCAGCGCACCCCGTTGCGGCTTCTCGCTGCGCACGGTCCAGGTTCTGGACCAGCTCGGCATCGAATACGGTGCGATCGACGTGCTGCCGGCACTCCAGCCGCTGCGCGAGGTCACCACCGAGATCTCGGACTGGGAGACTTTCCCGCAGCTCTACGTCGGCGGTGAGCTGCTCGGCGGCTGTGACATCGTCGAGGAGATGTTCGCCAACGGCGAACTGGCGGGCAAGCTCGGGGTCGAGCAGCCGGAAATGCCGGAGCCGGCCGCACAGCCGGAGAGTGCCCAGGACCTTCCGGCCCAGAGTCCTCCGCTGAAGATCGAAGGAAGCGACTGAAAACCGCGGTCCGCCGGACGGCGGACGGAGTCAGACGGCGGCGGGCTGTTCCTCTTCGTCCTTGACCTGAAAGGACGAGCCGCAGCCGCAGGCAGCGACCACGTTGGGGTTGTTGACCTGGAAGCCGGCACCGGTCAGCCCTTCGACGTAATCGACTTCAGAGCCGAATACGAACTGCATGCTGACCTTGTCGACGATCACCTTGACTCCGCGGTGCTCGAAGACGTGGTCGTCCTCGGAAACGTTGTCGAAAGCGAGCGCGTACTGGAAGCCGGAGCATCCACCGCCGCGGACCGCGACCCGCAGGGCCTGTTCATCGCCCTCCGGCTGATCTCCGATCAGCTCGGCGATCTTCTCGGCGGCGATTTCGGTCAGGTTTATCGCTGATTCTGGAGCTTCGGGCATAGACAGAGGTTAGCGGTTGTCGAACTCGGTCTCAACGTACTCGACGATGCGCCTGGAATCGTGGACGACCTCGTCTCCGTGGACCAGGACCGGAACACTCCGCTGACCGGTGAGTTCGACGATCTCGGGCCGCTTCGACTTGCGCGCCGCGACCCGCTCGGTCTCGAACTCGACCCCGGCGCCCCGGAGAGCACGGGCCGCACGCCCGCAGGCGCAGAGACGATTGCTCGGCGTCGAGCATCTGAACAGGACCGTCTTGATCACGATTCAAGATTACCCAGCCCTATGTCTGATAGAACGGTTGGGTGTCCGCCGAACAGGAAACCGCTCTCGTCACGGATTCGACCGCATCGCTGACGGCCGAAGACCGCGAGCGACTAGACATCAGCGTCGTCAGCCTCTACGTGATCCTCAACGGACAGCAACGTCCCGAGAGCGAGATCACCGACTACCGGTCCTTCTACAAGGCGGTGATCGAGAGTCCGGACCTGACCACGACTTCACAGCCGTCGGTCGGCGACTTCATGGCGGTCTACGAGCCGCTGCTCGAACAGGGTAAGGAGATCATCTCGATCCACCTCTCGGCGGCGATCTCCGGAACCTGTGAATCGGCCAAGCAGGCCGCGGCACAGTTGACGGAAGAGGGCAAGGGCGGCGAGAGAATCCGCATAGTCGACTCCCGGACCACGGCCGGTGGCCTGGCCCTGACGGTGCTCGCTGCCGCCAATGCGGTCAACGAAGGTGCAACCGCCGAAGAGGCAGCCCTCAAGGCGGAAGCCGCCCGCGAGAACCTCGGCACCTGGATCATGGTCGACACGCTCGAATACCTCCGCAAGGGCGGCCGGATCGGCAGCGCCCAGGCATGGATCGGCTCGGCACTCAAGATCAAGCCGATCATCACCCTCGAAGAAACCGTGAAGCCGGTCGAAAAGGTCCGAACCCAGGCGAAAGCGATGCAGCGGCTGAAGGACATGGCGACCGAGGTGGCCCGCAGCGGCGAGACCACCTGGACCGCCCAGCACATCCAGGCACCGGAACTGGCCGGAGACCTGGCCGCGCACTGCCGCGAGGTATTCCAGTGCGAAGGCGCCTTCCTCGACGAGATGTCGACCGTGCTCGGCTGCCATGCCGGCCCGGGCCTGGTCGCGCTCGGGACCATGCCCACCGAACTGGTCGGATCCAAGTTTTGAACCTCGCAGTGACCGCGGTCGGAAGCGACCGCCCCGGCATCGTCGCCGCCATCACCGGGGTGCTGCTGGAGTTCGGCGGCAACGTCGACGACTCCCAGATGTCGATTCTTCACGGCCAGTTCTCGGTGATGCTGATCGTCTCGGTTCCGGAGGGAGCCGAGATACCGGCGATCGACGAACGGCTCCGGGAAGTCGGCCATGAGCTGAACCTCGGCGGCATCACCGTCAGCGAAGTCTCTGACCTGGATCGCGGTCCCGGTCCGACCCACGTTTTGACCGTCTACGGCGCCGACCGCCCCGGCATCGTCCATGACGTGGCGGCCCTGCTGGCCGGGCTCGAGGTCAACATCACCGACCTCAGGACACGGCGCACCGGAGGCTCGGACAGCCCGCTCTATACGATGATGGTTGAGATCTCGGTTCCTTCCCCCGACCCCGGCCTCAGCGAGGAACTTGCGGCGTTCGCCGGTGAGAAGAGCGTCGAGGCGCACCTGGCCGAGCTCGAAACCGAAGTGCTCTGAAACTCCCGTGGCCGTCCGTGAGGTCCTGACCTACCCGCACCCGCTGCTGAAGCAGGTCTGCGCGCCGGCCCAGCCGGATGAGATCGAAGCGGTCGTGACCGACCTGATCGACACGATGAACTCGTTCGACCACTGCGTCGGACTGGCCGCACCGCAGATCGGCCACGCCCTGAGGATCGCGGTAGTCGACATCACCGGTCACCCGAGGGCCAAGGACCCCCACGGTCTGATGGTGCTGGTCAACCCGAAGGTGACCCGCCGCTCGGAGGGCTCGAAAGTCAGCCGCGAGGGCTGCCTCAGCCTGCCGGACCTGACCGCGAATGTGCGGCGCCCGCGCAAGGCCACTGTGGCCTTTGCAGACCAGGAGGTGGAACTCGCCGGGTTCGAGGCCCGGTGCGTGCTCCACGAGATCGACCACCTCGACGGCATCCTCTTCCTCGACCGGGTGGCCTCGATTACCGACGACCTCTTCCGCCGGCAGGAGTACCGCTAGCTAGCGGCGCCGGAGGGCCATCAGGCCGCCGACCACGAAGCCGGTGGCCACCGCCCCGACCACGATCGAGCGACGGTGCTTCTTGATCTGGCTGCGCCAGTCGGTGATCTCGGTGACCCGCTCACGAAGGTGGTCGACCGACTGACCGAGCTCCTCGCGCTGCCTGTCCATGTCGGCCCGGATCTGCTCCGAGGTGCGCTTCTGCCTGGGCTTGGGCGGAGGGCTGTGGCGGGAGCCCGCGGTGCCTGGCTGCCGGTACGGCTCGGGTACTCCGGAATCCTGCCTGTCGCTCATCACTCCTCCTCGCCCGACGTCAGTACGGCCCGGGTCTTCTGAGCCTCTTCGATCGCCTCGCTCGGAACCGGTGCTCCGGTCTTCTCGAAAGACCGGTAGGCGAAGAAGCCCGCCCCGGCCGCGATCAGCAGGAAGAGCACCGCTTCGACCAGGTATCCGGCCCACGGTTCGCCTTCGAAAAAGAGTGAGTTGAGACCGAGCGCGAAGGCGTGCATCAGCAGGATCAGCGCCAGGAATGCGAAGACTCCGGCCGCAATCCCGACGGCGGATCCCCGGGCGAGTGTCGTGACCTTCTCGCTGACCTCGGTCTTGGCCAGCTCGATTTCCTCACGGATCAGGTTCGAAGTCCGGTCGGTGACTTCGTATACGAGTTCACCTACGGTCTTCTCGGAATCCGGGCGATTCGGATCAGGTGGTGCCATCGCTATTCGGGCGGATCCTCGTTGAAGATGCGACGGTAGGCCACGGCGGCGAGCCGGGCCGCGATCATCGTCGCCAGGGCACCGCTCGCGGTGAGCATGAGGCTCCAGGTGACGCGCTGAACGATTTCGTTGTCCTTGTCCATAGGGACCTCACAATACCCACCGTGCCCGCGTCGTTAACGCCGGTCCGGGCGAAACCGGAAACTCAGCGACTGTCCAGGCCGTCGCAGATCGTGGTAACCACCAGGTCCTTCGCACCGTCGAAATCGGTGTCACCCGCAGGGATCAGGCCGAAGATCCAGCCCGACAGGAGCTGCTCGATCACGCCGTAGAAAGTCATCGATACGAAGTATGCGTCGACGTCACTGCGGAACCGGCCGGAAGCCTGGCCTTCGGAGACGATCTTGGCGATCAGCCTGTAGGCCTCGTTGATCTGCTCTAGGTGGGTCTGGCCGAAGGAGTTGGCGGCACGGGTGACCTCGACGATGATCACCTTCATCAGCTCGGGGTCGTACCGGTAGGAGTCGATGATGAATCCGGCGACCGTGCCCAGCTTTTCCTGTGGCGAGAGACTGCCTTCATCGGTCGCCTTGATCGCCTCGATCAGCAACGACCACCGCTGCCGGAAGAGCTCGTCGAGAACGTTCTCCTTGGAGTCGAAGTAGTGGTAGACCAGCCCGTAGGCGACGTCGGCCTCATCGGCGATGTCGGCGACCCGGGTCGAGTGGAAACCCTGGCGGGCGAAGACGCGGACCGCCGCGTCGAGTATCTGGCGTCGTCGCTCCGCTGCCGCTTCCCGGGCCATCAGCCTTCACCGTCCCCCTGCAGTTGCGCGGGGCGCGCCTGCTCCGGTCGTTCGAATAGCTCCGGGCGGCGGTTCGCGAGGGCCGGCAGGCTGCTTCGCACCTCAGCCTGGGCCGCGAAGTCGAGATCGGCGGCAGCGAAGCCTTCACCGTCGCCTTCCACCTCGGCCAGGACCCTGCCCCAGGGGTCGACGATCATCGAATGCCCCCATGAATCGAACTGCGGTTCAGCCCGGCCGACCTGGCCGGCGGCCAGGACGAAGGCCTGATCCTCGATCGCCCGCGCCCGGACCAGAACCTCCCAATGGGCACGGCCGGTCGGAACCGTGAAGGCGGAGGGAAGAGTGAACACGGTGGCACCGCGGTCAACCATGGCCCGGAACAGCTCCGGAAAGCGCAGGTCGTAGCAGACCGCCATTCCGATCCGGGCCGGACCGGCGTCGACCACCACCACTTCGTCTCCGGCATCCTCGACCTCGGACTCACGGTAGACGACCCCGCCTACGTCGACGTCGAACATGTGGATCTTGCGGTAGCCGGCAGATATCCGGCCGTCGGGGTCGATCAACAGCGAAGTGTTTGTGGGCCGGGCTCCGGCGTGGGCCTCGGTGAAGCTGCCGGCCAGGAGGTTGATGCCGAGGTCCCTGGCCCAGGCGCGGGCGGCACTCACCGCCGGGCCGTCGATCGGTTCCGCTCCACGGGCGAGATCCTCGCCGGCGGCCATCAGCGGCCACTTCTCCGGAAGCACGACCAGTTCGGCACCATCGGCAGAGGCGGCACGGACCTGACGCCCGGCAGACTCGAGATTACCCACGAGGTCCGAGGTCGAATTGATCTGGACGACGGCGGCTCTCATCGGGCTGTTGACTGACCGGTCAATCAATCCAAGTATATGCGGGACCCCGACCGCGGGCCGGTGTCATGAGGGATGTGCTCCGGTCTCCCGCCCGGCGGAAACGCGGGCCGCCCCGGTCCTTATTCGACCGGGGCGCACTCGCGAAGTTGCCTACCAGCCGTTCTTCGTCGCCTTGGCGCCACCGTTGAGCTTGGTGACCTTCAGCCCCGGGGACTTCTTCTGCTGAGAAGCGCAGAAGCGATCGTTGACCCAGCCCTCGTTGGAGAAAAGCTCGGTCTGATCCGAGTAGTGGGGCGAGTCGGCGTTGGTCGCGGCCTGCGAGTAGGTCAGGATCGTCTTCACGTCCGGACACTTCTTGCCGGTCATCGATGCCATCACGATGAAGCTCGAGCCATGACGCACGTCCGAGTACTTGCCGGTGTTGTCGCGGACCGAGCTGATCACGTTGAATACGCCGTCCTGACCGAAGCCGCCGGGGATCGGGATGTCGACTCCGTTGCGGGTCACGAACTGGTAGTCACGCCAGGAGGCGTCCAGCGGGATGCCGAGGTTGTTCAGCTCGGTCACCGTGTCCGAGAGCGCCTTCGGTACGTCCGGCTTGCTCGTATCCAGTCCGTTCGGAGTGTGGACCGGGTCGGCCAGCGAGAACGAGTTGAGGAAGGCTCCGGAGCCGCCGGAAACGCCCCTCAGCCTGCCCATCGTGCGGCGCCAGAGAAGCGCACCGGGCGAGTCGAGGTTCTCGGTCTTGTCGTAGTTGGCGAGCACGCCACAGGCGGTGCTCACATCAACGCTGTTGATCGTCGGGTTGGCCTGGCAGTAGCTGACCATCGCGTCGACCCACAGCTCGGCGCCGTAGTTCCGGTTGTTGGTGATGAACTCGCGCAGCAGCTCCGGCGTGTACTTGTTGCCGGGATTGCCGTCGGTGCCGGCCAGCCGCTGCTCGATCTGGACCAGTCCGTTGCGGGTCCTCAGCGAGCGTGGGAACCTCTCGTTGCCGATGATCGGCGAGAAGCCCTCGAGCGGCTGCTCGGGGTTGGTCAGCCAGTAGCTGTCGTTCATGTTGCTGACGTAGTCGTCGCGGACCAGCAGCGGCAGCTCGTCGGGGGGCAGGATGCCCTTGGCAACCGCCCCGGGGGCCTTCTGCATGTCGCATTCGGGCCGGGTTCCGTCGAGCACACCAACCTGGAGAGTCCCCCAGGCACCGACTCCCAGTCCCGGGGTGCCGCATTCGTCGATCCGGGCCTGGTCGAGGTCCGGGATCGCGCCGATGTCGGCGTAGAGCGACTTGCCCTTCGAGTCGGCCGCGATCGTATTGACCCACGGCACGCCCTGGTTCTTTACCAGGGCCTCTTCGAGGTCACCGACGCTCTGGGCGCGGTTGGTATCGAAGAAGTGGTTGATGAACCTCAGGCCCTGGGAGTTGGGGTCGAACATCGTGTACGCGTACTGCGCGGTCCAGGGGAAGACGGGATTCTTCTGGACGTCGGTGAAGACCGGTCCGTGCACGGTCGAGTAGAGCGTGCGGGTCTCGGTCTCGATCGAGTCGTCGGGCTGCTTGACCTCGACCGTTACCTCGGTCTCATCCATGGTCTTCTGCTGGCCGTCGACGATGTACTTGGTCGGCTGGCCGGGCACGAGCGTCTCCCGGAAGGCGGAGAAGCGCCGCGCCGTCGAAACCGTGTGGCTCCACGCAAGGTTCTGCGTGTGGCCGATCAGCACGACCGGGGCACCGAGCAGGCTGGCACCGCTGACGTTGATCTTGCCGGGAACGGTCAGCTGCGCCTGGAAGAAGCGCTCCGATCCGGACCACGGGAAGTGCGGGTTGCCGTAGAGCATGCCCTTGCCGGTCGAGGTCGACTCCTTGCCGAGCCCGACCGCGTTCGAACCGATGTCCGGACGAAGGTCGTCGACCGCCTTGAGATCTTCGGTGGTGATCGAGTCGGCCACCGCCTCGGCTTCGAGCACTGCCGCCGGAGTCATCGGAGGCGAGGCGTTGGCGGTTCCGTCAACAGCGGCACCGAGGCCGGCCATCGTGCCGAGCTGGTAGAAGCGCAGGTAGGTGTCGAGCACGGTGATCGGCTTGACCCAAGGTTCGCCCTTGCAGGTCTCGTCGGGAAGGTTGTCGACGCCGGTCTTCGACAGGTACCTGTTGTAGCCCTTGACGTAGCCGCGTACGACCTCCTGGACGTTCTTCTTGGGCGCGTTGATGCCGCCCTTTTCCAGGACCTTGCCGATCGTGTCTTCTTCGATCACACGCTTGTGGGCGAAGTCGGCTTCGAGGTTCGTATAGGGGATTCCGTTGCCGGTCAGCTGCCAGGTGCCGTCCGGGCCGAAGTACTTGGAACGCTCACCGCGAACGGTCGTGTAGATGTCGGCCATCGAGCAGATGTTCTCCTTGGCCAGCGCGTAGCCCGTAGCCGAAGCCGAGGCCACGGTAGGTGTCGGCGACGATCCTCGGGATGCCGTACTCAGTGGTACGGATCGTGACCCGCGGGTTCTTCTTCTCTTTCTTCGCTTCGCGCTTGGCCTTGGCCCTGGCCTTCTTCTTCAGCTTCTTCTTGATCTTCTTCGTCTGCTTCTTGACGCACTTCTTCTTGGCCTTGCCCTGCTTGGCCTTGCACTTCTTCTTCGCCTTCTTCTTCGCCTGCTTGTTGTAGTTCGGCTTGGCGGCATCGGCGTTGGCGGCGGTGGCGCCGAAGACCATGGACAGAGCCATGACGGCAACCAGCAGACGGATCAGCTTCAAGGAGATTCCTCTCAAGTCGTTGCGGCAGCCCGCGGGCATGCCCCCTGTTCTTCCCTCAGAACACTCCGAATGATAAATCGGAGCGCTTCAAAGATAACAGTGCGACTCGCTGCCGAAAACGGAACAGCACCGTCGGGCACCCATGGCGGTAGTAGAGTCTTCGCGTCGTCAGGCCGGAGGGGCCCGACGGGGAGAGTTGACATCCCGATGCCGACGGCACTACGGTGGCTGTGGGAACGAGATGACGGGGCTGCCCGTCGGGGAGACAAAGGGGATACCAGATGGAGTCGTCCACGATCGCATTCGACCGGTCCGACCTTCGGCCTGCGCTGCGCGCCGCCGCCGCGTTGCTGATCGCGATGCTGGCGACCGCCATGATGGCCGCCGCCTTCGTCGGCACGGCCGACGCCGCCCAGGCCTCGGCCAAGAAAGGGTCGGTCAAAGTCAAGTCCAAGTTCCTGACCAAGACCCAGTCGGCCGTCTCCAACGGCGCAAAAGTCAGCCTGAAGCTCAAGACCGGGCGCAAGGGACCGAAGAAGTCAAAAGTCCGGCTCAAGCTCGAGGTCAGGCAGTCATGGTCGAAGTGGACCAAAGCGGGCTCCCGCAAGGTGACCGTCAAGGCCGGCAATAAGGCGAAAGTACGGATCAAGCTCAACTCGAAGTCCCGCTCGATCGCCCTGAACTGCGGCAGCCCGAAGCTCCGCCTGACAACCAAGGTCAAGTCGCGCGGCAAGAACAGGAAGGGCAAGAGCGCCACCAGGCTCAAGGGCTCGAAGTCGCGCTGCAGCGTTCCTGCCGACGTCGACCTGAGCAGGGCAGCGAGCTGTGACTTCATCGCGGACGCAGGCAATCCCTGTCTCTCACCGTTCCCCAACGACTACTACACGAGGGAAGACGGGTCGAGCGACACCGGCAGACGGGTGGACCTCGCCGCCGACTCGACCCCGGTGAGTACCGCCTTCAAGAACAACATCGACGTCACCGCGCTCAACCAGTCGGACGGCTTCAGCCCCGGGCAGTCGATCACCGTCCAGATCCCCGGGATGGACAACCAGGCCGCCTTCGACGCCACCGGCATCGTGCCCGAGGGCGAGATGAGCATGGCCTTCGACGAGGACCAGCCCGCGCTCCTGATCGATGCGGAGACCGGCGAGCGCCAGCTGATCTGGGGTGAGCTCGACTCGAACGCGTCCCAGGACAGGTACCGCAACCTGTTCCTGCGGCCGGGCAAGAACCTTGAGAACGGCAAGCGCTACATCGTCGCCCTGCGCAACATGAAGGACGCCTCGGGCGCGGCGATCGCGGCTCCCCCGGGCTTCAAGGTCTACCGCGACAACGACCGCACCGACAACGAGCTGATCGAAGCCCGCCGGGCCAACTACGAATCGATCTTCAAGACCCTCGGCAGACGCCGGTGTGAAGCGCAACTCGCTCTACCTGGCCTGGGACTTCACCGTCGCCAGCACCGAGAACCTCACCGGCCGCATGCTGTCGATCCGCGACCGGGCCTTCGCCCTGCTCGGCGATACCGACCTCGACGACGGGATCGTGCAGGGCGACTCGCCCGAGTTCACGATCACCGACGTGATCAACGACCCGGTCAACCGGCCGAACCTCGCCCGCCAGGTCGACGGGCACCTTCGAGGTGCCCTGCTACCTGGACGAAGCCGGCTGCCCGACCGGCTCGAACTTCAACCTCGACGCTGACCAGAAGCCGATCCGAATCCCCGGCAATACCTTCACCGCCCGCTTCCGCTGCAACATCCCCAAGTCATCGATCGCCGGAGGCGAGGTCGTCCAGACCGCCCGGCCTTCGCTCTACGGCCACGGGCTGTTCAACGAGTTCTACGAGGTCAGCTCGGGCAACGTCCGTGCGATGGGAGACGAAAACGGCGTCATGAACTGCGCCACCGACTGGATCGGGATGTCCGCCAGCGACGACGGCAACCCGTTCCACGACGACATCCCGACAGCGATCGCCGCGCTGCAGGACCTCTCCAAGTTCCCGGCGATCCCGGACCGCCTCCAGCAGGGTTTCCTCAACTTCGCCTACCTGGCCCGGCTGCTGATTCACGACGACGGCTTCACGAGTGACCCGGCCTTCCAGTTCAACTCGAACTCGGTGATCGACACCGAAGAGGTCTTCTACTGGGGCAACAGCCAGGGCGGGATCGCCGGCGGCGCCTTCACCGCGATCTCGCCGGATGCGACCCGGTCGGTGCTCTACGTGCCGGGGATGAACTACTCGACCCTGCTGCAGCGGAGTTCCGATTTCACCCAGTACGCGCTGGTCCTCTACCCCAGCTACAACCAGGAGATCGAACGTCCGCTGATCTTTTCGCTGATGCAGATGATGTGGGACCGGGGAGAGCCGAACGGCTACGCCAACCAGATGACCGACGACCCGCTGCCGAACACCCCGGAGCACAAGGTGATGCTGGTCATGGCCTGGGGCGACCACGAAGTGGCCAACGTCGCGACCGAGGTAGAGGCCCGCACGATCGGGGCGCCGCTGCGGTGCGCCGACGCTCGACGCCAACCGGCTCGCGCCGGGCGCGGTGGATCCGTTCTACGGTCACGAGATCCTCGGCGACCTGAACGGACCGGCCGCCGACGGTAACGCCTTCTTCGTCTGGGACACCGGACCGAAGCGAACCAGCCCTCCTGGCAACCCGCCCAACAAGACGGTCTGGGGCACCGACCCGGCACCGCTCGCCAATACCGCCCCGAACAACACCTTCGGTCAGAACCCGCATGACACCGTGGTCGAGGAGTCCAACCTGGCGAGAAAGCAGATCGCCGACTTCATCGACACGGACGGCAAGGTGACCAATCCCTGCGGCCCGAACCCGTGCTACGCGGCGGGCTGGAACGGATTCCCCTGAGCACCTGACGCAACTGCGGCCGCAAGGCCTTCGGCAGATGACGCACCAGAAGGACAGGCAACCGGCGGCTGCCTGTCCTTCTGGCTTTAAGCTCGGATTACGGCCGCAGTTAGTCTCGGTCGCTGCCCATGGCCCTGTTCAGAAGAAAAAGCAGAACCCGCCGATGCCGCCCCGCCCGGCCGGACGCCGCCCTGGATGTTCGAGACCCGGACCGAGGCCTGGCATGACGCGGGGCTGAGCGAGCAGATCGAACCGGCCGAGATCCGCACCGCCTGGACCCGGCTGATCATCTACTCGTTGCTGATCGCCCTCGTGCTGGTCGTCTTCGCGCAGTCGCCGGGACCTCTTTCCCGGCGACAACCTGATCGATGTCCGGATCGTGACCGCCCTGCTCCTGTTCATCCTCGGATGGGGCTTCGCCAGTGCCCTCGGACGCTCGCTCACCCCGACGATCCTGCGCCGGATGGACCCGGGCACGGCCGGCACGGTCGTATTCGTGATCAAACTGGTCACGATCGTCGTGGTCGGCGCGGTGGCGCTCAGCGTCGCCGGAGTCAAGACCAGCACGCTGGCGGTTGGTGGTGCCTTCACCGCCGTCGTCCTCGGTCTAGCCGCCCAGCAGACGCTCGGAAACGTATTCGCCGGCATCGTGCTCCAGGGGACCCGTCCGTTCAGGGTCGGAGAGCGGGTCCGTCTGGTCGGCGGGCCACTCGCCGGTTCGCTCGAAGGCACGGTCAGCTCACTCGGCCTCTTCCACACCTCGATCCTCGACGGCAAGGACCGGATCATGGTGCCGAACAACGTGCTGCTCAACCTGGCGATCGTGCCGCTGCGCGAGCCGAAGGGCATCGACGTCAAGGCGCGCTTCGACAGCCACACCAGCCCGCGGGTGGTTCAGAAGATGCTGCGCCAGGCGATCACCGTTCCGACTCTGCGCGAGCCTCATATCTGGCTCGAAGAGATCGACCGCGACGAAGTCGTGCTCCAGATCAGCGCCACGCCCGTCGACCCGGCCGACGGTGCCCTGTTGGCCGAACAGATCCTCTCGGTCACCCGCGGCACCTTCGAGTTCGACGTACCTGGGGAAGACGGCCCTGGCTCCGCCGACGAGTCAGACGACGGTCACCCGCCCCGCCAGGCACCGGACCCGGAGGTCCCGACCGGCCACGCCTGACTGACCCCCCGGTAGCGGCCCAGTCGGACCGGGCTACCGCCAGGCTTACCTCCCGGGGTCACTGAGCAGACTGAGCAACGCCCGCTTCTTCGCTTTCTTGCTGCCCTTCGCCGTAGCTGTGCCGACCAGACGGACCACAGTCGCGGGTCGCGACCACCGCTTCTTCGGGATCGTCAGGCGGATCTTCACCGAGATGGTCCTGCCGGCCTTCAGCTTCGCGACCGAACGGCAACCACCCCGGACAACTTTCTTCGCTCTGAGGCAGACGCGAAGGACGCGAGCGTTCCGGTCACCCTTGTTGGTGACCCTGATCGGAACCTTCACCTGGCGGCGAGGGCCGAAGACGACGGTCAACGGCTCGATGTGCAGCTTGAGACGGACCGACTTCTTCGTAGTGAAAGCCGAGCTGCTGACGGTGAGGGGCAGCCGGACCCGGTCGGCCAGGGCCGCCGCCTCGGCGGCGGCGTCCGAGGGTGAGCCGAAGTACCTGACCCGCTTCAGGGTCAGCGAGCTGGCCTGCGGCAGACGGGGGTCGGTATTCGGGGTCACCGGACCGAGGATCCCGAAACCGCTTGCCCCGTACGAGAGCCCGTCACCGGCACACTGCCGGCGGTCGCCGGTGAGCGGCGCATTGCTGTCGTCGAGGTAGTAGCTGCCGAAGCTGGGGTTCGGGATCGTGGTCTCGACGCTGGCGACCGTGCTGACCGATCCCTGGGTGCCGGCCAGCTGCTCCCAGAAGACCTTGCCGTCCTGGAAGTCTGCGCTGTCCGGCTGGTCGAGCACGTCCGGGGACCCGTCTACCGGTACCCCGCCCGGGTTGGACTGGTTACGGTAGGTCATGCCGACCGCGGCCGGTGAGTAGTCGGTCCAGGTGTAGAGGTCGAGCATCGGGTGGACACGAAGAAAGGTCGTGGTGTCCTCCCGGCGCTCGTAGTAGATGTGCTGGCGCTGGGTGTAGGGGCCGCTGTTGGCGCCCATGTAGTCGCGGATCGTCCGGATCGGGCCGGACCTGACCGCGACGAAGGTCCCTTCGTCGTTGTCGCTGCCCCGGTTGGTCCAGTTCCCGGAGAAGGTCAGCTCGCTCCGGCCACAGCTGGTCCGGGTGGCCTGGGCGACCTCGCGGTCGAGGATGTCGACACCGCTGGCGCCGCCGGCCCTGACCCTGATCTCATCGTCCATCCAGCGATCGGTGGAGTGGGTCGAGTAGTAGTCGGTGGTCACGGTCGTATCCTCCGGATTGGCCGAGTTCGAGTAGCGATAGCCATCTTTCAGGCTCTGACCCGGCTCGAGGTAGAGCGGGTTGAAGTCGTAATCGACGTAGCTGCGTCCAGCCGACTGGTCGGGACTGCCGTTGGCCTCGAAGAGGTAGACCCAGGCGGCGGCACCGTCGACCGGATCCTTCACCTCGACCATGGTCGCCTTTCTGGCAGACGTGCCGGCCGGTCCCGCGACCTTGCCCGACCTGACCCGCGCCCCGGCGTCCTGGGACATCAGCGCGATCTCGTCGTTCCCGTCCAGCAGCGCATCGGGGTCGGCGCCGCTGCGGGTCTCGCTGTCGGCGTAGACCTCGAGCTCGAAAGTCAGGTCCGGCGCACGCACGTAGGCGGGCGCGGGCGTCGGGTAGAGGTCACGCACGCTCACCGTCTTGCGCTCGTCGACCTGGACCGGGATCTGCTGCCAGCCGCCCTTCCAGGCGAAGGCGACGATCTTCGACGGGCTCACACCGATCAGCCGGGGAACGTCTTCGCCACTCACGACGACAGGATCCCCCGCGCGCTGTTCAAGCCCGGCCGAAGCGGTGCCGGCCCCGGCAAGGGCAATCGCGGCGCAGCAGCAAGATGCCAAGAAAGTGCGGACCATCGATCGACTCCCCCTCATAAGACTCTCCTCTTGAAACCTTGAAAACGCTCTCCCGTTGCTGGGAGCAGGATAACCGAGGGCCCGGGATCAGCGGCGGCGTTCGACCTCTTCGACCATCAGCTTGGTGTGGAGGGCTGCGATGAAGTCACGGAGCGGCTCGGCTCCGGCCTCGATCAGCTCGACCGCCCGGTCGGGCTCGACCTCTCCCTCGAGCCGCTCCATCAGGACATCGACCTCTTCCTTGACCAGCGCCTCCAGGGCGCGGCGGTAGCGCAGGGTGTCGTAGACGGTGAAGCCTGTCTTCTCGTCATAGCCGCTCGCACGGAAGCGGGAGATCGCCTCGATGATGCTGACGTCCGGAGCGGAGTAGCCACGAGTATTGGGGGTCAGGATGCCGATCTCGGCCAGACGGTCGAGCACTTCGGCCGGCATCCCGTAGGCCTCCCTGACCTCGGCCGCACTGGTCCGCTTGCGCTCGGTGGCGAAAGCACGGTCCATGATCCTGTCCTCGACCTCGAGCAGCGCCTTCGCCTGCCCGGGGTCCTCGGCGAGGACCTGCCGGATCGCCTTCAGCGGCATGAAGCGTTCCTCCTGAAGCCGCTTGATCACCTCGATGCGTTCGACGGTCTCCTGCCGGTACCAGGCCATGTTACGGCTGGTCTTGATCGGCTCCGGCAACAGTCCTTCACGCAGGTAATGCTTGATCGTCGCGGCCGGCACGCCCGAGGCCTCGACCAGCTCCGACATCTTCAGCAGCCGCTCCTGCGAGCCGGCCAGCCGTTCTGCCGTGCTCATGCGCGGAACCCCTCCCCCTCGCCGCTGCTGCCCGGACCGGCGGCGGCACCGGACTCCAGGAGGGCCTCGACCTCGGCCCCACTGAAACCGGCCTCCGAGAGCACGTCCTCCGTATCGGCTCCTATGCCGGGTGCCGGACGCGGCTCGAGTGCCGGGCTGCCGGAAAGCTTGACCGGGTTGGCGAGCTGACGCACCGGTCCGACGCCGGGCTGCTCGAACTCGACCACCATCTCCCGCTCCCGGACCAGATCCGACTCGAGCGCTTCGTCGAGTTCGAGGATCGGCTCGATACAGCAGTCGTGCTCATCGTTGAAGGCTTTCCACTCCGCCCGCGAGCGTTCGACGGAAGACCGCGGCGATCATCTCCCAGCCTTCGCTGCCGGGCGGGTCGAACTGGTGCCCGATCAGCTCGGGATTGCCGGTGCCTTCACAGAACGCCCTCCAGAATTTCGGCTCCAGTGCACCGCAGGAGACCCAGCCATCCGCGGCTTCGTAGGTCAGGTAACAGCAGACGCCGCCGTTGAGGACGGATGCTCCGCGGCCGGGCACCTGGCCGTCGGCGAAGTAGGCCGCGGCCGGCATCGCCAGCCAGGACAGCGCCCCGTCGGTCATCGAGATGTCGACCATCTGACCCTCGCCGGTCCGCTGCTTCTCGAACAACGCGGTCAGGATCCCGAAGGCCGAGGCCATCGCGCCGCCGCCGAGATCACCGATCTGCCCCGCCGGCTGGACCGGCGGGCCGTCGGCGGCCCCGGTCATCGCCAGCATCCCGGTCGATGCCAGGTAGTTGAGATCGTGGCCGGCGCGGTCACGGTTCGGGCCGTCCTGCCCGTAGCCGGTGATCGCGCAGTAGACGATCCCGCGGTTGACTTTACTGACGCTTTCGTAATCGACGCCGAGCCTTTCGGTGACGCCGGGCCGGAAGCCTTCGACAACCACATCCGCCGACTCGACCAGTCGCATGAAGGCGGTCCGGCCGGAATCGCTCTTGAGGTCGAGCCGGATCGAGCGCTTCGAGCGGTTCAGCGAGAGGTAGAGGGCCGAACGGGTGCTCGATACGTCTGCGGCGTCACTTCCGGCTTTGGGCTCGTAGTGGGGCGGGGCCTGGCGGATGTAGTCGCCGGCGCCGGTGTCTTCGACCTTGATCACGTCGGCACCGAAGTCGGCCAGGAGCTGCGTGCAGAACCCGCCCGGCAGCAGCCGGGTCAGGTCGAGGACGGTGATTCCGGTCAGTGGCGCCAACGCCTCACCCGCCCCCTCAGGCCTTCGTCAGGCCGAGCAGCTCCCTGGCCTCGGCCACGGTCGCGACCTTGCGCCCGGCGTCTTCGACCATCTGCCGGGCCTTGCCGACCAGGTCGCCGTTGGAGCGGGCCATCGAGCCGTCCGGCAGGTAGAGGTTGTCCTCCACCCCGGCCCGCACGTTGCCCCCGAGGGCGATTGCCGCGGCAAGCAGCTTCCACTGATCGCGCGAGATCCCGATCACCTGCCAGTTGTTCGGCCCTTCCGGTCCGCCAGGGATCTGGTCCGCCATCACGCCGACGTTCCTCGGTGTGGGCCTGATGCCGCCGGTGACTCCCATGACCAGCGAGATCTGCAGCGGCTCGGTGAGCAGGCCCATGTCGATCAGCGGGTCGACGTTGGCCACGTGACCGGCGTCGAAGCACTCATGCTCCGGCTGGATGCCGAGCTCGTTCATCGCCGTGATGAACTCGATGATCAGGTCGAAGCTGTTTTCGAAGACCGCCTTGAAGACGAACTCCTTGCGGCGGCGCGAGTACTTGGCGTAGTTCATCGAGCTCATGTTGAGCGCGGCCACATCGGGTCGGCAGGCGCGCAGGTACTCGATCCGCTGCTCGACCGGAACGCCGATCGCCCCGGTCGAGAAATTGATGATCACGTCACCGACCTCGGAACGGATCGCCTCGGTGATCGCCTGGAAGTCCTCCGTATCCCAGGACGGGGTGCCGTCCGGCTTGCGGGCGTGGATGTGGATCTGGGAGGCACCTTCGTCGACCGCGCGCCTCGCTTCGGCTGCGTACTCCTCGGGTGTGTACGGAATCGCCGGGCACTGGTCGCGGTTGGCGATCACCCCGGAGATCGAGTTGCTGATTACAACCGGGTCTTCGAATCTGCTCATACGGGCATCACTCCATGCTTCTTCCAGGGCTTTTCGACCTTTTTGTCCTTCGACATCTCGAGTCCGCGGATGATCGTCTTACGGGTCTCGCGCGGGTCGATGATGTCGTCGATCATCGCGTTGCCGGCGGCGATGTAGGGGTCGATCTGAGCCCTGACCGCGTTCAGCATCGCTTCCCGTGTCGCTTCGGGATCGTCCGAGGCTTCGATCGCCGAACGGCCGATGATGTTGACCGCGCCCTCGGCCCCCATGACCGAGATCTCGGCCCCGGGCCAGGCGACGATCAGGTCGGGCTCGTAGGCACGCCCGCACATCACGTAGTAGCCGGCTCCGTAGGCCTTGCGGACCAGCACCGTGATCTTCGGAACGGTCGCCCTCGACACTGCGTAGAGCATCTTCGCGCCGTGGCGGATGATGCCCTGCTGCTCGACCTTGGAGCCGACCATGAATCCGGGCACGTCCTGCAGGAACAGCAGCGGGATCGAAAAGGCGTCGCAGAGGTTGATGAACCGGGCTGCCTTGTCGGCCGAGTCGACGTCGAGGATCCCGCCCAGCTGCTTGGGCTGGTTGGCGACGATGCCGACCGGCCGGCCGCCGAAGCGGGCGAAGCAGGTGATCAGCGACTTGGCGAACTTCGGCTTGATGTCGAACCAGTCGCCGTCATCGACGATCTCCTCGATCACCTTGTACATGTCGTAAGGAGTCCGCGGAGAGTCCGGGATCAGCTCCAGCAGAGTGTCCGAGCCGCGGTCTTCCGGGTCCGAGGTTTCGATCACCGGCGGCCTCTGCTCGCAGTTCGAGGGGAAGTATGAGAGGTACTTCTTGATCGCCTCGATGCACTCGGCGTCGTCCTTGACCTCGAGGTCGCCCACGCCGGACTTGCGGCAGTGGACCTTGGCTCCGCCAAGGTCCTCCATCTCGATCTCCTCGCCGGTCACCGCCTTGACCAGATGCGGCCCGGCCAGCGCCATCGCGCCCTGGCCGACGACCATCGGCACGAAGTCGGAGAGACCCGGGATGTAGGCGGTGCCGGCCGCGCAGGGGCCCATCATGGCGGCGACCATCGGGACCACACCCGACATCTCGACCTCTTCGCGGAAGAGATGACCCGAGCCGGCGAACAGCGAGCCCGAGGCCTCCTGGATCCTGGCGCCGGCCGAATCGAGCAGCCAGATCAGCGGCATGCGCTTCTGCAGGGCCATCTCGCGGATCCGGGTCACCTTGATCTCGCCGGTCTGGCCCATCGAGCCGGCCATCACGGTGAAGTCGTAGGCGACGATCGCGCAGGCACGGCCGTCGACCTTGCCCCAGCCGGTGATCACGCCGTCAGCCGGGGCGTCCTTGCCCTGCATCGCCGGCTGCGAGTAGTGAGGACGGCCGTGGACGCCGATCTCGTTGAAGCTGCCTTCGTCGACCAGCAGGTCGAGTCGCTCGCGGGCCGTGAGCTTGCCCCGTTCGTGCTGGGCCTCGATTTTCTTGAGCCCGCCACCGAGGTGGGCCCTGCCGCGCCGCTCGTGGAGCTGCTCGGTGAGTTCGGTCAGCGGCGCCGTGCCGGGCAGCTTGATGACCGGCTCGGTGGCCTCCGTCCCTGCTGCGTTGTCGCTCATCAGCGTCCTTTCCATTCGGGCTCGCGCTTCTCGAAGAAGGCCTTGACGCCTTCGATCGCATCTTCGGTAGACAGCTCGATCGCCAGCTGCGAGCGCAGGTAGTCGAGGCCTTCGGCCAGTGGCATGTCCATCTGGCGCCACATGGCGTCCTTGCCGAGCCGCATGATCAGCGGGGACTTGGCTGCCAGCAGGCCGGACCATTCGGCCACCGCGTCATCGAACTCGGCCGTCGGGACGACCTTGTTGACGATGCCCGCCTCCCGGGCCGCCTCGGCCGTCAGCCGCTCGCCGAGCAGCAGCATCTCGTTTGTCTTCTTGCGCGGCACGTTGCGATAGATCAGCGCCATGATCATGAAGGGGAAGAGGCCGACCGTGATCTCGGGAGTGCCGAAGGTGGCCCGGTCCGAGGCGACGATCAGGTCACAGGCCAGGGCCAGACCGAGCGAGCCGGCCAGGACGTGGCCGCGCGCGGCAACGATCGAAGGCTTGCCGAGTTCCCCCAGCAGCTTGAAGCAGTCGACGAACAGCTCGGCCCCGGTGAACTTCTCCACCGTGCCGCTGTCACCGCCGAACGCGGCGAGGTTGCCGCCGGCCGAGAAGACCTTCTCGTGCGAGGAGGCGAGCACGACGACCCTGACCGCATAATCGTCGCGGGCCAGGTTCAGGGCCGCGATCAACTCGCTCAGCAACTGGTCCGAGAGCGCGTTGCGGGTCTCCGGGTCGTCGAGGGTTATCGTCGCGACGTGGTCGGCCACCTCGTAGGTGAGCTTGCCGAAAGACTGACCTTGATCGTTCATGTGCTGGCGGTTTCGTTCATGGTCGCCGCAAGATACCACTTACTGGGGAGTAAGAAGTGTTACTCTCTACTTTGTACGGCGACGCAGCCGTGCCTCAACCCGACCAAGGAGAAGCACAAGCCGTGAGCACGACAGTCATCAAGCCGGACTTCGACACCGGCCAGAAGCACTTCATCTTCACCCAGGAGCACGAGGACCTGCGCGAGTCGATGGTCGACTGGGTCCAGAAGGAACTACACCCCCACCGCAACGAGTGGGAGAAGACCAAGTGGCCCGACTCGGTGATGAAGCGCGCCGGTGACCTCGGCTACCTCGGCCTCTGCTTCCCCGAGGAGTACGGAGGACAGGGCGGCGACTACTACTATTCGCTGGTCCGGGCCGAAGCTCTCAGCTACGCCGGCTCCGGCGGCCTCGGCATGGGCTTCGCCGTCCAGACCGACATGGTGCTGCCTCCGATCGAGGCCCTCGGCACCGAAGAGCAGAAGCAGAAGTACCTCACGGCCGGGATCGAAGGCACCCGCATCGGCTGCCTCGGCATCACCGAGCCCGACGCCGGCTCGGATGTCGCCAACATCCGCACCAAGGCGATCCTCGACGGCGACGAATACGTGATCAACGGGTCCAAGACCTTCATCACCAACGCCGCCCGGGCAGATTTCATCGTCCTGGTCACCAAGACCGACCCCGATGCCGGTCACGACGGCATCACCCTGCTGCTGATCGACATCCGGGACGAGGACGGCAACGACCTGCCCGGCTTCTCGGTCGCCCAGAACCTCGAGAAGATGGGGATGGAGGCCTCCGACACCTGCGAGATCACCTTCGAGGACATGCGGGTCCCGGCCGATTCCGTCCTCGGTGAGGTCGGCAAGGGCTTTTACCACATCAGCTGGGAGCTCCAGGGCGAGCGACTGGTCGCTGCGGCCGGTTCGAACGCCGGTGCCGAGCGCCTGTTCGAGACCACCCTCCAGTACGCCAAGGAGCGCCAGGCTTTCGGCCGTTCGATCGGCAAGTTCCAGGCGATCCGCCACAAGCTGGCCGCGATGGCGACCAAGATCGAAGCCTCGAAGCAGTTCACCTACACCGTCGCCTGGCGTCTGGCCAACGGCGAGTACCCGGTGCGCGAGATCTCGATGGCCAAGCTTCTCTCCGCCCAGATGGCCTGCGAAGTCGCCGACGAGGCGATCCAGATCCACGGCGGCTGGGGCTACATGAAGGAGTACGAGGTCGAGCGCCACTACCGCGACATCCGCCTCAACCGGATCGGCGCCGGCACCGACGAAATCATGCTCGAGGTGATCGGCCGCTCCTACGGCGTCTGACCGCCGCGCGGCCGGGCTCAGGCGGTCGGCTTGAGCTCGACCGTGCAGTGGGCGCAGCGCCGGGCGGCGACCGGTACCTCGGAAAGGCATTCGGGGCAGTCGCGGTGGGTCGCCTCCTCGTCCGAGGCCCGGCGCTCGTTCAGCATGTTCATCGGCACCACCACGAAGAAGTAGACCGCGGCCGCGACCGAGAGGAAAGCGATCAGCGCGTTGATGAAGCTGCCGTAGAGGAACTCGGAACCGTTGATGGTGAAGGAGAGCGCCGAGAAGTCCGGCTCGCCGATGATGGCGGCGATTATCGGGGTGAGGAGGTTTTCGACCAGCGAGGTGACCAGTGCGGTGAAGGCCGCGCCGACCACGACGGCGACCGCGAGGTCGACGACGTTGCCGCGCGAGATGAAGTCCTTGAAGCCGATGATCACTTTCACCGGCATGACCCTAGCCACACGATCTGACGCTTCCCGTCGGACTTCATATAGTCCGCTCAACGGATGCTGGCAGCAGACCCGGCACTCACCCCTCACACAAGGAGCTTTCAATGGGACTTCTCGATGGAAAAAGCGCGATCGTCACCGGTTCGGCCCGCGGAATCGGCCTGGCCACCGCCGAGCTTTTTGCCGCCAACGGCGCCAAGGTACTGATCAACGACCTCGACGGTGACGCGGCCGAACAGGCGGCCGCCGGCATCGACGGTGAGACCGCGGTCTATGCCGGCGACATGACGAAGCCGGAGGCCGCCGAGGAGCTGGTCAACACAGCCAACGAAGCATTCGGTTCGGTCGACATCGTGGTCAACAACGCCGGCTACACCTGGGACGGAGTCGCCCACAAGATGAGCGACGAACAGTTCCAGGCGATGCTCGACATCCACACCATCGTTCCGTTCCGGGTCGCCCGCGCCCTCGCCCCCCACTGGCGCGAGGCCGCCAAGGCCGAAGCCGCTGAGGGCCGGGAGGTCTTCCGCAAGCTGATCAACGTCTCCTCGATCTCGGGAACCATGGGCAACGCCGGTCAGGTCAACTACAGCGCCGGCAAGGCAGCCGTCGTCGGCATGACCAAGACGCTGGCCAAGGAGTGGGGCCAGTTCAAGATCAACGTGAACGCGGTCGCCTTCGGCTTCGTCGAAACCCGCCTGACCGCAGCCAAGGACGACGACGCCGAGACGGTCACGGCTCCCGACGGCTCGGACATCCAGCTCGGCATCCCCGAGCAGATGCGCGCGATGGCTTCGATGATCATCCCCCTGGGCCGTCCGGCAACTCCGGAGGAAGCTTCGGGACCGGTGCTGTTCCTCGCCTCGGGCCTTGCCGATTACGTCCACGGCCAGGTCGTCAACGTGACCGGCGGCCAGTTCGGCGGCATGTACACCTGATTCACGGCATCGCATACGTGGGCTGGACTGCCCGAGAAAACGAAGAGGGGCCCGAACGGGCCCCTCTTTTTCGTTCTGGCAACGCTATTCCGGGGTCAGGCCGTCCCGTCCGCCAGCATTTCGTCGATCTGTCCGATCGCCAGAGTCATTCCTTCCTCCGCACCCATCTCGAGAACCTGTTCCATCGCCTCGCGTGACTGGAATCGGGTCTCGATCGTCATGCGCGTGACCTCGGGGTCCTCGTCCGACTGCACGATCGCCACCTTCATGGTCATCGAAGGCATTGACGGATCCGGGTTCCCGTCCTGGTCGGCGAAGCCGTCCTCGATCTCCATTCCCTTTCCCGCATCGACCGAGATCACCCTCCACCATCCGTGAAATCTGTCGCCTTCCGGACCGGTCATGAAGTACTTCATGCCGCCACCCGGGGAGAGGTCATGCTCGGGGAAGGTCGCCGGATGGGTCGGAGGTCCCCACCAGCTCTCGAGCAGCCTCGGGTCCGCCCACATCTGCCAGATCCGGTCGGAGCCGGCCGCGAACTCGGAATGGACGACCATGGTCAGCTCTTCGGGGTCCTTATCGACTTTGGTTACGGGCATCGATTCTCTCCTTCAGTGGTTGTGCTCAGAACTTCGTCGAAACGGTCGATGCGGTCGCGCCAGACGGCTTCGAGCTGGTCGAGCAGGTCACGAGCGCGGTCGATCGCCTCGGTGCTGCCGCGCACGATCTGTTCTCGCCCGCGCGGCGTCTTGCTGACCAGTCCTGCAGCCTCAAGCAGGGCGACGTGCTTCTGGGTCGCCGCGAAGCTGGTCGCATAGCGGCGGGCCAGGTCCGATACCGAGTAGTCGTCCTCCATCGTCCGCCTGACGATGTCCCGGCGGGTCGAGTGGGCCAGGGCCGCAAACAGCCGGTCGGCCGCCTCTTCTTCCTCAGTTTCTACAACCATCTTGTTGTACGTTACCGCGCAAACTGACGGAGCGCAATGCCGGACCGGCAAAACCCAGCTACTTCGGCTTGCGGGCCTCGGCCGGTGGCTTACCGGAGTCGTCGGCGATGCCGGCCGGGGGCCAGGGACCGAACCAGTTGTCCCGGCCGCCGTCGAGGGTGATCACCGAGCCGGAGTGGAAAGCCCCGGCGTCGCTCGCCAGGAAGGCGATCAGCCAGGCCATCTCGTCGGACTCGCCGACCCGGCCCATGGGGATCGTGCGGTGAACCGAATCGACGATCTCCTTCGGGTACTTGTTCACGAAAGTGTCGGTGGCGAACTGGCCGGCAGCGATCGCGCAGGTGCGGATGCCGAAGCGCGACCACTCGGTGGCCAAGGTCCTGGTCATGTTCTCGACCGCGGCCCGCGCTGCACCCGAGTGGACCATGCCGGGCATCCCGTTGTGGGGTGAGAGGGTGACGCTGATCACGGCTCCCTCCCCCTGCGGGATGAACGCCTTGGTGGCTGCTGCGTGGGTCATCAGCCAGGTTCCGGTGACGTTGAGCTCGATCACCGTGCGAAAACCCTTGGGCGAGATCGCCTCGGCCGGACTGAGGAACTGACCGCCGGCGTTGTTCACGAGCGTGTCGATCCGGCCGTGGCGCTCGAGCACACCGTCGAAGAAAGAATCGACGCTTTCGTCGTCGCGGATGTCCAGACCGCGGGACTCGAAATCCCCGGCCAGGCCTTCGGCCAGCGCGGCGGTCTCCTCGAGCGGCTCGGTGCGACGGCCGCAGCCGACGACGGTGGCCCCGAGTCGCATCATTTCGATGGCAGCGGCCCGGCCGAGACCGGAGCCGGCTCCGGAGACGACGACGACCCGGCCTTCGAGCAGGTCGTCGCGGAAGATCTCTGATCGTAAGGATTCGCCCATGACTGGCGGCGAACCTTAGCGTGATGTCCGCCGCCTATAGGGTCGGGTCATGAGTGTTCATGCCGACCCGAGGCCTCTTGAAACGCCTGTTTCGGGCGGTCAGACGGGTGCGACCGTGACTGTGGAGCCGATAGTCACCGGACGGTTCCGGTCACCCGAGATCCTGCACTCCAGCCCCTCCGGCAAGGTCGGGCGCATCAGGACTCTCAGGGCGGTCGGGCCCGAGAACGCGCCGATCCCGATTCCGGCCTTCCTGATCCGCCATCCGAAGGCCGGGGCGATCCTGGTCGACACCGGACTCCATCCATCGATCGCCAGCGATCCGCAGGCAAACCTGGGTCGCCTAGGCAACTGGCTGTGCCGGCCCGAAATGGATACCGGAGCAGACCTTCCGACCCAGCTCCGGGACCGTGGTGTCTCGCCCTCTTCGATCCGCCTGGTCCTGCTGACCCATCTCCACCTCGACCACGCTTCCGGCATAGCCGACTTCCCCGAAGCGACATTCATCGTGACTTCGGCCGAATGGAAAGAGGCGACGTCAGGCCTGTTGCCGGTGCTGCGGGGATACCGCCGCCAGCAGTACGACTACGCCTTCGACTTCCGCACCCTCGACTTCGAAGGCGACCGGGTTTCTTCCTACGCGACCTTCGGCCGCACTATCGACCTGTTCGGGGACGGCTCGATCCGGCTGGCCTCGACCCCGGGCCACAGCGCCGGCCACCAGTCGGTCATCGTCCGCCTGAAGGAGCGCGACATGGTCATCGCCGGAGACGCCATATTCCGGGAATCACAGCTCGAACCCCGCGCCGACCTGCCGGGGCTGATGTACGACGAGCACAACTACAAACGCAGCCTCCAGGAGATCCGGCTCTTCCGGCGGGAGTATCCCGAGGCCGTGATCACGCCCGGTCACGATGCCGACTTCTACGAGAACTCCCCCGAGAGGTACGAGTAGGTCGAACGATCCGGCCGCTTCAGCCTGTCGGCCGTCCCCCGGCTGCCAGAGCCTCGGCTTGCGCCTTCTCCCTGAGTGACTGCCGGACCTTCCTGCGGCCGTTCTCCTCGAGGCCTGTGTACATCTGGCGGACGACGTCGAAGACGGTGGTCGCCGCCTCTATCTGCTGCTCGCGTGAGGGATCCTTCTGGACAGGGAAGGTGATCGGCTCGCCGTACTGGACGGTGACCTTGGGGAAGGCGAACTTCTTCCACTTGCGTACCGAGCCGGAACCATGAATGGCCACCGGCACCACCGGGACGCCCGATTCGAGCGCGATTCGGCCGATTCCGGGCTTCGGGTCGCCGAGTCCGCCGGTGCGTGAACGCCCACCTTCGGCATAGACCAGGACCGAACCGCCGTGGTCGAAGATCGCCTCGACGGTCTTGAAGGCCTCTTCGTCCTTGTAGCCACGCCGGACCGGGAAGACCCCGCCGTGGGTGAAGATCGAGGTCAGCACCGGCGGTCCGAACAGCTGGGACTTCGCCATGAAACGCAGCTTTCGGCGCAGGTAGACCCCGGCGAAGAAGTGGTCCATCTGGCTGAAGTGGTTCGGCGTCAGCAGCACCGGGCCGGTCCGCGGAACGTTCTCGCTTCCGATCGCCCGGGTCCGGTAGAGGCCGACCGCGATCGGGGACAGAGCGGCACGTACTCCCTCATAGACGAAGTTCGGTTCTTTGGTCCGGGACCGCTCATGAAACGGTGCGAAGTACTCGGCTGGACGGGGGTCCTTGTAGACCTGCGGCTTGATCTCTGACATATCCTCGCTGAACCCTAACCCCGCCGGTGAGGACCGGTTACGCCTGACCCTGAATTTCGTCCGGGACGACCCATTCCCGGGAGCGCTCGACGGCCCGGTGCCAGTCAGCCTGGAGGGCCTCGGCCTGGTCCCTCGACATCCGCGGCTCGAAGCGGTGGTTGGCTTTCCACATCCCGGAGATCCCCTCCTTAGTCCAGTGACCGATTCCCAGTCCGGCGAGGTAGGCCGCTCCGAGCGCGGTCGTCTCGCCGTTCTCCGGAATCACGACCGGCACCCCCAGCAAGTCTGCCTGAAACTGCATCAGCCATCGGTTCGTAACGGCCCCTCCGTCGGCCTTGAGCACTTCCAGCCGGTGACCGGAAGACGCCTCTTGGGCGCGGACCGCATCAACGGTCTGGAAGGCGGTCGCCTCGAGGGCGGCACGGACGAGGTGCGCCCGGCCGGTACCACGCGTAAGCCCGACGATCATGCCCCGGGCATACGGGTCCCACCACGGTGAGCCGAGACCGGTGAGCGCCGGGACGAAATAGACAGAGTCGTTGCCGTCCAGCGAAGCCGCGAGGGCGGCGGTCTCCGCTGCGTCATCGATGATTCCCAGCCCGTCCCGCAGCCATTGGATCGACGCGCCGGTGATGAAGATCGAGGCCTCCGAGGCATAGGTCACCTGATCCTCGATACCCCAGGCGATCGTCGAGAGCACCCCGGGATCGGGCCTGGCCGCCACGGGGCCGGTATTGAGCAGGACGAAGCTGCCTGTGCCGTAGGTGTTCTTGGCCTCGCCGGGCTTGAAACAGGTCTGGCCGAAGAGCGCGGCCTGCTGGTCGCCCGCGATTCCCGCCACCGGAACCTCTCCACCGAACTCCGTGGTAGTCCCGAATACCCCGGCAGAAGGCAGGGCCTTTGGCAGCGAGGAAGGATCGACCCCGAATACCCCGCACAGGTCCTGGTCCCAGTCGAGCCGGTTGATGTCGAAGAGCATCGTCCTCGAGGCGTTGGACAGGTCGGTTACGTGCTCACCTGTCAGCTTGAAAGCGAGCCAGGAGTCGACCGTGCCGAAACACGCCCGCGCCGCCCCTTCCACGTTGGCCAGCATCCACTCGATCTTGGTCGCCGAGAAATAGGGGTCCAGCACGAGTCCGGTGCGCTCCCTGACCAGCTGCTCATGCCCCTCCGCCTTGAGCTGCTCGCATCGATCCGCGCCGCGGCGGTCCTGCCAGACCAGCGCGTGGTGAAGCGGCCTGCCGGTCTCGCGATCCCAGGCGACGACCGTCTCACGCTGGTTGGTGATCCCGATCGCTTTGAGATGGCGGCCGTCGATTCCGGCCCCAGCCAGTGCCCTCTGGGCCACCGATCTCGTTACATCCCAGATCTCGTTCGCGTCGTGCTCGACCCAGCCCGGCTTCGGGAAGCTCTGGCTGAACTCCGCGTAACCACGGCCGGCGATGTGGCCGTCATCGTCGAAGACGAAACAGGTCGAGCCAGTCGTGCCCTGGTCGATCGCGAGGATCACTGGAGTCGCTTCCCGTCCGGCCCGCGGTCACCCCGGCGAATCCACCAGACCCTCCCGAAGTCGATCATCTGGCGGAAGCGGTGGATGAAACCGCCGAGCGTTTTTCCGGTGGCGCGATGGGCCAGTTCGAGCTCGTACTCACCGAGCCGGTAGCCGGCCCGGACCGCATCGATCGTCATGCCGGTCTCCATCCCGTAGGCGGGGGCGAACGGGAGTACCGCCCGCAGGACCTCGACGCTCATCGCCCGCTGCCCCGAGATCGGTGCGATCGGCTGCGCACCGCAGCGCTTCCTGATCACCCAGGCGGAGAACCCCAAAGCCACTCCGAATCCGCCACCGACCCTGCTGGCGAAGGCGGCCACGGCGATGTCGCACTCCCCCGCTTCGACAGCTTCGACCAGCCGTCCGAGCTTTCCTGCCGACCCGGCAAGGTCGCCGTCGCAGAGCAGAACGTACTGCGGAAGATCCGGATCACTCAGCATCGCCTCGGCGCAGGCGGTCATGTTGCCGCCCTTGCCGTGCGGCCTGCCCCGGCTGATCACCTTCGCTCCGGCCGCCATCGCGGCTTCGGACGTCCCGTCATCGGAGGCGTCGTCGGCGACCCAGAGAGTTGCTCCCGGGAAGGCCCCGTTCAGGGAGTCGATGGTTTCGGCGATCACGTCGGCCTCGTTCCTTGCCGCGATCAGGACCGCCAGATTCTCCGCACTCATCGGCCGGACCCTACAGTCGCCGCCCGAGGCAAGCCCGTGATCGCCCCTCAGATCGGCGTCGCCAGACGATCCCTCAGGAACGAAGTCACTTCTTCGGGTCGGTCCTTGAGCATGCGGTCGGTCAGGCGAATCACCTGAATTCCGGCTCGTGTGAGCACCAGATCCCGTCGGCGGTCTGACTCGAATGAGGATCGACCGCGGTGCGTCCCGAAGCCATCGAGCTCGACAACCAGCCGACTGCCGGGCCAGCTGCAATCGACCTCCAACCCGGACACCGAGCCGTTGACGATCGGCAGCGGCAAACACGCCCGCCGGCAGAGCGTCAGGAATCTCAGCTCGAGGTCGGATCGTGTAGCGCTGTCGCCCCCGTTCCACTCCGCCGCCACCGACCTCAACCTGGCGATACCCCTCCGGCCTCGTCCGGAAGCGGTCTCCCGAAGAAGCTCGCTCCAGTCCGCGACCCGCAACCGCTCGGCCTCGCGCAAAAGAGACCGGATGCGATCCTCGTCAAGCCGCGCTGCCAGGTCGATCATCGTTCGCGTGAAGGTCGTCGTGGGGAACCCTTCGCGAACCGTGAAATCGGCCCGATCCAACCTGCGGCTTCGGTGAACGACGATCCAACGGCGACCCCGATCCGAAAGGCGATCCCCCGGGGGCCGGTTGCCTCGATTGCGATGGCGAATGATCTCCACCCGGGTTCGCGGCGCCACAACACCCCAGACCGCCGCCGCGCTCCAGTGAGAGAGGGCAGCATGCGGTCCGGCTGCCAGCAGGGCAGCTCGCCAGCGTCCCCGCTGAGCGAGCACGTCGTGCCCGACCCCGTAAACGCCCTGCGCCACCGGTACGAGGGAACCACGCCCGACTCGCTGATCCACCTGCTCGGCAGTGAAGCCGGCCTGAAGCAGCTGTTGTCTGCAGACCACTCCATCCTGCTTGCGCGCCAGGTCCAGGGTGAAGTCGGTCAGGGTCCGTGCGCTCGACCGCCCCGTCCGGCACTGGTCACAGGGCGAAGGATCGCTCCGTTCCGTTCGAGCTGCTCCATCCATTGCCGCATCGTGTCGGGTCCCGACAGACATGTGTGGGATGTCTGCAACGAATCGGCAACGTTCGACCATCTGCATTCTGAATCAACCCGAAACCGTCCCGGACCAGACCCGTCCACTCGGCCCGAAGACCGGCTGCAACTGGCGCGGGTTTTCGTCATTAGCGACTGAAAAAGCGTTCCAGTTCGTCCGGGGGCCTCGTCAACGGCCCCCGTCCCGCGAACTGGCGCGGGTTTTGGCGAATGGCGACACAGAATCCGTTCCGGTTCGCGCGAGGGGGCTTCTGGTCGCGGTCAGGAGTGAAGGAGCCCGTGTGTATCGCCAGGCGGCGGAAGGTGGCCTCGATGGGTCCGAGTTGGCTAGGGTTCGCTTCATATGGCCGATATCGAAGCTCACATAACCGGGAATGTCTGGAAGATCACCTGCGCGGTCGGGGACGAGATCGAGGACGGCGACGAAGTCGTCATCCTCGAATCGATGAAGATGGAGATCCCGGTCGAGTCCGAGGACGACGGCGTCGTCAAGGAGATCAAGTGTGAAGAAGGACAGTCGGTCAACGAGGGCGACGTCCTCATCGTTCTGGAGTAGGACCCGGTGAGCGGCGGAAGCGAGGATGGACCGCTCGCCTCGATCGATACCGGTACCGAGAGGCTGCTGCTCGACTTTCCGGCCGAGGCGGTCGCCCGGCTGACCATCTCGAACCCGGAGAAGCGCAACGCGCTCGACCACGACATCCTCGACGCGATCACCGCGACCGTGCCGAAGCTCGACCGCGGCATCGAGATCCGGTGCCTGGTCATCACCGGCGTCGATCCGGTCTTCTCCGCCGGCTACGACATCGGCTCGATCCCGGCTGAGAGCTTCGAGCGTGACGCCGAGGCCCTGGTCGCACATCCTTTCCCCGCAGCGCTGGCGGCGCTCGACGCATTCCGCTGGCCGACGGTGGCGGCGCTCAACGGCCACTGCCTCGGTGGAGCCCTGGAAATGGCCCTCACCTGTGACCTCCGGATCTCCGCCAGCGGGGCAAGGATGGGGATGCCGCCGGCGAAGATCGGCCTGATCTACGGCCACACGGGAGTCAGGCGCTTCATCCAGACGATCGGGGTGGCGAGGACCCGAGAGCTCTTCTTCACCGGCCGCAACCTGACGGCTACGGAAGCCGAAGCGATCAGCCTGGTCAACAAGGTCGTCGATGACGAGGACCTGGAGACGGCCTCCCTCGAACTCGCGGCCGGCATCGCCTCGAACGCGCCGCTGTCGATGCGCGGCAACAAGCAGACGATCGAGACACTCCTGGCCAACCCCGTGCTGAGTGACGAGCAGGAACGCGAACTGGTCGAGCTGCGCGAATCATGCTTCGCCTCCGAAGACTTTCTCGAAGGCATCACCGCCTTCGGAGAGAAGCGCAAGCCGCGCTGGACCGGCCGCTGATTCGGGCGCAGGCCGGCCTCTGGACCGACGGACGGCTTGATGATCTGAGGCATTTGATCCGCGAGGGTTTCGCACGAAATGATGCTGAACACCTGGCCTTACGCGAGGAGATGCGTGAGATGCGCTCCGAGATGCGTGGGGGTTTCAACGAACAGAACCGTCAGATGAACGCGCTTCAGCGGACCGTGATCACCGGGCTTGCCGGCCTCGCGATCGCGATCATCGGCGCGTCGCTCGTGTCGAACTCCGGGCTGTCCTGAGAACCGCAGCCCGGGTATGCGGCTCAACCGGCCGCGAGTCGCGCCCGTAGCCTGAGGATGCGGTCGACCGAGCGCCTGAACTGCTTCGGGCTGATCTTGCCCGCCTTCAACCGGTCGGTAATCGAGTCCTGGCCCTTCAGGGCGTTCCGGAAATCGGTGAAGAGCATCAGGTCCATTCCGGCCCTGGCCGCCGCCACGGTCAGCTTGCGAGGCGGGCCGAAATCCCGGGCCGCCACGGTGCCGAGTGCGTCAGTGACGGTCACCCCGCGATAGCCGAGCCGACGGCGGAGTTCACCGGTGACGATCTTCTTTTCGAAGGCGGCCGGTCTGGGACCGAAGGCCGGGTAGATCGCGGTGCCGACCATGATCAGGTCCACCCCGGCTTCGATGAAAGGCTGATAGGCAGCTTCGTCCACCTTGCGCAGGGCCGATTTCGACAGCGGCACTTTCTGCACCGCGTCGTCGGTATTGAGGCGTACCGAACCGAGTCCGGGGAAGTGCTTGGCGGTCGCGGCCACGCCGTTGTTTTCCAGAGCGGTCGCGAAGGGCAGCGCGTTCCTCTCCACGGCCTTGACGGTGCTGCCGAAGCCGCGGTCGGTGGCAGCGATGTCGCCTCCCGGCCGGGCCACGTCAACCACCGGCGCCAGGTTGACGTTGATACCGGCGTTGTCAAGGTTGCGACCGGCGAGCCTGCCCTGCCGGCGGGAAAAAGCGGGGCCTCGCCTGGCCATCTCCGCGGCTGAGACCGTCGGTGCGCCGGGCAGACGCTTGACCAGTCCTCCCTCCTGGTCGGTCATCACCAGGAGCGGGTATCTGCGCAGTGCCTTCGGTCGCCTGAGCTTCTGCAGGCGGTCGGTGAGTGAGCGGACCGCTGCCCGTGAAGGAACGTTGTCGCTGAAGAGGATCACGCCCCCGATCCGGCCCTTGGCCACCCCTCGCCGAACCGCCTTCGGTATTGACGTACCGGAGAACCCCACGATCGTGCGCTGGCCAGCCAGGGTGTTGGGCCCGAGGCCCTTCGAGAGCAGGGCGGGCCGTCGATCAGAGCCTTCGCCCGGACCCTCGGCCGTGGAGCCGGCGCCACTGAAGACCCCGGCCGCCAGGGCCAGACAGGCCAGCAGCCCGCCGCCGATCGCTGCACGATGGCGTCTGCGGCGGATGGCCGTCTCCCGGCCGGATCTGCTTTCGCGCTGCTCGGGCATCCCCTGACTATAGGTGCCGAAGATTCGGCCCGGGACCGTTCAGGCGGATTCGATCACGTCGAGCGTGCCTGGGCTAAGCTCGACCCGGAGCCCCCGGGATTCGAGCAGGCCTGCAACGCCCTCGGCGTCTTTCGGGAGCTTCTTTGCGCCAAGGACCAGACGGGCCACGTCACCCCGGGTCGCCTTGGCCATGTGGGATACGGCCTTGCGCCGACCCCCGGATTCGACGAAGGCCCGGACCGGCAGCAGCCGGCTGCTCTTCGGCTTCCAGGCCGCCGAGTAGGCACCGGAGCGCATGTCGAGGATCAGCCCGCCTTCACGGTCGTGGCCGGCCGCTTCCATCGCCGCCGCCAACGGAGCGCGCCAGAAGGCGGCGAGTCCGCCGACTCGCGGCAGCTTGGCCTTCATCGAAAAGCGGTAGTACGGGATGCGGTCGGTGGGCCTGAGCATTCCCCAGAGTGCGCTGGCGATCAGCACGTTCCCGCCTGCCCGCCGGGCGGCCAGGCCGTCGAGGCTGCCCAGGTCGAGGCGGTCGTAGAGCACGCCCGAATAGACCCGCGATGCCGCGGCCGCGGGGGCCGTGCGGATAGCGGCGTCGCGTTCGATGTCCCCTGCCTGCCCGGGTGATATCCCGAGGGCCTCCACCGCCCGGGCCACCGGACGGGCAGCCAGGGTCTCGAGCTTGCCGATCAGGCGCTCCCGTTCCTCGGTCAGGGATTCGGCGAAGGCGAGACCTGCCAGGTCCAACGGCTGACCGGCCTCCGGCACGGACTTTCCTTCGGATGGCGGCAGCAGGATCAGCATCTCGGAACGGATTCTGACGGTCGCGGCGCCGTCCGGGTTTGAGGTCTAGCCGTCCCCGTCCATTGACCGGCCTTTGACCGGGTTGTCCATCACCGGCTGCATTTCTGCCTCCTCCATCTCGGCGCCAGAGATGGATTCGCCGTAGATCCGGCTCAGGGGCCGGGCGGAGATCCCGTGGAGGAAGACACTGGCCAGAACGGTGACCGTCATTGCGGCGAACAGAGTCGGGATCGCCGGTAGTTCCGGCTCCTCTTCGATCACGATCAGGGCGAGGATGATCGAGGCCAGACCGCGGGGCCCGAACCAGCCCATGAAGGCGACCGAGCTGCGGCGCAGGCCCGAGCCCATCAGGGCGATGGCCACCGGCAGCATCCTGACCACGGTCAAGGCCAGCAGTCCGAACAGCCAGACCTGCCAGCCGGCACCTTCGAGGAAGCCGATCGCGCTGATGCCGAAGATGAAGAAGACGATCAGGTTGAGCAACTGGCCTTCATCCTCGGTGAAGTCGAGGATCTTCTCTGTGCATGTGGTGGTTATCCGGCCGGCGGTCATTCCGCCGACGAACGCTGCGATGAAGCCGTTTCCGCCGACCGCCTCGGCGAGGGCCCAGGCGAGCAGGGCCAGACCGACCATCACCAGCTGCTGGAAGGTGCCGGTCATGTAGTTGCGCCGGGTTGCGTGATCGACCAGCCAGCCTCCGGCGAGACCGACCACCGCGCCCACGAGAATCCCCAGCCCCACCTGCTGGCCGGCGAAAGCGAGCCAGCCCTGCGTACTGACTTCCGTTGCGGCAACCGCCAGGCCGGTGAAGAGGAAGAGGAACGGAATCGAGAGACCGTCGTTGAGCCCGCTCTCAACGTTGAGCCCCTGGCGGATCCTCGCCGGAACGCGCTCGTCCGAGACGACGGCCTGGCCGAGGGCCGCGTCGGTCGGTGCAAGGACGGCGGCGATGATCGCCGCCTCCCAGAACTCGATGTCGGTGAGCAGGAGCGCCGCGGCGACGATTCCGAGCCCGATCGTCAGCGGCATCCCGATGCCGAGCAGCCGGGCGGGCAGGCTGCTGTTTTCGCGAAGGGCGCCGAGATCGATCCGGCCCGCGTCCGAGAACAGCACGATCACGAGGGTCACTTCGGCGATCAACAGGCCGGTCTCGCTGGTCAGCTCGAGGTCGACGGCACCGGCCACATGGGGGCCGAGCAGGATCCCCGCGGCCACGAAGAACATGGGACCGCTGATCAACCACCTCTCGAGGCGCCTGGAGAGGAGGCTGTAGGCAACCAGTACCGCGGCGACAACGCCGATGTCACTCATCGGCCGATCTTCGCACCTGCAGGCCCCGGATGTAGCCGCAGATCAGGAACCGATAATGCCGTGGTCGAGCGCATATCGGACCAGCTCGGCCCGGCTGCCGAGATCGAGCTTCGACTGGATGTTGGCCCGGTGGCTCTCGACCGTGCGGATGCTGAGGAAGAGTTGCTCGGCGATCTCGGCGTTGGTGTGTCCGAGCGCGATCAACTCGAGGATTCCCAGTTCACGTTCGCTCAATCCACCCGTCTGGTCGTCGGAGGAGGTCGCCAGCTTCACACCGAGGGCCGGCTGGAGGTAAGTCTCGCCTGCCGCAGCGCTGCGTACCGCCTGCACGAGTTCCGTGTCGGCGGCCTCTTTCAGCACGTATCCGCGGACCCCTGCCTGAAGTGCCTGGCGGGCGAACTCGGGTTCACTTCGCATGGTCAGGATAACCACGCCGGTCTCGGGGGAGACCTCGAGTATCTCGGGGAGCGCGTCGAGGCTGGGCCGTCCGGGCATGTCGAGGTCGAGGATCAGAACCGTGGGCCGGTGGCCGCGCACGTACCGGAGTGCGTCGTCGGCGGTACCGGCCTCGGCAACCACCTCGATGTCCTGTTCGGCCTCCAGCAGCATCCTCAGCGCGCTGCGGACGACCGTGTGGTCGTCGGCCAGGACGATCGAGATAATCTCGACCTCGGGCTTGGGAATCTCCGTCTTCACACCGCAAGAGTAGCGGCAGAAAGCGCGTGTTCATCCGTATATTTCCGCGATTCGGCCCGTAGTCCCTAACATGCTTCCCATGGAAACGGTCGAATCCGAACTCGGGCAGGACCGACTCGGGCGGCTGATCGAGGTGGGCCGCGGACTGGTCACCGAACGCGACCCCGAGATTGTGATCAGACGCGCCCTGACGGCCGCGAGGGAGCTGACCGGCGCGCGCTACGCCGCGCTCGGTGTACTCGATTCGAGCCGGACCGGCCTCGACCGCTTTCTGACCGAGGGCATGGACGAAGAAACCGTCGAACGGATCGGCGACCGGCCCCGGGGCCGGGGACTGCTCGGGCGGCTGATCGACGATCCGCGGCCTCTGGTCGTAACCGATCTGGCCGAACACCCGGACTCATACGGGTTCCCTCCCGACCATCCGCCGATGACCTCGTTTCTCGGGGTCCCGGTGACGATCCACGGAAAGGCCTGGGGAAATCTGTACCTGACCGACAAGACCGGCGGCCCGTTCGATACCGCCGACGAACAGTCGGCGGTGATCCTCGCGGAATGGATCGCGATCGCGGTCAACAACGCCCGTTCGGTCGCCGCCGAGAGGGTTCAGCTGAGCTTCGAGGCAGCCGAACGGGAGCGTCGCAAGTGGGCGCGGGAACTCCACGACGAAACGCTTCAGAACCTCGCCGGCCTGCGGGTGCTGCTCTCCGGCGCCCGCCGGCACGCCGAGACCGAGCCCTGCATATCGACGATCGAGAGTTCGATCGAAAGGGTCGACGAGACGATCGCCGAGATGCGCAGGCTGATCGCCGACCTGAGGCCGGCGGCACTGGATCAGCTCGGGGTCGGGCCGGCGCTGACCGCCCTCGTAGAGCGGGTCGAAACCGAGTCGGGGCTGGCCATCGACCTAAGGCTCGACTTCGCCGTGCGAGCCAATGCGGGTGGCGGCCGGCTGGTGCCCCAGCTCGAAGATACGATCTACCGCCTGGTTCAGGAGTCGCTGAACAACGCCGTCCGCCACGGCGACGCAAAGCGTGCGATCGTCGAAGTGTTCGAGGAAGACGCAAGGCTCACCGTGCGCGTATCCGACGACGGCAGCGGCTTCGATCCGGACACCCCCAGTTCGGGCTACGGCCTGACCGGCATGCGCGAGCGCGTCGCGCTGGCGGGAGGGGAACTCGAGGTAGATTCAGGACCACAGGGGTCGACGATCCGCGCCGCGATGAAGTCGCAGCGCCTCGGTCAGTCGACCTGAAGCGGGGCTCTCTCGGCGACCGCGCGCGATTCGTCCAGTTCGAGCACGCGGTCGAAATTGTCCGGATCGGCGATCGCATGGGTGATCACGAGCACGCCCGCGCCGCGGGCGCGGCCCTTGACCACAGCCGTCTCCAGTGACAGGGCGCCGTCCGGGTCGAGATGCGCGGTGGGCTCGTCGAAAACCATGAACCGTGCCTCGCCGAGCAGGCAGCGGGCGGCCGCGATCCGCTGGCGCTGTCCGCCCGAGACCATCGAACCACCCTCGCCGACGAAGGTCTCGAGTCCTTTCTCCAGCCCCGCCAGCCACGACCCCAGACCAACCAGCTCCAACACTTCGGAGATCTCCTGGTCGCTCGCTGAAGGAAGTCCGAGCGCGACGTTCTCCCGCAGCGTTCCGGTGAAGAGGTACGAATCCTGGGGAGCGAGCCGGACCGTCTCCCGGACCCGATCGGAATCGAGTGCGCGCAGGTCGACCCCGCCGAGCGTGATCCGGCCCTGGTCCGGATCACGGAACCGGACCATCAGCTCGGCGATCGTGCTCTTGCCCGCGCCACTCGGACCGACCAGGGCGACCGCCTCGCCCGGTGAGATACGGAAGTCGGCCCGGTCCAGGACGGTCGGCAGTCCGGCGCCGTAAGAGAAACCCACCTGCTCGAAGCGGAGCGGCCCCGAGTCTGGAATCGGCAGGGGCTGCGCCGGCTCGACCACCGGGGCCGGCCTCTCGGTGACCTCCTCGATCCGCCCGGCAGCATCCGCGCAGGAGTCGAGACTGGCGGCTGCCGGGCCAAGCGGCATGACCGCTTCGAAGGAGCCGATCGCGAGCAGCGCCAGGGCGGCCAGAAGCACCCCAGAGATCACGCCCTCGTCAACTGCGGGAACCGCGACGGCGGTCACGGCCACCCCCGCCCCGGCAGCGAGCATCGTCACCAGGCCCTCTGAGATCCCGCCGTTCAACGCGTCGCGTTTCTGCAGCCGCACCACTCTCCGGTCCGCCGCCTCGGTGCGCTCGAGCCAGTCTTCTTCACGACCGGCGACCGCGATCTCGGCCGAACCGGTGGTCACCTCGAGCAGCGCGCCGCTGAGTGCGGCCCGGGCGCGGGCCTGGCGTCGTCCCGAGACCCGTGCCGCCCAGCGAGTCAGTCCGGGCGCGGCGATGCCACCGAAGAGGAGCATCACGGCCAGAACGAGCGCCGCATCGGGCAGCATCAAAGCGGCCACACCAACGCAGATCAGACCGGTGAAGAAGGCGACGACGGGCGGGGTGAGCGCGCGCAGGTACAGATCCTGCAGGCGATCCACGTCGCCGACGAATCGGCTGAGCAGGTCGGCGGTAGCGGGCTGGTCCAGGCCGCCGGGCACGAGCGGCACCAGCCGCTCGAAGAAGCGGCGGCGCAGGTCGGCGAGGCTGCGGAAGGCAAGATCGTGCGAAACCAGGCGCTCGGCGTACCGGAACAGGGCACGCGAGAAACCGAAAATACGGATCCAGACGATCACGGCCGTGAGCGAAAGGATGTCGGGCTGCTCGGCGGCACGGCTGATCAGGTACCCGGAGACGGTCAGGAGGCCGACCGCCGCCAGGATGGTCACGGCAGCCAGCAGTGCGGACAGCAGGAACCGTCGCCACCGGCCACGGGTTGCCAGGACGATCCGGCCCAGCGGGGAACGAGCCAGGCGGGCGGCGATCATGCCGCCACCGCCTGGGGGTCGGGCTCGAACGGGGTCAACCGGCCATCCCGGAGCTCGAGCACCCGGTCCGCCCCGGCGATGGCACGGCGGCGGTGCGAGACGAGCAGTGCCGTGCGCCCTTCAGTAAGGCGATCGATGGCCCTGGCGACCGTCTCCTCCGAGTCGCTGTCCAGATGCGCCGTCGGCTCGTCGAGCAGGACCATCGGCGCCCGGCTGATCAGGGCACGGGCGAGGGCCACCCGCTGAGCCTGTCCGACCGAAAGCCTGCGGCCACCGTCTCCGATCGCTGTGTCCAGGTCGTCCGGCAATCCGGAGACCAGCTCTTCGAGGCCGGCGTCAGCGACTGCCCGGCGCAGTGCGTCCTCATCCGCCTCCGGTTCGAACAGCCTGAGGTTGGAGGCCAGGGAGCCGCTGAACAGGGTCGGCCGCTGCGGCACCCAGACGAGCTGCCGCCGCCACTCCCGGGGGTCGATCGTATCCAGATCGACCCCGCCACAGGAGATCCGGCCGCCACCGGGACGGGCGAGCCTCAGGATCAGAGAGACCAGAGTCGTCTTGCCGCCACCGCTGGGGCCGACCAGGCCGACCGTCTCCCCCGGGGCTATCGAGAGGTCGAGCCCGTCGAGCACTTTGCCGCGACCGGCGAAGACGAGTTCGAGACCCTCGATGTCGAGACCGCGCTCGCCCGGAGAGGGTGCCGGCACCGGGTCGCTCGGTGTCTCGATCGCGGCGGGCTGGTCGAGTACTTCGAAGATCCCTTCGGCGGCGACCATGCCGTCGGCGCTGGCGTGGAACTGGTTTCCGAGCTGACGCAGCGGCATGTACATCTCGGGGGCCAGCAGCAGGACCGTCAGACCGGCCTCCAGTTGCAGCGACCCGGACGCAAGCTGGATCCCGACCGTGGCCGCGACCAGCGCCACCCCGGTCATGGCAAGCAGCTCCAGTACGAGCGAGGAGAGAAATCCGACCCGCAGCGCACCCATAGTCTCGCGGCGATAGCGCTCCCCAACTTCGGCGATCGAATCCGCCTGAGCCTTCGCCCGGCCGTAGGCCCGCAGGGTCTGCAGGCCTGCGACGAGGTCGAGGAAATGAGAGGAAAGCCGCGAGAGCATCGACCACCGACGCCGGGTCCGGCCTTCGGTCAGCATCCCGATCAGCACCATGAAGATCGGGATCAGCGGCGCCGTGATCGCCAGGATCAGACCGGCCTTCCAGTCGTACGGGAAGACCCAGATCAGGATCGCGATCGGAACCGTCGCGGCCAGCACCACCTGGGGCAGGTAGCGCGCGAAGTAGGCCTCGAGCGCCTCCACCCCGTCCACGGCCGAAGCGACGAGCTCGCCGGAATGCTCGTCCCTCGCCGTACCCGGATTGACCAGCAGCAGCCGCTCGGAGAGCTTGCGGCGAAGCTCGGACATCACCCTGGCCGCGCCGAAGCGACCCGAAGACTCGAAGGCAGCGCTGACCAGGCCCCGGGCGACCGCGATTGCCGCCAGCCAGATCAGCAGCCCGGCCACGTCGGACAGCGAATCGCCGTCCATGAACACTCCGGCGATGACGATCGCCAGCAGGGTCGCCTGGGCGATTATCAGGGCCGTGGTTACAAGACCGAGACCGACCGTCAGCGCTATATGAGCGCGGGCTGATCCGGAACTTCGGACCAGCCGGCGCTGGGTTTCACGAGCTCGCCGGCTGCTGTCCGGGGCCCGGGTCTGAGTCCGTGCCATCTCCGCCCTCTCGCTTTCGCTCGTCGAGCAGATCCATCGGGGTCTTCACGTCCCCGAAATCCTCGGCCGAAAGCCGCCGGCGAAAGACCCAGTAGGTCCAGGCCTGGTAGGCGAGGACGACCGGGACCAGCAAGGCGGCAACCACGGTCATGACGGTCAGCGTGTAGTCGGAGGAGCTGGAGAAGTTGAGTGTCATGTCGAAGGCCGAGCTCGTGCTCGAGACCATCGTATTCGGAAAAAGGTCCACGAAAAGCGCCGAGAAGAAGGCGACGATGGTGAGCGTTGTGGCGGCGAAAGCACGAGTCGCCGAGCGCGCGTTGACGAGGGTCGCGCCCAGCAGCGCAACGACCGCCAGACCGGCCAGGACCGCCGAAACGGGCTGGATCGGATCCTGACGGGCGACAGTCCAGAACAGGAAGCCTGCGGCTACCACCAGGGCGACCGGGATCGCTTTCGCCGCGACCGACCGCACCCTCTGGTTGATCACCCCTTCGGTCCTCATCTCGAGGAAGATGGCCCCGTGGGCGAAGAAGAGCGCCAGCGTAGCCAGCCCGCCGAGCAGCGTGTAGGCACTCAGCAGCGAGAAGAAGTTGCCGGTGAACTCGGCCTCGGCGTTGATCGGAGTGCCGCCGATGATGTTCGCCCAGGCGACTCCCCAGAGCAGGGCCGGGACAGCGCTGCCGATCAGGATGCACCACTCCCAGCCGTTCCGCCAGGCCTTCGAGTCCCGCTTGCCCCAGAACTCGAACCCGACGTTGCGCACGATCAGCGCGACGAGGATCACGAACAGCGCCAGGTAGAAGCCTGAGAACAGGGTCGCGTACCACTCGGGGAATGCGGCGAAGGTCGCACCGCCGGCAACCAGCAGCCAGACCTCGTTGCCGTCCCAGACCGGGCCGATCGTATGCAGGATGGCCCGCTTTTCATTCTCGTCGCGGCCGAGCGTCTTCATCAGGATGCCGACGCCGAAGTCGAAGCCCTCGAGGATGAAGTAGCCGATCCACAGGACCGAGATCAGGACGAACCAGACAACCTGCAGTGTTGTGAAGTCTTCCATGGTCAGTAAGCCAATCCGAGGTGGAGTTTGTCGTCGTCTTCTTCGGGTGCCTCTTCAACCGGCCCCTTGCCGGCGACCTTGAAGAAGATCCTTCCGGCGATCACCGCGAGGACTCCGTAGAGCAGGGTGAACCCGATCAGGCTGATCCAGACCTCGTAGGCGCCGACCGTCGGAGAGGAGGCGAACTCGGTCTTGAGCAGCCCGAACACGACCCACGGCTGGCGGCCCATCTCGGTGAAGACCCAGCCGGCGGCGCTTGCGATGAACGGCATCGTCGCCATCAACATCGACGCCTTGAGCAGACGGGGCGAGGTCTCTAGCTTGTCCTTGCGCATGTACCAGAGCGCGATCAGCGCGAACAGCGCGAGCGCGAAGCCGATACCGGTCATCACCCTCCAGGACCAGTAGGCGACGGCGACGACCGGGGCGTACTCCCCGGGCCCGAACTCCTCCTGGTACTGGGCGTTGAGGTTGTTGATGCCCTCGACGGTGCCGTCGAAGGAACCGGTTGCGATAAGCGAAAGCACGCCGGGTATCTCGATGTTCCGGTTGAGCTCGCCCGGGTTGCCCTCGACGTCACCGATCGCGAACACCGACATCCCGGCGTTGTCGGTCGTTTCAAACACAGCGTCGGCGGCGGCCATCTTCATCGGCTGCTGCTCGGTCATCAGCTCGGCGTTGAAGTGGCCGACCACGACGATCAGGACCCCCGAGATCGCCATAACGGGGAGCACCATCCGCATCGAAGACTTGAAGACGTTGTTGTGGCTGTTCCTCAGCAGGTGCCAGGCCGAGATGCCGGCGATCACCATGCCGCCGGTCAGCAGGGCCGCGAGGATCGTGTGGGCGAAGGCGTAGAGCGCCGTGTTGTTGGTGAGCACGGCCCAGATCGAAGTCAGCTGGGCTTTGCCGCCGACGATCTCGTAGCCGACCGGATGCTGCATCCAGGAGTTGGCGGCGAGGATGAAGTAGGCCGAGAGCGCTGTGGAGGCCGATACCAGCCAGATCGTCGCCAGGTGGACCTTCTTGGAGAGCCGGCCCCAGCCGAAGAGCCACAGTCCGAGGAAGGTCGATTCGACGAAGAAGGCGGCGAGGCCCTCCATCGCCAGGGGAGCGCCGAAAATGTCACCGACGAAGCGGGAGTAGTTGGACCAGTTCATGCCGAACTGGAACTCCTGGACGATCCCGGTGGCCACCCCGAGGGCGAAGGAGATCAGCATCAGCTTGCCCCAGAACTTGGTCGCCTTCTTCCACTTCTCGTCCTCGGTCCGGTACCACTTGGTCTGAGCCCAGGCGGTGAAAAAGGCCAGTCCGATGGTCAACGGCACGAAAATAAAGTGGTAAAGCGTCGTGATCCCGAATTGCCAGCGGGCCAGTTCAAGTGCGGTCATCGGTTTTCCCCTTTCATCAAGGGAAACTCTAGGGGTGCCGAACCCCCGATATCAGCGGCCTACTACCCGAGCGGTTGCGGAAAACTACGGTGCGCCCGGGATCGGCGACACCGGCTGGTAGAAGCCGGCCGCCAGGGGCTTCAGATATCGCGGTCGAAGCGTCCCGGGTCGATACCGCGGTACTCGAACGGCGTCAACGAGCGGGCGTTTCCGTATACATAGATCGGCTGCCCGATGAACTGCATGTTGTAGATCCGGGGCTGGTCGGCGATGAATGTCCGCAGGCAACCGTGGCTGGCCGGGTAGTTCGGAACCGACTTGTAGCCGTGGGTGGCGTAGCCACGGATGAAGTAGGCCGAGTAGTACATGCCGATCTCGTTGTAGCCCGGATCCATGCGATAGACGCTGTAGGTGCCGAGAACCGTCGGAGTGGCGGGTGCACCGCTGGCGATCGGGAAGATCGCGTATGGCCGGCTGCCCTTGGCGAAGACCAGGACCTGGCGTGACAGCGAAGCCTCCATGTGGTTACCCAGTTCAGGACGGAGCACCTTGTAGCGGCCCTGGCGGTTGAAGATCTTCTTCACCACCGACTTGCTGGCCACGGGACTGCGGCCCAGGGCGTTCAGCTTGCGGTAGGCGAGCACGGCCCGCTGCATCTTGCCGTCGAAACAGCCGTTCTTCGAAGGGACCATCGCCAGGTCGTTGAGGGCCTTGCGGAAGCCCCTGATCATGCGGCCACACTGGCCCGGTGAGAGCGCCCTGAACCGGACCTTCCAGGACTTGCGCACGGTCGAGTCCTTGCGGATCGCGTTCTTGCCCGACTTGCCGAAGTACTTCGCCTGGGCGGCGTACTTGCCGCCACGCTTGGTGTAGATCGAGGTACGGAAGGTGCCGAACTTGCCGGGGCCCTTCTTGACCTTGACCTTCCTCACCGTGAACTGCTTCGCGTTGTGGAAGAACCTGACCCGTACCCGCTGACCGGGGCTGTAAGGCTTGATGTTGCCGCCGATCGTGACCTTGCTCATGATCATCGCCCGCCCGCCGCGCAGGCCGTAGGGCTTGATCTTGACCGTCGAGGAGGCCACCGCGGACGCGTCGGCCCCCTGCCTGCTGTCGGCGGCGGACGCGGGCACCGCGGCAACCATCGCTGCGACGATGGCAGACGCAAGGGCGATAGCCAGGACGGTCGCTTGCCTGCTCCTGGACGGGTACGAAACCGGGTGGAACCTCAAAGTCTTCTCCTTGCCGACCGGATTCCCGATGAATCCGCTGCGCTGCAGGATAGCCGCCCGGCGGGGCGGGTCGCCACCGGGGAGCATGCCGCGGCGGTGGCGGCTCAGACCGGCTGGGCGGCCTCGGCTGCCATGTTCGCCTCCCCGTCGCCCGGAACCTCCTGCTCCACGGGCGTGCCGTAGCCCCGCATCATCAGGAAGGCGACCAGGACGCCGATGATCGCCACGGCGACCGAAAGCACCATCGCGTGGGTCAGGCCGTAGACGAAAGCATCGTTGGAAGCGGCCGTCAGCCGGGCGAGCTGGTCCGGCGCCAGCCCCTGGACGTCGGGCACCCCACCGGCCAGAGAGCGGGCGAGCTCCGACTGCTGGCCGGGGTTCAGCCCGGATTCGGCGAGGGTCTCGCCGAGACGTTCCTTGGCCTGGTTCTGGAAGAGCGCGCCGAGCAGGGCGACTCCGAAAGTACCGCCGATCATGCGGAACATCGAGAGGATTCCCGAGGCGACCCCGGCCTTTGAGGTCACCACCGCGTTCATGGCGGCGGTCGACATCGGCGACATCGTCATGCCGATGCCGGCACCGAGCAACAGGAAGCTCGGCAGCAGCCCGGCAAAGGTGGTTCCCACCTCGATCGTCGAGAAGAGGTAGAGGGAGAGCGCGATAAGGGCCATCCCGCCGACCATCAGCCACCTCGGGCCGACCCGGTCCGACAGCCGGCCTGCCAGTGGCGATACGACCATGATCACCAGGGTCGTCGGCAGGAATCTGACGCCGGCTTCGAGCGCCGAGTAGCCCAGGATGTTCTGCATGTAGAGCGCGAGGAAGAAGAAGACGCCCATCATCGCGAAGGAGATGATGAAGGCCACCGTGACCGCGCCGATGAAGTTGCGGCTGCTGAACAGCGAGAACTCGACGATCGGCGCCTTGACCCGGAGCTCAACCACGATGAACCAGGCCAGGGAAACCAGCGAGAAGGCGATCAGGCCCAGGACGGCCAGCGAGTCCCAGCCCCAGGTATTGCCTTCGATCAGGGCGAGCACGATGGCGGTCAGGCCGACGGTCATGATGCCGACCCCGAGCACATCGACTTTGCGGTCCACGGTGGTATCGCGCGACTCCCGCACGATGAATACGGCGGCGAGGACGGCCATGATCCCGACCGGCACGTTGATGTAGAAGATCGCCCGCCAGGAGACGTACTCGGTCAGGAAGCCACCGAGGACCGGCCCGATTGCGAGGGCCAGAGCGGAGACACCGGCCCAGGTACCGATCGCCTTGCCCCGCTCCGAAGGCGGGAAGGCGTCGGTGATGATCGAGAGGGTTCCCGGCATCATGAAAGCCGCTCCGACCCCCTGGAGCACCCGGCTGGCAACCAGCGCGAAGTTGCTGGGCGCGAATCCGGCGGTGGTCGAGGCCAGGGTGAAGACGATCACGCCGAAGATGAACATCCTGCGGCGGCCGAAGATGTCGCCCATGCGTCCGCCGACCGCGAGCAGCACGGCGAAGGAGAGCGTATAGCCGTTGACGATCCATTCGAGTCCGGAGATCGAGGTGTCGAGGTCGCGCTGGATCGAAGGCAGCGCGACGTTGACCACGGTGTTGTCGAGCATCACCATAAACAGGGCCAGGCACATCGCACCCAGGGTCCACCACTTGCGGTTCTCGTCGGTGATCAGGTGCTGGTACCGGCTCATCGGGGAAGGGCCTCATCTATCTGCTTGAAGACCGGGCGGACCTCGTCCCGCTCCAGCAGAAGCGAGATCGCGGCGTCGAGAGCCTGGCGCTGCTCATCCGACAGCCCGGCGGAGAACCTGACCGCCCCGGCCATGCGACGGCTGAAGAAGCTGTTGATCACGTCACGGCCGGCTTCGGTCAGCTCGATCCGGCGGCGACGCCGGTCATCGGGGTCTTCCGAGCGGCTGGCGAGCCCTTGCCGGACCAGACCGTCGACAGCCCGGCTGAGCGAAGGCATCGAGGCGCCCAGCCGCTCCGCCAACTCCTGAAGGTACGGAGCCTCGCCTTCCCTGAAGACGGAGAGCTCGATCATCGCCTTGAACTGGACGAAGCTCAGGCCGCGCTCGTCGATCATCTGGAGCGAGTCGCCGCCGTCGGAGAAAGTGGTCAGGTGGCGAAACAGGGTTCCGACCAGAACCGCCGTCTCCCGGATCTCGAGAGAAACCGGCTCGGCAGGCGCCGTTTCCGAGGCGTCCACCGGCGACCCATCTGGCTTTCGAGAATCACCCACACGGGTATCCTTTCATTTTCGGAAGGTTTCCACAAGGGGAATGTTTCCGGGAGTGATGCATGTCACGCGGGCCCGCCGGACCAGGCCCGGCGATCCGTGACGAAAGGCGGAGCCGTCCGTAGTAGAGATATGGACGTGATGACCAGCCCGACCGAGGTCGACCCCGACCCCGGACCCAAGGATTTAGAAGCGCTCTACCGCAGCAGCCGGGATGACCTCTACTCCTACGTGGCCGGTCTGCTGCGCGACAGCTGACCGGCCTGATTCAGTCTTCGTAGGGCTCGAAGTCCGAGGTCCGGGCACCGCAGACCGGGCAAAACCAGTCTTCGGGGATCTTCTCGAAGGGGGTTCCCGGGGGGATACCGCCGTCCGGGTCGCCCTCGGCAGGATCGTAGATCCAGCCACAGGCCTCGCAGATCCAGCGACCGGTAGATGAAGTAGCCATGGCCGTCAGATTACCTTGGCGCTACTGTTGTCGCGTGCCCGCATTCCCCGAACCCGGCTCCGCCGAGGCGGTCAACCTCGGAGAGCCCACCCGGCCCCGCCCTGCCGCCACGGTCATCCTGCTTCGAGACCACGAAGAGCACGGCGGGCTCGAAGTGCTGCTGCTCAGGCGCTCCGCCGAGTCCCGCTTCATGCCCAACGTCTGGGTCTTCCCGGGCGGATCCCTCGACCCTGAAGACGGCGAGGGACTGGAGGGGCTGGCGACCTGCGCGAGGCGTGAGATGTCAGAGGAAGCCGGCGTCCACCTGGAACCCGGGTCAGAGATGGTCCCGCTCGCCCGATGGGTCACCCCCGAAGTGGTCAGCACACGGTTCGACACCTGGTTCTTCATCGCCGAGGCGCCGGAGCGGGCCGAAGTCAGGCCCGACGGATACGAGATGACCGCGGCGCGCTGGGTCGCACCTTCGCTGGCGGTCGAGCAGGCCGCTACCGAGGAGTTCGCGGTCGTCTTCCCCACCCTGAAGCAGCTCGAGGCGCTGCTTCCCCACCCGAACACCTCGGCCGCGCTGGAGGCTGCCCGCAAGGACCCGAACGCGACCCGGCCGGTCCTCCCGAAGGTGATCGGTGACGAGCGCCATCACCGCATCGTCCTCCCCCACGAAGACGACTACCCGACCTGAGCGCCGGCAGTCGAACGGCCTACTCGGCCGGGAAGAGCTCCAGGCCGGCGTTCCACGGCCCGGGCGGATAGTGGTGGAGGTTCTCCTGCTCCATCTCACGGTGGAGCCGGGAGAAGAGCTCGGCCGCATTCTCGAGGGCGAGCTTCAGCTCCCTGGCGGTCCGTTCCTTCAGCTTCCAGGTGAACCAGAACTGGCGGTCGTTGATGCCGAAGTCGATCTCCCGGTCGATCTTGGTCACCCAGTCGAGAAACCCGGGTGAGAACAACTCACGCAGGGCGATCGGGTCGTACCCCTCGGGCACGGTGGCGAGGAAGCGCCGGTTGAAGTCCAGCGATTCGAACTCGACCTTGCGGGAGACCCGCTGGCGGAGGTACTCATCCGGGCGGGCTTCGATCGATTCGACGTTGAAAGCACCGATCACCTTGGCCAGGTCCGGCATGTGGGCCTTGGTCAGCAGGGCCGAGGGCACCACGCTCCGGTTGAAGACCCGGCCGACCTCGACCTCGTCGGCGTCACAGCAGGCCCCCCAGAAATCAGGAGCGAGGTTTCCGGTCAGCCGGTTTCTGCCACCGACACAGAGTGCCACGGGCCCGTCGGCGGGATTGATGCCGCCGACCTCTTCGTAGGTCACCTCGCCCGCCCCCTCGTAGGAGCGCACGATCTCCGCCCACTTTCTTGCCTGATCCGCCACGTAGGGTGAGAGTACCGACCCACCGGACACCGGCCGTCAGCCGAGCCCGGATATCCCGTCGCCGAGAATCACAGCCCCGAGCACGAGGAAGAGCACCGTCATCACGGTCCCGCTGTTCGCCACGAGCCACGACCTGGCCGAGTCGAGACCGGCCTCGACCCGTTCCCGGGACACGAGGTAGGCGACGGCAGGCAAAAGGACCCCCAACGAAGCGATCGCCACGAATAGCAGGAGGGTGAGCACTTCCTGGCCAGGGTCGAGTCCGGCTGATCCGATCGACGCAACTGCGGCGATCGTCAGACCGACATTCTTGGGGTTCAGAGAGGCGAGCGCCAGCCCGACCCCGAACGCCCTCGGTCCGCTGAATCCGTCCACAGCGGACATCCAGCCCGGCATCTCCACCTCCTGCCCCTGCCGCGGTCGACCTAGCCACTTCCTGATCCCGAAGAAGATGAACAGCAGACCGACGAGCACCCTGGCGAAGTCTCCACTCTGGTTTCCGCTGTCGGAACCGACGCCGACGAAGAGGGCGACCAGGCCGACCACAGTCAGTCCGAGCAACCATCCGCCCAGGAATGCGGCGGCGTTGCGGCCCGCGGCAGGGGAGAACAGCATCAGGATGACCGCGATGATCGGCACCGGAAAAACCGCGATCCCGACTGCGAGGCCGAGCGTCTGGCCCAGAGCCGGTATCAACCGGGCGCGGTCCGATCGATGGCACCGGCTTTCGGCGTCCGGGTCGAGGCCGCCTCGTTCACCGTCATGCTGTGATCTTACGAGGATCGAGGGTCCCTGCCCTGAGTCGGCCGGTGCGGGATAGGATGGCCCGTGTCCGTAAATCAGCCTGAGGAGAGAGACTTATGAGTGGTGGACTCATCGCCCTGATCGCAGTCGTAGTGATCGCCCTGATCGTGGTGTTCTGGTACATCTCGACCAAGAACAGCATCATCGACCAGCGCAACCGGGTCGACGAGTCCTGGAGCGGCATCGATGTGCAGCTCAAACGGCGCCACGACCTGGTGCCGAACCTGGTCGAGACGGTCAAGGGCTACGCGACCCACGAACAGAAGGTGTTCGAAAACGTGACCCAGGCCAGGGCAGACGCCATGGCATCGCAGGGTGTGGATGAGACGGCAAAGACCGAGTCCCAGCTGACCAGGGCCATGGCCGACCTCAGGGCCGTGGCCGAGAACTACCCGGACCTGAAGGCTACCCAGAACTTTCAGCAGCTCAGCAACAACCTCTCCGAACTCGAGGATGAGATCCAGGCCTCACGCCGCATCTACAACTCGAACGTCCAGAACTACAACACACGGATCCAGCAGGTGCCGGCGAACATCGTCGCCCGTCGTGGCGGATTCACCGACAAGGAATTCTTCGAGATCGCGGATCCGGCCGAACGAGACACCCCCTCGGTCAGCTTCTAGAGCTCTGGCTCTTTCTGCGGCCGCTCGGCCCCTTCGGGGTCGGGCGCCGTCGCCGATGGCGCCCCGGCCGCCGCTGCCCCACCGGGCCCCCCGCCCGGCCCGCCGAAGAGCGCTGCCCACCAAACCTTGGTCACCGCCGCCGCGGTCGCTTCCGCCCCTAGATCGCCATCGCTCAGGTTGACCTGGAAGCTGCGCTCGCTCATCAGGACCAGTCCTTCCGCCAGGGCTTCGGCATCGAGGCCGGCCGCGATCTGGCCGTCACGCTGAAGCGAGCGGATGCGTTCCGAGGTGGTCTCCGAAACGGACTCGAGCAGCGCCATCCAGAGCTCCCGGACCTCCTCGTCGTAAGTCGCCGTTTCGAAGGCCAGGCCCAGCAGGTCGGCGTTGTCGGAGTAGGTACGGGCGACCGCGTGGATGCCCTTCTCCAGGGCCCGGCGCGGGTCGTCGCTGTCGGCCCAGCAGCTGCCCAGCCGCTCGGTGTGGTCGGCGATCAGGTCCTCCAGGGCGCCGAGCAGGAGCTCCTCCTTGTCGCCGAAGTAGACGTAGAAAGCGCTCCTGGAGACACCGGCCGCGCGGGTCACCCCTTCGACCGTCAGGTCCTTGAACGAGCCGGCCACGGCCTGGTCGAGCGCGGCCGAAATCAGCTCCTGCCGGGTCCGCTCGTGGCGGCGGCGGCGGTTATGTCGTCGCTCGAGGGAGTTGGGCACCTGCCCAGCCTAGAGAGCGGGACGGCTACTTCTTTTTCTTGCCACCCTTGATCTTGAACTTCAGCTTGGTGATCGGCGTCGAGTTCGACGACTCGTCGGTGGCGTAGGTGAAGCCCACGTAACGCGACGGCTTCGCCTTGAACTGCTCGGTCCGTCTTGCGAAATTGATCGTATTGTTGCCGACGTGGGCCTCCCACTCGTCGAAGCCGACGAACTTGCGCTTCCACTTGCCGCCACGCTTCTTCTTCAGCCGGTAGTAGTCAGAGGTGATCGTCGCCTTCTCGTTGATCCCGAAGTTCAGCCCGGTGCCCTTGCCCTTGGGACCCATGACCGTGTTGTTGAGAAAGAGCCCGGTGAGGTTGGGTGGGGTCAGATCAAAATTGAGCGGCGGCTGCGGACCCGGATCCGAGTTCGGATCGCCGGGGTTGCTGGATACGGTGACCGTTCCTCGGACCGAAGCGTGGAGTTTGCAGCGGAACGAGTACTGGCCCGGCTGGTCGAAAGCGATCGTGAAGGTGTCGCCGAGGGGGTGGGGGTTGACGTTGCCCGGATCGGAATCCCACTGGGTCGCGTTGGGCGGCTCGCCGGTCACCGAGTGGAGGGTGTCCGGCCCGATCCAGTCCCAGGTCACCGACTCGCCGAGATCGATCTCGGCGTTCTTGGACCACCGGAAATCACTGATCGAGATCCGGGTGTTGTCTGCGTGGGCAGGCGCCACCAGGGCCGCCGAGAAGACGAGAGCGACCCCGGCCGCGACCAGTAGTGAGAGTGCGCGTCTCATTCGACGAGATACCAACCGCTCATCCCGTCGTGCAGGTGGCTGAAGACGTGGCAGTGGTAGAACCAGCGGCCAGGGTTGTCCTCGGTGAACCGGATCGCGAACGAATCGCCCGGACCGAAAGTCTTGTTGTCGACAACCTCCCCACTGGGCTCCGTCCAGCGGTGGCCGTGGAGGTGGAAGGTATGGAAATTGTCGTCCATGCCGTAGACGTGCATCTGGACGTCATCGCCGATCTTCGCCCTGTAGGTCGGCGTCGTACCCGTGAAAGACCGACCGTTTACGCAGTTGAAGTTGCTGCGAAGACCGGTCGCCGCAGGTACGAAGCTGTGGAAGCCGATGGTGAAATCGTGATCGGGCGGGGTCTCGTTCTGACCACGCACGATCAGCGAACCGAACAGTCCCTTGTAGAGCGGCAGCGGATCGACCGGGCCGTGATCGTGGTAGACCCAGGAACCGGCGGTCCCCACCGGGCACTCCCAGACGTAGGTGAAGTCCTGATTGGTCTGGACGTATCCGCCCGGGTCCGTCCAGTAGCCCTTGTAGGCACCGTCCATCTCGTTCGAGTAGAACAGTCCGTGAGGGTGCATCGTGACCGGCACCGGACAGCGGTTGCGGAAGTGGACGACGAGCGTCTCTCCCTCGGTGGCGACCAGGGTCGGACCCGGAATCGTCCCGGGGCCGAGCGGCTCGCCGAAGTTGGGGCTGTATTCGCGGTAGGTGTAGGCATCGAAGCTGGTCTTGCCTTTCCTGATCTTCGCGTTCAGCATCTGGTCGCGCTTGCGACCGTTCTCGTTCTTGGGAATGATGTTCCAGCGCCGTGGCTCCGCGGCGATCCAGTACTCGCGACGGTTGCCGCTGACCACTGAAGCCTTGACAAGGCCGGGGTTGCTCTCGGCCGCCTTGACCTTCGGCGGCACCGGCACGCCGCTGGCGAGGTCGACCACGTCGGCCTCCTGGTCCGTGAAGACCTTCTGTCCTCCGATCGTGCAGAGGAGTGCTCCTCCGGCTGCGCCTAGGAAGTTACGTCGGTCCATCGGATTAAAGGCCATTCTTGCTCCTCACTTTTTGACTTCGACCCGCATGGTCATCAGGTGGTGGATCGAACAGACGAAGTTATAGGTACCGGGAACCTTGAAGGTCCGGCGGAACTCAAAGTCGACCGACGGAGAACTCGGAGTCGAGAACTCGATCGGTTTGACCCCCGGCGGAGTCGGCTCGATCAGGTCGACGTTGTGGGCGTCCGCGTTGACCGAATTCCAGACCCAGAGGATCGACTGTCCGGTCTTGATGTTCACGAGCGACGGACTGAAGTACTTGTCCCGGACATCGATCTCTGCGCCGATCGGTCCGTGGACTGAAGCCTGCGGCGTCGCGAATCGCTTCTTGACCCGTCTGACGCAGCGCTTGCGCTTCTGCTTCCTGCTGATCTTCCTGCACTTGCGCATCGCCTTCTTCCTGGCGGCCTTGCTCGAAGCGCCGGATGAAACGGCACCGGACGAAATGGCACCGGACAACGGCGCCGGGCCCGCCCCCCACCCTGCGGCCGGCGGCGCGGCGACCGCGGTGGAGGCGCCGGCCCAGGAAAAGGCCAGCGCCGCCACCGCTGTGAGAGCTAGGAAGAGGCGCCGCACGACACCAGCACTACTTGCTGACGTTAACGCTCATCGTCATCAACACGTGGATGTTGCAGACGAGAGAGTAGTCACCGGCAACGGTGAACTGCCGCTTGAATCGGTAGCCGGGATCGCTGGTCAGCTGTGACTTGAAGGCGTTGCGGTCCACACCACTCGGGCCGGTCACCAGAGTGACGTTGTGAGGTTCGCTGCCCGTAGTGTTGGCCCAGCTCCAGTTGATCGCATCGTTGACCTTGAGATTCAGGATCGACGGAGCGAAGAAGTTGCCACCCGCCCCGACGGAGACCTGCCAGGTCTTGCCGATCGGCGGAGCGCCGTTCGTATTCTTCTTGGCGATCTTCTTGTACTTCTTGTTCACCTGCTGCTTGCACTTCTTCTTCTTCTTGGCAGGCTTCTTCTTGTTGCACTTCTTCAGCGCCTTCTTCTTGGCCTTCTTCTGTTTCTTGGTCAGGCCGCTTACAGTGGCGTCGCCGGATGTCTGGGCGGTCGCGGCGGAGGCCGGAGCACCGACCGCCCCCACGGCCAGTGCTACCAGTCCTACCGCGAAAATCCCCGGCAACCGCTTCTTGAGCAGTGAATTCATTTGTTTCCTTGTCTCTGTTGCTTTCTGGAGTGCTGCCGATTCCCTACGGGTTGTAGGGGATCGGACGGTTGGCCAGGTCGGTGCATTCCTGCGCCGGCACCGGATCGGCCCGTTCCTCGGTGTAGACGGTTCCGTCGCTGCCGGTGAAGGCCGGCTTGGGCCCACTGATGTTCCAGGAGCATTCCTGCAGCTTCGACGGACGTACCTCGGCGAGGCCGAAGATCGTCGTCAGGTCCCTCCACGGCTCGGTCGCCGGGGCGGGGCCACCGTCTGCCGGGCCAAGAGTGCTCTGGTTTACCTGGAGACCGGCAAAGAGATTCAGGCTGGTGACGGTGTTGAAGCCGACATCGTTCGGCGCTTCGTCACTGTTCTCGCTCCCAGCCGGGCACTCCGGGTAGATGGTTGACAGCGGCACGCTCCCGTTACCGGGGGCGAACGACGGGCTGGTTGCCGACATATTGCCCGACCAGCAGTTGCCTCCACCCGAGTAATCGTTGAAGAAGTCGTAGTTGCCGTTCGGGTCCATGCCATTGCGACCCATCTTGTTGCCGATGAAGGCGTTGTTCAGGTTCTTGGCGTCGTCATCATCGTTGACGCCGAACGCCTGCGGCCCGGAGTGGGTGGCAGCACCCCACTGATCGTTGCCGAAGATGTTGTTATTTCGGACGATGATGCTGTCTGAACCGTAGAGCTCGACGCCGATGCCGATCGGGTTACCGTTGCCGATAACCGTGTCGACGGTTGACCCGGTCGAGTAGTAGTTGTAGTTGTTCCAGAAAATGTCGTTGTTCTCGATGATCGACCAACCAGTGGGCTCGAACTTCTCGCTGTCGAGCGTGTTCGGCACCAGGCCGATCCCGTTGTTGTAGAACGCCGAGTCGGTGATCCGCACGTACTTGGAGTTGGTGCCGGAGTAGCCGAGCGAGTTCTGGTGGCTCTTGACGTTCTTCACCAGGGTCCAGTTCGGGTCTGCCTGGCAGTCAGGCGCGCTGTTGGACCGGTTGTTCCACTCGAAAACGTCGCAGGGCGTCTCGCCGATGTACAGGGTCGAGTCGCCGTGGTTCCAGCCCTCTGAGTTGAGGAACTTGCCGCCGTAGCAGTTGCGCGAGAACAGGCCGTAGGCCCTGGTGTCCGAGGAAACCAGGTTGTCCATCACGAAGTCGGCGCAGACCTCATTGTCTTCCTTGACGTTCGAGGCCCATACGAAGAACGTGTTGTTCTGGTAGTTGCGGGCCCACATGTTCTCCATCTTCAGTCCGGTGATGCTGCGACCTTCGATCGCGTTGTTGGCCGGGATGGTTGCGGCGTCACCGGGGAACCAGCCGGGCGTTCCTTCGACGACGGTTGAGGCGTTCTCACCATCGAGGATGACCGCGCGTGCGTCCGGGTTGGGGTTGAGGTTCTTCTTGACACCCATGATCGTCAGGTTGTCGAAATCGAAGCGGGTGTCCTTGCCGTGGAGCAGGACGCCTTCGACGTAGGTGCCGGGCTGAACCCGGACAGTCGCCTTGCGGTCGGTGTCCTTCTGCCACTTGCCGGCGGCGTTGGCTCCGGCCTGAATCGTCTTGTACTTGCAGCCGTTCTTACAGACGTCGAAGAACTGGGCGTTGTAGTTCTTGAGCTTCTTCTGGGACTTCTTCGACTTCTTCTTGGCCTTTTTCGCCTGCTTCTTGGCCTTCTTGCACTTCTTCTGGGCCTTCTTGTTGCCCTTGGCCTTCTTCGCCTTCTTGCAGGCCTTGTTGGCCTTCTTCTGGGCCTTCTTGTAAGCCTTCTTGTCCTTCTTGGCCTTCGACTCGACCGAAGACGCCTGCGCGTCCGATGCCTGCGCGGCCGAAGCCGGTGCGGCGATCATGAATGCGCCGACCAACATGGCGACGACGACTGCAATAAGTGCTCCCAAACGCTGCTGCATTTTTCTCCTCTGGGTTATTTCCGCCGCCGCCGACCCCGCAGGGGCCGGCATCCGGGCCGGGTCAAGATTCTGTGAACCATAAACCACCGCAGTCACGTAGTTGCGCCACGAGCTGAAAAAATTCAGACTCTTGGGCCTGGGGAGCGGAATCGCTCCGGTTGACCAAGCGATTCAAAGGTTGATTCGTGCCCGATTCCCAACTGTTTTGCCAGTCAGGTGTATTGGAAAGGGGGACGAAGCTTTACACTCTTCTCGTGGCCGGAAAGGAGCACGACTACGACTGGGTTATCGTCGGATCAGGATTCGGAGGCAGCGTCTCCGCCCTGCGTCTGGCAGAAAAGGGCTACCGCGTGGCGGTGATCGAGGTCGGACGCCGCTTCGAGGACGAAGACTTCGCCAAGACCGCCTGGAACATGCGGCGCTACTTCTGGATGCCGAAGATCGGCTTGCGCGGCATACTCAGGATGACGCCGTTTAAAGATGTGATGGTTGTCTCAGGCTGCGGCGTCGGAGGTGGCAGCCTGGGCTACGCCAACACGCTTTATCGGCCGCGGACCGCGTTCTACAAGGATCCTCAGTGGGGCGATCTGGCCGACTGGGAGGTCGAGCTCGGGCCCCACTACGTAACCGCCGAACGCATGCTCGGGGTGACGCTATACCGCGACGAAGGGCCGGCCGACCGACTCCTCCACCAGTACGCGGCTGAGACCGGCGCCGACGACACCTACGCCAATACGCAGGTCGGCGTCCACTTCGGGGAGCCGGACGTAACCGTCCCCGACCCCTACTTCGGTGGTGAAGGTCCGGACCGGACCGGCTGCAACAAGTGCGGCTCCTGCATGGTCGGCTGCCGCTACGGCGCCAAGAACACCCTGGTCAAGAACTACCTTTACTTTGCCGAGAAGCTGGGGGTCCGGATTCACCCCGGGCGCAAGGTCTCTGAGATCAAGCCGATCGGCGCCGAGGACGGCAGCGACGGCTACCGCCTTTTCACCGAGCGGTCGGGCTCGATCCTCCGCAAGCAGAAGTCGGAGATCACAGCCGGCGGCGTGATCATCTCGGCCGGTGCGGTCGGCTCCAACAGCCTGCTGGCCAACTGCCGCCACTCCGGTGCCCTGCCCCGTCTCTCCGAACGGGTCGGCTACGTGGTCCGCACCAACTCCGAGTCGATCCAGGCGGTCACCGCGCCCGACGACTCCAGCGACTTCAGTCGCTCCGTGGCGATCACCTCGAGCATCTACCCGGATCCTGATACTCACATCGAAGTCGTCACCTACGGCAAGGCCGGGGACATCATGAGCCGCATGTTCACGATGCTGACCGGCAACGGGACCCGGCTCGAGTCGCCCGGTCAAGTGGGTCGGCGCAATGATGCGCCACCCCCTCAAGACCGCGAAGCTCTTCTTCATGCCGCGCAAATGGTCCCAGCGAACCGTGATCCTGCTGGTCATGCAGTCGCTCGACTCGGCGATGCGCCTCAAGCCGGTGCGCCGCATCTCCGGCCGCGGGGTAAGGCTGCAGACAGAACAGGATCCGCTTCGGCCGAATCCAACCTTCATCCAGGCGGCCGAGGACGTAACCGAGTGGTTCGCCGAGCAGACCGGTGGCACCCCGCAGTCCGGGATCTTCGAGGCGGCGTTGAATATCCCCACCACCGCCCACATCCTCGGCGGTGCCGTCGTCGGAGCCAGCCCGGAGAGCGGAGTGATCGATGCCGACAACCGCGTCTTCGGCTACGAGAACCTGATGGTCTGTGACGGCTCAGCGGTACCGGCCAACCCCGGGGTCAACCCGAGCCTGACGATCACCGCGATGACCGAGCGGGCGATGAGCAAGGTGCCGATGGCCGAAGGTGTCGAAGAGCCGCTTCACCTGCCTGACGAAGCCCGCGGGGCTCGCACCCACGACAGCCTCGCTTCGACCCGGCAGGCCAATTCGGCCGAAGCCGAGCCCGTCTTCAGTTCCGACTAAGCCGGACCTTCGGAGCCGCCGCCTTCAGCGGCCTTGAGTCTTTCGACGCCCTCGGTCAGCTCGCGCAGTCCGATCGCCCCTTCGATGCGCTCCTTGACCTTGCCGTCGCTGCCGATGAAAAAGACCCATGGCTCGGTCTCGAGACCGAAGGCCGACATCTGAGGCCGCACGCCTTTTGAAGGATCGTTCTCGTTGAAGACCTCCATGTGGATGAACTGGACGTCGTCGCCGGTCTCGGCCTTGACCTGCTCGGTCACATCCACGGCCGGCCCGCAAACACGGGACTGGCAAAACGCCGGCGTGGCAAACAGCAGGACGATCGGCTTCTCACCGACGACATCCTTGAAGTCCACGTCATGCATGCTCGACGGGGGCTGGCGCGTATCGATCTTCGAGAGGTCCCCGCCGACCGACGCGGCGGTCGGGGTGCTGATCCGGGGCGCTGCTTCACCAACCGCAGCGACGTTGGGTGAGTTGCCCACGGTGGGGCTCGGAATCCTCGAGGACTCGAATCCGTCGTCGGTCTTGATCATCGCAACCGCAAACCAGGGGCCGGCCCGGTTGAACTCGACCTCGTCTACGACGTAGTAGCTGCGTGCCTCGCCGGGTGCCTCGCTGCTGAGCGAGGTGAAGGCCGGCTTGGTCTCGAGCGACTCGACCTTGGCAGGCAGCGGGCCTTCGACCGGAGACTGCGGCGACTTGGCGAAGTAGAGCGCGACCTCGGCATCATCGACCTGGGTCTGGTCGACCTCGAAGACTCCGAAGGGGTAGCGGTTCGTCCCGACTTCGAAGGTTGCTGCTGCTGGAGCGACGACGAGTTCCGTCGGGTTGCCCTCGTTGAAGATCTCCTCGATCGTCTTGTCCTCGGCCGACGGGAAGTCGGCGGCGGCGGGGGCGGAGCGGGCCGCTTCATCACCTCCCGAGTCCGAGCTGCAGGCAGCGAGGCCGAGACCCAGCATCGCCGAAAGGAGAACTGCGGCCAGGAGCCTGACCCATCTGGAGTCGGTGCGGAACATGGGCAGGCAGGCTACCGGGTCGCCGTTTCCGGAAACTAAACGGGCGGCCCGGCCGGGCCGCCCGTCAATCCGACTCCGGTGAACGTGCCTCAGCCCTTGGCGGCGGCGAAGTGCTCGGCGACGAAGTCCCAGTTGACGACGTTCCAGAAGGCATCCAGGTAGTCCGGGCGCTTGTTCTGGTACTTGAGGTAGTAGGCGTGCTCCCAGACGTCGGCACCCAGCAGCGGGGTGTGACCGTCGGCAACGGGCGAGTCCTGGTTCGGCGTGGAGACGACCGCGAGCCCGCTGCCGTCGTGGACCAGCCAGACCCAGCCCGAACCGAACTGGCCGATTCCGCCGGCCTTGAACTTCTCCTTGAACTCGTCGAACGACCCGAAGGCCGCGTCGATCGCTTCGGCGAGTTCGCCGGACGGGGCGCCGCCTCCGTCGGGGCTCATCATCTGCCAGAAGAGCGAGTGGTTGAGATGACCGCCGGCGTTGTTGCGGACCGGGCCCTGCTTGTCGGCGGGCAGGGAATCGAGGCTCTTGATTATGTCTTCGACATCGCTGTCGGCCCACTCGGTGCCTTCGAGGGCGGCGTTCGCCTTGTCTACGTAGGCCTGATGGTGCTTGTCGTGATGGACGCGCATCGTCGCCTCGTCGATGTGGGGCTCGAGGGCGTCGTATGCGTACGGAAGATCGGGAACTTCGAAAGCCATTTTTGGAACTCCTTGTCGGGGACTAGGTATTACCCGCAGACTAGCGATCCTCAAACCCCGACCCTGCCTCAGCGGAGGTGGCAGCGATCGACGGTCCCATGCGCCGTGGATCGCTGCCGGTCTCCTGATTGGGGACCGGATCTCCTGACTCCGTATCGTCCACCGGCCGTCCGGGTCGGAGAACCACAGCCGAGATCAGGGCGCTCAGGCCGAGGATCGCGATGCTCGAGAGGACCATCGTGTGGTATCCGGCCATGAAGGCATCCCGGGCGCCGGCGATCAACGGTTCGGCCATGGTGGTCGGCATGGTCTGGGCGATGTCGATGGCCCGGCTCAGGGATTCGCGGGCGCTGTCGATGCCGATCGAACTGACCCCTTCGATCGGCCCGATGCTGGCGCTGTAGCCGACCGCGAGTATCGATCCGAGTACCGCCACGCCGAAGCCGCTGCCTAGTTCGTAGGCGGTTTCTTCGATCGCTGCGGCACCACCCGCCTCGTCGGCGGGGACCGCAGAGATGATGGTGTCGTTCGCCGCGACCAGGGCTACCTCGAGCGCGAAGCCGATCACGATGAACGAAGGCCAGAGCAGGATGTACTGGTCGTTGATCCCGAGGGCCAGCATCGGCAGCAGGCCGAGGGTGGTGCCGGCGAGTCCGTAGACGATTGTCCTGCGGGTCCCGAGTCGGCCGAGTACCCGGGCCGCCAGAAGCCCACCGGCGATAGTCGCGAGCATCAGCGGAAGCAGTCGCACCGCCGCCGGGAGAGGATCCAGGCCGAGCACCAGCTGCAGATACTGGGCACCGAAGAACTCGATCCCGACCAGTCCGAACATCGCCAGGAACACGCAGCCGACGGCCACCGAGAAACCCCGGTTGGCGAAGAGCCGCACGTTGAGAATGGGGTGATCGCGACGCAGCTGTCCGCGGACGAAGAGCAGAATCGAGATCACGCCTGCTGCGGTGGCGGCAACCGCCACCGGCTCGAAGAAGCCGTAGCGCGCGCCCTCCTTGAAGCCGAAGGCGATGGCGAGGATGCCGACCGCGGCCAGCACGACCGCCGGTGTATCCCACGGCGGTGGCTCTTCTGCACGACTGACCGGGATCAGCTTCAGGGCGAACGGGGTGACCAGCAGCAGGATCGGGACGTTGATCAGGAAGACCGAACCCCACCACCAGTGTTCGACCAGGAAGCCGCCGAGCAGCGGCCCGAGGGCGGCCCCGCCGGCGCTGGTCGCACTCCAGATGCCTACCGCACGCACGCGCTCTCCACGATCCCTGAAGACGTCGCGGATGATTGACATGGTGGGTGGCAGGATCATCGCCCCGCCGACCCCGAGCAGGGCCCGGGCGGCGATCAGAGTTTCGGCGGTCGGAGCGAAAGCGGCAGCCACCGAGGCCACGCCGAAGACGGCGAAGCCGGCGAACAGGAGCGAGCGGCGTCCGAGACGATCGCCTGCCACCCCCGAGGCGAGTAGCAGCGGCGCCGCCACGAGCGGATAGATATCGATGATCCAGAGCAGCTGGATCGCGGTCGGATCGAGGTCGGCCGATATCGCCGGCGCGGCGACGTGGAGCACAGTGACGTCGATGACGACGACCAGCAACGAGGCGCAGAGCACTGCGAGGATCGCCCAGCGATCGGGATGGGAGGCGCGGGTCTCGACCACGGTCAGCCTCCCGGTCTGGCGAGTACGCCCTCGATCACCGCAGTGCGGACGAGACGCGGTACCTCCCGCGCTCCGGCATGGCCGTCGTCGACCAGGTACCAGGCCGACATGATCTGCCCGCCCAGCGAATAGGCCAACCAGCGTGGCGGCAGGTCCGGGCGGAAGATGCCCTCAGTCTGGCCCCTCGCGAAGAAGCTCTCGAGCCGGGTGTCCTGCTTCTCCATGCCCTCCCGGAACTCCGGCACGGATTCAAGCTCCGGCTTGGCGATGAGCATCCAGTAGGACTGGGCGATCGGGTACGAGTCCTCGACCAGCCGGTCGAAAGCCTCCAGTACCGGCGCGCTGTCGATTCCGGATTCGTCGAAGACCCGGTCGCACTGGTCGAGCAACCACCCGTAGACCGTGCTCACGAGCTCCTCGCGATTTCCGAAGACCCGGTGCAGGGTTGCCCGGCTGACATCAGCCGCAGCGGCGATCTCCCCGGTGGAAGCACCGTGGTTCGCACTCAGCGCATTGGCGACCCGCTGGAGCAGATCGCCACGCTCTTCATCTATCTCAGAAGCCTTCATTACGGGCAGTATCGTATCAGGCGAGACATATTTGTCTTAGGCTGGGCTATCCCAGCCACGCGCCGCCCTCGGGTCCGAAGGGCCGTCCCGCCGGCTTCTGGCAGCGATCCGCATCCCCTGCCGGGGCTCGTCGCTGCCAGAACGGCCGGATGAGGCGAGGTTCGCTGACCACGGGCGGCAGAATGGAGAATCCGGGTCGCGACGAGGGCGGGAGTTTCTCCACATCCGCGTTCATGTCACTTAGACTCGTGTCGGTTTCTGTGAACGGGAGAACTCACAAACCGCTGAGGGAGACGCCACATGGTGCGGACGGATGGGGACGCTGCGCTGCCGGTGGCCTGACTCTGGCGGTCCCGCTCGCGTTGCTGATCTGGACGACTCTCTTCGCCGGCCTGATGGCCGGGCCGGCCGGTGCCGCCCCTGACCCCTCCCCGGCGAGGACCGGACCACCGAACTCGGTGGCGCTGCTCGGCGATTCGATCTCGGCCGGCACCGGTACCAGCGGCCTGCCGGGTGCCGAACAGCCGGCTAACTCCTGGGGCACCGGTACCAACAGCTCGATCCAGAGCATCTACCAGCGCCTGCTGGCGATCAACCCGTCAATCTCCGGCAACAACTACAACCAGGCCACCAACGGCGAGCGCATGACCCACATGGCCGCCCAGGCGTCATCGATGCCGACCGACACCCAGTACGTCCTGGTGCAGCTCGGCGGCAACGACCTCTGCAAGGACTCACTGGCACAGATGACCCCGATCGCCACCTACCGCAGCCAATTTGTCGCGGGCCTGGAAGCAATCGCGACCCGGGCTCCGAACGCCTTGATCCACGTCTCGAGCATTCCCGACATCTTCAACCTCTGGTTCCTGCGCGGCGCGCCCAACCCGCCCAACGACCAGCCGAGCAGCCGCGCCGGCACCGCGAGGTTCTTCTGGGACACGCTCTCGGTCATCCCCTGCCAGTCCCTGGTCGACAACCCGACCGACATGTCGGCGGCGGCGGTTGACCGACGCCAACAGGTCAGGCAGCGCACGATCGATCTGAACGAGGTGCTGGCCGAGGAATGCGCGAAGGTCCTCCGTTGCCGCTTCGACGAGAACGCCACCTTCAACTTCAGCTCCAACCGCACCGACCCGCTGAGCGACAGCCCTTACCTGCCACGGGCCGAGTGGGAGTTCGTCGACGACGACATCAGCACGATCGACCACTTCCACCCGTCTTCCTCAGGACAGACCAAGCTCGCCCGGGTCGCCTGGGAGGCCGGACGCGACTTCACCGACGGTTCCGCGCCCTCGCACTCGGCGACGACGGTCAGTCCGGCACCGCTGGCCAACGGAACCAGTCTCGTTCCGCCGACCGTCACCTCGGCCTGGTCCGATGCGTCCGGGGTCCGCGGGGTCGAGTTCCGCCTGCATACCGGCGCCGGCCCGGGACCCTGGGACTTCGAGCCCGGCGAATCGGTCGCTTTTTCGGTGACCACGGTCGGCCCCGCCTGGCTCGAGACGAGGGCCCTTGACAGCAACGGCAACATGAGCGGCTCTCGCATCACCGAAGTCAACTACGACCCGACCGCGGTCCCGGAGCCCCTGATCACTGCCACTCCGCCGGCCTGGTTGAACTCGAACTCCGCGTCGGTGGCTTTCGCCGTTGACGCGGGGCTCGAATCCGAATGCTCGCTCGACGGGCAACCTTTCGCCGCCTGCACCAGCCCGGTCGGGCTGAGCGGGCTGAGTGAGGCCGCACATGAGTTCAGGGTGCGCCAGGTCGGTCCCACGGGGATCCGGGGAGAGGCTGCGACGGCGAGCTGGAATGTCGACACCACCGCCCCGTCGGCACCCACGCTTTCGGGTGGGCCGCCGCCACGGACCAACAGCACCTCGGCCACGATCACCGCCTCGGGTGAACCACTGGCGACGCTTTCCTGCTCGCTCGACGGAGGCCCGTTCACCGCCTGCGCCTCCCCGATCTCGCTCTCCGGCCTGGTCGAAGGCAGTCACAGCCTCTCGGTACGACAGGCCGACCGGGCGGGCAACCTGAGTGCTCCGTCCGTCCTGTCCTGGGAGGTCGATACGACGGCCCCCGCACCGCCGGTACTGAGCGGCGCGCCAGAGACCTTCACCAACAGCACCAACGCAGTGATCTCACTGACCGGCGAGCCAGGTGGGAGCTTCCGTTGCTCGATCGACGGCTCCCCGTTTTCCGCCTGCAGCTCCCCGGTCGTGCGCACCGGACTGAGCGACGGCAACCGGTCGGTGTCGGTGAATCAGACCGATGCAGCGGGCAATACGGGGACGCCCGCGAGCGTGAGCTGGACGGTGGATACGGTCGCCCCCGCAGCGCCGTCACTGAGCGGCGCCCCCGTCGGGACCACCTCCTCAACCGGAGCCACGCTGAGCTTCTCCGGCGAAGTCGCAGCGTCGTTCGAGTGTTCACTCGATGCGGCCGCCTTCGCGCCATGCTTGAGTCCACTGGTGCTCAGCGAGCTGCCCGACGGTCTCCGAGCCTTCGCAGTCAGGCAGAAGGACCGGGCCGGCAACACCAGTCCCGCCACGAACGCCAGCTGGACCGTCGACTCGCCGCCCTCGCCACCGGCGCTGACCGCGATGCCCGTCCCTCTGAGCAATCAGCGTTCGGCTTCTGTCTCATTCAGCGGCCGACCCGGTGCGGTCTTCTCCTGCTCGCTGGACAGTGCCGCGTTCGAGCCATGCACAAGCCCCGTCTCGCTGGCCGGCCTCGGCGACGGCCCGCACAGCTTCGCGGTCAGGCAGACTAGCGGTGCAGGTAGCCAGAGCGCGCCGGCTTCATTCGAATGGACGATCGATGCCACGGCGCCGGCAGCGCCCGTTTTCGAACAGCCACCCGCACCGGCGATCGCGGCACGCACGGTTATCGCGCGGTTCAACGGCGAACCGGGCGGGTCGTTCGAGTGCCGGATCGATGACGCTCAGTGGCAGCCATGCACCTCACCGGTGCCGATGACCGGCCTGAGCGAAGGCCCCCATAGCTTCGAAACGCGGCAGAGCGACCTGGCCGGCAACGTCGGACAGCCCACCCGCCTCGACTGGATCGTCGATACGGTCAAGCCCGGCACTCCCACGGTGTCCGGTGCCGGACCGGGCCGACTGCGAAGCACGAACGCTTCCCTGACCCTCACAGGCGAGCCGGGCCTCGACTTCGAGTGCCGCCTCAACGGCAGTCCGTGGTCAGCCTGCTCATCGCCCCTGGAACTGTCGAAACTGGGACAGGGCCGGCAGGCCCTGGAAGTCCGCCAAACCGACCGGGCCGGCAACACCAGCGAAGCCGGAACCGCGACATGGACCGTCGATACGGTCGCGCCCCGGCTGACCGGCCGGGTCAAGGCCATCCGCCGCGGCAAGAAGACAACCCTCAAGACAAGGTTTCAGAGGACGGCCGGCAAACCGTCAAAGCTCGAATACTCGACCTCCCGAAAGAAACCGGCGAACGCCGCCAGGGCGGTTCCGAAGAAGACCACCAGGTGGGCCCCGAAACTGAAGCTCAAGTCGCGCCCGAAGATCACCTGGGCAAGGGTCAGCGACAGCATCGGAAACACCTCCCCCTGGTACCGGGTCCGCTGACCCGACCGCCGCAGGCGGGAGCGTCCCGAACCAGGTCAGCGAGTCTCGGCCGTAAACCAATGAGACTGGCGCACGGGGGCCGCCGGGGTGTGCCTGGCAAGGAGTAAAGCGAGGGCACGAAGCGATTCGCCTTCCGGCAATGAGCGAGTTGCCCGAGCGTCGACGCCGCCAGGCGCGCGCCCGGCGGTTCCCGGGCGCCACTCGCCCCCAGCCCGACAAAAGAAAAGCGCCCCCTGGCGGGGCGCTTTTCGACACTTCGTGGACGGAACAAACGTCCCACCCAAATCGGGGCGCCCGGATTCGAACCGGGGGCCTCACCGACCCGAACGGTGCGCGCTACCAGGCTGCGCCACGCCCCGAGAGAAAAGCAGCCTAGCGAAACGCGGGCCTACCGCACCTCATCGATGGTGCTCAGGATCTCGTCGAGGTCGGGGGCGTCCTGCAGGACCTCTGTTCCACCGGGTCCGTTGGCCACTATTGCGGGAGCTGCCCTCAGCCCGAGTTCAATCGCAAGCTTGTCCTGTTCCTCGATCCTCAGCATCGCGTCGCTACCCGGCTCGATGCCTTCTTCGTAGTCCGCTTTCCAGACCGCGATGTCGATCCCGTCATTCGCCTCGGCGATCGTCTGCAGGAACTCCTCGTCGAGTTTTCCGAGCTCTTTCGCAAGTTCGAGATTACGCGTCACGAGATAGGCGTAGTTCCATGCGTAGTCCTGTTCACCCGCCGCTTCGATGCCGAAGAAGCTGATCTGTGACGGGTTGCGGGTGAGCGAACGGTTTCGCAGAAGCAGCTGCGCCCGTTCCTCCCTTACCGGGCCGTCGACAAGTGCCGGGATCACCTCGTCGAACCACTCAGCCGCAGCGGTGTCCTGAGCGTCGGTGAAAACCTGGAGCTGGACCGGCGAGGTACCGGCGCCGAGGCGGTCGCCGAGCTGGAAGACACCACCGAAGATCCTCTGGGCGTCGTCCTTGCCCTGAACCACTTGAAACTCATTGCTCGGCTCCCGCGTCGACATGCCGATGATCGAAATCGTCAGCACGGCGGCGCCGACCAGCAGGATTGCGAGTATCCGAAAACGCCCGGGCCGGCCTGCGGTCCCGCTCTGGTCGAGGGCTTTCCGGCTCAACCGGCTACCGACTTGTAGTAACGCACCGAGAGCCCGGTGAGCAGGGTCCGGAATGTGTCTTCGAGTTCCATGCCCTCCTCCCGCGAGTAGCGCCTCAGGCCGAGATCCTCGATCCTGACGCTGCGCTCGATGACCTCGTCGACGAGTTCCGGGTTGGTGTCGGAGAAGTAGGCGCCCATCGAATACAGGTCGGTGTCCATCAACGACTCGATGAAGGAGTCGCCGCCGGCATCGCCGCTTTCTGGTCGCTCTGGCTCGGTCACAATGGACATCTTAAGGGCAGCGGGGTGGCGGCATATATCCTGCGACTGTGGCCGACCGCGACAAGATCGTCCAGTACTGCGACGAACTGCTCGATTCGGCGTCTTTTTCCGACTACGGCCCGAACGGTCTTCAGGTTCCCGGGAACCGGCAGGTCAGCTCGATCGCCACCGCGGTCTCGGCCCACCTGGAGTCCATCGAGGCGGCGGTCGAAGCCGGGGCACAGATGCTGATCACCCATCACGGGCTTTTCTGGGACTTCCACGGGCGCAGCCTGACCGAGCAGATGACCGCTCGGCTCAAGGCTGCATTCGCCGGAGGTCTCTCGATCGCCGGCTACCACCTCCCGCTCGATGCCCACCCCGAAATCGGCAACAACGTCCTGCTCTGCCGCCGACTCGGCTTCGACCCGGAACCGGCGGCGATCGGAGTCGTCAAGGGCCGGGGGATCGGCGCTGTCGGGCGACGACCGGATCCGGTGGCGCTCGATGACCTGCGATCGGAGGTCGAGACCGGACTCGGCCAGGCGCCCCTCGTATTCGCCTCAGGGCCGGAGCAGATCGGCTCGATCGGGATCGTCTCCGGAGCCGCTTCGTCGGAGATCCATACAGCTATCGAGATGGGACTGGACGCCTTCCTGACCGGCGAACCCTCGGAGCATGTGATGGCCGATGCGCGGGAGGGAAGGATCAACTTCCTCGCCGCCGGGCACTACGCGACCGAGGTATGCGGCATCGAAAAACTGGGCGAAACCGTGGCCGGGAAGTTCGGCCTTGAGCATACCTTTATAAAAGTACCCAACCCGATCTGATATCAAGGTAATCCCGTTGCCCGAGAGAGGAATTGATCTTGCCTGAATCTGCGTCCAAAAAGTCAGTAACGCTTGCAGACCTGTTGCCACGAGCCGCCGAGACTTTTGGCGATGACGGCGCTTTTCTGTTCAAGAACGACCATGACACCTGGGAGAACGTCAGCTTCAACGATGTTCTCTCCCGAGTCCAGAAGTTGACCCTCGGGCTGATCGACCTCGGCGTCAAGCCGGGAGACCGGGTTTCCATCCTCGGCAGCACCCGGGTCGAGTGGACCCTGTTCGATTTCGCGGTCATGTCGGCCGGCGCCGTGGTTGCGCCGATCTACCAGACCAACTCTCCGGTCGAGTGCCAGTACGTGATCGACCATTCCGGCGCCCGTTTCGTCGTTGTCGAAGACGAAGCCCAGCTGGAGAAGATCCGCAAGGTCGAAGGCGATCTGCCGAACCTGGAAACCGTGATCATCATGGTCGGCGAAGCCGAAGGTGCGGTATCGATGGACGAGCTGATGGAACGCGGCGCAGCTGCGGACCAGGATGCCTTCCGCAAGAGCTACGAGAGCGTAACTCCGGACGACATCTGCAAGATCATCTACACCTCCGGTACGACCGGCCCGCCCAAGGGATGCGTCATCTCCCACGGCAACTACCGGTCGATGCTCGACATGTCTGAAGAGGTGGACATCCTCGGTCCCGGTGAGACCACCTTCCTCTTCCTGCCCCTGGCTCACGTCTTCGCCCTGCTGATCCAGTACGGCACCCTTGACGTCGGCGGGCGCATCGCGTTCTGGGAGCGGGACCAGCTCAAGATCGTGCCGAGTCTCTCCGAGATCAAGCCCGAGAACTTCCCGTCGGTGCCGCGGATCTTCGAGAAGGTCCACGACACGGCGATCGCGACCTCAGCCGGAGACGGTGGCCTCAAGGCCGCGATCTTCAACTGGGCCATCAAGGTCGGCAAGAAGGTCAACGACCTCAAGGACGAGGGCAAGGAGCCCGGCTTCCTGCTCTCCAAGCAGTACGGGCTCGCCGACAAGCTGGTCTTCACCAAGATCCGCGACATCTTCGGCGGCAACCTCAAGCTGGCGCTGACCGGAGCGGCCCCGATCGATCCGGAGATCATCAGGTTCTTCCATGCTGCCGGGGTTCCCGTCCTCGAGGCGTGGGGGATGACCGAAACCTCGACCGGCGGCACCGTGAACCTGCCGGGAGCATCCAAGGTCGGCACAGTCGGCCGGGCGCTCCCCGGCGTCGATGTGAAGATCGCCGACGACGGTGAGCTGCTGGTCCGTGGCCCGAACATATTCCAGGGCTACTACAACAACCAGGAAGCGACCGACGAGACGATCATCGACGGCTGGCTCCACACCGGAGACCTGGCCTCGATCGACGACGAGGGCTACGTCAGCATCACCGGCCGCAAGAAGGAGATCATCATCACCGCCGGTGGCAAGAACATCACGCCGGTGAACATCGAAGCGCTGGTCAAGCGCCACCCGCTGGTTTCCCAGTGCGTGGTCGTCGGAGACCGCAAGCCGTACCTCGTCGCCCTGATCACCCTCGACGAAGAGGCGCTCAGCCGCTTTGCCGCCGAGCAGGGCACGCTGGACGAGTCCTCGGCGATGTCGGACAGCCCGGTCGTGCGCGAGGAACTCGAGAAGCACATCGAAGAGGTCAACAGCCACTTCGCCAGCGTCGAGCAGGTCAAGCGGTTCCAGATACTGCCGGTCGACCTCAGCCAGGAAGGTGGCGAACTCACCCCGACCCTGAAGCTGAAGCGCCCGGTGATCTCCTCCAAGTACGAGCAGGAGATCGAAGACCTCTACGCCGGCTGAGCCGACGGCGGCACGCGGGTCAACCGTGTGCCGCCCCGGCCCGCCGGGGCGGGCAGGCTCAGGAAGATCCGGTCTGGCGGAGCAGCGAACTGGTGGTCTGGTCGAAGACCCGTCTCCAGACGGAGCTCTCGCTGGTCTCCTGCTCCCTGACCCGGCGGATGACCCGCTTCAGGCGGGTCGCCGAAATCTGGATCCCGTGCTGCTCGCAGACGTCCTTCAGTGCCGAGTAGTCGTCGGCCAGCTTGGCTGTAACCGTCTCGAAGCCGTGGCTGGCGATATCGATCCGGCGCGAGTAATTCATGATCGAGGTGCCGAACATGAGCTCGTCGTCGAGCTCGGGTTCGAACAGGATGATGTCCACGCCCGGGTACTTTTCTTTCCAGAAGTCGACCACGCCGTGGAGCCTCTGATGGAGCAGCAGGCGGAAGGTCTGGTTGGCGATCGCCGGCACCCCCATGTCGGCGATGCGACGGACCTCACTCCCCGAAACCGTTGACAGATCGCTGTCGCGATCGTTGAGGTACGGCACGATCGGGTTGATCACGACGATGAACTTGGCGCCGCGATCGACCGCGACATCCACGTTGGTCGTCGAGTAGATGCCGCCGTCGATCAGGGTCCGTCCGTTTACTTCGACCGGTTCGTAGACCATCGGCAGGGCGGTCGAGCACTCGACCGCCTTCGACACCGGCACGTCGGACCAGTCGCCGTCGGGATCACCGAGCACGATCCGCTCGCCGCTGTCGAGGTCGGTCGCGGTCAGGAAGAGATCACTCTCCAGGGCGTCGAAAGAGTCGTTGATGCCCTTCGTGGCGAGGGCCTCACGCACGTAGCCACCGATTCCGGCATTCGAGTAAAGACCCTTCGGCAGATGCTCGGCAAGGGCGTAGCCGATGTCGATCGCCGAAATGTCCCGGAATTGGGGTAAGAGGCTCTTCGCCATCGAGGCCATGTGCAGAGGCAGCGTGACCGCCTTCCTGACGTACTCGGACGCGTTCGGCCGCAGCATCACGTCCTGGCTGAGCCGGTCGATCGGGGAGTCCTCTTCGTCGGTGAGTACGCGGATCATCTCGTCCGGCGTCACCCCCGCAGCCAGCATGCTGCCGATGAAAGAACCGGCGCTCGTGCCGACGTACATGTCGAAGTCGTTGACGGTCGAGTTGACCGCGAGCAGGTCGAGGGCCCTCAGGGCGCCGATTTCGTAGACGCCACCGGTGAAGCCACCGCCTCCCAGTACCAGAGCGGTCTTCGAAGGTCGTTCCCGGCTTCCCGCCTTGCGACGCTTCGAGGACGCGTCGATGTTTACGACGTTCCCCATCGGTCACGAAGTATTGCACCAACCGGTTCAGTCTGCCTTCAACCGGCCGAACTGCCGCTACTCTGACCTGATTTCCTGTTTATGAGTCTGATGCGCAAAACCCTTCTCACAACTGCGTCGATCCTGGCACTGGCACTGCTTTCCGGCCCTGCGTCCGCCTCCCCGCCACTGCCGCTGCCGAACCCCGACCGGCCGGTCGCCACCCCTGTGCTGGGTCCGACCGCGATCGCCAGCGCAAACCCGGTCTGCCCGGCAATGCGCAAGACGGTCCGGATCGGAAACAGGGGTGCTTCACTGATGGTCAAGAACCTCGGAAACGGCAAGCGCGTCTGTTCGCTCAACCCCAAGGCGCAGCGCCCGCTCGCTTCGAATACGAAGATCTTCACAACCGTGACCGCCCTGGGCAGGCTGGGCAAGGGCCACCGGATGGTTACCAAGGTGTTCTCGGTCGGCAACGTCCGCAACGGCGTTCTCAAAGGGGATCTCTACCTGCGTGGCGCGGGCGACCCGAGCCTCGGCACACCCGCATTCCTCGGGGCCTACCTGGCCGGCGCCGGCTCCAGCATCGACCGACTTGCCGCCGGTGTTCGCAGGCAGGGCATCACGCGGGTCACCGGTCGCGTCTACGCCGACGACACGGTCTTTGACCGGCGCCGTGGTGTGGCCGATTCCGGCTTCGCGACGAGCCCTTACATCGGCCCGCTCTCGGGACTGTCGATCAACGCCGGCTTCACCAACGCGAGCTTCAGCCGTTTCAGTTCGGATCCGGCCAGGCTGGCAGCGAAGTCGCTGGTCCGCAGCCTCGGTCGCAAAGGCGTCAAGGTCCGCGACAACGTCGGCCTGGGGAAGACACCGAACCGGGTCCGGCGTCTGGCCGCGAGACTCACTTCTCCCGACATGACCTGGATGTCGAGGGTGACGAACGTGAATTCGAACAACTTCTTCGCCGAGATGCTGCTCAAGCACATCGGGGCCGAGGAAGGCAAAGCCGGCAGCACCGCGGCCGGGGCCAGGGTGGTCCGGCAGTACGCGAAAGCCCGTTTCGACGCGGTAGTCCGGCCGCTGGACGGCTCGGGGCTGACCTTCGGCAACCGCTCCAGCGCCGGCGACATCGTGAAGCTGCTCAACCGGATCCGCGGGACGAACTTCGATAGCGAGTTCACTGACTCACTGGCGGTGGCAGGCCGAAGCGGAACGCTGGCCGACCGCATGCGGGGGTCAGAGGCAGAGGGTCGCTGCCGCGCCAAGACCGGCACCCTGACCGGCGTCAGCACCCTTTCCGGCTACTGCGTCAACCGGTCCGGCAGGCAGTACGCCTTCTCGATACTGATGAACGGGGTCTTCGACTCAGCCTCGGCCCGGGCCGCGCAGGACCGGATCGCCGCGATCATCGCCCGGCTCTAGACCGAAGGCCCGCCCCCCGCTTCGCCGCTCAGCAACCGGTCGAAGCCCTCACGATCCAGCACCGTCACCCCCAGTTTCTCGGCCTTCTCGAGCTTGGATCCGGCGCTGTCGCCGGCGATCACGAAGTCGGTCTTCTTCGAGACCGAACCGGTCACCTTGCCCCCGGCCCGTTTGACCATGTCTGCCGCCTGGTCGCGGGTCAGGTCCGGCAGCGCGCCGGTCAGTACGACCGTCTTGCCGGTAAGCGGTCCTTGCGAGGGCCGGCGGTCCTGCTCAGACAGCTCCATCTTCAACCCCTGCCCCCGCAGTCGTTCAACGATGCGCCAGGTCCTCTCCTCAGCCAGCGATTCGCTGATCTGGAGGGCCATGATCGGCCCGACCCCTTCAGTCTGCTCGATCCTCTCCGGATCGGCGATACGAAGGGCATCGATGTCGCCGAACTCGTCTGCCAGTGCCTCGGCCGTGACAGCACCAACCCCGGGAAGACCGAGCGCGAAGAGCACTCGCGGAAACGGGACCTCCCGGGAGCGATCGATCTCGGCGATCAGGTTGGCCGAAGAGGTCGCGCCCATGCGGTCGAGAGCCTCGAGCTGCTCGCTGCGCAGCAGGTAGATGTCAGCCACGTCAGCGATCAGGCCTTCATCGAGAAAACGCATCACCTGCTTCTCGCCCAGGCCCTCGATGTCCATCGCCCCCCGGGAGACGAAGTGCTTGATGTGCTGGAAAATCTGACCCGGGCAGCCGGTCCGGTTGGGACAGATCGAGAAGACCGAGTCCTCCGGTTTGACCACCTTCGTGCCGCAGGCGGGGCACTCCTCGGGTGGTACCGGCCTGACCGCATCCTCGGGGCGTTTCTGGGGCAGGGCAGAGACGACCTGGGGGATGACGTCACCTGCCCGCAGAACCACGACCTCGTCGCCGGCCCGGACGTCCTTGCGCTCGAGATCCTCTTCGTTGTGAAGCGTGGCGGTCGAGACGGTGACCCCACCGACCCTGACCGGCTCGAGCATCGCAAACGGCACCAGATGGCCGGTTCGGCCGACGTTCCAGACGACCTCCTTGAGCCTGGTGGTCGCAGTGGTCGGGGGGAACTTCCAGGCGATCGACCAGCGCGGCTCCCTCCCGGCCACTCCCAGTTCATTCCAGAGGCTGAGACGGTCGACTTTGATCACGACCCCGTCAATCTCGAAATCGAGGTCCTGGCGCCGGTCGAGCCACCACTGGCAGCGTTCGAGCACCTCTTCGATGCCCGGATGGGTAGCGGTGTCAGGATTCGTCGGAAAGCCGTGTGCGGAGAGCCACTCAACTTCCTCCGAGTGGGTTTCGAACTCGAAGCCGTCGGTCAGGCCGATCCCGTAGGCCCAGATTGCCAGAGGGCGCTCGGCCGCGGCCGCGGGGTCGATCTGGCGGATCGAACCGGCAGCCGAGTTTCGCGGGTTGGCGAAAGCGGGCAGACCTGCCTCGGTGCGGCGCCGGTTGAGTTCGGCGAAAGCCGGGATCGGCAGGTAGACCTCACCACGGACCTCGATCCTTGGCGGCGCGCCTTCGATCACCTTCGGCAGGGCCTCGATCGTCTCGATGTTGCGGGTCACGTCCTCCCCGACGCGCCCGTCCCCCCTGGTTGCCCCCCGTACGAAACGGCCGTTTTCGTAGGTCAGGGAGATGGCCAGACCGTCGATCTTCGGCTCGGTCACCCAGGTGATCTGCCCGGGATCGACATCGGCCTTCTCGAGGCGGTTGCGGATCCGTTTCTCCCAGGCGAGCAGCTCTTCTGCACTGCGGGCATTGGCCAGCGAGAGCATCGGCAGCTCGTGCTCGACCGGTGCGAAGCCTTCGCTGGGAGGGGCTCCCACACGCTGGGTCGGGGAGTCGCCGCTGACCAGCTCCGGATGCTCGGCCTCCAGTTGCTCGAGTTCCGCGAAGAGCCGGTCGTACTCCTCGTCGGATATCTCGGGATCGTCCTCCGAGTGGTACAGGTGGATGTGGCGGTTGATCTCGTCGCGGAGCCGGGAGATCCTCTTTTCGACAGGCTCGCTCACCCGCGCCTCAGTCGGCAGCGAGCCCGAGGACACGCTCGAAGTCACGCTGACGCAACCCTTCGATGCCGACGTGATGGGTCAGGTCGAGATGAAGGGGGGTCACCGCGATGCGCTGCCTCGCGATGGCACCGATGTCGGTGCCGGGTTCATCGTCGAGGCCCGGCTCGTAGCCGTAGATCCGGTACCGCCTGCGTCCATCGTCGTCGTCGGTCTCGACCTCGCGCAACTCGTCCTTGTAGAGCCGCCGGCCTAGCCGGGTGACGTCGACGCCTTCAGGGTCGGTGCCAGGGACGTTGATGTTGAGCAGCGTTCCTTCGGGCAACGGGTGATCGAGCAGCTCCCTGACCGTTTCCGCGGTGAACCGGGCCGCCACCCCGAAGTCGTAGTGGCGCTGGGGCATGTACCCCATCTCCTGCTCGGTCGACTGCTGGGAAACGGCAATGGCCGGGATGCCGAGAATCACGCCTTCCAGCGCAGCGGCAACGGTCCCTGAATAAGTAACGTCGTCGCCGAGGTTCACGCCGTGGTTGATTCCCGAGACGATCAGGTCCGGTCTGTGTCCGACCAGCCCAACGTCGGCGAAGCGCACGCAGTCGACCGGGGTGCCGTCGGTGGCGTGGCCGAGGTCGCCATCCTCGAACTTGATCTCCTGGACCGAGAGCGGTGAACGCACGGTGATGCTGCGCGCCGATGCGCTGCGGTTCGAATCCGGTGCGATCACATCAAGCTCTACACCGTCGATCTTGCGGAGTTCACGACGGAGGTCCTGCAGCCCGATGGCTCCGATTCCGTCGTCGTTGGTCAGCAGGATGCGCACAGGGCCAAGGATAGGCGACTCAGTACTCGACCGAGACGAGGTACAGCCCCTGTGCCGGAGCGGTCATGCCGGCCTCGGGCCTCTCGGCGCCCTCGAGCAGGCTCCGGAACTCCTCGATGCTGCGGCCTCCATCGGCCACCTCGACCATCGTCCCGACCAGGATCCGCACCATGCTGCGCATGAACGAATCTCCAGTGACCCAGAACTGCAGAAAAGCGGAGTCGCCGCGCGTCGGAGGGAGCGGGTGTCCGCCGTGACCGGGGTCTCCCCCCTGCGGCGCGGTCAGCCCCGCCTCGCTGACCCAGTCCGCCCGGTGGATCAGACGGGTGAATCGCGTGTGGTAAGTATCGGTGGGAGTGAAGGCGGTGAAGTCGTGCTCACCGACGATCGCCGCGGCGCATTGCTCGAGCAGGTACCGGTCGATCGGCCGGGAGATCCACCAGGCACGGTCCCGGGCGAAAGGGCTGTCGGGGCGGCGCAAAAGCAGGCGGTAGCAGTAGGTGCGGGAGCGAGCGGAGCGACGGGCGTCGAATCCCGCCGGAGCCGGGGTGAGGGCGCGGACCGAGATCGCCCGGGAAGTCAGGCCGTTGAGGCTGCGCAGGATCGTATCCGGCATCTCGCCTTCGTACTCGAAGCTCGCCACCTGGCCAAGCGCATGGACTCCGGCATCGGTCCGGCCGGCAACAGTCAGGCCGACCCGCTCGAGCCTGAGCGCGACCGCGAGGGCGCGTTCGAGCTCGGCCTGCACCGAGGGACCGTTGTCCTGCCGGGCCCAGCCCTTGAAGGGCGTGCCGTCGTACTCGATGTCAAGTCGCCAGATCACCCCACAGCCAACGGTATCCGGACCGGCGTCGGGCGGCTCGAAGCTCGGCGCCTTCCGGATCTCAGGTGATCAGCGCGGCCACCAGGGCTTGATCAGCTTGAGGTAGGAGCGATTGCGCTTGCCCCAGGCCTGAGCTTCGATCATCACCCAGCCCTTGGCGCTGCGCTTGGCCTTGACGTTGAAGTTCTTGGTAACGGTCCAGCCCGGAAGGATCTGCTTGAACCTGATCTTGCGGGGCACCGTGACCTTCTTCTTGGAAGAGGTGAGGAAGAGGTCGATGCGGCGGGCCATGTTGCGGCCCTTGTTGGTTACCTGGACCTGCATGTTCAGGTAGCCGTCCCGGTACACCCATCCCCGGTGAGGGATCAGCTTGACCTTGGTGATCCTGACATTGGCGTTGGCATTGCCGCCGCTCTGATTCCCGCCGCCGCCGTTGTTGCCTCCGCCGCCGTTGTTGCCTCCGCCGCCGTTGTTGTTGCCGCCGCCGTTGTTGTTGCCGCCGCCGTTGTTGCCGCCGCCGTTGTTGCCGCCACCTCCGGGCTGCTCCGTATCCGGACCGACCTGGATCTTCTGCATCCGGTTGTTGCCGGTGTCTGCGACGTAAAGGAAACCGGCCGACCAGGCGAGGCCGGTCGGCGAATTGAACTCGTCATCTCCGGTGCCGGACCGGCCGAGCTGGCCGATGATGGTTCCGTCGGGGGCGAACTTCAGAATCCGGTCATTGCCGGTGTCAGCTACGTAGACATCGCCCGCGCCGTCCACGGCGATCCCTTTCGGGCTGATCATCTGACCGTTGCCGCTACCGGCCGTGCCCCAGCGATCAAGTTCCTGGCCCGAAGGACTGCTCTTGATGATTCTCGAGTTGGCGGTAGACGTGACGAAGAAATTTCCACCCGGGCCGACCGCCACCGCCTGCGGTTCGGCCAGTCCGGACAAAGGCGGGTCGGAGAAGTTCCAGGCGAAGCCACACCATCCCCAGGCGTTGCATTTCTGCACCCGGTTATTGCCGAAGTCAGCAACGTAGAGATTTCCCGCGCCATCGATCGAAACGCCCGTCGGGTTATTGAAGAAGCCGATTCCGCTGCCTTCGCTACCCCACTCGGTTTGGTAATCACCCGAAGCAAAGAGGCGCTGGATTCTGTAGTTGCCGGTATCGGCGACAAAGATCGCGCCACCTGGCTCGACTGTCACGCCGCGGGGGTTGCGGAACTCGGCCTGTCCGCCGCCGCGGGTACCGATCACCTGCTCCCGTGCGCCGGCCCGGTTGAACTTGACGATCCGGTCGTTACCGGTATCCGTCACGTACACGCCGGCCGAACCGACCGCCACGGAAGTGGGGCCATCGAAGGTGGTCGAAGTCGCCCACTGGTCCGCCCGGGCCGTCGACCCGGCGATCATCAGGGCGGCAAGGACCGGGATCAGGCAGATCGCCAGCAGCGCCGGACGGCTGCGAGAGCCTCCGAAAACGCCAACCTCACCAAGCCTGATTTGAGAAAACACCAACAGCCCCTATCCGTGCCAGGACCCCAGAAGGATCCCTGTTGCTCCGCTCACCGTAGCACCTCGAAGCGGTACCGAATGGTGGATATCGTAACTAACCCGCAACTGCTCGCCGAGTTGCGCCGCCAACCTCTCCGGCCGGTCGGGGGAGACGGTCAGACCAGTTCGAGAAAGACCATCTCGGTCGAGTCCGACTTGCGAGGGCCGAGCTTGACGATCCGGGTGTATCCCCCGGGGCGTTCCGCGTAGCGCGGAGCGATCTCTTCGAACAGCTTGTGGACGGCGAACTTGTCCTGGCGCAGTGCCGAAAGCGCCTGGCGCCTGGCGTGGAGGTCGCCCCGCTTGGCCAGCGTGATCAGCTTCTCGATCTCGGGCTTGGCCGCTTTTGCCTTGGCCTGGCTGGTCTTGATGCGCTCGTGCTCGATCAGCTCCTTGGAGAGGTTGCACATCAGCGCCTTGCGGTGAGCTGAGTCACGACCGAGCTTGTTCCTTTTCATTCCGTGGCGCATCTTGTCTCTCCTAGTCTAGGTGCCTGGACTTCAGTCCTGGCGAAGCTCGTAGCCGCGGCCGCCCAGGTTCTCGATGACCTCATCGATTGACTTCTGGCCGAAGTTGGGGATCGCTGCCAGCTCGGACTCCGACTTCTGCAGAAGCTCGCCAATCGTCTCGACGCCGGCACGCTTCAGGCAGTTGAAGGACCGTACGCTGAGTTCCAGCTCGTCGATCAGGATGTCGTTGTCCCCACCGGTCGGCACCGGGGCGTCAACTTCGGCGACCAGCTCGACCGGCTCGCGGGCAGTCAGCTCCTCGACCCGGTCCGGATCGCTGAAGATGGCCAGGCTCTTGATCAGGATCTCGGAGGCCTCGCGAAGCGCGGTGCTCGGCTCGATCGAGCCGTCGGTCTCGAGCTCGAGGGTAAGCTTGTCGAAGTCGGTGCGCTGACCGACCCGGGCGGTCTCAACCACGTAGGAGGCACGACGGATGGGCGAGAAGATCGAGTCGATCGGGATGACGCCGATCGGCTGGTCGTCGTCCTTGTTCTCCTCGGCCGGGCGGTAGCCGCGGCCACGACCGATGGTCACGTACATCTCGAGACGAGTCTTCTTCTCGAGGGTGGCGACCGGTGCGTCGGGGTTGAGGATCTCGACTCCGGCCGGCAGGTCGATGTCGGCGGCGGTGACGTCGCCGGGACCGGTCACGACAACCGGGGCCTCGACCGCGTCGGCGTCGGTGTGCATGCGCACGACCAGGTCCTTGAGGTTGAGGATGATGTCGGTGACGTCTTCCTTGACTCCGGCGATGCTGGAAAACTCATGCGAAACGCCTTCGATGCGAACGCTGGTGATCGCGGCGCCGCTCAGCGAAGAAAGCAGAACCCGGCGGAGGCTGGAGCCGAAGGTGTACCCGAAGCCCTTGTCGAGGGGTTCGATCGTGAACGATCCTTTGTTCTCGTCTACCTGCTCGGAGCTGATGCTCGGTACCTGGAAATCTGTGCTCATGTAGTCCTTGGTCTATTCGGGGGGCGGTCGAAAAACTTCTCTTTGGGCGGCCTGGGGGTCAGACGCGGCGGCGCTTGCGCGGACGGCAGCCGTTGTGAGCCTGCGGCGTCACGTCCTTGACGCTGGACACATCGAGGCCGGCGGCCTGAAGCGAACGCACAGCGGTGTCCTTGCCGGACCCGGCGCCTTTGGCGAAAACTTCGACCTTCTGCAGGCCGTGCTCCATGCCCTTCTTGGCGGCTGCGTCAGCGGTGACCTGGGCGGCGAAAGGCGTCGACTTGCGTGAGCCCTTGAATCCGGCGCTGCCGGCCGACTCCCACGCGATGACGTTGCCTTCGAGGTCGGTCAGCGTCACGATGGTGTTGTTGAAAGAGGTCTTGATGTGAGCCTGCCCCACGGCGATGTTCTTGCGAACCTTGCGGCGGGTGCGGGTCTTGGCGGGTTTCTTGGCGGCCATCTGGATTCCTTACTTGGAGCTCGGCGGCTTCTTCTTGCCGGTAACGCTCATCCGGCGCGGACCCTTGCGGCCCCGCGCGTTGGTCTTGGTCCTCTGTCCCCGGACCGGGAGGCCACGACGGTGGCGCATTCCACGGTAGGAACCGACTTCCATCAGGCGCTTGATGTTCTGCGAGCGCTCACGACGGAGATCACCTTCGACGTCGAGGTCCTCGATCGCCTCACGAAGCTTGATCACTTCTTCTTCGGTCAGGTCCTTGACCTGGGTGTTGGGATCGACACCGACCTTGGCGCAGAGCTGCTGCGCGGTCGACTGGCCGATTCCGAAGACGTACGTCAGGCCGATTTCGATTCTCTTGTTCAGGGGGATGTTGACCCCGGCGATACGCGCCATTACTAGCCCTGCCTCTGCTTGTGTCGCGGGTTCTCGCAGATCACCATCACCCGGCCGCGCCGGCGGATGATCTTGCACTTCTCACACATCGGTTTTACCGAGGCTCGGACCTTCATCGTCCTTTAGTTCCTTTTGGAAGAGATCTCCCGACAGCCCCATTAAACGGGCAGCGGGCGTCAAAAATGGGCCAATAAGGCCGAACGCGAACAATAGCAAGAAGAATCAAGGTCCGTCCCAGGGGTTGAGTATTCTTGGTCCGTTATCGGTGGCGGCCACCGTGTACTCGAAGTGGGCGGCCATCGAGCCGTCCTCCGAATAGACCGACCAGCCGTCGTCGTCCATGTAGATGTCGGGGCCCCCGACGTTGACCATCGGTTCGATCGCGAAGACCATCCCGGCTTCGATCTCGGGACCCCGGCCGGGGGTTCCGTAGTTCGGTATCTGAGGTTCTTCGTGCATCTCCTGTCCGATGCCGTGGCCGACCAGCGAGCGGATGATCGAGAAGCCCGCGGCCTCGGCGTGGCTCTGGACGGCGTTCGAGATATCCCCGACCCGGTTTCCGGGGACCATCTGGGCGGCGGCCAGATCGAGTGATTCCTTGGTCACCTTCAGCAGCCTTGCCGTGGTCGGGTCGATCTCGCCGACCGGGATCGTGCTGGCGCCATCGGCCACCCAGCCGTCGAGGGTCACCCCGATGTCGATCGAGAGGATGTCCCCCTTCTCCAGTTCGTAGGGACCCGGGATACCGTGGACCACCATAGAGTTCGGCGAGGCGCAGATCGATCCGGGAAAGCCGCGGAATCCCTTGAAAGTCGGAACCCCGCCCTGGGAGCGGATGAACTTCTCGGCGGCCCGGTCCAGCTCGGCCGTGGTCACTCCGGGCCGGATCATCCCGGTCAGCATCTTCATGCATCGGGCGTGGACCGCTCCGGCAGCGGCCATCTTCTCTATCTGTGCCGCGGTCTTGCGGGTGATCATTCAGACAGCGGCGGAGCCGAGGGGCTCACGAGCCCTCTTCGAGGCTGAGCGTTGAGATCAGCGAACGAACGGACTCACCGACCCGGTCCGGGTCCTGGCTGCCGTCGACGGCGTTCAGAAGCGCCTGCTTGCGGTAGTAGTCGACCAGCGGAGAGGTTTTCTCGTGGTACTGGACCAGCCTGTGGCGAACCACCTCGGGCTTGTCATCGTCACGCACGATCAGCTCCGATCCGTCGATGTCGCAGACGCCTTCGTCAGCCGGCGGGTTGAAATCGACGTGGTAGACATGACCCGAATCGACGCAGACCCTGCGCCCGGAAAGGCGGTGGACGATGTCCTCGTCGGAGACGTCGATCAGGACCACGGCGGCCAGCTGCCGGCCGAGTTCACCGAGCTTCTCGTCAAGCGCTTCAGCCTGGGGAACGGTCCTGGGGAAGCCGTCGAGAATGAATCCGTGATCTGCCTCGCCGCTCTCCAGCCGCTCGGCGATCACACCGATGATCACGTCGTCGGGAACCAGATCGCCGCGATCCATGTACTCCTTGGCCGCCTTGCCGATATCGGTCTGGTCGCGGACCGCGGCGCGCAGGATGTCACCGGTGGCGTAGTAGGGCAGCTCGAGGTCTTCCTGGAGCCGCTCGCCCTGGGTTCCCTTGCCGCTGCCGGGGGGACCGAGAAGGATCAGATTTAGATTGCGATTGGGCATCGGGTTTCACTCCGTTAGCGGAGGAAGCCCTCATAGTTGCGCATCATCAGCTGGGCTTCAAGCTGCTTCACGGTGTCGAGGGCGACACCGACCACGATCAGGATCGAGGTACCGCCGAAGAAGAACCCTCCGCCGACCTGATTGAAGAGGATCGTCGGGAAGGCGGCAACCGCACCGAGGTACAGGGCGCCCGGGAACGTGAGTCGGGAGAGCACGCGGTCGAGGTACTCGGCGGTGGGTCGTCCCGGTCTGACTCCGGGGATGAAGCCGCCGTACTTCTTCAGGTTGTCGGCCTGGTCCACAGGATTGAAGGTCACGGCCGTATAGAAGTAGGTGAAGATGATGATGAAGAACACTTCGCCGACCACGTAGGCCCACTGGTCCGGAGCTAGGAACGCGGCGAAGTCGAGGGCGATCGGGGTGTTGATCAACTGGCCGATCGTCGGCGGCAGAGCCATGATCGAGGCGGCGAAGATGACCGGGATCACGCCGGCCATGTTGACCCTGAGCGGCAGGTAGGTCGAACCCCCTGAAGTCATCTTGCGACCGACCACACGCTTCGCGTACTGCACCGGGATCCGGCGCTGGCCTTCCTGTACGAAGACGATCGCGACGACCACGCCGAGGATGATGAAGGGCAGAAGTACGACGAACACCTGGTCGGGGTTGGTCCACCAGGTCTGGATGCCGGGCAGCACTCCGGAGACGATCGAGGCCATGATCAGCAGCGAGATGCCGTTTCCGATTCCGCGCTGGGTGATCAGCTCGCCCATCCACATCAACAGCACGGTGCCGGCGGTCAGGCAGATCGTGATCAGGAAGACGTTGGGGACGGTCAGGCTGCTGATGACGCTTTCGCCACCGGCCGGGGCGAGTGAGTTGAAGAGGAAGACGTAAGCGAAGGACTGCATGGCGGCGAGTCCGACCGTGAGGTAACGGGTGTACTGGGTGATCTTCTGCTGGCCGACTTCGCCTTCCTTCTGGAGACGCTCCAGTGAAGGCAGCACCACGGTCATCAGCTGCAGGATGATCGAGGCGGTGATGTAGGGCATGATGCCCAGTGCAAAAAGGGAAAGTCGCGAGAGGCTGCCGCCCGAGAAGAGGTTGAGGAAGCCGAGGATGTCGGAGCCGGTGAGCGAGTCCTCGAGGCTCTGGATCGCATCGACATTGACTCCCGGCACCGGGATGTAGGCGCCCAGACGGTAGAGCGCGAGGATTCCAGCAACGAAGAGGAGCTTCCTGCGGATCTCCGGAACGGAGAATGCCTTCGCAACAGTCGCCAGCATCAGGCTTCGATCAGCTCACAGCTTCCGCCGGCGGCTTCGATCTTTTCCCTGGCAGTCGCACTGAATCCGTGAGCCTTGACCGTCAATGCCTTGCTGATCTCGCCCTTGGCCAGAACCTTGACCGGATGGGAGCGGGTCGCAAGGCCTGCCGCCTTGAGGGTCTCCGGGGTGACTTCGGAGCCGGCCTCGAAGCGCTCCTCGAGATCGCTCAGGTTGACCGGCTGGGTGAAGGTACGGAAGTTCTCGAAAGGCATCGACTTCTTCATGTTCGGACCGCGCAGCTTGCGCATCCGGCGATGAATCGGGTTCTGACCGCCTTCGCGGGCAGCGTCTCGGGTATTGCCGGCGCGCTGTCCCTGTCCGCCGTGTCCACGGCCGGACGTCTTTCCGGTGCCGGATCCCTGGCCACGACCGATCCGCTTGCGCGGACGGCGTGAACCCGGCTTGGGGCTGAGGTTGTGAAGGCCGATCTCGTCGGCGCGGCTTTCCTGCTTTTTGGCCATCAGATCTCCTTGACTTCAACCAGGTGGGTAATCACCTTGAGCTGGCCCTGCAGCTGCGGACTGTCTTCACGTTCGACCGTCCGGCCCCGCTTGCCCAGTCCGAGCGCCTTGAGGGTGCCCAGCTGATGCGGGTTCCGGTGAATGTTGGAACGGGTCTGTGTGATCGCCAGCTTCGCCATCAGGACTTCTCTCCATCAGCGGTTTCGACCTTCTCTGCTTCCTCGGAAGCCTCCTCGGAGGCCTGTACCTCCTCGGCGGCTTCGGCCGTGGCCGGATCGAGCTGCTCTTCGGCGGCGACTTCGGCTTCTACTTCGCTCGGGGCGACAGTCGAAGGGTCTTCGACTACGGCTCCGCTCTGGGCATCCACATCTTCGGCCGCCTTGGCCTCAAGTGCACTGATGTCTGCGGGAGTATCCGATGAGTCGGCGGCTTCCGGCGTATCCGTCGGCTCGGCGGCCTCGGTTACTTCCGCAGCTGCGTCAGCGGCTTCTTCGACAGCGGCCTTGCTGGCTGCGTCTTCTTCGCCGCCCCCGTCGCTGCCGTCGCCTTCACCGTTGTCCTCATGGTGGATTCCGAGAACCTCGGAAACGGTGAGTCCGCGCAGTTCCGCAACTTCTTCCGGCCGGCGCAGACGGACGATGCCGTCCATGGTCGCCTTGACCAGGTTGATCGGGTTCTGGGTGCCGATGCTCTTGGTCAGGATGTCCTTGACACCGCCGAGCTCGAGAACGGCACGCACGCCACCGCCGGCAATCACGCCGGTACCGGGGCTGGCCGGGCGCAGGACGACATGTCCGGCCCCGAAGCGCCCGATGATCTTGTGGGTGATCGTATCGTTGTACTTGGGGATCCGAACCAGGTTCTTGCGGGCGTTCTCGACCGCCTTCTGGATGGCCAGCGGGACTTCCCGTGCCTTTCCGTATCCGATTCCGACCACAGAGTCTTCGTCGCCGACAGCGACCAGTGCCGTGAACGAGAAACGACGACCGCCCTTGACCACCTTGGCCACACGGTTGATCTCGATCACGCGCTCCTGCAGGTCCAGTCCTTTCGGACTGACCATGTCAATGCGAGCTGTATCCATTCCCTTCATATCAGCCGTTCACCGTAGCGAAGTTCATTAGAACTCCAGCCCACCCTCTCTCGCTCCCTCGGCAAGAGCCTTGACCCTGCCGTGGTAGCGGTAACCGCTTCGGTCGAACACACATCGCTCGACACCTGCCTTCTTTGCACGTTCTGCCAGCAGTTCGCCGGCTTTCTTCGCCTGTTCAGTCCTGTCGAGCTGACGCAGTTCGGGCTCGATCCAGTTTGCGGCGGCAATCGTCTTGCCGTCGACGTCGTCGATCAACTGGGCGAAAACGCCCTTGTTCGACCGGTAAACCGAGAGCCGTGGCCGTTCGGCAGTACCGGAAACCTTCGCGCGCACGCGATAGCGGCGGCGCTGACGGCGCTGGCGGTTGGTAGTGACGGTCATACGCGCTTACCGACCTTCCTCGCGACGTGCTCGTCGCGGTAGCGGATGCCCTTGCCCTTGTAGGGCTCCGGCGGACGGCTCTCGCGGATGTTCGCCGCGATCTGTCCGACCAGTTGCTTGTCGATGCCGCGCACGACCACTTCGGTCGGCTGCGGCACCTCGAACTCGATGCCTTCCGGGGCCGCGATCGAAACCGGATGCGAGTAGCCGAGCGCCAGCTCGAGTCCCTTGCCCTTGGCGGCAGCGCGGTAGCCGACGCCCTGGATGTCCAGGCGCTTCTCGTATCCGTCGGTCACACCGACGATCATGTTGGCGACCAGGCTGCGGGTGAGTCCGTGGAGGGCCCTGTGGGGGCCGCGGTCGGTCGGGCGCTCGACGGTGATCACACCGTCGTCGGCCTTGACCGTCATTTCACGCGAAATCTCCTGGGTGAGCTCACCCTTGGGGCCCTTGACCTTGACCAGTCCGGGCTCGATCTCGATCTCGACGCTGCCTGGGAGTTCGATCGGCTTTTTTCCTATTCGGCTCATGATGTTGAAGTCGTCTTCGTCCGGGTTACCAGACGTAGGCGACTACCTCCCCTCCGACTCCGGTCTTCTTGGCGTCGTGGCCGGTCATCACTCCGTGCGAGGTGGTGACGATCGCGGTCCCGGTACCACCCTGGACCCGCGGCACCGATGCGTGATTCACGTAACGGCGGCGGCCCGGACGGGATACCCGCTCGATGCCGGTGATAACCGGCTGGTGGTCCTTCGTGTACTTGAGCTCTACCGTGATCTTCTCGCCGACCTCGGCCGCGCCCTTCTCGAAGCCGGCGATGTACCCCTGCTCGGTGAGGATGCGTGAGATCTCGACCTTGAGCTTGGAGCTGGGGACCTCGACGGTCGCCAGTCCGGCGCTCAGGCCGTTGCGGATACGGGTCAGGTAGTCGGAAATCGGGTCAGTAACCATGATCTACCAGCTGGACTTCGTCATGCCGGGGATGTAGCCCTCGTGAGCAGCCTCGCGCAGGCAGATCCGGCAGATGCCGAACTTGCGGTAGTAGGCGCGCGGGCGGCCGCAACGGCGGCAGCGGTTGTATTCGCGGGTCTTGTACTTCGCCGGACGCTGCTGGCGAACCTTCTGGGATGTCTTGGCCATCTGGGCCTAACCCTCCTGCTCTTCTGGGGCGGTGGCTACTTCGTCACCGTCTGCGACCGGGCGGCCTTCCTTCGAGAAAGGCATACCCAGGCCGAGCAACAGTTCGAAAGCCTCGGCGTCCGTCGGAGCGGACGTGGTGATCGTGATGTCGAGACCATGTGTCTCATCAACCGAGTCGTAATCGATCTCGGGGAAAATTAGCTGTTCCTTGACGCCCATGGAGTAGTTACCCCGACCGTCGAAGGAGGTCGCCTTGAGGCCGCGGAAGTCGCGGATACGGGGGATCGAGATCGAGATGAGCCGATCCAGGAACTCCCACATGCGGGCACCGCGCAGGGTCACCGACACGCCGACCGGCATGCCTTCGCGGACCTTGAACGACGCGACCGACTTCTTGGCCATGCGCGGGTTCGGGTACTGGCCGGCGATCAGGGCCAGCTCTCCGGCCGCCTTCTCGCGGCGCTTCGTATCCATGTGTGAACCCAGGCCCATGTTGAGGGTGATCTTTTCCAGTCGCGGCGCGCGCATCGGGGTCGAGTAGCCGAACTTCTCGATCAGCTTCGGAAGGACCTCTTCGCGGTAGGTGGCGCGCATCCGCGGCGGTGGGACTGCCTGTTCAGTTGTCGTAGCTGCTTCCATGGTGATTCCTAGATCGCTTCGTTGGTTCGCTTCGAAAAGCGCTGGCGCTTGCCGTCTTCGTTGGTACGGATGCCGACCCGGGTCGGCTTGTTGTCCGTGGGGTCGACCAGCATCACGTTGGAGACGTGGACCGGACCCTCCATCTCGATGATCCCGCCGTCCTTACCCGGACCCTGCCCGCTCGGAGAGGGCTGGGCGCGCTGGTGGCGCTTGACCATGTTGAGGTCCTCAACATAGACGGTCTGCTTCTTCGGGTCGGTCCGGAGCACCTTGCCCTGCTTGCCCTTGTCCTTGCCGGCGATGATCTGGACCTGATCTTCAGTGCGGATTCTCATGCTCAAAGCACCTCCGGGGCGAGCGAGATGATCTTCATGAAGTCGCGGTCACGGAGTTCGCGGGCGACCGGTCCGAAGATGCGCGTACCGCGCGGGTTCTTCTGTTCGTCGATCAGCACGGCGGCGTTCTCGTCGAAGGCGATGTAGGTGCCGTCGGAACGGCCGATCTCCTTGCGGGTACGCACGATGACGGCCTGTACAACCTCGCCCTTGCTGACGTTGCCCTGGGGGCTCGCCGCCTTGACGGTCGCGGTGATCACGTCGCCGATCGAACCGTACTTGCGGTGAGAGCCACCCTTGACCCGGATGCAGAGGAGCTCGCGGGCGCCCGAGTTGTCGGCGACACGCAGTCTGGATTCCTGCTGAATCATGCTCTACCTGGCCTTTTCGACGATCTCGACCAGGCGCCAGTGCTTGGTCTTGGAGAGCTTGCGGGTTTCGATCACGCGGACCACGTCGCCTTCTCCGGCTTCGTTGCGCTCATCGTGAACGTGAATCTTGTGACGCTGGCGGACGATCTTCTCGTAGACCGGGTGGCGGCGGGCGCTGTCGATCTGGACGGTGATCGTCTTGTCGCCCTTGTCGGAGGTGACCAGTCCCTGGCGCTCCTTCGGCTTGCCGGTACGGGTCTTCTCTGCCGCCGGGGTGCCGTCAGCTCCCGAGGGCTTCGCCTCGGCCTTGGCATCCGCGCGGCGCTTGCGCCGGGCACGGGCCTTGGCGGCACGGGCCTTCTGGCGCTCCTCTTCACGCTGCTCCGGAGTCTTCTCCGGGCCCGGGGCACCGGACTCGCGGGACTTGAGAATGCGCTTGCGCTCTTTCCACGGAAGTTCATCCAGCGGATCGGGCTCGCTGGGCTCCGCGGCGGAAGCCTCGACGGCGGCTTCTTCGGCCGGTGCCTCTTCGGCTGCCGGAGTCTCCTCCACGGCCGCGGTCTCTTCTTCAGTTGTTTCTTCTTTTTCTTCTTCTGACATCAGTTCTGCCTGACTAGTTGGAGCCCTGTTCGCGCTCAAGGTCGATGTTGCGCTGACTCGCGATGGTCAGCAGCCGGGCCACGTCCCGCTTGGCGTCCCGGAGGCTGGAAGTGTTCTCGAGCTCGCCTGTGGCATGGCGCAGGCGCAGGTTGAAAGCTTCCTCACGCGCTTCTTTCAGCTTTTCCACGAGCTCGACGTCGTGCATGTTCTGGATCTCGCTGGCCCTCATTCGCCCGCTCCTTCACGCTGTACGAACTTGGTCTTCAGGGGCAGCTTGTGACCAGCGACGCGCATCGCCTCGCGGGCGAGTTCTTCGTCGACGCCGGAGAGCTCGAACATCACCCGTCCGGGCTTGACCACGGCGACCCAGGCCTCCGGGTTGCCCTTGCCCGAACCCATGCGGGTCTCGGCCGGCTTCTTGGTGATCGGCTTGTCCGGGAAGATGTTGATCCAGACCTTGCCGCCACGCTTGATCTTTCTGGTCATCGCGACTCGTGCGGCCTCGATCTGGCGGTTGGTGACCCAGCCGCGCTCGAGCGACTTCAGGCCGTACTCGCCGAAGGTCACGGCGGTTCCGCCCTTGGCGTTGCCCTTGCGGCGACCCCTCATGACCTTGCGGTGCTTGACCCGCTTGGGCATCAGCATCAGCGACGACCTCCCCCACCGCGGTTGTCTCCACCGCGGCGGCGGTTGTCCTGCGGCGGCTCGGGCTCGGTCAGCTTGGCCGACTCGAAACCTTCGGGCATGATCTCGCCCTTGTTGATCCAGCACTTGACGCCGATGCGGCCGGTGCCGGTCTTGGCTTCGACGAATCCGTAGTCGATGTCGGCGCGCATGGTGTGCAGCGGCACGCGGCCATCGGAGTAGCCCTCGGTGCGGGCCATCTCGGCGCCGCCGAGGCGACCGGAAATCTGGACCTTGACGCCCTTGGCGCCGGAGCGCATGGCGGAAGTCAGGGCGCGCTTCATCGCGCGGCGGAAAGCGACGCGGTTCTGGAGCTGCTCGGCGATCGACTGGGCAACCAGCTTGGCGTCGAGCTCCGGGCGCTTGACCTCGCGGATATTGACCTTGACCGGGGTGCCGGTGATCTTGTGGAGATCCTTGCGCAGGGCATCGACTTCGCTGCCGGACTTGCCGATGACGATGCCGGGCCGGGCGGTGTGGATGTCGACTGCGACTTCACCGCGACGCTGGATCGTGATGTCGGACAGGCCGGCGTGGGCCAGCTTGGTCTCGATGTGGTCACGGATCGCCAGGTCCTGCATAAGCAGGTCGGAAAAGTCTTTTTCGGCGAACCAGTTCGACTTCCAATCGTGGATGTAGCCGACTCGGAAGCCGCCGGGATGGATCTTCTGTCCCATTGCTCTTCTATTCCTCGTCTTCCGGGGTCAGGGCCACGGAGATGTGGCAAGTTCTTTTGTGAATCGGTGTGGCACGGCCCATCGCGCGCGGCCGGAAGCGCTTGAGGGTCGGCCCTTCGTCAACCCTGATCTCGTGGACGATCATCTCGTCACCGATCAGGTCGTGATTCGCTTCAGCGTTGGCAGCAGCGGACTCGATCACCTTGGCGATGTCATCGGCCGCGGTACGCGGGGAAAACTGGAGCAGCGAGCGGGCGTCGTCGATGTGCTTGCCGCGAACCTGGTCGGCGACCAGCCTGACCTTGCGCGGTGATACCCGGACGTACTTGGCGGTAGCGCGAACCAGCACCGGTTCTTCTTTGGACTTGGTCTTGGCCACGGTCAGTCCTTGCCGCCAGTGTGGGAGCGGAAGGTCCGGGTCGGAGCAAACTCGCCCAGCTTGTGACCGACCATCGACTCGGAGATGAATACCGGCACGTGCTTGCGGCCGTCGTGGACGGCGATCGTATGTCCGACCATCTCGGGGAATACCACCGAGCGGCGCGACCAGGTCTTGACCATCTGCTTGTTTCCGGCTTCGTTCATCGCGTTGATCCGGCTCATCAGCCGTTCTTCGACGAACGGGCCCTTTTTGGTTGATCTACCCATGGTCTATCTGCCCTTCTTCTTGCCTCGGCGTCGGCCACGCACGATGTAGCGGTCCGAGTCCTTGCTCTTCTTGCGGGTGCGGTAGCCGAGGGTCGGCTTGCCCCACGGGGTCTTCGGGTGTCCGCCGGGAGTCTTGTGGGCCTCGCCACCGCCGTGCGGATGGTCGACCGGGTTCATGGCGATACCGCGCGACTGCGGCCGCTTGCCCTTGTGACGGTTGCGGCCGGCCTTGCCGATGCTGACGTTCTGGTGCTCCGCGTTCGAGAGCGTGCCGACGGTGGCCCGGCATTCGGCTCGCACAAGGCGCATCTCCGATGAAGGCAGGCGCAGGGTGACCATCTCACCCTCCTTGGCTACGAGCTGGATCGCGGTGCCGGCGGAACGGCCGAGCTTGCCGCCCTGGCCTTCCTTGAGCTCGACGTTGTGGACGATCGTGCCGACCGGCATCGAGCCAAGTGCCAGGCAGTTGCCCGGACGGATGTCGGAGCCCGGCCCGGACTGGACCTTGTCGCCGACCTTGATCGCCGAAGGCGCCAGGATGTAGCTCTTGAAACCGTCCGCGTAGTGGAGCAGCGCGATGTAGGAGCTGCGGTTCGGGTCGTACTCGATCGTCGCGACCTTGGCCGGGATTCCGTCCTTGACCCGCTTGAAGTCGATCTTGCGGTACCGCCGCTTGGCCCCTCCGCCACGATGGCGTGAGGTGATCCGGCCGTTGACATTGCGTCCGCCGGACTTCTTCAGTCCTTCGGTGAGCTTGCGCTCCGGCTCGGTGGCCGTGAGCTGCTCGCGCACCTGATAGGTGGCGAAGCGGCGCCCCGGACTGGTCGGTTTTGTCTTTCTGATTGCCATAAGTCTCTTTCTAACCCTCGACCGCTGCGCCTTCGAACAGCTCGATGGTGTCACCGGGGGCGAGCTCGACGATCGCCTTCTTCCAGGAACGGCTCCTGCCTGAGTGGAGTCCTCGACGCTTCGGCTTGGAACGGACCTTCGAGGTCCGGACCTTGACTACCTCGACCCCGAACGACTTCTCGACGGCGTCCTTGATCTCGAACTTGTGAGCCCGGTCGTCGACCCGGAAGGTGTACTTGCCGGCGGCGATGAGGGCATAGGTCTTCTCGGAGATGACCGGCCGCACGATGACGCTTCGCGGATCCATCACTCACCGTCCTTTTCGTCTTCGGTCTTCTCGGCCTCGGGCTGCCTGGCCTCGGGCTCTTCCTTGGCCGGCGCGTCGGCGGAGCCGGCGCGCTGGACCAGTACTTCGAGTGCCCCTTCAGAGATCACGATCGAAGCGGCGCCGATCACGTCGACGACACCGACCGCACCGACCTCCACGACGTTGATCCGGGGGATGTTGCGGAAGCTCTTGAGCAGACCGGTTTCGTCAGCGAGGATGACCACGAGAGTCGAACGCTTGGCTCCCCACTTGTCGAGAGCTTCGGATGCGGCCTTGGTCGAGGGGGTCTCGAAGTCTGCGGCTTTGGCAATCGCGACGCTGCCCCGCTCAGCATGGACCGAAAGTGCGGAACGCAACGCCTTGCGGCGGGCCTTGCGGTTCACCTTGACCGTGTAGTGACGGGGCTTGGGACCGAAAGTCGCGGCGCCGCCATACCGGCTGCCCACGCTCAGGGCGCCGACACGGGCCCGTCCGGTGCCCTTCTGGCGCCAGGCCTTCGCGGTGGTCATCGAGACTTCACCTCGGGTCAGGGTCGAGGCGGTACCGCGGCGACGCGAGTTGGCGTCGGCCCGGGCGGCCTCGTGGACCAGTGACTGGTGGAAGTCTTCACCGAAGACGTCGGCGGGTACGTCGACCTTGGTCGTCTTGCCCAGCACGGGCACCTTTGTCGATTTAGCGCTAGCCATGAGTACGGATCTCCACGATCGAGTTCTTCGAGCCGGGCACGGAGCCCTTGATCAGAAGCAGGTTGCGCTCGGCATCGATGTCGGCGATTTCAAGGCCGAGCTGGGTCGCGCGCTTGTTGCCCATCTGTCCGGGCAGGCGCATTCCCTTGAACACACGGGCCGGATAGGCGCTGGCGCCGATCGAGCCGGGAGCCCGCACATTGTGTGAGCCATGCGAAACGGGTCCGCGTCCGAAGTTGTGACGCTTAACGGTTCCCTGGAAACCCTTGCCGATGGTGACTCCCGAGATCTTGACCTTCTGGCCGGCCTCGAAGTTCTTCACCGTGACCTGCTGGCCGAGGGTCGGCTCGTCGCCTTCACCCTCTTCGCCGCCATCGATCGTGGCATCGCGGAACTCGACCACAACCCGCATCGGGGCTGAGTCGGCCTTGGCGAGATGGCCCTCTTCGGCCTTGGTTAGCTTGCCCTTCTTGACTTCGTCGAAAGCGAGCTGGATCGCCGAGTAGCCGTCGCGCTCCTCGCTCCGGATTGCGGTCACCGGGCAGGGCCCGGCTTCGATCACGGTCACGGGTACGACTTCACCGTCTTCCCTGAAGATCTGGGTCATTCCGATTTTCTTGCCGAGGATCGCTGACATGGATTCCTAGAGACGGATCTCGATGTCCACGCCGGCCGGGAGCGAGTCCAGGCGCTGGAGTGAGTCGACGGTCTTGGGGGTCGGCTGAAGGATGTCGATCAGGCGCTTGTGGGTCCGGATCTCGAAATGCTCGCGAGAGTCCTTGTCCTTGAAGGGCGAGCGGATCACGCAGTAGATGTTGCGCTCCGTCGGAAGCGGCACGGGCCCGGAAACCGAGGCGCCGGTGCGCTCGGCCGTATCGACGATCTCCCGTGCGGCACGGTCGATGGCGTCGTGGTCGTAGGCCTTGAGCCTGATCCTGATTTTCTGTGCGGCGATTGCGGCCACTCTGGTCTCTTCTTGCTTTCTCGTTCTGTGGGCGTGAACCGGCTTCGAACCAGCACCCGCTGATTTCAAGGTCCCCCGCCGCCTGCGCCGTTCCGGAAAATCCGGTCCCGCGTGGTTCGACTACCTGGGGTACATCAAAGGTCGTATCTGTTACTCGAACTGCCCTGCCGCCCGGGGGCGACAGTCGGGGCGGGACCCGGAGGTCGCCGCCCCTTGTCAAAACGTCGTTACTCGATGATCTCCGAGACGACACCCGAGCCAACCGTGCGTCCACCCTCGCGGATGGCGAAACGCAGGCCCTGGTCCATGGCGATCGGCTGAATCAGCTCGATAACCATCTCGATGTTGTCACCCGGCATGACCATCTCCGTGCCCTCGGGCAGGTTGGCGACGCCGGTCACATCGGTGGTCCGGAAGTAGAACTGCGGCCGGTAGCCCGTGAAGAACGGGGTGTGGCGTCCGCCCTCTTCCTTCTTGAGCACGTAAACCTCGGCCTTGAACTTGGTGTGCGGGGTGATCGAACCGGGCTTGCAGAGAACCTGCCCGCGCTCGATTTCCTCACGCTTGGTACCGCGGAGCAGACAGCCGACGTTGTCTCCGGCACGACCCTCATCGAGGATCTTGCGGAACATCTCAACGCCGGTGACCGTGGTGGTCGCCGTCTTCTCGTGAATACCGACGATTTCGATCTCGTCGCCCGTGTTGACGATGCCCTGCTCGATACGGCCGGTTGCGACGGTGCCGCGTCCGGTGATCGAGAAGATGTCTTCGACCGGCATCAGGAAAGGCTTGTCAAGCTCACGCTCGGGCTCGGGGATGTAGCTGTCGAGAGCCGCACCGAGATCCACGATCCGCTGCTTCATCTCTTCATCACCGTCGAGGGCCATGGTGGCCGAGCCCTGGATGATCGGCGTGTTCTCGCCGTCGAAGTCGTACTCGCTGAGAAGCTCGCGAACCTCTTCTTCGACCAGCTCGAGCAGCTCGTCATCATCGACCTGGTCGACCTTGTTGAGGAAGACCACGACGTGCGGCACGTTGACCTGACGGGCGAGCAGGATGTGCTCGCGGGTCTGGGGCATGACGCCGTCGGCGGCGGAGACCACCAGGATCGCGCCGTCCATCTGGGCGGCACCGGTGATCATGTTCTTGACGTAGTCGGCGTGGCCGGGACAGTCGACGTGGGCGTAATGCCGGCCTTCGGTCTCGTACTCGACGTGAGAGGTCGCGATCGTGATGCCGCGCTCCTTCTCTTCCGGGGCGTTGTCGATCTCGGCGAAGCTCTTGGCCTCGGTGTCGCCCTCTCCGGAAAGCGTGGTGGTGATCGCGGCCGTCAACGTGGTCTTGCCATGGTCGACGTGACCGATGGTGCCGACGTTTACATGCGGCTTATCGCGTTCGAACTTCTCCTTGGACATCGCTCTCCTTGGACCTTTCTGTTCTTCTCTGGTTCTTGTTTTTCTTGAAGTGTTTTACGTCTGACTGAACTGCTAAAGCTTATGAGTCGGCAGCGGGTCCGCCCCGCCTCCGGGCGAACTTGAGAAATATAGCCCTTTACCCGGTTCGGGGTTGTCTGCCTATGCCTCCGCCCCGGCGGGCGTCCCGGAACGGTGGGCCGAGATCTCCTCGGCAATGCTCGACGGCACCTCTTCGTACTTGTCGAACTGCATCGTGTACGCGGCCCTTCCCTGGGTCGAAGACCGGAGGTCGGTGGCGTATCCGAACATCTCGCTGAGCGGCACAAAAGCCTGTACGGCCAGGGCGTTTCCGCGCTGCTCCTGGCCCTGCACCTTGCCACGACGCCTGGAGAGGTCGCCGATCACGTCACCGAGGTAGTCCTCGGGGGTGATGACCTCAACCGACATGACCGGCTCGAGCAGGGCGGGGCTCGCCTTGCGGGCGCCTTCCTGAAGGGCCATCGATCCGGCGATCTTGAACGCCATCTCCGAAGAGTCGACGTCGTGGTACGAGCCGTCGATCAGTTCGACCTTGAGGTCGACCAGCGGGTAGCCGGCCTTGACGCCGTTCTCGAGGGCCTCGGTGATGCCCTGCCTGACCGCCGGGATGTACTCGGTCGGGATGACGCCACCCTTGATCTTGCTCTCGAAGACGAAGCCGTCGCCGGGGGCCGGCTCGATGTTGATCACCGCGTGGCCGTACTGGCCGCGGCCGCCGGTCTGGCGGGCGAACTTGGCGTTGACCTTCTCGACCCGCTTGCGGATGGTTTCGCGGTAAGCCACCTGTGGCTTGCCGACGTTCGCCTCCACGTTGAACTCGCGGATCATGCGGTCGACCAGCACCTCGAGGTGCAGTTCGCCCATCCCGTGGATCAAGGTCTGACCGGTCTCTTCGTCGGATTCGATCTTGAAGGTCGGGTCTTCTTCGGAGAGACGGGCCAGCGCGGTGCCCATCTTCTCCTGGTCTGACTTGGTCTTCGGCTCGATCGCAACCGCGATCACCGTGTCGGGAAAGTCCATGCTCTCGAGCTGGATCGGGGCGTCCGGGGCCGACAGCGTGTCGCCGGTTCCGGTCTGCTTGAGGCCGACGCCGGCGCAGATGTCGCCGGAGTAGACACGCTCGATCTCCTCACGCGAGTTGGCGTGCATCATCAGCAGGCGTCCGATGCGCTCGGTCTTGCCGGTGGTCACGTTGAGCACGCGTCCGCCGGCTTCGAGGGTTCCGGAGTAGACGCGGAAGTAGGTCAGCTTGCCGACGTAGGGGTCGGACATAACCTTGAAGGCCAGGGCTGCGAAAGGTCCGTTGTCGTCAGCCGGCCGCTCGCCGTGCTCACGTTCTTCTTCGCCCTTCTTCAGTGGCAGCATGCCTTCGACCGGGGGAACCTCCAGCGGCGAGGGCAACAGCGAAACGATGATGTCGAGCAGCGGCTGCACTCCCTTGTTCTTGAAGGAGGAGCCACAGAGGACCGGAGTGACGGTGATCGCCAGGGTGGCGGCCTTGAGCGCGGCCATGATGCGATCTTCGGAGATTTCCTCTCCTTCGAGGTAGAGCTCCATCAGCTCGTCGTCCTGGTCGGCACAGGCCTCGACCATCGCGGCGCGATACTCCTCGGCCTGCTCCTGCATGTCTTCGGGAATGTCGACGACTTCGAGCTCCTGGCCCATGTCGTCCTTGTAGATCGTGGCCTTCATCGTGACCAGGTCGATGATCCCGGCGAATTCGCCCTCTGCTCCGATCGGCAGCTGGATCGGTACGGCGTTGGCGCCGAGGCGCTCCTTGATCGTGCGAACCGACATGTAGAAGTCGGCGCCGGTGCGGTCCATCTTGTTGATGTAGGCGATCCGCGGGACCGAGTACTTGTCGGCCTGACGCCAGACGGTCTCGGACTGCGGCTCGACGCCGGCGACCGAGTCGAAGACGGCAACGGCGCCGTCGAGGACACGCAGCGAGCGTTCGACTTCGACCGTGAAGTCGACGTGGCCCGGGGTGTCGATGATGTTGATGCGGTGGCCGAGCCACTCGCAGGCGGTGGCAGCGGAGGTGATGGTGATGCCGCGCTCCTGCTCCTGCTCCATCCAGTCCATCGTGGCAGCGCCGTCGTGGACCTCACCGATCTTGTGCGAGCGGCCGGTGTAGTAGAGGATTCGCTCGGTCGTCGTCGTCTTACCGGCGTCGATGTGAGCCATGATCCCGATGTTTCGGGTCTTTTCCAGTGGGAAGTCGCGCGGCATAAGTTCTCTCTGCGTCTCGAAGTTTCGGTTGAGGTTCTCGGTCGGTGTCTGGCCGGAGGCCAAAAAAAAGGCCCGCAGCCTGCGAGGCCTGCCCGAGCGGAGGCTGACTATACCAGAGCGAGAGCCCGATATCTGCCCTGTTCTCTAGGCTGAGTAGCCCAGCGTTGCTCCGTGGGAGGGGCCAGACAGTGGATTCCAAAAAACCGAAGCCAGACCCGCCGTCCGGCACCCCGTCGGGGAGCGGCTCCGCCCGGCGCCGGGTCGATCGCCTGACCGAGCGGGAGAAGGACGCCCGGGACAAGGACTCGAAGCCTTCCGACCGGCCCGCCAGCTCCGGCTCAGCTGCTGGCAAAGGGGCCGGCAAGAAGGGCGAGGGCGCCAAGGTCGGCGCCGCCCCTCCCCGGCTGACTGAGCGCCAGCGGATCGAAGCCCGCGAGAAGCGGCGGAGCGAACGGCGGGGTCGCAGGGACCGCGGAGCAGGCGCCGGATCGAAAGGCAAGCCGGGCGATCTGTCCGGCAACCCGCTCTCACGCGGGGTCCGCGCGACCCTTGTCGAGGTCAGGCGCACGGCCGGTTTCCTCTGGGGGCTGATACTCAGCGGCCTGGAACGGCTCGGTCCGGCTCTCCGTTTCCTCGGAGCCGGAATTCTCGCTCTGCTCACCAAGGCAGCCGGAGGGCTGTCGGGCGTCGGTCGCGCGATCGCTGCCGGGCTCTCCCGCATCGGTGCCCTGCTGCTCAGGCTCGACCGGGTTTTCACCCCGAGGCGGGCCCTGATCGCGGTCGCCGGCGGCGGCGTGATCGCCCTCGCCGTCTCCCAGTTCATCGACTTCCGGGCGACCGAGATCGGCCAGGCGGGCTACGACCCGATCCTCGACATCACCCGGGCGCCGCGGACCGACGTGCTGACCCCGATCGACGCCCATTCGTTCCTGCTGCTGCTGGTCGCCGGGGCCGGGATCGCCGGCGTCGCCGGGATCGCCCTCACCGGTAAGCGGGTATTCGCGGCGACCATCGCGCTTGCGGGGGCAGCCACGATCGCGGTCACCCTGCTGATCGACCTGCCGAGGGGCCTCGACATCGGCGAGGCCGAGATCAGCTACTCCGAGGTCGCCGCAGTGCTGCTCTCGGGCTTCTGGATCCAGCTCGGTGCGGGGCTCGTCCTGGCCTTCGGAGGGCTGGGCCTGCTGATGCTCTCCGGCAACCGGCACCGAAGCCGGTCGGGAAGTGGCACCGAACCGTCCAGGGAGAGCGGCCGGACCCGCCGGCCTCAGCCCGCAGACGCCGGAGGGCTCTCATGACCTCCGACCCCGCCGAAAGCGAGCGCGAGCACCCCGGGACCGTCGACGCAACGGAAGCCGAAATGCGCGACGCGACGGCCGGCACCGCCCGGCTCAGCGCGATCACTGTTGTGCTCGGAGTCCTGATCGTCCTGCTTTCCCAGTTCGCGACCGGCTACAGCCTGCTCGACGAGACCGACTCGGTAATCACGAACGTGACCCTGATCGAGACCCACGGTCTGGTCGCAGTCATCTTCGCCCTGATCGCCCTGATCGCCCTCTTGGCCGCGGTCGCCACCGGCTCCCGTTCCTCAGTTGCGGTGACGATCGCGATGGGCATCGGGGTCCTTCTGGTCTTCCTCTTCATCGACCTCCCCGACGTCGGCGAGACCGGCTTCTTCGATGCTCCGGGCGTCGGCAACATCGACGCCACCGGAGGTGCCTCGGCCGGGCTGTGGATGGAGCTGGTCGGCGGCCTGGTGATCGTGCTCGGGGCAGCAGCCCTGGTGCGCCTCGATGAATCCCAGCTGCGAGGGATCGGCCCGCGTGGCGCGGGCGGCATGACGAAACGAAACGAATCCGGGCGTTGATCCGCCGCCTCCCGACCCTGCTCGCCACCTGTCTCGCCGCGACCGTCCTGCTCGCCGCAGGCTGTTCCGGGGACGAAGACGGCGACTGGAAGGGCGAGACGATCAGGCTCGGCTCGATCTTCTCCACCACCGGTGACGGAGCCGCCTTCGGTCCCCAGCAGCTCAAGGCCGCGAAACTCGCGGTCGAGCAGATCAACGCCGGCGGCGGCGTCAACGGAGCCGAACTGAGCCTCGAACAGCGAGATGACGCCGGCGATCCCGCGGAATCGGCCCGCCTGATGGAAGGCCTGACCGAAGAGGGCGAATCACTCGCCGTCCTCGGCCCGACCTTCTCGAACTCTTCGGCAGAAGCCCATCCGGTGGCAAACGACCTCGAGACCCCGGTTCTGGCCGTCTCCAACACCGGCCCGGGAATCGTCGGCGACTGCCCCTACCCCTGCGACTGGATCTTCCGAAACTCGCTCGGCGAAGCCGAAGCGATCCCGGCCAACGTCAGGCAGTATCTCTCGGCCGAAGACCCGGACGGCGTCGTTGACGTCGTTTACCCGAGAGGTGACGCCTTCGGACGGAGTTCAGCGCTTGTAGCCAGACAGGCCTTTCTGGCAGAAGGCTTGCCCCGGAGTGGGGTCAAACTGCTTCAGACTGAGCCTGACGGCAGCATCGATACGTTCCGGGCCTACAAGCGCGGGGCCTACATCGTCACCGCCTCTTCGGGAGAGGTCGTGGTGAAGCTGATCCGCAGCCTGAGAGCATGGGACAGCAGCGCCAGCATTCTCGGCGGCAACGCATTCAACTCGGTCACCGCGGCTGAAGAACTGGGTGAAGCCGGGAACGGAGCCCGCAGCGCCGCCGCCTGGTTCGCCGGCAACGACTCGCAGGCGAACCAGCGATTCATGGAGGACTACGTGAGCCGCTACGGGGAAGACCCCGACCAGTTCGCCGCCCAGGCCTACACCGGAGTCAAGCTGCTCGCCGAAGCAGCAGCTTCCGCCGACCTCAGCTTCGACGACCTGACCGCCGACCGCGAAGCGATCAGGGACTCGCTCGAAGGAGTCCAGATGGAAACGCCCCTCGGAGAGTTCCGCTTCACCCCCGACCATGACGTAAGCCAGCCGATCTGGATCGTCGAAATGAACGGAAAAGGCGGCTACAGACTGATCAAAGAAGTCCCCGCCCCGCAAGGCTGATGCTCGGGTGGTGCCCGCCGCCCCGGGAGGACGCCGGACGAGCATCGACGGCTGTCGGTTGATGGGTCGGGTGGGGCGGTGAGGGGTTCGCGCCTACCCCGCCAAGCCCATACTCACCCCTCACCACCCCACCCGACCGCCAACTGCGGCACCAACGGGCGTCAACCTCAAGGTCAGCGAGACTCCGCCGTCACTCCACGCGAGTGGTTTCCGGGGGCCTCCAGGGCGTGCGTGGCAAGGAGTAAAGCGAGGGCGCGAAGCGATTTGCCTTCCGGCAATGAGCGAGCCGCCCGAGCGTCGACGAAGCCAGGCGCGTCCTGGTGGTTCCCGGGAGCCGCTCGCCTCCGGCCAAAGAGAAAGCGCCCCGATGGGGCGCTTTCGAAGAACGTAACTGCCCCGCAGAAGGGCAGCATCCACTACCAGCGGTAGTGGGCGAACGCCTTGTTCGCCTGAGCCATCCGGAAGATGTCGTCCTTGCGCTTGTACGCGTTGCCCTGCTGCTTGGTCGCGTCCATGATCTCGTTGGCGAGACGCTCGGACATCGAGTACTCGTTGCGGTTGCGGGCGAAATCGACCAGCCAGCGTACCGCGAGGGTGCGGGCGCGACGGGAAGGAACCTCGACCGGCACCTGGTACGTGGCGCCACCGACACGGCGGGAGCGGACCTCGAGGGCGGGAGTCAGCTGCTTGATCGCTTCTTCGAGGGTCTCGACCGGGTCTTCGCCTGTGCGCTCGGCGACCAGGGCGAGGGCGTCGTAAGTGATCTGCTCGGCGGTGGACTTCTTGCCGTGGCGCATCACCTTGTTGGTGATCTGCTGCACGAGGCGCGAGCGGTACTTGGTATCGGCCTCGAGGGGCCGAATCGAAGCTGCGGATCTACGTGCCATCAGGTTGCCTTGACACCGTAGAGGGAGCGGGCCTGCTTGCGGTCCGAAACGCCGGCGGCGTCGAGGGTGCCGCGGACGACCTTGTAACGGACGCCCGGCAGATCCTTCACCCGGCCGCCTCTGATGAGGACGACGGAGTGCTCCTGAAGGTTGTGGCCTTCGCCCGGGATGTAGGCGGTTACTTCCATGCCGTGGGCGAGGCGGACTCGCGCGATCTTCCGCAGAGCAGAGTTCGGCTTCTTCGGGGTGACGGTGGCGACACGGGTGCAGACGCCGCGACGCTGGGGGGCGGCGACCTTCTTCTTGTTGCCCTGACCGGACTTGAGGCCCGGGGTGGCCGTCTTCTTCTTGGGCCGCTTACGGCCCTTGCGCACGAGTTGGTTTGTATTAGGCACGGCGGCGAATACTACAGATACCGAGTGGACCGCGTTGTTTAGCATGGGCGAGTGATCGAGCCACCGATTCTCGCAGTGGACGTCGATGGCGTGATCAGCCTTTTCGGCTTCGATACGCCTCCCCCTCCCGCGCTCGTGAGCTGGGAGTTGATCGACGGCACTCCGCACTGCATTTCACTTGCCGCCGGGGACCGGCTGCGGCGGCTGTCCGATGCCTTCGAACTTGTCTGGGCCACGGGATGGGAGAACCGGGCGAACGACCGGCTGCCGCAGGTGATCGGGGTCGGACCCCTGCCGGTGATCGGGTTCGACCTGCCGCCCGAAGGAATCACCGCTTCCCAGCGCCGGCAGTCGGGCGGGGCTGCCGCGGGTTCGCTTGCCGGCCACTGGAAGCTGGAGGCGATCGACCGGTTCGCCGCCGGGCGCGGGATCGCCTGGCTCGACGACTCGCTCGACCGGAGTTGTCACGAATGGGCACAGGACAGGGAGGCTTCGGGGTCACCCACCCTGCTGGTTCCGACCGAACCGGATATCGGGATCGAAGAGGCACATGTCGGCGCCCTGGAAGCCTGGGCCCGAGGGCTGTAGCCACGGAGCCGGACCGGGCCCGGCCAGTCGTGGCGGGCGGTGGTCTTTAGCCTCGGTTTAGCCGAGTTGCTTCGGTGGCTACAATGACTTCGATGCGTGAGTACTGGCCAATGTTCTTCCTGCTCGTGGTGCTGAAGGTCCCCGTTCTGGCGATGATCTATCTCGTCTGGTGGGCCAGCCAGCCGGTACCCGAGGTCGAAGCCGGAGATGACGACGGTGGGGAACGCGCCCGCCGCCGGGGCCCCCGCCCCAGGCTCCCGCGTGGACCGCGCCGCGGCCCTCACGGACCCTCGCTCGGCAGCCTGCCGGAGAGGCCACACGATGGCCGAACCCGTCAGCCGGAGAGAACGCGCTCGCGCGAAAGACGCTTGCGGGAATCCACGCGCTCGCGCGACAGAGATCGCAGATAGCGGTCGAAGTCGACCTGAATCGTGTGGCGCTTCGAGTTGACGTAGCGCCTGTCCATCGCCGCCTGTTCGTCGGCAACGTCCCTTGCCATCACCGCAGGGTCGGGCAGCTCACCCTCTCCGGACACCAGGTCGGCCACCCAGGCTGACTGAGCTTCCGCCAGCGGCATGATCGCGCCGAGCGGCTGGATCAGGCCGATGAAGTAGAGGCCGGGATGCTGGAGCGATACGACCCGGCGGTACAGATCGATCCGGTTGTCGCCCGCATCGACGATCTCCCGATCGAAGAACGGGAAGGTGATCCGGTATCCGGTGCAGTAGATGACCACGTCCACCTGCTCGCGGCTGCCGTCGGTGAAGACGACCGAGTCACCTTCGAACCGCTCGATGTTCGGCTTGACCGCGATGTCGCCGTGACCGAGCTTGCCGAGCAGCTCTCCCGAGACCGTCGGATGGGCGTGGAGCGGCTGATGGTCCGGCTCGGGAAGCCCGTAATCGGTCAGCCTGCCGACCGACAGGCGCAGCATCAGGCGCATGAAGGCGCTCTGGACGGCGACAGGCGACCGGGCGAAGATGCCATCGGTCGCTTTGTCGGTCGGTATCCCTCCCATGTACTTCGGCAGGATCCAGGCGCCGCGACGCATGGCCAGGAAGGTCTTTTCGGCGACCCTCGACGACTCGACGGCGATGTCGGTGGCCGAGTTGCCGATCCCGAGAACCAGGACCCGCTTGTCTTCGAGGATCTCGGGAGTGCGGTAGTCGTGGGCGTGCATCTGGACCCCGGTGAAATCGCCCGAGCCCGGGAATGCCGGCTCCGGCCAGCGGGCGTCCCAGTGGTGGCCGTTGCAGACCACCAGGTCGGTGTAGTGGTGGGTCTCCCGCTCGCCGTCGGGACCCTCCACGGTCACTCGCCATCCACCGTCCTCGGGCACAGCCTCCACCACCTCGGTGCTGAAGCTGATCCGGTCGCGGAGGCCGAAATGGTCGACGTAGTCGTCGAAGTAGGAGGCGATCTGAAAGTGGCTCGGATAGTCCGGGTAGTCCACCGGCATCGGGAAGGCGCGGTACTCCATCATCTGCCGTGAGGTGTTGATGTGGAGCGAGCGGTAGGCGGCCGACATGCCGTTGTCGTTCTCGTAGCGCCAGTTGCCGCCGACGGTCGAGCTCTTCTCGAAGCAGTCGAAGTCGATTCCCCGTTCGGCGAGGTTCTGGCAGGCGGTGATGCCAGAGGATCCGGCCCCGATTACGCATACGCGAGCTTGGTGGTCTTCCATCGGCCAAGCATACCCAAACCCGGTCAAGTGACTGGTAAGTGGTCCTGAGACCGTCCCGCCGACCACACCATCGAAGTTCAACCACAGCACGCGTCAACCACAACCGGCAACTGGAACGGATTTTGGGTCCCAGGAGCCCCAAAAGCGTTCCAGTTCCGTGGGACCTGGGCGTTGGGAGTGAACTGGAACGGATTTTGGGTCCCAGGAGCCCCAAAAGCGTTCCAGTTCCGTGGGACCTGGGCGTTGGGAGTGAACTGGAACGGATCCAGGGTTGCGGACCTCAATGAGAACGGCCCGCTGTTGGGCGGGCCGTTCCGTGAATGCGTTTGTCGGCGGCAAGTCGCCGGTTGGCGGGCGGGCCGCCAGGCGGTGGCTACTCGGAGCCGTCGATGTCCCGGCTGATGCCTTCGAGCTCCTGGGCGAAGCCTTCGCCGAAGCTGTCGGCGCCGTCGCCGTTGGAACCGTTCGAGTCGGACTCGAGACCGAAGTCGTCCTCCTCGAGCAGCACGGTCTCCTCGGCCGGTACGAACGGCTCTGCCGGCTCGACCGTGATCGAGCGGTAACGCTTGAGTCCGGTCGCGGCCGGGATCAGCTTGCCGATGATGACGTTCTCCTTGAGCCCGACCAGACGGTCGCGCTTGCCTTCGAGAGCGGCGTCGGTCAGCACCTTGGTGGTCTCCTGGAAGGAGGCCGCCGAGAGGAAGGACTTGGTCGCCAGCGACGCCTTGGTGATGCCGAGGATCCTCTCCTTCGACTTCGCCACGGTGCCGCCGTCGGCCTTGACCTGCTTGTTGATCTTCTTGAGCTCGTGACGGTCCTCGAGCTGGCCCGGGAGGAGGTCGGTCGAGCCCTTGGTCTCGACTTCGTCCTTCTTCATCATCTGACGCACGATGATCTCGATGTGCTTGTCGTCGATCTCGACGCCCTGGGCGTTGTAGACCCTCTGGACTTCGGCCACCAGGTACTGCTCGATCGCGGTACGACCGCGGATCGCGAGCACGTCGGCCGGGTACAGCGAGCCTTCGTTGAGCTGGTCTCCGACCTCGACCTTGTCCCCCTGCTTGACATGCAGGCGGGTCCGGGGCGGGAACGTGTAGGTGGTCTCTTCGCCGGACGAATCGAGAACCGTCACAACCGCGCTCTTCTCGTCGTGCTCGACACCGACCTTGCCGGCGACCTCTGACAGAACCGCCAGGCCCTTCGGCTTGCGGGCCTCGAACAGCTCGACCACCCTGGGCAGACCCTGGGTGATGTCCTGCCCGGCGACACCACCGGTGTGGAAGGTACGCATGGTCAGCTGGGTTCCGGGCTCGCCGATCGACTGGGCGGCAACCGTGCCGACCGAGTCGCCGATCGCGACCATGAAGCCGGTCGCCGGCGCGACGCCGTAACAGGAGCGGCAAACGCCGCGCTCGGCCTCGCACTTGAACGCGGAGCGAACCGGGACGGTCGCCTCGTGATCATCGGTGTAGGCATCCACGATCTCGGCCAGGTCGGCCTTGGTGATCAGCTGGTTGCGCTTGAGCAGCTCGCGGCCACGCTTGGTCTCGAACTTCTTCGCGGCCAGGCGCCCGACCAGGTTGGAGTTGGGATCACCGGCGGGGCCGTAGACCGGCATCTCGATGAAGTCCTTGGTCTTGCAGTCCTCGGTCCGCACGATCACGTCCTGAGCGACATCGACCAGGCGGCGGGTCAGGTAACCCGAGTCTGCGGTTCGCAGAGCCGTATCGGCCAGACCCTTCCTGGCGCCGTGGGTCGAGATGAAGTACTCGCCGACCGACAGGCCCTCGATGAAGTTGGACTTGATCGGACGCTCGATGATCTCGCCCTTCGGATTTGCCATCAGGCCTCGCATGCCGGCCAGCTGGCGGATCTGCTTGAACGAACCACGGGCGCCGGAGTTGGCCATCATGAAGATCGGGTTGAGCTGATCGAGGTTGTCCTCCATCGCCTGACCGACCTCCTCGGTGGCCTCGTTCCACTTGTCCGTGACCTGCCTGTGACGCTCCTCGGCGGTGTGCCAGCCCTCGTCGAACTCGGCCTGGATCTGGGCGGTCTCGGCGTCGTAACGCTCGAGGATCCCTTCCTTCTCCGGCGGCGGCACCACGTTGTTCTTGGAAACCGTGATGCCGGCCCGCGAGGCGAAGTTGAAGCCGAGGTCCTTGAAGGCGTCGAGCACCTGCGAGATGGTCGGGGCGCCGAACGAATCGACCAGCCATCCGACCATGTCGTTGATGTCGCGCTTCTTCAGCGACTTGTTGACGAATTCGTACATCTCCGGGTCGTAGTCATCTTCGAGAGCCACCTCCAGCGCCCGCTCGATGCGGTCGTTGAAGATGATCCGCCCGACCGTGGTCAGGAAGTGCTCGTGGCCGGCCCGCCGGTACTCGGCGAAGTCATGCAGCCCGACCAGACCGTTCTCGTAGGCCAGTTCGGCCTCCTGAGCGGTACGGAAGGGATGCGGCCGCTTCTCGAGCTTCGACGGGTCGAGTTCCTCGACTTCGTCCTCGGAGTAGGTCAGGTAGTACAGACCCAGCACCATGTCCTGCGTCGGGGTCGCCAGCGGCGCACCGTGGGCAGGCGAGAGGATGTTGTTCGCAGAGAGCATCAGCACCCGGGCTTCGGCCTGGGCCTCGGCCGACAGCGGCACGTGGACCGCCATCTGGTCACCGTCGAAGTCGGCGTTGAACGCCGCGCAGACGAGCGGGTGGACCTGGATCGCCTTGCCTTCGACCAGGATCGGCTCGAAGGCCTGGATGCCGAGGCGATGGAGCGTCGGGGCGCGGTTGAGCAGCACCGGGTGCTCCTCGATCACTTCCTCGAGCACGTCCCAGACCTCGGGAACCATCGACTCGACCATCTTCTTGGCGGCCTTGATGTTCTGGACGGCCTTGCGCTCGACGAGCTGGGCCATGATGAACGGCTTGAACAGCTCGAGCGCCATCAGCTTCGGCAGGCCGCACTGGTGCAGCTTGAGCGACGGACCCGAGACGATCACCGAACGGCCGGAGTAGTCGACGCGCTTGCCGAGCAGGTTCTGACGGAAGCGTCCCTGCTTGCCCTTGAGCATGTCCGAGAGCGACTTCAGGGCGCGGTTGCCGGGCCCGGTGACGGGACGGCCACGACGGCCGTTGTCGAACAGGGCGTCAACCGACTCCTGGAGCATGCGCTTCTCGTTGTTGACGATGATCTCCGGGGCACCGAGGTCGAGCAGGCGCTTGAGGCGGTTGTTCCGGTTGATCACGCGGCGGTAGAGGTCGTTCAGGTCGGAGGTGGCGAAACGGCCACCGTCGAGCTGGACCATCGGCCGCAGTTCCGGCGGGATGACCGGGATGCAGTCGAGGATCATCCACTCGGGCTTGTTGTCCGACTTGAGGAAAGCCGAGGTGACCTTGAGCCGCTTGACCGCACGGGCCTGCTTCTGGCCCTTGGCGGTGATGATCTGGTCTTCCAGTTCGGCACAGGTGGCCTCGAGGTCGATCTGCTCGAGCAGGTCGCGAACCGCTTCGGCACCCATGCCGCCGCGGAAGTACTCGCCCCAGCCGAACGGAGATCCGAACCGGTCCTTGAGCTCCCGGAAGTCGGTCTCGTCGTTGATGACGTCCTTCGGCTTCATCGTGGTGAAGGTCTTCCAGACCCGGTCGAGACGGTCGATCGCCTCGTCGATGTAGGCCTCGGTGTCGTTGATCTCGGCTTCGAAGTCCTTGTTCAGCTCCTTGATCCGCTTGGCCTTGTCGTCGTCGCTCAGCTTGCGCAGCTGGGCGGCGGTCAGCCCGAGCGAGTCGGCCCAGAGGTGGTCGTCGTCGGAGAACTTGGTCTGGTCGCCGGACTCGATGTACTTGACCCGGCGCTTCAGCGACTCGTCGAGAAGCTGAGTGCTCTTGCTGCGCTCGGATTCGTACTCGGCCTGGACGCTCTCGACTTCCTTCTCGAGCATCGGCATGTCCTTGGCGCGGGCCTCTTCGTCGACCCAGGTGACCATCGAAGCGGCGAAGTACAGGACCTTCTCCAGCTCCTTGGGCGCCATGTCGATCAGGTAGCCGATCCTCGAGGGAACGCCCTTGAAGAACCAGATGTGGGAGACCGGAGCGGCCAGGTCGACGTGAGCCATGCGCTCACGACGGACCTTGGAACGGGTTACCTCGACGCCGCAGCGCTCACAGACGATGCCCTTGTACCGGACCCGCTTGTACTTGCCGCAGTAGCACTCCCAGTCCTTGGTCGGACCGAAGATGCGCTCGCAGAAGAGGCCGTCCTTTTCCGGCTTCAGCGTGCGGTAGTTGATGGTCTCCGGCTTGAGGACTTCGCCCCAGGACCAGGACCGGACCTTCTTCGACGAAGCGAGAGCGATCTCGATCGCGTCGAAGTTGTTGATGTCGATTACGTTGCTCATTCTTTTGCACCTGCTTCCTCGGCGTCGCCGGCACCATCGGCGGCGGCATCACCTTCCTTGGCCTCGGCTTCGACCGCTTCGTCTGCGGCTCCGTCGCCGTTGGTATCGGCGCGGACCTCGGTCAGGTCCATGCCGAGGTCCTGGGCGGCCTGAAGCAGGTCGTCCTCTTCCTCGGCCAGTTCGCCGACGCCCTCTTCGGAGACCACGTTCGCGTCGAGCGAGAGTGCCTGCATCTCCTTGAGCAGCACCTTGAACGACTCGGGGATCGACGGTTCGGGGATGTTCTCGCCCTTGACGATCGCCTCGTAGGCCTTGACCCGGCCGACGGTGTCGTCGGACTTGACCGTGAGCATCTCCTGCAGCGTGTAGGCCGCGCCGTATGCCTCGAGGGCCCAGACTTCCATCTCGCCGAAGCGCTGACCACCGAACTGGGCCTTGCCGCCCAGCGGCTGCTGGGTGACGAGGGAGTACGGGCCGGTCGAACGGGCGTGGATCTTGTCGTCGACCAGGTGGTGCAGCTTGAGGATGTACATGTAGCCGACCGTGACCTTGCCCTCGTACGGCTCACCGGTGCGACCGTTGTAGAGCTGGACCGAACCGGAGCAACGGGCACCCGGACGGGCGTCCATGTCGACGTCCATGTCGATACCGCGGTCGGCGTGCTCCTCGGACCACTTGACCAGCGCCGTATCGACGTCCTCGACGGTCGCGCCGTCGAAGACCGGGGTCGAAACGTAGACCCGGTCGCGGGTCTCGGCCTTGTTCTTGTAGGCCTCGCTGCCGTCGTCGTACCAGCCGTTACCGGCGACCCAGCCGAGATGTGTCTCGAGGATCTGACCGATGTTCATACGGCTCGGAACGCCGAGCGGGTTGAGGATCACGTCGACGGGGGTTCCGTCGGCGAGGTGGGGCATGTCCTCTTCCGGAACGATCTTCGAGATGACACCCTTGTTGCCGTGGCGTCCGGCGAGCTTGTCGCCCTCGGAGATCTTGCGCTTGGTCGCGACGTAGACGCGGACCAGGTCGTTGACTCCCGGAGCCAGATCGTCGCCGTCGTCGCGGCTGAAGGTGAGCACGTCGATGACGACTCCACCCTCGCCGTGCGGGACCTTGAGCGAGGTGTCGCGGACTTCGCGCGCCTTCTCCTTGAAGATCGCGCGGATCAGCTTCTCCTCGGCGGTCAGCTCGGTCTCGCCCTTGGGCGTGACCTTTCCGACCAGCAGGTCGCCGGAGACGACTTCGGCACCGACGCGCACGATGCCGCGCTCGTCGAGGTTCCTGAGGCTCTCTTCGGAGCGGTTCGGGATGTCCCGGGTGATCTCTTCGTCGCCGAGCTTGGTATTGCGGGCGTCGATCTCGTACTCCTCGATGTGGATCGAGGTGAGTTCGTCTTCCTTGACCAGACGCTCGGAGAGAATGATCGCGTCCTCGAAGTTGTAACCCTCCCAGGACATGAAGGCGACCAGGCAGTTCTTGCCCAGCGCGACCTCTCCACCACCGGTGGATGAGCCGTCGGCCAGGACTTCGCCGGCCTTGACCTTCTGGCCCGGGTTGACGATCGGCCGCTGGTGGATCAGCGTGCCCTGGTTCGAGCGCATGAACTTGAACAGCGGGTGACGGTCGCTGCCGGACTTGTGCTTGACCTCGATCACTTCGGCGTCGACGTAGGAAATCTCGCCGTCGTGCTCGGCCAGGATGACGTCGCCGGTGTCGGCGGCGGCGCGCTTCTCCATGCCGGTTCCGACCAGCGGCGGATCAGGCCGCATCAGCGGGACTGCCTGGCGCTGCATGTTCGAGCCCATCAGGGCGCGGTTGGCGTCGTCGTGCTCGAGGAACGGGATCAGGGCCGTCGCGACCGACCAGATCTGGGTCGGAGAGACGTCCATGAGGTCGACCTCCTCCGGCGTCGCGTTGATCCAGTCGCCGTCGCCGGCGCGGCAGAAGATGCTCTCGCCCTGCAGCTTCATCGTCTTGGGATCGAACTCGGCGCTCGCCTGGGCGATCACCTGGTCTTCTTCCTGGGTGGCGTCGAGGTGTACGACCTCGTCGGTGATCACGCCGTCCTTGACCATCCGGTACGGCGTCGTCACGAAGCCGTGCTCGGAGATCTGTGCGTAGGACGAGAGCGATCCGATCAGGCCGATGTTCGGGCCTTCCGGGGTCTCGATCGGGCACATGCGGCCGTAATGGGTCGGGTGGACGTCGCGGACCTCGATGGGAGCGCGCTCGCGGGTCAGGCCTCCGGCACCGAGAGCCGAGAGGCGGCGGCGGTGGGTGAGTCCGGCCAGCGAGTTGTTCTGGTCCATGAACTGCGACAGCTGCGAGGAGCCGAAGAACTCCTTCTGGGCAGCCACGACAGGACGGATGTTGATGATCGTCTGCGGGGTGATCGCGTCCGAGTCCTCGGTGGTGAGGCGCTCGCGCACGACACGCTCCATGCGGTAGAGGCCGATCCGGAAGGCTTCCTGGATCAGCTCGCCGACGGTGCGCAGACGGCGGTTGCCGAAGTGCTCGTACTCGTCGAGGTGGTCGGAGACGTTCTCCCGCGGATAGGTCAGCGCCTCGGCGGCGTAGTCCTTGATCGGGTTCTCTTCGTCGATCTCTTCCGGCATGCCGAGGATCTTCGGCAGGCTGACCAGCTCCCTGATCAGGGAGATGATGTCGTCGTGCGTGAGCACGCGATTGTCGAGGTCGATGTCGAGCCCGAGGCGGGCGTTCAGCTTGTAGCGGCCGACCCTGGTCAGGTCGTAGCGCTTGGTATCGAAGAAGAGCTGCTCGAGCAGTGCCTTGGCGGCATCCACCGACGGCGGCTCGCCCGGGCGCTGCTTCTTGAACAGCTCGATCAGGGCGCCTTCTTCGGTGCTGGTCGCCTCGGTGTCGGCGGCGATCGTCTGCTGGATGTAGACCGAGTTGTCGAAGAGCTCGAGGATCTGCTCGTTGGTGACGTAGCCCATCGAGCGCAGCAGCACGGTGATCGGGAGCTTGCGCTTGCGGTCGATCCGCACGTAGACGCGGCCCTTCTTGTCGATCTCGAGTTCCAGCCAGGAACCACGGGCCGGCATCAGGTTGGCGGTGAAGACCTGCTTCTCGGCGTCCTTGGGAGCCATCACGTAAGCACCCGGGGAACGCACGAGCTGGGTCACGACGACACGCTCGGTGCCGTTGATCACGAAGGTGCCGCGCTCGGTCATCCACGGGAAGTCCCCCATGAAGACGGTCTGCTCGCGGATCTCTCCGGTCTCCCGGTTCTGGAAGGAGACGGTTACGTTCAGCGGACGCGAGTAGGTCAGATCCCGCTCACGACACTCTTCGAGTGTGTGGCCGGGTTCGTCGAACTCGAAATCGCCGAAGACGATGGCGAGATTTCCCGTGTAGTCCTCGATCGGCGAAATGTCATCGATCGTCTCACGCAGCATGCCGCTCTTCGGATCGGTGAGATCCTCGAACGAGCGACGCTGAATGTCGATCAGATGGGGGGCTTCAAGAGGTGTGTCGAGACGGGAAAAACTCCTGCGGACAAAGGGGGCATCGATCGGGCGTGCCAAGGTTGGCAACTCCTCAAGGGGTCAGAGATTCACGTGAATGGGCGCGGAAGCAGGTAAATCTGAGCGCAACTTCGCGCAACGATAAAAAATAGCACACTCAGATTGCGGCGCGATCCGGGCCGGAAAAGGTGAAACGACGGGGCGCGGCAGATTGCCGCCGCACCCCGCTTGTAATGCGGGTTCTACTTGAGTTCGACGGTGGCGCCGGCCTCTTCGAGTTCGGCCTTGAGCTTCTCGCCCTCGTCCTTCTCGACACCTTCCTTGACGGGCTTCGGGGCCTCGTCAACCAGGGCCTTGGCTTCCTTCAGGCCGAGTCCGGTCGCGGCACGCACGACCTTGATGACCGGGACCTTCTTCTCGCCGACCGCGGTCAGCACGACGTCGACGGTCGAGCCGGCGTCATCGTCGCCGCCTCCGTCGGAGTCGCCTCCACCGGCTGCCGGGGCTGCTGCGGCTACGGCAGTGGCCGATACGCCGAACTCCTCTTCGAGCGCCTTGATGCGCTCGGAGAGCTCGAGTACCGAGATGCCCTTGAGTTCTTCAATCCATTCTTCTGTGGTCGATGCCATTTGTTGCTCCTGTTCTTACTGGTTCAAGTTGGTCTGTTGAAAAATCTGCGGCGGCCCGTTGCTACTCGGTCGGCTCGCCCTCTTCGCCGTCGGCCTCGGCCTCTTCGGCGGGTGCCTCTTCAGCGGGTGCCTCATCAGCCGGTGCCTCTTCAGCGGGCGCCTCTGCCTCTTCGGCCGGTGCTTCTTCAGCCGGGGCTTCCGCTTCAGCCTCGGCTGCCTCAGCTTCGCTGCCGGAGCCTTCTTCGGCCGGTGCCTCGCTTCGCTGCCGGTGCTTCTTCGGCAGCGGGCTCGGACTTGCCTCCGACCAGACCCTGCTCCGCAACCTGCTGGAGCTGGATGGCGAGGCCGGAGATCAGCGATCCGAGGCCGCGGGTCAGGCCGACGATCGGGCTGGCGACGACGCCGGCGAGCTGGGCGTTCAGCATGTCGCGCGACGGCAGCTTGGAGATCGCCATGAACTTTTCTTCGTCGAGCGCGGTCTCGCCCATGAAGCCGCCCTTGTAGGTGAGTACGTCGTGGACCTTGTTGAAGGAGGTGATCGCCTTGGCCGCCTGGGCGGTATCGCCCTTGACGAAGGTCAGCGCGGTCGGTCCTTCGAGAACGTCGTCGAGACCGGTGACGCCGGCCTTGCCGGCGGCGATCTTGGTCAGGCGGTTCTTGACCACCGTGAAGCTCGCGTCCGCCTCCCGGAGGCGTCCACGGAGCTCGGCGGCCTGGGCCACGGAGATGCCTCGGTAATCGATCGCGAAGATCGCCTCGGAGGCCTTGATCTCCTCGCCGATCTTCTCGATCACTGCTGCTTTTTCGTCTCGGTTCATATCTGTTGCCTGACTTCTCTCAAGTGGTTGGCGACCGCGCGGGCAACAAAAAACCCGCTCGCAGGCGGGCGGAAGGAACTGCTCCTTCGGCTCCACCTACCCTGGCTTTACGGACTATGGCCCGACCAGCGGTCTATGGCAGGCCGAGAACGATAGCCGATCGCGGCGACGGCTGCCTCTCCTGGTCGACGCCCAGACTAGGAGGCGCCTTTGCCCGTCATCACCGTGGTCGCGGTCCGCAGCAGGACGTCGGAGGTCCTCGGCGAAGGTCGAGCCGATCACGTAGGTGTAGTCGAGGCGCAGCATGTCTTCAGCCGGAATGTCACTGCGTCCCATCACCTGCCACGGCCCGGTCATTCCGGGTCGCACCTTCTCACGCAGCTTGAACTCCTCAACCACGAGCGGCGCTCGTCCAGCGGCAGGGGCGCGGGCCGACCAGGCTCATCTCGCCGATCAGAACGTTCCAGAGCTGCGGAATCTCGTCGATCGACCAGCGGCGCAAGCTTCACCCCGACCTCGGTTACCCGGGGATCGTCTCTCGAGCTTGAACATCCCTCCTTGAAGCTCTTCGTGTGTCGAGCGCGAGTCGCTTCCGCATCGAGTCGGCACCCTGGATCATCGGCGCAGCTTGAGCACGTGGAAGGTCCGCCGTCCCGACCAGCTCGGGGATGGCGGAAGAACACCGGGCCGCGCGAGTCGAATCTGATCAGCAATGCGGAGATACCGAGAACGGGCAGCGCCAGCAACAGCAACCCGGCCGACAGGCCGACGTCGATCGCCCTCTTCAGGGCACTGGAAACGGGCGGCTGGCTTGACGGCTTCATACTCATCACGGTCAGCCCTTCGAGGTGCTGCGGATGAGCGCTCGAATAGAGAGTCTCGGGGCCGCCGACCACGTGGTCGATCGCGATTCCTTCGTTCGCCAGCTTGCGGATCAGGCCCGAACGCGCGCTCAGGCTTTCCGAGGCGCCGACGACGATCGCCCTGACGATGTCCTGTCCCGCAGGTGGCCGATCCATCTCTTCCTCGCAGACGGCGCTCTGGGAACCTCCACCCTCGACCAGCAGGTACATCGCCGGATCGTCGCGGTCCACCTGGATGCGGGCATCGATGTCGAGGCACCATTCGGGATGTCGCTCGATCCGGCCGGCCAGAGTGGCGGCGTCGGCGGGATCGCCGATAAGGGCGATCGACCTGCGGTTCCATTGCTGGCGCCGGGTCCAGAACCGAAGTGCCGCACGGAAGGCGAGCAGGGTCGTCGCCACGAAAACCCACAGGAGAAAAGGCCGAGTGAGGTCGGTGACCCCGTCCCCTACGACCGATCTGAGCAGGACGAAGAGCCAGGCCCAGGCGGTGATCGCGACTAGGACCGTGCCGAATTCATCGATCAGGTCCTGGCCGATGCGGAAGTCGACCTGATGGTAGAGACCAGCGAAATAGGCGACCAGCAGCCAGACGGGCGTCATCAGCGCAATCGCCGCAGCGAAACCCGAACCGTCAGAACCGTGGCCGACATAATTGGCAAACAGGTGGGCCACGAGAAGAGCGACCAGAATCGCGACGATGTCGGAAATTGCGAGCAGCCGGTGGTAGATGTAGTCGGGGCGATTCGTCGGGCGATCAGAGTCTGCCTGAGGCGTCCAGGACTGACCTCGAGCTGAGAGACCTCAGCTACGTCAACTTCGGAAGCGGAATCCGCCTCGGGTGACAGCTGCTCTGCACTCCTGCAAACTTTGCCTGCGCTTTCTGACGGTGAAACGCTGCTTCATGCCCTGCGATACTAACCCCTGCATCATGAAACCGTGGTCGCTGCCAACAGTTGCGGTAATCCGCGAACATATGAAGGCAGATAATCAGAATAGCGGCGCGGTCCCCGACCGCCACGCCAGGTTCCGCACGAGGTCAGCCGAAAGGCTTGGCGGTACATTTTGTCTCCGGGTCTCTTGAGCGGGAACGGGATCGACGCTTCCGAGCGGAAAACGGCGCGGATCTTTCCCGATCGATTCGAACCGGAGCGCACTCTGAGGAATCCCTTGAACAAACCATTCGCGTTGGCCCGTTTGCGACCAAGCCGTTTCCAGCCGTTGCCCTGTTTGCGCTGCATCACAACCCAGCCAGACCTCGACGTGGAGGTTCGGCCCCAGACATTGATACCCCTCTTCGAACCTTTGTTCCTGGGAAAAACCACGAAGGGGAATCGAAAGGCCTGAAGAATCGGCTTCGCGCGATCCGCCTCAACTGTCGGACCACGGAAGTAGAGCCCGGACTGGGCGGTCTCGTTCCAGGGACGACCCTGAGGGTCCTGATCACGCAGGGTGTACCAGAAGAACCTCGAGACACCGGCCTGCCACGCACGGTACACCGCTTCGGATGTCCAGCTCTTCAATATGCGCATGGGCACGCCGCCGGGATCCGTACGATTGAGTCCCAGGACATCTCGGTGAGCCAGAGCGGCGTACGACGGCCATCGCCATCAATCCGGCCGGCCTTGTCTGCCGCAGCCAGCAGTCGCGTCAGCTTGTCCAAGTCGCCGATCTGGATGTTGTCAGCGCCGAAAGCCTGGTGGGTAGGTCCGCCCGAGGTGTACGGATGCATATCGAATATGTCCAGCTTGACCGTACAGTTGGCCGACGTGGGCTTAGGGCTCTTCCTCCCCTTCATGCAAAAAAGTCGACGGGCAAAATCGAGAGGAGCCACCGCGGCATCGTTGCCATTTGGCGCCAGACCTGCAGACAGCACCCGATTCTTGGGGTTCACCGATTTCACGGCGACATAAAACCTGTTGAGGAGAGTCCGGTAAATGCCCGGTGATATCGGCTTGCCGCCGCTGCCAAACTGAGGCCCGAAAAACAGGGAGAGATTCGGCTCGTTCTGTGGCTGCCAGTAGCGGACGCGAGGCAGACCGGGGTTCGTCCCGTCGTAGCGCTTTGCGGCAGCACGGCCGAAATCGGCCATAGCGTCCGGGCGGGATCGCAAGGCGGCAGGGTTACGGCAAAAGCGGGATCCGACTCACAGCGGTTTGCCCACTCGGGTCATAGTAGACCTGCAGGAGTGGAGTCAGGCCGGCCGCGACCGCATTGGTCACCCAGGTATCCATTGCTTCCCACTCGTAGTTTGGGTCGAATGGGTCGCGGGGGATTCCAAGCCTCCGGTTCCAGACCCGGGGCGATCTGATTCCAGCGAACCCATCCGTGAACCATCGACGCTCCAGTCGCCTTCACTCGCTCGAAGGTGAGCGGATCATTCTCGAAACGTATGAGACTCCAGTCGGCATCTTGGATGCGGACGCCGAGCCCACCGTCAACCCTGTGACAGAAAGCACGATCGCTACCGCAAGCATCAGTCGTCGCATCAGCTTGAACCGGCTGGCGGCTTCCCTCGGCGACCGAATGCCATGAGGGCCATGAGCATCGCGACCGCCCCAAAAGATATGAGCAACAAGATGCTCACACCCGAAGCCTGAAGTGCGTTGATCCATGACTGCGTGGCACCGGGCGAATTTGACGCCACCAACAGCGCGAGCGAGTCGGATTCGACCCCTGAGGTCGTGCCCGATTCAGACCGAGGTTTGGCCTTGGCGGGTTTCGTGGGTTTACCGGAACCACCCGATCCAGGGACTGCGCCCGATGGTTGCTCAGCCGCCACGGCAGGGCTGACCGGCACCTCGGGAAACGTCGATGCCGGCGGCCGAATCACCGCCAACATCAGGACTGGGTCCAGGTTGGGGAAACGGCCCCTCGGCTCCGCCGCCGCCTCCGCCGCCGCCTCCGCCGCCGCCACCACCTTCGCCGCCGCCAGAGTCTCCGCCTGGATCCGGAACTTCTTCGACATACTGATCGAGAGCCGATGCTCCAGCCGAGTCGATTGTGGCGAAGAAGGGGGTACCCGCCAACAGAACGATAGACATCGCGATCGCGATTAAGGGGATTCGGCCGAAGGAAGTCGAAGATTCGATTGGGGAAGAGGGAGTCATTTTGCCTTTTGCTAGCGGGAAGCTGATGATTGAAGGAGCCGAACTACTATACGCCGTCCATTGAAGGCTAAAACCGACCCAGACGCGAAAAGTTTCGCTCCATGGTGGAACACATTCGCTTGCAGCACGGACGAGCGACATGCGCTCCAGCGCGGCTGCCAGTGGATTCCTCGGATTCGGGCTGATCGCCTTTTTGTCGTTTCCGGCGGGGATACGAAGTGACCCTGTTCGGGCAGGTCGGACTATTCGGCTGGTCACTGCTGATCCTCGGCTCCGTGCTTCGGCTTTTCCCCACCAGTCGGCTGACCCTCCACGCCTGGATCGGCATTGCTTTGCTGGTCTCCGCTACTGGCGTGGGCGTGCCTGGGGCTTACGTGGACCGAGAGCACCGACAAGACTCTCGTCGAGATCGCAAGGCTCTCAACATACGCTGCGTTCATTTCGCTGGCCGTAGTTAGTCGGCAAAGAGATACCTTTTCCTCGCAGATTGGTTCGCTTGCCGCGGGAATCGTGCTTGTGGGCAGCTTCGCGCTGCTTTCGAGGTTTCAGCCGGATCTGTTTCCTTCCGCGACCGACATCGCTGAGACCCTGCCGTCGGAATCGGCGCGGCTTGCCTTCCCGCTGGAGTACTGGAACGGCGTTGGTGTATTCGTCGCAATGGGGCTACCTCTGCTGCTCCAGGTCGCCTCTAGACACAAAACGCCGGACACTGCGGGCAGTTTCCTGCATCGGGAGCCGTCCCGATCCTTATATTGACGCTCTACTTCACGTTCTCCCGGGGCGGGACGATCGCAGCGCTTGCCGGCGTGACCCTGTTCCTCATCTTGGCCACCGACCGATTGGTCAAGGGGGCTCTCTGCGCCGTTGGAATCGGAGGCGGCGTCCTGCTTGTCGTTCTGGCCCGATCGCGCCCGGATATCCTGGCGCACGGCTGCCGAGATGCCTCCCGAAGCCAGGGCGACGAATTGATGCTCCTGACGATCCTGGTCGCGTGCTCACGGGGTTCCGCGTAGCTGGCCTGCTCGCGCGAGCCGATGAGGGGGCCAGCCCCGGCTTCCTCCAGCCAGTCCGCCGGAAGGCCCCGACCGGCGCACCGTAGCCGTGGTCATCTCGGCAGTGGCAGCCGTGGCCAGTCGAGTGCTCCTACCGGGTACCCACGGCTGGACCAGCTTCAAGTCTTCGGAGTCTCCGGAAAGCGGCAGTGGCCGACTGACCGCCGCCAACGGAAACGGGCGATACCAGTTGTGGTCGAGCGGCCGCAGGCAGTTCGAGTTGGCTCCGATAGCCGGCGGGGAGCCGGAACGTTCGAGTACTGGTGGGCGCAATTCGGAGATAGGGAGGGATTCGTACGCTACACCCACTCTCTGTACATCCAAACGCTGGGTGAATCGGGTCTGGTCGGTCTTCCTTCTCCTCGCTATTGGGATCCTGCTGCTTGGCTTGCCTGTCCCTGTGCCGATCCGCGCTCTGCTCGAGGTCGGAATTCTGGGAGGGGCAGCCCTAGCCACGATCGTGGGCCTGAAACGGGGCTCGCGGTCCAGTTGCGCGCATTGGCTTCTTGATTATGCTGGGCCTCTGATCCTGCTGGTCCATCCGAATCTGCCCGACGTAGTCACCGGAGTCCAGGGAATCAGGTTCACGATGGTCTCGATCAGCGGATTGATGCTCGGGCTCGCGCTGCCGGACAACCGGGACGAAGGGGCGATTCGCTTGATACCGGCGCTCACTGCTTTTCTCTTCTGCGCCGCCATGCTCTCGCTATTGGTGCATGTCTACACCCCTGGGATCGAGAGCTCGTTGGGGCGCCGCGCGCGGCCGACCAGACGACATCTACTCTCGGAGGCGAAGACCGTATGCACGGGCTGCTCCAGGGCCCTTCCATGTCGCGATGCTTGGAGCATTCCTCGCGGCAGCGGGCACCTGGACTCTCTTCCTCAAGAAACCGATCGGCGTCCTCTTGATTGCCGCCGGTTTGGCCTTGCTGCTCCTGGCCAAGGTCAGGACCGGAATCACCGTTGCACTGATCATCGCGCTACTACTACTTGCGGCGCTCGCGTTCTTCTTTCGGTCCGCCGCTGATTCCTCTCCCTTGAAAGACGGCTGAAACCCACTGGCGTTCAAGGAGCCCTGGGGATACTTGCGGTGGTGGTTGGATTAGCCGGGGTAGGCGTGATCGCCAGTCAGAACGTTGCGGTGCAGCGAATGGCAGACCTACCCCAGGATCAACGGGCTGACTCAAGGTGGACAGCGATTACTGATTCGCTCGAGTTGACTGGAGAGTCGCCAATCACGGGTTGGGGACCCGGTGCTTCCGCTAGCGGCCTGAAGTTCGATTTCAGGGACCAGGGCAAGGAGCAAGCCACCCCCCACAACGGAGCCCTGGGATTAACCGTTGAGGCGGGTGTCGGGGCACCTTGGGCCTGGCAGACTCCGCAGCCCGTCACGATGCCTTCGCTTCAATCTCGTCGCCGCTGGTGGGTCAAGAGCCTTGACTTCGAACCCACTGATCGCGTGTCCTGTCGCAGCTGCTTGATCTGGAACCCGATTGCGGGAAGCCACCTCCTGAATGGCACAGTCGCCTGCGACCGAGTCGGCGTGGACCTCCTTGATGACTGGTCGACCCACATTGCCTTTGCTCCGATCCGAGACGAAGTCGAGAAGGCCTACGAGCGGCTCTTCGAACGGGCCGATTTCGTTACCGCCAACAGCGAAGGAACCGTCGCCCTCGCCGCCCGCTTCGGGCGCGAAGCGGAATTGCTCGCCAACGGCTGTGACCCTGAAATATTTGAGGCTGCCGGCGACCAGCGGACGGATGCCAGCGTTCGCGTTGTTGGATACGCCGGGAAACTGAGTGAACGTCTGGATCTAGACCTGATTGAAGGCGTGGTCAGCAAGCTTTCGGAAGTATTTTTTGAGTTTGCTGGCCCCTATTGCGGGTCTGACCGGGCTGCCAACCGTGAAATCCGCCGCTCGCTCGGCCGGCGCCCGAACGTGCGACTCGCCGGGGACATCCGGTACGAGAAACTGCCGCAAAAAGTGGCAGGTTGGGACGTCGGCTGGGTGCCTCATCGAGTCGGAGATGGCGAGGTCGGGGGCGATGTGATCAAGACCTACGAATACCGTGCTGCTGGCCTGCCGGTAGTCAGCACGCCGATAATCGGCGCAGATCGTGCGCTGCCGGGCGTAGTTATTGCCGCCGATATCAATGGATCCGTAGATGCGATAGAAGAGTCTCTGGCGCTTGGGCAGGACGAGCGTCCCGCGCGCAAGCCAATTAAGCTTGATCCTTCGATGACTTGGAAGATCAAGTCGATGCGAATCATGGAACTGCTCCAGATCTAGTCATCCTCTGTGGGGGAGGGGATCCCTGCTCCAGAACACCGCGACATTCGAAACCGACGTTCCTTAACCGGCATCGGCGCGACCGGCCAAACGACGGTCGGCGATCAGCACTCCAGAGAGCCACAGCAAGTAGCCAGCCAAGGTTAGAAGAGAAGCCGCCGTGGTGCCGTAGCGTGAGGCAAGCAGGAAATTGCCGGTCAGGTTGACCGCCGCAGGGATCACCGCCGCGTAGACCGCCAGACGGGCACGACCTTTTGCGATCAGGGAAACGTAGGAGGGAACCGCGCAGACCATCGCGACCATCGCGCCGGTGAGTGAAATCGCCATCCAGTAGGGCGGACTGTACCTCCCGCCGGAAATCAGCTCCACCGCGGGTGGCCCGAGTCCTGCCGCTGCGACACCCAGAGCGACAATCCCGAGCAACTCCAGCCGTGTCAATCCCTTGGCGGCCTGGTCGGCAAAAGCTTGCGGAAGACGCCGCTGAACCTCGGCGTTGGCGAGGCTGCGGAAGACCCTGTCGAGCAATCCATAAAGAGCCGCGTAGGTGGCCAATGCGGTGAGCGCGTAGTTGGCCAGAATCGCGGTCAGCGGAAGCAAGGAGCCACAGGGCGAGGTTAGTGACTCCAACCGCCGAAATCGGGAGCCGATGCTGATCCACAGCTCTCCAAGTGAAGGTGATGCCGTGGCAGTAGAGGAGAAAAAACAGAGGAATCAGGGCGCTCACCGAAGTCGCAAGGAAGGCGCCGGCGAGGCGCTGATCCTCGGGCATTCCCAAGACCAGTATCGCCAGGAGTGCCACCCACGCCGACATGCGACAGGCAACCAGGCCGGCGTACTGCCAGTACCTCTGGAGGCCCAGCAAGTAGGAGCCGGCCAGCTGGTCAATGATCATTCCCAACATGCCGGCGCCGGCCAGCAGGAATACCGCCGTGCTGGATCCGGTTATGAGGGTAGTCCCACCGGCTGCCACGGCACAGCCAAGGATCGTGAGTCCGTCCCTTTCTCCCGCGAGCGCAATACGACTGTCTCTGCCCTGACTCAGAGCTTCGATCGCGCGAGTCCCGATCGTGGTTCCAACCAGCGCGACGCCGAGGGCGTAGGTGGCGATGACAGCGGAATAGGTGCCGAAGTCGTCTGTGGTCAGTTCCCGCGTCAGCACCATCATCAGCAGGAGGGAGCCCAAACCGGCCACAAACTGAGCAACCAGGGTGGGCCGGGAAGTGGCCAGCCCGAGAAGCTTCGAAATGCTCTTCGCTATCACCTTTGCCCGTTTCGGCGCTCATCGCCGTCACGAGCAAGTTCCCCGAAGAACTGCCGCGTGGGAGGGGCGAGACTCTCAAGCGAGAGCACGCGGTCGAAGCGCTCTTTCGCGGCCGCACCCAGCTCATTTCCGTTGCAGACACAGCGGTTGATCGCTGCTGCCACCTCAGACAGGTCGGACCAACTCTCCACGTAAACAACGGTTTCGGCCGCCGCCTCGACGATAGCTTCAGTAGGAGAAGTCACAATCGGAACACCAAAACGCATCGCATCAAGCAGCTTGGCCGGCAACTGCACCTCGCCACCAGAGGTCCGGGCCTGCGGCAGGACCACGAGGTCGATTGAGTCGAACAGATCAGGCCACGGCTCGTCGGCCGGATGCTCAACTACCTGCCCGCCGAACCCGGCTCCGTAGGCCCCCGCCGAACCGGCAAATAGGTGAAGCCGGATTCGAGAATCTCTTTCAAGCAGGCCAACGAGCACATCGCCCCCCTTGTGTGCGCGGGCTGTACCGAAGAACCCGATGTCGATCGTCGCATCACTGCGTCGCCGCCGTTGTCGTGAGGCCGCGACCCTGGACCTAGGGTGCGGCACCGTCAGAACCGCTTGCTGAACTTGACCAAGGCGCTGGGCCACGGCCTTTGAAGCCACCGTAAAGCCGTCCGCACGGTAGAGGGCCTGCCTCATGACGCCCTGGATCCGGGCCGGATGGAGCGGGCGGGCCCGGTTGATTCGGATTCGATTGGCAAGAGAAAGGGCTCGGAACTCGCGTGAAAGCGCAACGTCATCATCGTCGACATCGAGGATCAGGTTCGCTTCAGGGTTCGACGCGCGAGCCTCGATCCAGCCCGCCAGCTTGGCGCGCAACGGTTTTACGACCCATATCCACAACATGCCGGGCTCACGATCGAGCTTGATGCCACCGAACCCGAAACGGCTGATGGGCCGACCCCAACGGGCGGCACCTGGCCAAAGTGGCCCATCTTCCGGAGCAAACACCATCGTTCGGTCAGTGATTTCATCCGCAAGCTCAGCCAGTGAGAGTGCTCTGCCTAACGCATCGCCGCTTCCCTGTGGCGATACCACGATTGTTGTACTGGCGGGGATCATCGCCGCAGGCACAGCCTCAACACAAGGGGCACTCTTCCCTAACCGTTCGCTGCGAGGGCGCACCGGATGGCCAGCAACACGAAGAGTCCGTCGGGCGAGTCAGCGGAAGCCACAATCGAGCTAATCGTAGCCGGAACACTTCGACTACCCCGTCGACAATCGGCCGAAAACCAGCGGCTCGAGGTGACCCCGCTTGGTCAACCTGCAGCGTTCGATTAGTCCGGACGAGAACGTGTCTGCAGGCCTGACTACATGGGTTGAAAACCCAGCGTCTGCCAAGCGCTCCAGGTAGTCCCACCCGTATCGACGGACGTGATCATCCTGGCCGAAAAGGCGTTCCCTGTCTCGCGGGTCGGTGACTGTCGGATCTTCGACCGTCGTCTGGGCCGCGAGACCTTCTTCAAGGTCGGGCACCAGGAGCATCGCCCAACCGTTCGGTCGAAGCACCCTTGCGATCTCCTTCATCGCCTTGTGATCGTCCGGCACGTGCTCAAGTACGTGGTTCTGCAGAGGACGATGTCCATGCTGTCATCCTCAAACTCGAGATCAGTCACATCGATACGCTCGGGGCCGAATTCAGCACTCAGGTCCCCGCCGTGGTAATTCACGCCAGGGATCGCTTTCAGGCGATTACGCAGTGTATTTTCAGGGGCAATATGCAGGACGTTCGTGGCATCCAGCAACATCTCCGGGTGCTGGTCCATGTAGAGCCAAGCGAGGCGGTGACGTTCCAATGAGCCGCACGCCCAGCATGCCCTATCCGGCCCGTTGAACGATCGAAACCGTCGAAATGAGGAGTCACAGCAGGGGCAGTAGAAGCGGTCACCCCGAAAGGCCAAGCGAACCATTGAATCTGCAACCTTCAGGTCCCTCAGGTCTCTCGCGATTTGTCTAGCGGACTTTGCCACCGGATGAGCGTAGCGAGAGATGGATACTATGCGTCGACGATGAATCCACCGAAGGGAATCCGGCGGATCGCAATCCTCGGTAGTCGCGGTTTTCCCAGCACCTACGGTGGATACGAGACCTTGGTGCGCTACTTGGCCCGGGACTGGGTCAGCCGCGGCATTGACGTGACCGTTTACTGCAGGGAGCGCCCGAACAGACAGCGGTCTTGGGTTGTGGACGGCGTCCGTTGTCGCTGGACGCCCGGCGTCGAGTCGGTAAATTTTTCGACACTCTCCTACGGAATGACGAGCCATCTCGATGCTTCCTTCAGGAACTACGACGCAGCCCTGGTCGTGAACATCGCCAACGGCTACTTCCTGCCCTTGCTCAAATCAAGGGGGGTACCGTGCGCAATTAACACGGACGGAATCGAGTGGGAGCGCGGAAAATGGGGCAAGGTCGCGCAATCGGTTTTCCGACAGGGTGCCAGCGCCAGCGCCCGTTTCGCCGACGTACTAATCGCCGACTCCGAAGCGATCGCCCAGATCTGGGACGAGACTTTCGAGCGCTCCTCCGAGTTCATCCCCTACGGAGCTCCCGTTCTGAAGGAAGGGCGAACAAATCGAATCGAGGAGATTGGTCTCCGGCCGGGGACATACAGACTGGTGGTCGCCCGAATGGTCCCGGAAAACAATGTCGACCTGGCGCTGGATGCCCTACTCGAAACCACGGGCGAATCCGTGATCGTCGGCACAGGCAAGGGCGACACGCCTCTCGAACAGCGGCTGTCAGTGCTGCACGACGAAGGCCGGATTAGATGGCTTGGTCACGTTTCCGATCAGGAACTACTTGACCAGCTCTGGTCCCACTGCCAGATCTATATTCACGGTCACTCGGTCGGCGGAACGAACCCGGCGCTGCTACAGGCGTTGGGGGCCGGAGCTCCCACCGTCGTGCTGGATACCCCTTTCAACCGTGAGGTCGTCGGGAATCCCGAGCAGCACTACCAGGCAGAAGTCGAATACTTGGCCCGACTGATTAATCGCGCCGGCGCGGACCCGGAACTTCGGCAAGCGTGGAGCAGCCAAGGGCAGAGAATCGTCGCCTCGCGCTACTCCTGGCCCGATATCTCCGACCGCTACCTCAAGGCGCTGGCTTTGGCGTCCGAGCGTCGGAACTCTGACCAGTAGCCGACCGCCGCGCTGAGCCCCGGCAGGAAAGCCAGTGTGCGAACCAGCCCGAGCGGAACCGGCCCATAGACTTGGCCCATGAAGAGGTGTCCAGCCTGCGATGGAAAGCCGACCGAACAAACCATTCCGGCTCGGGAAATGATGTTCGGACTGGGCGGCTCATTCACCTATCGCGAGTGTCGCTCATGCGGCTCGCTCTGGCTCAAGGACGTACCGGACGACCTGAACCCGTTCTACCCCCCGGACTACTACTCAATGGAGGCCGAGCACCAAACCAGTCATTCAGTTGTCCACAGGACGATAGCCCAAGCACTTCTCGCGATGCCCCCCAACCTCGTTGAATGGCTGGCATTGAGGACGAATGTCCGGCCGTGGTTCGCGAGATACTTGATCGGCCAAGGCGTCACACTTGACGCCGCTATCGCTGATGTGGGTTCGGGAGAAGGCGCCCTTCTGGCGAAAATGGCCCGGTGCGGATTCACGAATCTCTCGGGCATCGACCCGTTCCTCCATGAGGATCGCCAGAAGGGGCCGATACACCTGCGACGAGCACATCTGGAGGATCTGTCGGAGTCCTATGACGTGATCATGTTCAACCACTCGCTTGAACATGTCCTGGATCCGCTTGCGACTCTTGCTTCTGCCCGCGACCGTCTGAATGGAGGCGGAACCGTCATCGTAAGGATCCCCATCCTGGGCTTCGCCTGGGACAAATACGGCTCGAACTGGGTCGGTCTGGATCCTCCGAGGCATACTTTCGTACCGTCTCACGAAGGCTTCCTCTTACTCGCCGAGCGAGCTGGGTTCGAAGCCACGCGAGTGTTTTTCGACTCGACGCCGCTCCAGTTTCAAGGCAGCGAACGATACGAACGAGATATCCCCCTAGTTGTTCCCGAATCCCAAGTTCCCGACGATGTGCTTGAAATGGAACGGCGAAACAGCTCCGAGTGGTGGAAGCTGGCCCGGCGCCTGAATCGGGAACGGTCGGGTGACAACGCTGGATTCGTGCTGAAGCCTCAAGCGGCCGTATCTCCCGTACTGTGACGAGAATCCTCAAGCCCCTCCCGATCGAACAGGCTCTGGGTGGATTCAGCAAAGGACTGCGCATGGCGATCACGGTCCGAGACGAGCGGTGAATTCAATGGCCACTCGATCGCCACTTCCGGATCGTCCCATCTGAATCCAGATTCGGTCTGCGGATCGAAGGGACTTGAGACGAGATAGGAAACATCTGCGACGTCCGAGATCACACAGAAGCCGTGGCCGAATCCCACCGGAACGAAAAGCTGCCGGTGGTTCTCATCGTCCAGATAGTGGCCTTCCCAACCGCCGAAAGTTGGAGAGGACGGGCGCATGTCGACGGCGACGTCGAAAATCCGACCTCGGGCGCAGCGAACCAGCTTCGCCTGACCAGGCTGGGCTTGAAAGTGAATGCCGCGTAGCGTGCCCTTTTGCGAACGGGAGTGGTTGTGCTGGACAAAGTCGATGTCGATCCCCGCTTCGAGCCAGCTGCCACTGAACGTCTCCACGAAGAAGCCACGCTCGTCCGCATGAACGGTGGGTTCGAGTAGTACGGGACCATCGAGTTCGGTCGGAAGAACCAGGGGGCGATTCATTCGCGCAGACCGATGCCGTAGTGGCGCAGGTAGTACTCGCGGTATTCGCCTGAGCGCAGAGACCCCCACCACTCACGGTTATCGCGGTACCAGGCAACGGTCCGGTCGATCCCTTCATCGAAATCTACCGCTGCCTTCCAACCAAGGTCCTCGGTCTTTTGGGCAGACAGCGAATAGCGAACGTCGTGCCCCAGCCGGTCCTCTACGTGGGTGATCAGGCTCTCGTCCTGGCCGGTCAATTCGAGGATGCGGTGAACGACATTGAGGTTCGTCGTTTCGTCGGGGCCCCCGACGTTGTAAACCTCTCCGGCTTCACCTCGGTCGAGGACGACGTCGATTGCCGCACAAAAATCGCTCACGAAGAGCCAGTTTCGGACCTGTAGGCCATCGCCGTAGACAGGGATCGAATCGCCGTGCAAAGCATTCAGAATCGTCAATGGAATGAGTTTTTCAGGATGCTGTTGCCGACCGTAGTTGTTTGAGGCTCGAACGATCAGGGCGTCAACCCCATAGGTGTGACGAAATGCCGACACAAGCAGATCCCCGCCCGCCTTGGATGCCGAGTAAGGAGATGAGGGGTCGAGCGGAGAGGCTTCCGTGAAAGACCCCTTCCCGATCGAGCCGTACACTTCATCGGTGGATATCTGCAGGTGGCGGATGCCGGCGTCACGGGCCGCTTCAAGGAGGACATGGGTGCCGAAGACGTCGGTGTTGATGAATTCTCCGGGTGAGTCAATCGAGCGGTCAACATGCGATTCGGCGGCAAAATTGACGATTGCGCCACAGCCGTCGACAGCTCCAGCTACGTTCTCGCGATCGCAGATATCGCCCTCGAGGAATCGAAGACCGCCTTCCGTGCCGGCGAGGTTCTCGCGGCGACCGGCATAGGTCAGCTTGTCGAGGACTACGATTTCATCTTCGGGGTGTCGGTCGAGCCAGTGACGAACGAAATTCGAACCGATAAAGCCGGCTCCGCCGGTGACTAGCAGCCTCATCTGGCTATCTCGATCTCCGTGCGGTCTCCGAGCAGCATCCGGAAGGTGCGGGGCAGACCGTCCGTCCGCGAAACGCGGACGTCTCGACCTAGCAGGCTGGCTTCCATCCGGGTGCCGAGGTCCTCGACCGACGCTCCGGCGAGCAGGATCGAGTGCTCGATTTCCGAATTTCGGACAACTACATCGCAGCCGATCGAGCTGTAGGGGCCGACGTAGGCATTTTCGACCAACGCACCGGAGCCGATCACGGCCGGCCCACGCACAACCGCGTTTCGAAGGGTCGCACCTTCTTCAAGGATTACCCTGCCCTCGACTCTTGAATCCTCAATGGTCCCCGCCAGATCCGTCTGAATCTCTTCGAGAACGAGTCGATTGGCTTCCAGCATGTCGGCAAGTTGACCGGTGTCCTTCCACCAGCCGTCGACGATCTCGGAATTGGCGTCTGCACCACGGTCAATCAATACCTGGATTGCTTCGGTTATCTCAAGCTCCCCGCGCGCCGAAGGCTCGAGCATCTTGGCCGCTTCGACAATGGCTGGCGAAAACAGGTACACCCCGACGAGAGCGAGGTCAGACGGCGGGACCTCCGGCTTCTCGACGAGACCGATCACTCGATCGCCCTCCAATTCAGCCACACCGTACGACGACGGGTCTTCGACACGAGTCAGCAAGATGGTCGCGTCTGGTGCCTGCCTGCGAAAACCCTCTACAAGCCCTGAGATACCGTTCCTCAGCAGGTTGTCGCCCAGATACATGACAAAAGATGAGCCCGCCAGGAAGGCCTCCGCAGTGAGCACCGCGTGAGCCAAGCCAGCGGGTTCGTCCTGCTGAATGAACTCGACCGTTGCCCCGAAGCGAGATCCGTCGCCGACCGCTTCGCGAATCTCCCCCCCGGTTTCCGGGGCGATCACGATGCCGATCTCGGTCACGCCAGCTTCGACCAAGGCCTCTATGCCGTAGAAAAGCACCGGCTTGTTGGCGACCGGAACGAGCTGTTTCGCAGACGTGTGAGTAATCGGCCGCAGCCGAGTACCTGCTCCTCCGGAGAGGATTAGCCCCTTTAGCACCAGGAACGCCTACCCCGACCCGGAGCGGTTCTGGCGGAGCGCTTCTTCGCGGGCGCGGGCGAGGTCGTCGAGGGCGATGTACCAGGTGTCCTGCTCTCGGGCGAAGAGGACCTGGCCGGGCGGGTCCTGTTCGTAGGTGACGATCGCGCCTTCGCCGTCGGTGACGACTTCCTCGACATCCAGCTGGGCGAGCGGTGATTCCGGAGTGACGGCGCTCTCGGAGGTCTTCAGGCAGCCGTTGGGACCACCGAAGGCAGCCTTGACCAGGCTGGGCTGCATCAGTTCGCAGAAGGCGTCGACGTCCGTCTCGAGGGCGGCGGTCTCGATCTTCGCGGTGAGGTCCTCCAGCGCGAGCCGGTCCTGATCGGCGGCCGAGTCGTTGCTGTCGCTCCCGCAGCCGGCCAGAAGGGCACCGGCCACCGCCAGGCGAGGCCACGGCTGCGGTTGCGAATCTGATCGAAGAGCGGCGCATCAGGCCTGACCCCGGTGAAAGACGGCTCAGGCCGGGACGGACTCGGTGTCGCCCTGCTCGGCGTGCCTCGGCACCTTCGGGGAAGATGTCCTTTTCGGTCGCCTTGGAGGGATCGACCGAGATGCCGGGGCCCATCGTCGTGCTGATCGAAATCGAGATGATGTAGCGGCCCTTGGTCGATGCGGGCTTGGCCTTGGTGATTTCGTCCAGAACGGCGGCGTAGTTCTCGAGCAGCTTGTCGGCGTCGAAGGAAGCCTTGCCGATGTTCAGGTGGACGATCGCCTGACGGTCCGTCCGGTACTCGACCTTGCCGGCCTTGGACTCGGACACGGCCTTCTCGACGTCGTCGGTGACCGTTCCCACCTTCGGGTTCGGCATCTTGCCCGAGGGGCCGAGAACGCGGCCGAGGCGGCCGACGGTCGGCATCATGTCGGGAGTCGCGATGACGATGTCGAAGTCATCGAAGCCCTCTTCGATCTTGGTGGCGAGCTCGTCGGCACCGACGATGTCGGCTCCTGCGGCTTCGGCGTCACGGGCCTTGTCGCCCTGGGCGAAGACAGCGACCTTGACATCCTTGCCGAGCCCATTGGGCAGGGCGAGAGTGCCGCGGAGCTGCTCCTCGGCGTGGCGCACGTTCACACCGAGACGGGCGTGGAGTTCGACCGATTCGTCGAACTTGGCCGAAGCGGTCTCCTTGATCAGGTTGATCGCTTCTGCGGGCGGGTAGACATGGTCGCGCTGGACCTTGCCGTACTGCTGGCGGAACCTCTTGCCGTGAGCCATGGTTACTTGACCTCCACGCCCATCGAACGGGCGGTGCCCGCGATGATCTTCGATGCCGCATCCAGATCGTTGGCGTTCAGGTCGGGCATCTTGCGCTCGGCAATCTGCCTGACCTGGGCCTCGCTGATCGTCGCGACTTTGTTGACATGGGGCTCGCCGGAGCCCTTCTTGATGTTGCAGGCTTCCTTGATCAGCACGGCCGCCGGCGGGGTCTTGGTGATGAAGGTGAAGCTGCGATCTTCAAAGACCGTGATCTCGACCGGGATGATCGTGCCGGAATCCTGCTGGGTCTGCGCGTTGAACGCCTTGCAGAAGTCCATGATGTTGACCCCGTGCTGACCCAGGGCAGGGCCGACCGGCGGGGCCGGGTTCGCAGCTCCTGCGGGAATCTGGAGCTTGATGAGTGTCATTACTTTCTTAGCCATGGGCCTTCTTTTCGCTAGAGCTTCTTGACCTGTTCGTAGCCGACCTCGGACGGCGTCTCACGGCCAAAGATCGACACCAGCACCTTGAGCTTGGACTGGTCTTCGTTGATTTCGGCGATTTCGCCGGAGAAGTCTGAAAGCGGGCCGCTGATGATCTTGACCGACTCACCGATCTCGAACTGGGCCTGGGTGCGCGGGCGCTCGGCCGTCTCGCGGTGGAGCAGGCGGTCGACCTCGGGCTTGGTGAGCGGGACCGGGGTGTCACGCGGGCCGACGAAGCCGGTCACTCCGGGGGTGTTCTTGACCAGCCCCCAGGCGTTGTCGGTCATCTCCATCTGGACCAGCACGTAGCCGGGCATGGTGCGCTTCTCGACCTGGATCTTCTGGCCGTCCTTGATCTCGGAGACCTGCTCGGTCGGGACTACGACCTGGCGCACACGATGGCTCTGACCCATGGTCTCGACCCGGTGTTCCAGGTTGTGTTTGACCTTGTTCTCGTGGCCGGAGTATGTGTTGATGACGTACCAGCGATACATAGTTTCCTCAGCTAGATAACTCTCTGGACAAGCCAGTTGGCGACGATGTCTGCGACACCGAGGTAAAGGGCGGCAACGATTACGAAGACCAGGGTGACCGCGGTCGCCTGGATCAGCGTATCCCGGTTGGGCCACTGGACCCGCTTGAGCTCGGCGATACAGGAGGAAAGGAAAGCGATTACGCCGCCGCGCTTGCGCTGGCCCTTGGCGGCCTTCTCACGCTTGGCGAGCAGCTGCTCTTCCTGCCTCTTCTGTTCGGCCTTGCGGCGTTTCTCTGCGTCTCTCTTCTGGCGCTTCTCTTCCTTTGAACTGAGCCCCTTGGGGGCGTCGGGCGTCTCGAGGGATTCCTCGGGGGCGCCGGCGGCCATTCCGGCCTCGACTGCTTCGATCTCGGCGATGTCGCCGGACTTGGGTACCTGCGTGTCGTGCTGGGCCTGCGACTCTTCTTCGCGCTTGGCCCGCTCAGCCGCTTCGCGCGCGCGCTTCTCGGCCTTGCGTTGTGCCCTGGACTTGGCCACTACCGCGTTTCCTTGTGCGGCTGGTGGTCTCCGCACCAACGACAGTACTTCCGGATCTCGATCCGATCCGGGGTATTGCGCTTCGACTTATTCGTTTGGTAGTTGCGGCGCTTGCATGACTCACATGCCAGTGTCACCGCGATACGCACATCTCCGCGTGCCATGTTTCCTCACTATTCGGGCATTGCCCCTTACAAAATAAAAACCTCGGCCAGAGGGCGAGGGCGACCCGGAAGAATAGCGGTTTCCAGCGCTCTACGGGTGCTCGTGTCCGGCCCGGCTGCTAAAGGTCCCCGTGGCCGAAAAACAACGGACCCGCCGGAGATCGAATCTCGCGGCGGGCCCGGTGAAACGGCTGTGTCGGCCGGCTCTGGAAGGTCTGGCCTACTTCAGCACGGTTACGTGGCCCCTGAACTCACTGGCCCTTGACCCATCGACCACGTAGGCGGCGCTGACCCTGAAGTTGGCCTTGCCCTTCTTGCCCTTCTTGGTCTTGAGCTTGAACTTGACCGTCTTGGACTGGCCGGCGGCGACGCTCTTGACCGTCTTGCAGCGCTGTCCCTTGCCCTTGATCTTCTTCTTCGGGCTCTTGACGCAGACCTTGACGTTGCTGGCGGCTGCGTCTCCGCTGTTCCGGACGACGACCCGCATTGTCATCTTCTTGCCGGCCTTGAGCTTCTTCGGCGCCTTGACCTGCGGCCTGGCGAGCTTCGGCTGACCGACAGGCTCAACGGTCCCCTTCTCGATCGCCAGGTTCAGCGTGATGCCGATGTCGCTGCGTGGCAGCTCCAGCAGGTCGTTGACCGTGCTGCCGAGCGGACCACAGCCGGCACTGACCTGCGGGAAGGTGACTCCCGGTGAGCTCAGAGTCGCCGTCTTTCCGGCTTCGTCGTATGTGCCTGCCAGGTCGAACTGAATCGGACGCAGGAAGCAGTCGGCGTCAGGTCCGATGATCGGAATCGCTCCAAGCAGGGCTTCCACCTTGGCCTGGACCGGCAGGTTGAACGAGGCATCGCCGCCACCGTTGGGCAGGTTGCCCGAGCCGGGTCCGGTGGCCGAGATCGAGATCTTGACCGTGACCTGTCCGATTCCGGGGGCGTCGAGAGTCTGCTCAATCGGCTGGAAGACGACTCCGGCCTGCGGGACCGACCAGGATCCGTTCTCGAACAACTGGCCGTCCAGGGTCAGCTGATCGGCCGGCAGCTCGATCTCGCCGAGCGCGGCGATGTTGAGATTGCCTCCGAGCAGCGTTGCCTTGACCGGCACGCTCTCCCCTACCGGGGTCTCGGCGACCACTGTCCAGTTGACCTCACCCGGAGTCGGATCTTCCATCTCGTTGGCGTTTACCGCCTTGACGATGAAGGAGTGTCCACCGAGCGAGAGTCCGCTCAGGTTCACCGGACTGGTGCAGGCTTCGAACTCTCCGAGGTCCAGCTTGCAGAGGAAGGTGGCAGCCGGATCGTCGCTGGTGAACTCGATCGAGGCGCTCCTGGCGGTGGTCGTACCGGAAGGCGCGCTGACGACCGTGGTCTCCGGATCGAACAGAACTGTGTCGACCCTCGTCGCCGTGTCGTTGGCGGCGTTCTCGTCGGCCAGAGTCTCGACCGAGTAGTCGATGCTCACCGACGGGGCGTTTGCCCTGGCCGGCTGCAGGTCGATCCGCAGCGGCGGGTAGGCGTTGCCGGCAGGCAGCACGTCGTCCCGGGAGCAGGTGACCGTCTGACCGATCAGGTCACACTGCGACCAGCCGGTGCCGTAGGGCGGCGTGTCGCTCCACTGGACGCCGGCCGGCAGCGGCACCTTCACGGTGACCGGAGCGGTCGTCGCGGCGCTGCCCTCGTTGGTGACGATGACGTTACGGGCCTTGGTCACACCGGCCTCGAGGTCCTCCGCACCCGGTGCGACGTTGACCGCCGCAGAGAGGTCGAGACCACTCAGGCTGGAGATCGCTGAAGCGACGTCGTTATTGCGATTGACGTCTCCGGCAGAGCTGACCCGGGCCAGCGTTCCTGTCTCGGAGTCGCTGGTCGGCAGGACCCGTACCTGGGCGTCCACCGTGACCGTCTCGCCCGGATCCAGCGAGCTCCGCCGTAGGAGCAGTCGAAGGAGGCGTTGTTATTGCCGGAAGCGGCCATCGGGCTGCAGTCCCAGTTGTCGGTCGAATCGGCCGATACCGGCTCGAGGCTCGCCGGCATCTCGATCTTGAGATCGACGCTCGGGATCACCGCTGGTCGAGTCGGTTCCGATGTTGCGCACCGTGTAGGTGATGTCGGTCAGGTCGCCCACCCGGACGGCGGCCGGCTGGTCGATCGAGATCGCTACGTCTGCCGAAGCAACGATCGTGATCGGCGGGCTGGTCGAGTTGTTGCCGGGGAACGGATCGCTCGAGCTGCTCAGAGAGGCGGTCGAGACGCGGGTACCGGAGGCGTCGATCGGAACATCGAAGCTGACCGCTACCGGCGGTGAGGTGGCTCCTGCGGCGACCGAGCCGGTGCGGGTGCAGGTGAGATCCTGACCGGCAATCTGGCAGTTCCAGCCCGGACCGGAGGCCTGCGGGTTCTGGAAGGTCGAATCGATCGTCTCGGTCAACGTGGTGGTGCCGGTCGAGCCGGTGTTGCCGATGTTTTCGACGCTGAGCTGGTAGTTGCTGCGGGTTCCGGCCCGGATCGAAGCCGGGTCGAAGGTCTTCAGCATGCGCAGGTCGATCACTTCGAGGTCCTCGTCGATAGCGACGTCGTTATCGCCGAGTCGCTCGGCGACTTCACCGTCGGTGCGTGCGGTCACGTCCGTGGTCCAGCTGGCCTGGGCGGCTGCCCCGACGTTGGTCCGGACTTTGAGCGGCGGCGCGCTGTCGCCGGCCGGGATGCTCTGGCTGCGAACGCAGGTGACGTCGGTGCCGGCACCGGCCGAAGTGCAGCCCCAGCCGGCGATGGTCGAACCGGTCGGGCGGTACGAGACCGCCGGGGCCAGCGGCACCGTGACCACGGTCGGGTTGACCGTCTGGTTGGTGCCGTTGTTGTTGACATCGACCGAGATCTGGCCGATTCCGCCGGCGCGCGGGGCGATCGACTGACTGGCCAGCAACTCAAGGTCGATCCGGCTGACCTGGGTCGGGTCCTCGGTCCGGTTGTTCGGGCTTCGATCGACGTTGTTGTCCTTGTCGGTCGAGATCTCGGCGACGTTGAGCGACGGGTCGACGGCCGAATCACCGATCGCAACCGGGATCTCGATCGTCGCGGTATCGCCGCGCAGGATCGCCGAGTCGGTGGGACTGGCAGCTGCCAGGACGCAGGTCACGATGTAGGCGGGTGCGGCAGCGCCGGCTCCACCGTCATCGGTGCAGACCCAGCCCGGACGGTCGGTCCAGATCGAGGCCGTGTCCGGCACCATGCCGACCGGCAGGGTGTCTACAACCGTGACCGGCTCGCCGACCACCGTGTCGAAGGTGCCGACGTTACGGACCTTCAGCGAATACTCCTGAGTCGTGCCGGTCCGGAAGACTGGCCCGTGAGTGGATTCGAGCGAGAGGTCGACCGAAACGGCCTTGGTGACCGCGGTCGAGGAGTTGTTGCCGTTGACCGGGTCGTCAGCAGAGACCGAGCGATCGTCGCGGTCGGTATCGACCGTGGCGGTGTTGGTCACCTCGCCCAGGTCGGCGGCGGCGTCAAGTACGTCTACCCGGACGTTGAGCACGGCAGCGGCCGAACCCGGGGTCACAGTGGCGTTCTGAACACAGTCAATGTCCTGCTGTCCGACGACCGAGGCTGAGCAGTCCCAGCCTCCGCCGGAGACGCTCTTGAGTCTCAGCTCAGGCGGCAGTTCGTCGAGTACGCGGATCGGGCCGACCGTCGAAGCGTCGCCGACGTTGTTGACGCTGATCCGGTACTGGCCGTCGATGCCGACGCTGAAGTCGCGGACGGCGGTCTTCGAGATGTCGACGTCAAGGCGCCTGACGTCCACCTGCGAAGAGGCATCGTTGTTCGGCGCGAAGCCGTCTTCGGAATTGGCCAGGCTCGAATCGACAGTCGTGCCCGGGTAGGCACCGTGATCGACGTCGAGGGTCACGGTCAGGTCAGGGGCGGCTTCGGCGGCGAGCAGGCCGGCGGCGTAGCTGCAGTCGACCTGGTCAGTACCCGGGGTCGTTGCCGCGCAGTCCCATCCGGTGCCCGAGACCGAAGCCACGGTCAGGCCGGCGGGCAGGCTGCTGGTGACCTGAGTCGGGCCGTTGATGTCAACAACCGACTCGTTGGTTGCGGTGAGGGTGACCACGCCCGGGTCTCCAACTATGAAGTCACCGGAGATGCTCGAGGCCAGTGCGAGGTCCGGCAGGACCAGCACCGTGGCGTCATCGGAATCGTTGTTGATTCCGCCGAAGGCATCGGTATCGCCCTGGGCGGTGACTGTGCCGTTGACAGTCTGCAGGCCGGTGGCCGTGCGATCTACCTTGGCGACCACGGCGAGGGCCGGTGCGGACGAGCCGCCGGCGATGACGCCGGTCTGGGTGCAGGTCACGTTCTGCGGGGTCGGGCCGGAGGCACAGTTCCATCCCGTGCCACCGGAGCCGGCGCTGCGGAAGGAGAGGTCCGACGGCAGGGTCACGGTGACCACGGTGTTGCCGACGGTCGCACCGTCACCGACGTTGCTGACCGCGGCCGAGTAGGCCACGGTGCCGTTGGCGACCACGTCACCGGTATGGGAGAGGTCGAGCGTGAGGTCGGTCTTGACCACCGGAATCGAGGCAGCGGCCGTGTTATTGCCCGCGACCGGGTCACCCGCCTGGGCGACCGTGGCACTCGAGGACAGCGGGCTGGTGGCGGTCGGTGCCACAGCGACGGTTACGTCGATGTCTTCGGAGCTGCCTCCGGCGAGCTCGCCGGTCGGCAGTGTGCAGGTGACGGTCGGTGCCGAGAAGGAACAGTTCCATCCGGCAGGCGCGTCGGTTCCGACGAAGCTGGTGCCCGCCGGAAGGTCGGTGGTCACGGTGAGTGGCTGGGTGTTGCTGCGGCCGGCGGTGTTGTTGGTCACCCCGAGGCGGATCACACCGTTGGAGCCACCGCGGACCTCGCCCCCGACGGCACCGGTCGAAATACCGATGTCGGTCGAAGGCACGACCAGGATGGTGCGGCTCTTGGTATCGATGTCGCCGTCGGCGTCGCGGGCCCTGACCCGGATCGTGCGCTCGCCGGGAGTGGCGAAGACGATCGGCTGGGAGGCGACGTCGGTGAACGGCCCGAAGGTGCCGGTGCCGAGGTCGAACGAGTAGCGGCCACCCGCGTTCGGTCCGACCTGGAAGGTCGAGCTCGAAGCGTTGATCGAGGAGGCGACCGTGGTCGGGAGTTCCGGGACCTCGGTCGAGGGCCAGGTCGGGCTGGAGAGACCCGGGGCGTTGAAATTCGACTTGACGCCCTTCTGGACGATTGCGTCAGGACCGACGCGCGAGCCGCCTACGACGAAAGCGAAGTCGAGCACGGCGGTGCTGTCGCCGGCCTGGGTCGGCAGGCCGACCGCGTCGTTCAGCGGACCGTTGGCGAGGCCGAGCGGACCACAGCCGGTGGCGCCGATCGCGCTGAGCGTATCGTTGCCTACCCGGAAACTGCCGGCTACTCGCGGCACGAGCTCCGGAGCAGGGATTCCGCCGGGGGGCGTCGGAGTGGCGGGCCATACGCCGGCTTCGTCCGAGTAAGGACCACCTTCCTGAATTCCGCCGAGGAAAGCGCCATTGGGCTCGAAAGTGGCCTGGTAGAGAGCGCTGGCAGCGGGGAAGGTGCCCTGATGAGTCGTACCGTTGATGTCGATCGGCTGTGAGGCGCTGCCGACGAAGCATGAACCACCGAGGCTCACGCCCTGAGCGTTACCGCTGCCCTGGATCCGGAGCTGTACGCGGAAGTCGACTCGCCCGGTGAGCGGGTCGATCTTGCCGGTCGCCGGTGCGGTCGGCAGGAAGGTCAGGTTGACCGTGTCGGGCGGGATCTCGAAGTTCAGGGGAGGGAATACGAGCTGGGCCTGGGGGACGAAGATGTCTCCCGCCGGACTCACCGTGCCGCGAAATGTAGGACGGGCGAATCCAAGTTCCTCGAAGTCAAGACCGAGCTCGAATTTGGTCGCGCCGCCACCACCGACCAGCTGGATGAAGCCACCGGTCAGCTCACCATAGAAATCGGGCGGTGAAGGGTTGGCGATCTTCTGAGCCGAGGCGGTGCCGGGCGCGAGCATGGCGACCATCGCCAGCATGAAGAAAGCGATTACTGCGGTCGCCTTCTTTCGACTTGTCTTGACTCTGCTTGCTCCCATGTTCTCCCTTGCCTCCTGGACGGTGTTCCCTGATGATGTAGTCGCGTTCACTTTGATCTCTCCCCTACTTCATCAACGTGACGTGGCCGGTTCGTGTCCGGGTTCTCTTGCCTTCGGTGACATAGGTAGCCGTCACCTGGAACTTGAGCTTCTTGCCTTTCTTTCCGGACTTGGTCTTGAAGCTCATCCTGGCCTTGCCGGCACCACCGCCGCCGGTGATCACGCCGATCGTGCGACAGACCTTCGACTTGCCCTTGACCAGCTTCTTCTGCTTGGCGACGGCACAGACCTTTACGTTGCTGGCCGGGGCGTCGCCACTGTTGCGGACCGTGACGGTCATCTTGACCTTCTTGCCTGACTTGACCTTCTTCGGCGCCTTTACCCTGGGCTTGCTCAGCTTCGGGCTGCCGGACGGGGCAACTGTCCTGACCAGGTCGAAGGTCAGCGAGATGCCGATGTCGTTCCTCGGCAGGCCGATCAGATCGTTGACGGTGCTGCCGAGCGGACCACAACCGGCACTGACCGGCGGGAAGGTGACCCCGGGTGATCCCACGGTCGCCGTCTGTCCGGCTTCGTCGTAGGTACCGGTCAGGTCGAACTGGATCGGCCTGAGGAAGCAGTCGGCCTCCGGGCCGATGATCGGGATCGCACCGAGCGAGGCTTCGAGCTTGGCCTGAACCGGCAGGCTCAGCGATGCGGCTCCGCCGCCGTTGGGCAGGGTGCCGACGCCGGGGCCGGTGGCCGAGATCGAGATCTTGACGGTGACCATTCCGATGCCGGGCGCGTCGATGGTCTGCTCAACCGGCAGGAAGTTGACTCCGGCCTGCGGCACGCCCCAGTTGCCGTCGTCATCCAGCGCGCCGTTGACGATCAGCTGACCGGCCGGAAGGTCGACTTCACCGAGGGCGTCGATGTTGAGTGAGCCTCCGGTGAGTGTGGCGACGAGTTCGTCACCGACGACCGGGGGCAGATCCACGCAGTTCGGCGGGGTTCCGCTGGTGCCGGGCGGGCATACCGGGACCACAGGAGCAGAAATCGTCCAGCTGGCCTCTTCCGGAGTGTCGTCCGTATTGCCGGCCGCGTCGATGGCGCGGACCTGGAGCACCCGCACGCCTACCGGCAGGTTGTTCAGGTTCAGCGGGCTTGAGCATCCGCTGAAGTTGTTGTCGTCCAGCTTGCACTGGAAGCCTGCGGACGGGTCGTCGCTGGAGAAGGTGACCTGGGCGCTCGTATCCTCGGTCGATCCGGTCGGGGCCGAGTCGATCGTGGTCTCCGGAGCGGTCGCATCGACTGTCCAGTTTCTCGATGCCGGGGTCGGATCCTTGACTCCTACCGGGGCCACAGAGCTGACCGCCCTTACCCGGAGGTTGTACGGGCCGTCCGCCAGATCGGTGAGCTGGAGCGGCGAGGCGCAGGCTGCCCAGGCAGCGCTGTTGAGACTGCATTCGAAGGTGCCGGCCTTGTTGCTGGAGAAGGTGACCGTGGTCGCCTTCTGCGAGGTCAGACCGTTCGGACCGCTGTTGATCGTGGTGACCGGAGCGGTGCTCTGGACCTCCCAGTCGACGACGGCTGACGGGCTCAGGTTGCCGGCCACGTCCCGAGCACGGACCTGGAACTGGTGGGCTCCGTCGGTCAGGGCCGAGACCTGGAAGGGACTCTGGCAGACAGCCCACACCTCGTTGTCGACACGGCACTCGAGTGCGGCGAGCAAGCCGGGGTTCTCTTCTTCGGGATGCGAGAAGGCGAAACTGGCCGTCTTGAAGCGGGTCGTCGCTCCGTCGGCCGGATCAGAGTTGTCGATGCTCGGCGAGACCGGAGGAGCACCGAGGATCTCGAATGTGTGATCCGCCTGAGCGCTCACATTGCCGGCTTCGTCGGTGGCCCTCACGCTGAAGGTATGGGGTCCGTTCGCCGGAGACGGGATCGTCAGGCTGCGGTCGCAGGGCTCCCACGGACCGAGATCGATCTGGCACTCGGCCGACGCCTCGGGTGAAATCACCAGCGGGCTGCCGTCGCGGACGATCCAGCCGAAGTCGACGTCACCGACCGGGCCAAAGGCCGGCGGTGCGGCGGTGATCTCAACCTCGGGGGCAACCGTGTCCTGCTGCCAGGTTGCCGAAGCCGGAGTCGCTTCGATGTTGAGTGCGGTGTCGGTGGAACGGACGCGGACCGTATGCGGACCGTCGGCCAGCGGGCCACCGGCCAGAGTGCTCATCGAAACCGGGCTGGAGCAAGGGCCCCAGGCGCCGGCGTCGATGCTGCATTCGCTGGTTGAGGCTTCATTGACAGTGAACTCGATCGTCGGATCGTCGTCGCTGATTACTCCGGAAGGAGCGACGGTGATCTCGGTATCGGGTCCGGTGAGGTCGATCGTCCACTCGATCACGATCGGCGAAGAGTCGGTATTGCCCGCTTCGTCGAGGCTGCGCAGTTCGAGCCTGTGGTCGCCCTCGGCCAGGCCGCTGTAGGTCTCGGGTGACTGGCAGGTCTGCCAGTCCTCGTCGTCGGTGGAGTCGATGCGGCACTGGAAGCCCTGGAGCTGGCGACTGTCAGTACCGGCAAAGCTGGCCGTGATCCGTCGCTCCTGGGTGAGCCTGTCCGGGGTGACGCCGTCGCCGAAGTCGACGTCGCCGCCGCTGGTCTCGGGTTCAGTCGCGTCCACCTCGAACTCGGCCACCGGCGGGGCCGGGTCGTTATTGGTCGCCGGGTCGATCGCGGTGATTTCCAGCTCGTAGATGTCATCAGCCAGACCGGTGAAGTTGGGGCTGGCTCCACCCGGGCAGAGGGCGTTGAAGATCTCGCCCTGGCTCTGGCCGACCAGTCGACAGTTGAAGGTCGAGTTGGCTTCGGTCGAAGTCACCTGGTAGGTCACGTCGCGGCTGTTGATCAGGCCGGAAGGACCGCTGGCGATCGAGGTCACCGGCGGTGACAGGTCGACCAGGAAGGTCTCGAGCGTTGCCGGGCCGGTCAGCCCGACATCGTCGGTCGCCCGTACTTCGATGCTGTAGGTGCCTTCGGTCAGGTCGGTGCCGACGGTGAAGTCGGTACCGGGTCCGACGAAGTCGACCTGCGAGCTGCCCTGCGAATCAGACGGCGACCCACAGGACTTCCAGATGCCGGCCGAAGGCCCGAACAGGACGCGGCATTCGTAGGTAATGAACTCCTGCGGCGAGCGATCATCGGCGTCGAAGCGGTAAGACGGCGAAGGATCGTTGGTCGGACGCGGCTGGACGTTCGGTTGGTCCGAAGGCGGACCGACCAGGACACGGGCGACGGGGACGGTGTTGTCCACACGCCAGGTGCGGAAGTCCGGGGTGCCGTCGGCCTCGCCGTCGGCGTTGACTGCCCTGACTTCGAACCGGTGCAGGCCGTCTTCAAGGCCGCTGTAGTCCTTGGTACCGGACGGACCGCTGACACAGCTGGCCCAGTCCTCGATCACGTTTCCGTCACGCAGCAGGCGGCAGTCGTAGGAGACGACCGGGGTCTGCGGCGAGCTGAAGTCGAACTCGGCATCCGTACTGGTGGTGGCGCCGAGGAAGTTGTTGCCCGGAACCGGGTTGCTGCCGTTGGGGTCAGCCGAATCGATGGTGGTATTCGGACGGACGGTGACGGTCAGCGTGCCGGTCGGCCCGACGCCGTTCTTGTCGTCGGAGGCGAAGAAGTCGAAGGTGTCGTTACCGGTGTAAGCCGCCGGCCAGGTGTAGTCCTTCGTATTTCCTCCACCGGTCGCGGTGCCGTCATTACCGGCATCCGGGGTGACGTCCACCGTGAACGGATCGAGGTCGGCATCATCAGCGCGGAACTCGATCGCTGCCGGCTGGCTCTGGTCGGCTTCGAGGTTGATCGTCTCGGTGATCGCCTGCGGCGCCGAGTTGATCGTGAAGTTGACCGTCTCAGTGGTGCTGCGGGCGGACGGGTCGGCCCCGGTCACACCACCGTTGTCGGTGACACGAACACGGATCGCGTACGGACCGGGGGTCTTGCCGACTGTCGAGAAAGGCTGAGTCAGGTCGACTCCGGCGACGCCGGCGTCGGGGTTGCCTTCGAACCGGAGTTCGAAGCCGTCTCCGGCCGGGCCGTCAGTCGGGTTGTTGTTCAGGTCCCACTCGATGACCTGCGGGCGACCACCCTGGCCGTCGAAGCCGTTCGACGAATCGGCCGGGTCGGCCACGTTGGCGGTGATCGAATAGGTCGAGTCCGTGTCAGGACGCGGACCGGGCGCGCCGGTAAGCGAGATAGTCGGGCTGCCCGCGCCGCTGTTGACGAAAGCCGCACCGATCGACTGGAACTGCTCGAGGCGATTGTTCTGACCACGTGGCGCGCCTTCGACGATCCAGCGTCCACGGCTGGGGAAGCTGACCGTCAGCTCCTTCTGGACCGCGTCGTTGGCGGGGAAGTTGAGGCGTCCACCGGTGGTCGGGGTTTCGTTGGTCGAGAAGATGCTGTCGTCGATGCAGGGATCAGCGCAAGGGGCAAATCCGGTCGAGCGCTTGACGAAAACTTCACCGGTCTTGGAGTTGCGGATGCGCCAGTTGAGGCCGTCGAATCGGTCGGCGTCAAGGGTGGTTGCGTTGAAACCGAATACCACCGGGGTATTGGGGGCGGCGACCGCATTCTGAGTGCCGTCCGGCTGGGGTACGCCGTCCACCGACAGGACCTCCTGGTCGGTCATGATTGGCGCCGGGTTGGCGCAGCCGAAGCGGGCGTCGGTGAAGCGGATCCTGGTGCCGACAATTCCCGAGAGGTTGCCTCCCTGGTCACGCAGGCGGAAGAAGACGCGATGATCGTTGGACACGGAGCTACCGCCGCCGAAGATTCCACAGAGTCCGAGGAAGCCGTCGTCAAAGCCGTAGGTACCGATGTCGGCGCCAAGAGCTGAAACGGCCGGCATCTCAGCGGTGATGAAGGCGCGCGGACTGCCGGGCTTGGTGTGAATCGTGACCGCGCCGATTCCACCCGGAATCGGGTTGAAGGTGCCGGCACCCGGTGAGGAGTCATTGGTCGGTGACTGGTTGCTGATCAGCACGTCTTCGATCGTCTGGGCCGAGCCCTTGTCCACCTCGAAGGAGACCTTGATGCGGTCGCCGATCGGGGCGGCACCACCTACGGTCAGCGATTCGAGCCAGCGCTTGTGGACTACGCCGGTGAGGTTCTCGTTCACGTCGTTAAAGATCGTGATGCCGCTGCCTTCAGCGGTCAGCGTGACAGCCTGGGGCGCCGCGGTCACAGCCTGGGCGCCGGGAGTTACCGTGAGTGTTGCCCTGCGCACACCGGTGCGGTTCGGATTCACCGAAACGGTCACCTGACAGGTCGCATCGCGCGGCAGGCTGGCCGGGCAGTTGTTCGTGCTGACCGAGTAGTTGCCAACCTCGGGTCCGCTCAGCGCGAGGCCGGAATTCAGCCCGACTACCGGGATGTTGCCGGTGTTTCGGATGGTGAAGGTGTAGCTGGATCCGGATCCGACGTTGACCGCTCCGTAGTCATGGCTGGTCTTGACCGTGGTTCCGGCCGTGTCGCGGATCTCGATCGATGATGCTGCCGGGACACGCGTACCGTCGAGGTTGACGGTCTGACTGGCACCGGCCGGGACCAGGAAGGTCGCGCCATCAACCGTGAAGCTGCCGGACTTGGCGTCGGGGCCGGCCGCCTGGGGATCAAACTGGATCGAGTAGGTGCAGCTCTGGTTGACGTTCAGCGAAGCGCCACAGGTTCCGCCAGTCTGCGGGAAGTTGGCAGCATCCGTGGATGAGTAGGTCAGGTCCAGTGTCGTATTGCCGGTGTTGGTCACCGTGAACGACTTGGTCAGCGGGAATCCCACGGACGCGTCCTCGTAAGTCCAGGAGCCCGGGTCAACATCGAGTTCGGCGGTCGGGATCTGGCCCTGTGCCGTGAGGTTCATCGTTGCGGTCGTATGACTGGTAGAAGTGAAGTTCAACGTCTTCGCTTCCACGCCGACGTCGGCCGTGGGCTCGAACTTGACCTGGACCTGACAGTCCGAGAACAGCGGCAGTGAAGCTCCGCAGGTATTCGACTCGATGGAGTACGAGGTTGAAGCCTCGGCCCCGAGGGCAACCGACAGGTTGTCAACGACGCTTGTACCGATATTGGCGAGAGTGAAGGTCCTGGTACTCGAATCGCCGACTGCCACCGGGGCGTAATCGAAGTTGTTCTCTTCGCCACCCGGTCCGGTCAGGCGCACGACGGCCCCGGACTGCTCTGCAACCGTCGCCTCGAGGCTGGCGCTGCCCGAGGTGGTCGAGCCGCCGCCCCAGCCGGTGCCGGTCTGCTGGAAAGTCAAGGTGCCGTTCTGCACGCCGATCGGAGTGCCGGCCTTCAGGCTCAGCTCGATCGAGCACCTGCGGTTCGAAGAGCCGCCGCCGCGCCAGGAGATCCGGGCGCGGAACTCATAGCCGCTGCCCGGCGACTGCGTTTCACAGTCGCCACCGCTGCGCTCATAGTTCGAGTTCGACAGGTCGACGTCGACGTCGAGCCTCTTGGTCGAGCTGTTGAAGAAGCCACCGCTGGACTCGGTTGTCCAGAAGTAGAGCGTCTGGGTTGCCGGCAGGTCGCCCTGGCCGTTCGCACCGAAGTTGACCGTGCCGCCGTTGATGGTCACGTTGCTCGTGCTGGCCGACAGGCCGGATGACGCCTGGGCGACCGCCGGTCCCCCAAAGAACAGCGCGAACGCAGCGATCAGTCCGATCAGGGCACGGCGGACAGTGAAGCCCTGCCGTCCCTGGTCGTGGGCAACTCCCAGCCCGGTGATTGTCTTGTGGCTTCTATTCATGATCGACCTCTATCTCCCTGTCGAAGTCGCTTATTTCAGGACCGTGACGTGGCCCCGGAACTTGGGCTTCTTGTCACCCGTCACGTCTCTCGTGCTCACCCTCAGCTTGACCCTCTTGCCCTTCTTGCGGGGCTTGGTCTTCAGGGTGAACCTGGTCGACGCAGTGCTCTCGCCGTCAACCGAGATGGTGCGGCAGCGCTGGGCCTTGCCCTTGACCAGCTTCTTGGGTGACTTGACGCAGACCTCGACCTCAGCCGCTGTCTCGCCGGTGTTGCTCACCCGGACGTTGACCTTGATCTTCTTGCCTGACTTGACCTTCTTCGCGGCCCGGATGACCGGCGGCTTGATCTCAGCCGGGGTCGGATCGACCAGGGTCTCGGATACCAGCCAGGTGACCGAAGCCGGTGACTGGTCGGTCAGACCGCCCAGGTTGGACGCGCGCACCTCGAAGGTGTGCTCGGCCAGCGAGAGATCGGTGTAGCTCTTCGGGCTGTCACAGGCCTCCCAGGCGCCGCCGTCCAGGCGACACTCGAAGGTCGATACAGCCTCGGTCGATGCGAACTCGAAGGTGGCTCCGGTGTCCGTGGTCCGGGCCGGGGGCCGCCTGGTGATGTTCGTATCCGGCGCCGTATTCGCGGCTACCGTCCAGGTGTCGGTGGCCGGGCTCGAGTCCCGGGTACCGACCGAGTTGACCGCCCTGACCTCGAAGTCGTGGTCGCCGACGCTCAGTCCGCTGTAGCTCCTCGGGGAGCTGCAGGCGGTGAACGGGGCACCGTCGAGGCTGCATTCGAAGCTCGCTACCGGGTTGCCGGGCGAGTTGAATGCGAACGAAGCGTCGGTACCGGACTTGGTTGAGGCGGTGATCGCCGTATCCGGCTCACCACCGACCGTGGTCCAGGTGTGCGAAGCGACGGAGGCGCCATTGCTGACGTTGCCGGCGCTGTCAACCGCGCGGACCTCGAAGCGTCCTGTTGCCGGAGCTCAGCCCGGTCAGCTGGAGCGGCGAGGCACAGGTCTGCCCAGGCGCCGAACGAGCCGCCGTTGAGGTTGCTGCGGCACTCGAACCTGCCCTGCGGACCGAGGTCCTTGGAGGCGGTGAACTCGAAGTTCGCGGTCGGCCCGGAGGGGCTGGCCGGCGCTTCGGTGATCGCCACCGAGGCGGCCAGGGTGTTGACCGTGAAGTCGACGCGTCAGGCTGCCGACGTTGCCGGCGTTGTCATCGGCCTCGATCTGGAGCGTGTGCGCCCCGTCGTTCAGGTTGCTGGACGGCTGGAACGGCGTGAGGCAGGTCTCGAGCCACGGCTGCGCGTCGATCCGGCAGCGCACCGTGGCTGTCGTCGAGGTTGATGTCCGTGCGCTCGAAGTACCAGATCGGCCGCTTGGCGTTGGTCTGCTTGCCTTCGCCCGGTCCGTTGGCGCACTTCCGGCGGAGTGCCGCCGAGCGTGATCTCCGGCATCGGTCGCGTCGAGCTTCCCAGTCGTAGCTCGGTCGGGCGTACCGGCGTTGGTGGCCGGGTCGACCGCGCGGACGCGGAAGTTGCGCATGCCGTCGTCGAGGGCCGCGCTCGGCTCGCGCCGATGTCACAGGCTGCCGCAGTCGCCCTCGTCGATCGAGCACTCGAAGGTGGCCGTCGGGTCGGTCGAGCTGAACTCGAAGGCCGGGGTCGGGTCGTTGCTGAGCGCGACCGGGCTGACGTCGATCGCCACGTCCGGGTGCGGTCAGGTCGACCGTGATCAGGCTGACAGCCGGAGTCGGATCGGCGAGCGCACCGTTGGTCGCGCGGACCAGGAGTCCGTGCGGGCCTTCGGTCAGATCGACTGCCGGGGTGTAGGTGCCGCCGTCACAGGGCTCCCACGCGGTTGGCGTCGAGCTGGCACTCGAAGGTGGTTCCACCGGCCGGGGACTCGAAGGTCCAGGTCGGGGTCACGTTGTTGGTCTCGGCCGGCGGCTCGGTGACGAAGACCGTCTGCGGCTGGACCCTGACGGTGGCGGTACCGGTAGACGGTGCCGCCCTCACGCTGGTCGGTGACCTCGAAGTCGAAGGTGTAGATCACCGCTGGCGTCGCTGTCAGCGGTGAACTCGACGTCACCCGAGGGCTGGTCGATGTCACCGAGCGTTCCGCCGGTGATCGGATCGGTGGTGATCGAGTAGGTCAGCGGGTCGCTGTCGGCGTCGGTCGAGCCGAGCGGCACGGTGACGCGTCTCCCCGGCCTCGACGGTCACGTCGGGCGGCGGCACGCACCGGAGCGGTGTTGTCCTGATCCCACTCGACCGAACTCGAGACGTCTCGTTGCCGGCCGGATCGACTCCGTTGACCTCGAAGCGGTGACGCACGTTGGTATCGAGGAACGGAGTGACGAAGGGCGAGCCGCAGGCCTCGAAGGCCGGGCTGCTCTTCCGGAGCGGCAGCGGCCGGGAACAGGCGGCAGGTGTAGGTGACGTCCGGATCCTCGGGCGAGCTGAACTCGATCGTCGGACGGGCGTCGGTATTGCCGTCGCCGGGGCGCTGTCGATGGTCACGTTGACGTCGGTATCGACGGTGGCGTCGAGGCTGGAGACCGGCGAGCGGTTCTCGGCGGTGTCGACGGTGCGCACCTCGAAGGTGTAGTCACCGTCGGCGACGTCGGCGAAGTCGACCGTCGCCGTCACAGTCGTGGTCGTGCCCAGGCCGGGCGTCGGATCGCCGGGGCCGATCAGGCGGCACTCAGCGGTGCCTTCGGGCAGCGTCACCTGGTAGCTGAGGTCGTTGCCGTTGGTCAGACCCTCGGTACCGGTCAGGACCGGCGCGTCCGGGGCGACCGTATCGACCGTGAACTGGACGGTCTGGGTCTGGGTGTCGCTCGTTGAGGGCCGGCTTGGCAGCCGATGACCTCGAACTCGTGCGGGCCGTCGGAGAGCGGTGCTGCCGGGGTGCAGCTGCCCGAGGCACATGCCTGGTCGGCAGCGGGTTGCCGTCGAGGAAGCAGGGAAGCTGACGCCGGCGACCGACACCGTCGCCGGGTCCGGAGACCGCGTCGAAGGTGAAGGTCGGCGTGGCGGTGTTCGAGTTCGGGTTGGCCAGGCCGACACCCGGTCCGCTGAGCAGACGGGTCGCGGGACGCACGACGACATCGACGTCGATGTCGGTGAAGGCGTTGGTGACGGTGTTGCGGACCCGCACGGTCACCGTGTCGGTGCCGGCGAAGCCGTCGGCCGAGGTGTAGAGGGCGTTGCCGCTGCCCGGCGTAGACGTTGAAGCTGCCGAGGGTGCCGCCGCCGGTCGGCGTTCTGCGAGCGTGTAGCTGAGGTCGCCGGGCTGGGTGTCGGTGGCGAGGATGGTGATCGAGCACCGGGTTGCCGCCGCGGGTGAAGTAGGTGGCCTGCTCGGGCGGCACCGGTGATCGCGGAGGCATGAGGGTCCAGCTGAAGCTGTCGGCAGCGCCGGTGTTGCCGGCCGGGTCGGTCGAGCGAACCTCGAAGCGGTAGTCGCCCGGGGCCAGCAGCGCTGAAGTCAACGGCGAGGTGCAGGCCTGGAAGTCCGACGGATCAGCGTCGGCAACCAGGCTGCATTCGAAGCCGGTGACCGGCTCGTCGGCGCTGAAGGTGAAGGTCGGCGTTGCGGTCGCGGCTCGGGTCGCTCGGGCTCGAGTCGTATCGTGGCTGACCGGGTCCGTGCTGTCGTAGGTGACGGTGCGGTCGGTGCCGCCGATGATCGCGGTCGTGGCGTTGGGAATGAAGTCCGAGACCGAGAAGGTGCCCGACGGCGCGATCATCGACGTCGCCGTCAGCGGCGGCGGTCACGGCGACCGTGTAGGGTCGCCGGAGCCGGTGACGCTGTCGACCGTGCCGTTGGTGACGTCGAAGTCGGAAGTCGTCGACCGTGGCCGCGTCGACCGGTTCGTCGGCGGTGAAGCTGAACTCGATCGCCGCGCTGTTGGTCGGATCGTCCTGGCCGGCGGCCTGCTCGAGGGTGAAGTCGGGCGGCGGTGTCGTAGAGCAACGATGTCGTCGGTGGTGCCGGCCGTGGTCTGCGCGTTGCCGGCGATGTCGTCGACCGAGAAGGTGCCGGAGGCGTCGAGTTCGACGTCTCCTTCGGCGGCGGCGCGTGACGGTGACCGTGTACTCGTCACCGGAGCCGGTGACCGAGTCGATCGTTGCCGTTGGTCGCGTCGAAATCGGCTGCGGTGACCGAACCGGCAGCGAGGTCCTCGTCCGAGCTCAGGGTGAACTCGATCGAGGTGCTCGGTGGTCGGATCGGCCTGGCCTGCGGCCTGGTCGATACTGACTACCGGCGAGCAGTCGTGTCGTAGGTGACCGTGCGATCGGCGCCGAGCGGCAGCGCCCTGGGTGTTGCCGACGAGATCCTCGACCTCGAAGGTGCCCGAAGGGGCGACCGAGACGGCGCCGTCAGCCGCGGCGGTCACGGTGACGGTGAAGCGTCTCGCCCGAACCGGTGACCGAATCGATGGTGCCGTTGGTCGCGTCGAAGTCGGAGGCGTCGACCGAAGCGCCGCTCGAGATCCTCGTCGGAGCTGAGCGTGAACTCGATCGCGGAGACGTTGGTCGGATCGGCCTGGCCGGAGGCCTGCTCGAGGGTGACGGTCGGCGCGGTGCCGTCGTAGGTGACGGTGCGGTCGGCGCCGTCGGCGCTGGCCTGGGCGTTACCGGCGAGGTCTTCGACCTCGAAGGTTCCCGAAGGTGCGATCTCAACGGCACCGTCAGCCGGTGGCGGTCACGGCGACCGTGTAGGTGTCACCGGCGCCGGTGACGCTGTCGATCGATGCCGTTGGTCACGTCGAAGTCCGAAGCATCAACCGTGCCGGCGTTGAGATCCTCGTCGGCGCTGAGCGTGAACTCGATCGCGCGAGCTTTGGTCGGGTCGTCCTGACGCTCCGGCCTGCTCGAGGCTGACGGTCGGGGCGGTTGCATCGACGTCGAAGCTGGCCGAGCGGCGGAGTTGTCGAGCGGGCCGCCGAGTCCGGCACGGGCGCGGACGTCGAAGGTGTGGGCGCCGTCGGAGAGGGTGGCGGCGGTGAAGGGGCTGGTGCAGGCGGCGTAAGCGTCAGCGTCAATCGAGCACTCGAAGACCGTTCCGGCCTGGGGGGAGGAGAACTCGAAGGTCGGTGTGTCGTCATTGGTCAGTCCGCTGGGGCCGGCGTCGATCGCCGTGTCGGGGCGGACGATGACCGTGGCGTCGCGCGTATTCGGACGTTCCGTCGACGTTGGTCGGCGCGGTAGGTGAAGCTGTCGATACCGGCGAAGGTCGGGTTGGCGGTGTAGATCACCGAGCCGGGAGGCGTCTGGTTGACCGCGACCGAGCGTGCCACCGAGGGGCGGGGTGACGATCGAGTAGGTGACCGGCGGGGTGCCGCCGTCAGTCGCGTTGAAGTTGACGTCGACCGGGGTCACGTCGTTGGTGCCTGCGAAGACATCGCTGGCCACGGGTGCCGCTGCACTTGCAATAGCGGGCAGCGCGAAGAGGCCCAGCGTCATGACCGCGAGCGCGCTGATCATGAAAACGCGAAAACGGACCCCCGAAGTGGCATTACCTGCAGACATAACTTCCTCCCCTGCTCCCTTAATGGACAATTTGATTTTCCTCCCGTACTGCTCTGACTCAGGACTCGCGCCATAACGACGCCGGACTCCCATCCCTTACGAATGCGATGACTATACATGAACACGCCGTACTTGTGTGACGGTCGTCGCTTGAAGCCGTCTCTTCAGAGCCGCGGCTATGCTCCCCGCCCATGAACAGACCTTTCATTTACCGCCGTCCGTTCGCCCCCGTCCTGGTCGCGGCCACCGTCGCCGCCGGCTCGCTTTTCCTCTCCGCATGCGGGGATGGGGACGAATCCGACCCGGCATCGGCGGCAACCCTGCCGGACGGTGCGATCGCCCAGGTGGCCGATGTCCCGATCTCGGAATCGACCTACCAGCGGCGACTGAAGGCCGAACTCCGCGGTATTTCACCGCTCGAAGGGACGACCGGCTCCAGTCGGATCATCGACCCGCCGCGTTTCGAACGCTGCGCCAGCGACCTCAGGAAACTGAGTACCGGGGCCCCGGGAGATGCGCCCCGGGGCCAGAGCCCGACGGTGCCGACCAACGCCCAGCTCAGGGAGAACTGCCGGCAGCAGTACCAGCAGATCCAGAGCGACACGGTCACCGAACTGATCGAGGAACAGTGGGTCATCCAGTCTGCCGCCGAGGACGGTTTCGAGTTGCCCGATGAAGAGATCCAGGGCCGGCTCGACCAGCTCGAAGCAACCCAGACGGCCCGTTTGAAAACCCTGCTTCAAGCGTCGGGACTGCAGCGCGTCGACCTCGAGGATCAGCTCCGGGCAAGCCTCGCCGGACAGCGGTCGCTGCTCGAGCTCACTTCAGGAGCCGAGAGCTCCGTCGGACGAAGAGGTCGAAGCCTTCTACGAAGAAAACCCCCAGCTGTTCGGGACGCCCGGTGAGCGCACCGTGGAGATCGTCGCCGTGGATGACGAAGACGCCGCCAGTCAGGCCGCCGAACGGGCCGGATCGGGAGAATCGCTACGTGCCGTCTCCGTCGAGATCAGTGACGATGTCGCGGTTCTCGGCTGGCGACGGCATCCTGAGCGTCCAGCAGGGTCCCGGCCCTCAGCTCGCCGGGCCTGGTCGACGAGATCTTCGACGCTCCGCTGGATGCCGTTGCGGGACCGTTCGAAGTAGACGGCACCTGGTACGTAGTCCAGGTTGTCAGCGAGACACCGGCCGATGTCCGGCCCTTCGAGAGGGTCAAAGAAGAAGCGGCCGGCCAGGCTTCTTCGGCGCTGATCCAGCGGGCCCAGGTCGAAGCCCGCAACGAACTCCAGAACGAGTGGCGGCCCCGGACGGTCTGCGCCGAGGACTACCTCGTGCCGCAATGCTCGAACGGGCCGGAGCTTCCGGAAACTCCGCTTCCCTGAGTGCCGGACCCAGGGGGAGCCTCCGGAACTGATCGAGCCGGACCCGGTCGGCTCTCCCTCGCCCGGATCCGCTTTGATCGATCCTCCCTGCCTCTCAGCGCTTCAGGCCGGTCCGGATGCTCTGGCGGATGCGGGCGCCGTTGTCTCGAGGTGGCGGTCACGTTGGCGGTGACCGTTCCGGAGACCTTGCCCTGCTTCAGCTTCCTGAAGAGGAACTTCGGCATCGTGGTCTTGACGACGCCGGCTCTTGCCGGTCCCGATGTTGCTCCTGTTGAACCTGCCGGCTTCCGTTGAAGACCCGGTTGTTGACGTTGAAGCGGACCTGAACCTTGCGGATCTTGCAGGTGCCTTCGACACACTTGACCTTGAGCGAGCTTGATCTCCCGGTTCTTCTTGACCGTCGATCGGGGTCTTTCCAGCTGCGCTTGATCGTCGGCTCGCCTTCGTTGTTGCTGCGGTCCCCTGGGACCGGTCGGTCCTTCGTTGCCGGTCGCTCCGGTGTCACCGGTCGCTCCGGTCGGGCCTTCGTTTCCAGTCGGGCCGGTCGGGCCGGTGTCTCCGGTCGCGCCTGTGGCTCCGGTCGGTCCGGTCGTCGCCGGTGGCACCGTCGCTCCGGTGTCTCCGGTGGCGCCGGTGGCTCCGGTCGGTCCGCGTTGCTCCGGTCGCGCCGGTCGCTCCGATGTCTCCGGTCGGGCCGGTGTCTCCGGTCGCGTCCGATGGCTCCGGTCGAGCCGGTCGCGTCCGATGTCACCGGTCGCTCCGGTGTCGCCGGTGGCTCCGATGTCACCGGTGGCTCCGGTCGGCTCCGGTCGAGCCGGTCGCGCCGATGTCTCCGGTCGGGCCGATGTCGCCGGTCGCGTCCGGTGGCTCCGGTCGAGCCGGTCGGCCGATGTCTCCGGTTGAGCCGGTGTCTCCGGTCGGTCCGGTGTGCTCCGGTGGCGCCGGTCGCGCCGGTGGCTCCGGTCGGGCCGGTGGCTCCGGTTGCGCCGGTGGCTCCGGTCGGTCCGGTTGCTCCGGTGGCGCCGGTTGCGCCGGTCGCTCCGGTCTGGCCGGTGGCACCGGTCGAGCCGGTCGGCCGTCCGGTCCGATGTCCCGGTTGCTCCGGTGGCTCCGGTTGGCGCCGATGGCTCCGGTCGGGCCGGTGGCTCCGGTCGAGCCGGTGGCTCCGGTCGTGTCCGGTTGCTCCGGTGTGCTCCGGTTGCGCCGGTGGCTCCGGTCTGGCCGGTCGAACCGGTTGCTCCGGTCGCGCCGGTCCCGCCGGTGTGCACCGGTCGGCTCCGGTCGGGCCGTCAGGCGCGAGCTGGATCTCCACGGGACGGTCACGATCTGGCTGTCGAGCGTCGCCGTGGTGTTCGCGGTGCCGGTCACGTTGTCAGAGGTCAGCGTCGATGTCGCCCTGCCCTGGCTCGTCGTCCGAGTGGCCGGTGAGATCAGGCCGAGGTCGGTCGTCCGAAATCGATGTCGGTCGGCGGAATGCCGTTCGGCACCTGATTGCCGTTCGAGTTGCGGGTCAGGTTGGCCGTGATCACCGACTGATCCGCATTCGAGTAGATCGTCTCCGGCGAGGCCGAAGCACTCAGCACCAGGTGCGGGCTCTTGGAAACGTCATCACCGGCGGTGGTGTCGCCACAGGCCGAGTCGGCACCGAGGTTGCATCCCCACCAGTTGTTCTTGGCCATGACCGGATCCAGGCTGTCGTTCTGGATACCTGTGTCGTTGCCGGCGATCCGGTTGCCGGTCGCGGTCAGATCGATCGAGTTGACGACAGACGGCGAAGCGTTCGACCGGATGCCGATGAACTGGTCGGTGATCGAGTTGCCGTTCACAACGGCCGTCATGAAGGGATCTCCACCCTCCAGGTAGATGCCTTCCTGCTGGCCACCGGCGGACACGGCGTCGATCTGGTTGCCCTCGATCACGTGGTCGCTTCCGTACACGCCGGTGATTCCGGTCGATGTGTTGGAGCCCGAATCAGGCATCGAACCGGTGATGGTGTTGTTCCTGATCGTGACCGTGTTCTGCGGCACACCCGGGATCGCGAAGAAGGAATCGCTGGCGTTGTAGATGGCCGCCTGTGCGTTCTCAAACTCGTTGTCCTTGATCAGTACGTCCCGGTTGTCGAACAACAGGATTCCGGATGCGACGTCATCGGCGGCGCGCAGGTCCGTCCCAGACGAAATCGAGAATCGAGCTGTCGGTAACGGTCAGCTTCGCCCCGTTGTCGGTGACGATCGCGTTCCTGGCCAACGGCGGATCGGTCAGTGCTCCGTCCTGGCCGTCGATGATCGTGTCGGTGACCGTCGCGGTCAGCTGCCCGTTGTAGTTCGGGGTCGCGCCGAAGTAGCCGTCGTCGAGCGCCAGACCGTTCTTCTGGAACTTGTGGATCAGCGAGTTGTGGATCCTCAGCCTGCGCGGCACGTCCGGAGTCGTGCCGGTGACGTTGTTGCGCTGGCTGATGCCGAAGCCTCCGCCGACGCCATTGGTGCCGAGCGGCGTGCGCTGCATGTTGGTGACCTCGACGTTTGAGACCAGGCCGCCGGAGCGTGGGAAGGCGATGCCGGCGAACGACGGTGAACTCGCCGTCGGCTGGTTGATGTTCACCGTGTTGGCGCCGTCAACGATCAGGTCGCGCACGGTGACCGAACTCGAGTTGAAGACACAGATGACGCCTCCGAAGCCGGCATCCGGATCACACGGCACGAGCGGCGTGGCTGGCGCGGTGATCGTGGTCGTAGTTGGTCCGGCCCCTGCCCTTGATCGTGATGTTCTTGCCGACCACGTTGGCACCGCCGACGAAGGTGCCGTCGCCGACGATGACCGTGTCGCCCGAGTTGGCCCTGTTGACGGCGGCCTGCAGGGTCGCGCAGGCCTCAGGAACCGAGAGGCAGTCGTTGGTGTTGCTTCCGCCAGTCTCGACGTACCAGTCGCGCTCCCGTGGCGGGTGAAATCGGGCCGCGGTCATTGCTGAGCGCGTCGAATCAGAGCCGCCCGGGTTGGTTCCGGTCACTTCAGCCCTCAGGTACTTGTCGACCTCTGCCCCGGTCAGGACGAAGGTGCTGTTGGTGGCCGAGGGGATATCCGTCCAGCCGCCGATTCCGTCGTCGGAAACCTGCCACTGGTAGGTGAAGGTCGGGGCCGGGAAGCCGGTCCACGTGCCATCTGTTGTGGTGAGCGTCTCACCGACCTGGCGAATGCCGGTTACCTCCGGGGCGACCGTATTGACCGGCACGCTCGCCAGCACCGCAGCGGTTGCGTCGCTCACGCCGACCGCGCTTCCGGCGACGTTGGTTCCGGTGACGGCCAGGCGCAGGTACTTGTCGTACTCGGCCGAGGTCGGATCGAACGTGGAGTTTGTCGCTCCTACGATGTCAGTCCAGTTGGTGATGCCGTCGTCGGAAACCTGCCACTGGTAAGTGAACGTCGGGGCCGGGGATCCGACCCAGGTGCCGTCGTCGCCAGTCAGCGTGTCTCCGACCCGCGGTGTGCCGCTGATCGCCGGCAGCGTCGTGGGCGACGGGTATTCGTTCAGCCAGAAGCCGACTCCGGCTGTGAAGCCCGGGGCCGGGACGCCATTTCCGTCCGCAGGAGTGAAGGTGGCAATCCAGTAGTTCGCGACGACCTTCGATGCGCCGGCACCGCCGATTGCTCCCGGGCCTGGGCCTGTCGGAGCGCCCCAGTAGTTGTCCGTGGCATCGATGTCGTTGAGGATCTGTCGCAGGGGCTGAGCTTGCTGTGATGACCGAGTCGCCGGTGCCGCCCTTGTTCAGGGAGTTCTGTCCGATCACTACGTTCTCGTAGGTCGAAGCGGGATCCCCGGACTGGAGCCTGACGGTTCCGCGATCGGCTCAGGAGCGCTGGTCGTCGTGAGCCGGTTGTTGCTGATCGTCAGTCCGTCAGTCTTGCCGTCGGGCTGGTTGGTTCCGGCCTGGGTACGAATGGCGAATACGACGTTGTCAATCGTATTGCCGCGGATCAGGATGTCGGAGTACTCCTCGTTGCCCAGCGTGATGACGCCGTCGTAGGCGCCGCCGAACTTATTCGACTTGATGGTCACGTCACTCACGCTGCGGTCCGATCCAGAGAGCTGCAGCGGGTAGCGAGCAGCGGTGAAGGCCGGCGTCGGGGACGACTGGGTCGGGTTCGTGACTCCCATGAAGACGTCGTTGTCGGCGATCGTGACGGTCTGGCCGCCGTCGATGTTCATGCCGCGACGACCGTCGAACGACGAGTTGTCGTGGCGGATGAAGTTGCCCTCGACCGTCAGGTCGTCGATGTTGAACATCACTATCGCGGTCGCATTGGCGGCCTGGATGTCGGTGATCCGGTTATCGCTGACGGTCCAATTTGTGGCACCAAGGGAAGTCGAAGGGAAGCCGAATCCGTAGACGATCATCTGGCCGCCGGTGTTCGCGTCGGCGATGTTGTTGGTGATGGAGACGTTGCTCCATGGTCCGGCACCACTTCCTTCAACCGCCCGGCCGGCACCAGTGACGGTGAAACCGTTGATGCTGACTCCGCTGGAGGCGACCCGGAAGGTTCCGCTGAGGGTCGACTCGTCGCCGCGCGGACCCGCAGCGTTCTTGGTCCCAGGCGGGGCGATGTCGTAGTTGGCACCCTGGATGTCGAGAGCCTTGTCCACCGTGACGTTGCCTTCGTTGTAGGTGCCGGCTTCGACGATGATGGTGTCAAGGTTGCTGGCCTTGCCGATCGCGCCCGCGATCGTCAAGCAGGGCTCGGCAGCCGAGAGGCAGTCGTTCGTATCGTTGCCGACCGGCGGAACGACGCTGCCGTCATTGACGTAGTAGGTGTTGGACGTGTCCGGCTGGATCGGACCCCGGTTGTTGCTGCTCGGTGTCGGCGGCGTAGACGTACCTGCCGCGTTGATCGCGGCAACGGTCGAGCGGACGTACTTGCCGAGCTCGGCTGCGGTCAAGACGTACGTGCTGTTCGTAGCCGACGGAATATCGGTCCAGCCGCAATGCCGTCGTCGGAGACCTGCCACTGGTAGTCGTAGCTCGAAGCTGCGGGGTAGCCGGTCCAGGTCCCGTCCGTAGTGCTGAGGGTCTGGCCGACGCGGCGAATACCGGAGACGACCGGCGGCGTGTCGTTGACCACGACGTCTTCAACGCTGAAGCTGAACGAGATCGTCTCGTTGTCTACCTTGACGTCGACGTCAGCAGGGCCGGGGTTTCCGGCCGTTGCGACGCTGCTGCCGACTCCTGCCGTGAGCGTGCCAGCCGTGGGCAACGTTGTGATCACGTTCGTATCGGTGCTGGTGTAGGTGATCGGCGGGGTGCCCGGCACCGGCCCGGCACCAGCAGGCGTGCTGTTCGTGTTGATTGCTGCGTCGATGTCGACGTCATCACCCGGGTACGAGCGTCGGTCCGGGGGGCGTTGCGGTGGCGGTCAGGACCAGCCACGGATCGGCGTCAACGACGCCAAGGTTGAACGGGGGTACCGGCGTCGAGCTGACCGTGTCGCAGTCAGGGCCACCGGTCAGCGGACCTTCGTTGCAGCCCCACCAGTTGTCGGTTGCGTCGAGGGTGTCCCAGGCGTAGAGACCGTTGACCGGAAGCGTGACGCTCGGTGCTTCGAAGCCGTTGCCGACGATGCGGTTGTTGTTTATCTGCCAGGTGCCACCAGTGGTGACGCCGTTGTAGTTCCAGATGTTGAAGCCGGGGCCGCCGTTGCCGGTGATCGTATTGCCGGTCGCTGTGAAGTTGTTCAGGATCGCATTGTTCGGCGGCTGGTAGGAAGCCGAATCACCAGGGAAACCGCGGACCTGCACCGCAACGGCGTCGTTGACCGAATCGGTGATGCTCGAATTGGTGATCGCGACGTCAGAGAAAGTCCCACGCTTGATGTTGAAGAAGATTCCGCGTCCACCGAACGGGAGGACAGGGTCCAAGCCGCCGGTATTCGTGATTTCGAGGTTATCCAGGGTCGCATCGCTCAGTCCTTCGAAGTAGAGCGACGCATACCACTGGTTGTCGAAAGTGGAGTCGGTGACGTCGAGTCCGAAGAACCCGCCCTTCGGTGTCACCGAGGCCATGTCACGGTTCGTGTAGATGCCGTACTTGTTGCCGATGAACTCGGAGTTGTCGACGGTCACGTTGGTGGCGTTTTCCATCTGGGAGTCGAGTCCGGTATTGAAGCCCTCGATCCTCGATTCCGGTGAGGCTCCAGCCGTCAGTCGGCGAGGCGGCCAGTATTCCGGCGTTGGCTCCCTGCGGCGCGCTGGCCGGGCCGAGGCCTGCCAGAGCTACGTTGTCGAAGGCGATCGCGTCGACGCTGGTCGCAGCGGCATCGGACTGGATCGCGGCGGCGTACTGGGCACGGCTGTTGACGCTCAGGTCGGTGAAGGTCGTGCCGTCGGAGGCGTCGTTGAGGGTCATGATGTTCTGCTCGACGACGCCGGCGAGCGGCCCGATTACTGTGCCGGCGCGCGACTCACCGACGAAGTCGACCTGCTTGTCAACCGTGAGGTTGGTTTCAGGGTACGAGCCGTCTTCGATCTGGATCGTGGCGCCACCGCTCGCAGCATTGACCGCCCGCTGAATCGCGCCGAGGCCCTTTCGTTCGGTGACGAAAACTTCGCCGTTGCGGAGGGTCACGTAGCCGAGAGCATCGTTGTTGATGCGGTCGACGATCTTGTCAGTGACAGCAAAGAGCTGGGCATTGGTCGCCGTGGCGATATCCGTGCTCCTGGAGATTCGCAGCGGTCGCGCTGACGTTGCTACGGACGTTGTTCTGGGTCGCTGGTACCCACGAAGTAATCGCTGACGAGTCAGCATCATCGGCGTTGAGACTCGTATTGCCGATGTCCAGCGAAGGTGGTCAATCCGAACACGTTCAACGCATGGCCGACGCTCGAATCCACGTCCACATCACTCATCGCAAACCCGGCGAGGTCAGTGTAGTTGGCGATCGCCAGACCGAGACCGTGGAGTCGACCGTGCCGAAGCGCTCGTATTTGCCGCTGATGATGACGTCATCGTAGCACCACGGTCCCGGCAGGATTCGGCGTGTTCGAGCTCGCGGAGCTGAAGGCCGATATGAGCACCCTGGTCGCGGTTCGCGTGGGCCGATGATATCGACGTTTCTGATCGCTGGCGTCGCCGTTGAAGTTGATCAGAAGCTGACGGATCGCCGCTGCCGACGACCTTGGCGACGTTGCTGTTCCTCTCGAAAGTGGTGTTTTCGATCAGAATCGTCGTCCAGACCGTGATCGCGCTGATCGCACGAGTTGTAGCTCGAGTCCGAGCGAGCCGTTCAGCCGCTCCTCGGAATCGATCAGCGTGAGTCCGTCACACGTTGGCCGCACCGCCCATGCGGATGCCTACGTTCGTATTGCTGTTGACCTTGACGGTGTCGAGCACGAGGTCCTCGGTAAGGGCACCACCGACGATCTCTATACCTTCGGAAGCGTTGTTGATGGAGGCGACGTCCTCGAGCGTCACGAAGTCGACGCCTGCCGAAATCGAGACACCGTCACCGCTCGGAGCGGAGTTCGTGACCGACAGTCCGCTGACCCGCAGCCTGTCTCCGGCGGAGGCACCGCATGCCGAGACGGTGAGGCCACCGTCAATTGAGGTTCCCCCCGGTCCGGCCAACCAGCACCCTCTACGGACAATTTCTTGTTGACGTTGACATCCGCAGCGTAGGAGCCAGCTGCGACGTTGATGGTGTCACCGGTGTAGGCGACATTGACCGCGCGCTGAACGGTGGCGCAGGGCAGCGCTTCGACCAGGCAGGAGTTGCCGGCGTCGGAGCCGGTCGGTGGCTACGTAGCGGTCGGTGAAGAATGGGGTGGTCGAGTACGGGGTGACGTCGATCGGCATGGTGCCCGGAGCGATGCCGGCGCCCATGCAGGGCGGAGTCGGGGTGGCGGTCGGCGCGTGTTGCAGTTCCACCAGCCGTTGTTGGCGTTCATCTCGTTCGGGCCGTCGAGGTCGGCGTAGCCGATCATGCCCGCCTGGTTGTCGGCCTGGAAGTTGTTGCCGGTCGCCGTGATGTCGGTGACCTTGTTGCCGAAGAGCAGCTGGGTCGCGCCGTTGTCGACGATCAGGTTGTTGTTGACGTCGACGTTGTCGAGCGAAGCGTCGTCGGGCGGGTCGTAGCTGGCCGCGTCGTTCCTGCCCTTGATGTGGATCCCGGCTCCGCCGGAAGCGGCGACCGTCGAGTTGACGATCTCGATGTTCGAGTAGGCGCCGTACTTGAGGTTGACGTCGATGCCGTTGGTCGGCGGGTTCGGGGACGCGCTGTTCTTCAGAACCTCGATGCCGTCGAAGCTCGCGTTGCTGAGCTTCTCGACGTAGATGCCCTGGTTGGTTGTTGAAGTTGAAGCTCGAGTTCGTGACGGTGACGCCGTCGAAGCGTCGTGCCGTCGCCGACGGTGAGCTCGCTGTAGAGGCCGAAGCTGTTGTTGTGGAAGGAGCTGTCGGTGACGACCATGCGTGCTGGCCGAGCCACGGACACGCAGGCCGACCGAGGCCCGTGGGCGTCAACGCGGGTCAGGGTCCAGTTGGTCGCGTCACCGCTGTTGTGGACTGTCGATTCCGTAGTTGGCCTGGTCCTGGAACTCGACGTCCTCAAGCAGACACGTCGTCGACGGCCGCGTCGGTGTAGACACCCGTGCCGCCGTCCTTGACGGTCAGGTCCTTCAACACGAAGCCATCGGATCCAGCCTGCAGGTCGAACATGAAGTTGCCGGCCGCGGCGCCTTCGACGATAGGTCGTATCGATTCCGGCACCCTGGATAGTCAGGTTCGGCGGTCGAGACCGTGTTGCCGGTCGAGGTGAAGGTTCCGGGGCCGATGTCGACCGTGTCGGTGGCGACGGACTGGTCGATCGCGTACTGGACGGTCGCGCAGGCGGTGACGGTGCAGTCTCCGGAGTCGGTGCCGCCCGCTGCAACGAGACGGGTGGCGGCGTCAGCAGCCGCGGCACCGGTGACCAGCACTGCAATGCAGGCGACCAGGGCAAGCAGGAACTTGCTTGTGGTCGAGCCGAAACTCGTGGGTTCGCTGGATACCTTCGTGGCGGAACCTGAAACAGACATTCGGTGGTGAAACTCCCCTGTTGCGGTATTTCGGACGAGCTGAGAGATCAGCCCACGGACGAAGAAGGTAGCGCAAATGGCGACCTAATTGTCATGAACTTCAAAAGACCTTTCCGTACCTCGGAAAACAGCACGTTACCGTCTACCTATACGTAACGGTAATGTTTTTAGGTAGCTGCTTTCCGCTTTCCAAAGCCGATCGACACGTCTACCGCAGAGCCTCCACCCAGTCCAGCCGACGATCGCAGAGCTCGAGAAAACGGGAGGACGGAAGCCTGACGACCTCGTTCTCGAACCCGGCTTCGCTGAGCACCACCGGTCCGAAGCCCAGGGGATAGGCACCGGTTCCCGGGCGCGGCAGGCCGCCCTGGCTGTAGGTGACCTCGATCCGCTGGGGTCCGGCCTCCAGGCGGAGCTGGTCGAGCTCGATGAACTGCGAACCGTTGTTGAGCTGTCCACTCATCGAACCGGCTTCGATGCCGTTGACCAGAACCGAAAGGTCCCCCCGTGCCGAACCTCCGATCCAGAGCTGCCACTCCCCCGAGGTGGGCAGAGTCAGCTCGGCGGTGGCGGTGCCGTCGGAGAGCGGGGTGACGGTTCCCGCATTCGGGTCCGGGACCCAGTCGGCCGGGAAGTCGGTGAACGTCGCCGTGGCCACCAGCGGAGCCGGTGCTGCGGCGACGGTCCCTCGCTCGCCGGCCCGCGAAGCGACCGAAGCGATCTGCGTACAAGGCGGAACCGCACCGGGATCCCCCCTCACCCCGAAAGGACGATGCAGGATGAGATCGGCCGGATCGAATCCGTCCGGCCTCTGCCAGACGTCGTAGTACTCCCCGCTCTGAACCAGCTCGTAGGGCGAGGGCGGGCGGCTCTGCCAGGGGCTGCGGCGCAGAACCAGGGTGCGGTAGGTGAGCAGTCCGTCGGAGGCCGGATCGAGCACCAGCTCGTCGGTATCGCTCCAGGCGCCCTTGCCGGCTTCGGTTCCGTCGCGGCGCGGGATCTGCGCGGCGACGCAGTTCGGAGGCACCTTCGGCATCGAGCTCGCGGAGAAAGTGCCTGGCCCCGTAGGGCTGATACTCGGTCATCAGCGCGGGGCCCTCGCCGGCGAACTCTTCGCCGATGCGTTCGAGCTCTGCCAGCTGGTCTCGCGGGGCCAGCCAGGCGTCGTCGTAGGCCAGCGCGTTGGAGACCAGGACCCCTCCGGGAACGATCAGCAGCAGGGCGCCGGCGATTCGCAGGCCCTTGAGCATCTCCGTCGATCTTCTGCCGGCCCGAAAAGAGAGACGGCCCGGTGATCAGCGCCGCGATGCCGACCATGGCCAGCAGCAGGAAAGACGCGGTGCCGGTGGCCAGCGCCTTGCCCTGGACCCAGGGAGAGCCGACGGCCCAGACGACCAGGGAGCCGAGCCCGGTGCCGCCGACCAGAAGCAACAGACCCCATGCCCTCCTCAGCACCGCGGCGTAGAGGCCTGAGTGCGAAGGCGATCAGCGAAGCGCCGACCAGGAGAGTGGTCAGCCAGACCGATTCGGGCTCGAGCCGGAAATCTCCGACCGGCCAGGGACCGGCGTACTGGGCGAGGCTGAGCGGGCCGATCAGGTTGCCCAGCTCCTGTCCCGAGGTGAGCGGGCCCTGGTCGGGCGAGAAGAACTCCCCGGCAGCGAAGACGGTCGGCAGCCCGACCAGCGCGATTCCGGCCGCGGCGGCCAGGGCGCGAAGCGCGTAGGTCCGGGCCAGGCCACCGGCCCTCTCCGGACGGCGCTCGCCCGCTCCCCGCCGGGTAGAGGCGAGCTCGAGCCCCATCAGCACCAGCACTCCGAAGCCGACCGCGGCCAGCCACGGCCCGCCGCCGAGACCCATGACCCCGATCAGGGCAGCACCGGCGGCGACCGGCACCGGCAGGGTCGAGCGCAGCGAAAGCGGGCCATCCGACCTCGCCAGCCAGACGGCCGAGGCGGCGAGGGCCGAAACCAGCAGGGCGGTCGCCACCTCCTTGATCCCTCCCCAGAAGGCGTAGCCGACCAGCAGCGCGGGCTGGGCGGCGACGAAGACCGCGGCCGCCCGGAAGCGGTCGTCGGAGATCACCGGGCGCGCGACCTCGTAGAAGACCAGCGCCATCATCGCCGCCATGACGGCCATGTAGGGCTGAAAGAGCCAGGCCGGGTCGGTTGCGGTCAACTCGTGAGCGATCGCGAGCGGGATAAAGGCGCCGAGCGGATAGCCGGCCGAGAGGTTGATCTGCACGACCGCTTCGTAGCTGGAGGGGTTGAGGCCGTCGGTGGCGTGGCCGTAGGTCAGCACGTGGTCGGTGAAGGCGAGCCAGGTCGAGGTGTCGTCGAGCTTGATGTAGCCGGTGAAAGTCGCGTCGCCAGAGAGGATCACCGGCGCTCCGAATACGAAGAAGACCCCGGCCGCGGCCAGGACGGGCCACCAGGAGAACTCCCTGCCGCCGATCGGCCAGCCCGCCGCGAAGCCCGCGACCGCCAGGGCTACGGTGACCGCGGTTGTGATCTCGGCGATCTCAGGGAAGCAGGTGATCAGCCCGCCGACCGCGACAACTCCGGCGAATCCGGCCGCAGGCAGGAGCGCGGTAGGCATGCGGCGGCCGGCGATCGTCTCCAGCAGCAGCCCGAAGCCGACGCAGAGGGCGACGAGCAGAAGCGGGAAGATGATCCAGGCGAGAATCAGGGCATCGGCACGATATCGCCACTCAGGGCGACATCGAGCGCGCCGTCACTGTCCGGGTGGTAGACCTCCACCTGGTAGTCGGGACGGTCAGGGAAGACGAGGAAGACGCTGGTCGGACGTTTCGGGTCGTAGAAGCCGACCGCTCCGTCCACCGTCACCCGGCGGAGGTCCTGCTGGCCGGCGAGCTTCACGGTCGCCTCGCGGGCACCCTCGAACGGGTAGGTGCCGATGTCCAGATAGGTCTGTGCGGGGTCGCCGGGCTGCGCGTCACCGGTCAGGTAACGCACGTGCGTATTGCCGATCGCGTCGTGCCGGATCTCGATCCTGGTTCCTTCGCGCTCCCCGGCCCAGAAGACGGAGTGGCCGATTTCGTCGGTGGCCTTCGCCATCTCGCCGTCCTCCACCATCTTCGGGTCGCCCGAGGCGGTGCCGAGGATCGGGTTGCCGCCGTCGCGGTTCGAAGAGGTGACGAACCAGGCGACCACTCCGACCAGGACGGCCGCGCCGACGATCATCGCGATCCGCTGACGGGAAAGTCCGTTCGCTGCTGGAGGGGGTGTCAGGTCTGGAGAGGTCAAAACTCGTGAAAGGTAAAGGTAGTTCCGGATCCTTCAGAAAACCTCAAGGGAACTGCGCGAAGTCGCGACGCCCAGCCGTCAAGCCCGGAAGCGGATTCGAACCGCTGACCCCTTCCTTACCATGGAAGTGCTCTACCAACTGAGCTATCCGGGCAACTCTGGGGAAACCTCGGCTTCCCCGGAGCGGGGAGGATAGAGGATCGCGCTCTCAGCTTGCCTGCGAGCGGGGCTGCCGGCCGGACTCCGCCCCGGCCTCGAGCTCCCGGCGGATCGCGTCACTGATCGCCCGCTCGGAGGCCTCCTCCATCGCGAACTGGAAAGCCGAGACGAAGGCTTCCGAAACCAGCGGCCTCATCCTGGCCAGAGCCTCCTGCACCCGTGGCCAGTCTTCCCGCGGACGGCCGGCCTGGTCGAAGGGATCCCAGATCTGCTCGTTGAAGACCGAGACGAAGACTTCGGCCACCGCCATCGAGCGGGCCTTGAGGATCTCGAGCGCGTCGAGCGAAGCACTGGCCGGGATACCAAGCGATGCGAGCTCGATCCCGGCGGAGAGGAGCCGTGGGCTGAGGACCTCGAACCTGCCGTCTCCGAGCGGGCGCATCAGGCCGAGATCCACCACCCGCTCCATCAGGCCGGGAGTGAGGGCTTCCTCCCCCCACGGCTTCGAGACCTCCTCCAGGGTGAGGATCTCGGGCTGTTCGTCTTCGTAGGGGGCGCGGACGATCCGGGTGAAGTTGAGCAGGTCGCCGGGCGAGTCGCCGGCCCTTTCGACGATACGCCTGATCGCCTCGAGGTTGAAGCCCTCCTCCTGGAGCTCGCGGATCAGGGCGATGCGCTCGACGTGCTGCTCGTCGTAGAAGCCGGTGCGGCCGATGACCCGCGGCGGCTCGAGCAGCCCGCGGGACTGATGGGCACGGATGTTCCTCACCGTCATCCCGGTGCGCTGGGCCAGATCGTCGATCGTGATCCTTGCCGGGGCTTCGCTGTCTTTCAGATCCGGGGTGCTCACCTGAGAGGATCGTAAGGGCTTGACCCTTACTCCGGTAAGGGTCATTCCCGATGGACAGCGGACGCCCGGAAGGCGATTCTCCACGACATGAACGAATACGAAGACACAGACGACCCTTCGGACGGGCAGACCGGCCCCAGCGCGACGCCGCGGCGGCTGACCCGTTCAAGAGATGACCGCTTCATCGGTGGCGTGGCTGCCGGACTGGCGGACTACTTCAACATCGACCCGACGCTGGTCCGGGTCGCCTTCGCGGTCAGCCTGGCGATCGGCGGCGCCGGCGTGCTCGCCTACCTCGTCCTGCTCGCACTGGTCCCGGTCGAAGGAGACCCCGACCAGCCGGCGCCGCCGGTGACCGGCAGCAGACGCAACATCGCGATCGGCGGGACCGTGCTGGTCGGCATCCTGCTGCTGCTGGCCACTGCTTCCGGCGGCTCCGGCACGAGCTGGCTGTTCGGGTTCGGACCGGGCGTCCTGTTCGGGATCTTCCTCTGGCTGCTGGTCGCCGTCGGCCTGTTCTGGGCGGCAGGGAAGGCCGGGCGACTCGGCGGCGACTCACCCTCCGGGGCACCCCCCGCTCCCGGATCACCCCCCGCGCCTGAGGCCAGGACCTCTTTCGCCCCGGCTCCCACCCAGAGGCCTCCGGCCGCAGCGGCTGCCGTGACCGCAGCTGATGACGAGAGAGACGAGACCGGAGTCCTCGAGCGGGACACGGCCGAGACCGAGGTCCTGGCGGATTCGCCGGAAGACGGTCCGACCGGTCCCGCGGGCCCAGGCGCCACAGCGACCTCCCGGTCGTCGGCTCCTTCCACCTTCGGCAAGGTGATGACCTGGCTGGCGATCGCCTTCACCGGGATCGTCCTGCTCTCTATCCTCGCGGTGCTGTCCTTCGGTGTGACGGCGCTATTCGGGGCGATCCCCGCTGCGGTGCTGGTGATCGGCTGCGGGATCGGCGTTGTCGCCCTGGCCCTGTCGGACCGTCCACAGCTTGCGCTCTGGACCGCGGCGGCGGCAGTCGCAATCGCTCTGCCGATGGCCTTGGTGTCTATCGCGTCGCTCGAAATCGAAGGCGACTGGGGCGAGCTGAACGAGAACCCCGTGGCTGCGTTCGAGATACCCGACGACGGCTACCAGATGGCTGCCGGCGCGCTCAAGCTCGACCTGCGCGACTTCCAGTTCCGCAAGGGCGAGACGGTGAAGGTCAAGACCGACAGCGGATTCGGTGCGACCGGCGTGATCGTGCCCGACGACGTCTGTGTGGTCGGCAACGTCGAAGGACGGGTCGGCCACATGGAGATCCTCGGCTCACGATCCTCCGGCCTCGACATCGACCGCGACCTCGGTGGACCCCGCCCCGGCGTTCCTGTCCTGGAGCTGGATTCGGAATTCAAGATCGGCTACTTCGGAGTGTTTGACGACACGGGCTGGACGGGCGACGGGGGTGACTGGCCCGAAGACCTCCAGAACACCGACCGGGAGGCGGCGATCGAGAGGGCGCGGGAAGCATGCTCGCCGTCAACCGACGCAGCCGCGAACAGGAAGACCGGGAAGGGTGCCGCCAACAAGCAGTGACGCCCGAACCGCGCAGACTCCGGCGGGAGCCGGACGGGGCGATGGTGGCCGGGGTCTGCTCCGGACTCGGCCGCCACCTGGGAATCGACCGCGATTTGATCAGGATCGCGGTCGTCGTTCTGACCCTGCTGACCAGCGGGCTTGCGGCACTCGCCTACGGCTTCGCCTGGATCGCCCTGCCGCTCAACGAAGATGCCGCGCCGGAATCGAGTCCGGAGCCGCGCGTTCGCCGTCGTGCCTCCTGGGCGGTCGGTGCGGGTGCGGGCCTGGTCACCCTCGGACTGCTCTTCGTCCTGCGTGAGGCGGGGGTCTGGTGGAGCGATGCCCTGGTCTGGCCGCTGGTGATCGCCGCCGGTGGCGCTGCCCTGCTGTGGCGGCAGTTCACCGGTCCGGGTGCCCCGGCCCGGGCGGGACGACGCAACCCGGCCCGCTACCGGATCGGCTTCGGCATCGGACTCGTACTCGGGGCGGCCCTGCTCTTCCTCTACATCAACGGTGCCCTGAGCGCCGGCAGCGACGCCGCCCTGGCCGCGGTCACGATCGCAGTGGCCGCCGGGCTGATCCTGGCTCCACTCTGGATTCGCCTCGCCCGTCGACTGGGCGACGAGCGGGCCGAGCGGATCCGCTCCCAGGAACGGGCCGAGCTCGCCGCCCACCTGCACGACTCCGTGCTGCAGACGCTGGCGCTGATGCAGAAGCGGGCCGATGATCCACGGGAGGTCTCCACCCTCGCCCGCCGCCAGGAGCGCGAGCTGAGGGACTGGCTCTCGGGCCGAAGCGGGAACGAGAGCGCGCATTCGCTGGCCGGCGCACTGGAGGCGGTCGCCGCCGAAGTCGAAGAGCATCACGGGGTGCCGATCGAGGCGGTCACGGTCGGTGACCGTCCGCTCGACGAACGCGGCCTGGCGCTTGCCGGCGCCGCCCGCGAGGCGATGGTCAACTCTGTCCGCTACGCCGGCGAAGACGGGCCGGTGCGTATGTTCGCCGAGATAACCCCTGAATCGGCCCAGGTGTTCGTCCGTGACCGCGGACCGGGATTCGACCTCGACCGGGTGCCCGAAGACCGGCGCGGGGTGAGAGACTCGATCCTCGGCCGGATGGAGAGGAACGGCGGCCGGGCGGTGGTCCGGTCCGAGTCGGGAGAAGGAACCGAGGTCGAACTGATCATGGAGAACAGATGAACCCTGAATCCGAAACCGCAGGCAGCCGCGCGACCGTGCTGATCGTCGACGACCACGCGATCTTCCGGGCCGGGGTCAAAGCCGAACTCGAGCAGGGCGTCGACGTGGTCGGCGAAGCCTCGAACGTGCACGAAGCCTCGCTGTTGATCGCCAAGCTCGAGCCCGAGGTCGTCCTGCTCGACGTCCACATGCCCGACGGCGGCGGGGTCGAAGTGATCCGGCGCGTCGCGGCAGCAGGCGGCCACGCCCCGCGCTTCCTCGCCCTCTCGGTGAGCGACGCGCCTGAAGACGTGGTCCAGATAGTCAGGGCCGGTGCCCGCGGATACGTGACCAAGACGATCTCCGGACCGGATCTGGTCGCGGCGATCGAGCGGGTCAGACAGGGCGATGCGGTCTTCTCCCCGAAACTCGCCGGCTTCGTGCTCGACGCCTTCTCCGAACGGCCGGGGGCGGGCGAGGTCGACCCCGAACTGGACCTGCTCACCCCGCGCGAGCAGGAGGTCCTGCGGCTGATCGCCCGCGGCTACCTCTACAAGGAGATCGCCCAGCGGCTCGGCATCTCGGTCAAGACGGTCGAGGCTCACGTGAGCGCAGTCCTCAGAAAGCTGCAGCTCTCGACCCGGCACCAGCTGACCCGCTGGGCCACCGAGCGGGACCTGGTCGACTTCGACTGACCTCTCCCGGGAACCGTAGGCCGCCCGCCCCGGCGGGCAAGCACTCAACCTCGCCGGCCCCACGCAGCACTCAACCTCGCCGGCCCCACGCGAACTGGAGACGGTTTTCGTCAATGGCGACGCATAAAGCGTGCCGGTTCGGTGGCTGGCCGGGTGTTTGGCCTACGGGTTCGATAGCCGGCCTGGCGTCCGCCCTCCCAGCAGACGCCGAGCTCCCTCCGGCCCCACGCGAACTGGAGACGGTTTTCGTCGATGGCGACGCAAAAAGCGTGCCGGTTCGGTGTGTGGCCGGGTGTTTGGTTGGCCGGTTCGGTGTGTGGCCAGGCGTTTGGTGAAGTGAGTCAGCCCTGGGGGAGGACCCTGAGCAGGTTGGCGACGACCCGGTCGACGTCTTCCATCTGGGAGTCCCAGGAGCCGACCAGCCGGATCAGGCCGACGTCACCGAGCGGGAATAGCAGCGGCCGGTGCGGGGCGCAGAGCTCGACGAAGTCACGGGCCTTCTCGAGTTCGAGGGCGATGAAGACGATGTTGGCCTCGACCGGCTGGGCCAGCTCGACCCCGTCGATCCAGGCGACCGCCTCGCCGATCGCCGAGGCCGCCCGGTTCGCCTTCAGCGCCAGCTCCCGCCAGAGGCCGTCCTCGAGCAGGGCGGCCAGCTGGGCCGAGACGAAGCGCATCTTCGAGCTGAGCTGGAGCGAGCCTTTCCGCAGCACGCGAACTCCTCGGCCATCGCCTCCGCCCCGGGCGGGCTGTCGGGGCCGCCGGTGAAGACCACCGCCTCGCCGAAGACCGTGCCGTTCTTGTTCGCGCCGAAGCTGAGGACGTCGACCCCGTGGTTCGTGCCGGCCTCGGCGAGGCTCACACCTAGCCCGGCTGCGGCGTTGGCCAGCCGGGCGCCGTCCATGTGGAAGAGCATGCCGTGGTCGTGGGCGAAGTCGGCGAGTGCCCTGACCTGTTCCGGCGTATAGACGGTGCCGAGTTCGCTGGCCTGGGCGATCGATACGACCTTCGGCCAGGCGACGTGGGGGATGTCGGCCCGGTCGGCGAGCCTGGTCCGGGCGATCTCCGGGGTGAGCTTGCCGTCGGGGGTCTGCACGGTCAGCAGCTTGAGGCCGGCGATCGCCTCCGGCGCGCCAGTTTCGTCGATCGCCAGGTGGGCGGTCTCGGGGCAGATCACCGCCTGGTGGGGCCGGGCCATCGCCCGCAGGGCGGCGATGTTGGTGCCGGTGCCGTTCAGCATCGGGAACAGGCGCGCGTCGGGCCCGAACTCCTCCCGGGCCAGCTCGTCGAGCCGGGCGGTTTCGCGGTCGGCTCCGTAGGAGGAGGCGTGACCGTTGTTCACCCCCGCGATTGCCTCGAGGATGTCCGGGTGGGCGCCGGAGCAGTTGTCCGAAGCGAATCCTCGCGGCGAGCTCATGCGGCGAACTGTATTGGCCACGCCCATTCAATAAACTGCGCCGTCAGCTGGCGGAGTGTCCGAGTGGTTAAAGGAGACCGGCTGTAAACCGGTTGGCTCAGCCTACGTAGGTTCGAATCCTACCTCCGCCACTTACGGCCGCAGCCGAAGGACTAGAAGGCGGCGAAGCCCCAGCCCCAGGTGACCTTGTCCTTGCGGTCGGAGAAGACCTTGTTGCCGCGTCCGCCGCCACCGGTGGTTATCGAGTCCTTGATTCCGTTCCTGGCCCGGAAGATGTCGTTGCCGTCCCGGCCGAGCAGCGATGTCCGGCGATCGGGGCTGACGGTGAGTACGTCGTCGTACTTGCTTCCTTCGAAGCCGTCGACCGACTTGCTCACCCGGACCGGCTTGGGGCACTTGCCCTTCTTCCACTTCAGCTTGCGGGTGGCGAGGCTGGCGTTGACCCCGCGGGTGGCGCCCGCGAAGACGACATTGTCGTTGCCGACGCCGGTGTCGATGAACCCTCCCCAGCAGGGGTTGGCGACCTTGACCGTGTCACTGCCGACCCCTCCCTTGATGATCCCGCCGGCGGCCATGATGGTCTGGTCGTTTCCGGCGCGGGCCCGGACGTTCTCGAAGAGGAAGATGATCTCGCGGTTCTTGCCCCCGGTGAACCTGTCGTCACCACCCCCGCCGTTGACGATCAGGCTGACGCTCGCGGGCACGCTGTAGTTGATCGTCAGCTTGTCGTCGCCTCCACCCGTGGTCAGCGTGCCGGCGCTGACCTTCGAGGGGGATGCCGGGCACAGGTAGCGGTTGCCGCCACCGCCACCGCTCGTATCCGGGCGACAGTCCCTGGACAGCACGGCCGGGCGGCTGCTCTCGATTTCGTAGGCACCGCCGTCGGCTGGGTCGTATCCGACCTCGATATCGTCGGCGAGGGAGCCGCCGATCACCGTCAGGATTCCCTCCTCCCCGATGTCGAGGATCGGGCGCTTGCCGTCACCGACGCCCGGTGAGTCTTCGTTGCAACGCAACTGGTTGCCGCCGGCACACTCGTTCTGGCCGAGCCCGCCATCGACGGCGTCACCCTGGAAGCCGGTGATCTCGTCGTTGCCCAGCCCCCCGTCGACCTCGTTCCTCGATCCCGGTGCGGCGAGCAGGACGTCGTCGAAGGGCGAACCGATCAGGTGCTCTATCGCGCTGATCCTGTCGTTGCCCTTGCTGTTCCTCGCCACTCCCGCGCCGAGGTCCACGAACACACCGGAGTAGTCGAGGTAGCCGGGCGGAGTGTGTGCGGCATAAGAGAGCGTGTCGTAGCCGCCGCCTCCGACCACGGTGCCGATGCCGTTGCCGGTCTTGACGATGGTGTCGTCCCCGCCGTTCGCATAGATCTTCTCGATGCCGTTGACCGAGACGATCAGGTCGTCGCCGTCGGTGCCGTAGACCCAGTCGTCTCCGTCGCCGCCGTCCAGGTAGGCGCCTTTCGAACCTTTACCGTTGTTGCGGTCGGCCCGCAGCCGGTCGTTGCCACGGTCGCCGAAGATGCGATCGCCGGTAACCCCCGACGAGGCGGAAAACAGGAAGTCGGTGCCGTCACCCCCGTGGATCTGCGAGCGCGCCTTGCCGAGCGAGCGCAGGTAGTCCACGCCTCCGTTTCCGTCGATCTGGTTCCGCTTCGCCCCGTTGCCACCGAACCAGTCGTAGACGGAGTCGTTGCTCGGGCCACCGGAAAAGGTGTCGGTATCGTTGAGCCCCTTCGGGTTCTTCCTGTCGCTCAGGTAGGTGGTCGTATTGCCCTTGGCCAGGATCCTGACCACGTCGTTGCCGAGGCCGCTGTTCAGACTGCGGTTGTTCGTCTTGGCCGGCCTCTGGACCGTGATCCGGTCGTTGCCGTGGCCGGTGGAGACCTTCTGGCGGGTGGCTTTCGCCGCCAGGACCACCTGGTCGTTGCCCCCTCCGGTATTGACCAGCGCGTTGACGGTCTTGTAGGCGATCACCACCTTGTCGCGACCGCTGCCACCCTTGATCGAATGTGTGACCGCCTTGTTCTTCACCTTGATCTGGTTGTTGCCGTCGCCGAGGTCGATGAAGTTGGCATTCGCCTTGGCGGAGATGGTCACCGAGTCGTTGCCCGAGCCGAGGGCCGCCCGGTTCTTGCGGCCCTTGCCGAAGCGCAGCTTGACGTCGCCCCTGGTGCTGCAGACGCGGTTGTCTCCGGTGGCGAAGACGGAAACCCGGTCTCCGGTCAGCAGCACGGCCTGGTACCGGGGCAGGGTGATCGAGCCGTTGCGCTTGATCTTGACGGCGTCCTGTCCGAGGCAACGGGCAGCGTCAGCAGCAACGGGCAGGGCCAGAAGGATGAACACAGCGGATAAGAAGGCTCTCGCGAACATCGGACCGGAGCAATGATAAGGATGAGCCCCCGGGGGCCCGGCGAATCAGCCGGCTTCGCGCAGTCCCTGGGCCTCGGGCAGGTTCTTGATCTTGCGCAGGGTCGAGGTCTCGATCTGGCGGACCCGCTCTCGGGTAACACCGAAGGCCTCGCCGCATTCCTCGAGCGTCCGGGGGTTGTTGCCACCGAGTCCGTAGCGCATCACCAGGACATCGCGCTCACGTTCGGGCAGCCCGCCCAGCACCTTCTTGACGCTCTCGCTGCGGATGTTGAGTGATGCCTCGTCGAAAGGCTCCATCGCGTTGATGTCGCGGACCAGGTCGACCAGCTCGGTCTCCTCGCCGTCCCCGACCGGCTTCTCCAGGGACACGGGCACCTGGGAAATGCGCCAGACGTCTCGCACGTCCTGAACGGTCCAGCCGAGCTCCTGGGCGATCTCGAACGGCTCGGGCTCGCGGCCCAGGTCCTGGACTAGCTGGCGCTCGACGAAGTGGACCCGGTTCAGCTTCTCGACCATGTGGACCGGGATCCGGATCGAGCGCGACTTGTCAGCGACTGCCCTGGTCACCGCCTGGCGGATCCACCAGGTCGCGTAGGTGGAGAACTTGTAGCCGCGCCGGTAATCGAACTTCTCGACCGCCCGGATCAGGCCGAGCGAGCCCTCCTGGATCAGGTCGAGGAAGCTCAGCCCGCGGCCGAGGTAGCCCTTGGCGATCGATACGACCAGGCGCAGGTTGGCCTCGACCATCTGTCGCTTGGCTTCCATGTCACCGCGCTCGATCCGTTTGGCCAGCTCGACCTCCTGGGAAGCGTTGAGCAGATCGACCTGGCCGATCGAACGCAGGTAGAGACGGAGTGAGTCGAGGTTGCCTTCGGATGAGGACTCCGCGGTCGGTGCGGGCTGCCGCAGAACGGGAGGCTGCTCTTCGACTGGCTCGGGCTGCACCTCCAGCTCGGGCGGGGCGGGTGGTGGTGCCCCCTTTTCGGCAGCTTCGTCGCGGGCGATCACCTCGATCCCCTGCTCGCTGAGATGCGTGTGCAGCTCCTCGACCTGGTCCCGGCTGACCTCGACTTCGGCCAGTGCCTCGGCGATCGCATCGAAAGTCAGGAACCCTTGCTCCCGACCGGTCGAAACCAGCGCCTTTACTTCTTCTGTCTCCATCTCCATTCAGACCCCCGATCCGGCGGTCAACCGCCCGGACTCTGTGCCTCTGATCACAATCTCCGATTATAGGCATTCCCGGCCTTCGGGTGACAAAGGTCACGAGCGGCACCGCCCAATCCACCAATCCGGATCGCCGGAACCGCGGTACGGCTACTCTTACCGGAGTCCTTAACCCCTCCAAGTGAGACCCCATGAACCCAGAGATCGCCCTTTCGCCTGACGGAGTCGACGTACAGGCATCCCTTCCCGCGACCCGCGTCAGCCTTTCGCGAGTCGGTGTCACCGGCGTCGAGAAGGTCCTGAGCATCGGTGCCGACGGCCATTTTCACGCCGAGATGGAGTGCTACGTCGACCTCGGGCCCGATCAGGCCGGGGTCCACATGTCCCGCTTCGAGGAGAACGTCTCCGAGGCGATGGACGAGGTCGTGCGATCCGAGTCGATGAGGGCCGAGCAGCTCGCCGCCCGCGTCGCCGAGCTGGTCCGGGAGAAGCAGCACGGGATCAGGGCCGAGGTCGCGGTGAAGCTGCGCTACCCGGAAACGATGCCGGCGCCGGCCTCGGGGATTCCGACCCAGGAGATCTACACCCTGCTCGGCCGCGCGGTCGCCGCGGAGAGCGAGACCCGCACGGTCACCGGCGTGCAAGCTCAGGGCATGACCGCCTGCCCCTGTGCCCAGGAGATGGTCGCTGACGTCGCTCGCGACCGCCTGCGCGAGAGCGGCTACTCCGAGGACCAGGTGTCCGAGATCATCGACCTGGTCCCGATCGCCACCCACAACCAGCGGGGCATCGGCACGCTTTACATCGGCTGCGCCGAAGGTTCAGCGGCAGACCTCGATGCCCGTCGCATGCTGCGGCTGGTCGAGAGCTCGATGAGCTCGGAGATCTACGAACTGATGAAGCGGCCGGACGAGCTCTCGGTCGTCGAGAAGGCTCACGCCCAGCCGCGCTTCGTCGAAGACTGCGTGCGCGAGATGCTGCGCCAGGTGATCGAGACGATCCCCGAGCTGGCCGACGACGCCTTCGTCATGGCCCGCCAGGAGAACCTCGAGACGATCCATCGCCACAACGTGGTCGCCGAGCGCTACGGACGGATCTCGGACCTCCGCGGTGAACTCCAGAGCGACGCCCACTCCAAACACCACCTGTCGATGCGGGAGTGGCTGAACGAAGCCAGCTCCTAGGCCCGCCTCCTAGGCGACCTGGTCCTTGGCGGTGCGGCCCTCTTCCCGGGCACGCTGCTCTTCGATCCGCCGGCGCAGACCGAAGAAGTAGTCGAGGCCGCTGAGCACGGTCGCCAGCACGGCGACGTAGACCAGCAGGTCGACGGCCAGTGGCGCCGGGTTGAAGGTGATCAGCGCGAAGACGGCGCCGATCTGGAGCACCGTTTTGACCTTGCCCATCCAGCTCGCTGCGATCACCACCCCGCGCTCGGCGGCGATCGAGCGCAGCACCGTGACCGCCAGTTCGCGGGCGATGATCACCATCGCAACCCAGGCGGGCAGCCGGCCGAGCGAAACCAGCGAGACCAGTGCCGCGGTTATCAGCAGCTTGTCGGCCAGCGGGTCCATCAGCTTGCCGAAGGTCGTGATCGAGTCCCGGGAGCGGGCGATGTAGCCGTCGAGGCCGTCGGTCAGGGCCGCCAGTGCGAAGACGATCGCGGCGAAGGTGTCACCGTGGGGGGTGCCGTCGAGCAGGGCGACCACGACCACCGGCACCGCGAGGATGCGGAGCAGGGTGAGCAGGTTGGGCAGGTTCAGCGGTACCAAGCGTGGGCCTCTTCGATCACGCCCGGCCGGTCGGTCAGCCTTGAGTTTCCGACTTGCTCTTCTCGGCTGTCTCGGCCGCGTTCTGCTGGTCGAGCTCAGCCTTGCGGCGCTCACCTTCGTCGTCGCCGCCGCCGACCGAATCCCGAAAACCCCGGATACCCTTGCCGACCGAGCGGGCCGCTTCGGGAATCCGCTTGGGGCCGAGGATCAGGATGGCGATCGCCAGCACGATCAGCAGTTCGGGCACACCGACGTTGGGGAGGAAAGCGAGATTCGAAATCACGGTGGACCTAGTGTAAGGCCATGGGCGCAAGCGACCCCGGTGCGAAGAAGGACGGAATGGATGGACCCCTGGCCACTCTCGAGCAGGAAGTCGTATCCTGCCGGCGCTGCCCGCGGCTCGTCGCCTGGCGGGAGGCGTCCGCCGCCGACCCACCCCGGCGCTTTCGCGGGGAGGATTACTGGGCGCGGCCGATCCCGGGGTTCGGTGACCCCGATCCGCGGATACTGATCGTCGGCCTGGCCCCGGCAGCCCATGGGGCCAACCGCACCGGGCGGGTATTCACCGGAGACCGGGCCGGAGACTGGCTCTTTGCCTCACTCCACCGGACCGGCATCGCCAGCCAGCCGGAGAGCAGCCACCGGGGTGACGGGCTGAGCCTGCGCGACGCCTGGATATCGGCGGTGGTCCGGTGCGCGCCACCGGCCAACCGGCCGACCCCGGGAGAACGCGACAACTGCCTGCCCTACCTCGAGCGTGAACTGGCAGCGATGCCGCGGCTGCGGGTGATCGTCGCTCTGGGCGGCTTCGGCTGGGACGGTGTCCTGCGCGCCCTGAGGGCTGACGGCAGGCCTGTGCCGAAACCGAAGCCCAGGTTCGGCCACGGCGGCGAAGCGCGGATCGGCGAGCTGCTGCTGATCGGCTGCTACCACCCGAGCCAGCAGAACACCTTCACCGGGCGACTGACCGAACCGATGACCGACGCGGTCTTCTCAAGGGCAATTCAGGCGAGCCGGGAGCAGAGCATGTAAGAATGGTTCCATGGGAGGCAGGGAGCTTCAAACATGAATGAACCGCGCGGAAAGCCGGACCGCAGCTCGCGCCGCCTGCCTTTCGCGGCGGCTGTCGCCGTGCTCGCCGCGGCTTTCGTCTTCGGAGTCGCGCCGGTGGTCGGCGACGGCCTCAACCAGAAGCCGGTGCCCAACTCGCCCCTGACCCCGGCCACGATCGCCGCGACGGTAGCCCAGACTTCGGGAGCCCAGGTCGCGGGCGCAGGAACCACGCCGGCACGGATCGCCGGCAAGAAGAAGGGGAAGAAGCGGGTGGTGCGCCGCGTCCAGCTGAAGTCCCTGATCACCGAGAATCCGGTGGTTACCGAGGAGAACAAGGGCACCTTCGTCGGTGTCCAGTGCCCGAAGGGCTACAAGGCAATCTCCGGCGGGGTGCTCAGCGGCTTCATCAATCTTGTGATCTCCTCCTCCTCGCCGAACAACCCGCTCAGCGGCAAGTTCACGCCCCGGACCTGGTGGCTCACGGTCTCCAACGCGAACATCGACGGCCAGGGTGGCTCGCTCGCATGGCGCGGCGTCGTCAACTGCCTGTCGCCGGTCAAGATCAGCAAGTAGGGCGGCTCAGGCCTGGTCGGCCGCGTTGCCGTCGCCCCGGCGCCCCTCGCCCCCGCGCGGTTTCGCCTGGCCTTCGTAGACCCTGTCCCGGCGGCGCTGATACGGATCCCAGCGCAATACGAACCAGACCAGCGGCGTCCACGAGCCCAGAACGAACACGAGCGGGGACGAGGCGGCAAATACCAGCGCGGTGAGCAGCGAGGATCTGTAGCTCAGTTCCAGGTCCCATTCGTACTCGGGCCTCGTCAGACCGCGTCTCAGGGCGTGCTTCATCATCAGCGCGCCGGCCAGCGCGATCGCGGTCAGGTTGATGATGTAGAAGAGGATCGAGACGGGGAACTCATCGCTGTATTCACCCATCAGCTGCGAGGTGAACGGCACCAGGACCATGACGCCGAGGTAGAGCAGCAGCAGGAACATCAGGCCGCGATCGAACTCTTGGACCGTGCGCATGAAGCGGTGATTGCCGATCCAGAAGGATCCGATGACCACGAAGCTGATCGCGAAGGCGATCAGGTCCGCCTGCTGGTCTCCGAGCTTTTCGAGCAGGTCCGAGGCCGAAGTGGCGTCGACCGGGACCTCGATCTGAAGCACCAGCAGGGTGATCGCTATCGCGAAGACGCCGTCGGTGAAGGCGAGGATGCGCGACAGGTCCCTGCCCCGCTCCAGCCTCGGCAGCGGTTTCTCTCCGGGGCCGGGCGGCCTGGCTCCGCGACGGGCCGAGCCCCCGGCTCTCGCTCGATCGGACACGTCCATGATCGTGCCAGCGGCACCGGACGCCCGCCCCGCCGGAGCCGGCCGCCCGACTCTCCGTACAATGGCCCCGGCGCCGACGTAGCTCAGTTGGTAGAGCACTTCACTCGTAATGAAGGGGTCAGCGGTTCGATTCCGCTCGTCGGCTTCGCGCGCTAAGCCTTGCCGCGATCCGGGTTGGCATCCGCTCGCCGTCCAAGAGATTCTTCGCGACAGCGTAAGAAACCTTCAGCCGTTCCGTTACAGAGACATACGGGCTCATCGAGCCAACCGACTCTGGAGGAAATGACTGAAATGAAGACGACCGGAACGAACCACCCCGGATCTGCCAAAGCCGTCGCGACTGTGGTCAGGGCGATGCTCCTGTGCGCGATCGCGTTCGTAGGACTGGCTGCCTTCGCCGCCGGACCCGCGGCTGCCGAGAAGGTGGCGCAGCTCGCCGCCGACATCAATCCCGGACCCAGCGGCTCCGACGCCGAGGCCAGGGTCGAGTTCAAGGGCGAGCTGTACTTCGTAGCCAGAGACGGCAAGAACGGCCACGAACTGTGGCGGACCGATGGCGACAGGTACGAACTGGTCGCCGACATCAACCCCGGCAATGAAGGTTCCGACCCTTCGGATCTGACCGAGGTGGCGGGCTACCTCTACTTCTCGGCCAGCGACGAGAGCCATGGCAGGGAACTCTGGCGGACCGACGGGACCACGACTGAGCTGGTCACCGACATCTACCCGGGCGCGAACAGCTCCAGCCCGAATGACCTGGTGGCGCTCGGCAGCGATCTGATCTTCACCGCCGACAATGGACTCACGGGCAAAGAAATCTTCAAGAGCGACGGCGTTGTCACCACCCTCCTGAACGACATCGATCCGGGTATCGACAGCGGGCAGCCGGGCGAACTCACTGAGGCCGGGGGATTCGTTTTCTTCCGGGCTGACAACGGCGTGACCGGCCGGGAGATCTGGCAGACCAACGGCAACGTGACTTTCATCTGGGATGACATCAATCCCGGTGCCGCGGACTCCACGCCGGTCGGCCTGACCGCCTTCGATGGCCAGGTCTACTTCCGCGCCGAGAATGCCGCGGCAGGCATCGAACTCTGGAGGACCACCATGTTCGGAGCCGAGATGGTGAAGAACATCAACCCTGGTGGCGGCTCGAATCCATCCCATTTCACAGCCTTCGGCAACCACCTCTACTTCCGCGCCAACGACGGGGTCGCCGGCACGGAACTCTGGCGGACCGACGGCACCGGCGCCGGCACCACACTGGTCAGCGACATCCGGCCGGGTGGAGACTCGTCGGTGCCGGGTCAGATGTACGCGGCCACCGGCTACCTGTACTTCGCGGCCAACGACGGGGTCACCGGAAAGGAGCCCTGGAGGACCGACGGCACGACGACCCTGCCGGTCGGTGACATCAACCCCGGCGAAGAGGGTTCGAACCTCTACGACTTCACCGAGCTGGATGGGGACATCTTCTTCGGGGCCGACGACGGCGAGACCGGATACGAGCTGTGGACCCACAGCGGCGTGAACCCCGAGCTCTTCGCAGACATCCTGCCGGGAGCGGATCCTTCGGATCTGTACGGCCCGGTCGTCTACGGCGGTGAGCTTTACTTCTCGGCTGATGACGGCATTCACGGCTGGGAGCTCTGGAAGGTGGGCGAAGCCGACCCGACAGGCGGCCTCAAGATCCTCGGCAAGAAGCTGAAGATGAACAAGGCCGGCAAACTCAAGGTCAGACTGAGCTGCTCGGGCAGTGAGGCCTGCCAGGGCAAGGTCGTGGTCAAGACCAAAGGCAAGGTCCGGACCGCCAAGGGGAAGCGGCGCGTGGTGCTCGCGGGCTCCGGGTTCAAGGTGCCCGCCGGCAAGACCAGGACGGTCAAGCTCAAGCTGAGCAAGGGGGCGAAGCGATTGATCAAGGGGAACCGCTCCGCGAGGAAGGCGGTCGTCGTCGCCAAGGTCAACGGTGGTGGCAAGGTCAAGAAGGGGATGAAGGTCACCCGCTAGGCAGGCTTCATCGAAAACGCCAGGGAAAGGCGGGCCTCGATTCGGGGCCCGCCTCTTCTTGTCCTCCCGGATTTCCCGACCCTCCCGGTTGATCGGCAGCCCGTAGAGTGAGCCGCGTGGAGGGGGAAGCCAAACCTCGCAGCTCGGCCTGGTTCGGCACGCTGGGTGCCGCGATCCAGATCAGAGCCAGGGCGAAGACGAGCGTGCCGGCGAGGACATGAGAAAGGTGGGCCCTCCAGTCTGGAGGAGACGGTCGCCGACGAGGTGGGAGATCAGGAAGACGATAGAAAGTCCTGCCCAACTCATGTTGGAGCCAAGGAGGCGGTCGGTCGGGCTTTGAGAGTCAGCCTTCCTCCTCCGACACGCGGGGTCCCACCTTGAATTCGACCGGGTCTTCAGATTCCCAGGCCGGCGACCGAATCGAGAGTCGCGTTCACAACCCGCTCGGTCTGGACTTCGGACAAGCCGGCCCAGACAGGAAGGCGAACCAGCCTCCGGCTGAGGCTCTCTGTGACTTCGAGAGATCCCGACGGCCTGGCGAACCTCATACCTGCCGCGGACTCGTGAAGCGGCACGTAGTGAAACACGGTCTGGACGCCGTGACCCGCCATCGTCTCGATGAAGGCGTCCCGCGAGGCTTCGTTCGGAAGGATCAGAAAGTAGAGATGGCCGTTGTGTCGGCAGCCCTCCGGGACCACGGGCTTGCTGATCCCGGCCTCCTGGTTGAAACCGAGGAAGGCACGGTTGTATGTGCCCCACACGCCGAGCCTCTTGGCTGTGATCTCCTCGACGTGCTCGAGTTGGGCAAAAAGGAACGCCGCTCCGAGCTCGCTGGCGAGGAAGGAAGAGCCTATGTCGACCCAGGTGTACTTGTCGACCTGCCCGCGCTGAAATCGGCTTCGGTCGGTCCCCTTGTCCTGAACGATCTCGGCTCTTTCGACCAGGTCCGAATCGTTGATGACGAGAGCGCCACCCTCCCCACACTGAACGTTCTTGGTTTCGTGAAAGCTGAAAGTCGCCAGGTCGCCGAACGAACCGAGTTCCTTGCCGTTGAGACTCGTATTGATGCAGTGAGCCGCGTCCTCGATCACACGGACTCCGGACTTCAATGCGATCGACATAATCTCGGCCATGCGCGCCGCAACCCCGCCGTAGTGAACGACGATGATTGCCTTGGTGCGATCCGTGATCGCGTCCTCGATCAACCTCTCGTCGATGTTCATCGTCTCCGGGCGGACGTCCACGAAGACCGGGGTCCCGCCCCTCAGCACCACGGCATTGGCCGTCGAAACGAACGTGTACGAGGGCATGATCACCTCGTCACCGGGCCCTACGCCGGCGAGCATTACGGCCATCTCAAGTGCGGCGGAGCAGGACGGCGTCATCAGCACGGCCTCGGCACCGGTGAGCTGCCGCAACCTCGCTTCGCAGAGCCTTGAGAAAGGCCCATGTCCGGAAAGGTGTCCGTTGGAAATCGCCTCCCCGATCAACTTCGTCTCGATGCCAACCTCATAGGGGCGGTTGAATGGGATCGGGGTCTCTTTGTCCATCACGAAACCCATGCGGGCGAACGCAGCCAGAAATCCGTAGCCCCGGTGAAGCGCGCTCCGAAAGAGGAATAGATGTTCATAACAGCCAGGCTCTTGACACTGAACGACGCCGAACCGACAGTTGCCCCAGCCTCGAAGTACCGCGAGAAAGCGGATCTGAACAGTTGCCTCCCGGAGATCTCGGCATCGGCCCTCGCCACTCCCAGCGTCAGGTTCAGCTCCCCGTTCGGAGCCGGCCTGGAGAAGAACCACCCCTGCGGTAGGTCGTCACGGTACACCGCAACGCACCACTCCGGAGCTTCCTCGCAGAGAGCTCTGGCCCACTGCGTGTACCGCTCGTTGACGGACTTGTAGCCCACTCCCGGCAGGCTGACGAAGCGCTCGCTCTTGAATGGATGAGCAAGCGAAAGGTCGGCCTCTATCCTGGATTCCTCTGAAGTTACGGCCCGCAGACCGGGAACCGGCCTCGGGGCCAGCTCCCCCAGATCCAGACGAAACTCGATGTGAGTGTCGAGCTTGACGAACCCTGCTGCCAGAAGTGATTCGACCGGGATCGGGGCGGTCGAATCGGTCCTGAACTCGACCCATTCATACGGATCGCAGAGCTCCCCGATCCTGTCCGGACGGAGGTCAAACACGGTCGGATCGGTGACGATTCCGACAGGACGGCTTCGCCACTCGGAATCGAACTGATGCAGGCCGATCAATCCTCCTCCTCTCGGCCGGCTGAGCTTTCTTCAAGGGCGCCCGGATCAACCGTGGCTGTGGTTTGACGAATCGAGAAGGCAGGCCGACCCATCAGCCGCACATGCATTCTTCCCATGTACTCCCCCATGATCCCCAGGGCGAAGAGCTGCACACCAGAGAAGATCGCGATGATCGAGGCAAGGAACGGGAAGCCCGGGATACTGCCACCCTCGATGATGTAACGGGTAAGCACGTAAACGATCACGGCCAGGCCGAAGAGTGAAAAGAAGAAACCAGTCAGCGTGGCCACCCTGAGGGGAATCAGGCTGAATCCGGTGATCAGGTCGATCGAGTGCCTGACCAAGGATCGGAATGTGTAGTTGGAGGTACCCCGAGACCTCGCCTGATGCGAAACGGTTATCGAACCGAAGTCTTCGGTAGCCCAGGACAGAAGCACATCTATCGAAACAAACGGAGAGGAATACTGCGAGAAGGCCGAGCGCAGGTCAGTCCTGAAGGCCCGAAACGCGCTCACCTCACTCATCGAATCGACCTTCATTACGAGCCGGATCATGCTCTTGAGGAGGATCGAGCTGGCATTCCTGAAGGCGCCGTGTTTCTCTTCTTCCGGGGTTCCGTAGACGACCGCGAAGTTGCCGGACTGAAGATAGTTCAACAGCCGGGGGATCTCCTCTGGCGGATGCTGCAGGTCGTCATCGATCGTGACAACAACCGGATACTGCGCTTCCCTGATGCCACACAGAAGCGCGTTGTGTTGCCCGAAATTCCGGGAAAGATCGATACCCCTCACCCATGGTCTGGACCTCGAAAGCCGGACGATCTCGTCCCATGAGCCATCGGTGCTGCCGTCATTTACAAGGATCACCTCGAAGGCTTCATACTCGGCGCCGCAGGCGGCGTCGATCCTCGTAACCAGCTCCTCCAGACCGGCCCTGTTCTGGTACACAGGGACCACTATCGAGACCTGATCAACCGACTGGTTCATGCCGGATTCTGTTTGAGTTGAGTCTGCTGGCATTTGGGGCTCTCACCTCCTCGGGAGCATGAACTCCCAGCCGTAGATCTCGGCCGCGGGCTCGAACTCCTCGTTCAGGAATCTGACTGCCGGTCCGTCCGGCTGCGGTTTTCCCTGAAGCCAGAAATCCGCTGCCGCAACATTTCGAAAGGCGCAAGGCATGGGTGAAGCCTGCATCTGTTCGACGATCTTCGTCTGTTCAGCATCGTCGAGCATCAGGTACCAGGCACCCGGCAGGGTCGGATCCGGGAGTTCGATTCCGGACCAGATGTACAGGCTGTTGAGTCCGGGGTAGGTCAACAGCGAGGTGCAGCCGTTCTGCCTGAGGGCGTCCACCATACTCGAATACTGGTCGACCTCGGCTGAGGATAGTGCCAGCCTTGAGGCTTCGGGGAACGGGAGATGGTCCCCCGCGAGATACTCCGCCCGGCTGTCGCTCGCCGGCTTCACCACAAGCGACCATACGGAGACAACCGCCAGAATCGAAACAACCGACACGGCCACATGTCGAGCCCGGCGCAGGTCCGCATCGTTGTTCCGGAGGGATTCACGCAGGCCCCACCACCCATCGGCAATGCAGATGGCTCCGACCGGTATGAAAGCGAGCGTCGAGGCAATAACCTGAGCACCCGCAACCGGGAAAATCTGTAGGACCTCTGCGACAGCGAGGGCAGGAAGAAGGATCCTCACCATCCTCCCCTGAGGAGTGAGGTTCATCCCGACCGGAGGCACTGCGGCGAGCCAGGCAAGCACCATAGGAATGGCGAGCGGATCGACCCCGATCGGGTTGGTCGAATCAGTTCCGGACGAGAAGAAGGCAAACCAGATAACCAGTCCACCGACGATCCGGAGCACGTTGGAGGCAAGTTGCTCTTTCCCCCGCGTGGAGCGGGACAAACGCAATGCTCCAACCAGTCCGAGGAAAGCAAGCATCACAGCTGGGTCCGGAAGCTTCGGCTTCACCTGGAAGAAGGTGTCAAGCTCAAGCGCGCGGACGATTATTCCGTCGTAGGCATCGAGTGGAGAAGCTCCCAGAATCTGTGCGATCAGAAGCGAAGCCAGGATCAGACCAACACTGCCATAGACGGCACCCACCACCCAGCGCCTGATTTGGCGCTCATCCCCGTCTGCCGTCGGGCCAAGCCGCCAAGCCGCAACCGCGACGGCGGCCATCCCGAGAGTGGCCCAGACGACCATCTCCCTCCAGGCTCCATCCGTGACGTCAGTGGAGACGATCAGCAGGGGCTGAGCGACGAAAAGGAAAATCACAAAAACCCTGATCGACGGGCGGGAGTACAGGCCGGAATAGGTGGATACCGCAGCGAGGGCTACAGCGGAGGCCGCAAAAACACCGAGATTCACCTTGACCAAAATCAGCGCTCCGACGGCGACCCCGGTAAGAACGCCCATCAGCAAGCCGCGTCGCTCAGGGATGGTCACAACCGCGAGGACCAGGGCCGCGATCAGCAGTAGACACAGGCCGACCGGGTGCATGGGCTCGTAGGTCAGCAGGACGAGCTGTCCGAACGCCAGACAGGCGCCGACGATCCCGAGCGCGAGATTGCGGGTGATCCTGAGGGTTGCCAGTCCCAATAGGACACTGGTCGAAACCCAAACCAGGACCACCGCGATCCGACTGGAGTTCGTCGTTACGTCAACACCGAAAAGTTCGAAGAAGAAGCCAAAGAACTGGTAGTAGAACGTTCCGTAGATCGTGAAGACCTGCGTATAAAGGTCACGGCCGTCGAGAAAGGCGATGAGTGTGACCAGCATCGTGCCCTCGTCGTCGTACGGCGCGAAGTAGCTGAAGACTGACCAGTAGGCGGGGGCGAGTGCCACCAGTGCGAACAAGCCGAAGGAAGCGAACGTGAGGGCTCTTCCAGGTCTACGCAACTTCGAATAGAAGCGATCGAGCCACTCCGACCGGGGGTCATTCTCCTGCTCTGGATCAGGCTTCATTCGCTCGTCGATCGGGGCCTGGACTCCCTCCGGAGCGGATTCCGAATTTCACAAGACGTGCTCATCAAGCCAATCGAACTGCACGCAGTCATTCATCCTTGAACTCTCCCAATTGGCTAACCGCGTCGGCGGGCTTCGGACTCCCGTGCATACGGCCGGTCATCTTTCTCGCGTCTGACAATACCTGCACCCTGGCTAAACCATTCGCTGTCTGTCTCCGAGGAATGTGAATCGCAACACGGTCACGGGCAATTCGCGGAGTGTCCGAACTGGCACTCGACACCCTGTTCGAGAAGGACCTCCAGCCGCTGATCCTGAGCTTCCTGCTGAACGGTCAAGTTCGGAGTCCGCAACTCGGCAAGGGTCGCGCTTGCCGACGCCGGTGCTGCGCTGACGACGGCCAGGAAGAAGCTCGGCAGGCCTCCAGCATGGAGGGCCGGCGGGCGCGATGGAGGCAGTCAGGCAGACGACACAGGTCGTCGACGGGGGCTTGGGGGCAGTCACTGCCCCCGGGGGCGGCGGGAATCCAACTCCCGGTCAGGTCATATGGCTGCTGGGTGCCCAGAACCGCTACATGGCAGCTGTCGCAGGAGGGTGCAAGGGCGATCCGGCAACAAGAAAATTCCTGCTTGCCCAGATGGCACCTGCCGGGGGTCGCGAGATCTACGGACTCGGGTCGATCGGACAGGGTGCGCGCTGGGTGGACGGTTCGGGTTCCGGTCCCAACGGGAGCTACCTGGCGCGCCAGATGGGCGTCGTCGACACCGGCGGCGGCCCGGTCGTTGTTGCGATGATGGTGCTCCCCTACGATGGCTCTCCGGAAACCGGCAAAGAAATGCTGACCGAGCTCGCCGAGCGACTGGCTTCCCGGTTCGAGAACCTGGCGCTGGCGAAGCGTCCCTGTCCGGCAACCGGCAGTCCGGCCGGGTGACGGGCCTCTCGACGGCGAGCAGGATGCCTCCCCCGTTCGTCCCTGCCTGAAGTCTTTGCCTTCGTCTCAGGGAGCCCGAGATTGTTCCACCTCGGGCTCCGCTCGGGTAGGATTCCCGGGTCCGCCGGTACGGATCCGGCCAACTCTGAGCGGGGGAGCCGCAATGAGACAACTCAGCGAGGATCAAGGATGAGCGAAACCCCGGATGTTGGTGGCGAGCCGACCCAGGAAGCCGAAGAGAACTGGCGGAAGATCGAGTACCGGCACACGCCGCAGCTGGTCGATCTGCTCAGGCAGGCCGGCTGCTCTCTGCTGATCTCTACCTACCAGGCGGGCGAGCTGGTGGCAGTCGGGGAGGCCGACGGAGAACTGAGCTGCTCGTTTCACAGCGTCGAGCGGGCGATGGGCGTGGCTGTCGGGTCCGATCGTATTGCGGTCGGCGCGCGGAACCAAATTTGGATGCTTCGCGAGAACCGCGAAGTCGCCCCTTCGATCGAGCCGGCCGGGCGACACGACTCCGCCTTTCTTGCCCGCACCGGATTCACCACCGGGGAGATACGCTGCCACGAGCTGGCCTGGGGGGAGGACGACCGGGGTGCACCTGAACTCTGGGTGGTGAATACCCTCTTCTCCTGCCTGGCGACGGTTGATCCGAAGTTCAATTTCGTGCCCCGCTGGAGGCCACCCTTCATCAGCGCTCTGGCCCCCGAGGATCGCTGTCACCTGAACGGCCTGGCGATGCAGCGGGGGCGTCCGGCAATGGTCACCGCGATGGCAGAGTCGGACAACCTTGGCGGCTGGCGCGAAGACAAGAATACGACCGGTCGTATCATCGATGTCAACACCGGTGAGACCGTTTCCGAAGGCTTGGCCATGCCGCACTCGCCGCGTCTATACCGCGGAAGGCTGATGGTCCTGAATTCCGGATACGGCACCCTGGAGCTGGTTGATGAGAAGACGGGTGGGCGCGAAGTGATCGCCTCGATGCCCGGATATACCCGGGGTCTGGCCTTCCGTGGCAACCTGGCCTTTGTGGGCCTTTCCCGAATCCGCGAGACCGCCGTGTTCGGCGGCGTTCCGATCGCCGAGCATCACGAGGACCTTCTCTGCGGGGTCGGCGTGATCGACCTCTCGACCGGCAATACGGTCGCGACCCTGGTCTTCGAGTCGGGAGTCGAAGAAATCTTCGACATACAGGTAGTCCCCGGCGTTCGCTGCCCCGCGATCTCGGGCCCTCATCCGGACCGTGACCAGTCCGGTGAAGTCTGGGTCGTGCCTCCGGAAGAACCCCGGGCCGGAAGCGCCGCCGGGCCGAAATGATCGATGACCAACCGGCTCCGCCTCGCGCGGAACCGGCCACCGATCGACCCGTGACCGGTGCTACCTCTTCTTGAAGGTGTACTTGCGCTGCTTCGTCTTTGATTCGCCCCCGGTCGGGGTGTAAGTGAAGCGCATCAGCGCCTTGAACTTGCGAACCTTCGGCTTCTTGCCGCGCTTCTTCAGCTTCTTCAGGCCGGCCTTGGCCGGCTTCAGCAAGACCTTCACGAACCCGGCCTTCTTGGCCTTGACCTTCCTGGGCTTGACCAGGGTCGCGCTCTTTTTCTTCTTCGCCGGAGCCTGCTTGGCCGCCAGCTTGCCTGGACCGGGCAGCTTGATCTTGACGGTCACGGTGCCCTTCTTCAGGTTCACCTTGCCCTTCTTGGGAAGCTTGAACTGGTTGTCGACCGGGTTCGGGTTCACCGGGGGATCAACCGGGGGATCTACAGGAGGAACAACCGGATCGCCGGCGAGGTCAGCTGCCCACAGCTCGGTGCCGTGGACGCCGTCACTTGCGCTGAAGAAGAGATTGTCGCCCGAGAGTGTGAAGCCGGACGGATACGAGCCCTCCGGACCAGGCAGGAGGTCTTTGACGAGAGTGGTTCCGGCCGCGGTTCCATCGGACCCCCAAAGCTCGGTTCCCGTCGAATCGCTGCCGGAGGCTGCGAAGTAGAGCGTTCCGTCGATCGCTGTCGGGCCGGCGGAGCCGCCGTAGCTGTAAAGGGAAATCGAATCGTCCGCGCCCGATCGGATGTCCTTGACCAGCTGGGTGCCGCCGGGCGTGCCATCGGACTTCCAGAGCTCGCGGCCGTTGGTGCCGTCGTCGGCGCCGAAGAAGATGCTGTTGCCGAGCACCCCGAAACCAGGCGACGATCCGTAGCTGTACGACGAACCTAAACTGCCTGGCCGGATGTCCTTGACCAACTGGGTTCCGCCGTCGGTGCCGTCGGATTTCCAGAGTTCGGTGCCGTTGGTGCCGTCGTTGGCGCTGAAGTAGAGGGCGCTTCCGACCGCGGTAAGTCCGGAGGGCCTGGAGCCGTAGCCGTAGCCGTAGTAACCCCCGGTGTTTATGTCCTTGACCAGCTGAGTGCCGGCGGCGGTGCCGTCGGACTTCCAGAGTTCGCGGCCGTTGGTGCCGTCGTCGGCGCTGAAGTAGAGGGTGTTTCCGACCGCGGCGAGACTAGTGGGATACGAGCTGGAGCCGCCGTAGGGACTCGCGGGCCGTATGTCCTTGACCAGCTGAGTGCCGGCGGCGGTGCCGTCGGACTTCCAGAGTTCGCGGCCGTTGGTGCCGTCGTCGGCGCTGAAGTAGAGGGTGTTTCCGACCGCGGCGAGACTCGTGCGGATCGGAGCCGTAGTAGGAGCTCCCGGGGTCTATGTCCTTGACCAGCTGGGTACCGGCGGCGGTGCCGTCTGATTTCCAGAGTTCGCGGCCGTTAGAGCTACTGAAGACCGAGAAGAAGAGCGTGCCGTTCACGTTCGTAGTCTCCCGAGGGTCCGAGCCTCCGCTCGCCGACACGAGGTCCTCGGCGTTCACGGTGCCGGCAGAGGTGCCGTCGGACTTCCCAGAACGAGCCGTCGTTACTGTCGGCCTCAAAGAAGAGCGTGCCGTTGAAATCAGTCAGCTGGCGCGGATAGGAGCTCTGATTCCAAGTGTTGATGTCCTTTGTGAGTTCCGTACCGGCCACGGTGCCGTCAGAGACCCAGGGCTCAAGGCCGGTCGAGCCGTCATTGGCTGAAAAATGGAGCCTCCCGCCTGCCACAGCGAAGCTGGAGCTGTACAACGAGCCGTCACTGCCCGGGTTGATGTCCTTGACCAAGTCGGCGCCACCGGCGCCGACGTCGGACTCCCAGAGTTCGCGGCCGTTGGTGCCGTCGTCGGCGCTGAAGTAGAGGGTGTTTCCGACCGCCGTTAGGCTCGTGGGATTGGAGCCGTACTCATTGCCATAGTAGGTCGAGGTCGTGGTGTTGATGTTCTCGACCAACTGGGTTCCGCCGTCGGTGCCGTCGGACTTCCAGAGTTCGCGGCCGTTGGTGCCGTCGTTGGCGCTGAAGTAGAGGGTGCTTCCTACTGCGGCGAAACTGGCCTGTGGACCATAGTAGGAAGAAAGAGAGCCGTATCCGCCTGGCCGGATGTCCTTGACCAGGGTGGTTCCGACGTCGCTGCCGTCGGACTTCCAGAGTTCGGTGCCGTTGGTGCCGTCGTTGGCGCTGAAGTAGAGGGTGCTTCCGACCACGGTGAGATTCCCGGGCCTGGAGCTGGCACCGTAGCCGCCGTAGTAGTAACTCCCGGGTCGTATGTCCTTGACCAGAGTGGTTCCGCCGTCGGTGCCGTCGGATTTCCAGAGTTCGTTGCCGTTGGTGCCGTCGTTGGCGCTGAAGTAGAGGGTGGTTCCGACCGCGGTGAAATTGACCGAGCCGTAGCCGGAAAAAGAACCGCTACTGCCTGGCCGGATGTCCTTGACCAACTGGGTTCCGCCGTCGGTGCCGTCGGATTTCCAGAGTTCGGTGCCGTTGGTGCCGTCGTTGGCGCTGAAGTAGAGGGTGCTTCCGACCGCGGTAAGTCCGGAGGGCCTGGAGCCGTAGCCGTAGCCGTAGTAACCCCCGGTGTTTATGTCCTTGACCAGCTGAGTGCCGGCGGCGGTGCCGTCGGACTTCCAGAGTTCGCGGCCGTTGGTGCCGTCGTCCGCGGTGAAGTAGAGGGTGCTTCCCACAACGGTGAGATCGGAGGGACTCGAACTGTTGCTGTAGTAGTAGCTACTGCCCCCGGGCCGTATGTCCTTGACCAGCTGAGTGCCGGCGGCGGTGCCGTCGGATTTCCAGAGTTCGGTGCCGTTGGTGCCGTCGTCGGCCGCGAAATAGAGAACGCCACCTATTTCGGCGAACTTCAGGCCAGAGCCGTAGCTGTAGCCGAACGCGCCGTTGCCGCCCGGGTTGATGTCCTTGACTATCGCCGTACCCGACTCGGTGCCGTCCGAGGTCCAGAGTTCCGGGCCGAAGCCAGGTTCATCGGCAACGAAGAAAGACTTGCCGCCGACAGTGGTGAAATCGGCGGGGTTGCTCCCTTGGGGGGCGGTATTGAGGTCCTTGAGCATCGCGCCGTTAAAGTCCGCCGCAGAGGCGCCCGCGCAGGCCGCGCCCACTGTGATCGCGGTGACAGCCACCACGCCACCGGTCCTTCTCACGGACCGGCCAGTCTGTCCCCGACCTCGGTTAAGCGACCTTCTTGCCTTGGCCCTCCGCTCACGACTGCTCATATTCCCGTTTCCCCTTCTTGGATACTTGTGTTGTTCGCCGCACCGTCGCTCTTGGCGGTACTGGGCAAGAGGACTCCCCCAAGGACTCCAACAGCCTGTCGGGTTTATACACCTTCAACTTGATGAATGTCAAGCGATAGCTCAAGGCTGGGGCAAAGGCCCTTAGAGTGGATCCGGTGGAAGGGGAAGCCAAACCGCGGAGTTCGGCTTGGTTCGGCACGCTGGGTGCCGCTTCGGCACGCTGGGTGCCGCGATGGAGTGGTACGACTTCACGCTCTACGTCTACCTGGCGCCGGTCATCTCGGTCCTGTTCTTTCCGTCAGACAGCACGCTGGACTCGCTGCTGGCGACCTTCGGGGTGTTCGCCGCCGGCTACCTGATGCGGCCGCTGGGTGCCGCTCCTGGGAAACATCGGCGATACGAGGGGCCGCAAGTTCGCGCTCGGCCTCTCGATCAGCCTGATGACATTCGGCATGCTGCTGATCGGCCTGCTGCCGACCGAGTCCTCAATCGGTGTGCTCGCCCCCATCCTGCTGGTCCTGGTCCGCCTGGCCCAGGGTTTTTCGCTGGGCGGGGAGTTCAGCGGCTCGATCGTGCTGCTGGCCGAGAGCGCCGAGCCGCGCCGCCGGGGCTTCACCCCGAACCTGGTCCAGATCTCGACCGGCATCGGGTTCCTGCTCAGCTCGGCGACGGTCGCGATCCTCCACGCCCTGCTCACCACCGCCCAGATGAACACCTGGGGATGGAGGGTGCTCTTCTTCATCGGCGCCGGAATCGGCATCTTCGCGCTCTACATGCTGATCGCCAAAGTGGAGATTGACGACGACAAGGAGGAAGGTGCGCCCGACGACATTCCCCTGAAGACGCTGTTCGAGACCGAACGCAGGCCACTGGTCCTGAGCTTCCTGCTGAACGGTCACCAGGCGCTGATCTACTACGTCGTGGCGACCTTCATCCCGACCTTCGTCACCTCGATCCTCGGCGGACCCCCGGAGGAGGGCCTGTTCGCATCAGCGATCGCGGCTCTCGTCTTCATGGCCCTCTACCCTCCCGCGGGTGCGCTCAGTGACCGGTTCGGCCGGCGACCGATCCTAGCGGTCGGGGCGATCGGCATGGCGGTCGCCGCGGTCCCGCTGTTCGCCCTGATCGCCGAGGTGAGCCTGCCGGCGGTGATCGGCGGCGAGTACGTCCAGTAACAGAGGTCGCGTCGGCTACTCCGGGTCCTTGAAGTTGTCCCAGTGGCTGCCGTCGCAGAAAGGCTTGTTCGAGGAGAGTCCGCAGCGGCAGAGGGTCTGGCGGTTGCGGACTTCGTAGGCTTCGCCGTCAGCCGAGTGGACGGGGATCCCGCCGCGCACCATGAAAGGACCGTGAACCGCTGCTTCGATCATCGGGCTCAGGTTCTGCTCGACCGGCTCGCTCGAACCGGGCTCGGTGTACTGGAGTGCACCGGAGGGACATTTCGGGATGACCGATTCGATCTCTTCGGCAGGGGCTCCTTCGGGGTCGATCCAGGGTTCCTGCCGCAGCTTCCAGACCGAAGGAAGCCGGTCGGTGCATTCGCCTGCGTGGGAGCAGACGCTGCGGTCGTCGAGGATCGTCACGCTCTCGGCCTCGTAGGAGTCCTGCCGCTCGGCGATCGGGCCGTGGTCGGCGGTTTCAGTACCGTCGAAATCGATCTTGTTGTGGGTGCCGTCGCAGAACGGCTTGTTGGAGGAATGGCCGCAACGGCAGAGGAAGGCTTTGCCGTCCTTGCTTGCGTCCCCTCCGGAGGCGTCCTGGATCCTGACTCCACCCTCCACCATGTAGGGGCCGTTCTTCGTCACGCTGATCTTCAACGGACCACCGGGGGAATCGCTCATTTCTCTCCTCGTTCGGACGACTTGCGGTCAGCCTATTCGACGCGGTCGGAAGCCCAGCCAGATTCGACGACCTGGAGGAGTGGTCCCGGATCAGTCCAGCTTGAAGGAGGTGACCGGTACGTCGAAGCGGTCTACCAGGGAGTCCACCAGGCCGCTCTCCTGCCAGTCCGAGCGCTCGTCCGGGCGAAGCGCAACCAGAATGTGATCGGGCTGGAACTCGGCAACCGCCTCTTCGAAGGCGAGCATCGGATCGTCGGCTCCGACCGTGCCCTTGACTTCGGTTTCGGCGTCCTTGAGCTGGCCCATCACCTTCATCAGTCGCTCGTCAGCCTTCTCGCGTGTCTTGTCGGTGTCGGAGGCCAGCCACTCGAGCCTCGAGGGAAGTGCCGGCGACATCACCAGGATCTCTTCGGAAGCATCGACCAGGGTACGGATTCCGGCGGGGAGCTCGGCCAGTCCTCCGGCAGCCTCGCCCGCCCCTATGAGCAGTCTGTTAATCGTCATGGCTGGAGAATACCCCGCAAGGCCCGGCTTCAAAACCGGAAGCGCAGCGGCAGCGTCTCGATTCCGTAGATCCCACTTGCGGTCTGGAGTTCCGGGTCACCAGCCGGTTCGACCACCTCGATGCGCGAGGCGAGGAAGGCCAGAGCCTCTTCGAGTTCGGCGGTGGCGATGTTCGCCCCGACGCAGTAATGGATGCCGGCCCCGAAAGTGAGGATGCGAGCCTTGCCGCGCTCGGCGGTGATGTCGAAGCGCTCGGGGTCGGAGAAGACCACGGGGTCGCGGTTTCCGGTGAAGGAGCAGACCATGACCGGCGTCTGCGCCGGGAAAGTCACCCCCCGGTACTCGACGTCCTCGGTCAGCAGGCGGGCGGTGAACGGGGTGATCGGCTCGAAGCGCAGCGCCTCCCGGGCCGCCTTCGGCGCCATGCCCTCCGGGTCCTCACGGAGGACCGCCCACTGGTCCGGATCCGCGGCCAGCAGCCGCATCGCCTGGGCGAGCTGGCTCTGGGTCGTATCCACGCCTCCGACCAGGATGTTCAGGACGAGGTTCTCCAGTTCCCGGTTCGAAAGACGCTCGCCTTCTTCTTCGGTCCGGATCAGGTTGGAGATCAGGTCGTCGGACGGAGTGTCGCGCCGGGTCTCGATCAGCGGTCTGACCCAGTCGTAGAACTCGCCCGCCTTCCGCTGCATGGTGGCCACCGTTTCGGGGTCGGCGAGCGCGATCGGGTCGAACTGGCGCTGGATCCACATCGACCAGTCGTGGAGCCGGGGGGCATCCTCGACCGGCGCCCCCATCACCCGGGCGATGGTCCGCGCCGGGTACGGCCGGGCGATCGCCTCCATGAAGTCGAGTTCGACTTCCTTTCCGGCGCCGTGGTCCGTGCTGCCGCCGATCGCCTCGGCCCAGACCCCTTCCAGGATCTCGCGCATGAACGGGCGGTAGCGGGAGGCGGCGCGGGGCGAGAGCGACGGATTGACCAGGCCGCGCAGGCGGCGGTGGGTATCGCCTTCGGCGTTGATGATGTTGTGGCTCATCTGCTCGAACAGCGGACCATCCCCCACCCCGAACATCTCGGCCAGCAGCAGTCCCGGGAAGACCGCCGAGCGACTGCGGAGGAAGTGCTCGCCGGCCTCGCGGTCGAGGATCACGGTGGCCAGCGGACCGCGGGCGAGCCAGTGGCCGTCGGCCAGCAGCCCGCTCATCGTGTGGTGCCAGCGCTCGCCTTTCAGGCCCGGGTCACCGAGGTCGAGTTCCGGCAGGTCAAGGTCGGCAAGTGCGCTCAATCCGTGCCCCGCGATCGTTTCCCGACCTTGGTCAGGACCGAAGTCCCGAGTACGGTGTCGTCGGCCGCCCGGGCGATCACCTTGACCTTCGGCCCGAGCCTCGGAACCTGAATCCGGGTTTCCAATCCGGTCCAGGGCTTGCGCGCGACCTCCCGCAGGGCCTTGGGGCCCGGACCGCTCGCCACCTGCCACCAGGCGATGTCGCCGGCTCCGTTCCAGCTCGCCCAGACGGTCGTCCCTCCGCCCTTTTTCTTGCCCTTGCCGCTGTTCTTGTGGCTGGCGATCGCCGGCCGGCCGGGGGCCTCGCCGTCCCAGCCCGCCTTCTGGGCCCGGTAGGAGTTGGTCGGGGCCCTGAAGACCGCGTCGAATGCGACCGACCCGTCGGCGGTGAACTCGGTGATTCGGTTGACCGAACCCCAGCCGACGAAGACGTTGCCGCCGGGAAGCACCTGGGCACCTCCCTGCGAAGTCGCGAGTACCGGCTCCGGCCGTTTCCTGATGCGCTTGACCAGCGTGGCCCGCGCCACCTTGCCCCGCTTCCTCAGCCGCAGGACCAGCACGCTCGACTGGTTGTTGACCGGGCGGAAGCGCTTGCCCTTGCCGTTGTCGAAGAGGGAGATGTCTCCGTTGGGCAGCCTTCTGGCGTCGTGCTGGTAGCCGAAGCTGGTCCCGGGGCCCATCCTGAAGTCGTTGTCAGCGGGTTTGATGCCGTCGCCGCGAAGGGTCCACCTGACCCTCGCCGTACCGCGGTCGATCCGGTAGATCGAGCTGACCTTGCGGGCCGAGATCAGGAAGCTGTTGCCGTCGGCCTCGATCGAGTTGAGGTGGAACCAGTCCCAGGCGCTGCCGTCCGCGGGGGGTTTGCTCACGCTGGCTCGCAGCGGCACGCTGCCGAGGCTGTGCCATTCGTAGAGCACGGCGCCGGTCTTGATGTCGATTTCCTGGACGACGTTGTCGAAGACCTTGCCGTTCCTCGACCCGCCAAACTTCTTCGTATTCCAGAGAATCGGGCGATATGCGATCGCCAGGGCGGTACTTCGAGGGCTGATCGTGAACTCGTGGGCATCCGGCTTGTAGCCATTGCCCATACCGAACCGGGCGATCTGCCTGTAATTCCTGTTGAGCACCCTGAAGCTGCCCTTCTGGCCTTTGCCGCCGTTCATCGCCTCGCCCTTCCAGTAGGTGAGCACCGGCCTGCCCCGGTACGTCTGGGCCCGGAAGTTCTGGACCTCCTGGCCGTTGCCACCGTAGCCGGTCGGTTTGAACCAGGACACCCGTCCGACATTGTCAGCGATCGTCAGGCCAGTCTGCTTCGGTGCGAAGAGCAGCTTGCCGGGCGCAGCCTCAGGAGAGGAAGACAGGACGTTGAGGGTGGGTGGACGCAGGTCGGGGCGGGACTTCAGGGCCGGGAACCGGTTCGGCCCCTTCGGCTGACCGGGTTTGTTGTCCGGGCTGTAGAAGCGGCCGATCCTGACCCGGAAGTCGCCGTTCCTGGCGAGCCGGATCTTCTTGCCGGTACGAACCGCGACGACCTCCCCCGGGACGAAGGAGCGGTCGGGGACGAAGCTGACCCCCCTGCCGTCTGAGTGCCGCAGGCGTCTGCCCTGGTGACTTCCGCTCCGGGATCCGGTCACCTTGACCGGTCCGAGGTGCTTCGGCTTGAGACCCCGGAAACTGAAGGTGGTCGTATCGGAGGCAACCTGCGTGCCGGGGGCGGGAAAGACGCTGATCGGAAACTTCTTGGCGGCTTGGGCAGACGGGACCGACAAGAACACGAACGTTGCCGAGAGCAGGACGGCAAGCAGCGATTTCGAGATTGCTCGCGGCAGTCTGCCTGTTACCAACACTGCTCCCATGTCTATCAGAGCCGATTCGGCACCGGCCCTCGCCCCGCTCGACCAGCCCGCCGAGAGCAGCTCTGGAGAGGATCAGCTCCGGCCACGGAGGCATGTCCTTGCCAGAACCCCAGCGGCACCAGGCCCCGCGGGTTCTGGCAGCGATCAGCCTTGGCCTTGGATGCCTTTCGTTGCCAGAACCTTCAGGTCGGGCCGCGTTTGGGCCGGAGGGTTCTGGTCTGGCCTGCTGGATCAGGCGTCGTTGAACTTGTAGCCGATGCCGCGAACGGTGACGACGAGCTCAGGCCGCTGGGGGTCCGTCTCGACCTTCTGACGGAGGTTCGAGATGTGGACGTCGCAGGCGCGCTCGTCTCCGTCGAACTCGGTCTGCCACAGCTCCTCCATGATCTGGGACCGCTTGAAGACCTCACCCGGGCGTGCTGCCAGGAGCCGCAGCAGCTGGAACTCGGACCGGGTCAGGCTGACCGTGCGGCCACGCACGGTGACCACGTGCCGGGCGAGATCGATCGTAACCGGCCCGGCGGTGATACGCGAGGCCTCGGGTTCGGGCGAGCGGTCGAGCTCGCGCCGGCGCAGCTGGGCCCTGACCCGGCCCAGCAACTCGCGGACCGAGAACGGCTTGGTGACGTAGTCGTCGGCGCCCACCTCGAGGCCGACCACCTTGTCGACTTCGGCATCTTTGGCGGTCAGGATGATGATCGGCACCGCCGATCGCGAGCGAACCTCACGGCAGATGTCGAGACCGCTGCGGCCCGGCATCATGATGTCGAGGATCAGCAGGTCGTACTCGAAGTCTCCGACCAGTTTCTGCTCGGCGTCGGTGCCGTCGACCGCCGGGGTGACATCGAAGCCCTCCTGATCGAGCGCGTAGCCGACCGAGTCCCTCACCGAGGGCTCGTCGTCTGCGATCAGGATCTTTCCGGCTTTCTGGCTCAAGTTCTGGTGGTGAAGAGGGGGTGGTAGGTCACGCGATCGGGGTCTGCGTCTCGTGGATCAACGGGAGGCGCACCCAAAAGGTACTGCCCTCGCCCTCGACCGAGTTGGCTCCCATCTCCCCGCCCATCACATCGGCCATCCGGCGGGCGATCGCAAGGCCGAGTCCGAAGCCCTCCTGACGGCGCGATTCGGAGCGTCTGTAGAAGCGTTCGAAGACACGGTCGATCTCGGCCTGGGGGATCCCGGTTCCGGTGTCGATCACTTCGAGAAGCATCTCGTTGTCTCCGATCCGGCGACCACGGACGGTGATCCTGCCGGGCACGGGAGTGTTCTTGATCGCGTTGGTGACCAGACCGATCAGCACCTGCCGGAGCAGGGTCGGGTCACCCTTGGCGGCGAGGTCGGGCTCCACGTCCAGAATCAGGTCGAGGCCGTCCGGAACGGTCACGGCGGCTTCGACGTCCCGGGCTGCCGCGGTGACGTCGACCACCTCTACCTCTCCGGTCCCAAGCGCTTCGACCCGGGCCAGGGTGAGCAGCGACTGGGTGAGCCGGCTCATGCGCTCGGCGTCGGTCGAGAGCCGGTTGAGGAAGTGGTCCCGGGCTACTGGGTCATCCTTCGCGCCTGACTGCAGGACCTCGATCGCGCCGGATATCCCGGCCAGCGGGTTCCGCAGTTCGTGGGCTGCGTTGCTGACGAAGTCACGCTCGGCGAACTCTTTCCGCATCTCGTCGGTGCGGTCGCGGACCACGACCAGGACCGCGGCCTCGTCCGGCAGGGAGCGGGCCTGCATGGCGTAGGCGCGGTCACCGATCCGGAGAGCCGGATGAGCGGAGAAGCCCTCTACTTCGGCCCGTTTGATCTGTGGCATCATCGCGTCGGGCGGCAGGCCGCCACGGTCGAGCAGAACGGTCGCGGCCGAGTTGTAGAAGCGCACCGGACCCTCGTTGTCAACGACCATGACCGCGTCGTTGAGGCCGTCGAAGATCGCTGTCAGCTTGTCGCGGTCGGCTGTGAGCACACCGAAGTTCTCCTTCAGCGAGGAGCGCATCGAGTCGAGCGAACGCGCCAGGTCGCCGATCTCGTCGCGTCCACGGACCGGCAGCTGCACGTCGAAGTTCCCGGAGGCGATGTCGTCGGCGTTGGATGCGATGCGTTTAAGGCGGACCGTGATCAATGAGGCGATGCCGACCCCGAGCGCGGTGCCGAAGAGAATCGCGATTATCGCGGCACGGACGCTTTCCGAACGAAGGGTCTCCAGCGCCCCGCTCAGGACGACCGGCTGGGAGTAGCGGCCGACCACGGCACCGAGCTGGACCCCGTCCCTGAAGACAGGAGCACCGACCAGGGTGACCTCGCCGTCATCGAGTTCCCGCGACCGGCGTATCCCGGCGAGCGCTGTGTCGCGGACTTCATTGAAGGCCGGACTGTCGACGATCGGGCGGAACCCGTTCCCCTCGTTCCGGACATCGCCCTCGGGCGAGAAGAACCAGGCCGCGAAGCCTTCGCCGTTGGCGGCCTGGACCTCGGTGTCGATATTCGTGTCCTGCTCTGCGATGCGATCGGCAAGGCGGATCGTGCGACCGACCGCGAGTTCGGTCGAGCGCTCGGAGAGCAGATCCTGGCTCGAACTCGTGACCGAACTCAACATGATCGCGACGGTCAGTACAGCGACGACGGTGAAGCCCCCGGCAAGCCAGAGCCTCATCCCGATATGACGCCTCCTGCGGCGCTGGGGGCGGTTTCTCATACCTGACGGAGCCTAGACCACAGCGGCGGCACCATTCACGCCGCCCCGCGCACCGCCTGTCCGGACGGGAATCGTCCACAATCGACCTGTGAAGACGCTGGTTTTCATCCCGGCATGGAACGAAGAGAGCTCGATCGAGGCGGTGATCGCCGACGTGCGCGAGCACCTGCCCCATGCCGACCTGCTCGTGATCGACGACGGCTCCGGGGACCGGACCGCTGCTCTCGCCCGACAGGCGGGGGCCATGGTCGCCTCGCTGCCCTTCAACCAGGGGGTCGGCGCCGCCCATCAGACCGGATACATCTTTGCCCTCGCCAACGGCTACGAGGTCTGCGGCCAACTCGACGGCGACGGCCAGCACCCGGCTGCCGAACTGGCGAAACTGGTCACCGCGGTCGAGTCGGGCGAAGCCGACCTGATCGTCGGGTCCAGGTTCGCCGAGGCCTCCGGATACAACGCCTCGCGCGCCCGGCGCACCGGGCAGCGGCTGTTCAGCCTGCTGGTCTCGGCTTCGACCCGGCAGACGCTGACCGATACGACCAGCGGCATGCGCGCCCTGAGTCACAACGCGATGGCGCTGTTCGCGAAGCGCTATTCACAGGAATTCGCCGAGGTCGAGTCGCTTCAGCAGGCGGTCCGGGCCGGCCTCGTGGTTCGTGAGATGCCGGTCGAGATGCGGGCCCGGGCCGAGGGCCACTCCTTCATCACGCCGCTGGTCTCGGCCTTCTACATCTTCAAGACCCTGGTGGTGCTGCTGGTCGGCCAGCTCCGGCCACGCACGGCAGGGCCGGGAGACGGACAGTGAACGCCTTTCTGGCGGCGACCGAACCGGTCGTGCGGCTGACCCCGCAGGCGCGAATCATCGCGGCGATCCTGGCGATCGCTTTCATGATCTGGATCCTCGACCTGATCCGCCGCGACCGGCTGCTCGAGCGGTACAGCATCGTCTGGTTCCTGCTCGGCCTGGCGATGCTCGCCGGCGCCGCCTTCCCGGTGCTGCTGGAGCTGATAGCCAGGGCGATGGGGGTGCGCGACGCGACGATCGCCCTCTTCTCGGTGGTCCTGCTGATCCTGCTCGGCCTGGCGCTCAACTTCAGCGTGATCGCCTCGAGGCAGTCGAAGCAGATAACCCGGCTCGCCCAGCAGAGTGCGATCGAGACGATCGAAGAGCCCGGCGAGCAGGAATCGACCCGGCCGGACTGACGGCCGGCGCCGCGAACGCCACGGACTGTGGAGACCGCTCAGGCCGGGTTGAAGAGCTTCGTCATCCGGAAACAGAGCGCTTCCAGCGCCAGTTCCTCACTGACGTTGAGGTCGAGCCGGCGACGGGTTTCACCGATCAGCCCGACTGCCTCGCGTGCCGCGGCGACCCGGATCCCCTTCGCCTGATCAGCGAGCAGTTCGCGCCGGTCGGCGTTGAAGAGCACCTCGTCGGCCCCGGCGGCCGCGGCGGCCCAGTCCCGTGCCCAGGAGCCGGCCAGCGAGAGCGATACCTCCAGCACCGCGGTGCGGGCCCTGCGCCTTGCCCTGCTGAGCGCGTCCTCGGTCTCTTTCTTGGTCCGCTTGGCCCCTTCTTCAGCCTCCTCTGCGAAAGCGACCTGAACCCTCTCGGCCGCTGCATCGCCGCTCTGGTTGGCGGAAGCGAGCACAGCGAGCCAGGGGGCATCGGAGAGCCGGTCCTCCAGCACCCCGGTCATCATCAGCTCGACCGAGCGGCGAATACCGGCGCCGCGTTCGCCGGCGAGCAGCCGGGCCCGGCCCAGATCTCCGCGCGAGAGCCTGGCCGCTGCGACGGCGGTATCGGCCGGGATCCCCGAGCCGAGCCGGGCGACGACCGCCTCCTGGGGAAGCGGGTCGAACTCGATCCGCTGGCAGCGCGACGCCACGGTCGGAAGCACCGCCTCGGCGTCGGCGGCGATCAGGATCAGGTGGGCATGGGGCGGCGGCTCCTCGAGCGTCTTCAGCATCGCGTTCTGGCTCTCTTCGTTGAGCGCGTCGGCTGCTTCGACCACGAAGACGCGCCGCTCCCCTTCAAAGGGCTTCAGGGGTGCCGGCCGGATCAGCCGGCTCCTGACGTCCTCGACCGCGTGGCTCATCCCGACCGGACGCAGCCAGACCAGGTCCGGGTGGGGCGAAGGATCGAGCATCGCCCGGCGGCGGGTACCGGTGGCGTCGGGGCTGCCGGTGGCGAGAATCTCGGCGGCGAAGGCGCGGGTCGAGGCCACTTTGCCGGAGCCGGCCGGCCCGGTGATCAGGTAGGCGTGAGACGGGACCGTCGCGCAGAGCAGACGAAAGGGCGCTGCGCGCCCGGAGCTGGTGCTCGGTTGCCGCCTCCAGCGCCTCGGAGCTCAAGTTCCCGCCCCGAGACCGGTCCGCGACCGTACCGCCGCCATGACCCGCAGGTGGACCTCCTCCGGAGTCCCGGACGCATCGACGATCGCGACCCGGTCCGGCTCACGCCGGGCGATCTCGTCGTAGGCCCCGGCGACCAGGCGCTGGAACTCGAGACCTTCGGCTTCGAAACGGTCGTCGCTCTCGGCCCGGCCCAGCCCGACCTCGGGATCAACCCGGAGCAGGATCGTCAGGTCGGGCAGAAGGCCTCCGGTGGCGATCCGGTTCAACTCGGCCACGACCTCCGTCCCGAGGCCGCGGGCCACCCCCTGATAGGCCTCGGTCGAATCGACGAAGCGGTCACTGAGGACCACCCGCCCGGCATCGATCGCCGGCTTGATGACCCGTCGGGCCAGATCGGCTCTGGCCGCAAAAAAAAGCAGCAGTTCGGCGGTCGGATCGAGCGGAACAGCCGGATCGGCGAGGGTCTTCCGGATCGCCTCCGCCGCGTCGGTCCCCCCCGGTTCCCGGATCCTCAGCGTGTCGGATCCCAGAGCCTCGGCCAGCAGCGCGACCTGGGTCGACTTACCGGAGCCGTCAACGCCCTCGAGCGCGATGAACACCCCTGCTCAGCCCTTCGGCTCGGACTTCCCGCGACCGCCGGCCCGCTTGACACGCCGGGTTCCGAGGTCGGGACCTCCGGATTTCGATGCGGCCACGGTCTTGCTGCGGGAGCTCTTCGAGGAGCCGGACTTGGCCTTCTTCCTGGCCTTCGACTTCGGCTTCCTCTTGCCGCCGTCAGCCTCGGCCGCTTCTTTGGCAGCCTTCGCCGCCGCCTGGGCCGCCTGACGCTCGGCCCGCTTCTCGCGCATCTCGATCATGGTCGGGCAGTCGTCGTTGAAGCAGAGCTTCCAGGGCCGGCCGGCACGGCCGCGGGTCTTGACGCTGACCCTCGGGGTGCGGTGGCAGATCGTGCAGGTCTGCTCCAGCGGTGTGACCTCGTAGAAGTTCGGCTGGGGCATCGGGAAGGTCTGGTCGCAGGAGTCCTCGTTGTCGGCCTCCCAGCCGGAACAGCCGACGAAAGACTTGCCCGACTTCTTGGCGCGGATGATCCGCAGCATGTTCGGCGAGCCGTCTTCCTTGGTCCGGCCCGCCTCTTCACAGACGATGCAGGGGCCGAGGATGCGGTCCTGGTCCATGCCGGCCCAGATCATCTTCGAAAGCGCCTCTTCGCCCTCCAGCAGTTCCTTGAAGGTCTGGTGGACGAGCTTGCGGCTGTCTTCGACCACCGACTCCTTCTCCATCTCGGAGTTCGCGATCTGGTCCATCTCGCCCTCGAGGCTGGCGGTCATCTCGGAGGTCGCCATCTCGGGCACGTACTCCTTGAAGGCCTCGTACATCGCCATGCCGGTTGCGGTCGGCTCCGGCGGGTGGTTGCGCACGTACTTGCGGCTGTAGAGCTTCTGAATGATGTCCGGGCGGGTCGCCTTGGTGCCCAGCCCCTGCTCGTCCATCAGCTGGACAAGCTTCGCTTCCGAGAGCCTCGGCGGCGGCTGGGTCTCCTTGTCGACCAGCCACGGCTTGCCGTCGAGGGCGAGCTGCTGGCCCTCCTCGAGCGCCGGGATCTCCTCGTCGGCGGAGCGCGCATAGGTATAGATGCCGGCGTAACCGGGATCGAGTACCACCTTGCCGCGGACGAAGTAGGTCTCGCTGCCGGCTTCGATGTCGGCGCGGGTGGACTCGGTGATCATCGGCGGAGAGAAGGTCGCCAGGAAGCGCCGGACGATCAGCTCGTAGACCCTCGCCTTGGGCCCGTCCAGAGCGCTCGGGTAGAGCGCGTGGGTCGGGTATATCGGCGGGTGGGCGGCATCGAACTTCTTGCCCTGGGTCGGCTTCAGCGGCGCGTCGAGCAGCGGTGCGGCAGCAGCGAAGTCCTTGATCTTGACCAGCGAGGAAATCGTCTTCTCCAGCGGAAGCGAGTCCGGGTAGATGGTGTTGTCGGTCCGCGGGTAGGAGATGAAGCCGTCGTCGTAGAGGTCCTGGGCGTAGTTCATCGCCTGCTTCGGGGTGATCCCGAGACGGCTCGACGCATCGACCTGGAAGGAGTTCGTGTTGTACGGGAGTCGGCGGCCTGCTCGTGTTCTTGCGACTGGTCACCGACTTGACCACGCCGGGGCTCGAAGTGCCGGCGAAAGCGGCGTCTGCCTCCGCCTTGTCCCAGAACTTGTCGGTGGCGTGGTGTGTCTCGAAGCTCGCACCGGTGGGGTGCTCGAACTTGGCGAACAGCTCCCAGAAAGGCTTGGCCACATGGGCCCGCCGCTCGAGTTCGCGCTCGACGATCAGGCCGAGGGTCGGGCTCTGAACCCTGCCGACGGAAAGGTAGTTGGCTCCGTAGGCCTTGCTGACCAGCGAAACGGCGCGGGTGAAGGCGGCGCCCCAGATCAGGTCGATGTCCTGACGGGCCGCGGCGGCGTTGGCCAGCGGGTAGGAGAGGTCGGCGAGGTCGGAGAATGCGCCCTCGATCTCTTCCCGGGTCAGGGCGGAGTAGCGGGCGCGGCGAACGGTCGACTCGAGATCCGGGTTGACTTCGAGGCAGGACTCCAGGGCCTCGAGGCCGATCAGCTCGCCCTCACGGTCGAAGTCGGTGGCGATGATCAGGCTGTCGGCGGCCTTGGCCTCTTTCTGGACCGCCTTGACCACGTTCTTCTTGCCGTCGGTCGGCCGGGTGATCAACGGGGCGTCGATCAGGCCGGGGATCAGGTCGAGCTTCCACTGCTTGTACTCCTTGCCCTCCGGGAAGGCGCGCTCGACGGCGTGGCCTCCGGTTCCGAGTACGGCGTGTTCACCGTCACCGTCGCTCCACCTGAAAACAGGCACCGTGAACGACTTGCTCTCGGTCGCGGATCCCCCGGAGAGGATCTCGGCGATCTTCTGGGCTGAGTTGTTTTTCTCGGTGACGATCAGTCTCATCTGACGGCCGACCGTAGCAGAGCCGGTCCTCAGCACACGCGGCATCGTCGCCGCAACACCCCGGATTCCGGTGACTGTTCACACCTTCTTCAGGGTCCGGTCACAGTTCGGCCACCCGCCGGATGACCGCTGCGGGCCGCCCCCGCGGGGCGGCGATCCGGCGGTGGCTCCGCGCACCTTCTAGGCTGCCGGTATGCCAGCCCAGGCCTTTGCCGGAAAAGAGTGTGTCTGCCAGTTCCGCAGGGGGATCTGCGACCAGTCCTGCGTCCGGGACATGCTCGACACCCCCTTCTACATCGCCTGCCTGCGCCTCAAGGGGAGGAGCTGCCTGGTCGTCGGCGGCGGCGAAGTCGGCCTTGAAAAGACCGAAGGAATCCTCGCCTGCGGCGGTGAAGCCGTACTGATCGCCCCCGAGGCATGCACCGAACTGGAAGAACTGGCCTCGGAAGGGTCGATCGAGTGGCACCGGCGCGAGTACGCCGGACCGGCCGATCTCGAAGGCCGCTTTCTGGCGATCGCCGCCACCGATGACTCCGAAGTCAACATCAAGGTCTACGAAGACGCCGAAGCAGCGAGCGATGCTGGTCAACGTCGCCGACGTACCACCGCTCTGCAATTTCATCCTGCCGGCGATCGTGCGCAGCGGTCCGCTGGCGATCGCGATCTCGACCGCCGGCGCCTCCCCCGCACTGGCCAAGCGGATGAAGCGCGAGATCGCCGAGCTGTACGGCGAGGACTTCGCCCGGCTCGCAGTGATCCTCAACCAGGTCCGGGGCTGGGCTAAAGGCACCCTGCCGACCTACCACGACCGCCGTGACTTCTTCGAGGGCATAGTCAACGGCGAGCCGGACCCGATCGAGCTGCTGCGCTCCGACCGGGAAACCGAACTGCTCGAACTGATCGAGTCGGCCAAGGCCTCCGCGGAGGCAACGGTGGGTTCTTGAGCGGATTCACCGGCAGCGCCCCGGAGTACACGCTCCAGTCGCTCGGCTGGACCGAGGCCGAACAGCAGGCCTGGGGCACCAAGCCGCGGGGTGAGCAGATCCCGGCCCGGGTCACCGGCCTGCACCGCGACCACATCGTCGACCTGATGAGCGCCGAAGGCGGTCTGCTGGCCAAGCCGGCCGGCCGCATGCTCCAGGGCCCGACCGACGCGACCTCGATGCCGGCGGTCGGCGACTGGGTCGCAGCCGGTCGGGACGGAACGGTGCACGAGATCCTCGAGCGCCGGACCACGCTGGCCCGCCGCTCCCCCGCCGACCGTGACCGGGTTCAGGTCCTCGCCGCGAACATCGACGTCGTGATCGTGGTCAGCTCACTTAACAGGGACCACGACCTGGAAAGGCTCAGCCGGATGGTGGCGATGGCCCGGGCTTCCGGCGCGCGGACCGTCATCGCGCTCTCGAAGTCGGACCTGATCGATGATGCCGAACCGACTCTGGAGGAGACCCGGCTGCGCTTCCCCGAGGTCGAGGTCCTCGCCTTCAGCTCGCTCACCATGGGTGGCCTCGACAAGTTGCGCGAGAGCCTGACCCCGACCCAGACCGTGCTGCTGCTCGGCAGCTCCGGGGTCGGCAAGTCGACCCTTGCCAACACCCTGCTCGGCTACGAGCGCCAGACCACGGCCGAGATCCGCCCCAAGGACGACCGCGGCCGCCACGCGACCACCCGCCGGGAAATGCTCGGCCTGCCCTGCGGAACGCTGCTGATCGACACCCCGGGCCTGCGCGCCCCGGGGCTGCTGGTCGAAGAACCACCCGACGAACGGGCCGAGGAGATCGAGCGTCTCGCCCCGTACTGCAAGTTCCGCGACTGCGCCCACGGGAGCGAACCCGGCTGCGCGGTCAACGCCGCGATCGAAGCCGGCGAGCTGCCCCCGGGCTGAGCCGGTCCGGTCGCCCGGGAGATCTCAGCCCGTCGCCCGAAGGAACTCGGTCAGCAGGCGGGCGACGGTGGCGGGGTCGTCGATGAACGGCCAGTGGCCGGAGCCGGGCAGGATGTGGATCTCTGCTGAGGGGAAAGCTTCCTTCTGGCGTTCGGCCAGCGACGTCGGCAGATATGAATCCGAGGCGCCCCAGATCACCAGGGCCGGGATGTCGGCGGCGGCCAGGGGCGGAACCAGCTGCTTGGAGGTCTTGCCGATCTTCTTCGCGTCCCGGTAGAGACGCAGGATGGCGGCCTTGGTCCGGCGGTCCAGGTTCGCGTACATCTCGTCGACGAATTCCGCGGGAAGTCCGCGCGGTTCCGGGCTTGTGATCAGGCGGCGGAAAACCGGACGGGTGATCACGCCGTTGATCAGCCCGCCGAGACCGCGGGTCTGCCAGATCCTGGCCATGCGATGCCACTTGTAGTCGAGCAGCAGGCCGGTGTCGATCAGGGTCACGCCAGCAACGCGGTCGGGATTCGCCGCCGCCCAGGTCAGGCCGATCGGACCGCCGAAATCATGGAGGACGAGCTGCGCACTGGTGATGCCGAGCGTCTCCAGTGCCTCTCCGACGAATCCGGCGTACTCCTCGACCGTGTTGGTGAACTCCGGCTCGGCGACCGACTGGCCGAAATCGGGCAGGTCGAAAGCCACCGCCCGGCCGAGCCTTCCGACCTCCTCGACCAGCCCGGTCCAGTCGGAAGCCGACCCCGGGTTGCCGTGAATGAAAACGACTGCCTCGGAGGCCTGGTGCGGACCGGCCTGCAGCAGGCGGGTCGACGCACCGCCGACCGGGATCGTGCTCCACTCGAGCGGTTCCGCCGGTCGGGTGGCGCCAGGACTCACAGGGCGAAGAAGGCGATCGCCGCGAAATGTGTCGCGGCGGCTCCGATGACGAACAGGTGGAAGACTTCGTGGTATCCGAAGTAGGTCGGGTTGGGATCGGGCCGCTGGGTGGCGTAGACGACCGCGCCGACCGTATAGAGGATTCCACCGGTGGCGATCAGGAGCCCGGCAAAGATCCCGGCGGTTCCGACGATGTGGGGGAATGCCACCGCACCGATCCATCCGACGGTCAGGTAGATGACCACGCTAACCCACTTCGGAGAGCCGGTCCAGAGCAGTTCGATCGCGATGCCGATCGCGGCGCCCGACCAGACCGCGATCAGGATCGCAGTCGCCCAGGTACCGCTCATGGTGAGCAGGGCGAAGGGGGTCACGGTGCCGGCGATTAGCAGGAAGATCATCGAGTGATCCAGCCGTTTCATCATCGTCCGGGCCCGGGAGGTCTTCCAGTTGACCCGGTGGTAGAGGGCGCTGGTGCCGAAGAGCCCGCAGAGCGAAACCGTATATATGGCGACCGCCAGGATCTTGAGCGGTGTATCGGCGATCAGCAGCAGGGAGATGCCCAGACCCAGCGAGAGGAAGAAGGCCCATTCGTGGGTGACCCCCCTGAACTTGGGCTTGACCGCGCGGATCGTCTCCGCCGCGGAGTCGCGGATCGCCCCGGCCTTCACCACTGCCGCATCCCTGGCGACCCCGGCTCGTTCTACGGCGTTCTCGCGCGCATTGGCAGCGATCTCGACTGCGTTCTCGCGAGCGGCATTGGCCCGATCGGCCATGTCATGGCGGGCGGCCGTGGCCTTGTCGCGCATGGTCGGAACATCCTCGGAAGGAAGCTCACCAGGATTGGGATCTTTGCCTTCGCTCACATCGACATCGTACAGGGCACCGGTCGGAGCGCTATCTGTGGGGTCGCGAGCAGGCAGATCCCGCAAACAGGGGGTTCATGTTTTCGGCGAAACGCTATATGTAGCGTACGCAGAAGGTGTCCGACCCTACTCCTAGTATAATTTCGCATGTGCGTTGCCCCCATTGTGGACACCAGGGGAGCCGGGTTCTGGAGAGCCGCGGTTCCGAAGAAGGAGCTTCTGTGCGCCGCCGGCGGCAGTGCTCCGGATGCGAGCACCGTTTCACGACCTACGAGCGCTGCGATACGCAGGCGCTGTTCGTACGCAAACGCGACGGCAGCCGTCAGCCATTCGACAGGATCAAGCTCCGCGGCGGTCTCGAGCGTGCCTCACACAAACGCCCTGTCCGTCCCGAGGCGGTCGATGCCCTGGTCAACCGGATTGAGACGACGGCCGTCCGGGCCGGCGGCGAGATCACGGCAGCCCGGATCGGCGAGATGTGCCTCTCCGGCCTGCGTCGGATCGACCAGGTCGCTTACCTCCAGTTCGCCGCGGTTTACAGGCAACTGGACGTCAGCGATGTCCAGGCAGAACTGGACCAACTGACCCCCAAGATGACCGAAACCGCCTGAACAAGACCTGAAACGACGCCGGAACCGGCGTCGCCGCAGTACCAGCAGCACCGAGCAAGAGAACTGTCAGTACCGAGTAGAGAGCGAGAGAGAATGTCCCAGTCCCACCCCGTTAGTGATCCGACCCGCATCAACCCCGACGGCGTGATCGTCGAGCGCCGCCTGAGCAGAGAGGGCGTCCACCCCTTCGACGAAGTCGAGTGGGAACTGCGCGACGCCGTGATCGGTGACCCGGCCAAGCCCGCATTCGAGCAGCGCGGGGTCGAGTTCCCGCGCAGCTGGTCCCAGAACGCGACCAACATCGTCACCCAGAAGTACTTCCGCGGCCAGCTCGGGTCGGACCAGCGCGAGAACTCGGTCAAGCAGATGATCAGCCGGGTCGCCGGCACGATCGCCGGCTGGGGCCGCGAGGGCGACTACTTCGCCTCCGACGCCGACGCCGACGCCTTCGAGGCCGAGCTCACCGCGATCCTGCTCCACCAGGAAGCTGCCTTCAACTCGCCGGTCTGGTTCAACGTCGGCTTTGAAGAGACCCCCCAGTGCTCGGCCTGTTTCATCCTCAGCGTCGACGACACGATGGAGTCGATTCTCGACTGGAACACCAAAGAGGGCAAGATCTTCCGCGGCGGCTCGGGGTCGGGGATCAACCTCTCCAACATCCGCGGCTCGATGGAGCAGCTGAAGAAGGGTGGAACCGCTTCCGGCCCGGTCAGCTTCATGCGCGGAGCCGACTCCTGGGCCGGCACGATCAAGTCCGGCGGCAAGACCCGCCGTGCCGCGAAGATGGTCGTGCTGGACGTGGACCATCCGGACGTCGAGCACTTCGTCTGGTGCAAGGCGAACGAGGAGAAGAAGGCGGGCGCCCTGCGCGACGCCGGCTTCGACATGTCGATCGACGGCGAGGGCTTCACTTCGATCCAGTACCAGAACGCGAACAACTCGGTGCGGGTATCGGACGAATTCATGGAGGCCTGCCGCGACGACGCCGACTGGAACCTGATCGCCCGGACCGACGGCTCGGTCACCAAGACCCTGCCGGCCCGCGACCTGATGAACCAGATCGCCGACGCCGCCTGGCAGTGCGCCGATCCGGGCATGCAGTACGACACGATCATCAACCGCTGGCACACCTGCCCGAACTCGGGCCGGATCAACGCGTCCAACCCGTGCTCGGAGTACATGCACGTTGATGACTCGGCCTGCAACCTGGCATCGATCAACCTGATGAAGTTCCGCCGCGACGACGGCAGCTTCGATACGACCGGCTTCGAGTCGGCGGTCGACATCGTCTTCCTCGCCCAGGAGATCGTGGTCGGATTCTCCAGTTACCCGACCGAGGAGATCGGGGTCAACGCCAACGCCTTCCGCCAGCTCGGCCTCGGATACGCCAACCTCGGAGCCCTGCTGATGTCGAACGGCATGCCGTACGACTCGGATGAAGGCCGCAACGTCGCCGCAGCGATCACCGCGCTGATGACCGGGCGCGCCTACCGTCGCTCGGCCGAGATCTCGGCCGCGATGGGTCCGTACGAGGCCTACGACATCAACCGTGAGCCTCACAACAACGTGATGCGGATGCATCGCGACGCTTCCTACGAGATCGATGACACAGGTGTCGATGAAGAGCTGCTGAACGCCGCGCGGGCCGAATGGGAGGCCGCGGTCGAGGTCGGTGAAGAGCACGGTTACCGCAACGCCCAGGCGACGGTGCTGGCACCGACCGGCACGATCAGCTTCCTGATGGACTGCGACACCACCGGCATCGAGCCGGACTTCTCGCTGGTCAAGTTCAAGGAGCTGGTCGGTGGCGGCAGCATGACGATCGTCAACCGCTCGGTGCCGATGGCGCTGCGTACGCTCGGCTATTCCGAGGCCGAGATCGCTCAGATCGAGTCACACATCAACGAGAACAACACCATCGTCGGCGCACCCGGCCTCAAGCAGGAGCACCTGCCGGTCTTCGACGTGGCGGTCGGCGAGCGGGCGATTTCGCATACCGGCCACATCGACATGATGGCGGCGACCCAGCCGTTCATCTCGGGTGCGATCTCGAAGACGGTCAACCTGCCCCACACCGCGACGGTGGAAGACATCGCCGATGCCTACACCCGAGGCTGGGAAGGTGGCCTCAAGGCCCTGGCGATCTACCGCGACGGCTCCAAGACCGCCCAGGCCCTGCGGACCGACGCCCAGGACAAGAAGGACGACGACACCGAAGAAGCGGTGGCTGCCGGACCGGTCCGGCACCGGATGCCGAAGACGCGTGAGTCGGTGACCCACAAGTTCTCCGTCGGAGGACACGAGGGCTACATCACGGCAGGCAAGTACACCGACGGTTCGGTCGGGGAGATCTTCCTGACCGACATCGGCAAAGAAGGCTCGACCATGCGCGGCATGATGAACGCCTTCGCAACGGCGATCTCGCTCGGGCTCCAGTACGGGGTGCCGCTCGAGGTCTTCGTCAACAAGTTCAGCTACATGCGCTTCGACCCGGAAGGAGTCACCGGCAACCCGGAGATCCCCTTCGCCAAGTCGATGCCGGACTACATCATGCGCTGGCTGGCATCCCAGTTCGTCGAGGACACCGACTTCCTCGAAGAGCAGGGAATCCTGACCCAGGAGGTCCGCAACCGCAAGGAGGCCGACGTCGTCCAGCTCAGCCTCGACGGTGACAAGGCCAGCAGCGGCAACGGCCACGGCGCGGGCAACGGCTCCGGCAACGGTGCCCCGACCGCAGGTGATGCGGGTGGCTCATCGATGCCGGCCGGAGCGGCCCTGACCGATGACGTGCCCGTGGTCCCGGCCCGGATGCACATGAACGCGGGGGCGGCCGAGCTCGGCCCGGCCTGCGACCAGTGCGGAGGCATGATGCAGCGGACGGGCAGCTGCTACACCTGCTCGAGCTGCGGAAACAACACCGGCTGCGGCTGATCCCGATCCTCAGCCTTTGTCAGGCACCGTCTCGACCTACGGGCCGTACGTTTGTACTGTCCCTCCGGTCGAGACGGCACCTGACTTTGCCTGAGAACCGGGATCCGGCGCTGTGTCTCGCTCCTGACGGCACCCGTGACCATTCGCCGTGCGTAGCACTGTCGATCAGTCACCGGCACCGTCAGTAGCGGCCCCGGCAGCTCAGTTCCTGATCCCCGACCCTCAGCCTTTGCCAGGCACCACCTCGACCTACGGGCCGTACCGCTGAGTACTGTCCCTTCGGTCCAGGCGGCACCTGGCTTGGCTACAGAATCAGGGATTGGCCCAGGATCGGTTGAGCGTTCACGGTCATGCTCGAATAGCGAGCATGACCGTGAACGGTGAGCTCGATTTCACTGCGTGGCAACGGGACGCCCGGCTGCGGTCGGCCTGCGGGAGCAACGGATAGTCTGCGCGAGTGATGAAGAAGCAGATCGCACTCGTACTGGCCGGTGCCGCCGCCTCTGTGGCGGGTGGACTGCGCCTGGTCCAGGAACTCGTCGACCGCGGCGACCGGCATGAACGCGCGGCCGGTATCACCCCCGAGGGGCAGGTCCAGCCGACCCCGCCCCCTGCCCCCTCCTCGACCGTCCCCGCCCCCGAATCTTCGTCTCCGGGCAGCCCGCCTGAGGGCGCGGCCACCGGCGAGACCACCTCGAAACCCGCAGCAGCGGCAGCCGCCAAGGCGCCGGCAGGGGCATCCAAGGCAGAGCTCTACGAGATCGCCACCACCCTGAAGATCAGCGGCCGCTCGAAGATGAGCAAGGCAGAGTTGCGCGAAGCGATCGACGCCGCCCGCTGACCCCGGGTCAGCCGTGGCGCATCAGGCGGCGGACCGCGGCCATCAGCTCTTCGGTGCGCTCGTCCTGCAGTTCCGGCTCGGCGCCGACCACGCAGTGGGCGGCGTGGTCTTCGAGCAGGTTGAGCGCAACCTTGTCCAGGGCCGCCTGGATGGCGGTGATCTGGGTCACTACGTCGATGCAGTAGCGGTCGCCTTCGATCATCGACTCCACTCCCCGCACCTGACCCTCGATCCGGCGGAGCCGCTTCAACAGCGGATCCTTGTTGGCCGAGTAGCCGTGCGCACCGGTTTCGGTCAGCTGATCGTCAGGCATGACGGAAGCCTACGCGACCCGAACGGCGGCGAGATTCAGCCGTCGTCCTGTCCGAAGGCCCAGCGGATCTCTTCGATGTTGAGGCCCGACCCGAGGCAGGCGAGCAGCTTCATCCGGGCGGCCTGCGGCGACAGGAAGCCGGCCGGGATCACGTTGGTCTCCCGGAGGTCCCGCTCGGAAGCCCGATAGCCGTAGGTCGCGTTCAGGATGACCCCGCGCTCCGGCCGCGAGTAGACGATCACCGGCATGCGCTCGGCGGCTTCGGCCCAGAGCTCGAGGATGTCGGGAGAGACGTGACCGGCGCCGAGCGTGCCGATGACGACTCCGTCCGGGCCGGTCTCGAGGGCTGCGCGGGCGAGGGTGCCGTCGTCCCCGGCGCTGGTCGGTACGACCAGGACCCTCGCTTCGAGATCCGGTGGATCCAGCGAAGGGTTACGCGGGATCTGCGACCAGATGGTCGGATGCCCTTCGGTGACCCGCCCGAGCGGCCCGGTCTGGGGGGACGAGAACGCGACCAGTGAGGTCGTATCGGTCTTGCGGGCGCCGCGGGCGTGATGGATCTCACCGCCGAAACAGACCAGCACGCCCATTCCCGAGGCGGCCTCGCTGGCGGCGACCGAGATCGCGTCGAGCAGGTTGGCCGGGCCGTCGGCACCAGGGCTCGAAGCGGGCCGGATCGCGCCGGTGAAGACGATCGGAGCCTCGGCGTCGTGCAGGACGTCGCAGAGCATGGCGGTCTCTTCCAGGGTGTCGGTTCCGTGGGTGACCACGACGCCGGTGCCGCGGCGGGCGGTATCGCGGGCCATCCGGCAGATGTCGAGCTGGTCGCCGAGGCTGAGGTGGGCGCTGGGAACGTTGATCACCGTCTTGGCCTTGAGGCCGTCGATGTCGACGTTTCCGGGGACCGAAGCGAGCAGGGCCTCGGCATCGAGGTCGGGGGAGGCACCGGCATCGCCGGTCATCGAAATCGTGCCGCCGGCGACCAGAACAGAAACCGAACGGGGGCGCGGCATGGCGCGCGAGTCAGAAAGCATGCCGTCCAGACTACCCGGACCTCCTATCCTTGCCGGGTGCGGCTGGCCGATCGATACGACGGGTTCCTGGTTGACCTCGACGGGGTCGTGTGGCTCGGCCACGAGATGCTGCCCGGAGCGGCGGAGACGCTGAACGAGTTGAGAGAGGAGGGAAAGCCGATCGCGTTCGTGACGAACAGCCCGCGTCTTTCTCCGGCCGAGCAGGCGCAAGTGCTGCGTGGAGGTGGTGTCGAGGTAGAGGACGACCGCGTGGTGACAGCGGGTGCGACGATGATCGCGATGGCCCTGGAGCGCTTCGGACCCGAGCCGAAAGTGATCGCCACCGGGACCGAATCCTTTCTCGGACAGCTGGCCTCCGCCGGCATCCGGCTGCTCGAGCACGACGCCTGGCAGCAGGCGGAGGCCGTACTGGTATCCGGTCATGCCGGCTTCGACTACGGGGAGCTGAAGGCGGCTTCGATGGCCGCCAGGGCCGGCGCCCTGCTGGTGGCGACCGGGCGGGACCCGACGATGCCGATGCCGGACGGCTACTGGCCCGGGACGGGCTCGATCCTCGCGGCGATCGAGACCGCCTCGGGACGGAAGGGAATCGTCACCGGCAAGCCGGAGCAGAGGATCTTTACCGCGGGCCTGGAGGCGATCGGCGCGAAGATGAGTGCCTCCGGGGCGGTATCCGCGTCGACCGGGTCGGCGATGCGGGTGGCAATGATCGGCGACCGCGCCGATACCGACATCGGGGGCGCCCAGGCGGCGGGACTCGACGGCATCCTGCTCGGTGGGGGCGAAGACCCCGCGATCGAGCCGGACCACCGGATATCCGGCCTGGCCGACCTGCTGCTGGAAGACAGCGCCTGACCCTGCGGGTGTTCAGCTTCGACAGGGGCGGAACGGGCGGGCGTAGAGGTCGAACTCCTTGCCGATCGAGCTGAACCGCATCTTCTTCGCCCGGTCGCAGAACCTGCGCTTCGGAGTCTCGTACTCGACCGAGAAGACGGCCTTGCCGGCCCAGATGAACGGCTTGAAGCGTCCGCATTCGTTGTACTGGAAACACTGCTCGACGACCGCGAAGTCGAAGTCGTCCACCAGCTGCCGGACCTGGTCCGGGTCGTTCTTGAGGCCGATCGAAAGGCCCTGGCGGTGTGCCTGCCGCGCGAGCCAGCGGTTGAACTCGAGCTGGTCGGCGGCGGTCAGCGGGAAGCCGGTCCGGTTCTGGTACCCGGCGACGTTGTCAGCCTCGACGCCGTCGAAGCCCTTTCGGGCACACATCCTGATCCGGGCCTTCAATGGCTTGGCGAAGTCGCGATACCGGCGGATGTCGAGCCATCGCTCGTCCGGGTAGCCGTCGTACTTCTTTCCCAGCACCGACTTCGGGAACTGACCCCGGTCGGGCCGGTAGTTCTCCCAGCTGCCGGCGCTGAAGTAGCAGATGACCCTGCGGCCCTTCTGCTGGAGCCTGCGGACGGTCCGGGCAGGTACGTCGAATGCGTCGACCTCGTAGACCGGCGCCCTGACCGAGGTGTCGATCCTGCCCTGGAGCTGGAACTGCCAGGGCCTGGTCGTCGGCTTCGGCTTCCAGATGCCCTCGCTGGAGGGGCCGGCAGCGGCCGGGGCAGCAGGGCCGGCATCGGAGAGGTCGGGGTCGCCTGAGCAGGCGACGAGCAGGGCGGTCGAGAACAGGGCTAGCAGGACCAAGGCCCGTAGACCAGGTATCCGGCCCGGGGCAGTTTCCTTTTCAGGAGGCATCAGGCCAGCTTAGACCCTGGTGGCCGCGGCTCCGGGCCGACCCGGGGCCCGGGGCCGATCAGCCGAGTTCGGAGAAGCCTGGAGGCGCCTTGCTCGTACCGGCGGCGGCCAGGCGCTTCTTGTGGGTGCGGATCTCCGAGAGCATGCGCTCGAGGCGCGGCTCCGAGCCGCGATCGATGTGGACCATGGCGTTGGCTACCGAAGGGTGGACTCCCTCGATCGCCTCGTGCATCGCGTGGGCCACGGCACGATAGGTCGGGTGTCCCTCCCTGCCTGAGCGGAGCTCGATCAGCTGCATGGCCTCACGCGCATTCATGTCAAGTACGTACCGGATCCGGTAGCCGAGACAGAGTGCGTAAGGAGCGAGTTCCGGATGGCCGGCCTCGCGAAGTCGTTCGTACTCGACCCGCGAGATTTCCAGTGCCCGCTCGTATTCACCGGCGACTCCGGCCTCGTTGAGCTCGCCAGGGACCCCGGCACCCAGGTCGGGTGACAGCGTCTGCCATTGACAGGTCAGCATCCGGTGGCGCTGGAGGTCACGGAAGGCGCCGTAGTCGGAGACGATCTCGAAGCGGTAACTGACCGATTCGAAGCCGCGGCCGGGCCGGTGGCGGCGGTTTTTTCGCTCGCCGACGATCGCAGCCATCAGCTCGGCGCGTTCGTCGGAACTCATCGCCTCGAGCCGGGTGCGGATCTCGGTCTCGGAAACTCCGGTCGACTCGAAAAGGCTGCCCGAAAGCAGGTCCTCCTCGGTTCCGCGCACCTGGAGCAGTTCGACCGTCGGACCGGCCGAATCGCTCTCCCTGCGGTCGAGCCCGAGCCTCGATACCCACTGCTCGGTGGTGCTGCGCCGCTCCTCGAGGAAAGAGATCCACTCACCGCCGCGGTCCGGGCGGGCGACCCTTGAGACGAAGCTCGGCATCACCTTGTTCAGCTCGTCGAGAATCATGCCACCGAACTGGCGGGCTTCCGGCAGCGGCGAGCTCATCAGCCGGAAGAGCATCTGTTCGTATGCCTGGCCCGAAGCGAAGATGCCGACGTGGCTCAGGGTGGCTGCGGGCAGCAGGCCTCTAAGCAGGTCGAGCGCCTTGGCCTTGATCGATCGCCGCCACGGACCTTCCGGCTCATCGTCACCGCGCGGCCACTTCTCCGCGGCCCATGCCTCCGTCCTGACCAGCGTCTCCGAGTAGATCCTGAAGATCGAGTCCATCGCTTCGCTGTACTCCGGACCGAACCCCTCATCCGAGTGGTAGCGATATCCGCCGCCCGGCATCGGCTGGTCGTATGCGATGTAGCGGGTCGACTGCTCCAGGTAGGCAGCCAGACGACCGCGCTGAAGCTGCTTGGTGAGGATGTTCGACACCCACTCACATGCGATATGGGCACCGCCGACCTGGGCGATGGAGTCATCCCCGTAGCCGACGAAGATGCGCTCATAGAGGTCCGCCGCCCGATCGCCTTCGGCGCCGTCGAACGGCCTGCCGCCCTCCGGCATCTCCGAGGCGAACTCCTCGAGATAGAGACGCCGCAGTGTCCCCGGATAGCGGGAGTAGCGGGCGAAGAGCGCGCCTTTGACCGTCTCCGGCAGGTTCGTGAGCGCGAATACGGGCCGGTCCAGGTTGGTGAAGTGGGGCGCGAGCAGTTCCTGTTCTGCTGGCGTGAAGGACTCGACCGGATGGCGCATCCGCCGAAACTAACAGGCCCGCCGGAAGTGAGTTATGTCGACCGGATCACTCCGGCGCGGGCGCGGGCGGTGCTGCCATCAGCTCCACGGTATGTCCGCCCGGAGAGGTCGCCTTGGCGCGGGGCTCACCCCAGAGCTCGCGCCCCTGCCTGACCTCGTATCCGAGGCCGCGGAGCCGGCCGACAGCGGTTTCGAGATCGGCATAGACCACCGCGACGTGGCCAGCGGAGGGAATGACCGGTTCGGCCCTGTGGACCAGGTGGATCTGGGTTCCTTCGCTTTCGAACCAGGTGTAGCCCTCACCGAGGGCCTCCGGCGGCGGGACCTCCGAGAAACCGATCGCGGTCCAGAAGATCCGCTCCTCGGCAACTGCTTCGTGTTCAATTTCGAGGGCTACGTGATGGAGCACAGCCACATGGTGGCACCCCGCACGCCGCGGGGCCCACCGCCGACTTCAGCGCTTCCTTGGTTGCAGCCCTGATCGTCGTCCCGCTTGGCCAGCATGCGGCGATAGCCCGGGTCGGAGGCGTCTCGAAGTAACGAGAGGCCGCTGCCCGGTTAGGTAGAGGTATGCGACTGAACCGGAAGTTCAGCGGGATGGCAGGTGCGGGACTGTTGGCTCTGTTGATGAGCGGAATCGTGGTTTTCGCCGGCTGCGGCGCTGAGCGCTCCACCGACCTGAGCGGGGCGAAGGACTTCCCCGATTACCTCGTCTACTACGCCGGTCCCGAAGTCGCCGGCTTCGAGCTGAGCGATGTCGTCGAAGAGAACTTCCATCGCGACGAGGGCGGCATCTCGAGATGGCTCTTTTTCTATGGCGACTGCACCCCTTCCGGAGGCGAGGGGGGCTGTCCCCTGCCGGTCGAGATCCAGAACTACTCGATCTGCAAACGCTGGCCGGGGGCCTATCCGTGGCCCGTTCCACTGTTCGACTTCAAGGGCGCGAAGCTGGCCCGGCGCGCCGGTGGCACGGTCGAGATCTACACCGGCCAGACCGCGATCGCGATCTTCGGCCCCAGAAAGAGGGCGATGACCGCCGCCCGGCAGTTGCGGGTCGTAGGGCAGCAGAAACCCGCCGAGTCCTTCCCGCCGCCGGCGAAAGGCTCGCTCACCGGTGGCTTCGACTGCGCCGCGGGCGACGGCTGACGGCGGCGGGCGACCGTCCGGCTCAGAGGACCAGGACCCAGACCACGGCTCCGGCCACAACGATGGCGGTCGTATAGACGACCGCTTCGGCGGTGGTTCGCAGGTCGAGCCCGTAGGCGTGGCCGACGATCATCGAGTTGAGCCCGGTCGGCATCGCCGCCAGCAGGAAGTAGGACCGCGGCACTCCCGTGAATGGCATCGCCAGCACGAGCAGCAGGGCCGGTGAGACGACCAGCCTGGAGAAGATCACGACCCCCACCTGACGGTGGATCTTCGGCGGCAGGCGGATCGCGCCCAGCCTCTCCTCCTCGGCGAGGACGGCACCGACCGCGAAGAACCCGATCGGCAGGATGAGCATGACCATCACCCATGAGATGTCGACCAGGAGGTCCGGAGCCATCCAGCGCGGAGCCAGCATCCCGAGGATGCCGGCGTAGAGGATCGGGTTCTTCACGAAGAACGCTTTCAGGCGTTCGCGAAAGCCCTCCCCGGCCTTGGTGCCGAAGGCGGCCCCGACCCCGAAGGCGAACAGCATCAGCGCCGTTCCGCTGACCACCACGTCGTAAACGACAGCACGACTGAGGTCGTCGCCACCCATCAGGGTGAGGACCAACGGATACCCCAGGTAGCCCGTATTCGAGACGATCGAGCAACAGATCACCGCACCGGCCACGGGGCGGGGCAGCTTCAGCACCGGGACCGCCAGCAGCCAGGCGACCAGACCCACGGTCATGACGGTGATCAGGCCCAGACCGAGGCCCACACCCGCCCCGACCGTGAAGTCGGCCTTGGCCAGGTTGACGAAGACGATCGGCGGCAGGACGAAATACAGAAGGATGATCAGCGAGCGGCGCGACCCGTGGCCGGCCCGCTGGGGCCACCGCCGCTCGGCCCAGATTCCGGCCAGCGTCGCGACAACGATGGCCAGCAGGATCCAGATCACCGGACGAACCCCAAGCCGGCCGACGGGTTCGGGTCCACATCCGAGCGGTGCAGGGGTGCCTTCAATGCTGCCACTGGTCGAAGACGGTCAACAGGATGGAGTTGAGAATCACCAGGCCGGAGAAGATCACGGCCGCGGTGGGAACACCGGCCGACAGCAGGGCCAGCATGGCAGCCGTAAATATGGTCAGCTCGAACCGGATCCTTGGCTGGACGGGAAGGCGGCGAGCCGACTTCGGAGCCGCGAAGACTCCCCAGGCGACGGCCGCGGCCCCCGGCGTCACGATCGCCAGCAGCAGGGAGGCCGGCGTCTCACCGGTGGTCGCACCCCAGTAGGCGAAGGCGACCAGGGCAGCGACCTCGAGCAGGAACTTCAGGACGAGGTTGGCTGCGGCGAGCATCGCTCACCAGTCTCTCACCACGGGTCGGGTTCAGATCTCTTCGGGGAACATCTGGATCGCGCCCGAGGGGCATTCGGCGACGCAGATCCCGCAGCCCTTGCAGAAGTCGAGGTCGATCCGGTAGCGCTCGTCCGGGTCTTCGAGCTTGAGCACGGCGTTGTCGGGGCAGACGCCGAAGCAGTTGTCGCAGGCGAAGCAGTTGCCACAGGACATGCAGCGGCGGGCTTCGAGCTGGGCCGTGGACTCGTCGAAACCCTCGACGACCTCTTCGAAGTTGCTGGTCCGGCGTACGGAGTCGAGCTTCGGCCGGTGGGTGCGTGGGGCGTCCGCGTAGTACCACGGGTTCAGCGTCTCGAAGGTGGCGATCTCCGGCACCGGCGGGTGCTCGAAGGGCTCGCCGCTCAGGTAGCCGTCGATGTTTCGAGCGGCCTTCTTGCCGTGTCCGATCGCGATCGTCACCGAGCGCTCGGCCGGGACCATGTCGCCGCCGGCGAAGATCCCGGGGTGGCCGGTCATCATGTCGGGTCCGACCGCGACCACGCCGTCCTCGACCTGGATCTGCTCGTCCGCTTCGACCAGGGACAGGTCGCATTCCTGACCCAGTGCAAGTACCAGGGCGTCGGCCTCGAGCTCGTCGAGTTCGCCGGTCGGCTGGGGGAAACCGTCCTCGTCGAGCTCCATCCTCTCGAGCACCAGCTTTCCTTCTTCGGCCTGTTTGATCGTCGAAAGCCAGCGCATCATCACGCCCTCTTCTTCGGCCTCCTCGACTTCGACTTCGTGGGCCGGCATCTGGTCGCGGGTCCGGCGGTATACGACCACGGCCTCTTCGGCGCCGAGACGCCTGGCGGTCCGGGCGGCGTCCATAGCGGTATTGCCACCGCCGTAGACCGCGACGCGGCGGCCGAGCAGGGGCTTCTCCCCGGTCTCCATGTCGTGGAGCATCGAGACGGCGTCGAGCACATGCGAAGCCGAACCGGCCGGCACATAGGCCCGCTTGCCGATCTGGGCGCCGATCGCGAGGAAGGTCGCGTCGAAGCCGCCGTCCCGGCTCGCTTCGTCCACGTCATCGACCTTCGAATCAAGCTCCAGCTCCACCCCGAGGTCGAGGATCCTCTGGACCTCGGCATCGAGCACGTCGCGCGGCAGCCGGTACTTGGGGATCCCGAAACGCATCATGCCGCCGGTCATCGGGCCGGCCTCGCGGATCGTCACCTCGTGGCCCATACGGGCGAGGAAGTAGGCGGCCGATAATCCCGAGGGCCCGGCCCCGACGATCAGCACCCGCTTGCCCGACTTCTCCGGCGGTGCTTCGACGCTCCACCCCTGCCTGATGCCCTCGTCTCCGAGGAAACGCTCGACCGAGTTGATGCCGACCGCCTCGTCGAGTTCGGCCCGGTTGCAGGCGGTCTCGCAGGGGTGGTAACAGACCCGTCCCATGATCGCGGGGAACGGGTTGTCGAGCATGATCTGGCGCCAGGCGCGTTCGTAGCCCTCTCCCCCCTCTTCGGCATCGTAGAGCCACTGCTGGATGTTCTCGCCGGCCGGACAGCCGTGGTTGCACGGCGGCAGGCGGTCGGTATAGACGGCGCGCTCGGTCCGCCAGCTGCCGGTCTTGTTGGCCAGGCTGGAGCCGACGTCGAGCGTGATCGCAAAGGGCTTTTCCATCAGCGGGCCTCCATCAGCGCAGGTTGCCGTGGGTCTCTTTGAGCAACATGGACGTATTGCTGTCGGCTTCAGGCGTCGGCGGCGTGCCGGGCTCAGCGGCAGGTTCGCCGGCCTGGTCGGTCGCTCCACCGGGGAACTCGGAGCCTTCATCGGCCGCAAGCAGGTCGAAGCGGCGGATGTTGCGGTCGGCGCCTTCCTGGAGGCGGGCGATCACCTCGGTATTGACCTCGGGCTTGAACAGGTGGGCGTAGCGGCGCTGGAGCTTGAGGTACTCGGTCACCGGCACGTGGCGGCGGATCTTGGACACCCCGGTGACCTCGCCGTGCTCGGCCTCGAAGACCGGGAAGATGCCGGTCTCCTTGACCAGCCGGGCCAGGCGGATCGTGTCCTTCGAGGCGGCTCCCCAGCCCAGCGGGCACGGCACGAATACGTGGATGTAGCGGGCACCGCGTATCTCCATGGCCCGCTCCACCTTCTGCTCGAGATCACGCGGTTCGGCCACCGTAGCCGTCGCTACGTAGGGGATCTCATGGGCCATCGCGATCATCGGCACGTTCTTGCCCTGGCCGAAGACGTTGCCAGGCTCGGGGCCGACCGGCTTCGTATTGGCGGTGCGGGCGGCCGGAGGAGTGGCGCCGGAGCGCTGGACGCCGGTATTCATGTAGCCCTCGTTGTCGTAGCAGACGAACAGCACGTCGTCGTTTCGCTCGAACATGCCCGAGAGGCAGGCGAAGCCGATGTCGACCGTACCGCCGTCACCGGCCTGGCCGACGACACGGATGTCCTCGCGACCCTTGGCCTTCAGCGCCGCCGACACACCGGCAGCGACCGCCGGGGCGTTGCCGAAGAGCGAGTGGACCCACGGCAGCTGCCAGGAGCTCTCGGGGTACGGCGTCGAGAAAACCTCGAGGCAGCCGGTGGCGTTGCAGGCGACCAGCTTGCCGCCGGTGGCCTTCATCGCGGCGTCGAGCGTGTAGCGGGCGCCGAGCGCCTCGCCGCAGCCCTGGCATGCACGGTGGCCGGAGGTCAGGGTGTTCGAGCGCTCGGTCTTCGCCTGGGTCGAGCGCTGCTCGGGGTCGAGCAGCCGGTTTCCGACCACGTAGGTCCCGGTCTGGTAGCCCTTGATCTTCTGCTCCGCCATCTGCCCTTCCCTAGTGCGAGTCCGAGGCGACGGTGCCGATGTCGCGGATGATGTTTTCGGCGTGCGGGCCCGGACTCTCGCCGTTCTCGAGGCGGCTGAACTCACGCTCGACCACTTCCTTCTTGAGGTCGAGGAAGTGGAGGCGGTTGGGCTCGATCCGGCCTTCGAAAATGTCCTCGAAGAGGGATGCGAGCGACTTGCGGGTGATCGGACGCCCCCCCAGTCCGGCGACGATGTCGAAGACCGTGGATTCGCAGCCGGAGAGCGCCAGGCGGACGTTCTGGCCGACGATCCCGCCGGCCCCCACCGCGAAGGCCTTCTCGATCACCACCACCCGGTCGGCATCAACCAGGGCCTCACGCACCTCATCGGCGGGCCAGGGGCGGAAGCACTTGACCGAGAGCGCCCCGATCCTGACCCCCTGTTCGCGTAAATGGTCGATCACGTCTTCGATCGTCCCGAGCACCGAGCCCAGGGCGACCACGATCGTCTCGGCATCTTCGGTCCGGTAACCGCGGACCAGGCCGCCGGACCCACGGCCGAAGGTCTGCTCGAACTCGTCGGCGATCGGCGGGATCTCGTCGAGGGCCTGGAGCTGCTTGGCATGCATCAGGTACTTGACCTCGGTGAAGGCCTCGGGTCCGACCATCGCACCGATCGTCATCGGCTCGGCCGGGTCGAGCATCTGGCGCGGCTCGAATGAAGGCAGAAAGGCATCGACCCGTTCCTGGTCCGGCAGGTCGACCTGTTCGAAGGCGTGGGTCAGGATGAAGCCGTCCATGCAGACCATGACCGGCAGCGAGAGCTTCTCGGCCAGGCGGTAAGCCTGGACGTGGAGGTCGCAGGCCTCCTGGTTGCTCTCGGCGAAGAGCTGGATCCAGCCAGAGTCGCGCTGGGACATCGAGTCGGAGTGGTCGTTCCAGATGTTGATCGGGGCACCGATCGCCCGGTTGGCGAGGGTCATCACGATCGGCAGACCGAGGCCGGATGCGTTGTAGAGCGCTTCCGCCATGAAGAGCAGCCCCTGGCTGGCGGTGGCCGTATAGGACCGGGCGCCGGCGGCAGAGGCCCCGATGCAGGCAGACATCGCCGCGAACTCGGACTCGACCATCAGGTATTCGCAGGGGTCGATCTCCCCGGTACGGACCATGTCGGAGAGCTTCTCGACGATGTGGGTCTGGGGGGAGATCGGGTAGGCGGCGATCACCTCCGGCCGGCACATGCCGATCGTGCGGGCGACCGCCTGGGAGCCTTCGAGCTGCTCAAGCATGTGCCGCTCGCAGACTGTCCTGGACGAACTCGCAGGCCGCGGTCGCCGCCTCGGTATTCATGTCACCCAGCTTGCCGGGGAAACGGTCCCGCAGGGCCTGGGTCACGGCGTCCAGCCCGACCACGTCGCAGAGTCCGGCGAAGCCACCGAGCAGCACGCTGTTCGGCAGCGGCCTCCCGAGGTGTTCGCGGGCGATCTTCGTGGCCGGCATGGTGCGCACCCGCTCGGGCCGGAACCCGGAGACGAATTCACCCATCCCGAGCTCCTCGAAGTCACGCTCGCTGTTCAGCAGGATGTAGCCCTCTTTGCCGAGGCCGCCGAAGAGGTCCACCTGGTGGAGCAGGGTCGGGTCCTGGATTATCACCGCGTCGGGGTGGGAGATCGGTTCGCGACGCCGGATCTCCTGATCGTCGATCCGGCAGAAGGAGACGACCGGAGCGCCGGTACGTTCGGACCCGAAGGTCGGGAAAGCCTGGGCGTGCCGGCCTTCATCAAAAGCAGCGACCGAAAGCAGCTCTGAAGCGGTGACGACTCCCTGCCCACCCCTGCCGTGAATTCGTACCTGAAACAACCTCACCCCTCGCGAGAAGACCACTGACCGGTGCCGCAGAACTTAGCAGGAGGACCTGCACAGGTTCGCTGAAACCGGCTCTGCCCACCCGAGACGGACTGGAACGGGTTTTGGCGCATGGCGACGCAAAAAGCGCGCCAGTTCGACGAGGCGAGGCGCAGCAATCTGTACCGGAACGGATTTCGGTAGATGGTGACCCGAAAAGCGCGCCAGTTCGTGCCGGGGCTGAGGGGTTGGGGACTGAGGGGTTGTGGACTGAGGGGTTGGGGACTGAGGGGTTGGGGGGGTTAGGGGCTGAGGGGGCTTTGCTCTCTACTGGAGGTCAGCTCCGGGTTGCCTCGTCGGCGTCGGGGGTCCCGGAGGGGCCGGTCAGGAGATGTAGGCCGAGAGGGCGCTACCGGCGTGCTGAGCGAAATCGACCAGGGGCCCGGGGAATGATGCCGAAGAAGACCGCGGCGGCGGCTCCGAAGACGGTCGGCAGGACGAGGTACCAGCGGCGTGAGGAGTCGGGATCAGCTGCCGGGCTCGACAGCGGGTGCGGTTTCGGCAGCCTCGAGCGAGGGCTCGGAGGCGGGCGACATCCAGATCGTCGCCACCACACGCATGTAGTAGACGAGCGAGATCATCGTGCCGATCGCGATCATCACGCCGAGCCAGGTCCAGTCGGCTTCGACCAGCGCCTCGATCAGGTAGAGCTTGCCGATGAATCCGGCGGTCGGCGGCAGGCCGGCGAGGGCGAGCATGGCGATGGTCAGCGGCCAGGCGACCACAGGCGTGCTGCGACCGATGCCACGAAGCGACTCGATCGAGTCGGAGAAGCCGGACCTGGCGCTCGTGGATGATGATCGCCGAGAAGGCAGCCATGTTCATCGCCAGGTAGGCGGCCAGGTAGAAAGTGAGCGCGTCGACGCCCTGCTGGGTCGCGACCACGATGCCGGCCAGCATGTAGCCGGCCTGGGCGACGCCGGAGTAACCGAGCATGCGCTTCAGCGAAGTCTGGGCGATCGCGCCGACGTTGCCGATCAGGATCGAGAGGGTCGCCAGGACCGCGAGGATCACGTCCCACTCCTCGACCAGCGGGCCGAGCGCGACCATGAAGAAGCGGATGAAGACGGCGAAGGCGGCCAGCTTGGTCGCCGCCGACATGAAGCCGGTGACCGGGGTCGGGGCGCCCTGGTAGACGTCGGGCGTCCACTGGTGGAAAGGAGCGATCGAGATCTTGAAGGCGAGCCCGACCGAGATCAGACCGACGCCGACCAGGGTGAGCGAGTCGCTGACCAGTCCGCCCTCGGTCAGTCCGGCGGCGATCGCTTCGAAGCCGGTGGCTGCCGAGGCTCCGTAGATGAGGGCCATGCCGTAGAGCAACGTGGCCGAGCCGACCGAGCCGATGACCAGGTACTTGAAGCCGGACTCGAGCGACTCGCGTCGGCGCAGGTTGGTTCCGCAGAGGGCGTAGAGCGGGATCGAGAAGAGCTCGAGCGCGACGAAGAAGATGATCAGGTTGTCGGCCATGGTCAGCAGGACCATTCCCAGCACCGAAGCCATCAGCAGCGAGAGGAAGTCCGGCCTGCCGACCTGCTCTTCGGAGGGGTCGCCGATCGAGGTCAGCACTGCGCCGGTCGCGGCGATGAGGATCAGCAGTGAGAAGACAACGGCGAGGCCGTCGATCTTCAGGGTCCCGCTGATCAGCTCGGTATCCGCGTCCCACTGCCAGATCAGCAACCCGGCGGTGGTCGCCAGCGTGAGCAGGGCGAGGGCGGGAGCCAGCCGTTTGATCGAGTCGAAAACGGCGAAGATGACCATCAGGATCAGGCCGGTGCTGAGCGCGATGATCGGCGAAAGGCCGGCGTAATCGATGGCGGGCGTTTCGACGATCACTTTGAGGCCTCCAGGCTGACGGCGACGGTCTCATCGACCGCCGGACTGGTATCCCCGAGGACGATCTGCGGCGCGAATGCCAGGACCACGATGATCAGCACCATCGGGGCAATGATCAGCGCGTCGCGCAGCGAAATCTCGCGCGAGTCAGCCCCTTCGGGAAGGGGGTTGTGCATCGTGTGCTGGTACATGCGAAGTGCGTAGTAGGCGGCCATGGCGACGCCGGTCGAGGCGATGACGGCGATCGCCACGTTGGTATTGAAGACGCCGTTGAGGATGAAGAACTCGCCGATGAAGTTCGGTGAGCCGGGAATCGCCAGGGTGGCCATGGCGACGATCAGGAAGATCACCGCGAAGGCCGGCGCCTTCTTGGCCAGGCCGCCCATCGGACCGAGATCCTCGCTGCCGGTGCGCTTTCGGCGATCAGGGCGACGATCAGGATCGCCGGAACGACGACCAGGCCGTGGTTGATCATCTGGAACAGGGCGCCGTTGGCGCCGGTGCTGTCGAGGGCGAAGATCCCGAGCATGATGAAACCGAGCTGGGCGATCGAGGAGAACCCGAGGATCAGCCTCAGGTCGGTCTTGGTGAAGGCCATGACCGAGCCGTAGACGATCGAAGCCGAGCGGCGATTATCAGCATCGCCGTCTGGAACAGTTCGGTGGCGTCGGGCATGATCGGCAGTACGACCCTGAGGAAGCCGTAGGCGGCGACCTTCGAGAGCACGGCCGAGAAGACCGCCAGGGCCGGCAGCGGCGCGGCCCTGTAGGCGTCGCACATCCAGCCGTGGAGCGGGAAGGCCGGCATCTTGACGAAGAAGGCCGCGGCGAAGAACCAGAAGATCCAGTTCTGAGAGGCCGAAGGCAGGCCCTTTTCAGCCAGTTCGACCATGTTGAAGGTGAGCGGCCCGTCGTCGGCGACGATGATCCCGACAGCGACCGCACCGACCAGCATCAGCAGTGAACCGATCAGGGTGAAGACGATCATCTTGACCGTAGCCGCACCTGCGGTTACGCCTTCGCGGTCCTTGCCCCAGATCCCGAAGAGGAAGTAGAACGGAACGATCATCAGGTCGAAGAAGAGCACGAACAGCAGCAGGTCCTGGGCCAGGAAGGCACCCAGGGTCGCGGTCTGCCCCAGCAGCATCATCAGGTAGTACAGACCGTCTCGATCGGCTCCGCGACTGGCCGAGAAGGCGATCGCGGGGACCCAGGCGATCGCGGTCAGCAGCACCAGGAAGACCGAGATGCCGTCGACGCCGAGGTTGTAGTCGATGCCGAGCCCGGGAATCCAGCTGACATCGACGACGTACTGCATGCCACCCGACGGATCGAAGCCGATGGCGACGATCGCAGCCAGGACCAGGGTGACCAGGGTGCCGCACAGGGCCACTCCGGCTGCGAAGCGCCGCGGGACCAGGACGCGCGATCAGACCGAACAGCAGTGGGGACCAGAGGATCGCGCTCAGCATCAGATGCTCCGAATCAGGAAGTAGAGGGCGATACCGACGATGCCGCTCAGCATGAGCAGGGCGTAGCCGCGGAGCATGCCGGTCTGGAGTTCACGGACCGCTCCACCGGCCGAGCGCACCACCGAGATCGTGCCACTGGTCAGCCCGTTGATCACGAACGGCTCGATCACCCGGTCGGCAAGCCTGCCGAGGCCGATGAAAGGTCGTACGACCAGGAAGTCGACGATCTCATCGCCGTACCACTTGTTGACGAAGAGGGTGTAGATCGGCCTGAAGGTACGGCGCAGGGTCTCGGGCATCGACGGCTTGCCGATATAGAGCCACCAGGTGAAGGCGATGCCGACCAGCGCGAGGGCGCCGCCCTTGGCCAGGCCTTTCCAGGCTTCGGCCACGGTCGGGTGCATGGCCGCCAGCGGGGAATCTTCGAAGGTCGGTTCGAGGAAGTGCGTAATCACCTCGGTCACGCCGGGAACCTGGACCAGTCCACCGAAGATCGCCAGGAAGCCGAGCACCGACATTCCGATCTTCATCCCCGTGGCCTGCTCGGCGATGTGGTGATCCTCGCCGGGGTAGCCGACCTCGGTGTCTTCCTTTTCGCCGGTCGCCGGGTTGACGGGCTCACCGTGGACCACGTGGCCGGTCTCGATCAGGTGCTCGGCCTCCTCGCAGGGAGGGCCGGGCAGGATGCGGAAGATGATCCGGAACGAGTAGATCGCGGTCATGAAGGCACCGATGTAGCCACCGATCGCCAGGATCTCGTACCAGCCGCCACGGAAGGCGGCGAAATCTATGATCTCGTCCTTGGAGAACCAGCCCGAGGTACCCGGGAAGCCGGAGAGGGCCAGGGCGCCGATGATCAGCATCGCCGCGGTGAAAGGCATCGCTTTGTAGAAGCCCTTCATCTTGTCGATGTTCTGCATGTTCGCCATCGCGGCGATGACCGAACCGGCCGCCATGAACAGCAGCGCTTTGAAGAAGGCGTGGGTCATCAGGTGGAAGAAGCCGGCCGAGTAGGCCCCGATTCCGACCGCCATGAACATGTAGCCGATCTGGCTCATGGTGGAGTAGGCGATGATCCGTTTGAGATCGGTGACCACGATCGCGATCGTTCCGGCAACCAGCAGGGTGACCACGCCCACGATCGCGGCGACGTCGGCGGCCGCCGGGGCGAGCTCGAACAGCGGGTGGCTGCGGCCGACCAGGTAGACGCCGGCGGTGACCATGGTCGCGGCGTGGATCAGGGAGGAGACCGGGGTCGGGCCCTCCATGGCGTCGGCCAGCCAGGTGTGGAACGGCATCTGGGCCGACTTGGCGAATGCTCCGACCAGCAACAGCAGGCAGATCGCCACAGCGGTCCATTCGTTGGTCGTGGTGAAGACCTCGGGGGCCTTCTCGAAGACCGCCCCGTAATCGACCACGCCGAGTTCACGGAAGATCAGGATCGCCGCCAGAACCAGGCCGATGTCGCCGACGACGTTGATGATGAAGGCCTTCATGCCGGCCTTGGTGGCAGTCTCGCGCCGGTACCAGAAGCTGATCAGCGCATAGGAGGCAAAGCCGACGAAGGCCCAGCCGACGATCAGCAGCACGTAGTTGCCGGCCAGCACCAGCAGCAGCATCGAGAAGACGAAGAAGTTGAGGTAGCTGAAGAAGCGGTGGTAGCCCTCGTCCGACTTCATGTACGAGAACGAGTAGACGTGGATCATCGAAGACACCCCGGTGACCACCAGGACCATGAAGAGCGAAAGCGGATCGACGTAGATGCCGAGGTCGATCTGGAAGCCGCCGACCGAGGCGTACTGCCAGAGGCTGTCGGCGACGTGGCGCGATTCGGCCGGCTCTCCCTGAAGCGAAATCACGGCGGCGACGCCACAGGCGAAAGCGGCGACGATCGCGCTGATGCCGATCAGACCGGCAGTCCGGGCCGATACCACCTTGAAGGTGGCGCCGATCAGCAGCGAACCGAGCAGGGGAAAGAGGAGGACCAGCCACCCCCAGGATGCGGCGTTCATCCGCTGAGCTCCTTCATCTCGTCGACGTCGAGCGCAACCCGGCGACGGAACATCGCGACCACGAGGCCGAGGCCGACCACGACTTCGCTGGCAGCGACGACCAGAATCATCAGGACGAACACCTGACCGTCACCGTCACCGTGGAGCCGGCCGAAAGCGATCAGCGCGAGGGCCCCGGCACTGAGCATCAGCTCCAGGCAGAGCAGGATCACAACCGGGTTGCGACGGATCAGCACGCCGGCGAAGCCGATGCTGAAGAGCAGGGCCGAGAGCACGAGGTACCACTCGATAGCCATCAGCCGGCCTCCCCGGTCTGCTTCTTGCGGCCGGCCAGCACGATCGCCGCGACGGCGGCGACCAGCAGCAGCAGCGAAGCCGCCTCGAAGGCGATCAGGAAATCTTCCAGCATGAGTTTGCCGACCGCTTCGGGAGTGCCGAAACCGGCTTCGACCTTCTCGACCCCTTCGCTACCGAGACCGATCAGCGACGAGCCGAGCACGGCGATCGAGATCTCGACAAACAGGGCCGCGGCAAGAATCGGGCCGAAGATCTTGAGCTGTGGTGCCGAATCGAACATCGGTTCTTCGATCCCACCGACATAGGCGGCGACGAAGACGTAGATCACCATGACCGCCCCGGCGTAGACGACGATCTGGGCGGCGGCGATGAACTGGGCGAGAAGGAGGAGGAAGATCCCTGCGAGGAAAACGAGGTGCACCACCAGCGCCAGCACGCTGTAAAACGGGTTGCGAAGCAGGACGACGGCGATCGCGCCGCCGAGTGCCCCGATCGCGCCGGCAAAGAAGGCGACTTCGACCACTACTCACCCTCCCCGCGAAGCGGTGTGCGGTCGATCGCCTCGGCCAGCAGCATCTCCTTGGTGAAGATCAGGTCGGAGCGGTTGTAGTCGGCCATCTCGAAGTCGTGACCCATGGTGATCGCGTCAAACGGGCAGGCCATCTCGCAGTAGCCGCAGAAGATGCAGCGGCTGAGGTTGATCTCGTAGACGGCGGCGTAACGCTCGCCGGCCGAGACCCGGTTGTCAGGATCGTTCTCGGCGGCGACCACGCGGATGCAGTCGGCCGGGCAGGCCGCGGCGCAGAGCGAACAGCCGACGCACTTCTCGAGATGTGATTCCTCGAAGCGGTGCAGCTTGTGACGACCGCGAAAGCGCGGGTAGACCGGGTGTCTTCTCTTCCGGGTACTGGATCGTGACCGGCTTGTCGAACAGCCGGCCCATGGTCGTGCGCAGTCCGCGCAGGGTCTCGCCGAAGGCGCGATAGGCACCACCGGCGCCGCCAGGCTCGGGACCGCGGGGTACGACTTTGATTTCTTCGGGACTGATGCTCACAGGGCCACCACCAGGACTGCCGTTACCAGCACGTTGAGGGTTGCTATGGGTACGAGGACCTTCCAGCCGAAGCTCATCAGCTGGTCGTAGCGGAACCGGGGAAGCGTAGCCCGGATCCAGATGAAGAAGCCGGTGATGATCAGCATCTTGGCCAGCATCCAGATCGGATCGAAGATCGGCGGGCCCGGTCCCATCCAGCCGCCGAAGAACATCGTCGCGGCGATGCCGGAGACGATCAGGATCTCCATGTACTCGGCGAAGAAGTAGGAGCCGAAGCGCATGCCGCCGTACTCGGTGCTGTAGCCGGCGACCAGCTCGGCGTCGGCCTCCGGCAGGTCGAACGGCACCCGGTTCGTCTCGGCGAAACCGGCCACCATGAAGATCAGGAAGCCGACGATCTGGGGCAGGACGTACCAGATGTCGCCCTGGGCCTTGACGATGTCGACCAGCGACAGTGAGCCGGCCATCATCACCACTCCCAGCAGCGAGAGGCCCATCGCGATCTCGTAGGAGATCAGCTGGGCGGCCGAACGCATCGCGCCGAGGAAGCTGTACTTCGAGCCCGATGCCCAGCCGCCGAGCAGCAGGCCGTAGAAGGCGATCGCACCGAATGCGAAGAAGTAGAGGATGCCGATCGGCACGTCGATGCCGTAGAGCCCGACGCCGCCCTGGACGTCGCCGAAAGGCAGGATCGCCAGGGTCGCGACGGCGGCGAAGATGCTGATTGCCGGGGCGATCTCGTAGAGGAAGGGCACCGCGCCCTTTGGGCGGAAGCCCTGCTTGGAGAGCAGCTTGCCGACGTCGGCCAGCGGCTGGAGCGCACCGTAGGGGCCGACCCGGTTGGGGCCGTAGCGCTGCTGGAAGCGACCGAGCAGCTTTCGCTCGACCAGCAGCACCACCGGCACGATGCTGAGGATCACGATGAAGATGATCAGCGACTTGACGATCAGGATCCACGTCGCATCGACGAAGTTTGTATCCCCCAGAAGCGGTGTGATCACTACTGCCGCTCTCCGTCCGGGAGGTTCTCCGCCGGCGGCGACCAGGTCGAGCTTGACTTCCGGCTTGCCGATCTCGACCCTTGCGGGCCTGCCGTTGGCGAAGACGTTCGCGTTGCCCTCGACCGTGCCTTCGATCAGGAAGCAGGTGCCCTCCGGCAGGGCGCCGCGGACGGCGACCCGCGCGTTGACCGAGGTCTCCCCCGACTTGACCGATACCTCGTCGCCGCTGGAGAGCCCGAGGCGCTTCGCATCGGCGACCGAGATCTCGAGCCGCTGGGCCGGCATCAGGTAGTTGAGCGCCGGGCTGAGGTCGGTGGTCGAGTCCGCCCACAGGTCGCGGTAGGTGCCGAGCGTCAGGCCGCTCGCGCCGTCGCCGTTGAGGTCGGGGCCGGCCGGTGAGGATTCCGTCGGCCGGCTTTCGCCGGGAGCTCCGTCGGAATCCTCCCGCGTCGACCCTTCGCCGGCAGCAGCGGCGGGTGCGGGGGCGGTGGCGACAGGTTGGCGGCGAAGACTCGCGGCTTCGCTGTCCTGCCAGCGGATTCCGCGGCCGGCGATCTTGCTGTCGGTCAGTCCGGCGTAGAAAGGCACGGCTTCGGTGATCGCTGCGCAGCGCTTCGGGGGCGGAGTGGATGCCGGTCTCGTGTCCGATCGCGGCGGAGAGTTCGGCCAGGGCCATCCAGCCGGCGCGGATGTCACCGGGGCGCTTGGCCGAGGGCCGGACCCGCTGGAGGCGACCTTCCGGGTGGGTGACCGTGCCGTCCTTCTCGGCGTGGCTTTCGAGCGGGAAGACGACGTCGGCGTACTCGGTGGTATCGCTGGCGCTCATCGAGAAGCAGACCACATGACCGGCCGCGTCGAGTGCGCGGCGCCAGCCGTCGGTATCGGGGAAGTCGCGCAGCGGATCGACGCCGAACAGCAGCAGCGACTTGATCTCACCGGACTCGAGGCCGGCGCGGATCTCTTCGACGTTGCGGCCGTGCGTCGTCTCGGAGAGTCCGGGCCCGGCATCCGGCAGGCAACCGACCTCGCGCAGCCCGCGGGCGTTGGCGACGTCGGGGATCTCGATCAGTCCGGATTCGGGCTTGTCGGCCAGGTCGAGGGCCCCGGTCAGCGTCGAGCAGGGCGGCAAGCGCCTCGGCTCCGTTTTCGCCGCGGCCGATGCGCTCGCCCCAGATGATCACGGCCTCTTCGGCCCCGCGCAGCAGGCCGGCGATGCCGTCATCGGATCCGCTCGCGATGTCGGCGGCGAGTCTGCGGAGGAAGGAGGCCGCCTCGCCGGGGGCGTAGCGCTCGACCTCGGTGGCGCCACCGTCGAGCGCGCTCGGCCGGTCGGTGGCGACGGCGAGAGCGGTGCCGTTGCGGCGGACTGCCTTGCGGACCCGCAGGTCGAAGGCCGGTGAAGAGTGGATCGGGTCGGTGCCGACGACCAGCACGACGTCGGCGGTATCGATGTCGATGGTGCGGGCCGAGATCCCCGGGTCCGAGAGCGCGACCAGTGCGGCGCGGTCCGCGCCGGGAGCCTGGCGGGAGTCGATGTCGGCCGAGCCGAGTCCGTCGCGGATCAGGCTCTGGACGATGAAGCCCTCTTCGTTGGAGGCGTCGCCGACCAGCGCCGCGGTCTTCGGACCGGAGGCGCTGAGTGCGTCGGCGGCGATGCCGATCGCTTCGGGCCAGGTGGCCGGAACCGGGTTGCCGTTCTCGTAACGCAGCGGATTCATCACCCGGTCGAGCGAGTACATCGCCTGGAAGCCGTAGCGGCCCTTGTCGCAGAGCCAGCCGTCGTCGACCTCGGGGTTGTCGCGGGCCAGTACACGCTTGACCTGTTCGTCGCGGATCGTGAAGGAGACGTTGCACTGGCTGGGGCAGAGCGTGCAGACGGAACCGCCCTGCTCGATGTCCCAGGGCCTGGCCTGGAAACGGTAGGTGTAGGAGGTCAGGGCGCCGACCGGGCAGAGCTCGGTGATGTTGCCCTGGAACGGCGCGATGTAGGGCCGGTCGTCGAAGGTGCCGACGTAGCTGCGGTCGCCGCGTTCGAGCAGCTGGAGCTGGGAGTCCTCGCTGACCTCCTGGCTGAAGCGCACGCAGCGGTAACAGAGGATGCAGCGCTCGCGGTCGATCGCGATCAGCGGCGAGAGCGGTACCGGCTTCTCGAAGTGGCGCTTCTCGTCGACCATGCGGTTGCGGTCGGGGCCCCAGCCCATCGAGATGTCCTGGAGCGGACACTCGCCGCCCTTGTCGCAGACCGGGCAGTCGAGCGGATGGTTGACCAGCAGGAACTCGACCACCGCGTTCTGGGCTTCCTTGACCTGGTCGGTCCGGGTGTGGACGACCATGCCGTCGCGGACCGGGGTCGAGCAGGCGGTCTGGAGCTTGGGGATGCCCTCGATCTCGACCAGGCACATGCGGCAGGCGCCGACCGGCTGGCCGAGCTTCGGCTCGTAACAGAAGACCGGGATCTCGACGTCACCGTGCTTGGCGGCATCGACCAGCATCATGCCTTCGTCGGCCTCGATGTCGCGGCCGTCGATGGTCAGGGTGATGCGGTTGGCGACCTTTCTAGGCACGGGGCAGCTCCTCGGCGGCAGCCTGGGCAGACTCGGGGACCGGTCGTCCCTGGAGCCTCACCCGTTCGAGAACCTTGATGCCGGTGCCGCCCGGGCCGGGCTCGACGCCGTCCTCCTGGGCCTCGCGGCCGTCGGTGCTGGGCAGACCGTTGAGCGCCGCGGCCGCGATCACCTCTTCGAACTCGTCGCGGAACTTGTTGACCATGGCGCTGACCGGCATCGCCATCGAATCGCCGAGCACGCAGAGGCAGTGGCCGATGATGTTGTGCTGGACCGAGGTGATGATGTCGAGGTCCATCGGCGTCGCTTCACCGCGGACCACCCGCTCGAGCATCTTCACGGTCCAGTTGGTGCCCTCGCGGCAGGGGGTGCACTTGCCGCAGGATTCGTGGTGGTAGAAGCGCGCGGTGCGCAGGGCCATGTGGGGGATCGAGACCGAGTCGTCGGCGACGATGATCGAGCCGGAGCCGAGCATCGATCCGGCCTCGGCCATCGCCTCGAAGCTGTAGGGGAGGTCGAGCGAGTCCGGTGTCAGCACCGGCGAGGAGGATCCGCCGGGGTAGAGCGCCTTGATCTCGCGTCCTTCGAGCGGGCCGCCGGCGAGGCCGTTGATCAGGTCACCCAGCTTCACTCCGAGCTCGACTTCGTAGTTGCCCGGGCGCCTGACCCCACCGGAGATCGAGACCACCTTGGTGCCGGGCGACTGCTCGGTGCCGAAGGACTTGAACCAGTCGGCGCCGTTGGCGACGATGTGGCTGACGTTGGAGAGCGTCTCGACGTTGTTGATCAGGGTCGGGCCGCCGTAGAGGCCCTGGACCGCCGGGAAAGGAGGCTTCAGGCGCGGGTTGCCGCGCTTGCCTTCGAGCGCGTCGAGCAGCGCCGTCTCCTCGCCGCAGATGTAGGCGCCGGCGCCGCGGTGGACCGTCAGCTCGAGGTCGTGACCGGAACCGAGGATGTTCTTGCCGAGGTATCCGGCTTCGTAGGCCTCGGCGACCGCCTCGTCGAGGATGTCGGCCTGCCGGTCGTACTCACCGCGGATGAAGATGAAGGCGTGGCTGATACCCGCCGCGTAGCTGGCGATGACGATGCCCTCGATCAGCTGATGCGGGTTGCGCTGCATCAGCTCGCGGTCCTTGAAGGCACCCGGCTCGGATTCGTCGGCGTTGCAGCAGAGGTACTTGGTCTGGTTGCCGTGCGGCAGGAAGGAGACCTTCTTGCCCATCGAGAAGCCGGCGCCGCCGCGGCCGCGCAGGCCCGATTCCTCGAGCTCGTCGACGATCGAGTCGGGCTCGAGTTCGTCGTAGGCCATCTCGAGGGTCCTGTAGCCACCGTGGGAGCGGTAGCCCTCGATCGTCTTCAGGTTCGGGTCGCTGGCATGCCGCAGCAGGACTCTGGTCTCGACGATGCTCACTGGTTCGGTCCTTTGCTCGAGGTGACGCGCTCGTCGCTGGTTTCTTCGTCCCCGCCCGGCAGCGGGCGCTCCGAGAGGGCCTTGTCCGGCAGGACGTCGTTTCCGCTGCGCAGCTGGTCGATCGCGACCTTCGCGTCGGCCGGCTCGAGCGGTCCGTAGTAACGCTCGTTGACCGAAGCCATCGGAGCGAGGTCGCAGGCCCCGAGGCACTCGAAGCCGGAGACCAGGACCGAGCCGTCCTCCGAGAGCGCGCCGCCGTGACCGGCCTCGCCGCGGTCGGCTCCGGTCGCCTCGCAGAAAGCGTCCAGCAGCTCGTCGCCTCCGCGCATCCAGCAGGAGATGTTGGTGCAGACGAGCACCTGGCTCTCACCCGCGGGCTCGAGACGGAAAAGGTCGTAGAAGCTGGCCACCGATTCGAGGTAGGCGGGCGTCACCTTCATCACCGCGGCGGCCTGCCGGATCCCCTCCGGTGTACACCAGCCGTACAGCTTCTGGACCGCCCAGAGGGCCGGGAGCGAGGCGGACTTGCGGTCCGGGTACTCGGCCATCGACTTCTCGATCGTCTCGCGGAGCTCTTCGGGGCAGTTGACGTCGGAGAGCTCGGGGATCTCTTCCGGTTCGCCCAGCGGCTCACGACCGGTGGTATTGGCCTCGTCGACCGGCAGGCCGGGCGAGATGAAGTCCTCGATCGGGGTGAAGTCGTCCATGATCAGCGGTCGATCCCGCCGAGGATCGGGTCGAGCATGGCCAGGGTCTGGATCAGGTCGGCGACGTACTCGCCGACCGCCATGTCCTTCAGCGCCTGCAGGTTGACGAAAGAGGGCTCGCGGAAGTGGACCCGGGCGGGTTTCGCCGATCCGTCGGCCATGACGAAGCAGCCGAGCTCGCCGCGGGGCGACTCGACCGGGTTGTAGACCTCGCCCGGCTCGACCCGGAAGCCCTCGGTGACCAGCTTGAAGTGGTGGATCAGCGACTCCATCGAGGTCGAGAGCTCGGAGCGGGGCGGCAGCACGTACTTGCGGTCGTCGGCCAGCCACGGTCCTTCCGGCATCCCGTCGAGGCACTGCTCGATGATCTTCAGCGACTCGCGCATCTCGGTCAGGCGGACCCGGTAACGGTCGTAACCATCGCCGACCGTTCCGACCGGAACGTCGAAATCGAGCTCGTCATAGACCAGGTAGTCGGCTTCCTTGCGCAGGTCCCACGGTTCGCCAGCAGCCCTGAGTAAGGGTCCGGTGACGCCGAGTTCGAGCAGACGGTCCTTTTCGACGATACCGACGTCCTTGGTCCGGATCAGGAAGATCTCGTTGCGGTCGAGCAGCGACTCGTACTGCCCGATCCCCCGCTTCATCAGCTCGATCATCTCGCGCACCTTGCGCTCGAATCCGGTCGGGATGTCCTCGACCACTCCGCCGATCTGGAAGTAGCGCGTATGCATGCGCTGGCCGGCCGACATCTCGAACAGGTCGAGCACCCGGTCGCGGTCGCGGAAACAGTAGAAGTAGACGCTCATCGCGCCGATGTCGAGGGCCGTGGTTCCGAGCCAGACCAGATGCGAATGCAGGCGGTTGAGCTCCATGTGGAGCACCCTCAGGTACTGCGCGCGGCGCGGGATCTCGAGGTCGATCAGCGTCTCGACCGCACCGCAGTAGGCCTGCATGTTGAAGAAGTAGGAGAGGTAGTCCATGCGCTCGACGAACGGGATGACCTTCCAGTAGGCCTGCGACTCGCATGACTTCTCGATGCCGGTGTGGACGTAGCCGACGATCGGCTTGAGGTCCTTGACGACTTCGCCCTCGAGGTCGACGACCAGCCGCAGCACCCCGTGGGTCGCCGGGTGGTGCGGGCCCATGTTGACGGTCATCATCTCCTGCTCGGGCTCGAGCTCGACCGTGGCTCCGGGCAGCTTCGACTCGATCTCCATCGCCATCATCGCCGGGGTCAGCTCCTGGTCGACCAGGCTGTCGCGAGGCTCGCTCCTGGGTCCGGCTGCCATCAGTTCCACCAGCCCGGGTTGGTCACTTCGTCCCGGGTGAAGATCACCGGCTCGCCGCCGATCGGGAAGTCGCGGCGCTGGGGGTGGCCGACGTAGTCCTCGGGCATCAGGATCCGGCGGGGGTCGGGGTGACCGTCGAAGACGATGCCGAAGAAGTCGTAGACCTCGCGCTCCTGGAACTCGGCGGTCGGGAAGAGGTCGACGACCGAGTCGATGTGGGGCAGTCCGTCGGCGGAGTCATCAGCCGCCTGTGCGGCGGGAGCCGATTCGGCACGGTCCGGGCGCTCTTCGGCCGGCTCGTCTGCTTCGTCCCGGTACTTGCCGGCATCGAATGCCGGTGGGACGAAGTTCGAGGGCGGGCTCGCCCCGCCGCCGCTGCCGTTCTGGCCCGCAGAGGGGTCGGGCAGCAGAGCCTTGACCCGCAGGCGTTCGTAGCGTTCACGGTTGAGCAGCTCGTAGTGGACGGCGAACCTCGGCTCGGCCGGCAGGTAGTCGGCCCCGTGTACCGACGCGAGGAAGGTGTAACCCTGCCCCTCGGAGTCACGCAGCCAGATCAGGACGTTGCGGATCTGGTCCGGGTGGACGATCAGCGCCGCCTGGCCGCGGTCGTAGCTGGTGTCGAGCACCGCGCCGGGGTGGTCGCTGTTGATCCCGGCGAAGATCAGCTCGAGGCCTGGCGCGTCAGGCACCGAGAACCTCGCGGGCACGCTCGTAGGCGGCGGCGGCTTCTTCCGACGGCTGCGAAGCCACACCGCCGCGTGCCCACTCCTCGGTGCCGTGCGCGTTGTAGCGGCTGCGCCACCCCGGCTCGGGGTTGCCGAGGATCTGCTTCTGGAGCTTGTTGAAGCCGTACATCAGGGCCTCGGGTCGCGGCGGACATCCCGGCACGTGGATATCGACCGGCATGAACTTGTCGGCACCCTGGACGACCGCGTAGTTGGAGAACATGCCGCCGCTGGAAGAACAGGCCCCCATCGAGATCGCCCACTTCGGTTCGAGCATCTGGTCGAAGATGCGCCGGACGACCGGCGCCATCTTGATCGAGACCCGGCCGGAGATGATCAGCAGGTCGGCCTGGCGGGGCGAGGCCCGGAAGGCCTCGGCACCGAAGCGCGCGATGTCGTACCTGGGCGAGACCGTCGACATCATCTCGATCGCGCAGCAGGCCAGGCCGAAGGTCGCCGGGAAGATCGAGTTCGCCCGGGCGACGTTCAGCACCTTCTCCAGGGTCGTCGTCATGACCCTTTCTTCGACGTAGGCGTCGAGGTCGGCGCCGTCGAGGTCGCCGCGAAGCATGTCCCTCGCCCTCAGCTGACGGGCGCGCAGGTCTTCGGGGGTCTTCGGCTGTTCAAGCGAAGAGTGGAGCCTCAGTTTCTGTCGTTCTAGGTCCAATCCATCGCCCCTTTTCGCCATTCGTAAAGCAGCGCCACGACCAGCGGCAGGATGAACAGGACCATGGCCCCGAGGACGTAGAAGGATTCGGAAGACTTGAGCAGGGTCGCAACCGGGTAGAGGAAGACGACCTCGATGTCGAAGAGGATGAAGAGCATCGCGACGAGGTAGAAGCTGACCCCGAACCGGAAGGTGCTGGAAATCTCAGACGGCAGGCCGCACTCGTAGGGGTCCGACTGCCTGACCGCGGCACTGTCGCTCGGGTTCCTGACCCGCTTGGGGCCGAGGACGAGGTTCAGCGTCGCAAAAGCCGCCCCGACGATTATTCCGAGGGAGGCGAAGACGAGTATTGGCAGGTACTGATGTAACAAGTGGGGTGACCCTGGACGGGGACGGGGGGCTGACCTTCAGAAGTGGTTTATACAGGTACTCTCACCTACTTTGTATCAAGTTGCTACATAGTGATTTTTCGCATATACAAGCCGAACTCCGACCCTTTCGGGCGGGATTGATTGACCGCCGACGCTTATCTGGCGCTGGGACTGACCGCGATCGCGCTCAACCTGATCGCCGGCGGGATCGGCGCCGTGGCGTGGAGGCTGAACAGGGTCTCGATCCCGTTCTGGTACCTGCTTCGTATCGCCCAGGTGGTGACCCTCGTATTCGTCCTGGCCGAGGCCTGGCTCTACTTCGCCGGCAACCGGGCTGACGACGACCTCCACATTCTCTACGCCGCGCTTCCGGTCGTCGCATCGGTGCTGGCCGAAGCGATGAGGGGGGCCTCGGCAAGCCAGGAGCTGGGCGAGACCGACTTCGCGGCACTCGACGAAGACAGCCAGCAGGAGGTCGCGCTGGCGATCGTGCGACGTGAGACCGGCGTGATGACGGTCGCCTGTTTCGTCCTGGCTTTCCTGGTCTGGCGGGCGCTCGAGACGACCGCCGGCATGTTCTGAGGCCGGGACCGCCCTTCAGGGCAGGTGGACGACGCCGGAGGAGAGAACCGTGACGGCGCCCGAAACGAGAGGTCGGCCACCTTCCATGCGGGCTTCGATCCTGCTGGGTCGACCCATCTCCACTCCCTGTTCGACAGTGATCCCGGAAATGTCGAGGCAGTCCTGCAGGTAGGCCACCAGCGGTCCCGCGGCCGAACCCGTCGCCGGATCTTCGGTCCCCGCGAGGTCGGCGGCGAAAGAGCGGGCCCGGACGGTCCGCGAGCCGCGCTCATGGACGAAGGCGTAGAGATTCAATGCCGGCCGGTCGTCGAGTTTGCGGAGGGCTTCGAAGTCGGGGCGGCAGCTGGCCAGCGCCTTGAGGTCGGCGACCGGCGCGAGCAGTGCCGGCAGTCCGGTCGAGACGATCTGGCAACTGAGCTCGGGGTCCATCCTGCTCTCCGGCAGACCGAGCGCCCGGGCCACCCCGTCACGGGCATGGGTGGGCCCGAAGCCGGCCGCTTCCTGGTGGACCGACGCCTGCCAGCCTCCGTCCCCGAAGGTGGCCAAGACTTCCTGGATGCCGACCTGGGTCTGCTGGGAGAAAGCGAAGCTCGAATTCAGTATCACGGTCGGCTTCGATCGAATTCGCCGCGACAGCCACAGCCGTACCGAGCGAGGGGTGACCGGCAAAAGGGATCTCACCGGCCACGGTCCAGATCCGGTTGAGGTAGTCGGCTCCTTCTGCGGTCGGCGGCTGGACGAAGGTCGTTTCCGAGAGTCCCACCTCCCGGGCAAAAGCCAGCATGGTCTGCGGATCCAAACCCTCGGCATCCAGCACCACCGCCAGGCCGTTCCCTGACAGTGGCAGATCCGTGAATACGTCAAGCCAGTACCAGGGACGGGAAGTCCCCGGTCGGGATCTCACGCCCCCGAGCCCTCCGGTCGATCGGCCGAATCCAGACTGCGGAACAGCCCCCCGTGGTAGACCAGAGGCTCGCCGGCCGCAGCCTCGACCTCGAGTACCTCTCCGGTGATGATCACGTGGTCCCCAGCCGCGATCACGTCACGGAGCGCGCAGACGACATGCGCCGGGCAGCCCTCGATCAGCGGCGTATCCAGATGCTCGCGCCAGCGGACCGAGTCCCACTTTTCCGCCTGGTCAACCTTGGTCGCAAAGACCTCGGCAGCCGGACGCTGGTCGCGACCGAGAACGTTGACGATGAAGCGGTCGGCACCCTGGACGGCCAGCAGGGTTCTCGACCCACGGTCCAGACAGGCCAGCATCATCATCGGATCGAGCGAGAGCGAACAGACTGCCGATGCGGTCGCTCCGGTGGGCCCGCCGGGCCCGAGAGCACCGATCACGGTCACGCCGGTCGGCAGCATTCCGACCGCTTGACGAAACTCATTTGGATCCGGGACGGCCATTTTCCGTCGCAGACAATATGATGCTGAAGCTGTGCGTGCCGTAATGATCACAACACTCGTCCTCAGCGCCGCGCTGGGCCTCTCCGCATGCAGTTTCGGGGAGCAGGGGATTCAGGTCTCCGAGAGCAGTCCCGACTACCGCGGGGCCGAGCTCTTCGCCGCCAACTGCGCCGGCTGCCACACCCTCACCCCGGCCGGAGCCGAAGGAACCGGAAACCGCGGAACGCGCGTCCAGGGCCCGAACCTGGATCAGCGCACCGAGTCTTTCGACGACGCCCTTTATGCGATCCAGCACGGTGGCTTCTCCGGCGCGATCATGCCGCAGAACATCGTCGTCGGTGACGAGGCTGAAGAGGTCGCCCGGTTCGTCGCCGATTACGCCGGCAGCGACGCCGGCGAGTAGCCGGGCCTTCGGGCCGTGCTCGATTTCAAGCTAATCCGCTCAGAGCCCGAGCGGGTCAAGGCTGCGCTCGCCCGCAGAGGAGCGGCCGAATCGCTCGACCAGCTGCTGGCCCTGGACGAACGCCGGCGCACACTGCTGCCCGAGATCGAAGGGGCCCGCAGCCGGCGCAAGCAGGCATCCGAGCAGATCGGTGAGGCCAAGAAGTCGGGTGAGGACGCAAGCGAGGCCATCGCCGAGGTCCGCGAGCTGAAGGCCGAGCTGGAGGTGATGGAGGGCGAGCTGGCAGAGGTCGAGCAGGAACGCAACCGGATCGCCGCCGAGCTGCCGAACCTGCCGGACCCGGCCAGCCCCGACGGCTTCACCGAGGAGGACGCAGTCACTTTGCGGGAGGTCGGTACTCCCCCGGACTTCGGGTTCGAGATCCGTGACCACCTCGAACTTGCGTCGGCCGGAGGGATGATCGAGATGGAGGCCGCGGCGAAGGCCTCCGGTGCGAGGTTCGCCTACCTCAAAGGTGACCTGGTCATGCTCGAGTTCGCGCTGGTCCGGTGGGCGATGTCGCTGCTGCGTGAGCACGGCCACGAGCCGGTGGTACCGCCGGTGCTGGTCCGCGAAGAAGCTCTGTTCGCGACCGGGATGCTGCCCGGTGACCGGGACCAGATCTACGAACTCCCGAAGGACGAACTCTTCCTGGCCGGAACCTCCGAGGTACCGCTCGCCGCACTCCACGCCTCGTCGATCCTGGACGCTGACGAACTCCCGATCCGCTACGCCGGCTTCTCGACCTGCTTCCGGCGCGAAGCCGGTGCCGCCGGGCGGGATACGAGGGGCATCTTCCGTGTCCACCAGTTCGACAAGGTCGAGATGTTCTCGTTCGTCGAGCCTGACCGTGCGGGCGATGAACATGAGCGGATCCTGGCGATCGAAGAAGAGATCCTGACCGGACTGGGGCTGCCTTACCGGGTTGTCGACGTCGCGGTCGGCGACCTCGGGAGTCCCGCCGCCCGCAAGTTCGACTGCGAGGCCTGGATCCCGAGCCAGGGGCGTTACCGCGAGCTGACCTCATGCTCGAATACGACCGACTTCCAGGCACGCAGGCTCGACTGCCGCTACCGGCCGGAGGCCGAAGCCCCGCCGGAATTCGTCAACACCCTGAACGGCACGGCCGTCGCGGTCGGCCGGACCCTCATCGCCCTGGTCGAGAACCACCAGCGCGAAGACGGTTCGGTAGAGGTGCCCGAGGTCCTCCGCGACCACGGCGCGCCCGAAATTATTGCCTGATCCGCCACGCCTGACATACTCGCGATGCAATGAGCACGAAGCGAGTCGCGATCTGTGACGACCACGAGATAGTCAGAGAAGCGCTGCGCTTCCAGATCGATGCGCAGGATGACCTCCAGGTGGTCGGTGAAGCCGCAGATGGCAAGGAAGCGGTCGCCGTTGTCGTCTCACAGAAGCCGGACCTGGCGATCATCGACGTCGAGTTGCCCGATTCGGACGGGATCACCCTGATCAGCCGGCTGCTGGGCGAAAGGCCTGAGCTGAGGATCATGGTGTTCAGCGCCCATGAAGAACCCGGGCTGGTCAGCCTGGCCGCGGAACAGGGTGCACACGGGTTCGTCGGCAAGTCGGAATCGACTTCCGCGATCGTCCCGGCCGCCCGGGTGGTCCTTTCGGGAGAGCTCTGGTTTCCCCGGCTCCCACCGCCCGATGCCGAACGGTCAGGCAACGGCGATGACGAACTCCGACGGCTACGGTCGCTGACCCCGCGTGAGCGGGAAGTGCTCAAGCTCTTCGCCGAAGGAATGAGAGCCGACGGGGTCGCAGCGAAGGCCGGCATCCGGCGTGCGACGGTCTATACGCACGTGCGCAACGCGATCCACAAACTGGACGTCGACAGCAGGACCCAGGCCGTCTCGATCGCCACCCGCTACTCCTTCCTCGAACATGACGCCGGGACACATGACGCCGGGACACATGACGCCGGGACACATGACGCCGGGACAGCCCGGCAGGAGTGACGGGGGCAGGCGCTAGCCGCCTGACCCGTCGAATTCCAGCGCACAGCCGTTGATGCAGTAACGCTGGACACCCGGTCCGGGGCCGTCATCGAAGACATGGCCGAGGTGAGCGTCACAGGCCCGGCAGACGACCTCGGTCCTGACCATGCCGTGGCTGTGATCCTCCTTGAGCACGACGTTGGCCAGGTTGGCGGGCTCGGTGAAGCTCGGCCAACCGGTGCCGGAATCGAACTTGGCGCCGGAGTCGAACAGCTCGGCACCGCAGCAGATGCAGCGGTACTTGCCGTCCGCGTGGTTGTCGAGGTGGGGACCGGTGAACGCCCTTTCGGTTGAGCCGAGCCTCGTAACTTCGTATGCTTCACGAGAGAGTAGGTTCTTCCACTCCGATTCAGATTTGGTGAGATTTGATTCAGGTTCGCTCATTTGCGGCCGCCCTTGGTCGGAATAGATCAGGGGTAAGCCTAGCCGCTGGCATAGCGCTACTCGCATTTCTGGCTCTGACAGCGGGGTCTGCTTCAGCGTGGGCCAAACCCGCCGTATCCGGGGAAAGCAGGCAGGCATCCGGACCGGCCGGCGGTGCCGGCTCGGCGAAGACGGGCTCTGTCGTCCGGGCGAACCGGCGCTACAAGAGCGGGAAGAGGCGGAGCCTGATCGCCCCGGCCCGGGTCTGCGCGGATGAAAACAACCTTGCAAGGCGGTCACGTGCCCTGAAAGCGATGGCCTGCATGACCAACTACGCGCGAGCCCGCAGCGGCCTCAAGCCGTACCGGACGAAGCGGCCGCTGAACCTCTCGGCCAACCGGAAGGCCGCCGACCTGCTGCGCTGCGGTGCCTTCTCCCACACAGCCTGCGACCGGCCTTTCGACTGGTGGATCAAGAGGAAGTACGTGAAGCGCCAGTGCTACTGGGCCGGTGAGAACATAGCCTGGGGCAGCCGGACGGTGGGCGGCGTCCGGGACATCTTCCAGGCCTGGATGAAGTCCCCCGGACACCGCTCGGCAATCCTCAGCCGCCAGTACACCGATTTCGGCATCGGCTTCCGCGGAGGCAGCTTCCAGGGCCGCCCTTCGGCCCGGATCTGGGTCCAGCACTTCGGCCGACTCTGCTGAGACATCTCCACCGGCAACCGGGCCGCCGGTACGGCACCCTCCCCGGAGCATCCGGGCTGCGTAGGTTTACGATGCCTTCGAAACCCCCCGAGGAGACTGGAAATGGCTGACCAACCCGAACTCGACGTCCTGCTCGGCACCGAGCGCACCTTCCCCCCTCCACCCGAATTCGCGGCCGAGGCGGCCTGGCGCGACCCGGGGGTCTATGAGCGGGCGGCTGCTGATCCGGAGGCCTGGTGGGCCGGCTGGGCCGAACGGCTCGAGTGGATTGAACCGTGGCATACGGTGCTGGACTGGAGTGATCCGCCCCATGCCCGCTGGTTCGACGGCGGCAAGCTCAACGTCAGCGCCAACTGCCTCGACCGCCATGTCGCGGCAGGCAACGGCGGACGAGTCGCTTTCCACTGGGAGGCCGAAGACGCCGACGAGCTCGGCGACGAGGGCCGCAAGGCGATCACCTACGACTGGCTGCTCGACCAGACCCAGCGCTTCGCGAACGTGCTCAAGGGACTCGGCGTGGGCAAGGGCGACGTGGTCGGGATCTTCATGCCGATGGTTCCGGAAACCACCGCAGCGATGCTGGCCTGCGCCAGGATCGGGGCGGTCCACAACGTCGTCTTCGGCGGCTTCTCGGCCTCTTCGCTTAAGGAGCGGATGGAGGTGTCCAACGCCAAGGCGCTCGTGACGGCCGACGCGACTCTGCGCCGCGGGGCCCCGATGCCGATGAAAGAAAAGGTCGACACGATCCTCGCCGACCTGCCCGACCTCGAACACGTGGTGGTGGTCAACCGCTGCGACACCGGCTGCGAGATGCTCGAAGGTCGCGACGTCGACTGGCACGATGCGGTCGCCGCAGCCGACCCGGTCTGCGAACCGGAGCCGATGGACTCCGAAGACCCGCTGTACATCCTCTACACCTCCGGCTCCACCGCCAAGCCCAAGGGCATCGTCCACACCACCGGCGGCTACCTGACCCAGGTCGCGGCGACCCACAGCATGGTCTTCGACCTCAAGGACGACGACGTCTACTGGTGCGCCGCCGACGTCGGCTGGGTCACCGGCCACTCCTACATCGTCTACGGACCACTGGCCAACGGCGCGACCTCGGTCCTCTACGAAGGAGCGCCGGACTACCCCGCCCGCGACCGCTGGTGGCAGATAATCGAGAGATACGGCGTCAGCATCCTCTACACGGCGCCCACCGTGATCCGGTCTTTCATGAAGTGGGGAGAGGGCCTGCTCGAGAAGCACGACCTGAGCAGCCTCCGGCTTCTCGGTTCGGTCGGCGAGCCGATCAACCCGCGCGCCTGGCTCTGGTACCACGAGCACGTCGGCGGCGGCAGGTGTCCGATCGTCGACACCTGGTGGCAGACCGAGACGGGCGCGATCATGATCAGCCCGCTTCCGGGAATCACGACGACCAAGCCGGGCTCGGCGACTATCCCGCTCCCGGGGATCGAGGCCGAGATCTACGACGCCGAAGGCAACCCGAGCAAGGAGGGCGGCGGCACCCTTGTGCTGAGCAAGCCGTGGCCGGCGATGGCCCGCACGCTCTACGGCGAACCGGAGCGCTTCGTCGAGACCTACTGGCAGCGTTACGGGCCGTCGACATACCTCGTCGGGGACGCAGCCAGGATCGACGAAGACGGCTTCGTCTGGATCGTCGGCAGGATCGACGACGTGATCAACGTCTCCGGCCACAGGCTTTCGACCATGGAGGTCGAGTCGGCCCTGGTCTCGGCGGAAGGTGTCGCTGAAGCCGCGGTCATCGGAGTGCCCGACGACGCCACCGGTCAGGCGATCGTCGCTTTCGTCACCCCCCAGGACGGGGTCGAGTCGGGCGAGGTATTCACGGTCGAGTTGCGCGAACACGTCGCCGAGAAGATCGGCAAGCTCGCCCGTCCGAAGCGCATCTACTACGCCGACGACCTGCCGAAGACCCGCTCCGGCAAGATCATGCGCCGGCTGCTGCGAGACATCGCCGACGGCAAGGAACTCGGCGACGTCAGCACGCTGCGCGACCCTTCAGTGGTCGAGAGGCTCTCCGCCCAGGTGGCCGGCTCCGAAACGGCTTGACAACCGCCCGGGATACCCGGGCCGCATCGCAGGAGCCCGGAGAGGGCCCGCTCAAGCGGGTCATCTCGCGTCGCATGCTGACCTTCTTCGTGATCGGGGACGTGCTCGGAGCCGGCATATACGCGCTGGTCGGGGAGGTCGGAGGGGAGGTCGGAGGGGCGATCTGGGCGGCCTTCCTCCTGGCGCTCGCCCTGGCCGTCTTCACCGCCTTCGCCTACGCCGAGCTGGTGACCAAGTACCCGAAGGCGGCCGGCGCCGCCCTGTACGTGAACCGCGCCTTCGGACGACCCTTCCTGACCTTCATGGTCGCTTTCGCGGTGATCGCATCCGGGCTCGCCTCGGCTGCGACGATCGCCCGCGCATTCGGCGGTGAGTACCTCTCGGCCTTCGTGACGCTGCCGGTGATCCTGGTCGGCATCGTCTTCATCCTGGCGATCTCACTGATCAACCTGCGGGGCATCCGGGAGAGCATGCGCTTCAACTTCGTGCTGACCTCGATCGAGGTAGCCGGCCTGCTGCTGGTGATCGCGATCGGCGCGGCGGCTCTCGGCGCGGGGCTCGGCGAACCCGGCCGGGCACTCGAGTTCAAAGAGGGAAGCAGCGTGGTCCTGGCGCTGATGAGCGGCGCCGGGCTGGCCTTCTTCGCGCTGCTCGGCTTCGAGGACTCGGTCAACCTGGCCGAAGAGACCCGGCGTCCGAGGATCGACTTCCCGTGGGCTCTGTTCGGCGGCCTGCTGGTCGCCGGGGTCATCTACCTGGTCGTGACCGTGATCGCCTCGATGGTCGTGCCGACCGGGGTCCTCGCCGCCTCCGACGGACCGCTGCTCGAGGTGACCTCGGTCGGTCCGCTGGCCGTGCCAGACCGGGTCTTCTCGGCGATCGCCCTGTTCGCCCTCGCCAACGGCGCTCTCATCAACCTGATCATGGCCTCGAGGCTGCTGTACGGCATGGCCGGGGAAGGGGTCCTGCCGGGGGCCTTCGCGAGCGTCCTTCCGGGCCGGCGGACCCCGTGGGTATCGATCGCTTTCACGGCAGTGGTGGCCTGCCTGCTGCTGCTGACCGGAGACATCGGAGAACTCGCCGATACGACGGTGCTGCTGCTTCTGCTCGTCTTCGCCACGGTCAATGTCTCGGTCCTGGTCCTGCGGCGGGAGGAAGTTTCGTTCCGGCACTTCAGGTCGCCGACCGCGATGCCGGTGATCGGAGCCGCCGTCTCGCTCGCCCTGATGACGACCAAAGACGCCGAAACCTTCGGCCGGGCCGCCCTGCTGCTCGCGCTGGGGGCGCTGCTCTGGGCCTTCAGCCGGAGAGCAGCCGCCTGATCATCACGGCCAGGTGGAGCGCGAGCGCGGAGTCGCCGTCCTTGAGGTCGACGTCGAGCACCTCTTCGATCCGGCCTAGGCGGTGGTACAGCGACTGGCGCTCGATCTCCAGCAGCTTCGCGGTCTCGGTCTTCCGACCGCCACACTGGAGGTAGACCTCGAGAGTCTCGAGCAGGTCGCGACCACGCTCGCCACCGAGGTCAAGCAGCGGCCCAAGCCGCTCGTAGCTGAACTCGACCAGTTCCGGCGTGCCCCGCATCGAGAGCAGGAGCTGGCCGATCTCGGTCCGGCCGGCATCGTGCCAGGGGCGCACCGGGCCGGCTGCTCCGGCCTCGGCGGCAAGACGGGCCCGGACCAGCGCCTCCGGCAGTTCGGCCCAGGTGCTGCGCGCGGCACCGATCGCAAGGGCGACGCTCTCAGGGTCGACCTCGTGCCGCTGGAGCGCGGTTGCAAAGCGCCTGGCGAGCCGCTCCCTCGAAGCGTCGTCGTCGGTTTCGGAGCCTTTGGAGCCACGGTCGAGCACACCGAGCACACAGTTGCCGCGTGAGCCGACCAGGGCCGGGCGATCGGGCTCGGAGAGCGCCGAGCGGATCGGGGCTATCAGGGGCGCCCAGGCCTGTTCGAATCCGGCCTCCGTCTCATCCACACCGGTCCGCCAGACCGCCGCCACAGGGACGAGCTCGCCGTGGCGCCGGGGGAAGCCCAGCGTCGAAGCCCGGCGGGTGGCGGTAAGCGGATCGATCAGGCCACCGGCCAGCTCGAACAACAGGTTGCCGCGGGATCGAGCCCGGAGTTCGTCCTCCTCCCCTCCCCTCATCAGGCCCAGACCGACCGCGACGGCGGCCCTCTCCATGGCGATCGGTGTGAAGCGGTCGAACTCTGTCCCGGCCTGAATCGCGATCACCCGGCCCCAGGTCCTTTTCCTAACCGTCACCGGCATCGCCACCGCCCCTTCGGCCTCGGCCGCATCCCGGTCGGACCACTTCAGCCCGGACCAGGCGTCGATCACCGATGCCTCCGGTTCGGTCGAGGAGCTGAAAGCGACCAGTTCTCCGCGGGCGTCCTCGAGAACGACCGGGTTCGAAATCTGCCGGGAGACCTCGGCCAGCACCGCCTCGGCTCCGGCGCCCTCGAGCACGAGCTGGTCGAGGTTGCGATGGAGCTCTTCGCCGCGCCGGGCCAGTGCGTATCCACTGTTCAGGAGGGTTCCGTTGACCGCCTGGGACACCTCCACGAATCGCACGCCGCGTTTCAGGGCGACCATCGTGAGGCCGCGCTTCTCGGCCTCGTCAACCAGCGCCCGGGGCAGCTCCCGGTGCCAGGCGAATCCGAGTTCGACCGCGACGCCGACCGCGCCTTCAGCGACGAGGTCACGTACGAACCGGCGCTGCGCCGCTGCGTCGGGCCCCACCGAGACTCCGGTCGTGAGGATCATCTCCCCTCCCCGGAGGAGGTTGGCCACATCCGGAACGTCGAGGCTGTGGACCCAGCGGACTTCCGCCCCCAGTCCCTCTCTGCCGGCTACCAGTTCCGGCAGAGCGGACTTGACGACAGGAAGCTCGATGAATTCACCGACGGTCAGAGCCGGATCGGCCATGACCTTGCCTCAGTTGCTCCGCTTCTTGCGCTTGCGGCGTTCGATCTGGGGCGCTCCGTCGGGCTCGGGGGCCTCGAGCGGCTCCAGGTCGGACCCGGTCTCGTCGGAAACGGGCTCGCCGAAGCCCTCCAGCACGGCTCCGCCAGAGCCACCGTCATCGGATCCGTCGCCGCCACCGGTGGGACTGCCACCGTCGTCGTCGGGGTCGGGATCGCCACGACGGCGTCCTTTCGGCCACGGCATCGCTTCGCCGGACGCCCAGGCCGGTGGCCTGCCACCCGGGACCCAGCCCGCGAAGAGAAGTCCGATGTAGATGAACCAGACCAGTGTGAAGAGGGTGAAGAAGACGAAGACCGCACCGAGGGCCATGCCGAGCGATCCCCAGAACCGGGTGAGCAGGCCGGTCCGCATGCCCCAGAGGGAGCAGTAGACCACCGCGATGGTGAAGCCCAGCAGTCCGGCCAGGCCGAGCCCGGTCTCGATCCCGGAGACCGAGGAACCGGTTCTGTCGTCGCGGGCGATGTCGTCGCGGCATTCTTCGACCAGGTCTTCAGTGGTCGGGGCGGCTTCTTCGTCGCCGGCTGACTCGTCAGTGACGGGTTCGCCCTGCTTCTCGGCGACGCATGCCTGGATCTCCGAAGTCGGGGTGTTCTTGAAGTCGGTCGCTGCGTCAAGCACCGAAGCCGCACTGAGCAGTCCGCCGAGGCCGAGGAATATCGGGGCGACGATGATCACGCCGATCAGGCCCGCGCGAACCTGTGGCGAGCGGGCAGACGCAGCTTTGAAGAGGTAGACCAGCGGTATCGTGAGCAGGAACCAGCCGATGCACTGGATGACGCTGGCGATGATCAGGGCGCCGCGTTCTCCGTCGACCTCGACCAGCCGGTCGGCGACCCCGGCGACCGTACGCACGCCGGATGCCGAAGCGCCGAAGGAAGCCAGGATCAGCGCGACGCCGGCGACCGAAGCGATGCCGGCGATGATCGCCCAGCGGCGCTCACGTTCGAGGAATTGTTCTTTGCTGGTCATCGGCGAGAGTCAGGCAGGAGAAAGGGTCGGTCTAGCCTACCGGCTTGAACGAGGATGATCTTCGGCCTCTTCCGGATCCTCGTCCCGGACCGGGTAGTACTCGTAGTCATTCGGCTCGAGCAGTCTGGAAACACGGTCGCCTGCGGCGAGCAGGATGTCCATGAACGGTGCCGCGACGGAGATCAATCCGGCGAAGCGGCTCCCGGCCTCTGAGTCATCTTTACCCATCACGTGGGTACGCTACACAGACCATGCGTCCCGACCTCCCGACAGTCCCCCTCGAAGCCGCCGCCGGCCCGGACAACCCTCCGTGCCCGGCCTGCGGCGAGCCGCTCTTCCTCTGGGTCGAACTCCCGGTCGAATCCGGCCAGGCCCACCGCTGCGAGGCCTGCGGCCTCGGCGTGCTCAGCAAGACGGGCACCGCCGCCGACGCGCTCGCCGATCTCGACCGCGGGGCCGACGCGGACTCAGACGGGATGCCGAGCGTCGTGTACGAGAACAAGGCGTCGCTGCAGTCGATCTTCACCGGTGGTGCCTGGAGCGGTGTCGGCACCGACCGGGCTTACCGATTCACCCCCGAGTCGATCCGCCGGCTGGTCGCCGCGCGCGACCAGGTCGTCGACGGCAGCTCCTGGATGCCGGGTGCCGGGATCATCTCGATGTGGCAGAGCGGCATAAACATGTTCACCTTCGGCCACAACCTCGCGCTGGGGCATTTCGGCCGCGCGCATGCGACGCCGGCCCGCAAGCCGTGGCGGCGCAAACTCGACGTCTTCATCACCGTCGTCCTGGCTGTCCCCTCGATGCTCTTCGCGGTACCGATCGAGCTGCTCGGCGGCCTCTTCAGGCGCGGCGGCGTCTACCGGGTCCGACTCAAGGTTCTCTGACCAGGCCGGCGATCCCGGCCGGTCCGTCTTCGGTGGCAAAGACCCGCTGCGAGCCCGGTATGCGCGGCACGAGTGCGTCCGCCGCCTCGACCAGGAGCCGGGGTGAGTCCGGGGCGGTCGCCACGGAAACCGGGGCGTCGAGCCCGGCGACGCGTACCGGATCGAGGGGCCACGCCGAAACGGCCGGAAGCTCCACCAGCAGCGAGTGCGCCGCCTCATCGCCCTGGTCCGCGGCGTCACCGAGCCGCTCGGCCCCGGCCCCGAGCGTCGGCAGGCCGCCGGAGACGAACAGTCGCCAGACGGCCGGCTCGCCACCCTCCTCGGCAGCCTCCCTGATCGCCGCGACGTCGATCGACATTCCTCCGGTCGCCGCGACCAGGGTGTCGAGCAGCGGGGGCTCGAACAGGACCACACTTTCGACCGACTGCGGTTCGGCCAGGGCCAGCTCCAGCGCTACCACGGCGCCAAAGCCGACGCCCAGCACCCGCGCCGCCCCGACCCCGCGCTCACGCAGGAGCGCGGCGGTGGCGATCGACTGCTCGGCGATCGAGGTCTTGCGGTAGTCGAGCGGGGCCGGGGAGCGGCCCCAGCCGGGCCGGTCGAAGGTGATCACGCGCCATCCGGCGGCGAGGACGGGGACCGCCGGAGAGAACCAGGCCGAGGAGGTGCCGGTTCCGTGGATCAGCAGGAGCGGCGGACCGTCCCCGAGGGTGTCGCTGTGGAGATCTGAATGCAGTCGGTTCAGCGCAGACCCTGGCGGGCTTCGCGCACCAGGGTCACCGCTTCCGGGAAGACGATCCGGATCGCATCCCGGACCTGGATCGCCTGCTCATCGGTACCGCCGGTCAGTTCCAGACGGTTGATCGACGCGACCGTCATCTCGACCGCCAGCCGGATCGCGTTGTCGGCCCAGGCAACCTGCTGCGAGGACTGCATTTGATCGGCCATCTCCTGCATCCGGGCGCGGAGCTCGTCCGGGTCGCCGAACATGTCAAAGGGTGAACCTTCCATGACTGAAATGTAGCTGTTCGGTCACGGTCGGCGAAGAACAGGTGCGCCGAACAGGCCTAGCGTCGTGACATGAGCCGCAGGAGAAGCGCAGACGGTGCCCGGGGCGAGCCCGATTCCGAACTCGGTTCGGCGACGGTCGAACAGACCGGCCTGATCCTGCTGCTGGCAGCAGCCTTCGCGGCGGCGCTGGCTTTCGGACTGCTGCCGGGGAAGGCGGGTCCGGGGAGCGAACTCGGCAACCGGATCGCCGATCGGATCGCCTGCGGTCCGCGAGCGCCCGAGTCCTGTCGCCGGCACCCGGCGGTCGAGGCCTACGGCTGGCCGGTAGCCCGCGCCCTGAGGCAGCTCGCGCCCCTGCCGATGGCCAGGCCCGGCCCGGACGGGATCGCGCTCGTCCCGGTCGACTTTCGCTACTGCCGGCGGGCGAGCTGCGCCGTGCCGCAGCCGGGAGAACGCGGACTGCGGCTTACCGAGTCGAACCGTCGCATCACCGCCTTCACCGAGGTCAGGGACATGCGGCCTTCGGGCGGCGGGGTCGAGCTGACCTGGTGGCTCTACCGCCCGACGGTCGGGTGGGAGGCGCTCCGGCGGACGGTCGGCCCGGCCGATATCGAAGCGGCCTCCGGCACCCGGGTCCTGCTCGAGGACACGCCGATGCTGGTCCCGCTCGAAACCCTCGACGGCCGCAACCACGTCCGGTTCGCGGCCGGCGAGCGGCCCCCGTGGCAGTGGCGGGTCGGTTCCATCCACGGCCCCCGCGCCCGCTGAAGGCGAGGCGGGCGGGCCGTCACCAGACGGCGATGTGCTCTTCCATCACACCGGCCGCCTCGGCCAGTTCGATCCGCCCCGGGTCACCCGGCGTCGCCGCCGTGGCGGAGCCGTCGGGAAGCTCGAGGCTTCCGGTGAAGGTGCCGAAACGGTGGATGTAGTCGGAGCGGATCAGGCCGAAGTTGTCGTGCCGGCGGCGCTCGGCCCCGTCAGAGAAGTGGAAGTCCAGCCGCTCGCCCCCGAGGAAGGTGACCGTATCCAGACCGGTGAAGACGACCGGGCCCGGTTCAACCGGTTCGCCGTCCACCCAGACGCCCCGCTCGCTGGCGGTGATCGGGTCATTGATCCCGGCGGTCAGGTTCCAGGCGATGTCGCTGCCGTCGGTGCTGCGCCCGACCCCGGCGCTCCAGTGCCACCGGGTGTGCCGGGCCTGGTAGCCGGCGGACTGGTCGTCGACCCCGGTCCCGTCGATCTGCCACCGACGGCTCCCGGCCTCGATCGTCCCGCTGAGCGGGACCCCGGCCCGCTTGCGGGTCCAGCCCCAGCCCCGCCCGCTGGGACATACCACCTCGACCGGTTCGCTCTCGCCCAGCAGCAGCGAGACCCTGACCGGGTCCGGTCCGGCGGTCCCGGCCTCGACCTCGAGCCGGTCGCCCTCGATCGTCACCTCGGGGGCACCGGGCAGCATCCGGGTGTGACCGAGCATCCTACCCTGCTCACGGTCCCAGAGCGACCAGAAAGTGGTCCTCATCGGGCCGATCTCCGCCCAGGCTGCGCAGAACATGACCTCGTCGCCGTAGTAGCCCACGTAGCGCCACCGCTTGCGCAGGGTGGCCCTGCTGATCAGGGGCATCCGGCCCGGCGGCAGCGGCAGATCGGGCCGGCCGGGACCGGGTCCGCGCCAGGGCATGCCGGCATGGCCGTCCACCCCCGCTCTCAACCTGCCAATCAATCCGCTCACGTCCGGCTAGACTACCCCGCTGTGTCAGAGACCGCGATAACAGAACCAGACGACCCGACCGCCTCCTACGACCCCGCTGACGACGCAATGTGCTCGCGGGCCCGTGAACGGTTCACCGCCGACCGCAACCGGCGCCTGCCGCGTCGCAAGGGGCGGCACGACACCCTGCCGAACTTCATCATCATCGGCGGGCTCAAGTGCGGGACCACCTCGATCCACCACTATCTCGGGCTCCATCCCGAAATCAACATGTCGAAGCCGAAGGAGCTCAACTTCTTCGCGGCCGAGCAGAACTGGGACCTCGGACTCGACTGGTACCGCGGACGATTCGACGACCGGTTCAAGGTCAACGGCGAGTCCTCGCCGCACTATACGAACCGGCCCAGGTTCAACGGCGTCGCCAGCCGGATCCACCAGTACTGCCCCGATGCGAAGCTCGTCTACATGGTCCGCGATCCGATCAAGCGCATCCTCTCCCACTGGGTCCACGCGACCGGCGCCGGATACGAAACCCGCGATTTCGTACCGACGCTCTCGTTGCCGGACACCTCCTACATCCACCGCTCGATGTACTGGATGCAGCTCCAGCCCTACCTCGACAAGTTCGACCGGGACCAGATCGAGATCATCACCCAGGAGGAACTCGGCAGCGACCGCGACGGCACCATGAAGAAGGCCTTCACATTCCTCGAGGTCGATCCCGACTTCACCTCCGAGCAGTTCGACCGGGAGTGGGAGAAGTCGAGCGCCAAGCAGGACGACAAGTACCAGTTCATGGAGAAGCTGATCAAGCTCCCGGGTTTCCGCGCCTTCGATCGCAACTTCGACCGGCTGCCCGAATCGATGCGCTGGATGGTCGAGAAGGTCGTGCACAGCCCGGACAAGCCGCCGGCGCCCAAGCCCGACATCCCCGATGACCTGATGGCGACTCTGAAGGACCGCTTCCGGGAAGACGTCGCCGGCCTCGAGAGCTTCGCCGGCCGCAGTTTCGACGGCTGGCACGACTACTCCTGAGCGGCCCGGTGTTCGCCGTCCAATAGGTTTTCGGCCATGCGCCGACTGCTGCCCGAACCCGGAGAGACAAGCGTCGACGAACTGCTCGCCGGGTACCTGCCCTTCGAGCATGCCCGTGCCGACCGGCCTTTCGTAGCCACGAACATGATCACGACGCTGGACGGGCGAGCCAGCGTGCGCGGTCGCTCCAAAGACCTCGGCAGCGACCTCGACTCGGAGTTCCTGCTCAAGCTGCGCCGCCGCTTCGACGCGGTCATGGTCGGCGCCGGCACGATCCGGGCCGAGCGCTACGGGCGGATAGTCAACGACGCCGCAAGCAAGGGCGCATCGGAAGAGCGAGGGCCTCTCTCCTGACCCGCTGGCGGTGATCGTCAGCGGCAGCCTCGACCTGCCGTTCGATGCTCCGATCTTCACCTGCGGGGCCGGGCGAGTCGTGATCTTCACCAGCAGCGACGGGAAGCCCCCCGAGACCGAGACGACCGTGGAGGTCGAGTACACCGACGGGCCGCTCCAGATCGAATCGGTGCTGAAAACGCTGCTCGACGATTACGGGATCCGGGCGGTGCTGTGCGAGGGCGGACCCCATCTCTTCGGTCAGCTGGAGGCGGCCGACGCGGTCGACGACTTCTTCCTGACCACCTCGCCGGAGCTGATCGGTGGCGAGCCTTCGCCGCGCATCCTCGAAGGCGCGCTGGCCGAGCCCCGGCTGAAGCGTTTGGAGGAACTGCTGGAGCACGAAGGGGAGCTGTTCGCCCGATACCGGCGGCGGCGGTAGCCTCCACCGCATGGACTTCGAAGTAGGTACCGAGATAGAGGATCTCCGTGATCGCGTAAAGGCGTTCATGGACGAGCACATCTTCCCCCGTGAGGCGGAACTGCACGAGGCACTGGACCGGGAAGTGGGACCCGGCGTGCCTTACCCCGAGGCGCTGGTGGAGATCCGGGCCCAGGCCCGGGAGCAGGGGCTCTGGAACCTGTTCATGCCGGGCGAGGAGTACGGCGCCGGCCTGAACAACTGGCAGTACGCGGTGCTCTGCGAGGAGATGGGCCGCAGCCCGGCGGTCGCCCCGATGGCCTTCAACTGTGGCGCCCCTGACACCGGCAACATGGAGATCCTGGCCGAGCACGGCAGCGACGAACAGAAGTCACGATGGCTCGAACCGCTCCTCAACGGCGACATCCGGGGCTGCTTCTCGATGACCGAGCCCGACACCTCCGGCTCGGATCCGACCGGCCTGGCCGCCTCGGCCGAACTCGACGGCGACGAATGGGTCATCAACGGTCGCAAGTGGTACTCGACCGGCGCCAACGGAGCCGACCTCTCGATCGCGATGGTGATCACCGAAGCCGAAGGCAACCCCTACGCCCGCGCCTCGATGATCTGCGTTCCGACCGACAACCCCGGATTCAAACCGGTGCGCCCGATCTCGGTGATGGGCCACTCGGCCGGACCGGGTCACTGGGAGGTCCTGTTCGAGGACTGCCGGGTCCCCGAGGAGAACCTGCTGGGTGCACGCGGTGCCGGCTTCCTGGTCGCCCAGGACAGGCTCGGGCCCGGACGCATCCACCACTGCATGCGCGCGATCGGCACAGCCGAGAGAGCGCTGGAGATGATGTGCCTGCGTGCCGCCGACCGCGAGGCTTTCGGCGGACCGCTGGCCGACAAGCAGTTCGTCCAGGACTTCATCGCGCTCTCGAGGATCGAGATCGACCAGGCCCGGCTGCTGACCATGAACGCCGCCTGGAAGATGGACGCGGTCGGCAAGCGCGCGGCGCGCCAGGAGATATCGATGATCAAGGTCGTCGCCGCGAACATGGTCATGGACGTGCTCGACCGTTCGATCCAGGTACACGGCGGACTCGGGGTCAGCGACGACACACCGCTGGCGATGATGTGGCGTTTCAGCCGCATGCTGAAGCTGGTCGACGGCGCCGACGAGGTCCACAAGATGGTCATCGCCCGCCGCGAGACCGGCCGTCAGCTGAAGAAACGCGAAGCCGCCGGCGGCTGAGCCGGACGGGCCGGTCCCGGTCCGTCTCAGTCGAGGCGGTCGATAGCCGCCGCGGCTGCTTCGGCCAGAGTCTCGACCGCGACCTCGAACTCCTGCCCGCTGTCGCGGGCGGCTTCGCCGTAGCCACCGCTGCGGAACCGGGCCAGCACGCCTTCGATGATCACGGCGAGCTTCCAGTAGCCGAGCGCCACGAAATAGTCGAGGTCGGAGATGTCGCGGCCCGAAACACGCTGGTAATGAGATGCGAGTTCAGCTCGGCGGGGAAAGCCGGGCTCCACGGTTGCCGGCCGGAAGAGCGGGATGTCTTTGTCCTCGGGCTCGGCCCAGTAGACCATCAGGAGCCCGAGGTCGGCCAGCGGATCGCCGAGGGTGCAGAGTTCCCAGTCGACGACCGCGGCAACCTCGCCGAGCGGGCTGTAGATCACGTTGTCGAGCCGGTAGTCACCGTGGACGATGGTTGTCTCGGTCTGCTCCGGGATCGACTCGGCAAGCCGGCTGTGGACCTCTTCCAGCAGCGGCAGCTCACGGGTCTTCGATTTCTCCCACTGCCCCGACCACCGCTTGAGCTGCCGGGCGACGTAGCCGTCGTGACGGCCGAGCTCGCCGAGGCCGATCTCTCGCGGATCGAGGGCGTGAATCGCGGACATGGTCTCTACCAGGCCTTCTCCGATGCGCCGGCGCTGCTCCGGGGCCGGGAAGAGCGCCGCCTGCTCGGGGGCCCTCAGAACCGGGCCTTCGACGAACTCCATGACGTAGAAAGGAGCGCCGGTGACCGAGTCGTCGTCGCAGTACCCGACCACCGGGGGCACCGGGACCGGTGTCTCGGCGAGTGCGGTGACGACCCGGACCTCCCGGCCCATGTCGTGGGCGGAACCGAGGCGCTCGCCCAGAGGCGGGCGCCGCAGCACCCAGCGCTTACCGGCCTGGTCGGTGACCAGAAAGGTCAGATTGGAGAGCCCGCCGTGGATCTTCTCGTAGTCGAGCGGTGGCTCCAGCGTCGCGACCCGTTCTGCGAACCACTCCTCGAGCGGTCCCCGTGAAAGTCCGTCATCTTCGGTATTCATCGTCGGTCAGCTTATGGTGCCGTGGCGTCGCGGGGTGTACCGTAGCCCGGCGATGGACGAATCGGCCTACCTGAGAGAGGTGATGGACCACCAGCCGGGGGCGATGATCGCCTTCAACGAAGGACTTCGAGATCGTGTGGCGCAATCGCACGGCTTCGATTCTCGCCCCTTCGACCATCGTCGGAATCAACCTGTTCGAGGCGCTTGAACCGTTCGCGAACCGGGAGAAGATCGACCGCCTGCTGCTGGGCGGTGAAAAGGTGATGTTCCGGGCAGCAGACGGACCAGCCCCGGCTCGAGTGGCTGGTGCACGAAGAGACCCTCTCCGACGGATCCGAGCTGCTGATGGCCTGGGACCCCGACATAACCGACCAGATGTTCCAGCGGAGGGTGACCTTCTCGATGGCCGCCGCCCACGAACTGCGGTCGCCGTTGACCGCCTTGATCGGATTCGCCGAGATCCTCGAAATGGAACCGGAGAACCTCAGCGAGGCTCAGGTCGAAGCGGCCTCGGTGATCCGGCAGAACGCGCTCTACCTCCAGACGCTGGTCAACGACATCCTCGACCTGACCAGCAACAGCTTCGGCGAGCTGACCCTGGATCTCGAACAGTGCGGACGTCAGCGCTCCGATCCTCGAAGCGACCAGGTCCCTGCGTGACGAGATCGAGGAGGCCGACCAGACCATCACGCTCGACCTCGACCCGGACCTGCCGGAAATCGAGTTCGACTCCCGTCGGGTGCGCCAGATCGTGCAGAACCTCGTGCAGAACGCCCACACCCACAACCCGCCCGGCACCGAAATCAGCGTCTCGACCCGTCTGGACGACGATGCCGTCGTGATCGTCGTCGAAGACACCGGCCGGGGCATCCCCTTCGACCCGCCCGAGCTGGCCTTCGGCAGCTTCCGTCACGGAGGCCCGATCGACTTCGATCAGATGACCGGGTCGGGCATCGGGCTGACCGTGACCAAACGCCTGGTCGAGCTTCACCGGGGCACGATCGAGGTCGAGTCCTCGTCGGCCGGTAGCCGGTTCGAGGTGCGGCTGCCGCTCGACCGCAAGAACACCTTCACCCGCAGAAGCCACCGGGGCCGGCGTGAGTCGCGTACTCGTCGCCGAGGATTCGAGTGCGGTCCGCCTGCTGCTGAAGCGGAGGCTGGAGATGGAAGGTCACGAGGTGATCGAAGCCCGCGACGGTGCCGAGGCGATCGAGGCCGCGGTCGGCGAAGAATCCGAAAGTCCGGACCTGATCCTGATGGACGCGATGATGCCGCACGTGGACGGGGCCGAAGCGCTGCGAAGCGGTCAAAGAGCAAGGCACCGGAGCTGCCGGTGCTGGTGGTCACCGCGATGGACCGGCTCGAGGGCTCACCGGCCTGGGAGCTGGCCGACGGTCACCTGACCAAACCGATCGACTTCGGCGAGCTCTTCGCCCGCATCGAAGTGCTTACCGGCGGGCGACCTCGACCCTGATCTCGGAGCCCTTGAGCTTCGATCCGTCGAGGAAATCAACCGTGCGCTCGGCCTGATCGGCGTCGATCTCGACGAAGGAGAAGCGGTCGAGGACCCGGACCGAGGAAACCGACTCGTCGCCCAGCACCGCTCCTTCACGAAGCGCCCAGCGCAGGTCTTCTTCGGTGATGCCGCTGCGGCTGCCGCGATTCACGAAGAGCTTGACGATGCCGTCGGCGGTCTCGGGGACCCCGCCTTCTTCCTTCTCGGGCGCGGCCTTGTCCGCGGCCGGGGCTTCATCCGGCGCTGCGGCTTCCGGCACAGGCGCGGCTTCGGTCGCTTCGCCGTCATCTTCGAGTGGCGCCGGGTCCTGACCCCTGCGGCGCCGGCGGCGCGGCGGCGGAGCGTGCTCGATCCGCTCCTCGGGAGTCTCCCAGGCGGTGATCGTGGTGCTCGCGTCCCGCTCGATCTGGAGCAGGTCCTTGCGCTGTTCGGGGGTGACGAAGGTGATCGCGCGCCCGGTGCGCCCGGCCCGCCCGGTGCGTCCGATCCGGTGGACGTAGGTCTCGGAAGAGTTCGGCAGGTCGTAGTTGATGATGTGGGTGACGTGCTCGATGTCGAGGCCGCGGGCAGCGATGTCGGTGGCGACCAGCAGCTTGACCCGGTGGCCCTTGAAGGCGATCATCACGCCGTCGCGGGCGCCCTGGCTGAGGTCGCCGTGCAGTGCCTTGACGTCCATGCCCCGGTTCTTGAGGTCACGCTCGAGCCGGGAGGCGCCGATCTTGGTGCGGCAGAAGAGGATCGCCTGCTCCGGATCCTCGGCCTTGAGGATCTCGATCAGCTTGTCGGTCTTGGCCCGGCCGGCTACCTCCACGTAGGCCTGCTGGATCGCGTCGACGGTCAGCTGCTTCGGGGTGATGCTGATCGTCACGGGGTCGTACATGTAGCCCTCGGCCAGCTTCTGGATCGGCGGCGGCATGGTCGCCGAGAAGAGCGCGGTCTGGCGGCCGCTGGGGCACATGCGCAGGATCTTCTCGACGTCTTCGAGGAAGCCGAGGTCGAGCATCTCGTCGGCTTCGTCGAGTACGACGAAGCGGGCCGCGGTCAATACGAGCGAGCGGCGGGAGATCAGGTCCTTCATCCGGCCGACCGTCGCGACGACCACGTGGGCGCCGGAGCGCAGCTGGGCCTGCTGGCTCTTGATCGGGGCGCCGCCGAATACGGCGACGATGTTGATGTCGAGGTGCTCGGCGTAGGTGCGAAGCGCCTGAGTCACCTGGATGCAGAGCTCGCGGGTCGGGGTGAGCACCACCGCCTGCACCTCGTCGTCTTCCGGATCCAGGTACGTCAGCATCGGTATGCCAAAGGCCAGCGTCTTGCCGGTGCCGGTCTGGGCCTGGCCGATAACGTCGTGTCCGGCGAGCAGGGGCGGTATTCCTTCGGCCTGGATCGGGCTCGGCTCTTCGAAGCCGAGTTCGTCGATCGCCTGCTGTATTTCCGGGGAGAGCCCGAGGTCCTTGAAAGTTGTAGCTGTATCAGTCACTGAGAGGGATCCAACAGCATTTTTCCGATCGTGCGTCGCCCGGCCATCATCCGGTGGACTTCTGCCGCCTCCTCGAGCGGGTAGATCCCGCCGATCACGGTCTTCAGTTCGCCCCGCTCAGCGGCCCCCAGAACGCGCTCGATCGAGGCCCTGGCAAGCTCCGGCCGGGCCAGCAGGTGGTTTATCCAGAACCCGATCACGGCCCGGCTGTTCTTCATCAGCGAGCCCGTTCGCACCGAGTTCTGCTCCGAAGAAGCGATGCCGAAGGCGACCAGCCTGCCGAACGGGGCCAAGGCCTCGAGACACTGGTCGAAAGCGTCTCCGCCTGCCATCTCGAGTACGACGTCGATCAGCTGCCCTCCGTTGGCCTCGATCAGGCGCTCGCCCAGGTCCGGGCTCCTCGAGTCGAGAGCCACATCGGCCCCGAGTTCGAGGACCAGTTCCCGCTTCTCGTCGCTGGAGGCAAGCCCGATGACGCGACCGGCGCCCATCGACCTCGCGATCTGCACCGCGAGGCTGCCTGTACCGCCGGCGGCCGCGTTGACGACAACGGTCTCCCCGGGCTGCATGTTCGCCGAGACGTTCAGCAGGGCGTCGGCGGTGAGCCCCTGGATCAGCAAGGCCGCCGCCTGGTCGTCATCGACGCCGTCGGGGATCGGCACCAGCGACGACTCGGGCACGACCGCCCGCTGGGCGTATGCGCCGCGAGGCACCACGGCCGCGACCCTGCGGCCACGTTCATCCTGACCGGCGAGTTCGGCCCCCGGGATGAAAGGCAGCTCCTGCTTCGCCAGATAGTTGTTCCTGGAGGCGTGGGTGTCGGCGAAGTTGACTCCGGTCCGGCTCACCTCGACCAGTACCTCCCCTTCGCCGGGCACAGGGTCGGGCAGCTCGACCGGCTCGAGCACCTCCGGTCCGCCGAACTCCTTGATCTGGATCGCTTTCACCGGTCCATTCTCGCACTCCGAATGTCCGTAGGATGGCCTGGTCCGTTATCCGTACCGAAAGGGACCCCTTGTCGCTGACCGTTGTCGGCTCGATCGCTTTTGACGCTGTATCCACGCCGTTCGGCGAACGTGATCGCATGCTCGGCGGCTCCGCCGTCCACTTCTCGCTGGCAGCCAGCTTTTTCACCGACGTCCGAGTGGTCGGGCCGGTCGGTGAGGACTTCACCGACGAGGAGCTGGCGGTCCTGGAGAATCGCGGCGTGATCACCGAAGACATCGAACGCGTGGACGGCGCCCGGACCTTCTTCTGGAAGGGGCACTATGAATACGACCTCAACACGGCCCACACCGACGACACCCAGCTCAACGTCTTCGGCGACTTCGACCCGAAGCTGTCTGCGGCCTCCTCGGAGGCTGACATGCTCTTTCTGGCCAACATCCAGCCCGACCTCCAGCGGCGCGTGAGAGCCCAGTGTGAGGGCGTACGCTTCGCCGCGCTCGACTCGATGAACCTCTGGATCGAGACGGCCCGGGATTCGCTGGAGGAGGCGATCTCCGAGGTCGACTGCGTCCTGATCAACGACGCCGAGATCAGGCAGCTCACCGGACAGCCCAACCTGGCCCGGGCGGCCAGGGCGGTAATGGAGATGGGGCCGAAAGCGGTGATCGCCAAGCAGGGGGAGTACGGCGCCGCGCTGTTCACGCCCTCCGGCTTCTTCGCGCTGCCCGGATTCCCGCTCGAGGACGTGCGTGACCCGACCGGCGCCGGCGACAGCTTCGCCGGAGGATTCCTCGGCTATCTCGACGGTGAGGCAGGGCCGATCGACCAGTCGGCCCTGCGGCGTGCGATGGGCTACGGCACGGTCCTCGCCTCATTCAACGTCGAGGAGTTCGGGACCGAACGGGTCTCCCGGCTGACCCGGGACGAAATCGATTCCCGCATGCAGGCGCTGCGCTCGATGACCGATTTCGCTCAGACCCCGGACTGAGGCCCGCGTGAGCCAAACCGCGGCGGGCAAGCTGCGATACTGATCCGAACGGAAAGAGAACCAGAGCGAAGCGAACCTCAGGAGATGCTTGATGGGTACCGAAGAAAAGACTGAAGACGCGACGGAGGGCGACGTTACCGGGGCCGACGCGGCCACTGCAACCGACGAATCCAACGACTCGCTGACGGTCACGGACAACCGCACGGGCAAGTCGTACGAGCTGCCGATCGAAGACGACACGATCCGCGCCATGGACCTCCGGCAGATCAAGGTCCGCGAAGAAGACTTCGGCATGATGGCCTACGACCCGGCCTTCACCAACACCGCCTCCTGCCGCTCGGCGGTCACCTACATCGACGGTGAGGCCGGCATCCTCGAGCACCGGGGCATCCCGATCGAGCAGCTCTGTGAACACTCGACCTTCCTCGAGGTGGCCTACCTGCTCGTCTACGGCGAGTTGCCGACCCGCCCCCAGCTTGAGTCCTGGGTCCACGACATCACCCACCACACCTTCGTCCACGAAGACATCAAGAAGTTCCTGACCGGCTTCCGTTACGACGCACACCCGATGGGAATGCTGCTGGCTTCGACCGGGGCGCTCTCGACCTTCTACCCGGACGCGAACCAGATCAACGACAAGGTCGAGCGCTACCTGGCGACGATCAGGCTGATCGCCAAGATGCCGACCCTCGCGGCCTTCTCCTACCGGCACAACATGGGCCTGCCCTACGTATACCCGGACAACGACCTCTCCTACTCGGAGAACTTCCTCTCGATGATGTTCAAGATGACCGAGGCGAAGTACGACCCGGACCCCCGCCTGGCCCGGGCACTGGACGTGCTCTTCATCCTCCACGCCGACCACGAGCAGAACTGCTCGACCAGCGCCGTGCGCGGCGTCGGCTCCTCCGACGTCGATCCGTACTCGGCGGTAGCGGCCGGCATCGCCGCGCTCTACGGTCGCCTCCATGGCGGTGCCAACGAGGCCGTGCTGAAGATGCTGCGCCACATCGAGAAGGTCGAGAACATCCCCGACTTCCTTCAGAAGGTCAAGGACCGCGAAGAAAAGCTGATGGGCTTCGGCCACCGCGTCTACAAGAACTACGACCCGCGCGCCCTGGTCATCAAGGAACACGCCGACGGCGTACTCGAGGCGACCGAGTACAACCCGCTGGTCGAGATCGCGACCGAACTCGAGAAGCAGGCCCTCGACGATGAGTACTTCACTTCGAGGAAGCTCTTCCCGAACGTCGACTTCTTCTCCGGGATCATCTACGAAGCGCTGAAGATCCCGCCGGAGATGTTCACCGTGATCTTCGCCATCCCCCGTACCGCGGGCTGGATCTCACAGTGGCTGGAGATGGTCGACGACCCCGAGAAGAAGATCTCGCGCCCCCGTCAGATCTACACCGGCGCCCGGGAGGACGACTACGTTCCGATCGGCGAGCGCAGCGGCAGCAACCTGATCGATGGCGGCCCGGCCGTCCGCCCCTCGGCCTGAGGCGCCATCGGATTGGCCGCCTGGAAGCTGACCATCCGCGACGGCTCGGACGTCCGCAGGCTGAAGTACGACGACCTCGACAGCGCCCTCGAAGAGGCCCGCATGAAGGTCGACGAAGTGCTCGCCCGGGAACCGCTGAAGAAGGTCAAGATGATCCGCGACTACGAGCCGGAGAAACAGATCAAGGCCAGGATCGAGATCTCCGGCAAGGGTCTGCTCTCACCGCCGACCGCAGGCGTGGACATCCGCGGTGACAACAGCCTCGTCGCCTACTCCGGAGGCGTCGCCCGCAAGCCGCTCGAGGGCGACACCTCGAAACGGGTGATCGAATCGATGCGCGAGGCTCTCCAGCGGTGAAGCGACTCCGAAGAGAAGGTCCCCAAGGGCTCCTACGCAGCCGGACGACGGGTGAAGCTGCCCCGGGGCGCCTCCGAGCCGATCGTCGTCTACATCAACGGCGTCCCCCAGACCGAGTACGACGACTACCGCGTCGAAGGCAGCGAGATCGTCTTCACCCGGGACATCATCAAGGAGGAGATCGGGATTTCGAGGTGGCTGGCGATGTACCTCGGGATCTTCGGCACCTACCGCAAGGACGAGACGGTCGACGTCCAGTTCACCCGGGACGGCAAGACCGAACTCGCCTCGGAGCTCGAAGTCCACGAGTAGTTGACGGGACCCCGACGGCCCCGACGGCCCCGGAGCCCTACCGGATGCGAACGCGCTTCCGGTCGCCCGAGGAGAGCTTCAGCATGGCCTTGCGGGTCTTCTTGAGGGCGATACGGCCCTTCTTCGTGACCTTGAGGTTCAGCTTGCGCTTGCCGGCCTTGTTCAACTTGAACCGGCCCTTGGCGAGAACGGATCCCTTGCGGACCTTCTTCTTGCCGACCTTGACCGTCTTGATCGAGATCAGCTTGGCCTTGCCGGAGCAGGCTCCGGAGCACTTGACCGTGGTGCGGACCCGGTTGCCCTTGAAGACCACGTCGCTTCCACCGATGCTCATGCCGATCGGGTTGTTCGGGGTCGGCTTGACCGGAGGCACCGTCGGAACCGGGGTGTAGTTGTCGGTGTCCTCGGCGGTGAAGGAAGCCGACGACATGTTGTTGGCGGTCGAGGACTCGTCCGAGGTGGTCGTGATGAACGCCGTGTTGACGATCACCTTCGGCGGCACGTGCTCGCCACCGGTGCGGTCACCGAGGCAGAGCAGGCTGAGCCTGGCGTTGAGCGGGGCCATCGTCGGGTTGTAGAGCTTGAATGCCCTGGTGACCGGCCTGGGGTCGTTTCCGAGGCTGACCAGGCCCTTGTCGAGGTCCATGTCGGCGACGATTCCCTTGTAGCCGTCGGCGCAGGTGAGCTGCGCTTCGTTGACCGTGCCGGGCTGGACCGTGAACTCCTTGACGATGTGCTCGAACTTCAGGTCATGGGTGTGGCCGTCTTCGATCGATACCTGACGGGTCAGGCAGCGGATCGAATAGATCACATTGCCGGCGGACTTGAGGTCGAACTTGAACTTCCAGCCGTTGCCCTCGGGCTCGCTGTAGAGCAGGTCGCCGGGCACGGTCGAGGTGAAGCCGGGCTGGATCGCGATCTGGCCGGGGCCGCACTGGAGCGTCGCCTCATCGAGGCCGGCCGGGGCTGCCTGGTTGACGAAGATCTGGTCGCTGACGATCAGGTTGTGGACGTGGCCGTCGGCCTCCTGGGTCTGCTTCTTGATGCAGACCGCGAAGATCTTGGCCTGAGCGCGGCCCATGGCCGTGTTCTTCACGGTGCCCTGCCAGGCCTTCCAGCGAACTGGCCCTGGACTCGAGAACCTGCGGCGCGGTCCAGTCGCCGGTGCCGTGGTCGATCTGGTCGATCCGGACCGAGCCGTCGGAGGCGAAGTAGCCGCTCGGGCAGGTGACGTTGACCGTCTTCAGCTCACCGGCCTCGAGGTCGATCTGTGCTTCGACCTTCTGGACGTCCAGCAGGTGGTCGGCGTTCGGGTCGGCGTCGCCCCACGGGTCGACGCGTGACCTTGACTTCCAGGATCGACCATGTCGCCCGGGTTCATCGAGCCGAGTGCGCAGCTGATGTTGCCCGCGGACTCGACGCAGGGGGCGTCGGCCGAGACGAAGCTGACTCCGACCGGCAGCATGTCGGTCACGACAACGTTCTCTGGCGATCGCCGTGCCGATGTTCTCGGCCTTGAGCTTGTAGGTGACGACGTCACCCGGTCGGGCGTTGCCCGGCATCGCGGTCTTGGTGATCTTGACGTCGGCGATGCCCTTGATCTTGGTATCGGCCGAATCCTCGTTGTTGTTCGGGTTGGTGTCGTACTCGTCACCGGTGACGACCGCGGTATTGGTCACCGTGGTGCCGGCGACGGCGTAGGTCGAGTTGACCTGGGCGGTCACGGTCTTGCTGGCACCGGAAGCGATCGTTCCGAGGTTGCAGACCATCGCCGCGCTGCAGTCGGCCGAAGAGATGAATACGAGACCGGCCGGCAGCGGGTCGTTGATCACGACGTTGGTCGCGGTATCCGGGCCGTAGTTGGTCACCTTCATCGTGTAAGTGAACGGATCGAGCACGTCGACCTCGGCCGGGGCGCTCTTCTCGATGCCCAGGTCGGACTTCGGGAACTTGAGTTCGGCCCTGGCGTCGTCCTCGTCGGTGTAGGGACCGTCGGCGTTGCCGCTGCTGCCGCTGCCGTCCTTCGCGTCGGCCCTGGCGTCATTGACCTGGATCGGCGGGTTGGCCCTGGCGGCGAGCGACGGGGTCGCGGTGAAGGTGATCGTGACGCTGGCACCGGGCTGGATCGTCTGGCCGGTGAAGTCCCAGGTCAGCAAGTCGCCGGACGCATTCAGCGCGATGAACGGATCGCCACCGGTAGCGCCGGTGATTACCGTTGACCCGGCGTCGTAGGTCCAGTCCGGCGGCAGCGTGTCGTTGACGACCGTGTCGATCGCCTTGGCGGTGCTCGCGTTGTTCCTGACGACGATCCTCCAGCCGAACGGGGTCAGCGGGGCGGCGTCGGCGATGTCCGGGAAGCCCGGCGCCGTGGTCGTCTTGTTGACCGAGATCATCGGGGAAGTCGAAGTTGACCCGCACGGTGTCGTCGTTGCTGTCGTAGTTGCGGTAGATCCACGGGTTGGTCCGCTCCGAGGCCGGCAGGCCCCAGTAGTTCGAACCGGCGGTATTGATCGCCCTGGAACCGTTGGTGAGCTGCGCCGCCGGCAGCGGCTCGGCGGTGTAGGTCAGGGTGACGGTCTCACCCGGAGCGATCGGACCGGGGATGGTCCACTTCATCGTCGGGTCGCCTGGTGTCCAAGGGTCGGTATTGAACCCGGCGCCCTGGTCGAGCACCACGTTGGTGATCGTCGTATCGGGCTGGTCGGTCACGACCATGTCGTAGGCCGCGCTGGAGCCGTTGTTCCTGACCGCGACGCTGTAGGTCAGCGTATCGCCGGGCTGGCTCTGGACCGGGCCGTTGACGAAGTTGCCGGAGTTGACCTTGACCCTCTTGTCGAGCGTGACGGACGGTGCCCTGACCGGAGTGATCGCGATGGCGTCCGGTGAGACGTAGTCGAAGGTGTTCTCGGCCGGCAGGCTGTTCGGGTCGAAGTTGAACTTGTCGCTGAAGTTCGACTGGGCGCGGACCACGTTGACGATGTTGGCGCCGAGCTCGATCTTCTGTCCGCTGGAGCGGTAGGTGTCCCGGACATGCGCCTCGAAGACGAAGCGGATCACACGATCGGTGGTGCCCGGCGTGATGTTGCCGAGGTCCCAGGCGATCGTGGTCGCCGAAGGCGTCACGACCGGGTTGTAGGTCTGGACCGTCGGGGCCGGGCTCGCCGGGCAACCGGAGACACAGGTCGCCGAGGTGTAGCCGTCGAAGTCGAGTGAGTCCGGCAGCGTGTCGACCGCGGTCAGGTCGAACATCGCCAGGTCCTTCGGGATGGTCAGGTCGACCGTGTAGGTCAGCGGCGTGCCGATAGTGGCCCAGGCCGGATCGACCGACTTGGTCACGGTGGCGCCGGTGATCTTCACGGGGCTGCTCGAAGATGCGACGTAGCCGGTGTTGGTCGAGCTCGAGGCGGTGCGCTCGTCCGGGTCGCTGCCGCCGATCGAGGTCGTCTTGGCGTCGGCGTTGTTGACCAGCGTGGTGCCGGCGACCGCCGGATCGTCGATCTTGGCCTTGTAGGTCCAGGTCACGTCTCGCACCCGGGTTGATGTCAACCGGAGGCGAGGTAATCGTGCGGGTACCGGCATCCCAGGTGGACCCTCCGGTCCCGGGAACCACGGCTCCGTCGGCCAGCGGCACTCCGCCGGCGTCGACCGGGGTCATGCCGACGGGTACGACGTCGCGAATCACCGTGTCGTGGGCGATGCTGACGTTGTTCGCGGCCGGAATTGCTGGTGATCAGCGTGTAGGTGACGGTGTCACCCGGCAGGGCCGAGTTCGGCTGGACGCTGTTCGACTTGCTCTGGGAGATCCTCGGTTCGACGATCGTCGTGCGTGACCGTGTTCGAGTTGCGGGTGCGGTCGGTGGTGTCGGTCCACAGGACAGACGCGCGGTTGACCCGGTTCTGGCCGCGTACGTTGGCCGAGACATCGGCCACGCGGGTCGAGATGGACATCGTCACCACGTGGTTCGGGCCGTTTGGCGGAACTACGTAGTTGTCCGGCATGGTCACGGTCACGGTCTGGCCCGAGGTCGAGATTGCTCCAGCCGGCCGGCAGGGGGTTGCCGTTCAGCAGCGCGGTCGGGGTACCAACGATCGGCTGCGTGGTGGCCGAGTCGGGGGTGTCGACGATTCGCGGGTTGGTCTTCATCGTCGTGCCTGCCGGCAGGGTCGTGGTGACCGTGTAGTTGATGATCTCGCCGATCGTCGCCTGGGTATTGGCGTTGTTGCCGGTCCTCGGAAATCGAAGTCGTGCGGGCCTTGGAGATCGCGACGTTCGGGGTACGCACGTTGCTCGGGTCGTCGACCCGGGCGATGTTCGGTGTGTTCGGGTTGTCCGGGTCGATGTTGTTCTCCGGCGTGTAGGTGTAGGTCCCGCCCGTATTGGTATCGGCCTGGTACTCACGCACGCCCGACTCGTTGACGTAGTTGTTCTCCGGTCCGACGTCGGACGGGATCTCGACCTTGTAGGTCAGCGACTTGGTCGCGTCCTCGGCGATCGCCGGGATCGTCCACTTGATCACGTCGCGTCCGGAGCCTCCGTCGACACAGGTTCCGCCGTCGGAGATCGCGCTGACATCGGTGCAGTCGAAGGCGGCCGGCAGCCGGTCCCAGACCTGGACGTTCTTGACGTCGTCGTTGGAAGCCTTGACGTCGACCTGGTAGGTGACGATGTCGTCCGCGCGCACCGTCTTGTTGTCCGTCAGCTGGGCGGGCTGTAGATCGGGCCGGAATTGACCTGGCGCACACCCTTGTCGATCGATACCAGCGGCGGTACGACCTCGAAGTTGACGAGGTCGCGCAGCGGGAAGGCCTGGCCGGGAGTGTTCTGGATCCCGAACTTCATCAGGTTGCCCTTGATGTCCGAGGGATCGATGATGCCGACCGGAGTCGTCGAGGTGGCGAAGGTGACCTGGAACGTCTGGCCACCGACCGGCACGATGCCGCCGTTGATGCCCCAGTTGATCACGCCGTCGGCGGCGTCGCTCAGGTCGGGCGTATTGATGGTCGTATTCGCGGCGGTGTCGGCGATCGAACCCGGAATGTAGGTCGAGTTGACCGGCAGGAAGTCGGTGACTGTCAGCTCGTTGGTGTCGACCTTGGCCGGGAAGTCGATGGTCAGGCGCCAGCAGACCTTGTCGCCGGGGCGGTAGACCGGGGTGGTCTGCCCGTAGGTGGCAGTCGTGCAGTTGGTGGAGCCGGTCGAGACTTCCTTCTTCAGCACGACCGACGGGGCGGTCTGGCCGGCGGCGGAGGCGTCGACGACGGGTTCGGGGTCACCGGCGGGTCCCCAGATGCGGGGGCCGGTGGTCGAGCAGTCGGGGGTCCCGGGCGCTACGCAGCGGGAGAAGGCGTCGCCGGTGAGTTCGACCTTGTTCGAGACCGAGTCCTTGGCCAGGATCGGCGTGGTCGGCAGGAAGTTGCTCTGGTAGTCGGCGCGGGTCTTGGTCGGGAAGGTGATGATGAACTCGTCGTTGACGTCGGTGTGGCCGAGCTTGGCCAGCTTGGTCTTGTCCCAGACGATGGTGAAGGTGCCGTCGGCGTTCTCGGTCACCGACTTGTAGTGCAACGCTCGGCAGGTCGCCGGTCGGGTCACATTCGGAGTCGGCTCGGATCGTTCTCGGTCGTGTAGTTGACCGGACCGAGCGGGCAGAAGCCGCTCGGCAGAGTGTCGGTGACCACGATGTCATCGCTGTAGCGGTACTCGCCGGTGCGGAACTTCAGCTCCCACTCGGTGATGTTGCCCTGGCCGAGAGTGCCGGAGTTGTTGCTCTTGTAGACGACGAGATCCTCGGCGGTGCGGCTGAGCATCGCGTCGTCGGAAACCGCCAGGTCGCCGCGGCTGCCCTTGTAGGTGCCGTTTCCGGCGGCGTAGTTGGTCAGGTCCTGCTCGTCGACGATCTCCGGGCCTGAGTTGTTGTCGAGGTTGGCGGCCTGATCGCCGGAGGCCGGGGTCGGCTCGCTGCCGGTCCAGTCCAGCGTGTTCTCGGCCAGCGGCACGGCGGCGCGGTACTTGTAGGTCAGCACCTGCGACGGGGCGAGGGTGCCGGTGTCCCACTGAACGTGGGTGTAGATGGCGAAGGGCATCGGGCCGGCCAGGTCGGGGTCGAGTCTCGACCGTCTCGACCAGAACCGGAGCGAAGCAGTCGCTGACCGGCTGGACCACGATCGGGCGGCGCGCCGGGGTACTCCTGGTCGCTTCCGGGGTTGGTCGGAGCGTCGGTGGTGCTGTCGGGCGTGCCTTCGCAGCCGAGGAACTCGAGGCCGGCGGGCAGGTAGTCGTCGATCGTGGTCGACGCGGTCGGGTTGACCGCGTTGTTCTCGAGGGTGAGCGTGTAGATCGTCTGGTTGTCGTGGACGCCCCTGAGGATCTCGCCCTCACGGCTGGGCTCGGACTTGGAGATCTTGATCGCCTTGATGGTCGAAGTCGAGCTCGAAGAGGCCGAACCGGTGTAGGTACCGGGATCGACGGCGCCATTGCCGTCGAACTTCGGCATGAAACGCGGGTCGGTGTTGACGAAGGCCTCCCAGGCGACCGTGTAGGTGTCGCCCACCTCGTAGATCGACTGGTCGTGGACCAGGTCGAGCGCGATTCCCTGCTGGGAGTTGGCGACCAGGTCGGAGATGTTCTGGAAGATCAGGGTGGTCTCGCCGGTCGAGGGCTTGTCGCTGATCACCTGGGGCGGGAACTCGGCTCCACCGGTGTAGGTGATGCCGGCGGGCAGGACCGCGCGGAAGCTGAGGTTGTAGCCCTTGGGCTGACCGTTTCCGAGGGCGGCGGTCCCCGAGGCGGATGCCGGTCTGGCCGTAGAGCGGACTGTTCGAAGCGGAACCGAGCTGGAGATCAGGCGTCCCGGCCGCCTGCGCGGCCGAGGCACTCAGCATGCCTGCAAACAGAACACGGCAACGCAGGGCGGCAAGACGAGTGACTGGTCGAACTGCTGAATTCAAGCTTTTCTCCGATTTGTGCTCCGGACGTCCTGCCGGTTTTTAATCCTGCGTCCACCAGATAAACCAGTCGGTGACCGTTTCGATTCGGTCGTTTGGAAGTCCCGAAGCGGAACTCAGAATTGGAGGGAAAGCCTGGAAGGCTTGGACATCTGCTCGGCGAGTACTCGCAGCGGTCAGGGCTTTTCGCGGAAACCTTCCCGGCACTTCGCCGGTACTCACAGGATCCAAGCCCGTCTCCCATATTTCCTTACATCTGGTAAGGATAGAGCATTTCCTTGCGGACTCGCAACAGTTCCCGGAAAGACCAGCAAAAGGGGCCCTGTTGTCTCGGGACAGTCAAAAACCGAGTTAGCCCCGTCGACCTGAGCGGGCTTCTCCGAGACGGCCGACCAAGCACGCACCCGGATGATCGCCGATAACCGAGAACTCGCGCTCACCGCCTGATCCGGACGATCTTCTTCTCGCCCGAGGAGAGCTTCAGCATGGCCTTGCGGGTCTTCCTGAGGACGAGCTGCCCTTCTTCGTGACCTTGAGCTTGAGCTTGCGCTTGCCGGCCGAGTTGAACTTGAAGGATCCCTTGGCCAGAACGCTGCCCTTGCGGACCTTCTTCTTGCCAGCCTTGACCGTCTTGACCGAGATCAGCTTCGCCTTGCCGGAGCAGGCCCCGGTGCAGGTAAGGGTCGCGCGGACCCTGTTGCCACGGAAGCCGACATCGCTTCCGCCGATGCTCATGCCAATCGGGTTGTTGACCACCGGCTTGTCCGGATCCGGGTTCGGGATCGGGTTGTTCGTACCGGTGGCATTGACCGTGATCGTGGCTGAGGACTGGTCATTGGAGCTGTCCTCGTCGTTCGAGGTGGTCGTGATGTAGGCGGTGTTCGTGATCTGAACCGGGCCGAGGTTGTGACCGCTGGTCATGTTGCCCAGGCAGAGCAGGCTCAGCCTGGCGGTGAGCGGGCTCATGGTCGGGTTGTAGAGCTTGAAGGCCCTGGTTACCGGACGCGGGTCGTTCCCGAGGCTGACCAGTCCCGGATCGAGGTCCCAGCCGCCGACGATGCCCTTGCTGCCATCGGGGCAGGTGAGCTGGGCTTCGTTGACGGTGTTGCCTTCGATCGTGACCTCGGTCCAGATCCGCTCGAGGTCGAGATTGTGGTCGTGGCCGTCGGCCGAGGTGGTCTGTCTTGACATACAGCGGACCGAGAAACTCACGTCGGAGGGAGCCGAGACGTCGAGGACGAACTTCCAGCCTTCACCTTCGGGCTGGGAGTACACGAGGTCTGCAGGGGCGGTGGACGAGAAGCCGGGCTGGATGGCGACGGTGCCTGCCGGGCAGGACAGGACGGCTTCGTGAGGACCGGCAGTAACGGTTTCCGAGACGGTGACCGGTGCGGAGACGGTGAGGTTGTGGGTGTGTCCGTCGATCTCGTTGGTGGTCTGCTTGATGCAGACGGCGAAGATCTTGGCCTGAGCGCGACCCATGGCGGTGTTCTTGACGGTGCCCTGCCAGGTGTCGAGCGAGCTCGCTCTCGACTCGAGGACCTGCTGGGTCGTCCAGTCGCCGGTGCCGTGGTCGATCTGGTCGATGCGTACCGAGCCGTCAGAGGCGAAGTAGCCGCTGGGGCAGGTGACCGAAACGGTCCTCTGCTGGCCGGCCTCGAGGTCGATCTGGGCTTCGACTTTCTGGACGTCGAGCAGGTGCTCGAGGTTGGGATCGGTCGGTGTCGGCGGGTCGACCTTGACCTTGACCTCGAGGACGACTTCCTGGCCGGGCTGGAGCGTGCCGAGCTGGCAGGTGACCGTGCCAGAGACGTTCACGCAAGGGGCGTCGGCCGAGACGAAACTGAGGCCTGAAGGGATGGGGTCGGTGATGGTCACGTTTCGTGCCTTGCCCGGGCCGTTGTTCCTGGCCGTCAGTGTGTAGGTGACGGTGTCGCCGTAGGAGACGGTGGTCGGGTTGGCGGTCTTGGTGATCTCGACGTCGGTCGAGACCTCTTCGATGGTGGTCGGGTCGTCGTCGGTGCTCGGGGTCGGGTCGCCGCCGCCGGTGACGGTGGCTCTGTTGATCACCGAAGGCGGCGCGTCTACGGCGACATCGACCGTGAGGGTGATCGGCGGGTAGCTGGCGCCTGCGGCCAAGCTGTCTGAACGGGTGCAGGTCAGCGTTGCGAGCACGCAGTTCCACCCCGGGCCGTTGATCGCGGTGGCGGTCAGGCCGGCGGGCAGCGTGTCGGTGACCGTGACCTGGCCGGTTGAGGCGTCGGGTCCGTTGTTGGTCACGGCGATTGTGTATTGAGCACCGACCTGGTCCTGGGTGAAGTTGCCGGTGTGGGACTTGTTGATGGCCAGGTTGATCGAGCGGATGGTGGTCGGGTCGTCATCGGTGCTCGGGGTCGGGTCGCCGCCGCCTGTGACGGTGCCGGAGTTGATCACAGATGCCGGGGCGTTATTGGCCACGTTGACGGTGAGGGTGATCGGCGGGTAGCTGGCGTTGGCGGCCAGCGAATCCGAGCGGGTGCAGGTGAGCGTCGCCAGGACGCAGTTCCAGCCGGGGCCGCCTATTGCGGTGGCGGTGAGGCCTGTCGGCAGGGCATCGGTGACTGTGACGGGGGCATTCGTCGAGTCGGGGCCGTTATTTGTGACAGCGAGGGTGTAGGTGGCTCCGGTCTGACCCTGGGTGAAGAAGCCGGTGTGGGACTTGTTGATTGCGAGGTTGATTGAGCGGATGGTGGTCGGATCGTCATCGGTATTCGGGGTGGGGTCGCCACCTCCGGAGACCGTGCCGGAGTTGATTACCGAGGCCGGGGCGTTATTGGCGACATTCACGGTGAGCGTGATGTTCGGGTAACTGGCATTCGCAGCGAGCACGTCTGACCGGGTACAGGTGAGTGTCGCCAGGACGCAGTCCCAGCCGGGGCCGTTGATCGCGGTTGCGGTCAGGTCTGCGGGCAGGGTGTCGGTGACTGTGACCTGGCCGGCTGAGGCATCAGGACCGTTGTTGGTGACCGACAGGGTGTAGGTGGCGCCGGTCTGGCCCTGGGTGAAGTCGCCGCTATGGGACTTGTCTATGACCAGGTTGGTCGAGAGGATGGTGGTCGGGTCGTTATCCGTAGTCGGGGTCGGGTCTCCGCCGCCGTCGACGGTTGCGGAGTTGATTACCGAGGCGGGCGCGTTGTTGGCCACGTCCACGGTCATCGTGATCGGCGGGTAGCTGGCGTTGGCAGCCAGAACATCACTGCGGGTGCAGGTCAGTGTGGCGAGCACGCAGTTCCAGCCGGTTCCGCTGATTGCGGTTGCCGTGAGGCCGGTCGGCAGGGAGTCCGTCACAGTCACAAGGCCGGCCGTTGCGTCGGGGCCATTGTTGGTTACGGCAATCGCGTACTCAGCGCCGGTCTGGCCCTGACGGAAGTTGCCGGTGTGGGACTTGTTGATCGCCAGGTTGACCGAGCGGATCACCGTCGGATCATCATCCGTATTCGGGGTGGGGTCGCCACCTCCGGAGACCGTGGCGGAGTTGATTACCGATGCCGGGGCGTTGTTGGCGACGTTGACGTTGAGGGTGATGTCCGGGTAGCTGGCATTGGCAGCGAGAACATCGCTGCGGGTGCAGGTCAGTGTGGCGAGCACGCAGTTCCAGCCGGTTCCGCTGATAGCGGTTGCCGTGAGGCCTGCGGGCAGGGTGTCTGTGACTGTGACCTGGCCGTTGGTTGCGTCAGGGCCGTTGTTGGTGACCGCGAGGGTGTAGGTGGCTCCGATCTGGCCCTGGGTGAAGTCGCCGCTATGGGACTTGTTGATCGCCAGGTTGACCGAGCGGATCACCGTCTGATCGTCGTCGGTGACCGGGGTCGGGTCGCCTCCGCCGGAAGCCGTCGCCGAGTTGACCAGCGGGCTTCCGGCGTTGTTGGCGACGTTGACGGTAAGGGTGATCGGCGGGTAGCTGGCGTTCGCGGCGAGCGTGTCGGCACGGGTGCAGGTCAGCGTACCGAGGACGCAGTTCCAGCCGTTGCCGGCGATTGCGGTGGCGGTGAGACCTGCGGGCAGGGCGTCGGTGACTGTGACTGGACCATTGGTCACGCCGGGGCCGTCATTGCCGACGAGAATCGAGTATGTCGCTCCGACCTGGCCCTGGGTGAAGCTGCCGGCGTGAGATTTATTGATGCTGAGGCTGGCCGGATCGATGACAGTCGGATCGATATCAGTGCTCGGGGTCGGGTCGCCTCCGCCGGCCACAGCCGTTGTATTTATTACCGAGGCGGGCGCGCTATTGGCGACGTTCACCGTCAGGGTGATCGGCGGGTAGCTGCCGTCCGCGGCGAGAACGTCTGACCGAGTGCAGGTCAGGGTCGCCAGAGTCGCAGTTCCAGCCGGGGCCGTTGATCGCGGTGGCGGTCAGGCCGGTCGGCAGGGCGTCGGTGACCGCTACTTGGCCGGATGTTTGCATCAGGACCGGAATTGCTGACCACGATGTTGTAGGTCGCGCCGGTCTGGCCGCGGGCGAAGTTCCGTTGTGGGACTTGTCGATCGCCAGGTTGACCGAGCGGATCACGGTCGGGTCATCGTCGGTTGACCGGGGTCGGGTCGCCTCCGCCCGAGGCGGTCGCGGAGTTGATCAGCGGAGATGCCGGCGTTATTGGCGACGTTCACGGTCAGCGTGATCGGCGGGTAGTTACCACCGGATGCGAGGCTGTCACTGCGGGTGCAGGTCAGGGTCGCCGAGGACGCAGTTCCAGCCAGTGCCGTTGATCGCGGTGGCGGTGAGACCTGCGGGCAGGGCGTCGGTGACTGTGACCGGTGCCGGTGGTGGATCCGGGGCCCTGGTTGGAGACCGCGATGTTGTAGGTCGCTCCGATCTGGCCCTGGGTGAAGTTGCCGGTGTGGGACTTGTTGATCGCCAGGTTGGCGGGCAAGACGTTGGTCGGATCGTCATCGGTCACCGGGGTCGGGTCGCCGCCGCCGGAGGCGGTGGCGAGTTGACGAGCGAGAGCGGTGCATTGTTGGCGACGTTGACCGTGAGGGTGATCGGCGGGTAGGTCCCACCGGAAACCAGTACGTCGCTGCGGGTGCAGGTCAGGGTCGCCAGGACGCAGTTCCAGCCATTGCCGTTGATCGCGGTGGCGGTGAGGCCTGCGGGCAGGGCGTCGGTGACTGTGACCGGGCCGGTGGTGGATCCGGGGCCCTGGTTGGAGACGGCGATGGTGTAGGTCGCGCCGGTCTGGCCGCGGGCGAAGTCTCCGTTGTGGGACTTGTCGATCGCCAGGTTGGCGGGCAGGACGTTGGTCGGGTCGTTGTCAGTCGACGGAGTCGGGTCTCCGCCACCGTTTACGGTCGCCGAGTTGATCAGCGAGAGCGGTGCGTTGTTGGCGACGTTGACCGTCAGGGTGATCGGCGGGTAGCTGGCGTTTGCGGCCAGCACGTCACTGCGCGTGCAGGTCAGTGTCGCCAGAACGCAGTTCCAGCCGGGGCCGTTGATCGCGGTGGCGGTCAGGCCGGTCGGCAGGGCGTCGGTGACCGTTACCTGACCGGAGGTCGGGTCAGGACCCTGGTTGGAGACCACGATGTTGTAGGTCGCGCCGGTCTGGCCGCGGGCGAAGTCGCCGTTGTGGGACTTGTCGATCGCCAGGTTGACCGAGCGGATCACGGTCGGGTCATCGTCGGTTGCCGGAGTCGGGTCGCCTCCGCCCGAGGCGGTGGCGGAGTTGATCACCGAAGCCGGAGCATTGTTGGCGACGTTCACCGTCAGCGTGATCGGCGGGTAGTTACCACCGGATGCGAGGCTGTCACTGCGGGTGCAGGTCAGGGTCGCCAGGACGCAGTTCCAGCCATTGCCGTTGATCGCAGTGGCGGTGAGACCTGCGGGCAGGGCGTCGGTGACTGTGACCGGGCCGGTGGTGGATCCGGGGCCCTGGTTGGAGACGGCGATGTTGTAGGTCGCTCCGACCTGGCCCTGGGTGAAGTTACCGGTGTGGGACTTGTTGATCGCCAGGTTCGGCGGTTGATCATTCGTATAGGTGCAATACACCGAATCGCCGCGGTTGACGGGCAGGCTGAAGTTGAGTCCGGTCTTCACGCCACCAGGGAACGAAGTTCCGTTATAGGAGCCAGATCTGCAGTCAACGCTTGTCAAATTGAAGCTTCCGGCCGCAAGCGGCTGACCGGTTGCGTTCTCGTTGATATTGACCGTTGTTGGCGTAGCCGGCAGTTGCTGAAATACGGCGCCGGTCTCGATTACACCGCCACGATTATGGGTCGACGGGTCTCCGTCGAAGTAGGTGGGAGTCTGGTTGGGCCGGGGATCGGTCGCGGTGTAACTCCAATCCGGCTGGTTGGCCGGGTTGGTGCCCAGACGCTTTCGGACGAAGACCCGGGCGCCGCAGGTGACGGCGGCCGTTTCAGCGAGCACGGCTTCGAGTTCACTGATCGTCGGAGTCGCGTAGTCACCGTCGGAGCCCTCGATCGGACCGGACACGGCCCTCAGGTTGGCAGCGGTCGGAGCCAGGCCGGTCTCGTTGTCGACGCCGATGGCAAACAGATCGAGCTTTCGACCGGGGCGTGCGTTCTGGTTCTTGAGCAAGTTGGCCGAGGCCATTCCGGCTGTGACGTTGAAGAGACTGACGCTGCTTCCGTTACCACCTTGGTCAGTCTGGTTGAAGGTCGGGTTGCCGTCGGTGATGAAGATGACCCTGTCGGGGTTCACAGTCTGGCCTGTGATTCCGTTCGCCGTGAAGCTCTTGGCCGCGGCAGCCGCGCTCAGGGCTCCGTCCCAATCGGTTCCGCCAGAAGGATTGTTGTAAATGTTGGAAATGGTCGCGTTGAGGGCGGTCACGTTGGCAGGCGAACTCAAATCGAGCGGTGCGCGGTAGAAGCTCGAGCTCCCGGTTGCCGGGTCGTAGGAGTTGACCGAGCTGCTGAAGCTGAGGATCCCGATCTGGGTCGGGGTCCCGGCGAGCTTGTCTACGAACGCCTTGGCTGCGGCTTCGTACTGCGCCCTCAGGCTGTTGATCGAGCCTGAACGGTCGAGTACCAGCAGGATGTTTGTTCCGCAGACAGTTGGTGCCACTCCGTTGTTTCGCACATTGATGAACGGCGAGCCGTTGTTGCTGTTGCTGTCGCCATTGGTCGGCGTCCAGTCATCCGGATCGCTATCGACGTTCGAATGGGGGTAGGCGTAAGTCGTCCTGTTATTCCTCACGGTCACACGTGCCACATAAGGCTCCACAGCGGTGGGTGCGCCGCTACTCGGGTCAAAGGCCAGGCCCTGGACCGGCCCGTAGTTTTCGAAACCGGGACCCGTCGTTTTTTCCCGTACGAAGTAGGTTCCGGCCGGTAGAGTCTGGGTCGCTCGGCCGTTGGCATCGGTGAGGCTGGTGAAGTCGGTCCAACCGGTCTGGGGCAGCGAATCGTCGGATGTGTACTCGAACCGCGCGCCGGCGACGGGGCTGGCATAGGTAGTGGACCCCGACGAACTGTTGGATGTGGACCTGTCCCCGCCTTTGGTGACAACGAGATCACCGTCGGCGCTGGCAGAAGCGGCGGTGCCGGCACCGATGGCGATGGCTAGGACCAAGGCGAGTGCGAACATGAAACTGCGTGTGAAACGACGGGCGGCGAAGTGCAGACGGCGGGGCGATCTTGCCGGACCCTCAAGCGCTACCGTCAGGAACGGGTCAGCTTCCGGTTTGATCGGCGACTCACTCTTTCCGGCAATTGCCGAAGTTGGACTCTCTTGGCTCCGATGGTCGTGCATCGGTCTACGTACTCCTCCTGAGGAACTGTTCCCCGACCAGAGGGCTCAACTTGCCCTCTCGGCGGAAAATCAACGTCGTCCTCATTGCCGTTTTTCGCTGGCCTTGTCAGTTCCTCGGTTGGTATCGCCGGCGGGTTCCGCCTCGTTCTTCTTGCCAACGGTGAAACGGACGGGGAGGGGTCCGGCTGGAACTCCAGCCGACGCGGCAGGTTGAGCCATCCCGGACGAGATCACGGCCCCCATTCCCCAAACGTTTACCACCATGTGGTCGGGCAGCAGTATGGCCCGGACCAGACTGCGTCCGGGCCTCGAAAACAACCTGGGCGCGATCTTTCACGAGAGCCCTCCGCCCCACAATCAGGACGCCGGAGCTACATCAGGCCTCAGTTGAAGACGTAGAGGATCAGGAATGCGGTGACCGCGAAAACGGCCCCCGCGATGATCACGCCGCGGTCTTCGGCGACGATCGCGGCTGTCGATCGGTCATCGGAGCGGTCGTAGATCAGATACAGGTAGCGGAAGATCCCGTAGACCACCGGTGGCAGGGTCAGCATCATGCGACTGCCGACCAGCGGTGAGTAGACAGTGTAGATCGCGTAACTGATCACCGTGCCGGTGGTGACCATGGCGACCATCTGGTCGAGGAAAGGAAGCGAGTAATGCTCCAGGACCGGCCTGCTGCTTGTGCCTTCATGGAGTTCAGAGACGGCTTCCTGTCGGCGTTTGGTGAAGCCGAGGAAAAGGGCGAGCATGCCGGTGCAGAGGATCAGCCACTCCGAGGCGCTGGTCTCGACCGCTTCGGCGCCGGCCATAACCCTCAGCACGAAGAGCGTGGCCAGCGTCATGACGTCGATGATCACGACCTGCTTGAGACCGAAGCTGTAGGCGACCTGGATCACGCCGTATCCGGCGACCATCAGGCCGACCTTCCAGTTGACCGCGGCGAAAGCCAGGGCGAGGGCCCCGACTGCCAGAACCGCAGAAATGACCCAGGCAGATCCGATCGAGAGCTGTCCGGCGGCGATCGGCCGGAACCGCTTCTTCGGGTGGGCCCGGTCGAGTTCGACGTCGTTGAGGTCGTTGATGAAGTAGCCGGCGCTGGAGATCGCGCAGAAGGCGGCGAAGGTGATCAGGGCCTGGCCGACGGCCCAGGCGTCGTCGACCTGGCCGGAAAAGAGCAGCCCGGCGAAGACCAGAACGTTCTTGACCCACTCGTGGGGCCGGGCGGTCTTGATCGCGGCTCGCAGCGGCGAGCGTTCGGGGGCGGTCTGTTCGGAGGCGGGTGTATCCATGGGATGGTGAGGACGAGAGCCCGGCGCCGGTCAGGCGCGCGAAAAAGGCAAGCCGGGGCAGGCTACCGAGTCCGGCGGCGATGAGAGCCGGTAGCGGGGCCGATGATCCCGATGTTGCCGCCGCTTCGCTTGATTTCAGCGTTGTGTCTTGCCACGCGTGCACGCGCGCGGGCGACGCGCGCGGGCGACGCGCGCTCTCGAACCGCGGGCGTGCGTCACGGGCGCGAACCCGGTGCGTCGGAGCTCAGCGGGATTCGTGGCGCGGATCGATCAGCACGCCGGGGTTGAGCATCGCGGTCGGGTCGAGTTCGGTCTTGGCGGCGGCGAGCGCGGCGGCGAAGGCATCCGGCCGCTGGCGGTCGTACCACGGCCGGTGATCCCGGCCGACCGCGTGGTGATGAGTGATCGTGCCACCTGAATCGATGATCGCCTCCGAGGCGGCCCGCTTGATCTCGTCCCACTGCTCGATCTCGCCTCCGCGGACGGCCGGGCGCGATCACCGTGAAGTAGGGCGCAGCCCCGTCCGGGTAGACGTGGGTCAGCCGGCAGCTGACCCGCGGCGAGCCCGGGCCGTCGAAGGCGGCGCCGCAGACCTCCGCGACCGCCTCGCGGGTCGCCCGCTCGACTTCGGCGTGGAACTCCTCGAACCGGTCCCAGGTCACCGCGGTCTCGAAGGTCTCCGAAAGCACTCCGCAGCTGACGAAGGTGTCGCGCAGGTACGGGGCCATCAGGAAGGCGTTTCGCCAGAGGTCGGCGCCCGAACCGCCTTCTGCCTCACCGGAACGGTCGGAGCCACCCGGCTCGACCAGCTTGCGGGCGGCGACCCTGCCGCCGTGGTCCGTCGCGATCGCGAACGGCCTGATCGAGCAGTGCGGACACCGGCACCTCCGCCGATTCGAAACCGAGCAGAAGCAGGGTCGCGCTGCCGTCGCCGGCACCCATGGTGGCAGCCTCGAGCGGGTCGATCAGGCGGCAGTTGCTCGGCCCGAGCCGGGACTGGGCGATCGCCCGCACCGCACCCATCGCCGCTTTCGCGAAGTCGTCGAACTCGACCGTCGCGCTCGCCTTGAAGACGGCCGTGGCCGGACCCGCACCCAGGCCTCGGTGATCACGCCGAGGATCCCTTCGGAGCCGATCAGCATCCGGTCGGGAGAAGGGCCTGCCCCGGACCCGGGCAGCCGTCGGCTCTGCCACTCACCGGTCGGGGTGATCGCCCGGACCGACTCGACCAGGTCGTCGATGTGGGTCTCGCCGGTCGCGAAGTGGCCACCGGCCCTGGTCGCGATCCAGCCACCGAGGGTCGAGTACTCGAAGGACTGCGGGTAATGCCGCAGGGTCAGCCCTTCGGCCCTGAGCCTGTCCTCCAGGGCCGGGCCTTTCATGCCGGCGCCGATCCTTGCGGCCAGCGACTCCCGCTCGACCTCGAAGACCGGGTCGAGCCGGCCGAGGTCGAGGCTGACCGTCGGACGGTCCCGGTCCTCGAGCCGCGGTTCGATGCCGCCCACCACGCTGGTTCCTCCGCCGAACGGGATCACCGCCGCGCCCCAGTCGGCGGCACGGTCGAATACTTCGGCCACCCCGGCTTCGTCCACCGGGAAAGCGACCAGGTCCGGGGGACAGGGGAACTCGCCCCGGTGCCCTCGCACGACGTCGCGATAGGCCTTGCCGAGTCCGTGCACCGCCCGCTCGTGGAGGTCGTCGGTGAAGAGGTCTCCGGCGGGTGGCTTCAGACGGGCGGGCCTGATCCCGGCCTGCGCGAGCGGCACGGCCGGCACTGCTTCACCACCGAATCCGAACATCTCCCGGATGCCGGCGGCCGCCTGCTCGACCTCCTCACGGGGCCGTTGCTGGTCCTCGTAACCCCAGCCCCAGTGCTTGAGGCGACGCCCCGGCTCAGCCATACGCCTCCTTCGCCCCCCGGGGCTACCAGTGGACGCCGCGCAACAGGTGCGCGAAGGCGACGGCCTCGGTCGAAGGTGCCTTGTCGATCTCGCCCTCTCCTGGCCCTTCGCCCTTGGCCGCCTTCGAGTCCGGGAACAGCTTGTAGCCGGTATTGAGGATCGCGTCGCTGGCCTTGGGAGATACCGCGTAGAGCGCCTCGCCGAAGTTGCCGAGCTTGGTCGCGACCTTCTTCGGCTTGCGGACCATCGCGTCGGTGATCATCTCGGCGGCTTCGTCCGGACTGATCGTCGGGAAGGCGTCGTACATCTTGGTCGGCGCGATCATCGGTGTCCGCACCAGCGGCATGTGGATGGTCGTGACGTTGACCTTGTCGTCGATGATCTCCGAGGCGATCGTGCGGCTGAAGGCGTCGAGTGCCGCCTTCGATGCGACGTAGGCCGAGAAACGCGGCGAGTTGGTCTGGACCCCGATCGAGCTGATGTTGATGATGTGCCCGCTCTTCCTCTCCCGCATCCGGGGAAGCAGGGTGAGGATCAGCTTCAGCGCGCCGAAGTAGTTCAGCTGCATGGTGCGCTCGAAGTCGTGGAACCGGTCGTAGGAAAGCGCCACCGAACGACGGATCGAGCGGCCGGCGTTGTTGACCAGGATGTCCACGTGGCCGTGGGCCAGCAGTACGGCGTTGCCCATGCGCTCGACGTCCTCGATGTCGGACAGGTCGCACTGGAAGATCTCCGCGGCACCGCCCATCTCTTCGATCTCGACCTTGGTCTCCTCGAGCTTGTCGGCCGATCGGGCGACCAGCAGAACGGTCGCGCCGGCTTCGCCGCACTTCAGCGCCGCCGCCTTGCCGATGCCGGACGAAGCGCCGGTGATCATCACGACCTTGCCGCCGATCGCGCCACCGAGCGAGCGGTCCTTGAACAGGTCGGGGTCGAGGTTGCGCTCCCAGTAGTCCCAGAGCTTGTCGGCGTAGGTGATCAGCGGCGGGACTGCGATGTCCGTGCCCTCGAGCGCTTCGAGGGTGTTCGAGCAGTCGAACTTGGTCGGGTAGTTGATGTGGACGAGGACGTCCCGCGGGATTCCGAGGTCCTCCAGCACCGTGTCGGTGATCCGCTTGACCGGAGGCAGCATCATCAGGCCGCCGCGCACGGCCGGAGGGATCACGTCGAGCATCTGGGGATCGATCCGCATCGAGGTCTTCGGCGCGTGGGCGGAGTTGGCGAAGATGTTGAGGATCTGGCCCGCCCGCAGCGGGTTCGGGTCGGTCAGGTGGAAGGCCTTGCCGTCGAGTCCGTCCTCGTGGCTGATGTGATCGATGGCGTCGGCGACGAAATCGACCGGGACCACGTTGATCTGCTTGCCTTCGATTCCGATCGTCGGAACCCACGGTGGCAGCACGTTCCTCAGCCGCTGGATCACCTTGAAGAAGTAGTACGGACCGTCGATCTTGTCCATCTCTCCGGTACGGGAATCACCGACGACGATGCCGGGACGGTAGACACGCCAGGGCCTCTGGACCTGATCGCGGACGATCCTCTCGGACTCGTGCTTGGTCCTGAAGTAGGGGTGCTTGTCGAGGTCTTCGGCCTCCTCGAACATGTCTTCGCGCCAGGTGCCCTTGAACAGGCCGGCGGCGGCAATCGAGCTGGCGAGGTGGAAACAGCCGACCTCGAGCCGGTTGGCGACCTCGACCGCGTGCATGGTTCCTTCGATGTTGGCGAGGCGGTGGACCTCGTCGTCGGCCTCCATGTCGTAGACCGCAGCCAGGTGGTAGAAGTGGTCGATCTTGCCGTCGAGCTGCTTGAGCTCAGCGTCGGCAATGCCGAGGTTCGGCTGGGTCAGGTCTCCGACGACGGGCTGGACCCTGCCTTCGGTCTCCCCCCATCCGGCGATCAGCTCTTCGAGCCGACCACGGGAGCCTTCCCGCACAAGCACGTTCACGGTGCCGCCGCGCTTCAGAAGGCGCTCGATCAAATACCGGCCGATAAAGCCCGTTCCACCAGTTACGAAGTAATCCATCGAACCTCCTCCAGACTCGCGATCCTCGTTTCCCGCGGCTGCCTGGGGGCAACCTTGGGACGGAATGACCGGGACCATACATTGCCCGCAGCGGCAGCGATGCTGCAGGCCTCACCGGGCCCATGCGTCTGGCCCACCGACTTTGCATAGACTGACCACAAATGGCCGAGTCCACCATGATCGAAGTGACAATGCCCGAGATGGGGGAATCGGTCACCGAGGGAACCGTTCTCGAGTGGCACGTGGCCGTCGGTGACGTGGTCGAAGAGGGCCAGACGCTGGTCGAGGTCTCAACCGACAAGGTCGACGCCGAGGTCCCGGCCCCGACGGCCGGCAAGGTGACCAGGCTCTGTGCCGAGCCCGATGACGAGGTCGCGGTCGGAGCGGCTCTTGCCGAACTTGATCCCGACGACACCGAAGGCGGCCCCGCTTCGGACGCCTCGAACGGTGACGGAGCCCAGGCCGGCAAGTCCGGCGGCACCGGCGACGAGAGCGACAGCCAGGGGGATTCCGGCAACGGAGCGGTGGATGTCGGCGAAGGCCGGGCCACCCCGGTAGCCAGGCGGGTCGCCGCAGCCGAAGGACTGACCCTCGACCGGATCGCCGGCAGTGGTCCCGGGGGCAAGGTGACCAAGGCCGACGTACTCGCAGCCTCCGACGGCAGCGCCCTTCCGGCAGCCGACGAGAAGGTCCTGCGCGGCCCGGCCGGGATGCTCGCCAAGGCGATGGACGAGAGCCGATCGATCCCGACTGCGACTTCGTTCAGGACGATCGCCGTAGACAACCTCGACGCCAAGCGCAAAGGCCTGAACGCCGCCCTCTCCGAACGCGGCATGAAGGTCTCGTTCACTCACCTCGTCGCCTGGGCAATCGTTCAGGCGGCCCGTAAGTGGCCGGTCATGACCCGTCACTTCGAAGACCGTGACGGCAAGCTGATCTCGATCGACGACGGTTCGATCAACCTGGGAATAGCGGTCGACGTGGAGCGCAAGGACGGCTCCCGCAGCCTGATGGTGCCCGCGATCAAGGACGCCGGCAACATGGACTTCGCCGGCTTCCACGCCTACTACGAGGACCTGATCACGAAGACCCGTGAGAACCGGCTCTCGCCGGATGACTTCGCCGGTACCAACATCACCCTGACCAACCCCGGCGGAATCGGCACCGTCGCCTCGGTGCCACGTCTGATGACCGGCCAGGGCACGATCATCGCGGCCGGCTCGATCGCCTACCCGCCCGAATGGAAACATGCCGACCCGGCCCGTATCCAGAACCTCGGTGTCTCCAAGGTCATGACCCTGACCTCGACCTACGACCACAGGATCATCCAGGGCGCGGAGTCCGGGAACTTCCTCAAGCAGATCGAAGGGCTTCTGTTCGGTGAAGGTGACTTCTACGAGAACGTCGCCGTCGAACTCGGCCTCGAGGCCTCAGTCCTGGCCGCCGCGGTCCCGAAGGCCGAGAAGGCCCCGCCGTTCTCGGCCGAGACTCCCGCTTCCTCGGCAATCGCGGGTGCCCCCAGCCCGGAGTTGCTCCAGGCCGTACAGGCGGCGACCTCCCTGCTCAAGGCCTTCCGCACCCACGGCCACCTTTCCGCCAACCTCGACCCGCTGGGCAGCCGCCCGAAGGGCGACCCCGCGCTGGACCCGGAAACCGTCGCCCTGACTCCGGAACTGATGGCCCAGGTCCCGGCCTCGATCCTGCGGATCGGTGTTCCCGGGGAAACCCTGCTCGAGGCCCTGCCCCGAATGAGGGCCGCCTACACAGGCAACATCGGCTACCAGTTCGAACACATCTCGTCCCACCAGCAGCGGGTCTGGATGCGCGAGATGATCGAGACCGGAGCCCACCGGAAGCCGTTCACTCCGGACGAGCAGAAGAGCATCCTGAACCGACTGATCGAAGTGTTCGAGTTCGAGCGTTTCATCGAGAAGGCCTATCTCGGACAGAAGATGTTCTCGATCGAAGGCCTCGACACGATCGTGACCATGATCGACGAGCTCTCGACCATCGCCCGCCGCGGCGGCAGCGAAGAGGTCGTTATCGGCATGGCCCACCGAGGCAGGCTCGCGGTGCTGACCCACAACGTCGGCCGCCAGCCCGAGTCGATCTTCGCCGAGTTCGAAGGCTCGAAGCGGATCGAGGACGTCAAGGCGGTGGCGGCGATCCCGCACGGTGGCACCGGTGACGTCAAGTACCACTACGGCCACGAAGGCTCGTTCAGCACCGACGACGGCGAGACGATCGCGGTCCACCTCTACCCGAATCCGAGCCACCTGGAGTTCGTCGACCCGGTGATCACCGGCGCGACCCGCTTCTCCCAGAGCGACATCGACGGCTCGAAGATCGAGCTCGATACGAACCGGGCGGTCCCGGTGGTTCTCCACGGCGACGCCGCCTTCCCCGGGCAGGGTGTGGTGGCCGAGACTTTCAACCTTCAGAGCCTCGACGGATACGCAGTCGGCGGAACGGTCCACATCATCGAGAACAACCAGATCGGCTTCACGACGGACCCGACCGACGGCCGCTCAACCCCCTACGCGGCCGACATGGCGAAGGGCTTCAACGTGCCGATCATCCATGTCAACGCCGACGACGCCGAGGCCTGCTCGCAGGCGATGCGCCTGGCCATGGCCTACCGCCAGCAGTGGAAACGCGACATCGTGATCGACGTGGTCGGCTACCGGCGCTTCGGTCACAACGAAACCGACGAGCCGGCCTACACCCAGCCGCTGATGACCGCAACGATCAAGGATCACGATCCGGTCTCGGAGATCTACACCCAGACCCTGATCGAGCAGAAGGTAGTGACTCGCGAAGAAGTCGAAGCGAGCGCCGAGGAGCGCCGTTCGGAACTGCGCTCGACCCTGGACGAGCTGCGCGAGAAGATGGACTCGGGCGTCTACGAAGACCCGACCGTCACTTCGGTCGGTACCGGCGAACTCGATCGCTCGGCCAGCCCCCCGGTCCAGACCGCGGTCAAGGCCGATCGCCTGATGGCCCTCAACGAAGCTCTTCTCGAGGTGCCCGCCAGCTTCACCATCCATCGCAAGCTGCGCAAGCCGCTCGGCAGGCGTACCGAGGCCATGGAAAACGGCGGCATCGAGTTCGCCCACGCGGAAGCACTCGCATTCGCCTCGCTGATCAGTGACGGGGTCCACGTCCGGCTGACCGGCCAGGACACCGAACGCGGCACCTTCTCTCAACGCCACCTGGTGCTCCACGACGAGAAGACCGGGCTGAAGTACGCGCCGATCCAGCACCTCGAGACCGCGACCGCACCGTTCGAACTCCACAACAGCCCGCTCTCGGAAAACGCCTGCCTCGGCTTCGAGTACGGCTACGCCTCGTCCAAGCCCGAGTCGCTGGTCCTCTGGGAAGCACAGTTCGGCGATTTCGCCAACTCGGGACAGGTGATCATCGACAGCTTCATCGCCTCGGGAGAGTCGAAGTGGGGCCTGACCTCGCGCATGACGCTGCTACTGCCCCACGGCCACGAAGGTGCCGGTCCGGAGCACTCGAGCGCCCGTCTGGAGCGCTTCCTTTCACTTGCTGCCGAAGGCAACATGCGGATTGCCAACCCGTCCACCGCTGCGCAGTACTTCCACCTGCTCCGCCGCCAGGCGCTGATCAAGAAGCCACGGCCGCTGATCGTCTTCACCCCCAAGGGCCAGCTCCGCCAGCCGGCCGCCGCGGCAACCGTCGACCAGCTGACCGACGAGCACTTCCACTTCATCCTCGACGACCCGCGGGCCCAGGAGAGACGCGAAAAGGTCGAGCGCATGGTCCTCTGCTCGGGTCGGATCTACTACGACATCGACGCCGCCGCCGCACGGGAGTCCAGCGACAAGGTCGCGGTGGTCCGGGTCGAGCTGCTCTACCCCTTCCCCCGGAGCCAGATCGAAGCGCTGATCAAGTCTTACCCGAACCTGCGTGAAGTCGTCTGGGTCCAGGAAGAGCCGAAGAACATGGGCGCCTGGAGCGTCATGAGCCGGCGTCTCCCGGAGATCACCGGAGACCTGGACGTCAGCTACATCGGCCGCCAGGAGCGGGCCAGCCCGAGCGAGGGCTACTCGGTCGCCCACGGCCGTGAGCAGGAGCGGATCGTGCTCACCGCCCTGACCGTCTGAGCCACCGAACGCCCGATTCCCGCCCGGTCGCGTCGCGGGATTGACGCGGAACTACATTGGTGTATAAGATCGTTCCATCCGTAGGCAGTAATGGGAGAACGGAAAAGGGAGAAGGGACTGCTCGGGACTCAGGAGTCCTCTGGCGACAAGAACACCACCAATTGAGACTTTCAATTTAGACTTTCCAAGCCCGCTTCCGGCGGTTCGATCCCCGGAAGCGCTCGCGTCGGCATCCCTCCCTGGCTACCGACGCGCAGGCGTGGTGAGGGTCGCGCGGACCCCCTGCCTCCCGCGACCCTCGCCCGCCATCTTTCTTCCATGCGGTCACGCCCCACGGCTGCCGGCCAAGGACCTCACGACCGTTCTGGCAAGGATCTGCATCCGTGGCCGGGCCCGATCGCTGCCAGAACCGCGGTGGGTCTGATTCTCAGGGGGCTGTGACTTCTACCGTTGCCGCGGCCAGAACTTTTCCGTTGACCTGGATCTCGACCAGGTGCGGGCCCGGGTGGATCTTGCGGACCGAGACCTGACGGATCCTGTGCTCGCGCCGGAACGCCGTCTCGACTCCGGGCTCGAGGGTCGTCTTCTTCAGCTTGAAGACCTTGGCTCTGCGGGTGGCGTTTGCTCCGGCGTGGTGGATCAGGTAATCGACCATGGCCGGAGTGGGCTCTGGCGCGGTCAGGCTGAACTCGATCGTGATCGCTTCGCCGATCTCTACCTCCGGTAGGTGAAACCGTGAAGCCGGACAGCTCCAGATCGGGCGTCAGGGTCGTAGCCGAGCAGCTTCAGGGCCGCCGGATCACCGGCCTTGACCAGGCTGCGGAGGCCGTGGGAGACGATCCAGCGGCGCCGGTCCGAGTCGGGCTCTTCCCGGATCCACCGCTCCGCGGTCTCCAGCGCAAGTCCGGGATGGTCCTTGCTGATGTCGTTGAGGTGATTGGCGACCGACTTGCGCACGTAGGCCGAGGGGTCGTCGACCAGCCGGTCGAGCAGGGCGATGGTCGGGGTCGGGTCGGCGATGAACGCGCGCAGCTGCCGGCCCCAGGGCAGGCGTGGCCGGGAACCCTCCGAAACAAGGCGGCGTCGGTGTTGATCCGGGCTTTCGATCCACAGGTCGAACTGCTCGAAGGTCCGCTGGGGGTGCCCTTCGATGAACGGACGGATCGCGAACTCCGCCGACCACAGTGCGGTGAGCTCTCCCAGTAGTGGCAGGGCGGTGTCGGGATCGTCGATGCCCGCCCGGGCGACCCAGTCGTTGACCGGGAAGACGATCCAGCCGTCGAAACCCGGAGAGCCCACTGTGCGCCGGATCACGGACGCGGCATCGCCGAAATCAGCCGGCAAAGTGGCCGCCAGAGCGTCGGCCACGTGGGATACCCGGGCCTTCAGCTCCAGGGACGAAAGGCCCGAGGTCGCCAAGCCTCTCGAACTCGCTCCCGGGGAAAGCGGGCCAGGCCTGTTCCAGATCGGACCTGAGACCGGATACCGCCTCAGGGGAAATCCGGTCCTTGAAGTCGCTCGGCTCAGCCCGGTCCGATCCGGATGCCTTCGGCAATATCGCTCAGGCGGCGTTGAGGTCCCGCAGGACCGTCTGCAGGATGCCGCCGTTCTGGAAGTAGCGCACCTCGTTCGGGGTGTCGAGCCTGACTACCGCCTCGAACGTGACCGGGTCGGCGCCCTCTTTCTCGGCGGTGACCTCGACCGACTTCGCCCGACCCTGGTCGAGTTCGCCGACGGTGAACAGTTCGCGGCCGTCGAAACCGAGTGACTCGACGTTCTCGCCCTCCGGGAACTGGAGCGGCAGGACCCCCATCCCGATCAGGTTCGAACGGTGGATGCGTTCGTAGCTTTCGGCGATCACCGCGCGTACGCCGAGCAGCTTGGTGCCCTTGGCCGCCCAGTCGCGCGAGGAGCCGGAGCCGTACTCCTTGCCCGCCAGCACGACCAGCGGCACGCCTTCGTCGGCGTACCGCATGGCCGCTTCGTAAATGCTCGTCTCCTGCTCCTCGGGGAAGTGGAGCGTGAAGCCTCCCGACTTCTCGACCAGCTGGTTCCGCAGCCTGATGTTGGCGAAGGTGCCACGGACCATCACTTCATGGTTGCCACGCCGCGAGCCGTAGGAGTTGAACTCGGCCGGGCCGACGCCCTGCTCGATCAGCCAGGCACCGGCCGGGCTTGACTTCTTGATCGCACCGGCAGGCGAGATGTGGTCGGTGGTGATCGAATCCCCGAGCACGGCCAGAACGCGGGCCGACCTGATCGGCTCTACACCGGGCGGATCCGGCGGCATCTGTTCGAAGAACGAGGGCCGGCGCACGTAGGTCGAATCGGGCCAGGTGTAGCGGTCGCCTTCCGGCACCGTCACCTGCTGCCAGTTCTCGTCGCCGTCGAAGACGCCGCCGTAGCTCTCGGTGAACATCTCGCGACGGATCGAGGCGCCGACCACCTCTGCCACCTCTTCGGTATCCGGCCAGATGTCGCTGAGGTAGACCGGATTGCCTTCCGGGTCGTGGCCGAGCGGATCGGTCTGGATGTCCATGTCCATGCGACCGGCCAGCGCGTAGGCGACGACCAGCGGCGGAGAGGCCAGATAGTTGGCCTTGACGTCCTGGCTGATCCGGCCCTCGAAGTTGCGGTTGCCGGAGAGCACCGAGCAGACCATCAGGTCCTTCTCTTCGATTGCCGCCGAGATCGCCGGGTCGAGCGGGCCCGAGTTGCCGATGCACGTGGTACAGCCGTAGCCGACCAGGTTGAACTGCAGGGCGTCGAGGTGCTCGGTCAGACCGGCCTTGTCGAGATAGTCGGTGACCACGGTCGATCCCGGAGCCAGGGACGTCTTGACCCACGGCTTGCGGGTCAGGCCCTTGGCCAGGGCGTTCCTGGCCAGCAGGCCGGCACCGACCATGACGTAGGGGTTTGAGGTGTTGGTGCAGGAGGTGATCGCCGCGATCACGACACGCCCGTGATCGAGGTCGAAGGAGGTGCCGTCGTCGAGGGTGACCGGGATCGAGTCGTTCGAGCAGCGCTCGAGCACGGCGGCCGGAACCTCATGGGGCCGGCCGGCAGGACGGCCCGCTTCACTGCTGCGGTCTTCCGCGGGCGGGTCGGATGCGGGGAAGGATTCATCGATTGCCTCGTCCAGCGGGCTGAGCTGGCTCGCCGCTTCTTCGTCGGACTCGGCCAGGGCGTCGAGGAAGGCCAGCTTCGCGTCGGAGAGCGAGACCCTGTCCTGCGGGCGCTTGGGGCCGGCGATCGACGGTACGACCGAGTCGAGTTCCAGCTCGAGCGTGTCGCTGAAGACCGGGTCCTCGGACTCGGCCGTGTGGAACATGCCCTGCTCGCGGGAATAGGCGTCCACCAGGGCGATCGTCTCGGTCGGCCTGCCGGTCAGCTCGAGGTACTTGAGCGTCTCGGCGTCGGGCGGGAAGATCGCGCATGTCGAGCCGAACTCCGGCGACATGTTGCCGAGCGTCGCGCGGTCGGCCAGCGGCAGGGTCGGCAGTCCGGGTCCGTAGAACTCGACGAACTTGGAGACCACACCGCGCTCACGCAGCATCTCGGTCACCGTCAGGACCAGGTCGGTGGCGGTGGCCCCGTCGGGCAGCTTGCCCGAGAGCTTGAAGCCGACCACCTGAGGCAGCAGCATCGAGATCGGCTGGCCGAGCATCGCTGCCTCGGCCTCGATCCCGCCGACGCCCCAGCCGAGCACACCGAGACCGTTGACCATCGTCGTATGGGAGTCGGTACCGACCAGGGTGTCGGGGTAGGCGGAGAGTGCCCCGTCGGTATCGCGGCTGTAGACGACCTGAGCGATGTACTCGAGGTTGACCTGGTGGCAGATCCCGGTCGCCGGCGGCACGACCCGGAAGTTGTCGAAGGACTTCTGGCCCCACTTCAGGAACTCGTAGCGCTCCTGGTTTCTCTCGAACTCGCGTTCAGCATTGAGGTCGAAGGCCATGCCGTTGCCGAAGGCGTCAACCTGGACCGAATGGTCGATCACCAGGTCGACGTCGACCAGCGGGTTGATCGCGGTCGGGTCGCCGCCGATCTCGTCGATCGCATCCCGCATCGCGGCCAGGTCGACCACCGCCGGCACACCGGTGAAGTCCTGCATCAGGACCCGGGCGGGCTGGAAGGGGATCTCGACCGAGGGCTCTACCGCGGCATCCCAGGATGCGATCGCCTCGACGTCGGCGGCAGTGACCGAAACACCGTCTTCAAGCCTGAGCACGTTTTCGAGCAGGACCTTGATCGAGTAGGGCAGTCGGGCAACGTCGAACTTCGCCTGGAGTGCGTCGAGTCTGTGGATCTCGTAGCTCCGCCCATCTACTTCGAGTTCTGCCCGGGCTCCGAATGAATCGCTGCTCATGTTCTCTTCTCTCGTCTAGTCATTGGATCAGGTTTCGGATCATCGCTTGCCGGACTGGCCTTCGGCCACGATCTCGGCTGTCTTCTGTCCGGCTGAGCCAGACTGGATTCGGTGCGAAAGGCTCGGGCTGGCAAGGGCGAAGTGGGCCATCGCTCGCTGCTTGGCCGGGGCGACGGTGATTTCGATCCGGTCGCCTTCGATCGCCTTGACCACGGCATCGGCCACCTGGGCCGGTGTCGCGGTACCCATCACGGCCGGGGCCTTGGCGCCGGAGTCGGCGAACATGCCCGCCTCCCTCACGAATCCGGGGGCGACGACGCTGACGCCGACGCCGGTGCCGACCAGGTCGCCTCCGAGCCCGAAGGCGAAACCCCTGAGGCCGAACTTGGTCGCGTTGTAGATGGAGGAACGAGGACTGCCGGCCTTGCCGGCCAGGGAACCGATCAGGACGATCTTGCCCCGGTTGCGGTCGAGCATTCCCGGCAGCAGTGCCTGGGCGAGCAGGATCGGGGACTCGAGATTCACCCGCAGCATTCGCGCAACCTGCTCCCCGCTCAGCTCGGTCAGCCGGCCGGTGGCCGGCAGGGCGGCGTTGGCGACGAGGCCGTCCACCGGCCCGACCGCCGCCGCGAGCAGGGAAGCCGCATCGGGCTTCCCGAGGTCCGAGACCGCGGTCGAGTGTCCGCCGCCCGGCAGTTCTTCTGCCAATGCGTTCAGGGCGTCACCGTCTCGGCCCGAGAGGATCAGGGTCGCGCCGGCGCCGGCGAGCCTGAGCGCCATCGAACGCCCCAGACCTCCGGTGGCACCGGTGAGCAGGACTGTCTTTCCCTGAATCTCCATCAGGTCAAACCTACCACCGGTCCGCGGCACGGAACCCGACCCCGCCACCGCTCCGATCCCCCCGGCTCCGCTGGGGCCTCCCAGGGCTCGAGCCGGGAAGCGCCGGAATCCGGTCGCTCCCAAAAATCCCTGCTCAAGGCAGGAAAAGGCCGAGTGTTAGCGAATTGCGTGCAGATCGTCTATTATTCCCGCAGTTCAAAAACCGATACGCCGAATCCCCATTCGCGCAATGCGACCGGGGATCGGGGGAACCAAGTTTCATGGGGCGAATCCGCCAGTCAAGGCGGGAGCGCAGGCTCCAAGAGCGCCAGCCCGACAGCTAACCCCGTAGGCCGACAAGGGAGACCGGTATCAGCTTGTTTCAGTCTGTTCGCAGTTCCAATCTTTACGCAGCAATGTTCGGCGCCCTCGCGCTGGTCGCCTTCACGCTGGTGATGCTGGCCGCTCCTTCGAATTCATTCGCGGGCTGCTCGGTCTCCTCCAGTGGTGGCCTCAACCTCAGCAGCGGAGACTGCAAGCCGGTCAAGAAGGCTCGCCTGGTCAACGGCAAGGCGATCGCACCGGCATCGGCTCCGGCCAGGGTCAAGAGGGTCATAAAGTGGGCCAACCGGATCCGCAACAAGCCCTACCGCTACGGCGGAGGACATGCCAGCTTCTTCGACACCGGCTACGACTGCTCCGGAACTGTCAGCTTCGCGCTTCGCGGCGGAAGGTTCGTCAGCAGCCCGCTCGATTCGACCAGCTACATGCGCTGGGGCAAGCGCGGCACCGGCAACTGGATAACCATCTACTCGAACCCCGGCCACGCCTACATGGTGGTAGCCGGCCTGCGCTTCGACACCTCGATGACACCGGGCGATGGCCCCGGCTGGAGCAAGAGCATGCGCTCCACTTCGGGACGCTTCATCGCGCGTCACCCGCGCAACTTCTAGCTTCCGGTTCAGTCGGCCCCTGCCGACCGCAGACAGGTCACCCGGAGTTGCCTGCGACCAGCGGCGACCTCGCTGCCTCCCGCCTATGATTCGCCGGTGAGCGAAAACGGAAGCAACCAGACGTCAGTCAAGGCCACGCCGCCTTTCACCGGCGAGCACGAAGAGCTCCGCGAGAGCGTCCGGCGCTTCGTAGAGAACGAGATCGCGCCCCATGTGGATGAGTGGGAAGACCGCCGGGAGTTCCCGCTGGATCTCTACCGCCGCTGCGGCGAACTCGGCTTCCTTGGACTGAAGTTCCCCGAGGAGTACGGCGGCCAGGGTGGGACCCATCTCCACGACGCCGTCTGGGTCGAGGAGCTTTCCCGCCGCGGCGCCTCGGGAGGGGTTGCCGCCGGCCTCAACGCCCACGCCTCTATCGCGATGCCACCCGTCTTCAAGTTCGGCAACGAGTGGCAGCGCCAGCGCTGGGTCGTGCCGGGGATCAAGGGTGAGAAGATCGGCGCGCTCGGGATAACCGAGCCCGGAGCCGGCTCCGACGTCGCCGGCCTCAGGACCATGGCGAAGAAGACCGAGGGTGGCTGGGTGGTCAATGGCAGCAAGACCTTCATCACCAACGGGGTAGTCGCCGACTTCCTCGTCTGCGCCGTCAAGACAACCGAAGAGGGCGGTCACGGCGGGATTTCGTTCCTGGTGATCGAGACCGACTCACCGGGATACGAAGTGACCTCAAAGCTCGAAAAGCACGGCTGGCACTCCTCCGACACCGGCGAGATCGCTTTCAACAACGTCGAGGTTCCGGACGAGCACCTTCTGGGTGAAGAGAACGGCGGCTTCCAGTTGATCATGGCCAACTTCGCCTGGGAGCGGCTGCTCATGGCGGTCGGCGCGATCGGTGCGATGGACCGTCTGATCAAGCTCAGCATCGAATACGCCCAGGAGCGCCAGGCGTTCGGCCGGTCGATCTCAGGTTTCCAGGCGATCCGTCACAAGATCGCCGAGATGGCGACCAGTACAGCCGCGGCCCGCACGCTCACCTACGACACTCTGCGCCGTTTCGAAGAGGGAGAAGACGTGCTGCGGGAGGTCTCGATGGCCAAGCTGTACACCCAGCGCACCCTGGTCGAGATCGCCGACGAGGCGGTCCAGATCCATGGTGGATACGGCTACATGAAGGAGTACGAAGTCGAACGCGCCCTGCGCGACGCCCGACTCGGGCCGATCGGTGGAGGGACCGACGAGATCATGAAAGAGATCATCGGCAAGACCTACGGTCTCTGATCCGCCCGTTCGCTGCGGGCAGGTCGGCTGCCGGGTCGGGAGGGGTGGTGAGGGGTTCGCGCCTACCCCGCCAACCCATACTCACCCCTCACCACCCCTCCCGACCGCTCACTGAGGGTCCGGCGAGCGTCCACAGAAAGCTCACCGAGAAGAGAGGTCGCCCGTCCCGCACGCGGGCGGCGCCCGTCACTCCACGCGAGTGGTTTCCGGGGGCCTCCAGGGCGTGCGTGGCAAGGAGCAAAGCGAGGGCGCGAAGCGATTTGCCTTCCGGCAATGAGCGAGCCGCCCGAGCGTCGACGCCGCCAGGCGCATCCTGGTGGTTCCCGGGAGCCGCTCGCCCCGCTTGCCCCTACTCGAGGTTGATCATGACGTGCTTGATCTGCGTGTAGTCCTCGAGCGAGTACATCGACATGTCCTTGCCGTAGCCGGACTCGCCGTAGCCGCCGTGGGGCATCTCGGGGGCCATGATGATGTGGTCGTTGACCCAGACCGCTCCGAACCGCAGGGCGTTGGTCACCCTCATGGCACGGCCGATGTCGCGGGTCCAGACCGATGAGGCCAGCCCGTACCGGGTTCCGTTGGCCCACTTGATCGCCTCCTCCTCGTCAGAGAATCGCTGGACCGTCATGACCGGGCCGAAGATCTCGTTCTGGACCATCTCGTCGTCCTGCTTCAGGTCGGCGACCACGGTCGGTTCGACGTAGAAGCCGGGCCGGTCTGCCCGGGCTCCGCCGGTGGCAAACTGGGCGTGCTCGGGTTTGCGCTCGAGGAAGCCGGCCACGTGGTCCTGCTGCCGGGCCGAGTTGACAGGGCCCAGGGCGGTATCGGGGTCGTCGAGGTCGCCGATCCTGTAGCCCCCTGCCTGCTCGGCCAGCGCGGCGACGAAGTCGTCGTAGACCTTCGGGCCGGCGAGGATCCGGCAGGCGGCGGTGCAGTCCTGTCCAGCGTTGAACAGGCCGTAGGCCGAGACCAGCTCCGCGGTGGCCTCGATGTCGACGTCGTCGAAGACGATCACTGGCGCCTTGCCACCCAGTTCCAGGTGCACACGCTTGAGCGAATCCGCGGCGGCCTTTGCGATCCACTTACCGGTTCCGACCGAGCCGGTCAGCGAGACCATCTTGATGTCGGGATGGGTGACCAGGGTCGAGCCGGCCGGGTCTCCGTGACCGCCGATGAAGTTGGTCACACCGGGCGGGAAGATCTCGGCGCAGATCCGGGCAAGCGTGTGAAGGGTCGTGACCGGGGTCGATTCTGCGGGCTTGAGGACCAGCGTATTGCCGGTTGCGAGCGCCGGTCCGAGTTTCCAGATAGCCATCATCAGCGGGTAGTTCCAGGGGGTGATCTGAGCGACCGGGCCGACCGGTTCGCGGCGGATGAACGAGGTGTGGCCCTCGACGTACTCCATCGCGGCCTTGCCTTCGAGGTTGCGTGCCGCCGAGGCGAAGAACCGGATGTGGTCGGCGGTGGTGGCGAGTTCCTCGTCGATGAAGGCCTGGCGCGGCTTGCCGGCGTCGGCCGACTCCAGGTCGGTCAGCTCTTCGCCGTTCTCCTCGATCGCGTCGGCAAGGGCCAGCAGGCGGTTCGAGCGCTCGGCGGGAGTGGTATTCGCCCAGCCGTTCTCGAAAGCAGCCTTGGCGGCGGCCACAGCCCGGTTGACGTCCTCGACACCGGACAACGGAGACTCGGCGATCACTTCACCGGTCGACGGATCGATCACTTCTTCGCTGGCGCCGTCGATCGGATCCACGAATTCGCCGTTGATCATGTTCTGCAGTTTCAGTTTCTCGTTCACAGCCATCGTCTACCTCTGATCCTCTCGGCCGGTTGCCCCGAGGGGCGACCGGTTCTTTGCTCAGTTCTGTCAGGCGCCGGAGCGCCGGGTCAACTCCAGCCCAGTGCTTCTTCCGGAGCCACGTAATCGACTCCGACCCCCTCGGCCACACCGTGGTGAGTCACGTTTCCGTTCGCCACGTTGATACCCGGCCTGAGGCCCGGATCACGATGGACCGCGCCGCCGAGGCCGTGGTCGGCCAGAGACAGCGCGTAGGGCAGGGTCGCGTTGGTCAGCGAGTGGGTGGCGGTAATCGGCACCGCACCGGGCATGTTGGCAACGCAGTAGTGGATGATCCCGTCGACCTCGAAGACCGGGTCCCGATGTGTGGTCGGCCGGGATGTCTCGAAGCAGCCGCCCTGATCGATCGCGACGTCCACCAGGACCGCGCCAGGCTTCATCAGCGCGAGGTGCTCCCGCTTGACAACAAACGGCGCCCTCGCACCGTGGACGAGCACGGCACCGATGACCAGGTCCGCCTTTGGCAGCAACTCTTCGACCGCGAGCGAGGTCGAGTAGACCGTCGAGGCTTCGCGGGCGTAGTGGAGGTCGAGTTCACGCAGCCGGTCGATCGAGCGGTCGAGGATGAAGACGTCGGCCGCCATCCCCATCGCGATGAAGGCCGCATTCGTGCCGACCACGCCGCCGCCGATCACGACCACGTTGGCCGCGGCGACGCCGGGGGTGCCTCCGAGCAGGATGCCACGTCCGCCCATCGGCTTCTCCAGCATGAAAGCACCGGCCTGGGTTGCGATCCGGCCGGCTATCTCGCTCATCGGTGCCAGCAGGGGCAGCCGTCCGGCCTGGTCCTCGACCGTCTCGTAGGCGACGCAGGTCGCACCCGACTTGCAGAGACCACGGGTCTGCTCGGGGTCGGGGGCGAGGTGGAGGTAGGTGAAGAGCAGGTGATGCGGCTGGAGCATCTCGATCTCGGATGCCTGGAGCTCCTTGACGTGGAGGATCATCTCCCCCGCTTCAAAGACCGCTGCGGCATCGGGGACGATCGTGGCGCCCTGCGCCTCGAACTCGGCGTCGCTGATCGAACTGCCTTCGCCTGCCGTGGTCTCGATGTAGACCTCGTGACCATGCTCCACCATCTCGCGCACACCCGCCGGTGTCATCGCAACGCGGTACTCGTCCTGCTTGATCTCCTTCGGGACTCCAACCTTCATTCCCTCATCTACCTCTCTTGGTGGTGGGATGCAGCCTTGATTCGACGTTCGACCGTCGGCCTAGAACATGTCCATCCGGTTCGACGCCTCGGTCAGCACCGGTCGCAGCACGTCGTGCATGAACTGGAACTCCTCGGTGTCGGCTATCAGCGGCGGCGAGAACTGGATCACCGGGTCGCCGCGGTCGTCTGCCCGGCAGATAAGGCCGCGACGGTAGAGCTCTCCGGAGAGGTAGCCGCGCAGCAGGCCTTCCGCCTGGGGACCGTCAAAGGTCTCTTTGGTCTCCTGGTCCTTGACCAGCTCGATCGCGTGGAAGAAACCCGCGCCACGTACGTCGCCGACGATCGGAATGTCCTGGAGGCTCTCGAGCATCGCCCGGAACTCCGGCTCCTTGGCCTGGACGTGCTCGAGCAGTCCGTCGCGCTCAAAGATCTCGATGTTGGCGAGGGCGACGGCCGACGCGACCGGGTGTCCGGCGAAGGTGAAGCCGTGGGCGAAGGACTCGGTTCCTTCCATGAACGGCTCGGCCAGCTTGTCGGAGCAGATCATCGCGCCCATCGGAATGTGGGCTGAGGTCAGTGCCTTGGCCGAGGTGATGATGTCGGGCTGGTAGCCGAAGCGCTCAGCGCCGAAGAAGTGGCCGAGACGACCCCATGCGCAGATGACCTCGTCGGAGATCAGCAGCACGTCGTGGCGGTCACAGATCTCGCGGACCCGCTGGAAGTACCCCTCCGGCGGAACGAAGCAGCCGCCTGCGTTCTGGACCGGCTCGAGGATCACCGCGGCAACCGTCTCGGGGCCCTCGAAGATGATGCGGTCCTCGATCGCGTCCGCCAGGAGCATCGGATCGCGGTCGTCGGGGTAGCGGTACATATTGGTGTTGGGGACGTGGCAGCCACCCGGTGAAAGCGGTTCGAACTGGGCCCGGAGGTCGGTGAGGCCGGTGGCAGAGAGGGCTCCGAGCGTGGTGCCGTGGTAGGCGACCTCGCGGGCGATGACCTTTGCCTTCTGGCCGCGGCCGTGCATGCGCCAGTAGTTGCGGGCCAGCTTGAGGGCGGACTCGACCGACTCGGCGCCACCGCTGGTGAAGAAGACCCGGTTGAGATCGCCGGGCGCCAGCGATGCGATCTTGGTGGCCAGCTCAATCGCCTTGGGGTGGGCATAGCTCCAGATGATCGAGAAATCCAGCTCTTCCATCTGCTTCGCGGCTGCTTCAGCGAGTTCGGGGCGGCAGTGCCCGGCGTTCACGCAGAAAAGGCCGGCGAGTCCGTCGAGGTACTTGTTTCCCTTGTCGTCCCAGAGGTAGCAACCCTCGCCGCGGGCGATGATCGGGATCTCGTGCTGCTCGTCGTACCCGCCCATACGGGAGAAGTGCATCCAGAGGTGCCGACGTGCGTTTGCCTGCATGTCCAGGGCGGCGGCGCTGGGGGTGGGGGTGGCGGTATGCATTTGCTTCTCCTTGTCTCGTCCCACCGCATCGGTGGCGACTCTGGAATTCCACCCTCAGGATAAAGAGCCGGAAGGCACAAGGCAAGTCTTCGAAATGTCACACGTCTGACCATATAACCGCAGTAACGTCAAAAAACAACGCCAGAGCGCGGCTTGGCGTCAACGAACCCGGACCGGGGTGCCGAGCGGCAGCATCCGGGCCAGGGCTTTTATCCTGCCATTGCCGACCCTGATGCAGCCGTGGGATCGGGCTGAGCCCAACGGGTCGCCCAGAGAAGCCGCGCCGCGGCCGTGGATCGCCACCCTGCCCGGACCGCCACCATAGTTGTCGAGCACGTTCGAATGCGAAGTCAGGTGCAGGGCGAAGGGGCCGAGGAAGCCCGAAGGGTCCGGCTGGCGCACCTTCTCGTAAATCGCGAACAGACCGCGGGGCGTTGGTGTGCTGGCGGTACCGACCACCGCCCTGAAGGCGAGGGCCCTGCGGCCACGCTTGAAGACCTCGACCCGCCTCTTCGCGACTGACACCCTGACCAGCCAGGGGTTCTTCATCATCCGCGTTCTCGAGGCCGGGATCCAGCCGTCGGAGTTATTGGGTCTGGTCGGCAGGCGCAGCTTCAGCCAGAGAGTTCCGTCGATCCTGGCCCTTTTCAGGACGAGAAGATGCTGCGGGCCCTTTGACCAGCGGGACTGGGTCTGCAGTACTCCGCGGGAGCGACGGTCGAAGCCGGGTCGGTGACGGACCCGCGTCGGGATCATGATCCTGGCGACGGTGGAGCTGCCTCTCGGCGAACCGCCCTTGGCCGAGGACGAGATCGCCGAATCGGCTGCCGGGGTCGACCCGGCGGCCGGGCTCGCCACCAGGCCGGCGAGCAGAAGCGCTAGGGCAAAAGGAAGGAGAGCGGCTCGCTTAGCCGGTGACACCGCCGCCTCTCGTATTCCTGATCTCGATCACGCCGATCTTCGCCGAATCCTGGCGCTTGCCGGAGACGTTCTCGGCCCGAGCCACAGCGACATTGCGCATGTTCTTGCCGCGGTAGGAACTATCGACTCTGAGGACGATCACGAAGTTTCGGCTGACCTTACCTCCCAGGTATGGAATCTCCCAGCAGACTCGCCCTCCGTCAAGCCGGCCGCGGCCGACCTTGACCACGGTCGAGCCGGACGGAATCGAATCGCAGACTGTAACGCCTGTCGCGGCACGATCGGTCCTATTGCGCACGGTGATCCGGTATCTGACCTTTCCGCCACTCTTGACCTTCTTGCGATCGGCCTTCTTGGTCACCGCCAGGTTGGTGCGACCCTTGGCAACCGGGAAGCGGACCGTAGAGGTCGGTATCGAAATGATCGAGTTGTCGGCATTGATCTTCGCCGTATTGACGATGTCCCCGGTATCGATCACCCTGACCCTGACCTTGGCGGTGACTGAATCCCCGCCGGCGAGGCTGCCAACCCGGCAGGTAACGGTGGAGTTGGACTTCTTGTACGAGCACTTGCCACCGGGGATCGAAGCCCTGCGGAAGCGCAGCTTCGGACTGAGGGTGTCGGTGATCACGACGTTGTCGGCCGCAACCTCGCCGAAGTTGGTCGCCGTCAGTCTGAAGACGACGATGTCACCGACCTCGACCTTGTCGTTGTTGCTGCGTTCCTTGTTGATCCCGACGTCCGCCGGGAACGGTGTCGGAGCGGTGATTTCCGTCTCCCAGCTCGACGTGTTGTTGTCGAGGTTGGTCTCGTCGGTCGTGGTCGCGACCACGACCGAGTTGAGGATGGTCGATCCGACGACCGTATCCCTCGGGATGTCGGCCTCGATCGTCAGCGTGACAGTACCGTCGACCGGAATCGTGCCGAACGAGCAGGCGATCGTCGTATCGCAGGTCCCCTGAGAGGTAGTCACCGACGGATTCGTGACCTGCGGCGGCAGGGTGTCAGTCAGGGTCACGTTCTCGGCCGGGTTGGGACCGGAATTGCTGACCACGACGTTCCAGATGATCCTGGTATCGGCTTGGGCCTGAACCGGCCCGGTCTTGACAACGGCGATGTCGGCGAGAGTGCCGATAACGGTTTCCGCGGTCGAGGTGTTGTCATCCGGGTTCGGGTCGAACTCGTTGCCAGTCACCTCTGCTGTATTGACGACAGTCGTACCGGCGAGTGGCTCGGTCGTTTCGACGAGGACTTCCACAGTGCGAGAGTCACCCGAGAGGATCGTCCCGAGGCTGCAGCTCATGGTCGCGTCACAGTCCGCCGAAGAGATGAAGATCAGCCCGGGCGGCAGCGGGTCGGTGATGGTCACACCGGTCGCGTCCGACGGGCCCCTGTTCTCGACCAGCATCGTGTAGGTGAACTGCTGGTAGGAGGTAGCTGTTGCCGGTGCCGACTTCGTGATGACCAGATCAGCAGTAGCGCCGACCGTTACATCGTCAGAGCTTTCATTATTCAACGGATCGTCGTCGGGTGTGTCGCTGCCGACGGTTGCCGTATTGGTCCAGACGCCGGTATCGATGCCCCTGACCGTGACAAGGATGGTCTGCGTCTGGCCCGGCTGGAAGTCACCGAGCAGACACTCGATGTTGCCCGAGGACTCGGAGCAACCGGAGTCGTCCGACACATACTCGAGACCGGAAGGCAGCGGGTCGGTGACGGTGACGTTCTCTGCTACCGACGGCCCATTGTTCTCGACCAACAGGGTGAAGACAGTGGTCTGCCCCTGGTTGATCGATCCCGGATCGGCCGTCTTGGTGATCGCCATGTCAGCGTTCTGGGCGGCATCGAAGTCTTCGGTGGCCGTATCGTTATCCGGGTTCGGATCGGGGGTCGTCCCCGAAACCGTCACGGTGTTGGTGACGAATCCGGCGTCAGGCGCCAGAGCCACGGTGACTTCGAACTCGGCCGTGTCGCCGAAGTCAAGGTCGCCGACGAAGCAGGTCACGGTGCCCGCGGCTTCGCTGCATCCGGGTGCCGAGACGAAGCTGGTCTCGGCGGGAAGCGGGTCGGTCAGCGTTACTCCGGTCGCATCCGAGGGGCCGAGGTTCTCGACACCGATCGTGTAGGTGAACTGCGATCCGGCGGTCGGCGGATCCGGGTCGACGGACTTGCTCGCCGCCAGGTCGGCCGAGAGTCCGGTGATCACGTTCCCGGTGTCAGAGACCGGATCGGGCTGCTCCAGGGCGGTGACGTCGACCGTATTGATGATCTCGGTTCCGTCCGGCAGGCTCGGCAGCGAGTCCACCGGGAAGGTGATCGTGACCGAATTTCCGGCCGGGATGCTCGCGATGTTCCAGACGGTTGAGATCGGCGTGCTGCCGTCGTTCGGGTCCGGGGTGACGCTGACTTCGGTGAAACCGGCCGCGGGCACCGCGGTGGCAGTTCCTGCCGTATAGATCATGCCGGCCTGAAGGTCGTCTTCTACGTCCACGTCGCTGGCCGCGCCGGTGCCGCTGTTGCTGATCACGATCGACCAGTTCAGCGGATCGCCGGCATTCAGCGCGCCGTCGTCCGGAGTCTTCTCAACCGTGAGAACCGGGAACAGAAGCGTAGCCTGAGCGTCATCGCTGTCGGTGTAGGGACCGTCCAGGTTGCCGGGGCTGCCACTCGCGTCGTCAGTGACGGCGAGCACGGAGTTGGTCTGGACCGGCGGGTTCGCCTTGGCTCCGGGACCGGGCGTCGCAGTGAAGGTGATCGTGACCGTACCGCCCGGCTGAATCTGCTGGCCGGCGAAATCCCAGGTCAGCACGTCGCCGCCCGGATCGGTTACCACGCCAGGCTCGGCGGTTGTCGCGCCGGTGATCGTGGTCGAACCGGCGTCGTAGGTCCAGGCCGGAGGCAGGGTGTCGCCAACCACCGTGTCGAAGGCGACCGCTGTGGTCGCGGTGTTGCGGACCACGACCCGCCAGCCGAAGGACTGTCCGACGTTGGCGTCGGCGATGTCGGGGAAGCCCGCGGCCGTGGTGGTCTTGGTGACCTCGAGCTCGGGGAACTCGAAGTTCACGGTGACCGTGTCTTCATTGGTCTGGTACTCGCGATAGGTCCAGGGATTGATCCGCTCGGCCTCGGGAATGCCGAAGTAGTCGGAACCGGCCGTATTGGTCGCGGACGAACCGGTGGCGAGGTCTGCCGAGGGCAGGGACTCGGCGGTATAGGTCAGCGTCGCTGTGTCACCCGGCGCCAGCGGTCCGGGGATCAGCCACTCCATCGACGGATCGCCGCTGGTCCACATCTTCGTATTGAAGGCCGCGCCCTGATTGAGGACGACGTTGGTGATTTCGGAATCCGGGAGGTCATCGACCGCCAGATCGTAGGCCGCGCTGGTGCCGTTGTTGGTCAGGTTGATGCGGTATTCGAGCGCGTCTCCGGGCTGGATCTGCCGCGGGCCGTCCACAAAAGGACCACCGTTGACGCTGATCTGCTTGTCCAGCGAAACGTCCGGTTCACGCACCGGGATCGTCTGGGTGACGATCGGGCCGACGAAGTCGTAGCTACTCGCCGGCGGCAGTGAATCGGGGTCGAATACGTACTTGTCGGTGAAGTTCGTCCGGGCCTGGACACCGTTGACGATGTCGTCGCCGGCCACGACCGGGTCACCGCTGTCGCGGTAGGTGTCACGAACATGGGCCAGGTAGACGAATTCGATCGTGCGCTCACCGGTACCGGCGGCGATGTTGCCGAGGTCCCAGGCGATCGTGGTCGAGGTCGGGGTCACCACCGGGTTGTATGTCTGGACCGTCGGAGCCGGGTCGGCCGGGCAACCGGCGATGCAGGTAGCAGAGACGTAGCCGTCGAAATCGAGGGAGTCGGGCAGTACGTCGACCACCGTGGCGTTGAACAGGTCAAGATTCGCCGGGATCGTGCCGACCACGGTGTACGTAACCTGGGTTCCGATCGTCGCCCAGGCGGGGTCGGCCGTCTTGGTCCCTCTGAAGGAGATCACGTCGACCGAACTGGTCGAGTCAGCGACGTAGCCGACGTTGTAGGTGCTGGTTGCGGTCCGTTCGTCGGGATCGACGCCGTTGATCGAGGTGGTCGTAGCGTCCGCGGTATTGGTGAGGATGTCACCGCCGACTGCGGGGGCATCCACCTTCGCGGCGTAGTTCCAGACAACGCTTGAGTTCGGATTGATGCTGACCGGGGACGAAGTTATCGTCCGGGCGCCCTGGTCCCAGAGCGCCCCTCCGGTGCCGGGCACCACGCCTCCGTCGGGAATCGGGTCGCCGACTCCGTCTACGGGTGTCAGTCCGACCGGAACGTTGTCGACGATCACCGTGTCGTGGGCGATGCTGACGTTGCTCGCGTTGCTGTTTCGGGTGGTTACCGTGAAGTTCACGGTGGCACCCGGCGCTACCCGGTTGGGGCCGGCGTCGTTGCTTTTGGTCTGGGATATGTCGGGCTCGACGATGGTGGTCGAGACCTCGTTCGAGTTGACGCTCCTCGGTGTACCGTCAGTCCAGCTGAAGGTCGCCCGGTTGGTCCGGTTCTGGCCCCTGCGGTTCACGTTGGTGGTGGTGTCGATGATCCGGGTGGAGATCTGGACGGTAATCACGTCGTCAGCTGCGATCGGGATCGCGTAGTTGTCGGGGACCACCACGGTCACCGTCTGCCCGACGGTATTGATGCTCCAGCCGGCCGGCAGCGGATTGCCGTTCAGCAGTGCGGTAGGCGTTCCGACGATCGGCTGGGTGGCCGCCGACGAAGGGGTGTCGATCAGCCTGGGGCTGGTTCCGAGCGTAGTTCCGGCAGGCAGGGTCGTTGTGATCGTGTAGTTGACGATCTCGCCAATCGTCGCCTGGGCGTTGGTATTGCCGGTTTCGGTGATCGAGGTGGTCCGAGACTTCGCAACCCCGACGTTCGGGGTCCGCACATTGCTCGGGTCGTCAATCCGCGGGACATTCGGGGTGTCCGGGTTGTCGGGATCGATGTTGTTCTGCGGGGTGTAGGTGAAGAAGCCACCGGTGTTCGTCTCGGTCTGGAACTCCCTCACACCCGACTCATTGACGAAGGTGTTGTTCGGTCCAAAAGTGGTCGGTATCAGCACCTGATAGGTGAGGGCCACAGAGCTTCCGTCCGGAATCGACGGAAGCGTCCACTGGATCACATCCCGGTTGGGTCCTCCGTCAACGCAGATGCCGCCGTTCGAGATCGCCGAGACGGCGGTGCAGTCGAACTCGGCCGGCAGCCGGTCCCATACTTCGACGTTGAGCGCTTCGTCCTCGTCCGACGACACATCGACCTGGTAAGTAACGGTGTCGCCGCCGTTGACGGTCAGTCCGTCGACCGGCGGGTTCTGTATCGGCCCGGAGTTGACCTGGCGCACGCCCTTGACGATGTCGACCACCGGCCGGATGGTCTCGTATTCGGCCCTGTCCCGCAACGGGAAGGTCTGGCCCAGAGTGTTCTTGAAACCGAACTTGAAAAGGTTTCCGGCGATGTCGACGGGGCTGATTATCCCGTCGGGCAAGTCCGTCGTCGCGAAAACGACCTGGAACTTCTGTCCGCCGGCCGGTATCGAACTGGGCGGCGCGGCACCTGTGATGTCCCAGCGCAGAAGCTGGAAAGCGGCGAGGCTGTCGTTGATCACGTTGACGGTCGTATTGGCCGCCGTGTCCTGAGCGCTGCCGGGAACGTATTCCGCCCCTTGCGGGAGGAAGTCGTAGGCGGTCAGCGGATCGGTATTCACGTCACCGGCAAAGTCGATGGTCAGCCTCCAGCAGACCCGGTCACCAGGGCGGTACTGAGGGATCGTGTCCACGTAGGTGGAGGCGAGGCAGTTGGTTCCGCTCTGCGACACCTCCTTCTTGATCTGGATTCCGGGAGCTTTCTGCCCGGCCGAGGACTCGTCGACCACCGGTTCGGGCTGGCCCGCGTCACCGGGAATGGTCGGCCCCGGGGTGGAGCAGTTTGGCGTTCCTGGCGCGGTGCATCGTGAGAATGCATCTGCCGTCAGTGAAACCGAATTGCTGATGCTGTCTTCGGCGAGGATCTCCGTAGTCGGAAGGAAGTTCTCCTGGTAGAAGACCCTGGTCTTCGTGGGGAACGTGATGTTGAAGTCATCGTTGATACCGGTGAGGCCGAGCGAAGCGAGTGCGGTCGAGTCCCAGACGATCGTGAAGGTACCATCGGCGTTCTCGGTCACGCTCGTGTAAGGGGCGCTCGGATTGTCACCGGTCGGGTCACATTCGGCATCAGACGGGTCATTCTGCGTCGTATAGTTGATCGGCCCGAGCGGACACAGCCCGCTCGGAAGAGTGTCGGTGACGACGATGTCTTCGGAGTAGCGGTACTCGCTTGTCCGGAAGTGAAGATTCCACTCGCTGATGTTGCCCTGCCCGAGGATCGAGTCGTTGACAGACTTGGTCACTGCGAGGTCTTCGGCGGTACGCGTGAGTTCCGTATCTGACTCCACCGCAAGATCGCCTCGGTCGCCTTCGTAGGTACCGGCGGCGAATGCGTAGTTGGTCAACGCCTGCTCGTCGCGGATCTCGGGACCGGAGTTGTTGTCCAGGTTTACCGCCTGCTCACCGGAAGCCGGGGTCGGCGTGGTGCCGGACCAGGTAAGCGTATTCTCGACCAGCGGAACGGCGGCACGGTAGCGGTAGATCAGTTCCTGTCCCGGAGAGAGAGTGCCGGTATTCCAGTTCACCTGCGTGTAAATGGCTGACGGAGCGGGGCCGACGCCGTCGGGGTCGGTCAGCAGGGTGTCGACCAGGACGGGATCGAAGCAGTCGTTGACCGGCTGGACGACGATCGGCCCGGAGCCGACGTACTCGTCGGGGCTGCCGGGATTGGTCGGCGCGTCAGTGGTGTTGTCGCTGTTGGTCGAGCAGCCGAGGAACTCGAGACCGGCCGGCAGGAAGTCGGTGATCGTCGTTCCCGAGGTCGGGTTGATCGAGTTGTTGGTCAGGGTCAGCGTGTAGATCGTCTGGTTGTCGTGGACACCGCGGATGATCTCGCCTTCCTCACTTGGTTCGTCCTTCTCCAGGATGATTGCGAGAATCGTGGCTTCTGCGGTTGCGGTGTCGGAACCCGTGAACGAGGCCGGAATCGGAATACCCAGAGCGTCGAAGCTGGGTACGAAACGAGGGTCGGAATTGACGTAGGCCCCGATTTCGATCGAATAGTTGTCTCCGACGTCCAGAATTGCCGGATT
>CAVPWI010000001.1:547500-670446 GCA_963709475.1 uncultured Solirubrobacterales bacterium | reverse complement strand
CGGCCGCAGAACACGATTCCCCCGGCTTCCTCGAGGGTGAGCTCGAGCGCCGGCGGCTCCTGGACTACCCGCCCTACTCATTCCTGGTCAGGATCACGCTCGCCAGTGAGGATGAGCCGGCCCTGGATCGCGCTGCCGGCGAAGTCAGCCATCGGCTCTCCGCCGTGCTGCCCGAAGGCTCGTCGCTGCTCGGGCCGGCCCCGATGTTCCGCGCCCGGAACCGGTTTCGCCGTCGCATGCTGATCAAGACCGGCCTGCGCGAGCAGACTGTCGGGGCGGTTCACGAGGAGGTCGAGGCGATGCTGGTCGATCGTGTATTCAAGGGGATCGTTCTCAGCATCGACGTCGATCCGCAGTAGAAGAGACCGGGCCACACGGACGGTAAACTCGCTGCCGATGAGCGAGACGCAGCAATCAGCTACAGAAACGGTCGCGCCCGAGGAAGAGGTAACGGTCGAATCGCCTCCGGCCGGGCCCGGGCTGGACGAGGACACGCTCAGAAAGCGGGAAGCCGCACTCGCACAGGTCGTCCAGTACGGCGATCCGGTGCTGAAGAGCCGGGCTTCGGACGTGACCGGCTTCGACGAATCGCTGTCGCAGGAGATCGATCGCATGATCGTCCTCATGCAGGAGAGCCTCGGGGTCGGTCTCGCCGCCAACCAGGTCGGAAAGCTGCGTCGCCTGCTCGTCTTCCAGACCAACGCGGACGCGGTTCCCCAGGCTCTGGTCAACCCGGAGATCGAGTGGCTCTCGGAGGAGACCGAGCCGATGATCGAGGGCTGCCTAAGCCTGCCCCGGGTCGTGGTCGAGGTCGAAAGACCTCTTTACGCCCGGGTCAGCGGCCAGGACCGGAACGGCTCGCCGATCCTGATCGAGGCCTCCGGACATGAAGCCCGTGTACTGCAGCACGAGATCGACCACCTCAACGGTGTGCTGATCCTCGACCGCACCGAACGCAGCCAGCGCCGCGGGGCGCTGAAGGCGTTGCGTCGGGGCGAGAGCTACGCCCCTCCGGACGACGAAGACCAGTGAGCCAGGGAGCCTTTCTCGGGACCTCGGAATTCGCCGCGATCGTGCTCGGTCACCTGGCGGCTTCCGACCACCGGCCCGCTCTGGTTGTGACCCTGCCCGACCGCAAACGCGGCCGTGGCCGCAAGCTCCAGCCGTCACCGGTGGCCGAGGCGGCTGAGGAACTCGGAATCGAGGTTCTCAAGAGCGCCAACGTGAACGAAGACGAAGACCGCGAACGAATCCTGGCGGCCGGCGGTGAATGGGCCTCGATCTGCGCCTTCGGGCAGATCATCAAAGAGCCGCTGCTGAGCGAACTTCCGATGCTGAACGTACATCCGTCCCTGCTGCCCAGGTGGCGCGGGGCGGCACCGATCGAACGGGCGATCATGGCTGGAGACCAACAGACGGGCGTCTGCGTGATGCGGCTGGTGGCCGGGCTCGACTCCGGTCCTGTGGCCCTCCGGCGCGAGATGCCGATCGGAGTCGACCAGAACTTCGAGCAGGTTTCGGCCGGACTCGCCGACATCGGCGGGGAGCTGCTGCTCGAGGCTCTGGAGCTGGCCGCCGAAGGACGGATCGAGTGGACCGAGCAGAGTGAAGAAGGGCTGACTTACGCCGAGAAGATCGAGTCCGGGGAGCGCCGGATCGACCCGCAGATGGCGGTCTGCCCGGTCAATGACCTGATTCGTGCCTTGACGCCCCACATCGGTGCCTTCATCGAGCTCGACGGTGGGGAACGGCTGGCGGTGCGCTCTGCGACCCCGGCCGGCGAGGGAGCTCTGCCCGAACTGGGACCCGGCGGCTTCGCCGCCGACGAAGGCCGGCTCTTTTTCGGATGCTCGGACGGAGCCCTCGAGCTGCTGTCGGTTCAGCCGGCCGGCGGCAAGGCCATGGACGCGGCTTCCTACCTGCGCGGGCGCGGCGTCCCGACGGCTGCGACTTGAGTGATGTGACGCCGGAGCGCGAGGCCGCCTTCGCGGTCCTGCGCCGGACCTTCGAAAAGGACGAGTACACCGAGCTGGCCTTCCGTGACGAGGTCGAGGCGCGAGGGTTGACCGGCCGCCGCCGGGCCGCCGCCCAGCGGCTCGCCTACGGATCGGTCCAGCGTCGGGGCACGTCCGATGCGATCGTCGCCGGATACTCGAAAAAGCGAGGCCAGAGGCCGGACCCCGAGGTGATGGCGGCGCTGAGGCTGGGCCTCTTCGAGCTGCTCTTCAGCCATGACGGGGCGGACTATGCCGCAGTCGACCAGGCGGTGAACCTGACCCGGGGGGCCGGTGCGGCTCACGCATCCGGCTTCGTCAACGCGATGCTGCGCCGGGCTCTGCGGGAAAAGGAGTCGCTGAAGGGCCGGCTGGCCGACGAGTCGACCCCGAAGGCCGCCGCATTCGCGCACTCGGCGCCGCTCTGGCTGGCATCGATGTGGTGGGAGGAGCTCGGACCGGAACGCGCCCGTTCGCTCCTGGCCGCCGCCAACCGCCCGGCCGAGCGGGCCTTCCGGGTCAACCCCGACCGGGTCGGTCGGGAGGAGATGATCGAGCGCCTCGCGGATGAACACGTGGAACTTTCCCCCGCCGAAGGTGACTGGCCGATGGCTGCGCCGGAGCTGGTCGTCGCCCGCGGCAACCTCGAAGCCGCCGAGCGGGCGGCCGGCGAAGGCCTGGTCGTGATGCAGTCGCGCGGCTCGGCGGCGGTGGTCGAGGTCCTCGGTCCCGAGCCGGGCGAACGGGTCCTCGACCTCTGCGCCGGGCCCGGCATCAAGACCGGCCAGATCGCCTCGAGGGTCGGAAGGCAGGGGAACATGGTGGCAGTCGAGATCAGCGCCGCCCGGGCCGATCAGGTCGCTCAGCAGGTCCAGCGGCTCGGCTACCACAACGTCATGGTCGCCGAGACCGACGGCCGGAGAGGTGAGATCCTCTCGACTTTCGACCGCGCCCTGGTCGACGCGCCCTGCTCAGACCTCGGCGCACTGGCCTCCCGGCCGGATGCCCGCTGGCGCAAGAGCCCGGCGGTGGTCGAAAGGCTGCTGCCGCTCCAGGCCGACCTGCTCGACCGCGCTGCAGACTCGCTGGGGTCCGGAGGCATCCTCGTCTACTCGACATGCACCATCTCGAGGCGGGAGAACTCGGACCAGGTCCGGGCGCTGGCCGAGCGAAAGGGTCTCGGGGTCGACGACCTCGGGGAGCTCGCGCCGGACCTGGCTGACCCCGCCGACCCACGGTGTCTCCAGCTGCTGCCCGATCGCGACCGGACGACCGGCTTCTTCATCGCCCGCCTGCGCCGGCCGTGACCGCCGGAGCGCAGGCAATAATGGCCGAGGTGTCATCCCAGCCGGAAAAACCGACGGCGGCATCCATCCCGCGGCCGGCCTGTCCGGGATGCGGAGAGCCGTGGCTCCGGCCCACCCAGCTTCCGGGTAGATTCCGCTGCGTCTACTGCCTCAGCCGGTACGAGCTGGTCAGCCAGTGTCCCGAATGTGGTGTCCACCAGACGATCGCCAGAATGAGCTCAACCGAAGACATGACCTGCCAGACCTGCGGCGGCTCGATGCTGAGGCCGATATGACCGGATCCGAAAGGCGGGCCGCCTTCGACGGCATCCACATCGCCCCTTCGATCCTCTCGGCCGACTTCTCCCGGCTCGGCTCGGCGATCGCCGAAGTGATGGACGCCGGAGCAAGGGTCATCCACTTCGACGTCATGGACGGCAGCTTCGTGCCGCCGATCACGATCGGTCCGCTGGTCGCCTCATCGATCGCCGACCAGGTCCACGATGCCGGTGGGGTGCTCGACGTCCACCTGATGATCGACCAGCCTGACCGCCAGTTCGAGGAATTCGCCAGGGCGGGAGCCGACAGCATCACCTTTCACGCCGAAGCGACGCCGCACGTACACCGCGCACTCGGAGCGATCCGCGAACTCGACTGCCTGGCCGGGGTTGCGATCAATCCCGGTACCCCGGTCGAGGCGGTCAGCGAACTGCGCGGCTCGGCCGACCTGATCCTGGCGATGACCGTCAACCCCGGATGGGGTGGACAGGCCTTCATCGAAGGCTCGCCGGACAAGGTCTCGCGTCTGAAGCCGATAGCCGGCGATGCGCTGATCGAGGTCGACGGCGGCATCGGAGAGGCAACCGCCGGCCGGATGACCGCCGCCGGGGCCAGCCTCCTGGTCGCCGGTTCAGCGGTATTCGGAGCCGATGATCCGGCCGAGTCTTACTCGAAGATCCTCGCCGCCGCCGAATCCGGCTAGGGCGTGCCGTCTTCGAGGCCGGCCAGTCTGGTGCCGATCTCGTCCGTCGTGCCTTCCAGCGGCAGGCCCTCTGTCGGCCCGGACGGCCGGCGGTAGACGAAGTACAGCCCTGCGAGCAGGATCAGGGCGGTCAGCGAGAAGCCGATCTCGACCCGGCGGTTGACGTCTTCGATCAGCGGGATCAAGGTCCAGGCGATGAAGAAGGCCGCACATGAGATCCACCGGATCGAGGCACGCCTGGCCTGGCCCTGGGCGATCGTCGCCTGGTTCACGGTCACCGCGGCGAGGTAGAAGCCCATGCCCGCCGTGACCAATAGCAGGCCGGCCCGGTCGTAGCTGAACTTGTCGGAGAAGGCGAGCTGCATCAGCTGGGGGCCCGCGATCAGCACCACTACCGCCGTCAGGGCGGTGAATCCGGTGACTCCGAACAGCACGTTCCTGACCGAGCGGTGGAACTGGGTCTCGGAGTCGGCTTCGGTGCTGTGGTGGAGCGAAGTGAGGTGGGGCAGGATGCTGGTCGAGACCGCCTGGAAGAGCTGAAGCGGTGCGCGGGCGATCATCAGCACGTTGAAGATGAAGCCGGCGGCTCCGGCACCCTCGAGGGCGCTCACCAGCAGCGGTCCCGCGTTGAGGAAGACCTGCTCGCTGAACATGATCAGAAAGACCGAGCCGACAAAGCCCGCACCGTGGGACATCGAGAACTCATCCCGTTCGGCGTCCATGTCGATCTCGGCCTCACGGCGCTCGGCCCGTTCGGCTTCCTCGCGGCGGGTGCGCCTGGCGATCGCGTACGGTACGACCATCAGGGAGAGCAGCGGTGCGGCGACGATGCCGATCGCGACCATCGTCTGGCCGGAGAGCAGGCCGACCGCGACCAGCACGGCGAACAGGGTCCGGAATACCGACTCCGAGAGGATCAGCGCGGTGAACAGGCCGAACTGCTGGTGGCCCGCGAAGTATCCGCGCGCGTAGTAGCTGGCTGCGTAAAACAGCACGGCCGAGAAGAAGATCCAGTAAAGCGCGGAGTTGCCGTCCAGCAGTCCGTTTTCGATCGGCCCTTTCAGGATCAGTGCGACCGCGGCGAAAGCGAAGCCGAGCGTGATCTGGATCCGGGCGGCGACCCGAACCGGTCCGGTGTCAGGATCGCCGCGCTCGATGTGCTCGGAGATGTGCCTCGAGAGCAGCTGGTCCACCGGCCGGTAGAGGGTCGAGACGGTGATGAAGACCGCCGACCACAGCACCGTGATCTCGCCATAGGAGTCCCGGTCGAGGTTATGGGCGGCGATGAAGAAGTAGACGTAGGTGATCAGCCCGGTCAGGCCGACCCCGATGGTCAGGAAGCCGGCCGTGCGACCGAAGCGGCCGGACTTGCGCGCAGCCTCGCTCTCCACCTGCTCAGGTGTCTCGGAATCGCCCGTCAACTGGACTCAGACCGTGGTCCGCTCGTGCGGCGGGTCTTCCAGGTGGCTCGGCTCCACATCCAGCTCGAGCTCGACCCGACGGACCCGCTCGAAGACCCGCTGGGTCATCACCCGTTGGCCCGCAAGCAGGTCGCCGATGATTCCGAGGGCGAATAGCTGGATCGAGACGATGAAAAGCACCGCGCCGAGCAGCAGGGACTGGATGTTGCCATCCCGGTCGCCGTTGAGGATCCAGTCGGTGAGGAAAGGCATCCACGAGGCGATCGCCAGGACGAAGGTGATGATGCCGAAGGTGAAGAAGACCTTGAGCGGCTCGTACCGGGCGTAGATGCGCAGGATCGCCAGGCCGTTTCGCCTCACGTAAGTCGAGGTCGAGCCGAACAGCCTCGACTCCCTCGTCTTCGGGTTGGTCCGGATCTCGACCTCACCCAGCGCGACTCGGGTCTTGCCAGCCTGAATCAGGCTCTCGAGCGTGTAGGTGTAGTTGTCGACCACCATCAGCTGGAGGGCTGCCTCCCGGCTGTAGGCCCTGAAGCCCGATGTGGCGTCGGTGATCTCGGTCTCCGAGAGGCGACGCACGACCCAGCTGCCGATCTTCTGGAGGGTCTTCTTGGACGGTGAGAAATGGTCGATCGCGGCAACGTCGCGATCGCCGACCACCATCTGGGCCCGACCGTCGAGGACCGGCCGGACCAGCTTGCCGACATCGCCGCCGTAGTACTGGTTGTCGGCGTCGGTGTTGACGATGATGTCGGCGCCCGAGCTTGAGGCAGGCGTCCAGGCCGGCCTGGAATCCGGTAGCCAGACCCTTGTTCCGCGGTAGCTTGACGACGTGGTCGACCCCGCATTCCCAAGCCACTTCGACCGTGCGGTCGGTCGACCCGTCATCGATCACCAGGGTCTCGATCTCGTCGACGCCTTCGATCGCCGTCGGCAGGTCGGCGAGCGTCGCGGGGAGGTTTTCCTCCTCGTTCAGGCAGGGGATCTGGATGATGACCTTCATAAGTCGTCAAGATTGTCACATGAGTTCCGACCGACCACCGCCCGAGCGACGCCACTGGGACAGAGCGATCGAGCTTTCGCTGCGCGGGCGCGGCCTCGTGAGTCCGAACCCGATGGTCGGTGCGGTGCTGGTCAGCGAGGGCCGGGTGATCGGGGAAGGGTGGCATCGCAGTCACGGTGGCCTTCACGCTGAACGCGAGGCTCTGGCCGACGCGGAAGCGAAAGGAAACGACGTCGGAGGCGCGACGATGCTGGTCACCCTCGAGCCCTGCGCCCACACCGGCAGCCAGCCTCCATGTGCCGACGCCCTGATCGAGGCCGGTGTCGCGGAGGTCGTATACGCCTGTGCCGACCCGACGGAAAAGACCGCCGGGATCGGGCCTCGACGGCTGCGGCAGGCCGGAATCGCAGTGCGGGAGGCCGACGACGAAGTCGCTGCCGGGTGCAGGGGGCTCATCCAGGACTTCCTCAAGCGTGCCGCGACCGGCCGACCGCTGCTGGTGCTGAAGATGGCGATGAGCCTCGACGGTGTCGTCGCCACCCGCAGTGGCGACTCGCGCTGGATATCGGGGCCCGAGAGCCGCAGGCTCGTACACCGCTGGCGGGCCGATCTCGACGCGGTCGCGGTCGGTGCCGGTACCGCCGCAGCCGACCGCCCGAAACTGACCGCCCGCCTGGACGAAGAGGACGGCAGTCCCGCCGGAGGGCTTGCTCCCTGTACGCCAGCCGGCCAGGGTGGTCTTCGACTCCGGGCCGCTGCTCGCGACATCCGACCCGATCTTCGAGGACATCGAGTCGGCGCCGGTATTCATCGTGGCCGGGCCGGGCGTCGACCCGGTCGGCAGGGCGCGACTCGAGGCCGCGGGCGCCGGTTTCCTGTCGACCGGTGACGGAAGCCCGGAGGAGAGATTCGTCGAAGCACTGGACCTGATGGGTGCGGAGGGGATCGGCTCCGTTCTGCTCGAGGGTGGACCGACGCTGGCCGGAACCGCGATCGATTCCGGGGAGGTCGACCGGCTCGAGATCTTCGTCGCCCCGATCGTCGTCGGCGGCGGCCGGGGGGCGGCCGGGGGAGGCGGACCGGAGAAGATGGCCGATGCGATCCGCGCCATCGACATGCAGGTGAGCCGGGTCGGTCAGGATGTACACATGAGCGCGCAACTGAGAGCCTGGTGAGGGATGTTCTCCGGACTGATAGCCGACCTCGGCCGGCTGGCCTCGATCTCGACCGGATCCGATGGCGCCCGTCTCGAGATCGAGACCTCCCTGGCCGGTCAGATCGAGCTTGGTGATTCGATCGCCGTCAACGGCGCCTGCCTGACCGCGACCACGGTCAGCGAGGTGGGCTTCACCGCCGACGCGATGAGCCAGACCCTGAACATGACCTCACTCGGATCGCTCGGTTCGGGTGATCGGGTCAACCTCGAGTTGGCGCTGCGGGCCGGAGACCGGCTCGGCGGTCACATCGTTCAGGGTCATGTCGACGGGGTCGGTGAGGTCGTATCGGCCGAGGCCGAAGGGTTCTCGACCCGCCTCAGGGTCAGCCTGCCTTCCCACCTGCTGAAGTTCGTGATCCCCCAGGGCTCGATCACGATCGAGGGGGTCAGCCTGACCGTGGCAGACGCCGCCGAAGACTGGATCGAGGTGGCGCTGATACCCGAGACGAAGGAGCGGACCAGCCTCGGAAGCCTCGCCGCCGGAAGCCCGGTAAACATCGAGTGTGACGTGATCGCACGTTACGTCGAGCGAATGGTGTCACCATATGGTGGAAAGGTCGGTCCGGACCGCAACTCCGAAAGCATTCAACCCGATGAGATTGGCGAGTGAATCCAGATGTCCAGCAGTGAGCGACAGCAGCCAGGCAGCATGACCGAGGAGCGGTCGCCCTTTAATACGATCGAAGAAGCCCTCGAAGACATCCGCCGGGGACGCATGGTGATCGTCACCGACGACGAGGACCGCGAGAACGAAGGCGACCTGGTCATGGCGGCGCAGTTCGTGACCCCGGAGGCGATCAACTTCATGGCGAAGGAGGGTCGCGGGCTCATCTGCCTGGCCCTGACCCCGCAGCGCTGTGACCAGCTCGGCCTGAGCCTGATGACCGCAAAGAACGAAGCGCCCCTGGAGACGGCCTTCACGGTCTCGATCGAGGCGGCCGAAGGCGTCACAACCGGCATCTCCGCGGCAGACCGCTCACAGACCGTTCAGGTGGCGATCGACCCCGACGCCGGACCGCGCGACATCGTCGTTCCCGGACACGTTTTCCCGCTCAAGGCCAAGGAGGGCGGCGTGCTTGAGCGCTCCGGCCACACCGAAGCCAGTGTCGATCTCGCACGGCTGGCCGGACTGAACCCTTCGGGAGTGATCTGCGAGGTGATGAACGAAGACGGCACCATGGCCCGGATCGACGATCTGATCGAGTACGGGGCCGAGCACGATCTGAAGATGATCACGATCGCCGATCTGATCAGCTACCGGCGCGAGAACGAGAAGCTGGTCGAGCGGGTCGTCTCGACCGGGCTGCCGACCTCCTTCGGCGACTTCCGGGCGGTCGGTTACCGCTCACTGGTCGACGAGAAGCACCACGTGGCGATGGTCAAGGGCCAGGTCGACACCGGTGAGCCGGTTCTGGTCAGGGTCCACAGCGAGTGCCTGACCGGCGACGTCTTCCACAGCATGCGCTGTGACTGTGGCGACCAGCTCGCCGCGGCGATGGCGATGATCGAAGAAGAAGGCAAGGGTGTGCTGCTGTACCTCTCCCAGGAGGGACGGGGCATCGGGCTGCTCAACAAGCTTCGTGCTTACAAGCTTCAGGAGGAGGGCTTCGACACTGTCGACGCCAACCTCAAGCTGGGACTCCCCGCCGACCTGCGCGACTACGGCATCGGGGCGCAGATACTCCGCGACCTCGGGCTCCACGACATCCGCATCCTGACCAACAACCCGAAGAAGATCATCGGCCTCGAGGGTCACGGGCTCAAGGTCACCGAGCAGATCAGGATCGAGGCACCGCCCAACCTCCACAACGAGTCCTACCTGCGCGCCAAAAGGGACCGGATGGGCCACACCCTTCACCATCAGGGCCTGGCTCTTGACGAGGAGATGATCCACGGCGAGCAGCTGAGCGACCGCAGCCGTATGGCCGAGCACGAGAAGCCCGGCCGACGCGAGACGCGGACCGACGGCCAGTGAGCGGCGGCGACAGCTATGCGATCTGTATCGGCAGCTTCTACGAGGATCTGGCCGAAAGGCTGATCGCCGGGGCCCGGGCCGAGTTCGAGGCGGCGGGTATCGGGGAGGACCGGATAGACGTCTTCGAGATCCCGGGAGCGTTCGAGTTGCCGATCGCGGCTCACTACTGCGCTACCTCGGGGCGCTACGCCGGCGTGGCCTGTCTCGGCGCAGTGATCCGCGGTGAGACCGACCATTACGACTTCGTCTGTTCCGCGGCGGCCCGCGGGATCCAGAACGTGCAGCTGCGAACCGGGGTTCCTTGCGGTTTCGGCGTCCTGACCGTCGAGAACATGGACCAGGCGCTGGCCCGCACCGGGGGCGGAAAGCGCGACCAGGGCGCCAGCGCCGCACGCGCAGTGCTGCGGATGAGCGAGATCCGCAGCCAACTGCTCGACTGAGTCCGTCGGGACTCCACGGGTCGAGGCCCTCCGCCGGCGCTTTCGGCTAGGATGATCCGTCCAATGGCACGCGTATGTCACACCTGCGGCAAAGGTCCGAGTTTCGGTAACTCCCGAAGCCACTCGATGATCGCCACCAAGCGGCGCTTCGACGCAAACCTCCAGAAGGTACGCATCGTCGAAGGCGGCTCGCGCAAGCGCGTCAACGTCTGTACCCGCTGCCTCAAGGCGAACAAGGTCACCAAAGCCGCCTGATCCGGCAGTCCGCAACGATCTGTACGCTCGCGGACTGTGGCTGACCAAAGCATTGAACGCTTCAGGCGTGTAGTTGCGTCTGCTTACGGATCCCTGGAGGCTCGCCGCCAGGAAGTCAACGACCTCAACGTCTATCCCGTAGCCGACGGTGACACCGGGGAGAACATGGCCATGACCATGAAGGCGGTCATGGAGGAGCTCGATCGCCTCGACGACGGTCGCTCACTCGACGAAATCGGACGCGACCATCTGGTATCGGCGCTGGCCGGGGCGGCACTGATGGGGGCCAGGGGCAACTCGGGCGTGATCCTCAGCCAGATCGTCAGAGGGGCCGCCGAGGAGCTGGCCTCGCGCCCGGGGGAGCTGGTCGACCCCGTTCTGGTCGCGTCGGCTTTCGGCCGGGCGGCCGATGCCGCCTACGCCTCGGTCAGAGAGCCGGCGGAGGGCACGATGCTCACCGTATTTCGCGAGATGGCCCATTCGATCTCACGGCAGCTCGCCCATGTCGATGCGGACCGGCAACGTCTCAGTCCGGAGGCGACCCCCGAGGAGCAGGACGAGATCCTGGCCGACGTGCTGGAACAGGCCATCGCCGACGGTCAGAAGGCTGTCGAGCGCACTCCGGAGCAGCTGGACGTGCTGGCCGAAGCCGGAGTCGTCGACGCCGGCGGCTACGGCCTGGTCCTGATTCTTGCCGGAGTGCTGGCGGCGCTCCGGGGCGACGACGCAGACCTTCCGGTGATCGACCACCACGAACCGGCGCGTCTCAGTCAGCCGCATCACGAGGACAGCCGTTTCCAGTACTGCACCAACTTCATCGTCTCGGGATCCGGACTGGTCGCCAGAGACTTCGTCGGGACCCTCGAGGAGCTGGGTGATTCGGTCCTGGTGGTGGGCGACGAAGCGACGCTCAAGGTCCACGTCCACACCGACGATCCCGAGTCGGCGATGGAGGTCTTCGCTTCAGTCGGAGACGTCACCAACCTTGACGTGGCCGACATGCGCAAACAGGTCGCCGAGCGGCGGGCCCGTATGGCCGGCCACCTGACCGGCGTCGTCGTGGTTTCCGGCGGTGACGGTATGAAAGGCCTCTTCGCCTCGATGGACGCGATGGTGATCGAAGGAGGGGAGACCCTCAATCCTTCGACCGCCGAGCTGCTGGCCGGGATCCGCGAGGTGCCCACTGAGGACGTCATCGTGCTGCCGAGTTCCTCGAACGTGATCATGGCGGCGGAGCGTGCCTGTGAGCTCTCTGAAAAGAACGCGATCGTGATCCCGACCCGGACCCAGCAGGAAGGGCTGCTCGCCCTGGTCGAGTTCGACCCCGAACTGGGAGCGGAGGAGAACCGTACGCGCCTGGCCGGGGCGATCGCCGAGATCCGCACTGGTGGCATCGCGCCTGCCGGGAGGGACGATGCGGCCGGGCGTTTCCGCCGCGGGGACGCGGTCGGCTTCATCGGTAGTGAGATCGTCGCCTGGGGCGGCACCGGCAGCACCCTGGCTTCGACTGTCGAGGATCTGGCCGAAGGGGCCGAGATCGTGACTGTGATCGCCGGCGAGGGCGCACCTATTCCGCTTGAGGAGATCTCCGCGCACGCGCCGCAGGGGATAGAGCTCGAGGTCCACGAAGGTGGGCAGCCGAGTTGGTGGTGGCTGCTCGCCAGCCAGTAGCGCCGCCGGCTTTCGGGGGTGGCGGGCGACCCGGGCGCGAGACGCTGCTCCGGGCGCCGATTCGCTGGCCGCAGGCGGGCCGGTTCGAGGCGCCACTTTCGACGCTTGAAGGGATCGGCCCGAAGCTCGAGGCGCAGGCTCTGGAGGCAGGCGTCAGCACCGTCTTCGATCTGCTCTGGCGCTTTCCGGGTTCGTACTCCGAGTCACCCGGCCGCTCCTCGCTGGCCGAACTGGAAAGGGGAGTCAGGTCGTCGGTGGCGGTCGAGGTCGTCTCTGCCCGCCGGGTCCGGGTGCGAAGGCGCGGGCTCAGCGTCGTGGAAGCCGTGGTGTCCGATCATTCCGGACAGATCAAGGCGGTCTGGTTCAACCGTCACTGGGTGCTCGACGAGTTGACTCCGGGACGTTCCCTGGTTCTCGAAGGCCGGGTCGAGAAGAAAGGCTTCGTGGTCTCCGAACATGAGCCCGCCGAAGCTTCAGCAGGTCGCAGCAAGGGCGCTCCGGGGCTGGCCGCAGAGGTGCCACGGCCGCGGCACCGGGCCGGTGGCGAGATCGGACCCGGCCGGTGGCGAAGCTGGGCCTGGCAGGCCTGCGGCCTCGCCGGTGATCTGGCCGATCCGCTGCCGTCAGCCGTACTCGTGGATCGTGACATGCCGACCGCGGCCGCCGCGATCCGTGGCGCACACTTTCCTTCTACTGTCGAGGCTTCCGCCAGGGCCCGCCGCCGGCTCGCCTACGAAGAGCTCTTCCTGCATCAGGTGGTCCTGGCGGGCCTTCGCTCGAAGGAGCGGCTCGATCTCGGCCCGCCGGTACCGGTGGGCGGTGGCCGGAGGATCTCGGATCCGTGGCTTGCCGGACTTCCGTTCGAGCTGACCGGTGAGCAGCGCGCGGCGATCGAGCGGATCGGACTCGACCTGGAAGGTGCGGAGCCGATGAGGCGGCTGCTTATGGGTGAGGTTGGCTCGGGCAAGACGGTGGTGGCTCTCTGGGCGATGCTGCGAGCTGTCGAGTCGGGCCGGCAGGCGGTCCTGATGGCGCCGACCGAGGTGCTGGTCGACCAGCACGTTTCGACCATCGCCAGGCTGCTTCGCGGGACGGGCGTCAAGCTCGGGGTGCTGACCGGCTCGAGCTCGCCGTCCCAGCGTTCCGAGGTGCTCGCCTCCCTGACCGCCGGCGAGCCTTCGATTCTGGTCGGGACACAGGCCTTGCTGGAGGACCCGGTCCGGTTCGATTCGCTCGCGGTCTGTGTGATCGACGAAGAGCATCGCTTCGGAGTCCGGCAGCGGGAGAGGCTGAACTCCAAGGCACCGCCGGGCCGCAGCACCAACCTGCTCAGCCTGTCGGCTACGCCGATACCGAGGACGCTCTCGCTGACTGCCTATGGCGACCTCGACGTGACCACGATCAGGGAGCTGCCGTCCGGGCGGCTGCCGGTCGAGACCAGCCTGTTTGGTGAAGCGCAGCGATCGGCGGCTTTCGAGCGGATCAGAGCCGAAGTCGCCCGGGGCAGGCAGGCTTTCATCGTCTGCCCGCTGGTCGAGGAGTCCCTGGCGATCGAGGCCAGGGCCGCCGAGGCCGAAGCCGAACGGCTGCGCGGCGGCGAGCTCAGTGATCTCGAGGTCGGCCTGGTCCACGGCCGGATGTCTTCGGATCGCAAGGAGGTTGCGATGAAGGCCTTCGAGGATGGCCGCACAGACGTACTGGTCGCCACAACCGTGATCGAGGTCGGCATCGACGTCCCGAACGCGACCACGATGGTGATCGAAGGTGCCGAGCGCTTCGGCCTCTCGCAGCTCCATCAGCTGAGGGGACGGGTCGGCCGTGGCCGTCATGGGGGAAGCTGCCTGCTGATGAGCTCATCCGCCAGCCTCGCAGCACGCCGCCGACTGAATGCGATGGCCACCGAGCCGGACGGCTTCCGTCTCGCCGAGATCGACCTGGAGATGCGCGGGGAGGGCGAGGTCACCGGCACCCGTCAGCACGGGCTGCCCAGGTTCCGGGTCGCGCGGCTGCCTGAAGACGGCGACCTGCTGGAAGAGGCCAGAGCCGATCTCGAACGGCTGGTCACCGAAGCCGGCGGGCTCGATTCGCCGGCCTTCGGACCGCTTCCGGAGCTGGCCCGCTACCGCTTCGACCGCGGCGGGGTCCGGCAGTGAGGGTGATTTCGGGAGAGTTCGGCGGCCGTCAGCTGCTGGCCCCGAAAGGGTGGAAGGTGAGGCCGACGCCGGAGCGGGTGAGGGAAGCCTTGTTCTCGGCACTCGGGGATATCACCGGGGCCCGGGTGGCTGACCTCTACTGCGGTACCGGTGCGCTCGGTATCGAAGCGATTTCCCGTGGTGCGGCGCATGCGGTGCTGGTCGATCAGGACACCCGTCCGGCAATGGGCAACGTGCATAACCTCGGACTGCTCGACCGGGTCGACATAGTCCGCAGGGACGCTGCCGACTGGGTCGTTTCCGGAGGCGACGGGGCGGTCTTCGACCTGATCCTGCTCGATCCGCCGTACCGCCATGTCGCGGAAATCGCGGCGCGGCTGGATCCCTGCCTGGGTGGCCTGCTGGCGCCGGGAGGCAGGGTCGTCGTCGAGAGCGAGGCCGGTCGCGATCTGGAGATTCCATCGCTGGAGACAGTCCGGGAGCGCCGGTACGGCCGCACACTGGTTACATTCCACGTCAACCCCTCGTCCCCGGAAAGCGAATGAACTCCACCTCCAAGCGCACCGCAATCTGTCCCGGCAGCTACGACCCCGTCACCAACGGTCATTTAGACATCATCGGACGCTCCTCTCGGATGTTCGACCGGGTCGTCGTCGGAGTTGTCAACAAGCCGATGCGGAAGAACGCGACCCTGTTTACGGCCGAGGAGCGCAAGGCCTTCATCGAAGACGCCACTGCAGATCTCGACAACGTCGAAGTGCAGATCTTCTCCGACCTCCTGGTGCAGTTCGCACGGGACGTCGATGCGACCGCGGTGATCAAGGGGCTTCGGGCGATCTCGGACTTCGAGTACGAGTTCGAGATGGCCCAGCTCAACCACAAGCTCGACCCCGAAATCGAGAGCGTCTACGTCTTCGCCCGTTCGCACTTCAGCTTCCTCTCTTCGACGGGTGTGAAGGAAATGGCAATCTTCAACGCAGACATCTCGGATCTGGTGCCCGAACCGGTGTCGGCCGCCCTCGCCGAAAGGCTCGGCCGCAAGTGATCCGTTCCACGGTCTTCGAGGGCCGGCTGGAGGAATGGGCGATTCCATGCAGAATGTTCCAGCAAATGACCACTTTCAGGCACAAAATCTCCGAGACGCATAAGGTTCGCTGAGCCATGGATGTCCTCGTCCTCATAGACAAACTCGATGACCTCGTCCACAACGCCCGGCCGGTGCCCCTCACCGACCAGGTTCGAGTGGACCGTGAGGAGATCTACGACCTGCTCGATCAGATGCGGGCGACGATCCCCGAAGAGATCAAGCAGGCCCGTTGGATCGTCAAGGAGCGTCAGGAGATGCTCGAGGAAGCCAAGCGCGAGTCAGAGCGGGTCGTGCGTGAAGCCCGCGAGCAGCAGGCCCGTCTGGTTTCCGACGAGGAAGTCACCAAGCAGGCCGAGCGCGCCGCCGACGAAATCGTCGAAGACGCACGCTCCCGGGAGCGGGAGATCCGCCTCGGAGCAGAGGATTACGCCGACGAGATTCTCGGCACGCTCGAGGTCAACCTGCAGAAGTTCACCGCAGCAGTTCAGCGGGGTCGCGACCGGCTCGCCGGCCGCGACGAAGAGCCGCTCGACGAACTCGAAGACTGACCCTCAGCGGTAGTCGGCGGCTACGACCACGAGGTCGTCGCTGCTCCAACGGACTTCTCCGCCGCTCCACGTGGCCAGCTGCTCTGCCGTATCCGGGTAGGCGGTGCCCGGCACTTCGGTACCACCGGCTCCGGAAGGCAGCGCGACGAAATCACCGATCACAAGTGAGCGCGCCTGTTCGCGCACCCGCCTGAACAGCACCTGCTTCTGTTCGTCAGGGATCCGGTGGACCGAGAGCACCGAGATCACGAGGTCCCACGGGCCGTCCGGCAGCGGGTCCTCGATACGGCCGAGCTTCACGTCGCTGATCTGTTCCCGGGCTCGAAAGACCATGTTCGGGTCCCGGTCGATCCCGGTGATCCGGGCATCGGGAAAGCGCTGGAGCAGCCTCGCGCTGGTGTGGCCCGTGCCGATGCCGAGTTCGAGCACGGTCCGGGGCTCGAACGGCACCGCCTCGATCGCCGCCGACTGGAGCTCGTCGTAGAGCGGCACCTGGGCGCGCACCGAGGCAAGGTAGGTCAGATCATCTGCTGTCGAGTCCGGGCTGCTCATCTCGTTACGCTTGGTGGCGAATCTTCATCGTAGACCCCGAGCCCGTCTGGAGACAGCACCATGCCGATGGAAACAGTTGACCTGGACTCGCTTGGCCTCAGCTATGGAGACGCGAAGCAGCTGGAGGGCCAGGTGGCTCCCGAGGATGTGAAGCTCGGCGGGCAGAGTTACCTCCCGAAGCCCCCCGAGACGGGTTTCCGGCTCGACATTTCGAGGACCACCACCGGCTTCGCGCTGAGGTTGCGGTTCAAGGTCGGGCTTTCCGGGCCCTGCTATCGCTGTCTCGAGCCGGCGGTGACCACGGTCAACGTCGATGTCAGAGAAGTCGATCAGCCCCCTGAGCCGATCTCCAGCCGACCGGGCACGGCTGAAGAGGAGGACGAGGACCAGACCAGTGCGGCCGAGCTCGAGAGCCCGTACGTCGAAAACGGCATCCTCGACCTGGCCTCGTGGGCTCACGACGCGCTGATCCTCTCGCTGCCGAACCAGATCGTCTGTGGGCCGGACTGCCTGGGCCTCTGCGCCTACTGCGGCGAGAGCCTGAACGGAGCAGATCCGGAGGCGCACGCGCACGGCCAGGACATCGACCCCCGCTGGTCGAAGCTGCGCGAACTGGGCTGAGCCGGTCCTTGCTGCCTCTGGCAAAGCGGAGGCAGCTGCTTTTCTCTAGACTGCGCCGTCGCTATGGCCGTACCGAAGAAAAGAACTTCCCGCACCCGACGCGACAAGCGCCGGGCCACGCACAAGCCCGACAAGGCTCGCGTGAATCACTGCGTCAAGTGCCACTCGCCGCGTCTGCCGCACCGGGTCTGCCCGTCCTGCGGTGATTACGCCGGGCGTGAGGTGATTGCGCAGCGCAGGCCTGGCATCGAGGGCCTTCCTCCCACGGAGCAGTAATTGGAGCTCGGCGGGACCACGGTCGCGCTCGACGGTTTCGGGGTGGAGAAGGGCTTCGACGTGCTCGAGGCGGGGGTCCGTTTAGCGGCCGGAGACGGCATCAAGGTCCGGATCTTCGGGCCCTCCGACCGGATCGATCTCGGCGATACGCCGGGCGCCGAACTGATCGATGTCCGCGAAGCGATCACCAACCTCGACGATCCGGTACCTGCGGTCCGCAGCCGACCGGGGGCCTCGATAGTCAGGGCGGTTCAGGACACCCGGGACGGCAACTCCGACGCCGTCGTCAGCCTCGGCTCGACCGGTGCCGCGATGGCCGCCTCCACCTTCGGCCTGAAGCGGCTGAAAGGGGTCAAGCGACCCGCTCTCGCCGCGGTCATCCCGCTACCCGGGAAGCCGGTGCTCTTTCTCGACATCGGCGCCAACGTCGAGGTCAGGGCCCAGCACCTGATCCAGTTCGCCTACCTCGGCGCGGCCTTTTCGACCGCCGTGATGGGGGTCGAATCGCCGGCGGTGGGGCTTCTGTCGGTCGGCGAGGAGTCCGGCAAGGGCCGCGACGTCGAGACCGAGGCCCACGAGGTCCTCGCCCGTTCCGGCGAGATCGATTTCATCGGCAATGTCGAAGGCGGCGACGTGCCGGGTGCGGGCGCAGACGTGATCGTCACCGACGGCTTCACCGGCAACGTGGTGGTCAAGGCGATGGAGGGTGTGGTCAAGCTGGTCACCTCTTCGATTTCCGATGCCGCCCGCAGCAACCCGGTTTCGGCGATCGGCGGGCTGATGCTCAAGCCCGCGATGAGCGGCCTTCGCAGCGATCTTCACCCGGATACGACCGGCGGCGCAATTCTGCTCGGCCTGCGCAGCGTCGCCGTGGTCGGCCACGGCAGCTCCGGCCCCGACGGAGTGGCCAACGCGATCCGGGTGGCTGCCCGTGGCGCGACCGTGGACGCACCCGGCCTCACCGAAGAGATGCTCCATCGGGTCGGGCTCAACCGCGGCGCGATCGTCTCCGGGGATCAGGCGTGATAGGAAATCAGGAATGAACCGGGATGAAGTCATGGAACTGGTGCGGGAGCACCTGGTTGCCGAACTCGAGATCGACCGCGCCGAGATCGTCCCGGAGGCCCGCTTCAAGGAGGACTTCGATGCTGATTCGCTCGACCTGTACGAGCTGGTCATGGAATTCGAGGACCGCTACGGCATTACGGTTTCGGAAAAAGAGGCGAGCGAGCTGAACACGGTCGGAGACGCAGTTGACTTTGTCCTGGCTAAGACGGGCCCGTGAACGGCGGGCCGGCGGCGACTCCGCCGGAGACGCCCTCCGGGATCTGATCGATGCGCTGCCCGACGAGTCGCGGCGCACCGCCCTCACCCATTCTTCGTGGACCAGCCGGCGTGTCGACTCGTATGAACGGCTCGCCCTGCTCGGCGACAGCGTGCTCGGTCTGGCGGTTGCCGACGGGCTCTACCGCGACCATCCCGAACTCGATGCCGGCGAGTTGACCAAGATCCTCAACCAGGTGGTCAGCGGCGCCTCCTGCGCCGCGGTCGGCCGTGAGCTGGGAATCCCCGAGATGCTGACCGCCGCCGATCCCGGTGGACCCGAAGGCACCCAGACACCGGCCCGCCTGTTGCTGGAGGGCGAGCGGCCGCTGCCGGAAGTGACCGAAGCGGTGATCGGCGCCTGCTTTCTCGAGTACGGCTTCGATCGCACTTCAACGGCGGTCCAGAAGGCTTTCCGGGTCAGGATCGAGACCGTGCAGACAACCCGCACCGACTTCAAGTCGGCGCTTCAGGAAAGCGTCGCCCGTGACGGGAGCGTGGTCGAGTACGAAGTAGTCGATGCACGCGGCCCCGCCCATCAGCGGACCTACGAGGTGGTCGTACTGCTGGCCGGCCGTGAGATCGGCCGTGGGGAAGGCCGGAGCAAGAAGGCCGCCGGTCAGGCAGCCGCGAAACGGGGCCTGGAGTCGCTCGGTGGCTGACCGTCGAGCCGTCCGACGCGAACGGCAGCCTTAGGTAGTCATGTTCCTGCGCTCAGTGACCATGAAGGGCTTCAAGTCCTTCCCGGAGAAGACCGAGCTGCGTTTCGCCCCGGGGGTGAGCGTGGTCGTCGGCCCCAACGGATCCGGCAAGTCGAACATCACCGACGCGGTTCTGTGGGCGCTCGGCGAGCAGAGCCCCGGAGCGGTCCGCGGGGCCTCGATGCAGGACGTGATCTCGGTCGGAGGCAAGAACATCGGCGCCCGCTCCACGGCCGAGGTCGAGGTCGTGATCGACAACTCCGACGCCGGGATCAACTCCGACTTCTCCGAGATCGCGATCACGCGAAAGCTCGACCGTCAGGGCGAGGGCGAGTACCGGCTCAACGGCGCCCGCTGCCGGCTGGTCGACATCGTCGAGATCCTTTCCGACGCCAACCTCGGCAAGGAGATGCATTCGGTGATCAGCCAGGGACGGGTCGATTCGATCGTCCATTCGAAGCCGCGCGAGCGACGGATGCTGATCGAAGAGGCGGCCGGCCTCGGCAAGTTCCGCAAGCGCCGGCGCCGCGCGGAGCTGAAGCTGAAGGCGACCCGCGACAACCTCGACCGGGCGATGGACGTTGAGCGGGAGGCCCGCCGCGCCCTGCGCCCTCTCAAGCAGCAGGCCAACGCGGCCGAGATCGGAGCCCGGATCGAGCGCGAGGAACTCGGCCTGAAGTCCCAGCTGGTGGCGGAGGAACTGCGATTCGGCGAAGACCGGCTCAACAAGGCTCGCGAGGCAGCCGAGCAGGCCCGCGGTCAACGCAAATCGTTGGAGGAGAAGCTCTCGGGTGTTTCGAAGCGCCGTCGTGCCGCCGAGGAGCGTTTCGCCGAACGCGATCGCGAACGGACCGCGATCTGGGGCGTGCTCAACTCCCTGCGCTCCGGGCAGGAGCGGATCGCGATCGGCACCTCGGCCATCGTCGAACGCAGCCGTTCGCTTGAAGGTCGCCTCGAGGCCCTGCGGGTCGAACTGGCCCCGCTGACCTTCGACCTCGGCTCCAGCGGCAGCGCCAGTGAACGCTCGCGCCGGCTCGTCGAAGAACTTTCGGAAGTCGACGCCGGACTGTCGTCGGCGGTCGAGGGTCTGAGGCAGGCCAGGGGTGAAGGCCCCGAGGCGGACCGGCTTGCCGCCCTCAGCGAAGTCCACTCCGGGGCCGAGCGGGCGACCCGCCACGCCCGCAGGGCCGAAGGACTGCTCGGCGAACGTCACCGCGAGCGCCTGGGTGAGCGAATGGCCGAGGTCGAGGGACTGATGTCTTCGATTGCCGAACTGAGCAAGGCGGGCGAGTCGGTCGGAGAGGCCGTCCGTGAACGGGTCACCCGGGCCGAGCGCACGGTCATCGGCGACCAGGGCGATGCCGACGAGATCGCCGCCGAACTTAAGCTCTGCTCGGACGAGGAGATCGAGATCCAGGCGAAGCTCCGTGCGGTGGCCGAGCAGGTGACGAGCGCCGAGGTCGAAGCCGCCCATCTCAGCGATCGCCGGGCGGAGGCGGCGGCCGAACTCGGTCGGATCGCAGAGAAGCTCGACCGCGAGATACCGGAGGCCGAGGAGCCGCTCGACGAGGAAGAACGTCAGACCATCGACCGTCGCCTCAGCAACCTGCGACTGCGCCGCGAGAGGTTGGGGCCGGTGAACCCGCTGGCCCAGCGTGAGTACGAAGAGGCGCTCGAGCACCTCGAGCAGCTCCTGTCCCAGCGCGAGGACACCGAACGGGCCCTGCGCGAACTCGAGGGCATCATCCGTGACATCGACGAGGAGATCACCCGCTCCTTCGACCAGACTTTCGCCGCTACAGCCGAGAACTTCGAGCAGATGATCGGCCATCTTTTCCCCGGGGGCAGCGGCCGGCTGCGTTCGGTCGACCTCAGACCGGCACCGGAGGCCACCGAGGAAGGTGAAGGCGATGCGGAAGAAGCCGTCGAGCCGGATGAGGATGAGCTCCAGGCCGACCTCGGGGTCGAGCTCGAGGTGACGCCTGCCGGCAAACGGATGCGGCAGATGAAGCTGCTCTCGGGAGGTGAGAAGGCGATGACCGCGCTGGCCTTCGTCTTCGCCGTCTTCCTGGCCCGGCCGTGCCCGTTCTACATCCTTGACGAGGTCGAGGCCGCACTCGACGACGCCAACATCACCCGATTCCTTGAAATGGTCCGTCGCTTCTCGGACCGGACCCAGTTCATCATCGTCACCCACCAGAAATTGACCATGGACGCCGCCGACGTGCTCTACGGGGTCAGCATGGGCGGGGACGGAGTCACCAAGGTCGTTTCGCGCCGCCTGCCGCGCGAACTTGAGGCGGTCGACGGCGACACCGTCGACGAAGCCGCCTGAGGCCCCGCGACACCTGACGCGGCGCGATCAGTCAGGATCACGATCTCAATGAGTACGACCTGGTCAGACATCCTCGATCTCGGAGACAGGGCACCACGCGAGCTCCCCGATCAGCAGCCCGAAGACGAAGCCCCGAAGCGCCGCGGCGCCTTCAGCCGGCTTCGCGAGAGCCTCTCCAAGAGCCGCAGGGCCCTGAGCGAGGAGATCAGCTCCAGCCTGTTCGACCGGATCGATGACGAAACCTGGGAGCGGTTGGAAGAGGCTCTGATCTTTGCCGACGCCGGTGCCCCGACGACCGCCCGGGTGGTCGAGAAACTCGAACACGAAGTCGACGCCGGGGTCGTTCCGGCCGACGGTGAGGCGATCAAGGCGAGACTGGTCGAGATCCTGGCCGAGATCGCCTCTACGAACCGGGCACCGATTGACCTCAGCGCGGAGCCGGCCGTCCTGTTGATGACCGGGGTCAACGGCACCGGCAAGACGACCAGCATCGGCAAGATCGCCTGGCACCTCCAGAAGGAGTTCGGACTCTCGGTCCTGCTCGGTGCCGCCGACACCTACCGCGCGGCCGCGGCGGAGCAGCTGACCACCTGGGCCGAGCGATCGGGGGCCGGAATAGTGCGCTCGAACGAAGGCGCCGACCCGGGCTCGGTCGCCTTCGACACGATCAGCGCGGCCAAGGCCCGCGGCTCGGACGTCGTGATCATCGACACCGCCGGCCGCCTCCACACCCAGTCGAACCTGATGGACGAACTCGGCAAAGTCCGCCGGGTGATCGAAAAACAGTTGCCCGGAGCCCCACACGAGACCCTGATCTCGATCGACGCCACCACCGGCCAGAACGGCCTGCGGCAGGCCCAGGCCTTCGCCGAGGCCACGCCGCTCGACGGGGTCGTCCTGACCAAGCTCGACGGCACCGCCAAGGGCGGCATCACGCTGGCGATCGCCACCGAGCTGAGCATCCCGGTCAAGCTGATCGGCGTGGGGGAGAAGCTCGAAGACCTGCGGCCCTTCGACCCGCACGACTTCGCGCACGCCCTGCTCGACGAGTCCTGAAGCCGCGGGTATGGAGTTGGGCGGCCGGGAAGGTGGGGGACTTCTGCCACAACCCGCCGTTCCGGAAGTCCCCCACCTCCCCGACCACCAGCCATCGCCCGGCGAAATCGCGGGGCGGAACAACCCGCAGTTCAGCTGCCTTACCCGCACCACCGGAGCTTCTGGCGGCGATCCGCACCCAGAGCCGGGCCTGATCCTCTCCAGAACCCGGTCGGGTTCGTCCTTCAGCCCGCCGCTCCTGGTTCTGGCGGCGATCCGCACCCAGAGCCGGGCCTGATCCTCTCCAGAACCTGAGGGTGTCCATGGGACGGGTGGGGCCGGTAAGGTGCGCTTCTGATGTTTGACCAGCTCTCAGATCGCCTCCAGTCGACCCTCTCGGACGTGCGCAAGCGCGGCAAGCTGACCGAGGACGACGTCGACAAGGCGATGCGCGAGATCCGACTCGCGCTGCTCGAGGCCGACGTCAACTTCAAGGTGGTCAAGTCCTTTACGGCCAGGGTGAAGGAGCGCTGTCTCGGCGCCGACGTGATGGGCAGCCTCAACCCGGGCCAGCAGGTCGTCAAGATCGTCAACGAGGAGCTGACCGAGCTGATGGGTGGGACGGGGCGCGACCTCGTCTTCTCCCAGAAGGGCATCACCGTGATCCTGATGGCCGGCCTCCAGGGCTCTGGCAAGACCACCGCCACCGCCAAGCTGGCGATGCTGCTCAAGAAGGAGGGCAAGAAGGTTGCGCTCGCCGCCTGCGACGTCTACCGCCCGGCGGCGATCAAGCAGCTCGAGACGGTCGGCCAGCGGGCCGGCGCCGTCGTCTACCAACAGGGTGCCGACGCCGATCCCGTCGAGATCGCCGGCTGGGCGCTGGAGAAGGCCAAGGACGAGGGTCGTGACGTCCTGATCGTCGACACCGCCGGCCGGCTCCACATCGACAGCGACCTGATGGACGAGCTGTCGCGGATCCGCAAGAAGACCAAGCCCCACAACGTGCTCCTGGTGGTCGACGCGATGACCGGTCAGGACGCGGTCGGCGTGGCCGAGTCCTTCTCCGAGGCGGCGGAGTTCGACGGCGTGATCATCTCCAAGCTCGACGGCGATGCCCGCGGCGGCGCCGCGCTCTCGGTCAAGGCGGTGACCGGCAAGCCGATCATCTTCGCCTCGACCGGCGAGAAGCTCGAGGACTTCGAGCGCTTCCACCCGGATCGCATGTCCAGCCGCATCCTCGGAATGGGCGACGTGCTCAGCCTGATCGAGAAGGCCGAGGAGCAGGTCACCGAGGACGAGGCCGAAGAGCTTCAGCGCAAGATGGCAAACGAGACCTTCACCCTGGAGGACTTCCTCAAGCAGATGCGCCAGGTCCGCAAGATGGGCCCGATCGGCAACCTGATGGGAATGATGCCCGGCATGGGCGCGATGAAGAAGCAGCTCAAGGACACCGATGTCGACGAAGGCGAACTCGACCGGGTCGAGGCGATCATCCTCTCGATGACCCCCGAGGAGAGGGCCTTCCCCGAATTGATCAAGGGCTCGCGTCGCCGACGCATCGCCGAGGGCTCTGGAACGAAGATTCAGCAGGTCAACAACCTGGTCAAGCAGTTCGACCAGATGCGCCGTCTGATGAAGCAGATGGCCACCGGAAACATGCCCGATCCCCAGCAGCTCGCCAAGATGACGGGCAAGGTTCAGCGGCCCAAGGTCCGCCGCCGCTGAGAATCTGTAGGATCTCGCGTCCAATGGCCGTCCGAATCAGACTTAGAAGAGTGGGTTCCAAGAAGAACCCGATCTGGCGAATCGTCGTCGCAGACAAGCGCTCCCCCCGGGACGGGCGCAGCATCGAGACGATCGGCCAGTACAACGCACAGACCGACCCCTCGACCATCGTGCTCGATGAAGACCGGGCGAAGTACTGGCTCGAGAAGGGCGCCCAGCCCTCCGAGCGGGTAGCGGGTCTGTTGCGCATCAAGGGCATCAAGGCCAACGGGAGCTGATCTCCGTGCAGGAGATGCTGCTCTTTCTCACGCAGTCCCTCGTAGATGACCGCGACGCGGTCCAGGTGGAAGAACTCGAGGAAGACGGCGATCTGGTTTACGAGATCACGGTCAACGAGGACGACCTCGGACGGGTGATCGGCAAGGGCGGCAGGGTCGCGAACGCGCTCCGGACCGTCGCCAAGGCAGCCGCAGTGCGCGAAGAGCGCCGTGTGCTGGTCGACATCCTCGACTGAGCGTCGCGAAGACGGTCAACGGCCGTGAACCTCGACATCTTCACCCTTTTTCCTGAGGCTTTCGACTGGTTTCGGGAGCAGCGTCCGGTCCGCAAGGCGATCGAGAACGGCGCCTCGCTCCAGACCCGCGACTACCGCGACTGGACGCCGTTGAAAGGCGGTCGGGTCGACGACGCCCCTTACGGGGGCGGGGCCGGCATGGTGATCCGTGTGGACGTCGTTGACGCTGCGCTGACCGGGGTCTACGGGGAAGCCGACCGGCCGCGGACGGTCGTACTCAGTCCGGCCGGCCGGACGCTCGACGAGCAGCTCGTCTCGGAACTGGCTTCGGAGCCGGCGCTTGCGCTTCTCTGCGGCAGGTACGAAGGCTTCGACCACCGGGTCCATGAGCACCTGGCTGATGACGAGATCTCGATTGGCCGCTACGTGCTGGCCGGCGGTGAGATTCCGGCGATGGTGGTGGCCGACACGATCATGCGGCGGCTGCCCGGCGCCCTCGGGGATCAGGAGAGCGCTGTCGAGGAGTCCTGGAGCGAGGCGCTGGACGGAATGCCGGAATACCCCCACTACACGAGGCCCCCCGAATACCGGGGCTGGGGCATCCCGGAGGTGCTGGTTTCGGGCGATCACGACCGGGTCCGCCGATGGCGTCTGGAGCGAAGCAGGGAGCGGGGTGACTGACTTCAAGCCATCGAATCCTCCGAGTCGGTAGCATTGCCGCTCCGCGGGCCCACCGGCCCGTATTTTTGAGCCATGACGACAGTTATCCAAGACATCGAGAGCAGCCAGCTGCGCAAAGGGCTTCCGCCGTTCGAGCCGGGGGACCGCGTGCGTGTCCACTTCCTGGTCATCGAGGGCAATCGCAAGCGTCCCCAGGTCTTCGAAGGAGTCGTCATCAAGCGTCAGGGTTCCGGCGCCCGGGAGACCTTCACCGTCAGGAAGCAGTCATTCGGCGTCGGTGTCGAGCGGACTTTCCCACTCCACTCGCCGAAGATAGAAAAACTTGAAGTCGCCTCACGGGGCAGGGTCCGCCGGGCCAAGCTCTACTACCTGCGAGGCCGGGTCGGCAAGGCCGCCCGTGTCGCCGAGCGGCGCTGGGGCATCGACGAAGAGATGGTCTCGGTATCCGATGAAGGGGCCGTGGACGCATCGGGCGAGAGCCTCGCTCCCGTCGAGGAGGCAGCACCTGAGGCCGTCGAAACCGAAGAAGCTGCCGCCGATTCAACCGAGACCGCCGAAGAAGCCCCGGCCGAAGAAGCCCCGGCTGAAGAAGCTCCGGCTTCGGAAGAGGAGCCGACAGCCGAAAGCGACTCGGCCGATTCCGCCGACGCAGCCCCGGAAGAGGCTGACCAGGACAAGAAGGACGACGCCTGAGTCCGCGCATCCCCAAGCCGAAGACGGCCGGGGGAAGTTTCGTCGAACTGGTCGTGATCGTTGCGCTGGCCCTCGGCCTCGCGCTGCTCATCCAGGCCTTCCTGGTCAAGCCGTACCAGATCCCGTCAGGCTCGATGGAGCCGACGCTGGACATCGGTCAGCGGGTTCTGGTGAACCGCACCGCCTTTCATTTCGGTGACCCCAAGTCGGGTGACGTAGTCGTCTTCCATCCGCCCAGCGGTGCCGGACGCAACGCTGAATGCGGGGTGCCGAGGCAGAGCGATCAGGCGTGTCCGGAGCCTGCCGAAGGCGAATCGCCGGATACCTTCATCAAGAGAATCGTCGCCGGGCCCGGTGATACCGTCGCTGTGCAGGACGGCATACCGGTCGTAAACGGAGTGCCGGAGCAGCCGGACGGCTACGAGATCATCCCCTGCGGTCCGGGCGGACAGGGCTGCAGTCTGCCTGAACCGATCACCATCCCGGAGGGCCACTACTTCGTGATGGGCGACAACCGCGGCCAGAGCGACGACAGCCGTTTCTGGGGGCCGCTGCCGGAAGACTCGCTGATCGGCAAGGGCTTCGCCACCTACTGGCCGCCGAATCGCATCGGTGGGCTCTAAGCCCGTCGGGCCCGATCCCGCGGGGCTGTTCGCGCACGACCTGGAGGTCGCCCCCGGGGCGGTAGCCGGCACAGACGAGGCCGGGCGCGGATGTCTCGCCGGGCCGATCGTCGCCGCTGCCGTCCTCTTCGATCGCGACTGCCTCGAAAGCTTCGGGTCGGGCAGGCTGGCGGCGCTGAACGACTCGAAGAGGGTCACTGCCAAGGCTCGTGAGCGTTTGCTGCCCGAGATCCTCCGCTGTGCGGTGACGGTCACGATCGCGATGCGCTCGGCCCGCTACATCGACTCTGCCGGGCTCCAGGTGAGCAACGTCGAGTGTCTCGCTGAAGCCCTGGCCGGCATCGATCAGCCGGACGGCGTCACCAGGCTGGTCGACGGCTTCCGCCTGCCGGGTTTCGATCTCGAGCACCAGCGTCTGGTCAAGGGGGACAGCAAGAGTGCCGCCGTGGCTGCCGCCTCGATCGTTGCCAAGGTGAGCCGGGACCGTTGCATGACCCGGGCGGGGCTGCGGTATCCGGAATACGGCTTCGAGGGCCACAAGGGGTACGCAAGCCAGTCTCACCGGGAGGCGATCGTGCAGCACGGCCCTTCGCCGATCCACCGCATGTCGTTCAACTCTGCGTCATACGGCTCGGCGAAGCCGGCCTGAATTCAGAAGGCGTCCTCGATGTGTTCCCAGGCGGCAACCGATCCGTTCTCTGCCACGGTCACGCCGATCACATCGAAGCGAACCGATTCGAAGCTCCGACCCCGGGCACGGATCTGAAGCCAGGCCTCGGCCAGCCGCCTGAGCCGGCGCTGCTTGTCGCGATTCACCGCCAGGACGGGGCGCACCGGCCCGGCGCTGTTGCCGACTCGCAGGGCCTTGACTTCGACCATCACCAGTTCATTTCCTTCCAGCGCCACGATGTCTACCTCGCCGAGCCTGATCCTCCAGTTCCGGTCGAGAATCCGCCAACCCCGGTTCTCCAGGGTGCCGGCGCAGAGATCCTCGGCCCGGGCGCCGAGGCACCGGCGAGGATCCATGGACTCGCCGGTCTGTTCTGCTGAACCTTTCCGCATCTGACGAACCTAGCCGTCGCTTTCACCGGTTCGCCGGAAGTTCACGAGTCGTCAATCGTTACGGTGGGTTTCGTTGCAGCCTTGCCGCAATGTGTGAGCGAAGCCTCCGTAGCTTCGATCTGTGCTCGCGGAAACCACTTCATTCACACTCGAGGGGATCTCGGCCAGTCCGGTCAGAGTCGAGGTCGATATCCATCGTGGGCTGCCGAGTTTTCAGATCGTCGGCCTGCCTGACGCCGCTGTGCGGGAGGCCCGTGAGCGGGTCAGGGCTGCGCTTGTGAACACAGGTTTCGAGTTCCCCCTGCGCCGGATCACGGCCAATCTTGCCCCGGCTGACCTCCGTAAGGCCGGCCCGGCGATGGACCTGGCCCTTGCGACCGGCCTGCTGGCGGCAGCCGGAGAGATCGCGGGTGCGAAGCTCGCCGGCTGGGCACTTGCCGGGGAGCTGGCCCTGGATGGCTCGGTCCGGCCGGTCAGAGGGGCACTGGCGATGGCCGAGGCTGCCCGGAAGCTGGGCTGCAGGGGATCATTCTGCCCGAGCAGAACGGCCCGGAAGCGGCTCTGGCGCCCGGGGTGGAGGTCCGGACGATCGCCAGCATCGCCGAGCTTCGAGGACTCGAATCGGACCGGACTCCGGGCAGCCGGGCCGTCGCCGCCGACCTGGTCGAGAGCTCCCGTCTGCCCGACCTGGGAGACCTCCGGGGCCAGCCCAACCTGCGGCGGGCGATCGAGGTCGCGGCCGCCGGGGGTCACGCGCTCCTGATGATCGGTCCGCCCGGTTCGGGCAAGTCCCTGGCGGCCCGGCGGTTTCCTTCAGTACTGCCACCGATGTGCAGCGAAGAGATCCTCGAGGTCGCCCGGATCGCCGGGGTCTGCGGGTCGGGCCCCGTCCGGTCCGAGCGGCCGTTCAGGGCTCCGCACCACACCGTCTCTGCGGCCGGCCTGATCGGTGGCGCGAGTCCGCCGCGACCGGGGGAGATCACCCTCGCCCACCGCGGGGTGCTCTTCCTCGACGAACTCTGCGAGTTCAGCCGCCCCGCACTGGAGGCCCTGCGTGAACCGCTCGAGTCGGGTGAGGTCACGATCGCCAGGGCCACCGGCCGACGCACCCTTCCGGCCGCATTCACCCTGGTGGCAGCGGCCAATCCCTGTCCCTGCGGTCGGGGCGAGGAGGATCCCGGCTGCACCTGTACCGCCGCGTCAAGCGCCCGGTACAGGGCGACCCTCAGCGGTGCGCTCGCGGACCGCATCGACATGATCGTCGCGGTCTCACAGCCCGGACCGGAGGCGATGGCGGGTCCGGAAGGTGAGCGCTCAGGCGCTGTCAGGGAAAGGGTCATCCGGGCTCGGCGCAGGATGGCCGACCGGCTCGGATCGGGCCGGGTAAACGCCGCGGCTGACCGGACCGAAGTCGGTCGTTTCGAGCTCGACCCTGCTGCCCGCAGGCTTCTGATCGAAGCGGGCCGCAGCCAGCGGCTGAGTGGCCGGTCCCACGATCGTGTCCTGCGGCTCGCCCGCACCGTTGCCGATCTCGATGAGAGCTCTCTCGTGCTCGAGCAGCACCTGGCCGGGGCGCTTCAGCTCAGGAGGAGGAGCGCGCCGTGAGCCCGGTCTTAGCAGGGAGCCGGGGCGCCTGCGCCGACTGCCTCAGGCGCAGTTGGCTGATCGCGCGGCTGGGGCCGTTCATCCAGGTGGCCTGCGACGACCGCGCCGGGCGCCGCACTCCCGAACTGCTGCGACTCGGGGATCCTGAGCTTGTCGTCGCGGTCGCACCGCGCCGGGTCGACGAGATGCTGAGCGAGAACGAGAGCCTGGACGAGGGTGACCTGCGCAGGGCGGTCACCGAGGCTGGATGCTGGGCGATCTGCCGTCACGACGAGGGCTTCCCGGAGGGCCTCGCGGACGGGGCGGACGCACCGGTCTGCATCATCGGCTGTGGTGACGGCTTCGGTCTCGACGAAGTGACCATGGAGGGGTCGGCGACGGTGGTAGGCGCGAGGAGGGCGACCGGCTACGGGCTCGAGGTGGCGCGCATGCTCGGAGCCGAACTGGCGGGGGCCGGCCTGGCAGTGGTCAGCGGACTGGCCCTGGGCATCGACGGAGCCGTGCATCGAGGAGCGGTGGAGAGGGGGCGTACGGTGGCGGTGCTGGCCGGCGGTCCCGATCGTCCTTACCCGTCCTCCCACACACGGCTGTATCGCCGGATTCGTGAGAGCGGCCTGATCATCTCGGAGCTGCCACCGGGAACCAGGCCCTGGCGCTGGGGCTTCCCTGCTCGAAACCGGATCATGGCCGCCCTTTCGCGGATGACCGTGGTGGTCGAAGCGGCCCGCCGCTCGGGCTCACTGATCACCGCCGAAATGGCGGCTGATGCGGGTCGGGAGGTGGGGGCGGTACCGGGACCGGTCACCGCCGGTGCGTCGGCGGGCACCAACGAGCTGATCGCCGGAGGTGCGGCAGTGGTGCGGGACGGTACCGACGTTTTCGACCGGCTGGCCGGGGTCGGCTGCCGACCCCCTCAGAAGCTGTTCGGACCCGATCTGAGCGAGGCGGACGGGTCGGTACTGGAGGCCGTCGAAGCCGGGCTGGGCGTACTCGACAGGATCGCACCGGCAGCGGGAGTCTCGATCGCGCAGGCCTCGGCGGGCCTCGCCCGTCTGGAGATCGCCGGCTATGTGAACTGTTCGCTGACCGGTGAGTACAGCAGGACGGGGCTCGCCTGCTCCGCCACCTATGATCCACCCGGTGACTGACCGAGCCCTACCGAGAGTGCTCTCGATCGCCGGCTCCGATTCCGGGGGCGGGGCCGGGATCCAGGCGGATCTCAAGGCCTTCGCCGCCTGCGGGGTTCACGGAATGACCGCGATCACCGCGATCACCGCGCAGAATACGCTCGGTGTGACCGCGATCGAATCGGTTGAACCGCCGATGATCCTCGCCCAGGTGAGGGCCGTCGTCGACGACATCGGGGTAGATGCGGTCAAGATCGGCATGCTCGGCACGGTGGAGACGATCGCCGCAGCGGATGCCTGTCTCGAGCTGGTCGGTGATGTGCCGGTCGTCCTCGACCCGGTGATGGTCGCCGAGAGTGGCGCCGACCTGCTCGTGGCCGACGCGAAGCAGTCACTGATCGAACTGATCCTGCCCCGAGCGAGCGTGGCGACTCCGAACATCCCCGAAGCACGGGCGCTGACCGGCCTGGGCGAAGACGCCTCGCAGGAGGATCTCGCCGCCGCGGTCGTCGCACTCGGTCCGGATGCCGTGGTCGTCACCGGCGGTCACAGCACCGGCCTGATCGACGTCTTCTGCGATGGCTCAGGGACCGTGGCTATCGAAGGACCCCGTCACGAGGCCACCTCGGCTCACGGGTCGGGCTGCACCCACTCCTCGGCGCTGGCCGCCTTCATCGCGTCGGGCATGGAGCCGGAAGCGGCCGCGCGCGCCGCTCGCGAAGTCGCCTCGAAGGCGGTGGCTGACGGGCTCGACTCGATCGGTTCCGGCCCCGGTCCGGTGGATGTCTTCGGCCTCGCCCGCGCGACGCGTGGCTGAGTCGGCTTCTCGGCCTAAGATAGGCCCCATGCCCTCGAACGACCAGCCTCCCGTCAGCCCTTTCCCGCGCCCGCGTTCCGCCGCCGTCTTCGACGGACCCGATCGGGCGGCAGCGCGCGCCTACATGAAAGGCATCGGCCTCAGCGACGAGGACCTGAAGAAACCGACGATCGGTATCGCCAACACCTGGACCGACGCGATGCCCTGCAACTACGGCCTGCGCGGCCTCGCCGAGTACGTCAAGGAAGGTGTTCGCGCGGCAGGCGGAACGCCGATGGAGTTCAACACGGTCGCCGTATCCGACGGCATCACGATGGGCACCAAGGGGATGAAGTCCTCGCTGGTCAGCCGAGAGGTGGTCGCCGACTCGATCGAACTGATGGCGCGCGGCTACCAGTTCGACGCGATCGTCGCCCTGGCCGCCTGCGACAAGACGATCCCGGGAGCGGTCATGGGTGTGACCAGGATCGACATCCCGTCGATCGTGCTTTATGGAGGTTCGGTCAAGCCCGGCACCTACGAAGGCAAGGACGTGACGATCGTCGACGTATTCGAGGCGATCGGCGCCCACGCTGCCGGCAACATCTCCGATCAGGAGCTGACCGACATCGAAGACGTAGCGAGCCCCGGCTTTGGTGCCTGTGGAGGCCAGTTCACCGCCAATACCCTGGCCTGCGCCTTCGAGGCGCTCGGTATCTCCCCGGCCTTCTCGGCGATGGTCCCCGCAGAAGACACCGACAAGAACGAAGTCGCCCGCGGCATCGGCGAGCTGATCCTCAAGGTGCTGAACGACGACATCCGTCCCAGCAAGGTGATCACAAGGCGATCGCTCGAGAACGCGATCGCCACGGTATCGGCTTCGGGAGGCTCGACCAACGCAGTGCTCCACCTGCTGGCGATCGCCCGCGAAGCAGGAATCGAACTCGACATCGACGTCTTCGAGGAGGTCGCCGGCCGTACCCCGCTGCTGGCCGATCTCAAGCCGGGGGGCCGCTTCGTCGCGACAGACCTCTACCGGGCCGGCGGGGTGCCGTTGATCCTCAAGCGGCTCAAGGACGGCGGCATGCTGCACGAGGACGAGATCACGGTCACCGGCAGCACGATCGGCGAGGAGGCCGACAAGGCCGAGGAGGAGGACGGCCAGGAGGTCGTGCTCCCGGTTGACGCCCCGCTCAAGGCACAAGGCGGACTGGCGATCCTTCGAGGCAACGTCTGCCCGGACGGCGCCGTGGTCAAGGTCGCCGGAACCGAACGGCGCAGCCACACCGGCCCGGCCAGGGTCTTCGAGTGTGAAGAGGACTGCTTCGCCACCCTGAAGAAGGGCGGCATCGAGAAGGGTGATGTGATCGTGATCCGCAACGAAGGCCCCGCCGGCGGACCGGGGATGCGGGAGATGCTCCAGGTCACCGCCGCCCTTGTCGGGGAAGGCATGGGCGAGCACGTCGCCTTGCTGACCGACGGCCGCTTCTCCGGGGCCACCCGAGGCCTGATGATCGGTCACGTCGCTCCCGAGGCGGTCAAGGGGGGCCCGATCGCTGCGATCCGGGACGGCGACACGGTCACGGTCGACATCGACCGCCGCAGGCTTGACGTCGACCTCGAGGTAGAGGAGATCGACCGCCGTATCGCCGCCTACAAGGCGCCTGAACCCCCGTTCACGCGAGGGGTCATGGCGAAGTACGCAGCGGCGGTGAGTTCAGCATCGCTCGGTGCCATAACCTGACCGGGTGGAAGACGATCTTTCGGGGTTGACCGCAGCCTCTGGACAATTGCGGTGTTCATTCAGCGAGCCATCTGGTCAATAGAGGACCGCCGGGGCGCTGCCCGGTGGGATGAAGGAGAAAATGGGAGCTTCAAGCAGGTCGAGACTGATCCGGATCATCCTGGCGACCGTCGCCACCGCTTTCGGGCTGGCGATCTTCGCCGGACCGGCGTCGGCCCAAGACACCGTCTGGCTCTGCAAGCCTGGCCAGGACGACAACCCCTGCGCCGGCACGCTGGCGGGCGAAAGGTTCCTGCCGCCCGACAACACGGTCGATCCGCCGCTCCCGATCCGGACCGAAGCGCTTGAATTCACCGCTGCCGAGAACTCACCGGTCGATTGCTTCTACCTCTACCCGACCCAGAGCCCCCAGACCACGCCCAACGCGGACCTCGCCAAGGATCAGCCGATCAGGGGGGTGGCGGTCAATCAGGCACGGATGTTCTCCCGCATCTGTGACGTCTACGCCCCGATGTACCGGCAGATCACCGGCGCCGCGCCCTTCGAGGACGCCGAGTACCGCGATATCGCCTACAACAGCGCCCTCGATGCCTGGAACGACTACATGGACAACTACAACGACGGCCGTGGTGTCGTCGTAATCGGACACTCCCAGGGGGCCGCGCACATGGCCCGTCTGCTGGCGGAAGAGGTCGACAACGATCCAGCGGTCCGGGACAAGGTCATCTCGGCGATTCTTCCCGGCGCAAAGGTCTACGTGCCGAAGGGCGAAGTCGTCGGCGGACAGTTCCAGAACATCCCGGCCTGCGAAGCCGGGGATCAGGTCGGCTGCGTTATCGCCTACTCGATGTACAACCAGCAGCCGGGTCTCGGCGCCGCTTACGGCTGGATCGAAGGCAGCTGGTGGATCAACCCGGCCCCTCGTCCCGTCAAGGATCTGCACGAAGTGCTTTGTGTGAACCCGGCGCAGCTCTCCGGCGACGAAGGGGCACTCGACCCGATCGCCAACCTGCCGGCCTTCGTCGGAGTTCCCGAAGGTGCTGCGCCATGGCAGCAGATGCCCGACTTCTACCAGGGCGAATGCCGCTCGGTCCCCGACGAGGTCAACGGCACCGTGAGCTGGCTCAACGTCGACGACATCCGGCAGCCGGGTGACAACCGCCAGGACATCACCCAGCTGGTGGTCGGGGGCGGGGGCAATCTCCACACCGCCGACGTCAACCTCGCGCTCGGCAACCTGATCTCGATAGCCGCCACGCAGAGCCAGGCCTTTGTCACGGCGGAGCGGGCCGAGGTCGTCAAGAAGCGTGGTGCCGTGCGCAAGCAGCTGAAGGCGGCGAAGAAGAAGTCGAAGAAGCTCTCGAAAAAGGCTCGCAAGGCCAGGAAGCTCTGCGCCAGGAAAGGCAAGGCCTGCTCGAAGGCGAAGCGGCTCGGCCGTCAGGCCAAGAAGGCCAAGCGCAAGCAGAACTCACTGAAGAAGCGGGAGCGGGCCCTGACCGGGCAGATCAAGACCCTGGTCGGGCCGGCGATCTGATCGCGGTCAGCCCGGATCCGGGCTGACCGCCAGGCCCTCGCGGCGCCGTCGGTCTATGAACTCCTCGACGTCGTCGTTGAAGCGGGCCGGGCGCTCCATCTGGATCATGTGGCCCGTATCGTCGAGCAGGCTCAGTTCGGCATCGGGGATCTTGCGGCGGTAGGAGAAGGCTGCCGGCACCGGTACCAGCAGATCCCGGTTGCCCCAGATCAGCAGGGTCGGGATCCGGATCTCGGGCAGCCGGTCGCGTGTGTCGTAGCCGGCGATCGCGTAGGCGGCCTGGATCAGTCCGGGCGCGTCCATGGCGTAGCTGCTCAGTTCCCAGAGCATCTCACGGCTGATCCGGGTCGGATGGGCAAATACCCCGGCAAACTGGGCCGAACGCAGCCGGCTGCGGTTGAAGCCCCGCTCGAGGCTTCCTGCGGCGATCGGCATCATCGCCTTGACGATCACCTTCGCCATGTCCTTCTGCGATGTCTTGATGCTCGCGTAGGTGATGCCGGCCGCGGCGACCAGGACCAGTGACGAGAAGCGGTCCGGCCTGGCGATCGCCGCCTCGGTCGAGATGAAGCCGCCCATCGAGTGTCCGACCAGGGCCGTTTCCGGGCCGAGGCCCAGGGTATCGGCGAACTCGACCAGGAAGTCGCCGTAGGAGCCGATCGTGATCTGCTTCTCCGGCAGCGGGCTGGTCCCGAAACCGGGCAAGTCGAGCGCGATCACGCGGTGACTCCTGGCGAGGTACGGGATGTTCTCCAGCCAGTTCCGCCAGCTTCCACCGAGTCCGTGCACCATCAGAACCGGCGGTCCTTTTCCGCTTTCGACGTAGTTGACGGGGGTCCGGCCCAGGGTCGAATCTACGGTCAGCTTGCGGACCCGGTCGGCCCAGTCGATTCGCAGCCATTCGCCGTCGGATCTGGCGTAGTCGCCGGTTCTCTCGGCGCCCGTTTCGCCTGCGCCCGTTTCGGTCCGGTCATCCACCGGCGCCACTCTACCCGTGGTCAGGAATGCTCACGGCCCGCCGGGATGTGTCCTTGCTGCGACAATGGCCGTATGTCGGCACCGGACAAAGGAGGCGCCCGCCGGGTTCTGGTTACCGGCCTCTCGACCTACTGGGGTGGACGGCTGGCTGCCGCTCTCGAAGCCAACCCTTCGATCGAGGCGATCATCGGGGTCGATTCCAGCGAGCCGACCCGGGAGCTGACCCGCACGGAGTTCGTAAAGGTCGGCGTCCAGCATTCGCTGATCGAGAAGATCGTGCGCGCGGCAGGAATCGACACCGTCATCGATACGCGGATGATCGTCGACTCGGCCCGCAGCCAGCGCGGTTCCAAGCCGACCTCGATCCACGAGAACAACGTGATCGGCACGCTCAACATTCTTGCCGCCTGCTCGGCCTCCGATTCGCCGGTCAACCGTTTCATCTTCAAGAGCTCGGCTCACTGGTACGGCTGTGCCCAGGACGACCCGGGTTTCTTCACCGAGGACATGACCCGCGGCCACCGCCCCAAGACTTCGATCGAGCAGGACGTAGTCGAAGCCGAAGCGGCCATCGAGGAGTTCCGCCTGAGGAAGCCGGAAGTCTCGGTCACCGTGCTCAGGTTCACCAACGTGCTGGGGGCCGAGGTCGACACCTCCCACATCAAGCTGTTCTCGATGCCGATGGTCCCGATGATCGCCGGCTTCGATCCCCGGTACCAGTTCGTCGATGAGATCGACGTCGTTCACGCGCTCGAATACGTCACGATCAACGACCTGCCGGGAATCTTCAACGTCGCTGCCGACGGCGTGCTCACCCTTTCGGAAGTGATCTCCCTGCTCGGCAAGAAGCCCCTGCCGGCGATACCACCGTGGGGAACCGGTCTCGCAACCTCGGCCCTCAGGCGCATGGGCCTGACGATCTCGTCCGAGATGGTCAACCAGTTGCGCTTTGGTCGCGGACTCGACAACCGGCGCTTCAAGGCCGCAGGTTTCCATTACGCCTTCACCTCGCGCGAGACCGTCATCCACCTGCGGGAACGGCTCCGCCTGGACCCGGTCGCTGCCGGCGTGGCGAACCCCTACCGCTACGAACCTGAGGTCGAAGAGTTCCTCAAGCACAGCCCGCATGTCAGCCGACCGCCGTCCCGGGACCAGGGTCTAGAAGACGCGGCGATGTTCGATCCGTCGCCACCGGTTGAAGACAGCCCCTGACGGCGCCCCTGCCGGGCGAAACCAGTGCATGGGCGCTTGCGCCCGGAAAAAGGCCTTGCGGGGCCCGTCGCAGTATCTACAATTGGTTTGGTGCGAAAGACTCAGGTCATCATTGCTGCCGTTTTTGTCTTCCTGATCGGGGGGGCTGTCGCTGCCTACGCATACGACGGCTCCCAGAAGGACGAAATCGCTGAAGGCGTGACGATCAGCGGCATCGACGTCAGTGGAATGGACGCGCAGGAGGCGACCCGGGCGGTCACCGCGAAAGTCCTCGCTCCGCAACGCAAGCCGGTTACCGTCAAGTTTGAGAAGGAGAAGTTCGTACTGCCCGCCAAGCAGCTCAAGATCCGGGCCGACGTGGAAACCAGCGTCGAACGGGCTCTGGAAGAAAGCCGTTCGGGTTCCCTGCCGGGACGGGTCCTGAGGCAGATCACCGGCGATGAACTCGACGCCGATATCCCGGTGAGCGTCGACTATTCGCGCCCCGCCGTGAACCAGTTCGTCCGTGAAGTCGCGGCAGGGGTCCAGGTCGATCCCGTCGACGCCTCGGTCTCGGCCGGACCGGATTCGCTCAGCGTGGTCAAGGCATCCGACGGCCACAAGCTGCGCGATGTTCTGCTCACCGAACAGCTGACCGAACTTCTCGACCAGGGCAAGGGCGGGCGCACCGTCAAGGCTAAAGTCAACGTGCTCAAGCCGGCCGTGACCACCGAGGAAGTCGCCGGCCAGTACCCGACCTATCTGACCCTGGATCGCAGTACCTACCAGCTGAAGCTCTGGCGCAACCTAGAACTCGACAGGACCTACACGGTTGCGGTCGGCCAGGTCGGCCTCGAGACTCCGGCCGGTCTGTACACGATCCAGAACAAGCAGGTTGACCCAGCCTGGCACGTGCCGGACTCCGACTGGGCCGGCGATCTCGCCGGAGAAGTCATCCCCGGTGGTGTGCCCGAGAACCCGCTCAAGGCGCGCTGGATGGGTATCTTCGACGGAGCCGGCATCCACGGCACCTCGGATGAAGGGTCGCTCGGATCGGCCGCCTCCCATGGATGCGTCCGAATGGCCGTCACCGACGTGGTCGACCTTTACGACCGTGTCGACGTCGGCACCCCGATCTACATCGGCTGACCCACCGTGTCCGCGACCGACGTAACCTGGTCCGACGTACTCCACCTCCACGAGCGGGATCTCGTTGCCTCCGGAGCTGCCCCGAAGACGATTGCCGCATACCGCCGCGACCTGCTTCAGTTCTCCCGCTGGTACGCCGGGGTGGGGAACGGACCGATGACTGTCAGTCACCGGCAGGTCCGCCGCTACGCCGCCTACCTTTCGGCCTCCGGTAGCGCCCCGTCGACCGTCGCCCGCAAGCTGGCGGCTCTCCGCAGCCTGTACGGCTTCCTGCTCAGGACAGGACGCACCACCCAGAACCCGGCCGACCTGGTCTCCGCGCCGAAGGCGGCGTCACGCCTTCCCCGCGTGCTGACCCAGGAGCAGATGGCCGAGATCCTCGAAACCGCGCCCTCCCGGACACCGCTCGAGATGCGTGACCGGGCGATGATCGAACTCTCGTACTCCTGCGGCCTGCGCAGCGAGGAAGTCATCTCACTTTCGCTCGGTGCCCTGGACTTCGAATCGGAGCAGCTCTCGGTGGTCGGCAAGGGTTCACGCCACCGCCGTCTCCCGGTCGGGGAGCCGGCCCAACGGGCGGTCCAGGATTACCTGGACCGGGGGAGGCCGAGCCTGGTCACCGACCCGTCCGAGGCCGCGCTGTTCCTTTCCCGAAACGGCCGCCGACTCTCGCCTTCGGATGTTTCCCGCCGCCTCTCGGCCCGGGTTCGCGATGCGGCAGCCGCCAGCGGGATCTCGCCGCATGCCTTGCGCCACTCCTTTGCGACACACCTGCTGGAAGGCGGTGCGGATCTGCGCACGATCCAGGAGCTGCTCGGCCATTCCTCGATCTCGACCACTCAGGTCTACACCCACCTTGACTCGGCCCGCCTGCGGGATGCCTACGCAGGCAGCCACCCGCGCGCCTGACCGCCCGGCCCGGCGTCGAAGCAGCCGCCACGAACGGTAACTTGGCCCGATGAAGCTGACCGTGAACGTTGATGGAGGAGCGCGGGGAAACCCGGGACCGGCGGCGATCGGAGTTGTGATCCGTGACCCTGACGGTCTGATCATCGACGAGCACGGCGAACGCATCGGCAAGGCGACCAACAACGTCGCCGAGTACCGGGCGCTGATCCGCGGCATCGAGCGCGCGACCGAACTCGGCGCGACCGAACTCGACCTGGTCGGCGACTCCGAGCTCGTGGTCCGCCAGATCGAGGGCAGGTACAAGGTGAAGAAACCGGATCTGAAACCGCTTCACGCCGAGGCCAAGCAGGCCCTCTCCGCCTTCGACGACTGGTCGATCCGTCATGTGAGGCGCGAGATGAATTCCGACGCCGACCGGCTGGTCAACGAGGCGCTTGACGGCTGAGGGCGAAAGACCGCCCGCGCAGGCTCACCGGGCGCCGATCGATGCGGGTGTCTCGATCGGGCACGTGCACCTCAAGGTCGCCGACCTCGAACGGTCTGTCGACTTCTACTGCGGGGTGCTCGGCTTCGAGCTGACCACGAGGTTCGGTGACCAGGCGGCATTCCTGTCGGCCGGCGGCTACCACCACCACATCGGCCTCAACACCTGGCACTCGCTGGCAGCCCCTCCGGCGCCGCGCAATACGGCCGGGCTCTTCCATTTCGCGGTGTTGTATCCCGATCGCCCCGGACTTGCCGATGCGCTGGACCGGTTGCGCCAGGCAGGTTGGCCCTTGACCGGTGCCAGCGATCACGGGGTCTCAGAGGCGATCTACCTCGACGACCCCGATGGAAACGGGGTCGAGCTCTACCGCGACCGGCCGGAAAGCGAGTGGCCCAGGAAGGCTGACACATCGCTGGAGATGTTCAGCCTGCCGCTGGACCTCGAGGATCTGCTCAGCGAGCTCGACCAGGGACGACCTCGCTCACCCTGAACCCGGGGCGCGCCAGGCCGGATCGCCGGGGCGCCAGGTCCGATCGGGGTCTTCGCTCTCGTTCGCGACCACATTGGCCAGCAACCAGTCGCCGTCTTCGCCCTTGAGCTCGAAAGCGAAGCCCCTCAGGTGGGTCGGGGCGTCCAGGGTGAGCGGGTCTTCGGTGGCCTTGTCGAAGAGCACCACGACCTCGTGGTCGGCGGCTACGACACGGGGCTCGGTGCCCCAGCCGGCGTGCTCCCAGACGATCGAAGCCCAGAGGTCGTCGAGGGCGGCAAGCGTGGTTACGCAGAACTGATGCCATAGCGCCGGATGACTCAGGCCAGGTGATGGCTGCTGGGCCTCCATCAGGCAGGTGCGGACCTGCTCCGGGTCCTCACCGGACAGTCCTTCGCTTTCGCCGAAACGGGCGAGCCAGGTATCGATCAGGAATCGCCGGTAGTCGCGGTGGGTCAGAGGCCAGGCGCTTTCAAGGTCATGGTTGATCTTGACCATGTGGAGCCATGTCGCTGCAGCCCTAACCGGGCCTCCGGGTCTGAAGGGGTCCATGCCTGCATTCTTGCGAACCGGTGTCGCCGGTCGCTCGCGCCCGCCCGGTCGACCGGCACCCCGTCTGCACAGGCCGCACCCGGATATACTCGCCCGAGTCTGCGGCTGTAGCTCAGTTGGCTAGAGCGTCTGCTTGCCATGCAGAAGGTCGAGGGTTCGAATCCCTTCAGCCGCTTTCGAGACATCGCCCCGATGGGCGTTGTCTCACTCGGCGCCTTGGCGGAGTGGTTACGCAGCGGCCTGCAAAGCCGTGTACGCCGGTTCGACTCCGGCAGGCGCCTTTGCCACCAATCGCAGCGCCAAGCGATTTCTGCCGAGTTCCTGCCGGGGTCAACCGAAAAAGTGTCGCGATCCGCGCGGAACCAGGGGCAACTGGGCGCAACTAAGGCAACCGGGATCGCTTGAAATGGCGAAGCGGTGCCCCAGCAGCCCGCCTGCCGATCCGCGGCCACTCAACGTGGCGCCACCCCGGCGCCGCTGGCGCACAAACATTTCTAGCGACTGACGAAGGTTTTTTCCGGATCGCCAACCGATTCCGGGACGGCCTCCGTAGTGCCTGTAGATGTCAGACCAGAAATCAGATTTGGTGAGATTTGCTTCCGTCGCGCCCGTTCAGGGTCGCTCGCTCGCGGGCACCATTGCTCGTAGTGAGTCACGAGCGCTTCCGGCCGCTGCGTTGCTGCTACCGGTCTTCCTGGCTGTGTTGCTGATGCTCGGTTCTCTCGCGCCCATGCCCGCCGGGGCTGCGTCCGGCGCTGTCGCGGATCCGGAGGTGGACATGCAGGCCGCCGTCTCCGGTCCCTCGGCAGGCACCTCCGGTCGCAAGTCCAGCAGGGCAAGAGGCCGGACGAGCCTGATCGCTCAAGACGGGGTTTGCCCCGACGGGAACAGCGCTGCAAGGAAGAACCGGGCGGTGAAAGCGATGATCTGCATGACCAACTACGCGCGGTCCCAGCGAGGCCTGAAGCGCTACCGCACGGACCGGGGACTGAATCGGTCGGCGTCGCTCAAGGCAGCCGACATCCTCCGCTGCAACGCCTTCTCCCACACCGCCTGCGGGCGTCCGTTCACCTGGTGGATCGAGAAGAAGTACACGGCGCGCAAGTGCTGGTGGGCCAGCGAGAACATCGCCTGGGGTTCAAGGGCCGTCGGAAGCGTGCGCGACATTTTCGAGGCCTGGATGAAATCCCCCGGGCACCGCGCCGCGATCCTCAGCAAGCGCTACGCCGAGATCGGGGTTGGATTCCGGGTCGGTGAAATGCGGGGTCGCCCTACGGCGAGGGTCTGGGTCCAGCACTTCGGCCGCGTCTGCTGAGGGCCTGCCGGGGCACCGGGACCCCCTGCGTTCACCGCATCTCCAAAGCCGTGTACGCCGGTTCGACTCCGGCAGGCGTCTCTGGGAGGGCAGTTCGGCGGACTGGACCGGAGGCTGTCATTCCACCAGGGAGCCGAGGTTCAGGACCCTTGAGAATCGCCTGCCGGTGAGGTGCGGGCTCAGTTGCCGGCGAAAGCCAGCTTGCCCGTCGTTTCCGGGCCGCATCCCTTCAGCTTCATCGAGTACCTGCCCTCCTTGCGCGAAGTGAATTTGCCCTTGAGCGTGAAGTCCTTCGAGGACTGTCCGGCCGGCGGCGTGGTCGCCCCGACCAGCTCGAACCTCTTCTTCCTGTTGATCCCGATCGGGAACGGTGGGTTCCTGAAGTTGTGGTAGCCGCTCAATTTTCGGCAGCGCCAGAAGATCGTCACCTTCTTCAGCTTCTTGCCGCTCTTGGCCACCTTGAACTGGACGGAGGAGAAGTTGCTCTCGTCGTTGACGTCGACTTCGTCCGAAAACCAGGTGCCCGCCTTCGGCTTGGCTGCGTCTACGGGAGCTGCCACCACCACAAGCGCAAGCACCACGACCACTAGACCGACCAGAGTTTTCCCAATTGCAACCTTCCGCCTTCCCTGAAGATCGTTCGCACGTTCCGGAACCACATTCAGAACATTACAAGCGTCTGGTCCGGCACCGCCCCGACTCGGCCTTCCTGTCCCTACGACCAGCAGGACAGCCTTCCAGTGGGCGATCTTCACCCCTTCCTGCGACGCTGGTGGTCGCGGCCGTCCGTCCGCTGGTAGGCTCCCGATCGCGGGCGCATAGCTCAGTTGGTAGAGCGCCACCTCGACACGGTGGAGGTCACTGGTTCGAGCCCAGTTGTGCCCACTACTCCCGCCTCTCAGCGATAGCCCCCTCGGGCAATCAGCTGATCTGGCCGGCAGCGGTGATGCCGCTCCTTACCGCTCCCTCCATCAGCCCGTGGAATTCCCCTGCAGTGTGTTCGCCGGCGAATACGAACGGTCCGGCCGGCTGCCGCAGTGCCGATGTGAGCTCGGCCGACGGAGAGGTCGAATATGCGGCGGCTACCCAGGGGTCGTCGTCCCAGGTGGAGAGGATCACTTCCCCTGACCTCAGGTCGAGGTCCGGGCGCAGGTTGGTCAGGGAGTCGAGCCACTTCTCGGGGCCGCTCTCGACCTCGAGGGCGGCCAGCGCAGCCGGGGAGCCGGCGAAGCAGCTGACCAGCGGCATCGGCTGGTCGGCCTCTCCGGTCTCGGTCCAGCACCAATAGCACTCGGGCACGTTCATCACCGCGCTGACCGGAGCCGGCTCGCCGAGCGGTACGAAGAGCTTGGCGGCGTGGCCGTAGTTGACCGCCGCGAGGGCGGCGGCCTTGGCGGCCGGGAGTCCGGGCTCGAAATCGATCCGGCCGGTGACGCCGGCGGGCAGGGCCAGCACGCAGCGGGCGGCCCGGACCTCGTGCCCCGAAGCCGTCACGGCCAGGACTCCTTCGGAACCCCATTCGATGGTCACGACCGCGTCGTCCAGCCTGACCCGGGGTCCGAGGGAGCGGGCCATGGCGATCGAGAGGCTCTGGTTACCTCCGGCGAGGCTGGGGGAGGGCTGCTCGTCGACGTGACCGAGGCGGTCCAGGCTCCCGGCCAGGATCCCTTCGGCTCCGGAGGCAGATGACATCTCCACCCGGGCTCGCAGCGCCCGGCGCGATCCCGGGTCGATCTCGGCCGTGTCAAGCAACTCCGCCGCCGTCATCGTGCTCTCGGCCGGCAGCCGGTGGAGCGCCTGTTCGACCACGGCGGCGGCTTCGATCATCATCTTTCGATCGACGCCCTCGACCCCCCGCGGATCCCGCCTGCCGTAACGCACGCCCTTGGCCCAGAGGTCCACGCCGAATTCGGCGGCCAGCGACCGGATGGCGGTGTTGTCGGGAAGGATGAACTCGGCACCCATCTCCACCACGGCGCCGTTGTCCAGCAACCGGGACCAGGTTCTGCCGCCGACCCGGTCGCGGGCCTCGAGGACTTCCACCGTCCGTCCGGCCCGGGTGAGCTCTGACCGCGGCTGTCAGCCCGGCAAGGCCGGCGCCGATGATGACCACTTCGGGGTCGTCGCCGGGGGTCATTCGTTGCTTCCTAGGCGCGGCGCTTCCTGGGGGCAGGCTTGACTTTGAGCTTTGCCTTCACCGTGTAGGCGCCCGCGCTGGAGTTCACCTTGATCTTGACGGTCCCGCTTCCACGGGATTTCTTCGAGGTCTTCAGCTTCAGCTTGAAAGTGGCCCTGGAACCCGAAAGAAGCTCGTCAAGCCGCTGGCACGCGGGTTTGGAGGCAAGCTTTCGGGGGACCTTCGCGCAGACCCGGATCGAATTCGCTGAGGCATCTCCTCCGTTGGTGACCGGGACCTTGATCACGGCGCGCTTCCCGGCCTTGACCTTTGCCCTTTTGACTTTGTTGGTCCGCAGGCTGGCGCTCGCCGGCACTCCGTTGAGTTCGTTCGCCGCCCCGACCACGTCCCCGGTGCCGAAGAAGTCGACCGAGAGCACGTTCGGAAGGAAGCCCCGGCGCTGTTCACAGGCTCGCGCCCGCTTGACCAGGACGTCCTTCTGGTTGACGATCCTGGCGTACTCGATGTTCGGCTCGAACGAGTCGCCGGTGGTAGAGATCCAGTGGTTCATCAGGAAGAGCGAGTCGTCGCCGGCCTGCTCCTCGCCTCGCAGTGGCCCGCAGCTGTCGTTCAGCTTGTCGGGGGCGGTCAGCAGGGACGAGTCATTATTGAAGGAGTAAGGGGTCTCTCGCATCGGGCCGCCGTAGGCACGGTGGTACCAGGGGACACCGGTGGCGTCGCTCTCGGCGAGCATCACCACTCTCTGGTTGCCGGCGATCATCTCGCCGAGGGTCGGCCATGGTCCGGTCGGTCCGGTGTAGACGTGATCGATCAGGCCGGACTCCTCGACGGCCTCGCCGAAGTCGACCGGATCTACCGCATCCTGGTTTACGAAGTTGAGCACTTCATGCGGATTGGCCTCGAGAAAGTCGGCGACCTTGCGCAGTTCGGGAACCAGCGGCGAGGCTCCGAACAGGCAGGAGGAATGGCAGAGGTACAGCGGCGCCCCGGCCGCCTTGCCGTCGGCTTCCAGGAGGTTGCGGACCTGTCCGTTGGGCTGGGGCTCGCCATAGTAGGTGTCGATAAGGAAAGACCTGACGCCGAGCTCGAGCTGCTTCGGAATGTCGTAGGTCTGGTTCGGGTTGAACCACCCGAGATCCTTTGCTCCCATCGAGTTGTGGGTACCCGGGACAACGACATCGTTCAGCTGCCGGTCGCAGAGGAGGCTGGAGCCGTTGCAGGCGACCTGGCCGGGGCTGGTCTTCACGGCACCCGCGGTGGCGGGAGCAAACAGCGTGATTGCCAGCAGGACTGCGCCTACGACTGTTCCCCGGATCGATAGCACCAACCAAGTATCGCAGGCGGATGTAACCCGTCTCTAAACGCGGCCGGGCCTGGCCAGGTGACCGGGTACGCCTTCAGCGAGGGGTGACGTTCCGGCCGAAGGTCGTGATCCAGATCGCGAGCGCGGCCACCCAGACCAACAGCCCCACGAATTCGTGACCATTGACCGGTCCCACGCCGAGCAGGGCGGATATCCAGAGCCAGAATCCGACTGCCGGAATCGCTGCGGCCACGGCGCGGACCGCGGCGCGGCCGGGTCCCCGGGCTTCGATTTCACTCGGCTTCAGTCGTTCGTGCGGGTCGATGTCCGGTTCGTCGTACACAGCCTGATTCTGACAGGAGGCCCGGTCCGGCAACCGGGGTGTCTGTTCGATCAGGAGTCGAGAATGGCCACGACCCGGGCCGGGGCTCCGCTCCCGCCGACCAGGGGTAGCGGCAGGCAGGAGAGGGTGAAGCCGGTAGCCGGCAAACGATCGAGGTTGACCAACCTCTCGATCTGGCTGTAAGAGAGGCCGACCTGATGGGCCTGCCAGAAGATCCCCTGCTCGCCGGCGGCTTTCGCTTCTTCGGCCTGCATCCAGAGTGGCCTGTCCCAGCCCCAGGCGTCGATTCCCATGACACGAACGCCGCGCTCGTAAAGCCATTCGGTGGCCGGACCGGTGACGCCCGGACCGTGGGCCATGTACTCGAGGGTGTCGATCCAGCGGTCGCATCCGGTCTGGATGAGCACGATCTCGAGCGGCTTCAGTTCGTGGCCGATATCCCTCAGCGCAGCTTCGAGGTCCGCCGGTGTGACCGCATCGCCGTCTTCACGGCCCGTGAAGTCGAGCTTCACGCCGGGCTGGAAGAACCATTCGAGAGGGAGTTCGTCGATCGTCTTGGCCGACTCGCCGTCGATCGTCGAGTTGTAGTGCCAGGGGGCGTCGACGTGGGTCGAGTTATGCGTACCGAAGCGGGTGAACTGCTCGACCGCCCAACCCTCACCGTCCCGCAGCAACTCCGGACCTACACCCAGCATCTCCTGGATGAGCGCCGCACCTTCGGCGTGGTCGCTGAACTCGACGTCAGTTCTGAGGGCCTCGAGCGTTCCTTCGGGGCTTGGCACGATCGGTGCCGAGAGGTCAATGATCTCCATGGCGGGACCATACAGCGGCTCCGGGGCTACGATGCGCGGATGCCAGTTCGAATCCTCACCTGGGTGATGTCCACTCTGCTCGGCCTCGGAGCGAGGTTCCTTTTCTCCCTGCCGGACGGCCTGCTGCGTCTGGTCTTCGGTCGCGCGCCCGGGCCGGCTGAGGGTCTCAGCGCCGACGCCTGGGCGGTTGCTCGTGTGGTCGATGTGCTCGACCGCGGTCCGAAGGCGACGACGGTCGGCCAGATGAGGTTCGAGACCGAGCTGCTCTCGGCCGCCGTGGCTGCACCGAGGCCGCGCGGTCTCGAGATCCGTGACCTCGACCTCGATCCTGCGGGGGAGGGCGGGGCGCTGCCGGCACGGCTCTACCGGCCACTCTCGGCACCCTCGAACGGACCGCTGATGGTGTTCTTCCACGGTGGAGGCTGGGCCGTCGGATCGATCCAGAGCCACGACCGGGCCTGTGCCCTGCTGGCCTGCGAGTCCGGCGTGAAGGTCCTTTCGGTCGAGTATCGCCTGGCACCGGAACACCCGTTTCCGGCTGCAGCCGACGATGCCCTGCGGGCCTGGAAGTCGGTGATTGCCGACCCTGACCGTTTCGGGGCCGAGAGCGGCCAGATCGCGGTCGGCGGCGACAGCGCCGGCGGCAATCTCGCCGCCGTGCTCTGCCAGGACCTGAAGCGCGAGGGGCTCGAACAGCCGACCCTGCAGCTGCTGATCTACCCGGTTCTCGAGGTCGGCTCGACCCGGCCATCGATGCGGTACTTCTCGACCGGTTACTACCTGACCGCTGAACGCATGGACAACTTCTCGGGCCTTTACGTGGACCCCGGCGAGTACGGAAAAGTCCGGGTCTCGCCCCTGCTGGAGCCGGACCTCTCGGGTCTGGCACCGGCCTGGATCATCAACAGCCTCGCGGATCCGCTCCGTGACGAAGGTGAGGAGTACGCCCGCCAACTCGGGGAGGCCGGGGTGGAGGTCCGCAGCGACCGGTTGCCGCTGATCCACGCCTGGTTCAACATGACCCGCTCCCGCTCGGCCCGCGAGGCCCACCGGCTGCTCGCTTCGGGGCTGACCCGCTTCATGCGGGAGGCGAAGCCGCTCTCCTCGGACGACTGAATAGCATGAAGCGATGCCCGTGAGCTCCGAAAATGTGACCGTGAAGCTGCCTGACGGCACCCCGCTCGAACTCGAGGCCGGGGCGACCGGGGCCGACGCGGCGCTGGCGATCGGCGAAGGCCTGGCCCGCGCAGCGCTGGCGATCCGGGTCGAGGACGAGATCAGGGACCTGGGCGCCCCGGTGAACGACGGCGAGGAGATCGCGATCGTCACCTCGCGCGACCCCGAAGGCCTCGAGGTGATCCGCCACGACGCGGCCCACGTGATGGCGACCGCGGTCCAGGAGCTCTACCCGGGCACCAAGGTGACGATCGGTCCGGCGATTGACAGCGGCTTCTACTACGACTTCGAGTTCCCCGAGGACGTCAAGATCACCGAGGCAGAGTTGCCGGAGATCGAGCAGGCGATGCGCCGCCACATCAAGGCGGACGAGCGCTTCGAGCGCCGGGATCTGCCCGTGGCCGAAGCGATCGAGATCTTCAGGCAGCAGGGCGAGGACTACAAGGTCGAGCTGATCGAAGACCTGATCGAGAACGAAGGAGTGGAGACCGTCTCCCTCTACCGGAACGGACCCTTCGAGGACCTCTGCCGAGGACCTCACGGCCCCGGGACCAAGCGGATCAAGGCGATCAAGCTGAACTCGGTCGCCGGCGCCTACTGGCGCGGTGACGAGAACCGGCAGATGCTGACCCGGATCTACGGTACCGCCTTCTTTTCCAAGGACGACCTGAAACAGCACCTGGAGCGGATCGAAGAAGCCAGGGCCCGTGACCACCGCAGGCTCGGGCCCCAGCTGGACCTGTTCATGCTTCGCGAAGAGGCCCCGGGCATGCCGTTCTGGCTTCCGAACGGCACCGTGCTGCTCGGCCTGATCGAAAAGGAGGTCCGGGAGCAGCTCGACCGCCGCGGCTACAAGGAGATCGCCACCCCTCAGGTCATGGACGAAGCTCTCTGGCACCGGTCCGGCCACTGGGAGAACTATGTCGACGACATGTACTTCATGGAAGTCGACGACAGGCGCTACGCACTGCGGCCGATGAACTGCCCGGGGGCATGCCTGGTTTACGGGTCGGATCGTCACTCCTACCGCGACCTGCCGCTCCGGCTGGCCGAATTCGGAAAGGTCACGCGCAACGAGCGCGAAGGCGTACTCCACGGCCTGCTGCGGGTGCGTGCCTTCACGCAGGACGACGCCCACGTCTACTGCACCGAGGACCAGATCGAGGATGAGGTTGCCGACATCTGCGAGGCGATAGACGAGCTTTACGGCCGTTTCGGCTTCGAACAGGTCGAGGTCGAGCTGTCGACGAAGCCCGACAAGGCGATGGGCTCGGATGAGCAGTGGCAGCAGGCCGAATCGATGTTGAAGAACGCCCTCGACCGCCAGGGCCGCGAGTACCGGATCAATCCCGGTGACGGTGCCTTCTACGGCCCCAAGATCGACTTCCACGTGACCGACGCTCTCGGCCGCTCCTGGCAACTGGGCACCTGCCAGCTCGATTTCCAGATGCCGGAGCGCTTCGACCTCAGCTTCACCGACGCGGAGGACGAACGCAGCCGCCCGGTGATGATCCATCGGGCCCTGCTGGGTTCTATGGAGCGCTTCGCCGGCATCCTGATCGAGCATTACGCCGGTCGTTTCCCGGCCTGGCTGGCTCCGGTCCAGGCGATCATCCTGCCGGTGGCCGACCGTCACACGGCCTATGCGAAAAGTGTCGCCGAGAGCCTGAAGTCCGCCGGGGTCAGGGTGGAGGTCGACGAGCGCTCCGAATCCGTCGGGCGCAAGATCCGCGACGCCGAACTGGGGCGCTACCCGTTCATGCTGATCGTCGGCGACCGCGACGAAGAATCAGGTGAGGTCTCGGTCCGCTCCCACGAACAGGGTGAGCTCGGATCGATGGATACCGACAAGTTCTGTATGCTGCTTGACACTTGATTCTCCGCGCATCACAGAACCAGCCCAGAGCCGCCTGCGCGTGCCCCTTTACCGCAAGTCAGTCCGCTTGAACCTTCCGTTGGCCCGCATCTAGTGCCGGTACCTCGCAGGTTCGACCGACGTCCCCCTGACCGGGACAACACTCGTATCAACGAGCGCATCCGCGTGCCCAAGGTCCGCCTGATCGGTGCCGACGGTGAACAGGTCGGGATCGTCGCTACCGACGAGGCCCGTCAGATGGCCCGTGACGCCGACCTCGACCTGGTCGAAGTCGCAGCCGGGGCCAAACCGCCGGTCGCCCGCCTGCTGGACTACTCGAAGTACAAGTACGAGCAGGAGCAGAAGCTCAAGCAGGCCAAGAAGCACCAGACCCAGGTCAACATCCGCGAGATCAAGCTTCGGCCGAAGATTGCCGACAACGACTACAACACGAAGAAAGGCCACGTCGAGCGCTTCCTCAAGCAGGGCGACAAGGTCAAGATCACGATCATGTTCCGCGGTCGTGAACAGGCCCACCCGGAGCGCGGCCGGGATCTGCTGACCAGACTTCACGAAGACCTCGACGGCCTCGCCGACATCGAGTCCAAGCCGCTTCAGGAAGGCCGCAACATGAGCATGCTGCTCGGCCCGTCCAAGGAGGCCTCCAAGGAAGCGGCGAAGAAGGAGAGCGAGAAGGCTTCCTCGAAGGAGAAGAAGCCGGCTGCCGATGCCGTTCCGGACCATCCACAGGCGGTTGTGCCGGATCATCCACAGGCGATTGCGACGACTCCCGAGGATCTGGCCGAGGCCGCCGAATCGGCCAAGAAGGACGTATCGGGCGACTAGTAGTCCTCGCGGGCTCAGGTTCAGGAGCTCGGGGTCATTAGGGCTGTCGGCAGGGGCCGTTACGCCTACCCCGCCAACCCGTATAACGACCCCTGCCGACCTCCCTCATCGCCGGGGACTCTCGAAGGGCCCGGGGAAAACGGCTGGTCCCATTTGTCCGTTGGGTGCGTCATTGTTGTGTTGTGAGCGACCGTCGACCGAAGGCTGACCGGGGTGGCACTTGAGCGAGCTTCCTGCGCGGGATGAGGGCCCTCTCCGGGTCTGGCTGCGCATTGCTCTGGCGACAGTGGTCGTCGTCGGGCTGGTTGTGGTCACCGGTGTTCTTGACGACTCGGACGGCGACTCCGATTTCGCTGCGATCGACGGGCGCACTTTGAGCGGTTCCGTGAGGCGGTGTGGCGCGAGTGAGGCAGAGCGGGTGGCCCGACTCTGGTTCAGGGCGATGAGCATTGGTGAAGCGGAGCCGGTCAGGCTGGTCACCTCGCGAGGCGAGCCGAGGCCCAGGTACGTGATCACAACCGGAAAGGGAGAGGGTGCCCGCACGGTCCGGATCCAGGATCGTGACGCGGCCGCGAAGACCGTTCCGGAGCTGATCGGGGAGACGACCGGCCGACGTTCACTGAAGATAGTCGAGATCGGCCCCCCGCCGAGGGCGTTTGGTGTCTCCAGTTCACTGTCCGGTCGTCTTGCCGGGGTCGAGTTCACCGCCGCGGTCGGAGGCAGCCGGTGGTCCGGCAGGATGGGCGTCCGGTGCGGCAGCGACTCGGCCTACTTCGCCGAATTCACCGTGGCGGGCGGCTGAGAAGCAGCTTCGCTCAGCCGGTCGCGATCTGTTCGGCGATTCTTTCTGCGGCGCGGCCGTCCCAGAGCGGGGGAGGCTCGGGCGCGAGCCGGCCGCCGCTGCTGATCAGGCCGGGGATCTCCGCGATCCGGGCGGGGTCGAGGCCGAGCAGGGTGTTGGTACCTTCGGTGACCGTCACCGGTCGCTCGGTGTTGTCCCGCAGGGTGAAGCAGGGGACTCCGAGATAGGTCGTCTCTTCCTGGATCCCCCCGGAGTCGGTGAGCACGGCCGCAGCATCGGTTTCCAGCGACAGGAACTCGAGGTAGCCGGCCGGGTCGACCAGTTTCAGATTCGGGGAGATCTCGACCTCACCGTCGAGCCGCGCGCGGGTGCGGGGGTGGACGGGAAAGAGGACCGGGATGTCGGCGGCGACCAGGTTCAGTGCGGAGATCGCCTCGAAGAGCAGGGGACCGTCGACCAGGGCCGGCCGGTGGAGCGTGACCAGCAGGTAGCCGCCGGGTCCGACCCCGAACTCCCGGCAGGCCTCCAGCGGGCGGAAGCGGTCCTCGAGCGCTACCAGGCTGTCGATCATCGTATTGCCGACAAAGTGGACCTTCTCCCCGGGGATTCCTTCGATCTCGAGGTTGCGGATCGCCTCTTCGCTGTGAACGTAGAGCCGCTCGGAGATCGAGTCGGTCAGTACCCGGTTGACCTCCTCGGGCATCTCGCGGTCGTAGCTGCGCAAGCCGGACTCCACGTGGGCGACCGGGATATTGAGCTTGACCGCCGTCAGGGCGGCCGCGAGGGTCGAGTTGACATCCCCCGGAACGACCAGGAGGTCCGGCCGTTCGGCGATCAGCAACGGTTCGAGCCGTTCCATCACTTTCGCGGTCTGGACCGCGTGGCTTCCGGAGCCGACCTCGAGCATGTGGTCGGGGGCCGGCACGCCGAGTTGCTCGAAGAAAATCTCCGACATCAACCGGTCGTAGTGCTGGCCGGTGTGGACGATCTGTTGTTCCAGGTCGGGGATCCGGGAGCTCAGGGCGGCGATGACCGGGGCCATCTTGACGAAGTTTGGCCTGGTTCCCAGGACGTGAATGATCCGCATGAAGGCGCACACTATCCCTGCAAAAGGACGCCGCAAGGGTGCCCGGGGCCATATTTTGATTGAATGCCCATCCCCATGCCGAAGATGAAGACACATTCGGGCGCCAAGAAGCGCTTCAAGCGGACTGCCTCGGGCAAGCTGCGTGGCCGCAAGGCTTACTCCAGCCACATCCTCGAGAAGAAGTCCCAGAAGCGCAAGCGCAACATGAGGCAGCCTGTCGCGATCAAGAAGGTCGACGAGGCCCGCGTCAACAAGCTCCTGGGAGGCAAGTAATGCCCCGCGTCAAGCGTTCCGTCAACGCCCGCAAGAAGCGGCGCAAGGTTCTCGAAGAGGCCAAGGGCTACAACGGCCGCAAGAAGTCTTCCTACAAGCTGGCCAAAGAGCAGGTCATGCGCTCCGGCCAGTACGCCTACCGCGACCGTCGGGTCCGCAAGCGCGAGTTCCGTCGCCTCTGGATCACCAGGATCAATGCTGCCGCCCGCATGGAGGGCATGAGCTACTCCGAGCTGATCGCACGGCCTCAGCGCCGCCGGGGTCGAGGTCAACCGCAAGATGCTCGCCGACATCGCAGTCAACGACCGCGAGGACTTTCGCCGATTTGTCGAGATCGCCCGGGAGGGTGCCGCCGCCTGACGCGCGTCGGCACTTCTAACCTTTCGGGCGGCTTCGCGATTGCGAGCCGCCTTTTTTTGTGAGGAAACATGATCACCAGCCCAGACAACGAAAAACTGAAGACGGTCCGCAAGCTCCGCCAGAAGAAGCACCGGGAGAAGCTGGGTCTGTTCGTAACCGAGGGCGAGGACCTGGTCAACGCGGGGCTGGCCGCAGGCAGGCAGCCGAAGGCGCTGCTGGTCCACCCCGATGCCGGAATCGACGGTGAACAGGTCGAGCCCGAACTGCTGTACCGGGCATCCGGCCTCGGCTCCGGTACCCGTGCGATCGGGATCTGGCCGATCCTCTGGACCACTGACCTCACCGACACCTGTGTATTCCTTGACGCCGTCTCCGACCCCGGCAACGTCGGCACGATCCTGCGGACCGTCGACGCGATGCTCGATGCGACCGTCGTCCTGGGGCCCGGAAGTGCTGATCCTTTCTCGCCGGGAGCGGTCCGGGCCAGTATGGGCTCGGTATTCAGCCAGCCGGTTGCCAGGGCGGGCATCGAAGCTACGCCGGAGCCGCGTGTGGCGATGGTCGCAGCCGGCGGTGACAGGCCGGAGGCCCATCCTGCGCCGGTGACCCTCTGTCTGGGCTCCGAACGCGAAGGCATTTCGGATCACGTGTTGAAGGTGTGCTCGGAAAGCTGGACGATCCCGCTGCGCGCGGCGGGCCCGGAATCACTGAACGTCGCAGCCGCGGCAGCAATCGCCTGTGAGCGGATATCGTCGCCCTCTGTCGGGCCGGAATCGAGTTAGGGAGATCTGATGGTCGAGAGAATCGAAGAGATCGAGGTCGAGGCGGTTGGAGAGGCCAACGCCGCGGACTCATCGGCTGCCCTCGAGGCGGCGAGGGTCAAGTACCTCGGACGCAAGGCCGAGTTGACCTCCATCCTCAGGGGCATCGCGGACCTCGAACCGGCCGAGCGTGGCCCGGTCGGCGGAGCTGCCAACCGGACCCGCAAAGCGATCGAGGCGGTGATCGACGAGCGTCTGGCCGAGCTCGAGGCATCGGAGCTCGAAGCAGCACTGGTCGAGGACAGGATCGACGTCACTCTCCCCGGTTCGCCCGCCCGGGCGGTCGGCCACCTCCACCTGATTACCCGGACCAGAAGGCTGATCGAGGACGTAATGGCCGGGCTGGGATACCGGGTGATGGAAGGTCCTGAAGTCGAGCACGACTTCTACAACTTCACCGCGCTCAATCACCCCGAGGACCACCCGGCCCGCATGCTCCAGGACACGTTTTACGTCGAGCCGGACGAGGGGCTCGAAGGCGGCGACGGAGGTCCACGCGACGTCCTGCTCCGGACCCACACTTCACCGATGCAGGTGCGGGCGATGGAGGCCGAGCCGCCGCCGATCTTCATGATCGTCCCCGGCAAGACGTATCGCCGCGACTCTGATGCGACTCACAGTCCGATGTTCCATCAGGTGGAAGGCCTCGCGGTCGGCGAAGGCATCACCCTGGCCGATCTCAAGGGGACTCTGCTGGCGATGCTGCGCGAGATATTCGGACCCGACCGCGAGATCCGGATGCGGCCTCACTTCTTCCCGTTCACCGAGCCTTCGGTCGAGTTCGACGTCTCCTGCTTCCGTTGCTCCGGCAGCGGTTCGCTCGACGACGGTGGGCGCTGTGGCCTGTGCAAGGGGATCGGCTGGATCGAGCTCGGCGGAGCCGGCATGGTCGATCCGAACGTCTTCGGTTTCGTCCGCGATTCCGGCTACGACCCGGATTCAGTGACCGGTTTCGCTTTCGGCTTCGGTGTCGAGCGGATCGCGATGCTGCGCCACGGGGTCGGTGACCTGCGCCTCTTTTTCGACAATGACGTGCGACTACTGGAGCAGTTTTCATGAAGGTTCCCTACTCATGGATGGCTGAGTACTGCGACCCCGGACTCGATCCTCACGATCTCGCAGAGAAGCTGGCGATGACCGGCACCGAGGTCGAGCGCGTGGTCAGGACAGGCCCCGAGAACACCGATGGATTCGTGATCGGCCGGGTCGTCGAGGCGGGACCGCATCCGGGCGCCGACCGGCTGAGCGTCTGTGAGGTCGATACCGGCGACGGAACCCGCACGATCGTCTGCGGCGCGCCGAACGTCGCCACCGGTCAGACGGTGGTCGTGGCGCTGCCCGGGGCCCGCATGCCGGACGGCAACAAGATCCGCAAGGCCAAGCTCCGGGGAGTGGCGTCGGAAGGGATGATCTGCTCGGAGGTCGAGCTGGGGCTGGGCATCGAGAGCGACGGCATCCTCGAGCTGGAAGACGACGTAGCCGAGCCGGGCACCGCAGCGAGCGAGGTCGTCGGCCTGGACGAGGTGGTCCTCGAACTCGAGGTGACTCCGAACCGAACCGACTGCTTCAGCATCTACGGGGTCGCCCGTGAGGCCCACGCGATCACCGGGGCCGAGCTCGAGGCCGCACCCTGGGAGGGCGAGTCGATCGCATCGGGTAGCGCCACTGCGGATCTGATCTCGGTCACGGTCGAGGACCCGGAACTCTGCCCCCGCTTCACCGCCCGTGCCTTCACCGGCGTGACCGTCGGCCCGTCGCCGGCCTGGCTGGTCGCGCGGCTTGCTGCGGCAGGCCAGCGGTCGATCAACAACGTCGTCGACATCACCAACTACGTGATGCTGCTGACCGGTCAGCCACTTCACGCATTCGACCTCGACCTGGTCCCCGGCGGGAAGCTCGCCGTCCGCGGCGCGACCCGGGGAGAAAAGGTGACCACTCTCGACGGCATCGAGAGGGAGCTCGAGGCCGGCATGGTCCTGGTCTGCGACGAAAACGGTCCGGCCGCGATAGCCGGGATCATGGGCGGATCGGTCTCCGAGGTCTCGGACTCCACCACCTCGGTCCTGCTCGAAGCGGCCACCTGGAACGGTCCCGACATCCTCAAGAGTTCGCGTGAGCTGAATCTCCGGTCCGAAGCCTCGGCCCGCTTCGAGAAACAGCTTCACCCGGCTCTGGCCGAACGGGCGCAGGTGATCGCCTCGAAGCTCCTGGTCGAGCTAACCGGAGCGAGTGTCGCTGAAGGCATGGTTGATGTCGCGGCCGAGCTGCCGGACGCCGGCCCGATCCGGCTCAGGGCCGGAAGGGTCGAGCGCATCCTTGGTATGGCGATCGACCGGGACCAGCAGGCCGCCGCACTCGAGCGTCTCGGTTTCGGCGTCGCCGGAGACGGCGACGATCTGCTGGTCACCGTTCCGCCGGACCGGCATTTCGACGTCACCCGGGAAATCGATCTGGTCGAAGAGGTCGGGCGGGTCAACGACCTCGACCGGAGACTGCCGGCGACCCTGCCGTCCGGCTCTGCCGGGGCCGGCGGCCTCAGCCGCCAGCAGATGCTCCAGAGACGGGCGGAAGACTCCCTGCGCGAAGCAGGACTCGACGAGATCGTCGGCTGGAGCTTCACCGACCCGGCGGAGAACTCGCGCCTGCGGCTCTCCGCGCCTGATCCGAGGGCGCTGCCGGTCAGGCTGTCCAATCCGCTTTCGGAAGACCAGTCGGTCATGAGGACAACACTGCTCGGGTCGCTGCTGGGCGTGGCGCAGAGAAACCTCTCGCGGGGGGCGGATCGGGTCGCTCTGTTCGAGTCCGGACGGGTATACCTGCCGGCCGCCGAGGTCGGGCCGGGACCGCTGGGTGGCGACTTCCCCGGAAACCGTCGCCCGCCTGCCAACGAGCCGCAGCAGCTCGGCGTGCTGGTCTGTGGATCGCTTGATCCGCCGTCCTGGGCCGGTGCTTCCCAGCCGATCGATTTCTTCGGCCTGAAGGGCGTGCTGGAGCGCCTGGCCTCGGGTCTCGGCGTCCCGGTCGAAGTCAGGCCGGGCGAGCAGCCTTTCCTCCACCCGGGCCGCTCGGGAGAGGTACTGGTCGCGGGCGAGCCGATCGGCTGGATCGGTGAGATCCACCCGACGGTCGCGGCCGAATGGGATCTGGAGGCCTGCCTGGCTTTCGAGGTCTCTCTGGCCGGGCTTGCCGACCCTTCGCCACTCGGCAACGAGACCTACTCCGACTTCACCCCGTTCCCGCCGGTGGACCGCGACCTCGCGATCGTCGTCGGTGACGAGCTGCCGGCTTCACGGATCCTGGCGGCGGTGAGTGAAGCGGGCGGCGAACTGCTTTCCAACGTCTCGATCTTCGACCTCTACCGTGGCCCCGGGATCGCCGGGGACGAGAAGAGCATCGCGCTCAGGCTCAGGTTCAGGGCCGTCGACCGGACCCTGAGCGACGAAGAGGTCGAACCGGTCTGGAGTTCGGTGGTGACTGCGCTGGAGGGGCTCGGGGGCAGGCTCCGTGGCTGATCCGGTCCAGCCGATCTCGCCTGAAGGAGCCCGGGCCAGGGTGCTGGTCGCCGGCGTCACCGGCTACACCGGTGCGCTCTCGGCCTGGCTGGTCTGGCGGCATCCCGGTCTCGAACTCGTCCGGATCACCGGCCGTTCCGACCAGGGTCGCCGGATGAGCGAGATCTACCCCCGGTACGACGTACCGCTGGAGGTCACCGATCTGGACATCGAGGCATTCGAGCAGGCCGAGGTCGGCATCGTCGCTTACCCGCACGGCGCTTCCGCCCCCGTGGTGGCAGAAATGCGCGGCATGGGCCTGAGCGTGGTCGACCTTTCCGCCGACTTCAGGCTCGGCGACCTCGCTACCTACGAGCGCCACTACGGCCCCCACGGGGCGCCCGAGCTGCTCGATGGAGCCGTTTACGGACTGCCTGAATTCAATCGTGAACAGATCCGCAAGGCCGGGCTGGTTGCCGGGCCCGGCTGCTACCCGACAGCAGCGCTGCTGGCACTGGCGCCGCTCGCCGAAGCCGGGCTGATCAAGGACGTCGTGATCGACGCCAAATCGGGCGTCTCGGGAGCCGGCAGAAACGGCGGCGAAGCCACCTCTTTCGTCGGAGTGACCGAGAACGTGACCCCCTACAAGCCGGCCGGCCACCGTCACCGGCCCGAGATCATCGAGAAGCTCGACCGGCTCGCACCGAGCGGCTCCGGGGCCGACCACCTGACTTTTGTGCCTCACCTGGTGCCGGTCGACCAGGGTGAGTTGGTCAGCTGTTACGTGCGCACTTCGACCGACCTGGACCAGGCGGCGCTGGACCGGCTCTTCGTCGATCGATACGAGGACGAGCCCTTCGTCAAGGTCGTCTCCGGCCCGCCCGGAATGCGCGATGTACGCGCAAGCAACCGCTGTCACATCAATCCGGTCGTCGGTGACGACAGGGTCATCGTATTTTCGGCGATCGACAATCTCTGGAAGGGCTCGGCCGCGCAGGCGATCCAGAGCCTGAACCTGATGCTCGACATGGAAGAGACGACAGGCCTGTGAGCGAGTCGGCCCCGACCGGTCCCTTCTTTCGCTCCCGCTGGGTCGAAGCTCCCGCTGAGCTCGAGCAGCTCGACCCCTCACACCTGCCCGACGGATTCCGGGCAGGCTCGGTCCACTGCGGCCTCAAGAACGACGGCGGAACCGACCTCGGCCTGCTGGTCTGTGACGAGCCCGACGTGTCTTCCGCGATCCTGCTGACCCGCAACGCAGCCGCCGCGGCGCCGATCCGGGTCTGCCGCGACAGTCTGGACCAGGCCTCGGTCCGGGCGGTAATCGTGAACTCCGGAAACGCCAACGCTTCGACCGGTGAGCAGGGGCTGGCCGACGCGCTCGCGATGAGGGATTCCGCAGCGTCAGAGCTCGGGGTCGAAGCCGGAAAGGTGGCCGTGGCCGAGACCGGTGTGATCGGGGTCCCGATGGAGATGGAGCGGGTCCTGCCGGCGATCGCCGGCCTCGCCGATGGGCTCGACGGGGACGGAGGAGTCGCCTTCTCGGAGGCGATCATGACCACCGACAAGTGGCCCAAGCGATGCAGCCTGAGATCGGGCGGTGTCACGATCTCCGCCCAGGCCAAGGGCGCCGGGATGATCGAGCCCGGCTTCGCGACAATGCTCTGCTTCGTCCAGACCGACGCCGTCGTCAGCCGGCCGGATCCAGCCCTCAGGAGGGCGGTCGGCGACTCCTTCGAGCGGATCACGGTGGACGGCCAGATGAGCACCAACGACACGGTGCTGCTCCAGGCCAGCGGCAGATCCGGGATCGAGCTGCCCGAAGGACTGCTCGACGCCGTGCTGCTTCAGCTCGCGCTGGAGATCGTCACCGACGGCGAGGGTGCGACCAGGGTCGGGAGGATCCAGGTAGCCGGTGCCTCGGACACGGCAGAGGCGGAGCTCGTCGCCCGCCGGATCGCCAACTCACCGCTGGTCAAGACGGCTCTGCTGGGCCGAGATCCGAACTGGGGCCGGATAGCCCAGGCCACGGGAGCTGCCCTGGCCGGGGAGGACATCGGCGAACTGGGTCCGGATGTGATCGACGCCGAAGAACTGGCCGGGGAGCAGCGCGAGGCCGAACTCGGAATTCGACTGGATCGGGGCTCAGGATCGGCCCATGTCTACTTCAGCGACCTGACCCACGAATACATCGTCATCAATGCCGAATACACGACCTGAGGCCGAAATTGGAAAACAAGGACCAGCACAGCGCAGGTAGCGACACTCCCGTGAAGAGTCTCTCGGTCGACCCCGAAAACGTTTCGGTGCTGCTTGAGGCGCTCCCTTACATCCGTGACTTTCATGGCCGCACGGTGGTCATCAAGTACGGCGGTGCAGCGATGCGCGAAGAAGCGCTGCGCGAAGCTTTCGCGACCGACGTGGTACTGCTCAAGTACGTCGGGCTGAACCCGGTGATCGTCCACGGGGGCGGGCCGGAGATCTCCGACTACATGCGCCGGCTGGGCATGGAAGTCAAGTTCCATCACGGGCTGCGGGTCTCCGACCGGGAGACGGTCGAGGTCGCGAAGATGGTCCTGCTCGGCAAGGTCAACGCCGACCTGGTCAGCCGGCTCAACCGGGCCGGACAGCCCGCTGTCGGGCTCTCCGGGGAAGACGGCTCGCTCTTCGAGGTCGCCCCGGTCGCCAATGCCGCCGACGTCGGCTTCGTCGGTGAGATCGCCAAGGTGGACGTGGACGTGCTCAACCACATCTCGGCCGACTACATCCCGGTCATCGCCGGCGCCGCCTCGGACCGCGAGGGCAACTCCTACAACGTCAACGCTGACGAAGCGGCCGGCAAGGTCGCCGCCGCCCTCGGTGCCTACAAGGCGATTTTCCTGACCGACGTCGTCGGCTGGCTCGAGGACCCCGAAGACGAAGCGAGCAGGATCTCGGAGGCGACCGCGATCGAGGTCGAGGACGCGCTGGAGACGATCAGCGGCGGGATGAAGCCAAAGCTGGGCGCCTGCCTGGACGCGATCCGCGGCGGAACCCAGCACGCCCACATCATCGACGGCAGGCGTCCGCATTCGCTGCTGCTGGAGCTGTTCACCGACGCGGGCATCGGCACCAAGGTCACCCCGTGAACCGGGGCCTGGCGGAGCGCGAGCAGCGCTTCCTTATGCAGACCTACCGCCGGGCGGAGGTCGAGTTCGTGCGCGGTGAGGGCGCGCTGCTGTTCGATGAGCAGGGCCGGGCCTACGTGGACCTGCTCTCCGGGATCTCGGTGGCTTCACTCGGGCACTGTGCGCCGGAAGTGGTCGACGCCGTCGGCGAGCAGTCCGGGCAGCTGCTCCACGCATCGAACCTCTTCTACACCGAGCCGATGGTCGACCTGGCCGAGCGGCTCTCGACCCGCTCGATCGGCGGTCCCGTCTTCTTCTGCAACTCCGGCGCAGAAGCAAACGAATGCGCGATCAAGGTGGCCCGCAAGCACGCCCACGGTCGCGGCATCGAAGACCCGGAGATCATCGTCTTCGAAGGCGACTTCCACGGCCGCACCTACGGAGCCCTCTCGGCGACTCCCGCTCTCGCAAGGAGCGAGGCCCTCGGTCCGATGCTGCCCGGGTTCCTGCCGGTCCCCTTCGACGACCGGGGAGCGCTGGAGGCTGCTTTCGGAGAGCACACCGCAGCGGTGCTGATGGAGCCGATCCAGGGCGAGGCCGGAGTGTTCCCTGTCTCGGAAGAGATGCTAGCCACCGCCCGGCGACTCTGCGACGAATCCGGCGCCCTGCTGGTCTTCGACGAAGTCCAGACCGGGGTCGGGCGGACCGGCTCCCTCTGGGCCTACGAGCAGACGGCGGTCAGGCCGGATGTACTGACCACGGCCAAGGCACTCGGAGGCGGCGTCGCGATCGGCGCCTGCGTGAATTCGGACAGTCTCGGCCAGGTCCTCGAACCGGGCGATCACGGCTCGACGTTCGCTGCCGGCCCGGTTGCGGCCTCGGCTGCCCTGGCGGTGCTCGAGGCGGTGGACGATCCCGAGATGCTCAGGCGTGTCCGCGAGCTCGGCGGGCGTCTTGCCGAGGCTCTCCTGCAGATCGACGGCGTTGAAGAAGTGAGGGGCAGGGGCCTGATGCTGGGTCTGGGCCTGGCCCGGGGCATCGACTCGGCACAGCTCTGTTCCGGACTGCTCGAGCGCGGTTTCGTCACCAACGCGCCGAGACCCGACACGCTCCGCCTGCTGCCTCCTTTCGTGCTCGAAGACGAGCAGGCATCCTCTGCGGTGACCGCTATCGGTGAGGTCGTCGCATCCATCAAGGGCGGGACGGGAGAAGCATGAGGTTCCGGATACGATCAGCGCCGACCCATTTCAACGGAGGTGTCAACAGATGAGCGACGACCCGACAAGGATCATGAGAGACGACGACAATGGCTATCGCGGCAACGGCCACGATCCGATCGAGCCAGAGGACCAGCAGCGCCACCTCCGGTACCTGATCATCGGCCTGCTCGCCGTGATCGTCGGCCTGATCATCGCCGTGATCATCATCTCCGGCTCCGACAGCTCCGACACCGAGCAGACAGGCACCACCGACACGCCGGCCGTCACCGATACGGCTCCGGAAGTGCTGCCGGTGACCCCGACCGGAGAGACCGGTCCGACCGGGGATACGGCGACGACCGACACCGACAGCGGCGGGGTCAGCCCCGAGCCCGCACCTGAGCCCGACACCGGTACGACACCCGACTCGGGTGGCACCACCCCCGACAATTCCGGCGGGATCAGCCCCGATACCGGCGGCAGCTCCGGTGGCCAGAGCGGAGGGATCAGCCCGTGAGAGACCTCTCCCTGGCTTCGTTGCCGGCTCCCATAGCCACCTACGAGGCGGTCCCCGAGGACGTCAGCCGGGTGCTGCTGCTCTACTCCGGAGGACTCGATACGAGTGTGATGCTCCACTGGATACAGGAGGCCTACGACGCCGAGATCGTCACCCTGACGATCAACCTTGGCCAGCCCGGTGAGGACTACACCGAGGTCACCGACAAAGCCAAGGCGATGGGCGCGCTGGAGACCATCGTGATCGACGCCCGTGAAGAGTTCGCAGAGGACTTCGTGCTGCCGGCGATCAAGGCCAACGCCCTCTACGGCGGCGGTTATCCGCTGTTCACGTCGCTGGCGCGGCCGCTGATCGCGAAACTGGGGGTTGAAGAGGCTGCCCGGACCGGCTGCGACACGCTCGCCCACGGATGCACCGGCAAAGGCAACGACCAGGTCCGGCTCGAGGCCACCGTCGCCGCGCTGGACCCCGAACTGAAGATGATCGCTCCGGTCCGCTCCTGGCAGATCGGTCGCGACGAGGAGCTCGAGTACTGCAGGACGCACGGAATCCCGCTAAAGGGTGGTACCTCTGCGCCGCCGTACTCGATCGACGACAACCTCTGGGGCCGCTCCTCCGAGGGTGGAGGGATCGAGTCACTGGGTACGCCTCCGCCCGACGACGTGTTCCAGCTGGTCACCAGGCCCGAACTCGCTCCGGACGAACCGGAGCACGTCACGGTCGGCTTCGAGGCCGGTCGGCCGGTCAGCTTCAACGGCGAGAAGCTGGGAATGGTCGAGCTTCTCGAGGCAGCGGCAGAGGCGGGTTGTCGCCACGGCTGCGGCATCGTCGACCACATCGAGGACCGCATCGTCGGGCTGAAGGTCCGGGACATCTACGAGGTTCCTGCGGCCGCGATCGTGCTGACCGCCCATCAGGACCTCGAGAAGGTCGTCTCGACCATCCACCAGAACAACTTCAAACACTCCCTTGATCGCCAGTGGGCCTACCTCGCATATGCGGGCCTCTGGAATGAGCCGCTCCGGTACGACCTCGATGCCTTCATGGACTCAGCCAACGAGTTCGTCACCGGCGAGGTGACGATGAAGCTGTTCAAGGGCTCTGCGACTCCGGTCGCCCGCACGTCGCCCTACGCGCTCTACGATGAGAACCTGGCGTCTTTCGGCGAGTCCGGGGGAGACTTTTCCCAGAACGCGAGCCCTGGCTTCATCGAACTGTTCTCGCTGCAGAGCCGGATGGCGCATCGGGTCAGAAACAGAAAGGAAGACTCATGATCTACAACCTGATCGGCCGGATCACGGTCATGCTCGTCGTCAAGTTCCTCAGGCGCAAGGTGGACCCCCGGACCGTCGCCCTTGCCGGCGCCGGAGTAGTCGCCGGAGTCGCGGCGGTAAGCGTGGTCGGCTACCTGGCGACCAAAGAAGTACCCGAGGCCTGACCGCGGGTCAGGAGCCCGCGGCGCGCAAGCGGAATTGCGGCCGCCGCTCGTCCGGGCGGTGAAACCGCCTCCCTTCTTTACGGTGTGGGGTGGCTTTGGCTTCGACTCACACAGATACCGGACCGGGCAGGGCCTGATCCGATGAAACCCCTCTCACCTGCGGCCGCGCTGGCGGCCACGCTCTGCTGCGCGTTGCTCGCCGCTGTACCGGCGCTGGCCGCTCCCGAAGACCTGGAACGGAAAAGCTCGGCCGCCGCCGAGCGTGTGGACCAGCTTTCCGGCCGGCTCAATGAGGACCGCGCCGCCTACGACCAGGCGAGTCGAAAGGCCGAGGACGCAGCCGCGCGCGAAGCTGAGATCAGCTCGGAGATCGAGACCGGAGCCGCGCGGACCGCCGCCCTCAGGCAGAAACTGGATGACGAGACCGCCCGACTCGGTTCGACCAGGAAAAGGCTGCGCCGTGCCGAGCGCCTGCTTGCCGAAAGACTTGCTTCGATCTACATGGGTGGACCGGAGGAGACCGTCGACGTCGTCTTCGGCTCGACTGACTTCGGCGAACTGAGCACCCGGGCCGAGTACCTGCTGGCGATCCGCGAGGCCGACCAGCAACTCGCCGCCAGGGTCCGCTCGGTCCGCAACTCGCTCCAGGCTTCGATCAGCACTCTCGAGTCGCTCGAGGCGCGGGCCGAGGCCCAGGTAGCCGCTCTGGACACTGCCAGGGCCGAGATCTCAGCCGCAAGGGCGAGCGCCGAAGCCAGCGCTGCGAACTTCGCCTCGATCAATGACGCCCGCCGTTCGGAGATCCAGAACCTGCGCTCCGACATCGAAGCCTGGGAACGGCAGATCAGGCGGAAGGAGGCGCGGAGCGCAGCCGAGGCTGAACAGCAGGTGGCAGAGCAGCTCGGCGGGCCGTACTCGATCCCGACCTACATCGTGATGTGCGAGTCCGGTGGGAACTACGCGGCGCTGAACCCGTCGAGCGGGGCCGGCGGTGCTTACCAGATCATCCCTTCGACCTGGGAGGCCTACGGCGGCGAAGGACTGCCGCACGAGGCCTCCAAGGCCGAGCAGGACAGGATCGCGGCGCTGATCTGGGCCAATGACGGCCCGGGTGCCTGGGTCTGCGCGGGTTGAGGCCGCCGCTCAGTCGCCGGCGATCGCGGCAAGCTCTGCCGGGCGCAGCAGGACGTGAAGCGTGTGAGGCTCGAGCACAGCCAGTCCGCCCTTCTTCAGCTTGACCCGGGAACCGGTGAGCCGGGACACCTCCGAAGACATGTCCGGTTCATGGCCGACCAGCATCGCGTTGCCACGACCGGCAACCAGTTCGAGCGTGTCGTAGTAGCCGTCGGCGATCGGGCGACAGATCTCGGGCTCGAGGTCCAGGTGGGCGCAGGCAAGCAGGGCCGTGTCCCGGGCCCTGACCTTGGGGCTGGCCAGGCAGACATCGATCTCGAAGCCCAGCTTCGAGATCGCGCGGCCGGCGGCGTCGGACTGCCGCCTGCCCTTTTTGGTCAGCTCGCGGGCGGCATCTCCTCCGCCTTCGTCGGGTTCGGCGTCGCCGTGTCTCAGTAGGAAGATCATCGATGCCCATGCTAATGACCGGATTCGGCCCGGGACGCAGACTGTTGCTGCAAACTGCGTGAATCAACAGCCTCGCGCACCCTTTTGCATCAGGTCCGATTGCCATTATGGGCGAGCATGAGTTCAGCCACTTCAAGCGGGGCGCAGGTCGCCCACCTTCACGTTCACAGCGAGCACTCGGTGCTCGATGGTGCCTGCAACATCGAGCAGATGGCGGCCCGAGCGGCAGAGCTCGACATGCCGGCGCTCAGCCTCACCGACCACGGCGTGATGAACGGCGCCCTCGACATGTACAAGGCCTGCCGCGAGAACGACGTCAAGCCGATCCTCGGCATCGAGGCCTATTTCGTCGACGACCGTCACACGGTCAGGGAGATGCCGCGCTACGAGCGCAACCACCTGACCCTGCTGGCCGAGAACGACACCGGCTTCCGCAACCTGGTCGCGCTCAGCTCCGAGGGTTTCCTCGAGGGCTACCACCGCGGCAAGGCCAACATCGACATGGAGCTGCTCGACCGGCATTCGGAGGGGGTCATCTGCCTGACCGGCTGCCTTCAGGCGCGGTTCGTCAAGCGCCTGGTCGAAGACCGGCCGGACGACGCCCGCGCCCACCTCGACGAACTGATCCAGGTCTTCGGCCCGGAGCAGGTCTACATGGAGGTCCAGAAGAACGGGATCGACGACCAGGACAAGGCCAACGCCGGCATCGCCCGGATCGCCCGTGAGGTCGGCCGGCCGCTGGTGGCCACGGCCGACGTCCACTACCTGCGCCGCGAGGACTACCACAACCACACCGCGCTGCTCTGTGTCCAGACGAAGTCGACGCTCGACGCGCCGAAGATGACCTTCGATACGAACGAGTTCTACCTCAAGGACGCCGACGAAATGACCGCCGCTTTCGCCGAGTGGCCGGAGGCGGTACCGATGACCCTCGAGATCGCCGACCGGTGCGACGTCGAGATCCCGCTCGGCGAGATCCTGCTGCCGGACTACCCGACCGATGACGGCTCGCCGCCGGAGCAGATGCTGCGACGGGTCGCCGAAGAGGGCCTGCGCGAGCGCTACGGCGATCCGGTCCCGTCCGAGGCCAGGGAGCGGCTGGAGTTCGAACTCGGCGTGATCGGGGAGATGGGTTTCCCGTCCTACTTCCTGATCGTCTGGGACTTCGTCAAGTACGCGAAGGAGAACAGCATCGCGGTCGGACCGGGCCGTGGTTCTGCCGCCGGCTCGATCGTCTCCTACTCGCTCGGCATCACCGACATCGACCCGCTCGAGCACGACCTCTTCTTCGAGCGCTTCCTCAACCCCGGCCGCAAGTCGATGCCGGACATCGACATCGACTTCTCGGTCCGCGGCCGCGACCGCATGATCCAGTACGTGACCGAGAAATACGGCAGCGACTCGGTCGCCCAGATCATCACCTTCGGCACGATGGCCCCGCGCGCCGCGATCCGCGATTCAGCCAGGGTCCACGGCTTCGACTACAAGGTCGGCGACCAGCTCGCCAAGCAGATCCCGGAACCGATCATGGGCCGTTCACCTTCGTTCGACGAATGCCTGAAGCCAGGCGAGGAGCTTCACAAGACCTACGAAGACGACGCCGACGCCCGCAAGGTGATCGACACCGCCCGCGGTCTCGAAGGCAAGATCCGCAACACCTCGATCCACGCCGCCGCGGTGGTCATCTCGGGCCGACCGCTGAAGGAGATCGTGCCGCTCCAGCTGGTCGAAGACAAGTCGGCCGCGGCCGCGACAGACGAGAACGGCAAGCCGGTCAGGACCTACAAGACGGTGACCCAGTACGCGATGGGTCCGGTCGAGGAGATGGGCCTGCTGAAGATGGACTTCCTCGGCCTCCGCAACCTCGACGTGATCGACGACGCGATCGACATCATCCGTCGCTCCAGGGGCGAAGAGATCGACATCGGCGAGATCCCGCTCGACGACTCGAAGACCTACGAAATGCTGGCCGCCGGCGATTCGACCGGCGTCTTCCAGCTCGAGTCCGACGGCATGCGGGAGGCCATGAAGCGGGTCGTGCCGACCGAGTTCGACGACATCATCGCCCTGGTCTCGCTCTACCGGCCCGGCGCGATGGCTGAGATCCCGAAATACGCCCGGGGCAAGGCCGACCCGAGCAGCGTCACCTACGAAGACGAGCGCCTGCGCGAGATCACCGAGGCCACCTACGGCTGCCTGGTCTACCAGGAGCAGTTGATGGAGATCTCGAAGAAGCTGGCCGGCTTCTCGCCCGCCGAGTCGGACGACCTTCGCAAGGCGATCGGCAAGAAGAAGCGTGACCTGATGGCCAAGATGGAGCAGAAGTTCATGGACGGCACCGAGGCATCGGGTACGGAAAGAAGGGTCTCGACAAGCCTCTGGAACTCGATGACCGCCGCCGCCGACTACTCCTTCAACAAGTCGCACGCCGCCTGTTACGCCCTGATCGCCTACCGCACCGCTTACCTCAAGGCGAACTACCCGGCCGAGTACATGGCCGCGGTCATTTCTTCGGTCATGGGCACCAAGGACAAGGTGCCGTTCTTCATCAGCCGCTGTGCCGACATGGGCATCGAGGTGCTGCCTCCGGACATCAACCAGTCCGACCACAGCTTCGTGGTCACCGACAGGGGCATCCGCTTCGGACTCGACGCGGTCAAGAACGTCGGCTACTCCGCCGTCGAGGCGATCATCCACGCCCGTGAGGAGCGCGAATCTCCTCGATCTGGGACTTCTGCGAACGGGTCGACTCGCGGGCGGTGAACAAGCGGGCGATCGAATGCCTGATCAAGTGCGGCGCCTTCGACTCTCTCCCCGGTTCCCGCCGCGGCATGCTCGAGGCCCTGCCGGAGGTCCAGGCGGCCGGCAACAAGGCCCAGTCGGACGCCCACCTCGGCCAGGGCTCGATCTTCGACACCGAGGACGGGGTCGAAGGGGCGGACCCGGGCGGGCAGCACGCGCCGATCTCTGACGGCGAGTTCGATCAGAAGGAACTGCTCGCCCTCGAGAAGGAAACGCTGGGGACCTACCTCTCTTCACATCCACTCGACGGCCTGCGCGAGGCGATCCTGGCCCGGTCGGACTGCAGCCTCGCCGAGCTCGCCTCCCGGGACGACGGCTCCTGGGTCAAGGTCGGAGGAATCATCACCGAGTACAAGAAGATGCGGACCAAGAAGGGCGGCCAGATGGCTTTCGCCACGCTCAACGACATCGAGGCCGAGGTCGAGCTGATCGTCTTCAAGGCCGGCGAGTCGGAGAAGCTGAAGGCGATCCAGCCCGACTCAGTGATCCTGGTCAAGGGCCGGATCGACCAGACCGAAAAGGGTACGAAGATCGTCGCCCAGGAAGCGGTCGTCTTCGATCCCGGGCCGGAAGAGATAGCCCGGGCCATCGAGGTCCAGAAGAAGAAGAACGAACCTTTCACGCTCAAGGTCAGTCCGGCCCAGCTGTCGTCCGACGCCCTGGAGGAGATGAAGTCGATCTTCGAGCACCACAAGGGCGATGCCGACGTCCACCTCGTGCGTCTGCGGAGAGCGTGAACGCCGCCTGAAGCTCGGTCCCGGCTACCGGGTCCGCCGCTCGCCGGGGCTCAGCAGCGAGCTCGACGAGATCCTCGGCGCCGGTTCGGCCAAGGCCGCCTGAGCTTCGCACCGTCTACCCGCTGAAGTGGCCTTTGACGAGTCCGGCAACGGTGTTGGCCGGGCCGTGGGGTGACGTTCATCACAGCCCGCAAACCTCGTCATCGATCCATGTAACATTGGTTCATGACTTCGACACAGACACCAGAGGAAGTGGTCCAGGAGCAGGCAGGCGACACGGGTGACAAGCCCCCGTTCTCGCTTGAGCTGAGCCAGGACCAGAAAGACATCCAGGAGTGGGCCCACGGCTTCGCCGAGAACGTGATGCGGCCGGCCGCCCACGAATGGGACGAGAAGGAAGAGTTCCCGTGGCCGGTAGTCCAGGAGGCCGCCAAGATCGGCCTCTACGGCTTCGAGGGCATCGCTCAGTTCTTCGCCGACGAAAGCGGTCTCTCGATGCCGATCGTCAACGAGGAGATCTTCTGGGGCGACGCCGGTATCGGCATGGCGATCTTCGGCACCACGCTCGCCGTGGCCTCGATCTTCGGCCAGGGCACTCCCGAGCAGATGGGCGAGTGGATCCCGCAGTGCTTCGGCACCGAGGACGACGTCAAGATCGCCGCGTTCTGCTCCTCCGAGCCCGACGCCGGCTCCGACGTCTCCGCCGTGCGCACCACGGCCAAGTACGACGAAGCCAAGGACGAATGGGTGATCAACGGCCAGAAGGCCTGGGCCACCAACGGCGGCATCGCCAACGTCCACGTGGTCATCGCCTCGGTCGACCGTGAGCTCGGTTCGCGTGGCCACGCCGCCTTCATCATCCCGCCGAACACCCCCGGTTGCGAGCAGGGCGCCAAGGTCAAGAAGCACGGCATCCGCGCCTCCCACACCGCCGACGTCCACCTCGACGACTGCCGCGTTCCCGGCAGCTGCCTGCTGGGCGGCAAGGAGAAGCTCGACGAGCGTCTCGCCCGTGTCCGCGAGGGCAAGAAGAGCAAGGGCCAGGCCGCGATGGCGACCTTCGAGGCCTCGCCGCCCGATGGTCGGCTCCCAGGCGATCGGTATCGCCCGCGCCGCCTACGAGTACGCGCTCGAGTACGCCAAGGGCCGCGAGCAGTTCGGCAAGCCGATCATCGAGAACCAGGCGATCGCCTTCACCCTCGCCGACATGAAGACCGAGATCGACGCCGCCAGGCTGCTGGTCTGGCGTGCTTCCTGGATGGGCCGCAACCAGGTCCCGTTCGAGAACGCCGAAGGCTCGATGTCGAAGCTCAAGGGCGGCGAGGTCGCGACCTGGGTCACCGAGAGGGCGATCCAGATCCTCGGCGGCAACGGCTACACCCGTGAGTACCCGGTCGAGCGCATGCACCGCGACGCCAAGATCTACGACATCTTCGAGGGCACCTCGGAGATCCAGCGGATCGTCATCTCGCGGGCGATCTCAGGACATCACATCCGGTAGCTCGGGCTGCGGGCGGTTGCCCGTCTTCGTAGCTGCTGCGCCTTACGAAAGCGCCCCCGGGAACGGGGGCGCTTTCTGTTTGGCTGAGGGGGCGGGCGGCCCTCCGGGGCCACCAGGACGCGCCTGGCTGCGTCGACGCTCGCTCGGCTCGCTCATTGCCGGAAGGCAAATCGCTTCGCCGGCTTGCTTACTCCTTGCCAGACGCGCCCTGGACGGCCCCGGAGAACCACCCGCGAGGAGTTGACGGCCGAGGCTCGCTGGCTTTCGGTTGACGCTCGCCGGCCGGACCTCGCGGGGGCGATTGTCCCGCTATTTGCTGCTCGATCACCCCCGCGACCCCACCGGACGCGCGTCAAGTCAGCGTCTTCGACGCCCGAAACGGCCAGCTTTCGGCGTGCGTACCGTCTGACTCAGTAGCCGTGGCCGGTGTGGGAGGGGGGCCCGGAATCTATGCCGGCTGACCTCTTTCGCAGGTACTCGATCGAGGTGGAGAAGTCGTCGGCGAGGGCGTCGACCAGCTCGCGGGTCTGGTTCAGCTTGACCAGCATTCGCATGATCCGGTCGTTCTCGTTGTCAGGGGGCATCTGGTAGGCCGGGATCATCCAGCCCCTTCTGCGGGCGAGTTCACCGACCAGGTCGTTGCTGTCGAACGGTTCGGAGTCTTTCGTCTTGGCGATCAGCAGCGGCAGCGTCGGATTGTCGTCGTCGTAAACGATCAGGGCATCTTCTTCCTTGAGACGGTCTGCCAGCGCCTTGCGGTTCTTGGTCATCGCGCGGACGGTCGAGCTGTAACCGCTGTGTCCGAGCCTGATGAACTGGTAGTACTGGGCAAGCACGAAGGAGGAGCTGCCCGAGAAATTCAGGGTGAAGGTGGCGTCCTTCTGGCCGAGGTAGTCCTCGTAGAAGATCAGCTCCTCGGGGACCTGAGCATCGGTCCGGGTGACCAGCCAGCCGATCCCGGGGTAGACCAGGCCGAACTTGTGGCCGGAAACGTTGACCGAAACAACCGAATCGAGGCGGAAATCCCACTCGAAGTCGGGATGGGAGAACGGGAACACGAATCCACCCGATGCGGCGTCGATGTGCATCGGCACCTCCAGGCCCTTGCCCTTGAGCTCGGTCAGCATCGCGTCGATCCCGACGACGTCGTCGCACTGTCCGGTAAAGGTCGTACCGACGACGCCGACGACTCCGATCGTATTTTCGTCGATGTGGTCCCGGAAGTCTTCGGCCGACATGACCGTCTTGCCCTTGGGCACGGGCACTTCACGGGGCTCCACGTCGAAGTAGCGGCAGAACTTGTCCCAGACGACGTGCACATCGGCGCCGTAGACGAGGTTGGGAGTGGCGTCAGACTTCCCGGCGTCCTTGCGCCGCTTCTTCCAGTTCCACTTCATCGACAGGGCACCGAGCATCACTGCCTCGGATGAGCCGGCACAGGCTGTTCCGGGCGAGTCCTGACCTTCGGGGCCGTTGAAGAGGTCGTGGATCATTCGAACGCAGCGCTTCGAGATTTCCGCGGTCCGCGGGTACTCGGCGTGGTCGATGTAGTTGCGGTGAAGGTTGTCGGAGATGACCGCTCGCGCCTCGGGGTCCATCCAGGTCGTGACGAAGGTGGCCAGATTCTTGTCCGGATCACCGTCGAGCATCATCTCGGACTGGATCAGCGCGTGGGCGGCCTGCGGGATGACCCCTTCCTCCGGCAGCTTGTGATCGGGCGCCGACTTGGTGAAGAAACTCTCGACGAGCAACTCCTGGCTCTCGGGATTGAACGGCTTGTCTGGCAGGTTCATCTGGGCGGTCGACCTTTCCTGGGTTTGCGGAGACGCAAGCGTATCCTGCGAGCTTCAGAACTCGTAGTTCCCATCGGGTGAAACCGGGTCGGGGCGCGGGGCCGGGATACCCGTCGTTCTCCAGGGCTCCCTACGGACGGGATCGAAGCTTCCGCCCCCGGTCGCGCAGTTCGCGGGCGAATTCGACGTCCTGAGCCGTGGCGCCCTTCTTGTCCTTGCCCGGGGTCTCGAGCGTCGCGGTGAGGCCGTCGAAGGCCGGTTCGGAGAGAAACAGCGAGAGCGCCTCTTCGCCGATCTCCCCCTGGCCGAGGTCGGCGTGGCGGTCCCGCTTCGAGCCGAAGGGGGTCATCGAGTCGTTGACGTGGAGGGCCTTTAGGCGGGAGATCCCCAGTTTCGAATCGATCTCCTCGACCATGGCGGTGATGCCATCGGCTGTACGGATGTCCACTCCGGCGGCGAACAGGTGGCACGAATCCAGGCAGAGGCCGACCCGGTCGCCGCCTCCGGCCGCCTCGGTGATTGCGGCGATCTCGTCGAAGTCGTGGCCGAGGATTCCCTTGTGACCGGCCATCTGCTCGATCAGGACCGGGCAGCTCTCCGAGCCGGCGATCGCTTCGGCGATCACTTCGCCGGCCCGTGACATTGCGGGATCCAGATCCGCGTCCTTGCGGGCCCCTGGATGGAGGACCACGCCCGTGGCTCCGATCCCGTCGCCGATCCGCAGCGCATGGGTCAGCGAGGCCAGCGACTTCGCCCGCAGTTCCGAATCGGGGGTGGCGCAGTTGATCAGGTAGACGGCGTGGATGATCACCGTTTCAACTTCGGATTCATCCATTGCTTCACGGAACGCGGCGAAGTCTTCCTCGGTGTAGTTGGTCGGCTTCCAGGCCCGCGGACTCTGGTTGAAGATCTGGATCGAGGAGCAGCCGAGGTCGTCGCCGCGGGACACGGCCTTCGCCAGCCCGCCTGCTGTGGAAACATGGGCACCGATGAGCATGAGTGAGAAAGACCTCCGGGTCAGGTTTGCGCCTTCGCCCACCGGTGCGCTTCATATCGGAGGGGCCAGGACCGCACTGTACAACTGGCTGGCAGCCCGGCACGCCGGCGGCAGGATGATCCTGCGGATCGAAGACACCGACCTCGAGCGATCGACCGAGGACAACGTCAGTCAGATCCTCGAAGCACTCGAGTGGCTCGGCATCGACTGGGACGAAGGTCCGCTCTCCCAGGTGGCGAGGGCACCCGAGCACGCCGCCGCGCTGGAGCGCCTGATCGAGTCCGGAGCCGCCTACCGGGACTCCGCAACCGCCGAGACGGTCCGGGCCTGGAAAGACGAGCATGGCACCGGTCGCGGCTACCGGGGCACCCCCGACCCGGACGGCGACGGCGCGATCCGGCTGCGGGTGCCCGACGACGGCGACACCGTGGTCGAGGACATGATCCGGGGCGAGGTCCGCTTCCCGAATGCCAGCCAGGACGACTTCGTGATCGCCCGCGGCGACGGCTCGGTGCTCTACAACTTCGCCGTCGCGGTCGATGACGCCGAAATGGGCATCACCGAGGTGATCCGCGGCGACGACCACCTCTCGAACACCCCGAAGCAGCTGCTGGTCCTGCGGGCGCTCGGGGTCGAGCCGCCGCGCTACGCCCACGTGCCGCTGCTTCACGGCCCGGACGGCAAGAAGCTCTCCAAGCGTCACGGGGCCGCCTCGGTGCAGGAGCTGCGCGACGCCGGCTACCTGCCCGAAGCGGTTCGCAACTACGTCGCCCTGCTCGGATGGGGGCCCGGCGATGACGAAACCCTGCTCGACACCGACGAGCTGATCAGCCGTTTCCGGCCGGAAGACGTCGGGCGGTCCTCGGCGGTCTTCGACGAGAAGAAGCTGCGCTGGATGAACGGCCGCTACATGCGGGAGATGGACCTCGACGCGTACACCCGCACCGTCGCCGAGCTGAACGGGCGCGAGCCTGACGAGAAGCTGCGCGCAGGCTGCGAGATCGCCCAGGAAAAGGCCCAGATCGTTACCGAGGTCTGGCCGTTGATCCGCTTCCTCTTCGAGCCACCGGTCGAGGACGAAAAGGCCTGGCGGAAGACGATGAAGGCACATGCCCCCGAGGCCCTGACCACGGCCCGCGAAGCCCTGGCCGGGCTCGAGGACTTCTCGGCCGCCGAGGTCGAAGCGGCGCTGGAGCCGATCCCGGCAGACATGGAACTCGGTGCCGGCAAGGTCTACCAGCCGATCCGGGTCGCGATCACCGGTACGACGATTTCCCCGGGGATCTTCGAGTCGGTCGCGGTGCTCGGCCGCGAAGAAACGCTCACCCGGATCGACGCGGCACTGGCCCGCCTGGCGGCGAACCCGCCGGAGCCTGCGGCGCCGGCGGCACCACAGTAGCCCCGGCACGCCCTTCAGTGCTGTAAAAAAGGTCCTGTGATCTCGATCACCTCGAAATCGCGTTACGCCGTCGTCGCGATGGCCGAACTCGCCCGCTCGGGCGACAGGCCCGTGCCGATCAAGGAGCTCGCCGAGCGCCGCGGGATCCCGGACCAGTTCCTCGAACAGCTCTTCTCGACACTGCGCAGGGCAGGTCTCCTGACCAGCCATCGCGGCAGCAAGGGCGGCTACACGCTGGCCCGTCCGGCCGACAACATCACGGTGCTCGAGGTGGTCCAGGCGCTCGACGGCAAGGTCGGCCAGGAGGCCGATGAGGCCGGCGGGATCTGGGCCGACGGCGTCGAAGCCCTGAGGTCAGTTTTCGGCGAGACGACGATCGCCGACATCGAAGCCAGCGAATCCGAGGAGGCGGCGGCGAGGATGTACTTCATTTGATCGCCCCCCAGGCTTCGGCAACCGTCGGCGGCACCCCGCTGGTCTGGCTGGCCAGGATCGGTCGCGACCTCGAGGCCGAGGTCTGCGGCAAGCTCGAGTACTTCAATCCGGGTGGTTCCGTCAAGGACCGGATCGGGGCGGCGATGATCGGGGCCGCCGAGGCAAAGGGCCTGATCGAGAGAGGTCAGTCGACGATCGTCGAGCCGACCAGCGGCAATACCGGGATCGCCCTGGCGATGATCTGCGCCGCCCGCGACTACCGGCTGGTCCTGACCATGCCCGAGGGCATGAGCCGCGAGCGCGGCAAGCTGCTGCGGGCCTACGGCGCCGAAGTCATGGAGACGCCTTCGATGGGCGGCATGGACGAATCGGTGGCGATGGCGACCCGGATCGCCGACGAGCGGGACGCCTTCATGCCCCAGCAGTTCTCGAATCCGGCCAATCCCGAGGCCCACTTCCGGACGACCGGGCCGGAGATCTGGACCGATACTCACGGCGAGATCTCGGCTTTCGTCTGCGGTGTCGGAACCGGCGGCACGATCACCGGGGTGGCCCGGTACCTGAAGGAGCAGGAGTCCGACGCAAAGATCATCGCGGTCGAGCCGGCTTCTTCTCCCGTCCTCTCCGGAGGCAGGCCCGGACCCCACCGGATCCAGGGGATCGGCGCCGGTTTCGTGCCCGACGTGCTCGAGGTCGACCTGATCGACGAGTACCTGCCGGTCAAGGACGAGGATGCGATCGAGACGGCCCACAGGATGGCCCGGGAAGAAGGCATCCTCTGCGGGATCTCGGCCGGAGCCAACGTTCACGCGGCACTCGAAGTCGCCTCCCGACCGGAGTACGCCGGCGGACGAGTGGTCACGGTGGTCTGCGATTCCGGTGACCGGTACATGTCACTGCCGTTCTTCTCCTCCTGATGGCTGAATCTGCTCCCACCCGTCTGCCGAACCTGCTGGCTGAACAGGTCGAGGCCGCCCGGGGGCGGGATCCGGCCACCGCCGGCTCATCGACAGCCGAGATCCTGCTGACCTGGCCCGGGGTCCAGGCGGTGCTGGCCTACCGGCTCGCCCATCGCCTCAAGCAGGCGCAAGTCCCGCTGCTGCCTTCGGCCGTCTCCTGGCTTGCGAGGTCGGTCACCGGGATCGAGATCCACCCCGGAGCCAGGATCGGATCCGGCTTCTTCATCGACCACGGCGCCGGGGTCGTGATCGGCGAGACGGCCGAGATCGGCCGCGACGTCACCCTCTATCAGGGGGTGACCCTGGGAGGGACCGGCTTTCAGGCCGGCAAGCGGCATCCGACCGTGGAAGACAACGTGACCATCGGTTCCGGCGCCAAGCTGCTCGGACCGATCACGGTCGGCCACGGGGCCAAGATCGGAGCAAACTCGGTCGTCGTCGAGGACGTTCCGCCGTGCTCGACCGTGGTCGGCAACCCGGGCCACCCGGTCAAGGTCGAGGGCCGCAAGGTCGAAGGACCCGACGCCGACTGGATCCACCTGCCTGACCCGCTGCAGGACGCGGTCAAGACGCTGTCGGCCCGGATCAAGGAACTGGAGAGGCAGGTCGCCGAGCTCTCCGGCGAAGCCGACCCTCAGAACGGAGACCCGGAACCGGCGCCGAAGAAGGGCCGCTCCTCGGCCGGAGGCTGAGCTTTCGCGGCGTCCTGGTGGGGCTCCCGGCGGGGCTGACCGGGCCCGCCGCCCGGCTATATATCCTCGACTGGTGGAGGCCCTTGCCGATACGAACGAAGGACTGAACCCGCCTCAGCGTGAGGCGGTCGAGTACGGGGACGGTCCCTTGCTGGTGATCGCCGGGTGCCGGGTCCGGCAAGACCCGGGTCCTGACCCACCGGATCGCTCACCTGCTGGCCACCGGACGGGCCCGGCCCGGGGAGATCCTCTCGATCACCTTCACCAACCGGGCCGCGAAGGAGATGCTCGAGCGGGTCGAGCAGCTGGTCGGGCGCAGCTCGAGGGCGATGTGGGTCACCACCTTCCATTCGTCCTGCGCCCGGATGCTGAGGGCCGATGCCGAAAAGCTCGGCTACTCGAAGTCGTTCACGATCTACGACGAGTCCGACTCGCTGCGAATGGTCAAGCGGGTGATGGAGGAGCTGGAGATCGACACCAAGCGTTTTCCGGCCCGGGCCGTGCGCTCGACCATCTCCGGGGCCAAGAACGAACTGCTCGACTCGATCAGCTACGGCGAGCGGCAGGGCTCCTGGTTCGAGGAGCAGGTCGCCCGCGTCTACGAGCTCTACGAGAAGCGCATGCTCGAGAACAACGCGATGGACTTCGACGACCTGCTGGTCCGCACGGTCAACGTCATGGAGCTGTTCGAGGAGTCACGTCAGCGCTGGAGGCGGGCCTTCCGCCACGTGCTGGTCGACGAGTACCAGGACACCAACCACGCCCAGTACCGGCTGCTCCAGCTGATCTGCGCCGAGCACCGGAACCTGACCGTGGTCGGGGACGAAGACCAGTCGATCTACGGCTTCCGCCACGCCGACATCCGCAACATCCTCGACTTCGAGAAGGACTTCCCCGACGCCAAGGTGATCAAGCTCGAGCAGAACTACCGCTCGACCCAGACCATCCTCTCGGCGGCCAACGCGGTGGTCGAGAACAACCGCGACCGACGACCGAAGGAGCTCTGGACCGAGGCCGGCGACGGCGACGAGATCGAGGTCGTGCGCCTCGGCGACGAGCACGAAGAGGCCCGCTGGGTGGCCGGTGAGGTCGAGCGGCTCTGCGACGACGAAGGCATCCCGGCCGACCAGATCGCGGTCTTCTACCGGACCAACTCGATGAGCCGGGTGCTGGAAGACACGCTGGTCCGCTTCGACCGGCCCTACCAGGTGGTCGGCGGCACCAGGTTCTACGACCGGGCCGAGATCAAGGACGCGATCGCCTACCTCCAGTACCTCAACAACCCGGCCGACTCGGTCGCTTTCTCGAGGATCGTCAACACCCCGCGGCGCGGGATCGGCAATACCAGCCAGGGCCGCCTGCTCAGCCACTCGAATACGACCGGCGAGCAGATCTGGGACGTCGCCCAGTCGGCCGAGACGGTGCCCGGACTCGGGGCCGCCGCGATCCGGGCGGTGAGTTCCTTCCAGGCGACCATGGGCGAACTTCAGTTCAAGGCCGAGAACGAGCCGGTGGCGGTGACCCTCGAAGCGGTGCTGCAGGACTCCGGCTACATCGAAGCGCTGGAGGCCGAGCGCACGATCGAGGCCGAAGGACGGCTGGAGAACCTCCAGGAGCTGATCTCGGTCGCGGCCGAGTTCGACGCCAACCGGATCATCGAAGGCGAGAGCGACACCCCCGCGCTGGAGGAGTTCCTCCAGCAGATCTCGCTCTACAGCGAGCAGGACAAACTGGCGGGCGAGCAGACGCTGCTCACCCTGATGACCCTCCACAACGCCAAGGGACTCGAGTTCCGGGTCGTCTTCATCCTCGGCTGCGAGGACGGCGTCTTCCCCCATTCCAGGGCGCTCGACGAAGGCGAAGAGGAAGAGGAGCGCAGGCTCTGTTACGTCGGGATCACCAGGGCCCGGGAGCGCCTCTACATGACCAGCGCCCGGACCCGGCGGATCTTCGGCGGCCCGGCCGAAGCCACCGTGCCGTCGAGGTTCCTCGACGAGATCCCGGCCCGGCTGGTTCACCACCAGGGCTCGGCGCCCGGTCTCGGCTCGGCTGGCGGCTACTCCGGTGGACCGATGCGCAGCTACCGGGCACCGGGCGGTGGCGTGCCCTCCGGTGGCGGTGGTGTCGCGGCCGGATCCGATCGAACCCTCGACCGCGGTTTCGGTCGCGGTCGGCGACGATGTGGTCCACGCCAGCTTCGGTGAAGGGGTGGTGATCGGCTCCGAACCCGGCGGCCTGATCGTCGTCCGCTTCTCGGCCGACGGAACCGAAAGAAAACTGATGGCCGAGTACGCGCCGATACGGAGGAAGTGAGCAGATGTCAGCAGAAGTCATCGACGGCAAGCAGGTCTCCGCTCTGGTCCGGGCGCGGATCGCCACCGAGGTCGCGGCGTTCGTCGAAGCGGGCGGCCGGGTGCCGGTCCTGGCGACGGTGATCGTCGGCGACGACCCGGCCTCCGAGGTCTACGTCGCCAACAAGCACCGCGCCTGCGAAGAGGCCGGCATGAAGTCGGTCCACCACGGGCTGCCGGGCGACACTTCGCAGGACGAGCTGCTGGCCCTGGTCGCCGAGCTCGGAGCCGACGACGGGGTCGACGGGATCCTGGTCCAGCTCCCGCTTCCGGACCATATCGATCCCGATGCGGTGGTCGCGGCGATCGATCCGGCCAAGGACGTCGACGGCCTCAGCCCGGTCAGTGCCGGCCTGCTGGCCGGCGGCACACCCGGGCATGGTGCCCTGCACCCCGGCCGGCGTGATCGAGCTGCTCGACCACCAGGGGACCGAGCTGGAAGGAGCCGAGGCGGTGATCGTCGGCCGCTCGAAGCTGGTCGGCCGGCCGCTGGTCAGCCTGCTGCTGGAGCGAAACGCCACCGTGACGATCTGCCACTCGCGCACCAGGGATCTCGAGGGGGTCTGCCGGCGGGCCGACGTCCTGATCGCGGCGGTCGGCGTGGCCGAGCTGATCGGCGCTGATCACGTCAAGCCCGGTGCCGTGGTGATCGACGTCGGCATCAACCGGACCGAAGACGGCCTGGTCGGGGACGTCGACTACGACGCGGCGGCGGCAGTGGCCGGAGCGATCACGCCGGTGCCGGGAGGGGTCGGCCCGATGACGATCGCGATGCTGATGGCCAACACGTTGAGGGCCGCCCGCAACCGTGACTGAAGGGCGGTCTCCGGAGAGGCTGCGTCCCGATCCCGGCCTGCTGCTCGCCGCCGCCGCGGGTCTTTTGCTCTTCCTGCTGCTCTTCCAGGGCTGGTTCGGACTGCGTGAGGCCGCACCGGTCAGCGAGGGGGCGGTCGGGGTCGGGCTCGGCCGCAGCTTCGACGCCTGGGTCTCCTTCGCCTGGATCGACCTCTATCTGCTGGCCGTCACCGCCGCGACCCTCGTTTTCGCCGGGATGGGATTCGCCGGTGCGAAGACCAGGTTCCGGCCGGGACCGGTGCTGGTGGTGCTGGGTGCGGTCGGATTCCTGCTGGTCGCCTACCGGCTGGTCATCCCGCCCTGGGACGGTGCCGACCGTGAAGCGGCCCCGTTTCTGGCGCTGCTCTGCTGCCTCGGAGTCGCCGCCGGCGGACAGCTCTCGTACTCGATCGTGACCGGCAGAGTCGGCCTCCGCTCATCCGGAAGGTAGCCTTCCCGGCCGTGGAGCAGGTCGACACGCCAGATCGAGCAGCGAAGATCGAAACGGGTCCGGTCCCGAAGCCGCGTACGCACCTCTCGGAGTGGCTGGTCGGGCTCGGCGGGCTCGCCGTGCTGGTCGGGCTCTTCCTGCCGTGGGCCGGGGGAGAGACCTGCCTTCGAGGCCTTCTCACTGCTGAAGCTGCTGGTCTCTGATGGCCGGTCTGGCCGCCCTGGCGGTACCGGTGGTCGTCGCCTGGAGCCCGCGGACCGACCTGCCGATCGTCTGGGAGACCTTCCTCTCGACCTTCATGCTCCTGCTGGTCGCCCTGCTCGCTGTGAGGCTCATCTGTCCGCCCGACGGTGGTCTCGACCAGGGTTTCTTCGTCGTGGCCGCAGGCTGCCTGCTGATCACGGTGGCCGGCTGGGCCAGCACTGCACGCGAATACTGAATCGGCGCCGTCTCATCTAGACTGCGGCCGGTGATCGAGCGCGAACAGGTTCTGCATGTGGCCCGGCTTTCGAGGCTGAAGCTGGAGGAGAGCGAAGTCGAGGCGATGCAGGTCGACCTCTCTTCGATCCTCGACCACGTCGACCGGCTATCCGAGATCGATATCGAAGGGGTGGAGCCGACCTCCCATGTGGTCCCGCTGGAGAACGTGCTGCGCGAGGACACCCCGCGGCCGAGCCTCGATCGCGAGGTCAGCCTGGCCCAGGCACCCGACCCCGCGAACGGCGCCTTCCGGGTACCTTCACCGCAGGCCGAGGCCTGACCGTGTCCGATTCCGTACCTGACGCCGCGACCGCGGCCGAGACCGCCGCGCTGATCTCCTCCGGCGAGATCACCGCCGGGGAATGCCTCGACGGCTGGATCGAGAGGGCGGCCGGCGACGAACTGAACGCCTACCTCTGGAAGGCCTCGCGCGAACAGGCCACCGAAAGGACGGCGGCCGAAGGGCCGCTGGCCGGGGTGCCGATCGCGATCAAGGACATCTTCTGCACGACCGGCGTGCCGACCACTGCGGCCTCGAAGATCCTCGACGGATACCTGCCTCCCTACGACGCGACCGCTGTGCGCCGGATTCGTGAAGCGGGCCTGCCGATGCTCGGCAAGACCAACATGGACGAGTTCGCGATGGGCTCCTCGAACGAGAACTCGGCCTACGGTCCGTCGCTGAACCCGTGGGATACCGGCCGCGTTCCGGGCGGCTCTTCCGGTGGCTCGGCCGCCGCGGTCGCCGGTGGCCTCGCCCCGTGGGCGCTCGGCACCGACACCGGCGGATCGATCCGTCAGCCCGCGGGCTTCTGCGGCATCGTCGGCCTGAAACCGACCTACGGAGCGATCTCGCGCTACGGGATGATCGCTTTCGCCTCCTCGCTCGACCAGTGCGGTCCGCTGACCCGGGACGTGACCGATGCGGCCCTGCTGCTCGGCCTGCTCGAAGGTCGTGACCCGATGGACTCGACCTCGGTCGGCATCGAAGGCGGTGTCTCGCGGCCCTCGGCCGAGGACCTCGACGGGCTGGTCTTCGGCGTGCCTTCGGACCTGATCGGCGAAGGCGTCGAGCCGGGAGTGAGGGCAGTCTTCGAAGCGACGCTGGAGCAGATCGAGAAGCTCGGCGGCCGGATCGAGCCGGTCGAGCTTCCCCACGCCGGACACGGCATCTCGGCCTACTACGTCCTGGCCCCGGCCGAGGCCTCGACCAACCTCTCCCGCTACGACGGTGTGCGTTACGGGAACCGGCACGACGGCACCGACCTGGTCGACATGTACGAGCAGACCCGGGCCGAGGGCTTCGGCCCGGAGGTCAAGCGGCGGATCATGCTCGGTACCTACGCGCTCTCCTCGGGCTACTACGACGCCTACTACGGACGGGCCCAGCGGGTCAGGACGATGATCGTGCGTGACTTCGATGCGGCATTCGCAGGGGTCGACTTCGTGGTCACCCCGACCTCACCTTCGGTTGCTTTCGGCCTGGGTGAGAAGACCGAGGACCCATGGACGATGTACCTCAACGACCTCTTCACGGTGCCGATGTCGCTGGCCGGCATCCCGGCGATCTCGATCCCGGCCGGACTGGCCGAGCCCGAGGGCGGTGGAACGAAGCTGCCGGTCGGCTTCCAGATCGCCGCTCCGGCCTTCCAGGAACAGAAGCTGCTCGAGGCTTCTTTCGCCCTCGAGAGCGCGATCGGCTTCGACGGGTCGAAAGCGAGGAACCGCTGATGAGCTGACACCGAATACGAAGCGGTGATCGGGCTTGAGATCCACGTCCAGCTCTCGACCGAGACCAAGATGTTCTGTGGCTGCGAGCTCTCGTTCGGAGATGAGCCCAACGTGCACACCTGCCCGATCTGCCTCGGTCATCCCGGCGTGCTGCCGGTGCCGAACGCCCGGGCGGTCGAGTACGCGCTGAAGATCGGCGCCGCGCTCGAATGCGAGATCGCCCCGAGCTCGATATTCCACCGCAAGAACTACTTCTACCCGGACAACCCGAAGGCGTACCAGATCAGCCAGTTCGACATCCCGATCTGCGGGCCCGGACGGCTCGGCGACGTGCGAATCCACCGGGCGCACCTCGAGGAGGATGCGGCGAAGATGATCCACGTCGGCACCAGCGGCCGGATTCAGGGATCGGACGCCTCACTGGTGGACTTCAACCGGGCCGGCACCCCGCTGGTCGAGATCGTCACCGAGCCGGACCTGACCAGCGGCGCCCAGGTGCGCGAATGGGGCCAGCTGCTGAGGGCGACGATCAAGCAGCTCGGCGTCTCCAACGTGAACATGGAAGAGGGCAGCCTGCGCTGCGACGCCAACGTCTCGATCCGGCCGGTCGGCTCGGACGAGCTGGGCACCAAGACCGAGATGAAGAACATGAACTCCTTCCGTTACATCGAGCGCGGGGTGGAGGCCGAGATCGAACGGCAGAAGCAGCTGGTCGCATCCGGCGGCCGGGTCGTCCAGGAGACCCTCCACTTCGACCCTTCGACCGGGGAGCTGCATTCACTGCGGTCCAAGGAGGAGTCCCACGACTACCGTTACCTGCCCGAGCCCGACCTGGTGCCGATCGTTCCCACGGCAGGCGATGCTGGAGGAGGCCGCCGCGTCGCTTCCCGAGCTGCCTGCCGCGAGGGCCGCCCGGTACCGGGACGAGCTCGGGGTCCAGGAGGGGGCAGCCCTGCTGATGTCGGTAGAGACCGAGTGGGCCGAGTTCTTCGAGGGCGTTATCGCAGCCGACGACTCGATCGAACCGCGGGTGGCCGCCAACTGGGTGACCGGCGAACTGGCCGCTGAGCTGCGACGACAGGACGACCAGCCGCTGGCCGACAGCAAGGTGAGTCCGGCAGACCTCGGCAGCCTCGTGGCGATGGTCTCGGCCAGGCGGATCTCACACGGGTCGGCCAAGACCGTGCTCGAGACCATGGTCGCCGACGGTGCGGACCCCGCCGAAGTCGTCGAAGAGCAGGGGCTCGAACAGATCTCGGATTCGGGAGAACTGGAGGGGATCGTCGAGGCGGCGATCGCGGCCAACCCGGGCCCGGCCGAACAGGTCCGGGCCGGCAACCAGAAGGCGATCGGCGCCCTGGTCGGCGCGGTGATGAAGGAGACCCGGGGACGCGCCGACGGCGGCGAGGTCAACCGGTTGCTGCGCAAGTCGCTGGGTATCTGAGCGGTCCCGGCGGCCTGCCCGACCTCAGCGCCGGCCGCGCCTGAGGACCCTGAAAGTGCGCTTGGCGGCCTTGGGACTGACCTTTCCGGTCTGGTCCACCGAGTTGACCCTGAGCACATGTCTACCGGGGCTCAGCCGCTTGACCACGACCCTCCTGCCGCAGCTGACTGGCGAACGGCGGTCCAGCCGGCATCGGTAGGTGAGCGGGGTGCTGCCCGAGCCGGCGAGCCGGAACTTCGCCCGGTTGCCGCGTATCCGGCGGGGAGGGGTGGAGGCGAATCTGACCCTTGGGGCAGCCGAACCGCCGACCGCCGGGAAGGTGTAGAGGTCGAGCGCCTGCTGGGAAAAGTAAGGGCCGAAGATCAGGCCGCAGAGCTCGGGGACGTTTCCACAGTAGGTGTAGCTGACGACCGAACTGAGCAGCCCTCCTCCGGCTATCCAGCCGCCGCCGCTCGCACCACCTTCCATCGTGCATGGCCCGGCAGCGATCGGAGCGGGGCTGCCCTGGACCGGATCCCGCCCCGCGGTAACCGAGTCACAGCCGACGAGCGAGCCACCGTCGTAAGGGGGGTCGGGGTTGCCCGGATAGCCGTAGATCGTGTACTCCCGATTCGCAGGGTCGAGACGGAAGGCGATCTTGCGGGCACCGAGATCCTGCTGAATCCGGTCTTCCAGAACGACCGCGCCGATGTCGTGGCTCAGATCGCCGGTCTCGACGTAGCGGCTGGTGGTGAAGACGGCGGTCGCAGGCCAGATGCCAAGCGGAGTGGCACCGTCCTGGAAGGCCGGAACGAAGGCGAGCTGCTCGGCGTAGAGGCCCGAGTCGCGGTCGAAGACGCAGTGGCCGGCGGTGAATACGACGTTCTTCCCGTTCGAATCGACCACGGTGCCGGAGCATTCGAAGTCCTGGCCGTCGACCCGGAAGAAGATCTTGCCGTGTACCCGTAGCGGAAAGCTCTCCACACCGGTCGGGAAGAAGTCCCCTTCGGCCGCGGAAACGGTCGCCCCGGACCCGGTTTCGAGGAGCGGGCCGGTCGGGTCGAAGGCGGCCTCGGGCGGATCCGGAGGCTGCGCCGGACGGGCCGCCAGCATGCGCTCACTCGTCCAGAGTCCGGGCCCTTCAACCTGGGCGCCGGAGACGGCGTCGCCGGTGCCGGGGGCCAACGCGGCCGGGGCGGCCGGCTGGGCGGTGGCAGGGTGTGCCATCAACCCCAGCAGGGCAAGAGCGAGTATCGGCAGCGCCGCAGCCCACCTGATCGACAGGAGTCCCCGTTTCGAAAACCTGCCGAAAAGGCTCATCCCGCAATGGTACGGGACGGTGTCCTCCGACCCTTCGGGCCGGGCCTATACTGACTCGGTGGCTTGGAACATCGTAATCGCAGGCGGCGGATTCGCCGGGTCATCCGTGGCCCGCGAGCTCGAACGCATCCTTCCCCAGCAGTCAGCCCGGCTGGTCCTGGTCAACGACGTCAACTTCATGTTGTACACGCCGTTCCTGCCCGAAGCCGCCGCCGGCACCCTCGAGCCACGCCACGTCGTGACCCCGCTCAGGGACATCATCCACCGGGCCAACCTGAAGCTCGGCGCGGTCGACTCCCACGATCCGGAGGCGAAGACGGTCGGCATCCGGAACCACACCGGAGACAGCGAAACGATTCCCTACGACCAGCTCGTGCTCGCCCCCGGTTCCATCTCCAGGTTCCTGCCGGTGCCGGGACTCAGCGAACACGCGGTCGGCTTCAAGAGCCTCGCCGACGCGATCTACCTGCGAAACCACGTGATCGAGTCGCTCGAAATGGCCAACGCCACCGAGGACGAAGCCACCCGCGACGGTCTGCTGACCTTCGTATTCGTCGGCGGCGGTTACGCCGGCCTCGAGGCCCTTGCCGAACTCCAGGACTTCGCCTCGGATGCGATGAGCGACTACCCACGGGCGAGGCTCCACGGCATGCGCTGGGTCCTGGTCGAAGCCGCCGGCCGGGTGATGCCCGAGATCGACGCCGACCTGGCCGACTACGCCCTGCGCGAGCTGCGTGGCAGGGGGATCGACGCGAGGTTGAATACGACCCTGACAAAGGTCACCGCCGAATCCTGCGAGCTCTCGACCGGTGAGGTCCTGCCGACCAGGACCGTGGTCTGGACCGCGGGAGTGGCACCGCATCCGAGTCTGAAGCGTCTCAGCGTTCCTTTGGACGACCGCGGCCGGGTCACGGTCGACGAGTCGCTCAGGGTCGAGGGCATGGAAGGGGTCTGGGCGCTGGGCGACGCGGCTGCGGTCCCTGATCCGAACGGTGGTCTCTGCCCTCCGACCGCCCAGCACGCCGTGCGTCAGGCGCCGGTGGTCGCCAACAACATCGCCGCAGAGTTCGGGATCGGCAGTCCGAAGACCTTCGACTACAAAGGCAACGCCTCTTTCGTGAACCTGGGCCGGTACAAGGCGGTCGGCAAGGTGGGGGACAAGACCTTCCGGGGATTCCCGGCCTGGTGGATGGCCCGCACCTACCACATGAGCCAGATTCCGGGTCTGCCTCGCAAGGTCCGGGCGGTCATCGACTGGACCGCCAGCCTGCCCTTCCGCCGCGACCTCTCCGAGGTCGGATCGATCGGCAAGCCGGGAGTGCTGAGCCCGGAGAAGTACGAGCAGGGCGGCTCCCACCGGCCGGTGGAGTAAGCGGTGGGCTACGAGTTCGCCTTCGTGGCGGTCTTCTTCGGGGTGATCACCGGCATGGTCGGCCGGTCAAAGGGTGGATCCTTTCTTCTCTGGTTCGCGATCGGGACCGTGCTGCCGGGTTTCGGCCTGGCCGCTGCGATCCTGGTGCGAAACGAGCAGACCGAGCCCGAGAGACAGTGCCCCCAATGCGGCAATACGGTCAAGCTCTACGTCCAGATCTGCCCCCGTTGCGGGAACGAGCTCTACCTTCCGGATCCCTCCGAGGTCCGGATGCCCCCGCCAAAGAAGAGCCGCTTCGACCCGGAGTGAACCTGGCGCCGGTCAGCGCAGCCAGGTGCGCATGATCGCGTTGGCGAAGCCGACCCCGTAGCGGAAGACGGCCGGCTTCTTCGAGCTTCCGTGAAGGCGTTGCTCGACGGTGACCGGGACCTCCTTGGCCGGCACCCCGCGCTTGATCGCCTCGATCATGAACTCCGAAGTGTGGAACTGCTCCTGCTTGAGCACGAGCTGGGGCAGGACGGTTGTCCTCACCGCGCGGTAGCCGTTCGAGCAGTCGGTCACGTGGGTCCTGGTGATCAGCGATACGGTCCGGTTGAAGAAGACGATCCCCAGCTCCCGGGCGAAATGGTTCTTGTCGGCGTGGCCGAGGACTCTGGATCCGTGGGCGACGTCGACTTCACCGTCGAGCACCGGCCTGACCAGGTCGGGCATCTCGGAGGGCAGGTGCTGTCCGTCGGCATCGAGGGTGACCACGATCGCCGCCTCGGAGTCGACCATCAGGCGGTAGCCGGTCCTCAGGGCGGCTCCGCCGCCCCGGTTGACCACATGGCGGGCGACCACCGCGCCGTGGGCCTCGGCCACCTCCTCGGTCCCGTCCCGGGAGCCGTCGTCGACGACCAGGACAGCGGTCTCCACCCCGCAGACCTCGTCCGGGATCTGTTCGAGCACGTAACCGACGTTGTCGGCCTCGTTGAAGGCGGGAATCACCACCGCGATCCTGTTCCGGAACAGCTTCCTGTGACCATCGAGACGGAACTGCTCGGATGCGATCCCCTCCAGCACGGCCGATATCTGCCGTGTGTTGCGGGCGCTGACCGAGAGCGCCCGGAGCGACATCAGGAAGAGGAATGCGATGGCGAACACGGCCAGGCCGAGGATCCGGCCGCCGTTTCCGCGTTCGAAGGAGAGCGCGGAGAGCACCCGGTCGGTCAGTTCGGTGCCGGATACGATCGCCAGTCCGAGGCCGGCCAGCAGCAGGATCAGCACGTCTGCGTTGCGTAGTTCCCGCCTCCGGATCAGCGCGAAGGCGATGATCGCGACCGCGAGGATCAGGCCGGTCGTCCGGAGAGCGGTCAGCTGGGCCGGGAAGATCGAAGCGATGGTCACTGGCATACGTCCATGCTGCTCAGGTCTGTGGTCAGGGTGGGGGTCATGTTCAGGTGGCCGAAGCGGAGTCGCCGGCCCGCTTCTTTCCAGACAGTCGGGAGGCGGCCTCGGCGAAGGCTATTGCGGCAAGCGGCAGAACCAGCGTCATCAGGATCTCGTTGCGTCGCGGGGGAGCCAGGGTCGCCGCTCCGATCACGGTCACCAGGACGATCGGCAGTCCCACCGCGATCGCCTCCCAGCGACGACGCCAGGCCAGCAGGGCGAGTCCGGCGATCCCGGCCAGTACCAGCATCACCTGGACGACCCGACCAGGCGTGCTCGACATCGCTTCGCCGATCCCCGAACTCCACATCCGCCACACCTTTCGCACGGTCATCCCCGCGTATCCGAGCGGATCTTCGGACAGGTACCGGTCGAGGTTCTCCCTGCCGACCTTTCCCAGGGCGGCATCGCGCGAGAGTTCCGGATATTGGTCGGCGACCCGGTCGAAGAGCGGCACCGGATCGACGTCGTCGAGCGCGTCCGAACCGGGCTCCAGACGCTCGCCGTTGAAGCGCTCGTGGAGGTCCGCCTTGACCCGCTGGTACTCGCCGTCGGCGGGGAGGTTGGTGCCGACGTAGAGCGCCTTGCCGCTGCCGGTCGAGATCGGCACGACCCGGTCGAGCTGCACGTAGTTGTGGACCGTCCAGGGGATGATCGGCAGCAGCACAGCGGCGAAGAAGACGGCGGTCGCGACCAGGGACCGGCCGGCACCACCCTCAAGCCAGCGCCTGAGCAGCAGGAAGGCCGTGAAGGCGAGCGCCACGAACAGGTACTCCGGCCGGATCAGTGCGGTCAGGCCGAACAGCAGGCCCGGCAACGCCCAGGCCCAGCCCGACTCCCTCGAGTCCGCCCAGATGAAGGTCAGCACGGCGGCCGGCAGGGTGAAAAGCGCAGGTGGCTCGCTCATCAGCGCTCCGGTCGAGTGGATGAAGGGTGGGTACACCGCGATCATGCCCGCGGCGAGCAGGGCCGCCGGCCGGCTCGGGGTCAGTCTCAAGGTCAGCAGGTAGACGATCAGGATCGCTGCGGTTCCCAGCACGGCCTGCACTCCGCGGCCGACTCCGTCACGCACTCCGCCGGTCACGTAGTAGGCGCCGGCGTATAGCAGGGGCGCTCCGGGGGACCAGTCGCTCGGCGTCTCGAAGCCGGGCCCGCCGAAGCTGCCTTCCTCGTAGAGCGACTCGGCCAGGGCCCGGTAGGCGAAGGCGTCGTCGCCGGGGTCGGCCAGCGGGTTGATCACCTGATCCATCCTCAGACCGAAGCCGACCGCGAGGATCAGGGCAAGCACCAGTACCGAGGTGCGCCCGTGGCGGTTCACGGCGGCGATGGCCCGCTCGCGCGCGGATGTCACGGTCTTATCCATGGGAGCCGGTCAGGGTATGGCAACCGTTCGATCCCGGCTCTCCGGAGGGCGGATCAGCACCGAGGCTGCCAGGGCGATGCCCACGCCACTCAGGCTGGAAACGACCGGCCAGAGAGCCAGGGCGCGCCTGGGGGAGGCCACGAAGAGCACCCCGACCATCGTCGCTGCGACCAGCAGGAGGGCGATCAGGCGGAATTCGGACGGACGGGTCTTCGCCAGCACCGCCAGGCCGGCGAGGGAGAGGGCCGCGATCATCCAGTGGAGCAGCTTGCCGGGGGTGTGATCGGTCAGGTCGGCCCGGCCCCGCCACCAGATCCGGTGGGCTTTGCCGGCGAGGAAGGCGGAGAAGGCGAGCGGGTCCCGGCGCAGGCCGTCCAGGTACTGCTGCCTTCCCATCATGGCGAGGGCCTGGTCGGTCGGCACTCCCGGATGGGTCCGGGCGGCCATCAGCCGGAATACGAGGTCGGGTGGGGCCGCCAGCGGATCCGAGCCGGTCTTCTGCTCGACCAGCCGGGCCAGTGACGGGTCGGCTCGCAGCAGTCCGGGCGTCACTTTCTGGGGGTCACCGCCCGATGGCAGGTAGCCGCCGGAGAACACGGTCTGGCCGCCGCCGGTGGATATCGGCACCAGCCGTCCGGTCTCGGCCAGGTTTCGGGCTGTCCATGGGGCAAGCACGACGAGTGCCGAGAACATCAGGATCGCGGCCGGCAGCAGCGGCTTCAAGCCGCCCCGCCGGAAGAACCCGAGCGAGATCGCCACCGCCAGGACTGCGGTGATGCCGAGGTACTCCGGCCTGACCATCGCTGTCAGGCCGAGGGCGATCCCCGGGGCAACCCAGTCGCGCAGGCGGTCTGAGTCCCTCGCCCTGAGCATCAGAAGCAGCGCGCCGACGATCAGGGTTCCGGCCAGGGGTTCGGTCAGCAGCATGCCCGCGTCGGCGATGAGAGTCGGATAGAAGGCCAGCAGGGCAGCGCCCGTCAGTCCGGCAGCGGTCCCTCCGATCCGCAAACCGAGCAGATAAGTCAGTGGAATCGCCGCGGCGCTGATCAGGGCGAGCAGTAGGCGGGCCAGCCTGACGTCGTCGTCTCCGGAGAGGGCGAAGACCCCGCCGACCAGGAGTGGCAGGCCGGGGGAGTAGTTGCTGGCCGCCTGTGGCCTGGCCGGAGTTCCCGGGCCGACCTGTTCGAATTCGCCGCGCTGTTCCAGGCCGCGGGCGATCCGTTCGTAGGCCGCCGAGTCGGGCAGATTCACTTCGGCCCCCTGCCAGGCGGTTTCGAGGCGCAGCCCGAGTCCGGCCGTGACGATCAGCATGAGGATGATCAGACGCACGCAGGCGATCCTAGAAGCCCGGCGGTTCCGGTAACCTGACCGGTCTCATGCGAATACTCATCCTCGGTGGCGATGGCTACCTCGGTTGGCCCACGGCGATGCGTTTTTCGGCCCGCGGTCACGAGGTGGCACTCGTCGATAACTTTGCCCGCCGGCGCTGGCACCTCGAGCAGTCGACAGACTCGCTGACGCCGATCCTTCCCCTGGGAGACCGGATCGAGGCCTGGCGCGAAATCTCGGGCAAGACGATCGAGTCGCGAATCGGCTCGGTCGAGGACGGAGAGTTCCTTGACGAAGTCGTGGCCGAGTTCCTGCCGGAGGTCATCGTCCACTACGGCCAACAGCCATCCGCCCCTTATTCGATGCGCTCGCGCCAGACCGCGGTCGAGACCCAGCGTACGAACGTACTCGGCACGCTCAACCTGCTGTTCTCGATGCAGGCCTACGTGCCCGACGCACACCTGATCAAGCTCGGAACGATGGGCGAATACGGCACCCCGAACATCGACATCGAAGAGGGCTACATCGAGATCGAGCACAACGGGCGCAGCGACACCCTGCCTTTCCCGAAGCTGCCCGGGTCGCTTTACCACTGCTCGAAGGTCCACGACTCGACCAACATCCACTTCGCGACGAGGATCTGGGGCCTGCGGGCAACCGACCTCAACCAGGGTGTCGTCTACGGCATCGAGACCGACGAGACCGCCATGGATCCACGCCTGATGACCAGGTTCGACTACGACGAGACTTTCGGCACCGTGCTCAACCGGTTCTGCGTCCAGGCCGTGGTCGGCCATCCGCTCACCGTCTACGGAGGCGGCGGTCAGACCCGTGGTTACCTGAACATCAAGGACACGCTGCGCTGCGTGGAGCTGGCCGCGCTGACTCCTGCCGAGCGAGGCGAGTTTCGGGTTTTCAACCAGTTCACCGAGCAGTTCTCGGTTTCCCAGCTGGCCGAGCTGGTCCAGCGCTGCGGCGGCGAACTCGGCTACGAGGTCGAGATCGAGACTTTCCCCAACCCGCGCGTGGAGCTCGAGCAGCACTACTACAACGCCAGCAACCAGAAGCTGCTCGACCTCGGCCTGGAACCGCATCCGCTCGGCGAGGAACTGGTGCATTCGCTGATCAACGCCATCCACGAGCACCGCGAACGGGTGATCTTCAAGGCGATCACCCCGCGTACGAAATGGAACCCGGGCGAGCTCGAGGGCGGGGTCCTTTCAGCCGGTCAGAAAACCTGACCTCGCTGCTAGGGTTAGTTCTTCAATGAGAGCCGCTGACGCAATGATGAGAGCCCTCGAAGCTGAGGGCGTAGACCACATCTTCGGAATCCCCGGCGGTGCCAACCTGCCGACCTACGATGCCCTGGTCGGAGCCGACCTGCGCCACGTCCAGGCTCGCCACGAGCAGGCCGCCGGACACGCTGCAGAAGGCTATGCCTGGGCTTCCGGGCGCACCGGCGTCGCGTTCGGCACCTCGGGTCCGGGTGCCACCAACCTGGTGACCGCGATAGCCGACGCGATGATGGACTCGGTGCCGGTCGTTTTCGTCACCGGCCAGGTCCGCACCGACCTGATCGGGACCGATGGCTTCCAGGAGGCCGACATCGTCGGGATCACGCTGCCGATCGTCAAGCACTCGGTCATGGTCAACGACGCCGCAATGATCCCCGAGCACATCCACGAGGCGTTCCATATCGCGTCGACGGGCCGTCCCGGTCCGGTCTTGGTCGACGTGCCCCAGGACCTGTCGAAGGAAGAGATCAGCTACGAACGCCCTGGTGCACCGGTCGAGCTTCCGGGTTACCGGCCGAATACCGAAGGAAACCTGAAGCAGATCCGGATCGCGGCAAAAGCGATGGCCAACTCAAAGCGGCCGATCATCTACTCGGGTGGCGGCGTGATCAAGGCTGAGGCCTCGGCCGAGCTTCGTGAACTCTGCGCTTCAGACCGGTTCCCGGTCACCTCAACCCTGATGGGCCTCGGGGCTTTCCCGGCGGACGATCCGAACTGGTTGGGCATGCTCGGCATGCACGGCACCCGGGCGGCGAATTACTCGATGGACGAAGCCGATCTGATCATCGCCATCGGCGCCCGTTTTGATGACCGGATCACCGGCAAGCTCTCGGAGTTCGCCCCGAACGCCAAGTTCATCCACATCGACATCGATCCGGCAGAGATTTCGAAGAACGTGCCGGCTCACATCCCGATCGTCGGCGACGCCGGAAAGGTACTTCCAAAGCTGACCCGCGAGTACCGCTCGCTGCAGACCGACACCTCCCGTCTCGATGGATGGTGGAGCCGGATCAAGGCCTGGCAGGACGAGTACCCGCTGACCTACGAACCGGGCACCGAAGGGGAGATAAAGCCCCAGTACATGATCGAGGCGATGCACAAGGTCACCGGCGGTGACGCGATCGTGACCTCGGACGTCGGCCAGCACCAGATGTGGACCGCCCAGTATTACGGCTTCAACAAGCCCCGCAAGTGGATCAATTCGGGTGGTCTCGGCACGATGGGCTACGGCCTGCCGGCCGCGATCGGCGCCAAGGTCGCCTGTCCCGACGAGCCGGTCGTCTGCCTCTCCGGCGACGGCAGCCTGATCATGAACATCCAGGAGCTCGCCACGGCCGTGAATGAGGATGTGCCGGTCAAGGTCTTCCTGATGAACAACGGCTTCATGGGCATGGTCCGCCAGTGGCAGGAACTGTTCTGGTCGGGCAACTACAGCGGCGTCGACAACGGTCCCAGTCCTGACTGGGTGAAGCTCTCGGAGGCTTTCGGCGCGAAGGGACTGCGCTGTGAAGACAGCGCCGATCTCGAAGAGATGATGCGGGCGACTCTCGACCATGACGGACCCGCTCTGCTCGACGTGAGGGTCAGCCCCCGCGAGAACTGCTACCCGATGATTCCGGCGGGCAGCGCCGCCAGGGACATGGTGGGCTGATGGCCGCGAACGAACTGGTCAGGCTGGAAGACCTCCAGGCGGTACGCACGCTCTCGGGCCGCAAGCACGTACTCTCGATCCTGGTTGAGAACCGCCCCGGTGTGCTCGCCAGGGTCGCTGGACTCTTTTCCCGGCGCGGCTTCAACATCGACACGCTTGCCGTCGGGCCGACCGACGACGCAAACATCTCCCGGATCACCCTGACCCTGGACGGCGCGGTTCACCCGATCGACCAGGTGACAAAGCAGCTCCACAAGCTGATCAACGTGCTCAAGATCCGGGACATGGAGCCCGAAGAGACGGTCGCTCGCGAGATGGCCCTGTTCAAGGTCTCGGCGGCGGTCGAAAACCGTGCCGAGATCGTTCAGTTCGCCGAGATATTCCGGGCGAAGATCGTCGACGTCTCCCGTCGCGCCCTGATCGTCGAGGTCACCGGATCGCATGACAAGATTGAAGCCTTCGAGAGCATGCTGCGACCGCACGGCCTGCTCGAGATGGTGCGCACCGGCGAAGTCGCTCTCGCTCGCGGCGCCGATTGACGAGCCTCACCCTCGACTCGACCAACCTCGCACGGATGCTGCGCGAGGGGCTGGGAGGTGCCTCGAGGCGCAGGGGCCGCACGGTCGCTTCGGTCACCGTGCCGGTCGAGTGTGATGATCCGGTAGCGGTCGTATTTTCCTCCCGCCGTGCCAACGAGCACTGGTTCTGCTGGGAGCAGCCCGACCGGGGTGTGGTGATCGCGGCCCTGGGCCGGGTCGAGACGGTTGTCGCCCGCGGTGGTGACCGGTTTCGACAGGTCGCTGCCGAATGCGCCCACTTTTCGGGTGAAGCGAGCGTGGTCAGTGTCGCCGACGATGCCGCCCTGACCGGCCCGACCTGGGTCGGTGGCTTCTCTTTTCGGAGGACGGCGCCGACAGCGCGCCATGGGCTTCATTCGAGCCGGCCTCGATGGACCTGCCCGAGATCTCGTTCAGCACCGATCCCTCGGGGACGACCATGACCCTGAACGCGATCGTCGATCCGAGAACCGATGTCGGCGAAGTCGAGTCGGCCCTGCTCGGACGAGTGGCCTCGCTCTCGTCGGCGCCAATGCCGATGATCGACCCTCACCCGACCCACAGGCCCAGGATCGAGAGCACCCGCAGCCCGGGCCAGTTCGAGGCTTCCGTCGCGGCTGCGGTAGAGCGGATCCGCCGCGGTGAGATCAGCAAGGTCGTGCTCGCCAGGGAGGTCGTGGTCCGCTCCGGCTCGGCCCATGATCCTGCGGCCATCTTCGATGCCATCCGGGAGGGGTTTCCCTCCTGCTTCAACTTCTGCGTCGGTACCCCCGAGGCCGCGTTCATCGGAGCCAGTCCGGAACTACTTGTGAGGTGTGCCGGGCGCAGCGTTTCGACGGTAGGTCTCGCCGGCTCAACCCGGAGGAGCTCCGACCCCGCGGTCGACGATCACCTGGCAGAGAAGCTTCTGACCAGCACCAAGGACAGGGGAGAGCAGGGGCTGGTGGTCGAAGGGATCGTCAAGGCCCTGAGCCGACTGAGCGTCTGGGTCGAAGCGGCCGAGGAGCCCGAAATCGTCAAGGTCGCGAACATCCAGCACCTGGCGACCCCGGTCGTGGCCCAGCTTGCCCAGCCCAGGACCGTGATCGAGTTGGCCGGCACCCTTCATCCGACCCCGGCGGTCGGCGGTGAGCCCTGGAAGAAGGCCAGTCAGGTGATGGATCAGGTCGAGGATCTCGATCGCGGTTGGTACGCCGGTCCGGTCGGCTGGATGGACGGTTCCGGCGACGGTGAGTTCTGTGTGGCACTGCGTAGCGCCCTGCTGAGGGATCGTGAGGCGCATCTGTACGCGGGGGTGGGGGTCGTGGCCGACTCCGATCCCGCTTCCGAGCTGGCCGAGACCGAGATCAAGCTCGGCGCGCTACTGCCGCTGATCGGCGGCTGAGGCCTGACCGGCATCCCTGTCGGAATGCCCGGCGAGTTCGACTTCGATTACCCGGGTTCCTGGCTCGGAAAGTGCCGCGTCGAGCGCTTCGGCCGTGGCGACCTCCACATGAGGGATTGAGAACACTGCGGAGGCAGCCTCTATGTCGAGGTTGCTGGGAGTGCTCATCAGGGTGCGGAACTCTTCGTCGCCCATCGATTCTTTCTGGGGGAGCCGGGAGAAGATCCTGCCGCCACCGTCGTTGACCACGACGATGGTCACCGGAACACCCGACTCGGCGACCAGGGCGAGGCTTCCGAGGTCGTGCTGGAAGCCTAGTTCGCCGGTGACGATCGTGGTCGGCCTTCCGGATGCGACCGCCGCTCCGGCACCGGAAGCCAGAAGGCCGTCGATTCCGTTCGCTCCCCGGTTTGAGTAGAAGATCACGTCGGCCGGTCTGCCCGGGAGGAAACTCTCCTGGTCACGGACCGCCATGCTCGAGGCGGTGTAGACCAGGTCTCCGTCGCTGTATGAGCCGGCCAGGCGCTCGTGGATCTGGCGGGGGGTGATCGGTCCTTCGACCCCGTTCGGGGCCGGTTCGGTTTCCTCCTCCGCAGCAAGCCAGGCGTCTCTGTAGGTGGAGTCGGCGCGCCTTTGACGCCCGGACCCGATTCGGTTGGCGAGTTCGGTCGTCAGGGCTGTCGGCTCGGAACGGACGATCAATTCGGCGGTCCGGCTGGGCTCGTACCAGCCCCAGCTGCCGTCGACCACGACCTGTGTCGTCTGGCGGAGTCCGGCGAGCCAGATCCGCAGATTCTTCGAGGTGGGGGTTTCGCCGAGCCTGAGCACGAGGTCGGGGGAGAGGCCTTGCAGCGACTCCGGCCCGGAGCCGGCCAGCAGGGCGGCGGCGATCCGGTCGTAGCCTCCGACGACGGCATCGCGGTCATGCGGCCCCAGGCGCAACTGCGAGGTCGGCTCGCCAAGGATCGGACAGCCGAGCCACGCAGCCAGGTCGCTGGCAGGACCACGCAGGCCGGGGTCGGGCTGTCGACCGGCGACAATCAGCGGTCGCTCTGCCGCCTCCAGCAGGCGGCACAGCCGGTCGACGTCCTCGGCCGATGGCGCCGCGGCGGGCGAGGTGACTGAAGTCAACGCGCGATCGGGTCGACCGTCGATCGCGAGCGGATCTCCGGCCGTCACCGCGCCTGGCACCGGCCTCGGGTCGAGCGGGTCGCGGAAGGAGAAGTTCAGGTGGACCGGCCCGGGTCGGGGTTGACCGGCGGCACCGGCCCATGCCCTGCAGGCGGTCGCCCTCATGTGAAGCAGCCCCTGGTCGTCGGCGTCGTGGCTGCCGACCTCGGTGAACCAGCGGACGGCACTTCCGTAGAGCTTGATCTGGTCGATGGTCTGGCCCGAACCGTTGGCCCGCAGTTCGGGCGGGCGGTCCGCGGTCAGGACGATCAGTGGCACCGCCGAAAGGTCCGCCTCGGCCACCGCCGGGTGGTAGTTGGCCGCGGCCGTGCCGGAGGTGCAGAGAATCGCTACGGGCTCCCCGGTGGCCTGCGCCGCCCCGAGCGCGAAGAAGGCGGCCGAGCGTTCGTCGAGGGCCACGGTCACATCGATGCCGGCCTGGCGAAAGAGGGCGACCGCAAGTGGCGTCGAGCGCGAGCCGGGTGAGACCACGGCGTGGTGAAGTCCACAGCGGGAGAGTTCCTCGGCGAAGACCGAAGTAAGGGCGGTATTTGTATTGGTCGGGTCCAAGCCAGACAAAGCCTAGAGCCGGTGTCGATCGAGGGCCGCTTCGTCGATCGAGACACCCAGTCCCGGTCCGGGTGGGGGGTTGAGCCACGGCCCTTCGAGGCTCGGTCCCACCGCGGCGATCGTCTCGCTGAAGAGCCTCCCTGTGGCGAGGCCGTGCGCCGTATCGGACCAGGGACCGTGCCTCGGCAGCGAGCGGGCGACATGGGCCGCTGCGGCGATTCCCACCGGGCCGTCCAGCGCGCTCGAGAGATAGGTCGGCAGGTGGCCACCCAGCGAGGCGTCGAGCGATCCGGTCTTGCTCAGCTTGACCGTGACCGCGTCGCAGGCTCGCAGACGGGCCGCCTCTTTCGACGTGGCGCCGCTGGTCACCGATTCGTCGGCGACCAGGGGGATAGCGCTGGTCCGGCGCAGTCTCGCCATCGCCAGGAGTCCCGCGACCGGTTGTTCGGCGAGTTCGATATCGAAAGGTTCGAGGGCTGCCAGCCGCATTTCCGCCACGTCACCGGGCCATGCTTCGTTGGAGTCGATCCTGATCTTGACGCCGTCACCTAGTCCGCTGCGCACCGCATCGACCTGGGCGAGGTCGTCGCCGGTGCCGAGTTTGAGCTTGAAGACGGTGAAGCCGTCGGCAGCCCAGGCCTCCGCCTGACGCAGGACCTGGTCGGGGCTGCCGGTGGTCAGCGTGGCGTTGCAGTGGACCGGCGTGGCCTCCGAGCCGGGTCTCAGCAACTCGTGTAGTTGGACGCCGAGCGCTCTGGCTTCGATGTCAGCCAGGGCTGTCTCAGCGGCTATGCGGGCGGGCGCACTCATGCCCTTGAGGCCCGCATCACCTTCCATGACCCGCTTTCCCCAGTTCTGAAGATCAGCGACGACTGTCTCCAGGGAATCGCCACCACGGAGCGACATCGGCACGCCCTCTCCGAGGCCGGTCAGGTCGTCCTCGCCACGGATCCGGAGCAACACCATTTCACGCCTGTCCAGACTCCCCCGGGCAGTCACGTATGGCTCCCGGAACGGCAGGCTGTACGGGATCACCTCGACGGCGGCGATCCGGCTCAGCTCGCGATCACCAGCCCGATCGAGACGGCGAGCGAGAAGACCCCGAGAATCAGCCCCGTATCGGCCAGCGCCTGGTTCAGCGAGGGCCCGTCGGTGCGGGTCTGCACCGCCCGAAGAGGGCGGATCGCGAAAGGCACTGCAAGGATGCCGGCTGCTGCTCCCTCGAACTCGTCACCGAGCGCGATCGCCAGGAGCAGGGCCACGGCAGCGAGGTTCAGACAGGCCCAGTAGACAGCCCTCGTTTTCTGTCTGCCGATCCGGACCGCGAGCGTATTCTTGCCGGCACGACGGTCACTGTCGATGTCACGGATGTTGTTGACCACAAGGATTGCGGTCGAGAGGAAGCCGACCGCGACCGAGAGTTCGAAGGCCTCCCAGCTGAACGACTCGAGCTGCACGTAGTAGGCACCGTTGACGGCGACCAGCCCGAAGAAGATGAATACGAAGACCTCACCCAGTCCGGCGTAGCCGTAGGGCCTTGGGCCGCCGGTGTAGAGAGCGCCGGCGGCGATCGAGACGGCTCCGACGATCAGGATCACCGGGCCGGCAAGCCAGGCCAGATAGAGGCCGATCAGCCCGGCCAGTCCGAAGGCCAGCCAGGTCGCATGGAGCACGCGCTTCGGGGTCACCAGTCCAGCTGAGGTGACCCTGACCGGACCGAGGCGGTCAGCCGAATCAGCACCGCGTTTGGCGTCGGAATAGTCGTTGGCCAGATTGGTCCCGATCTGGATCAGGATCGAGGCGATCAGGGCTGCGATGAATCCGCCCCAGCGCGGCAGCTCACCCGCAGTGCTGAAAGCGGCAGCAGTGCCGACCAGAACCGGCGCGACTGCGGCCGGAAGGGTGCGGGGTCGGGCTGCGTTTATCCAGATCCTCACTTGCTGCTCAACTCCTGCTGATGGCGTTCGGCCGCGGCCTCACGGCCGGTTCGGGAACTTGTCGAAGTCCGGGGCGCGACCCTCACGGAAGGCGTTTCTTCCCTCCTGACCTTCTTCGGACATGTAGAAGAGCAGCGTCGCGTCGTGAGAGAGCTGCTGGAGGCCGGTCAGGCCGTCTTCCTCGGCGTTGAAGCTCGACTTGAGAAGACGCAGTGAGAGGGGGGAGAGGTGACCCATCTCTCGGCACCAGGCGACCGTCTCCCGTTCGAGCTGTTCGATCGGGACCACCGCATTGACAAGACCCATGTCGAGCGCCTCTTCGGCCGTGTAGTGGCGGCAAAGGAACCAGAACTCCTTGGCTTTCTTGATGCCGATGTTCCGGGCGAGCAGGCTCGCGCCGAAGCCGCCGTCGAAGCTGCCGACCCGGGGCCCCGTCTGGCCGAAGCGCGCGTTGTCTCCGGCGACGGACATGTCGCAGACCAGATGCAGAATGTGGCCACCACCGATGGCGTAGCCGGCGACCATGGCGACTACCGGCTTCGGCAGGCGGCGGATCTGAACGTGCAGGTCGCCGACGTCGAGGCGACCGACGCCTTTCTGAGCGACGTCGTCGTCGCCGATGTAGCCGTCGTCCCCACGGATGCTCTGGTCACCACCCGAGCAGAAAGCGTCGTTGCCGGCTCCGGTGAAGATGATCGAAGCGACCTCGAGGTCGTCCCGTGCACGGTTGAAGGCATCCTTCAGCTCGGCCAGGGTCTGCGGACGGAAAGCGTTGCGCACCTCGGGCCGGTTGATCGAGATCTTCGCGATCCCGTCAGCCTTCTCGTAGAGGATGTCGGAGAACTCGCCTGCCGTCTGCCATGCGATCGGCTCGTAGAGCGATTCCTCGGGCGGTGCGTTGCGGTGGCGTTCGGGCAATTCGGTGACTCCGTTTCGGGATGGCGACCGCGAAGCCCGCGGATCGCAACAATGTGTTGGCAACGATAACCGGGGAAGCGCGGAAAGGTCATTTGAAACTCGACAACTGGCTGGAGCAGAGGGCGCGGACTTGCCCTGAGCGAATCGCTCTGATCAGCGACGGAGAGGAGATCTCCTTCGCCGAGCTCGAGGAAGAAGCACAGCATTCCGCCCGTCGCCTCGTAGCCCACGGCGTACGCAGGGGCACAACAGCAGCGGTCACGATGGGTGGTGGCCGCCGACAGATCGTGTTGATCCACGCGCTGATGAAGACGGGCGCGGTCCTGCTTCCGCTCAGTCCCAGACTCTCGCCGGCCGAGCGTGACGAAGCGATCCAGGTCTGCGGAGCCACGGTTGATCTTGATGATCCGAGTCGCCTGACCCAGACCGAGGCCGACATGCCTTTGCTCGGCGAACACGACATGTCCGACATCCATTGCCGAATCCTCACCAGCGGGTCGACCGGCACCCCCCAGGGTGTGCCCCTGACTTACGGCAATCACCTTTTCAGCGCAATGGGTTCGGCTTTCAACATCGGAGTCGAACCAGTCGACCGCTGGCTCTGCGCTCTGCCGACCAGCCACATCTCCGGACTCTCGATCGCAATGCGTTCGGTCATCTACGGGACCGCGATGATCCTTCAGGACGAGTTCGACACGGCCGCGGTGGACCATGCGATCCGTGAAGAGGGGGCGACCGTCATCTCGCTGGTTTCGACGATGCTCATCCGGCTGCTCGAAGACGGAATCGATATCTCGGCACCCCGGGCGATCCTGGTCGGCGGAGGACCGGTCCCGACGACGATCCTCGAGGAGGCGCTGTCCCGTGGCGCCCCGGTCATCCAGACGTACGGCCTGACCGAGACGTGCTCGCAGGTGACAACGCTGGAAGTGGCGGAAGCGAGGCGCAAGGTCGGCTCGGTCGGGCGACCCCTGCTGACCTCTCATCTCCGGATCCACGAGGGAGAGATCCTCGTCCAGGGCCCGACCGTATCGGCGCAGGCGCTCGATCCCGACGGCTGGTTCCACACCGGAGACGTCGGCAGAATCGATGAGGAAGGCTTTCTGTACGTCGAAGGCCGGACCGACGAGATGATCATCACCGGTGGCGAGAACGTCTCGCCGGTCGAAGTCGAAGAGGTGTTGACCCGGCATCCGGACGTGCTCGAAGCGGCGGTTGTCGGTCGCAGCGACCCTGAGTGGCAGACGGCCGTGACGGCCGTCCTGGTGGCCCGCAAGGGCGCGACTCCCTCGGCCGAAGAGATCAGACTTTTCTGCGGTGGCAGCCTGGCCGGGTACAAGGTTCCCAAGCGGGTCGAGTTCGTCGACGAGCTGCCGAAGACCACCTCGGGCAAAGTCCGCCGGTCGGATCTCAGCTAGGGGTCGTGACCTAGGCAGGCCACACGGAAAGCAGCCCTCCGCGTAGCATCCGGCCCATGAGCACTCAAGACATCTTCTACGACAAGGACGGGGACCTCTCGCTGCTCGAGGGCAAGACCGTCGCAATCCTCGGATTCGGCTCGCAGGGCCACGCCCATGCGCTGAACCTCAAGGACTCCGGAGTCGACGTGGTCGTCGGTCTCCGGGAGGGCTCGGCCAGCCGCGAGCAGGCCACAGCGGCCGGCCTCGAAGTGCTCTCCGTCGCCGACGCCGCAAGCAAGGGCGACATCGTGATGGTCCTGCTTCCGGATGAAAAGCAGGCCGAGATCTGGGAGTCCGACATCGTCGACGGGATGGCTGACGGCAAGTTGCTCATGTTTGCCCACGGCTTCGCGATCCGGTTCGACCAGATCCAGCCGCCTGCCGGGGTGGACGTTGGCATGGTCGCCCCAAAGGGCCCGGGTCACATGGTCCGTCGCCAGTTCGAGGAAGGCAGCGGCGTGCCCTGCCTGATGGCGATCGAGCAGGACGCGACCGGCCACGCCCACGATCTGGTGCTGGCCTACGCCATCGGCGTCGGCGGTGGCCGGGCCGGGATCATCGAGACGACGTTCAAGGACGAATGCGAAACCGACCTGTTCGGTGAGCAGGCCGTGCTCTGTGGCGGCGCGACCGAACTGGTCCGGGCGGGCTTCGACACGCTCGTCGACGCCGGTTACGACCCGAGGCTTGCCTACTTCGAGTGCCTCCACGAGCTCAAGCTCATCGTCGACCTGATGTACGAGAAGGGCATCCAGGGAATGCGCTACTCAATCTCGAACACCGCCGAGTTCGGCGACGTGACTCGCGGACCGAGGGTGATCGGCGAAGAATCCCGTGCCGCGATGAAGCAGATCCTCAGCGAGATCCAGTCGGGCGAATTCGCAAAGGAGTGGATCGCCGAGAATCAGTCCGGTGGCGAGAACTTCCAGCGGCTGCGCGAAGAGGGCAAGGACCACGAAGTCGAGGTGGTCGGCAAGGACCTGCGCTCGATGATGCCCTGGATCGACACCGAGTTCTAGCCCGGGCTGCAGGAAATCCTCCGGTTGGAGGCAGCCCGTCGGCTGCGGCGTAGTCACCAGACGTGACTGTCCCGATCCGCGACGGATCGCCCCAACAAGGAGGAATCAGTGAACGAGACCCAGGAAACGGCGCCGACGCCGCCTGACCAACCCGTCACGGCCGGTCTACCTGCCTATCCGGCATCGGCAACCGCCGAGATCCAGGAGAGCTACGTGCGATTCCTGCCACTCGTCAAGTGGCTTCTGCTGGTGCCTCACTACATCGCTCTGTTCTTCCTCGCAATCGGCGCGGCGGTTGTCGCCTTCATCGCGTTCTTTGCGGTGCTGTTCACCGGCTCCTACCCGCGCGGACTCTGGGACTACATGGTCGGTTTCTACAGATGGGCACTGAGGGTGGCCGCGTATCTGCTGCTGATGACTGACCGCTATCCGCCGTTCACACTGGGCGAAACCGATGACGACAATGTGATTCTGGTGGCTGAGTACCCGGAGAAGGTCGAGCGTTGGCGGCCCTTTGTCGCATGGCTTCTCGTGATTCCGTACGCGGTCGTCGCGTCGCTGATCTTCGCGGTGGCCCAGGTCTGCTCGATCCTGGCCTTCTTCACGATCATCTTCACCAAGCGCATCCCGGAGGGCATCTTCGACATCATGCGGGTCGCCCTGAACTGGCAGACGCGCGCCAGTCTCTACTCGTACTGGATGACGGTGAAGTACCCGCCGTTCAACTGGGACGACGAGTAAGCCCTCTCACGACCTTCTGACGGGGGCCGGGCAGTCCAGCCGGCCCCCGCTGAAGCTTCAAGCGCCGGGATTCTCCGGGGCGCCCGGCTCGGGGGCGCTCTGTTCCGGTGCGACCTCTGAGGCCGGCAGGGTAGAGGCCGGGACCGCCTCGGGCGCCGGGAGGCGAGGCGGGTCGACCTCGACCGGCACCTCGTCGCCGACCGGCGGGTATTCATCCCTCATCAGGTAGATGTAGGAGTTGGCCCTGGCAATCCAGCCGTTGGTGAATGCGATCGCGTTGTGGATCCCCGCAGGCTGGTAACCGCGGAAGACGATTGTCACCCACGCTGCGATCGCGACGTACTGCAGCAGGTAGCTGAAAATGGCCGACATCACGAAGAGCGGAACCGCGAGGATAACCCTGAAGAAGGCTTTCAGCCTGCTCTGGTTGGCGGCAGGTGGCGCGATCCTGATCCGGACCGGGTAGTCCGGCTCCTCACCGAAGCCGAACGGCGGCCAGGCGTCGGTCTGGAGTGAGATGAAGGCGTTGACCCTCATCGAGAAGCGCAGGAAGCCGCCGACGAAGTCGTACATGCCCTGCGGATACCGGCCGAGGATGACCAGGGCGAACCAGGCGATGATGATCACCACCAGGGCGGCAAGGCCGTAGAAGATGCTGGCTATGAGCCAGGGAATTGCGACGATCAACCTGAAAAACGTTGTAAGCCGATTGCGCTCCTTGAGGTAATCGGCCTCATATGAGACTGGATACACGGGTTCTCCTCCTCTGTGCTGGCCTTTCCGGACTGCTGAATCAGGTTATCCGCCCTTCCGGACCCGGCACCGACAGACGCGCACCTCCGCCCGCCGACCGGGATCAATATCCTCCCGGACCCTGTCAGGAGAGGACGAATACCAAGATGACCAACGAAGCCAAAATCCCGCATGACCTCAAGCCCGTCGACGGCCGTTTCGGCTGCGGGCCCTCGAAGGTACGCCCGGAGGCCCTGCGCTCGCTGGCTGAACGGTCCGAGCTGATGGGTACTTCACATCGCCAGGCACCGGTCAGGGACCTGGTCGGTCGCGTTCGTGGCGGTCTCGGGGAGCTCTTTTCGCTTCCCGACGGTTACGAGATCGCCCTCGGCAACGGAGGTGCCACCGCGTTCTGGGACGCGGCGGCGGCCTGGCTGGTCCGCGACCGGGCACTCCATCTGGTCTACGGCGAGTTTTCCCGCAAGTTCTCCGACGTCACCGCCGGGGCGCCGTTCCTGTCCGACCCGATCCTGATCGAGGCCGAACCGGGCACCGCCCCGTCTGTCGAGGCCCGCGACGGCGTCGACGCAATCGGCTGGGCGCACAACGAGACCTCGACCGGGGTAATGGTTCCGGTCGAGCGCCCCGCCGGATCCGACGATGCGCTCGTCCTGGTGGACGCGACTTCCGGTGCCGGCGGACTTCCGGTCGACATGAAACAGGCCGATGTCTACTACTTCGCTCCCCAGAAGGCCTTCGGGGCAGATGGCGGCATCTGGCTGGCCGCGCTGAGCCCCGCCGCCGCGTTCAGGATCGAGGAGCTCGACGGTTCCTCCGACAGGTGGCAGCCACCCTTCCTCTCCCTGAAGACGGCTCTCGACAACTCCCGCAAGAACCAGACCTACAACACCCCGGCACTCGCGACCCTCATCCTTCTCGCCGAACAACTCGAGTGGATGCTGGCCGGGGGCGGACTCGACTTCTGCGTCGAGCGGACCACCGCTTCTTCGGGGCATCTCTACGACTGGGCCGAGGCTAGCGAGTTTGCCACGCCCTTCGTCGCCGATCCGGCCCGCCGCTCCCTGGTCGTGGGAACGATCGACTTTGATGACTCGGTCGACGCTGCGGGCGTCGCGGCCGCGCTGCGTGCCAACGGCATCGTCGACGTCGAGCCCTACCGCAAGCTCGGCCGCAACCAGTTGAGGGTAGGAATGTTCCCGGCGGTCGAACCATCCGACGTCGAGGCGCTCACCGCCTGCATCGACTGGGTGATCGGCAACGCCGAGGTCAGCGCATGAAATGTCTGTCAGCCACCGCCGGGAGGGTTTCTCAATGAAGGTCCTTGTCAAGGAACAGATCGCCGAGTCAGGGATCGACCTGCTGCGTGAGCAGTTCGAGGTCGAACTCGGCTTCGACATGGACGACAGTGAGCTGGCCGAACGGATAGGCGAATTCGACGCGATCCTGATCCGGTCGGCCACCAAGCTGACCCCGGAGCTGATCGAACGGGCCGACAGCATGAAGGTCATCGGCCGGGCCGGCACCGGCGTGGACAACGTCGACATCCCCGCTGCCACCAAGCGCGGCATCATCGTCGCCAACGCCCCCGAATCGAATTCGGTCGCCGCGGCAGAGCACACCCTCGCGCTCGCCATGGCGCTTTTCCGAAACGTGCCACAGGCTCACGGATCGCTGGTCGCGGGCCGTTGGGACCGCGCCCTATACAAGGGCTCGGAGCTCTACGGAAAGACCCTCGGCGTGATCGGCTTCGGCCGGATCGGCCAGCTGGTCGCCAAGCGAGCACAGGCTTTCGAGATGGAGGTCCTGGCCTTCGACAAGTTCGTCTCGGCCGAGCGGTTCAAGGACCTCGGGGTCGAGGGAGTCGGCTCGGTGGAGGAGCTCTACGAGCGCTCCGACCTGCTGACTATCCATCTGCCCAAGACTCCTGAGACCGTCAACTGGATCGATGCCGAAGCGATCGCCGCGATGAAGCCGGGGATGCGCATCGTCAACTGCGCCCGCGGCGAGCTGATCGACCTCGACGCGTTGATCGCCGGCCTCGATTCCGGACAGGTCAAGGGGGCGGCTCTCGACGTCTTTCCGGAGGAGCCGTTCACCGACCACCCGGTCTTCGCTCGCGACGACGTCGTGGTCACACCTCACCTCGGCGCTTCGACCTCCGAAGCTCAGGACCGGGCCGGCACCGATACGGCCGAACAGGTAACCGCGGCGCTCACCGGGGGCGTCGTCACCAACGCGGTCAACATCGCTTCGGTCAGCCCGGCCGTGATGGAGGCGCTCGCGCCTTTCGTCCCTCTGTGTCAGACGCTCGGCCAGGTGGCCGCCGGTCTCATTCCCGGGGTAATCGACCGGGTCGAGGTCGATTTCCGCGGCGGCGTCGCCGGCTACGACACACGACTTCTCGTGGTCGCCGTCCAGGCCGGCCTGCTCTCCGGCCACACGGCCGAGGCCGTCAACCTCGTCAACGCACCGCAGATGGCCGAGGATCGCGGGATCGAGGTCAACGTCAGCAAGGAGCCCGGGGCCGAGGACTTCACCGACCTGATCCGTGTTTCGATCACGTCCGGCGACGAAACCGTCACCGTCGGCGGCACCACCGTCGGCCCGAAGAACCTGCCTTATCTGGTTTCGATCTGGGACCAGAGCTTCTACCTGCCGTTCGCCGAGCACATGGCCGTTTTCCGCTACTCGGACCAGCCCGGCATGATCGGCCGGGTCGGATCCGTTTTCGGCGAGCAGGGGGTCAACATCGGCTCCGCCGCGGTCGGTGCCGAGTCGGGCAGCGATCAGGCGGTGATGGTCGTGACCAGCGACGCGATGGTCTCTGGGGAGACGATCGAGGCGATCACCGAAATCGACGGCTTCACCGCCGGCTACGCGATCGAACTCTGACCGGATTCCGCTGCTTCCGGCGGTTATGCTGAAGCGGTGAAGGCTGTAGTTCTCAGCGGAACCGGCGGGCCGGAGAAGCTCGTTGTGGAAGAGCGACCGGAGCCCGAACCCGGGCCCGGAGAAGTACGGGTCGCCGTTCGGTCCGCGGGCATCAACTTCGCTGACCTGATGGCCAGGCGCGGCATGTACCCGGACGCCCCGGACATACCGTGTGTACTCGGCTACGAATTCGCCGGTGAAGTCGAGGGGCTTGGGGAGGGTGTCGAAGACATCGAGATCGGGGCGGCCGTATTCGGCCCGGTGATGTTCGGCGGCCAGGCGGAGATGGTCGTGGTTCCCCGAAACCAGGTGATGCCGATCCCCGCGGGCTTCGGATTCCCCGAGGCCGCGGCAATGCCGGTCAACTACTGCACGGCGATAGCTGCCCTCTTGGTGATGGGGGGAATCCGTGAGGGACAACGGGTGCTTATCCATGCGGCCGCCGGTGGCGTAGGAATAGCGGCGACCCAGATAGCCCGGGATGCGGGCGCCGAGATATTCGGGACCGCATCCGCGAGCAAGCACGAAGCGATTCGCGCTCAGGGCGTCAATCATGCGATCGACTACCGGTCCTACGATTTCGAAGCCGTGGTCAACGAACTGACCGACGGTGAAGGCGTCGACCTGATCATCGATGCGACCGGGCCGACGGCCTTCCGCAAGGATTATCGCCTGCTCAGGGATGGTGGCCGGCTGGTCATGTTCGGGGTCTCCGAAATGCATGGATCGCGTGGCCTCCTCAGTCCTTCCGCAATCGGAAGCCTCCTGAAGATGCCGCTTGCCACTGCTCCGTGGTGGAAGAGCCTGGCGATGATCGGCGAGAACAAGATGGTCGGTGGTCTCAACCTGCTCGACTGGTGGAAGCGGGAGGGTCTCGAGCGCCTCTCGGGCCTGCTGGGTGATTACCTCGAGCGCGGTGCTGTCGATCCCGTCATATCGAAAGAGTTCAGCTTCGCGCAGGCGCCGGAGGCTCACCGTTACATCGAGCAGCGCCAGAACATCGGCAAGGTCCTGCTCACTCCTTGAGCCCTCAGGCAGGCTTGCGCTAGGCTTGACCGAGTCATGCAGCGACTCACGTCCAGCCCGTCACCGCTTCTTCTCCTTCTCCCCCTCTGGGGGGGATGATCGCCGGGCGGCGCGACAGCCGCGAGCAGACTTGGATTCACCGATAGATTCAGAAGGAGAAGCATGATGACCAGTGACAAGGTCGACCACGACGACGCGGACCGCGTCCACATATTCGATACGACCCTGAGAGACGGCGAGCAGTCGCCCGGGATCTCGCTCAACGCGACCGAGAAAGTCGAGATCGCCCAGCAGCTCGCAAGGCTCGGAGTTGACGTGATCGAAGCAGGATTCCCGATCGCTTCACCCGGTGACTTCGAGGCGGTTCAGCTGATCGCCAGGACCGTGGAAGGTCCGACCATCTGCGGCCTCGCGCGTGCCCAGAAGGGCGACATCGAAGCCTCCTGGAACGCGATCCGGGATTCGGAGCGGCCTCGCATCCACACCTTCATCTCGACCTCGGACATCCACATCGAACACCAGATGCGCAATACGAGGGAAGATGTGAAGACCGGGGCCCGGGCGGCGGTCGCCCATGCCAAGTCGTACTGCGACGAAGTTGAGTTCTCTCCGATGGACGCGACCCGGGCTGACGTCGAATTCACCGCCGAGGTCTGTGCGATCGCGGTCGAAGAAGGCGCCACCGTCGTCAACATCCCGGACACCGTCGGCTATACGACCCCCGAGGAGTACACGGAGTACTTCCAGAAGCTCTACGAATTTGCGCCTTCCCTTCGTGATGTCGAACTCTCGGTCCACTGCCACGACGACCTTGGACTGGCTGTCGCCAACTCCTACGCGGGCCTGCTGGCAGGAGCGCGTCAGGTCGAGTGCGCGATCAACGGAATCGGCGAGCGTGCCGGCAACTGCTCCCTGGAGGAGATCGCCATGCTGATCAGGATCCGGGAGGACGCCCACGGGCTGAGTACCGGCATCAACACCAGGGAAATCGCACGGACCAGCCGGATGGTCTCCCGTCTGACCGGATATGTGGTGCCACCGAACAAGGCCGTGGTCGGTCGAAACGCATTCGCCCATGAGTCGGGCATTCACCAGGATGGAGTGCTCAAGGAGCGCTCGACCTTCGAGATCATGGACGCGACCGAGGTCGGCCTCGATTCGAACCAGATCGTGCTCGGCAAGCATTCAGGACGTCATGCACTCAAGGACGCGCTCGAGCAGCTCGGCTTCGTGGTCGAGGGCGCGGCGCTCAACCAGGCCTTCAGGAGGTTCAAGGAGACAGCCGACAAGAAGAAGCAGGTCACCGCACTCGACCTCGAGGCGATCGTTTCCGAAGAGATGCGCGACCGCGCTGAAAGTCATGAACTCGATTCGTTCAGCGTTGTTGCCGGCTCCGATCGTGAACCTCGGGCCGAGGTAGGGGTGAGGCAGCCGTCCGGCGAGGTCCTCTCCGGGGAGTCGGGCGGCGACGGTCCCGTCGAGGCGATCTTCGGTGCGATCCAGAAGGCGACCGACACCGAGACCGAGTTGCGCGAGTACCACGTCGCAGCCGTGACCGGTGGCGACGACGCTCTGGGTCAGGTGACCGTCGTTCTGCGCGCCGACGGCCGCACTTCGTCGGGCCAGGGGGTTTCCACCGACATCCTCGAGGCATCCGGGCGGGCCTACGTGCGCGCTCTCTCGAACCTGATCGATGGCTCCGCGATCAAACGCGCGGAGGACGCGACCGCCCAGTCCAGCGCCGAAATGGCCGGCCCCTGAAGAATCGCCGTCCCCTGGAGATACCGGCAGAGTGACGCCACTCACTCTGCCCCCCGTTGCGGCCCTCTACTGTGAGTGGTGCAGTAATCCCATAAACGAACGAACACCGAATCGAGACGTGAGATCATGATGGGCAGAATCCTCTTCAGCCTTGTCACGACACAAACCCCGGCAGTGAAGCCCAGGCCAGCCGAACGGCCCGGCAACGGTTCCTGACCCGGAGCGAAGTAAAAGCAGCTTGAGACGCCCCGCTATATGCGGGGCGTTTTCATTGCAGGGGTCCTCGCGGTGCCGTTCGACAGACCGGGACGGCAGATCGCCTTGCGCAATACAACTGTGCGTGATAACGTACAGCCATGTCGCAGACCCTCGTCAAGCATCCGCAGGCTGAAGCGCTCACCGACAGCACCGCCGTCGGTGCCAGGATCAAGGCATTGCGTGAGGCCATGGACTTCTCCCTGCGCGACCTGTCCGAGCGCAGCGGCGTGAGCCCGACGATGCTCTCGCAGGTCGAACGTGGTGCGACCAGTCCGACCCTCGCGGTCGCGGCGAAGATCGCTGCCGGACTCGACCTGAGCCTCTCTCAACTGCTCAGGCTCGACGAAGCGCCCCATGTCGTCGTCGGTCGGGCGGGTGAGCACCGCCGCCACGAGCGTGGGGGGCACCGGATCGAGGAGCTGACCCCACCGCTCCCGGGGCTGAGGGCGGACGTTTCGACCCACGAACTCGACGCCGGCTCGATAACGGGCACTACCGGAGACGCACCCATGCACGAACCCGGCAGTCGCGAGACCGCGGTCGTGCTCGAGGGGCAGGTGGTGCTGGTATTCGGGGACGAGAGCTACCTGCTCGGGCCCGGCGACAGCGTCACCTTCGATGCCGACCTGCCACATCACTTTGAGAATCAGAGCGACGAGCCGATCAGGTTCATCGCCGTCATCGCCGCCGGCCTGCGCCGCGGCTGAGAGGAGAAGTCAATGCCGAAAACAATGTTCGAGAAGATCTGGGAAGCCCACGAAGTCCGCGAGGAACTGATCTACATCGACCTCCACCTGGTTCACGAGGTCACCTCACCCCAGGCCTTCGAGGGCCTGCGAATGACCGGTCGCAAGCTGCGCAGGCCGGACAAGACCGTCGCCACGGCCGACCACAACGTCCCGACGGACGGCACGCCGACGGCCAGGATGATCGCCGACACCCTGTCGCGCAAGCAGGTCGAGACGTTGGAGAAGAATGCCGCCGATTTCGGCGTGCCCGTCTACAGCCTCGGATCGGACACCCAGGGCATCGTCCACGTGATCGGCCCGGAGCTCGGCCTCACCCAGCCCGGGATGACGATCGTCTGCGGTGACTCCCACACCTCCACTCACGGCGCCTTCGGTGCGCTCGCCTTCGGCATCGGAACCTCGGAGGTCGAGCACGTGATGGCGACCCAGACCCTCGTCCAGCGCAGGCCGAAGACGATGCGGATCAACTACTCCGGAAAGCTCGCCGAAGGGGTCACCTCCAAGGACCTGATCCTGGCGACGATCGGCAAGCTCGGCACCGGAGGCATGTCCGGTTACGTCGTCGAGTACGCCGGCGAGGCGATCCGGGAGCTGACCATGGAGCAGCGGCTGACCGTCTGCAACATGACGATCGAGGCCGGCGGCCGCGCGGGAATGATCGCGCCCGACGAGACCACCTACGAGTACATGCGCGGGAAGCCCGGGGTTCCGGATGACTTCGAGGCGGCAGTCGAGAAGTGGAAGCAGCTGCCGACCGACGAAGGTGCGATTTTCGACTACGAGGTCGACATCGACGCAACCGGGATCTCACCGATGGTCACCTGGGGTACGACCCCTGGGATGGTCGTCCAGGTGAGCGACAGGGTTCCCGATCCGGCACAGATGGACTCTCCTGCCGAGCGCGAGTCCGCGGAGCGCGCCCTGCAGTACATGGGACTCGAGGCAGGGACTCCGATCGAGGAGATCCGACCGGAGCGGGTCTTCATCGGCTCCTGCACCAACTCGCGGATCTCCGACCTTCGCGAGGCAGCCGGAGCGATCAAGGGCCGCAAGGTCGCCGACTCGATCCGGGCGATGGTCGTCCCGGGGTCGGCCATGGTCAAGAGCCAGGCCGAAGAGGAGGGACTGGACAAGCTGTTCGAGGAGGCCGGCTTCGAGTGGCGCGGCGCCGGCTGCTCCATGTGCCTCGGGATGAACCCCGACATCCTGATCGAGGGTGAGCGCTGTGCCTCGACTTCGAACCGGAACTTCGAGGGTCGTCAGGGCAAGGGTGGCCGGACCCACCTGGTCAGCCCGACGATGGCCACCGCAGCCGCGATCGAGGGTCACTTCGTCGACATCAGGAACTGGAACTGAGCAGCCTCATCCGAGCGCTGAACTCAACCGAACGAAAGCAGAGAGCCAATAATGGAAGCCATTGACATCATCGAAGGGCCGGTCTCGGTCCTCGACCGCAGCGACGTGGACACCGACCAGATCATTCCCAAGCAGTTCCTGAAGCGGGTGGAACGAACCGGTTTCGGAGAGTTCCTCTTCTACGACTGGATCCGGGACGGAGAGATCGAACTCGAGCCGAACCCGATCCTGGTCTCGGGCCGCAACTTCGGCTCCGGTTCATCCCGCGAGCACGCGGTCTGGGCGCTCGATCAGTTCGGATTCGACGCTGTGGTCGCACCGTCGTTCTCGGACATCTTCTTCTCCAACTGCACCAAGAACGGTTTTCTGCCGGTGGTGCTCGAAGAGGCTGAGTGTGAGGCACTTGCTGCTGCCGGCGCCGGGCGGATCGACCTCGAGAACCAGAAGGTCAGCTGGGATGGCGGGGAAGCCGAGTTCGAGATCGACGCCGAGATCAAGCGGCGGCTGCTCGGAGGACTCGACGACATCGCCCTGACCCTTCAGGGCGAGGATCAGATCGAAGCCTTCGAGTCGGGTCCGGGCGACAGCTACGGGCCGGTTACCACGGCCCTGTAGTGAATTCGGGCGTTCCTCAGCCGGCGGGTCCCGGCGTTCCGGCGGACTGGGACGCCGGGACCTACTCGCGTGTCTCGACTCCGCAGCAGGAATGGTCGAATGCCGTACTCGACCGGCTCGATCTCGAAGGCGATGAGACCGTCCTTGACGCCGGCTGTGGCAGTGGCGAAGTCACGGCCCGGTTGCTGGAGCGGCTTCCCGCAGGGCGGGTCGTCGCGGTTGACGGATCTCGCTCGATGGTCGAGCGCGCCGCCTCGAGCCTGCCTGCCGATCGCAGCGAAGTCATCTGTCTGCGACCTGACGGACCTCGGGATGGAAGGAGAGGTTGACCACGCCTTCTCGAATGCGGTGTTTCACTGGGTTGCCGATCACGACGAACTCTTCAGCGGACTCCGGCAAGCCATTCGACCCGGAGGTCGTCTGGTCGCCCAGTGTGGTGGGCGCGGCAACGTCGCCGAAGTCGAAAGCGCTCTTCAGGTGGTCTGTCGCGAGCCGCAGTTCGCAGACAGGGTCGCGGGCTTCGAGTCCCCCTGGAACTTCGCCGGACCCGAGCAGACGGAGGTGCGGCTGAAGGCGGCCGGATTCGGGTCGGCCGAGTGCTGGCTCGAGAGGCAGACCGCGCGCCCGGAGGAGCCGCGTGCTTTCCTCCAGGCGTCGACACTGGCCCAGGTCAAGGAGCTGTTGGACCCGGACTCGCTCGAAGCCTTCACCGATCGGATGATGTCCGAGATGGGCGAGCCCGAGACTTTTCAGTACGTTCGATTGAACATCGTGGCCGAGCGGACCTGACCGTGGCCTTGACCCAAGGAGATCCAGGAACTTGAGTGAAACAAAGAAGATCGTCGTCCTCGCCGGGGACGGTATCGGCCCCGAAATCGTCGACGCCACCCGCAAGGTGCTGGACCGGATTGGCTCGTTCGAATACGAGGAGCACCTGATCGGTGGGATTTCGATCGATGAGCACGGGACCGCTCTGACCGACGAAGTGACCGAGGCATGTCGTCGTGCCGACGCCGTCCTGCTCGGTGCCGTCGGAGGGCCGAAGTGGGACGAAGCGGTTGCGAATGACCCCGAGGCACCTCGTCCGGAGCAGGGGCTGCTCGGGATCCGCAAGGCGCTCGGCCTCTACGCGAACCTTCGCCCGGTCAAGCCTTCGCCGGCGCTGATCGGCTCCAGCCCGCTCAAGGAGGATCGAATCGCCGGCACCGACCTGCTGGTCGTGCGTGAGCTGACCGGCGGCATCTACTTCGGCAACAGTGGCCGCCGGGATGACAACGGCGGCACGGCCTACGACGAGTGCGCCTACTCGGTTCCCGAGATCGAACGCATCACCCGGGTCGCCTTCGAGGCTGCCAGGCAGCGGGCGGTCGGCCGCGAGTCCGGCCCCAGGGTGACCTCGGTCGACAAGGCCAACGTGCTCGAGTCATCCCGCCTGTGGCGGGAGACGGTCAAAAAGGTCGCTCCCGGGTATCCGGATGTCGAACTCGACCACATGCTGGTCGACAACACCGCTATGCAGCTGGTCTCGAGGCCGACCGACTTCGACGTGATCGTCACCGAGAACCTGTTCGGCGACATCCTCAGCGACGAAGCGGCGATGCTCACCGGCTCACTCGGGATGCTGCCTTCGGCCAGCATCGGAGCCGAGGGTGAGCCAGGCCTGTTCGAGCCGGTCCATGGCTCCGCTCCCGACATTGCCGGTCAGGGCGTCGCGAACCCGCTGGCGACGATGCTCTCGGCAGCGATGATGCTGCGCTACGGCCTCGCTTTGCCGGCGGAGGCCGACCGGATCGAGGCGGCCGTCGATGCCGTGCTCGCATCGGGATTGCGCACACCCGACCTCTTCTCGGGCGCCGACGGTGAACGCGAGTCGGGGACCGAAGCGGTGACCGCGGCCGTCCTGGCCGAACTCGGCTGAGGCCGGAAGCCCGGCGCGGCGGCCGGGCAGGAAAGCCTGCGCGGATAAAGTGGGGTGGTGTGCGGGGGCTGACCCGCGTACCATGCCCGAACCGGAATCGACGAAGGAGAAGTGAGTGGAAAAGGCTGAGTACATCTGGCAGAGCGGCAAGTTCGTCCCCTGGGACGAGGCGCAGGTCCATGTTCTGAGCCACGGCCTCCATTACGGAACCGGAGTCTTCGAGGGGATCCGCTGCTACGACGGTGAAAAGGGCCCGGCCGTTTTCCGGCACCGGGAGCACATCGAGCGGCTTTCAGACTCCGCCCGGATGTACTTCCTCGACCTTCCTTTCAGCAACGAAGAGATCGTCGAGGCGGTCCGGGAGCTGATCCGCCGCAACGGACTGCGCGACTGTTATATCCGCCCGCTCGCCTTCAGGGGCTACGGGGAGATGGGCCTCTACGCAAAGACTGCACCGGTCGAGTTGGTGATCGCCGTCTGGCCCTGGGGTGCCTATCTCGGCGAGGCCGGCAAGGAGCACGGCATCCGCGCGAAGGTCTCCTCCTGGCGCCGGATCTCGTCGTCAGGCCTGATCCCCCATGCGAAGGCTTCGGGCCAGTACCTGAACTCGATTCTCGCCAAGACCGAATCGGCCAACGCCGGTTACGAAGAAGCCATCCTGCTCGACGAGCGCGGTTTCGTCTGCGAAGGCTCCGGTGAGAACATCTTCGTGGTCAAGGACGGCAAGGTCGCAACGCCGCCTCAGGTCGCTTCGATCCTCGACGGGATCACCCGCAAGTCGGTGATGCAGATTCTCGAGGACAACGGCTACGCGGTGATCGAGCGCGACATCGCCCGTTCGGAGCTCTACAACGCCGACGAGATCTTCATGTGCGGCACCGCTGCCGAAGTCGTGCCGGTGCGTGAGGTCGATGACCATCCGCTGGGCGAACCGGGAGAGGTCACCAAGCTTGTCCAGGCGCGCTACGAAGACGCGATCTACGGGCGTGCGCCCGAGTACCACGAGTGGCTCGACCTGGTCGGTGAGCCGGAGCCGGCGACTGAACCGAGTAAAGTCGAAGGCTGATGCTTCGCCGTCGTTTGGAAATCAAGCTGGTCGCCCGAATTACGGGTGCTGTGGGCTGAAAGCCCATGGCGACGCGGCCTGTGCCGCGTGCGGCTCTGCCGGGCCTGAATCTGGCCCGGGATTCGATTTTCTGAAAGGACTGCAGTGATGGAACAGGTGAAGCTTTACGACACGACGCTCAGGGATGGCATGCAGGGACAGGGCATGTCGCTTTCTGCCTCGGAGAAGGTCCGGGTGGCTCATGCACTCGACCGGATGGGCGTGCACTACATCGAGGCGGGCTTTCCCGCCTCGAATCCGAAAGAGGCGGAGCTGTTCGGGCTGCTGGCCGAGGAGCGCTTCGAGCAGGCCGAGATCTGTGCCTTCGGCATGACCCGCCGGCGCGGCGTGGAGGCCGACAGCGACGAGGCCCTGCTGATGCTGGCCGACAGCTTCGCTCCGGTGGTCACGCTGGTCGGCAAGACCTGGTCGCTCCACCTCGAGAAGGTGACCAAGGTCTCGCCGGAAGAGAACCTGGCGATGATCGAGGAGTCGGTCGGGTACCTCACAGGTCGCGGTAAGAAGGTCGTCTACGACGCCGAGCACTTCTTTGATGCCTGGCGCGAAGACCCGGACTACTCGATGCTCTGCCTGAAGGCGGCGATCGCCGGCGGAGCGGTGAACCTCAGCCTCTGCGATACGAACGGTTCGAGCCTTCCCGCCCAGGTCGCGTCCGCTGTCGGCTCGGTTGCAGCGGAGTTCGGCAGTGACGTAGAGCTAGGGATCCACGCCCACAACGATGCCGAGTGCGGTGTCGCTAACTCGCTGGCGGCCGTGGACGCGGGCGCCAGGCTGGTTCAGGGCACGATCAACGGCTACGGCGAGCGCTGCGGCAACGCCAACCTGATCTCGATCCTGCCGGCCCTGCAGCTGAAAATGGGCTACGAGGTGGTCGCTCCCGAGTGCCTGACGGAGCTCTCCGCGACTTCGCACTACATCGCCGAGCTCCTGAACGTGCCGGTCGATCAGAACCAGGCCTACATCGGACGCAACGCCTTCGCCCACAAGGGCGGGATGCACGTGGCCGGCATCGCCAGCGACTCCCGCACCTTCGAGCACCTCGATCCCGAGCAGGTCGGCAACAGCAGGATGGTCCTGCCTTCCGAGCTCTCTGGAAAGGCTACGGTCCTCGCCCGCGCCAGGGAGATCGGACTCGATCTCGACGACGAGGCCGCGGGCAAGGCGATCGAAGAGCTGAAGAAGCGAGAACACGAGGGCTACCACTACGAAGCGGCCGAAGCGTCATTCGACCTTCTGCTGCGGCGTTGTGCCGGGGAGTACGAGCCACTGTTCCAGCTCGAGGGCTTTCGGGTCCTGACCGAGATGCGGGAGGACGGCAGTGTCGCGACGGAAGCCACGCTCCGGATCTGGGTCGACGGGGAACGGCATCTCTGCGTCGCCGAGGGCAACGGTCCCGTCAACGCTCTCGACCGCGCGCTCCGCTCCGCGATCACCAGTCACTACCCGCACCTGGCCGACATCGAGCTGACCGGCTACCGGGTGCGTATCCTCGACTCCGACCACGGCACGGGGGCCGGCACCCGCGTGCTGCTCGACTCCGCCGACAGCAACGGGTCCTGGGGGTCGATCGGGGTTTCCGAGAACATCATCGAGGCTTCATGGGAGGCGCTGGTCGACTCGCTCGAGTACGCGTTCCCCAGGGAGAACGGCAAGGCCGGATCGTGAACACGGGGCAGGGCGAGCCGCTCTCTCTCGCCCGGCCCGACATCGGCGAGGAAGAGGAGCGCCTGGTCCTCGAAGTACTGCGTTCCGGGCAGCTCTCGCTCGGACCGATGCTCGAGCGTTTCGAGCGAGAATTCGCCGCCTGGCTGGGCGTGGACGACGCGATTGCGACCAACAGCGGCACGACAGCCCTCCACCTTGGTGTGCGGGCGCTCTGCTGGGGTCCGGGGGCCGAGGTGGTGCTTTCTCCTTTCACTTTCGTGGCCAGCGCCAACTGCCTGCTCTACGAGGGCGTTACGCCGGTCTTTGCCGATGTGGATCCGGCGACCCTGAACCTCACACCGGAGACCGCCGCGGCGGCGATCGGCCCCGATACCGCCGGCCTGCTGCCGATCGACATCTTCGGATACCCCTGTGACATGCCCGGCTTCGAAGCCCTGGCCGAAAGGAAGGGACTGCGTATTCTGGAAGACGCCGCGCAGGCGCTCGGGGCGGTCGACCGGGAAGGACGCAAGGTCGGCTCACGGGGAAACATCGCCGCCTTCGCCTTCTACGCGAACAAGCAGATGACGACGGGGGAGGGAGGCATGCTGATCCCCCGTGATCCCGAAGAAGCGGAGCGGATCCGCTCGGAGAGAAACCAGGGCCGGGCCGTCGACATGGCCTGGCTGGACCATGACCGGCTGGGTTTCAACTACCGGCTCTCGGATATCGCCGCGGCGGTCGGGGTGGCTCAGGTCCGGAAGCTGGATCGACTGCTGGCCGATCGTGCGGCCGTCGCGGGGCTGTACCGGCAGGCGCTCGCCGGGGTTGCCGGGGTCGAGACACCGATCCCGGGTTCAGGCGAAGAGCGGCGAAGTTGGTTCGTCTACCCGGTGAGGCTGGATCCCGCGACCGATCGTGACGCGGTGATCGCAGGACTTGCAGAAGCCGGTATTCCCGCCAAGGCCTACCTGCCCTGTGTGCACCTCTTCCCTCACCTCAGGAAGCTCGGCTACGAGGAAGGCCAGTTCCCGGTCGCGGAGTCGGTTTCGGCGCGATCACTGGCGCTGCCTTTCCATTCGGGCATGAGCCCCATCGACGTCGACCGGGTCGCCGAAGCGCTCGACCGGGTCCTGACGGCATAATCGTCGCTGTGTCCCGCTTCCGAGAAGATCCCGACCCCCGCTTCTGGCGCCTCAACCGCTCCGTCGACTTCGATCGGCGCCTGGCGCCCCATGACCTGGCCCAGTCCAGTGCCCACGCCGCGGCGCTGAACCGGATCGGGGTGATCTCCGACGACGAACTGCCCGAACTCCAGGCTGCGCTCACGGCGATCCTGCGTGAGGTGGTAGACAGACAGCTTTGAGTTCCTGCCCTCTGACGAAGACGTCCACATGGCGATCGAACGCCGCCTCGGGGACCTTGTCGGCCCCCTTGCCGGGAAGCTCCACACGGGTCGTTCGAGGAACGACCAGGTCGCCACCGATGTCGCGATGGCCGCTATGGCCCACTCCAGGCACGCCGTTGACCTGATCGGTCGAGGTGATGTCCAGGCTGCTCGAACTGGCCCGTGAGCACCGCGAATGGGCGATGCCCGGCTATACCCATCTTCAGCGGGCACAGCCGGTCTATCTCGGGCCACCATCTGCTGGCCTATTTCTGGATGCTTCACCGTGACGCGACGCGGTTCCGTGCTGCGCTTGATGCGGCCTCGGTGATGCCGCTCGGCTCTGGCGCGCTCGCCGGTGTCAACTGGGAGATCGATCGCCGCGCAGTAGCTGCCGACCTGGGTTTCAGCTCGATCACTCCCAACTCGCTCGACGGCACCTCCAACCGCGACTTCCTGCTCGACTACCTCTCATCTGCGTCAATACTCTCGACGCACCTCTCCCGGTTGGGCTCGGAACTGGTTATCTGGTCGAGCAGCGAGTTCGGCTTCTGCCGGATCGCCGAGCCTTTCACCTCAGGCTCCAGCATCATGCCGCAGAAGCAGAACCCGGATTCCGCAGAGCTGCTGAGGGCCAAGTCCCCACGGGTGGTAGCTGACTTCACGACCCTGCTCGGGGTCATGCACGCGCTCCCGCTCACCTATGGCAAAGACATGCAGGAGGACAAGGAGCCGTTCTTCGATGCCGTGGACACGACCGAGGCCAGTCTCGAGATGACCTCGGGAATCCTCGAAGGGATCGAGTTCAACCGCGAACGTCTGCTCGAAGCCTCGGGCGACGAGATGCTGGCCGCGACCGAAGTGGCCGACCTGCTGGTCCGGCGTGGCATGCCGTTCCGTGAAGCCCACGGAATCGTCGGCGGGCTCGTCCGGCAGTGCGTCGAGCAGGGCCGGTCGCTGTCCGAGCTTTCGCTCGACGAGCTGTCGTCGAAGTCTGAGCTCCTGGACGACGAGTACTACGAGGTCCTGAGGCAGTCGAGCTGGCTCGAGTCGAAGCGCAGCGAAGGCGGAACCTCCAGCGCCAGCCTCGCCCGGCAGTTCGAGCTCGCTGCCGAGGCGCTCTCCGGCCAGAGCTGAACCGGCTCATCCTTTCAGGGAGGACTTGATCCTCCGCCGGATGGAAGCGGTCCGTTCCTAGCCGGGTGAGGCCCCACCGGACCCGGGTGTCACGCCGCCACCGGCGGGCGGGGCGGGAGTCGTCGGGGCCGGCGCGGTGGGTGCGGGCTCGGGGGCCGGCGCGGGCTCAGGCTCCGGTGCTGTGGTCGCCGTTTCCGGCGCGGGCTCCGGTGCCACTTCGGGCTCCGGGGCCGGAGCGGTGGTCTCGGGCGTCGGGGCGGTGGTCGCTTCAGCGTCGGTCGCCTCCGCCTCAGCTTCTTCCTCGGCTGCCTTGGCTTCGCGTTCGGCGGCTCTGGCTTCTTCGATGCTCTTCCAGGCGGCGATGACGTCGGCCCAGATCAGCGCGGGATAGGTTCCGCCGTCCACCGGGCTGCCGCCGTACTCGGTCAGCATCTTCTGATAGCCCTCGGGATAGCCGACCCAGACGCATGCGGTGACCTCGGTGATCGCGCCGCAGTACCAGGCGTTCGTATTGTCTTCGGTGGTTCCGGTCTTGCCCCATTGCGAGTCGTCGCCGATGTTCGCGTTGGTGCCGGTGCCGCTGGTCACGACCGTGCTGAGGATGCTCTTGGCGGTCTGGGCGACAGCCGGATCCATGACTCCGGTGCTGATCACTTCGTTGTCGCCGCCCCGGATAGTCTTGCCATCGCTGTCGCGGACCCGCGTGTAGGCAACCGGATCCTTGCCGGGCTTCGGCGCAAGCGTGCCGCTTACTCGGCGACCCTCGTTGGCTAGTGTGGAGAAGGCGTGGGTCCAGGAGAGCGGGGTCACTTCTGATGTGCCCAGGACCATCGCCGGATTGGTCTTGATCTTGTCGTCGACGCCCATCTTGTGGATCGTCCGGGCGATCGCCTTGGTCGTCCCCCGGATGCTCTCGAGGCCGACCTGCGCATATACGGAGTTGTCGGAGTTGGTGGTCGCGCTGGTCAGGCTGGAAGAGCCTGCGTAGCTGTCTCCATAGTTGGAGACCTCGAACAGTTCCTTGTCCTTCTTGCCGAACCTGAACAGCTGAGGGGCGGATTCATAGACAGCATCCGGCGAGATGCCCTGCTGCAGCGCCGTCGCGAGGATGAACGGCTTCACGGTCGACCCGGGCTGTCGGTAGCCCTGCGTCGCAAGGTTGAACGGCGCGGTCTCGAAGTCGGGGCCGGCGACCATGGCATCGATGGTGGCGTCCTTGTTGTTGATCACGACCACCGAAGCGGTCGGACCGACGCCCCCGAGGGTGTTGGTCACGACATCTTCCGCGGCGGCCTGTACTTCCAGATCGAGCGAGGTCTTGACCTCGAGCCCGCCGAAGAAGGTGCGACCGGCGCCGAAGCGATCGACCAGCTGCTGGCGGACCCATTCGGTGAAGTAGGGGGCCTCCGAATCGATCTTCGGGGGCTCGATGGAGGTACTGGGTGGCAGGGCTTCCGAGGTCGCCTCATCCATCTGTTCCGCCGTGATGTAGCCCTGCTCGAACATCTTCTGGAGAACGGTGTTGCGACGGAGCAGCGAAGCCTCGGGGTTGATCTGCGGGTCGTAGCCGTAGGGGTTCTGGATGATCCCGGCGAGCATGGCCGACTCCGACGGCGTCAGCAGCTCCGCGCACGGCGTCTCCTCGGTACCGCAGGTCGGGTGGGCCGCGCCGAAGTAGGTGCGGGCTGCGGATTCGATCCCGTAGGCGCCTGATCCGAAGTAGACGGTATTCAGGTATTCGGTCAGGATCTTGTCCTTGGTCCACTGCTGCTCGAGGTGGTAGGCGGCGGCGATCTCTCTCGCCTTCTGAAACACGGTCCGGTCGTTCTGGGCCTCGAGGGCCTGCTTGACGAGCTGCTGGGTGATCGTCGAAGCGCCTTCGCTGGCACTGCGCGAGATGATGTTCTGAAACATCGCTCGACCGAGGCCCCTGAAGTCGAGACCGCGATGCTCGTAGAAGCGTGCGTCCTCGATCGAAACGACGGCGTTCTTCATGTTCGGGGAAATCTGTTCGGCATCGAGCAGGATCCGGTTCTGGTTGCTGCTCAGGGTGCCGATCTCAAGTCCCTGGCTGTCGGTCAGGACCGAGTTCTGGGCCTCCTCGAACTGGGCGAAGCGCTCGATCGCCGGCACGTCCTGGGAGACCGCCATGACCGCACCGAATATCGCCGACGCGAAGCCGAGGATGCTCAGGCCGAGCAGGATGAAGAGGATGCGCAGCTTCTTGAGACGCGGCTTCGGGGGCTTTTCCCCGGGGGGAGTCGGGAAGCTGCCGATCGGCGGAACCACACCGTTGCCGCCTCCGCCGTTGCCGTTCGGCACGGCGCCGTCGGAGCCCGAAGACCGTTGCTTGCGCCCACCCTTGCTTCCGGACGGCCGCAGCACGGAACCGCCGTTGCTTTCCGCAGCCGGCGGCGAATCGAGAACAGTGTTGTTCTCCCGGGAATTGTTTCCCGGCGGTTTCTTTGTCGTTCCAGAAGCCATGTTGAGGGGCGACCCGGTACTCGCGTCAGACCAAGCAGAGCGATGCGGTGCTCGCGAGGTTCAAGCCGATACGCGAAACACAGAGTCGGCCCGTCAGTCTAGCATTGGCAGAATGCCCGTCAAGTCGCATCAGGAAAGCCCCTCGCCCTCGGAATCGTCAATGCGCCGCGCCGCCGCACTGAGTTCCAACTCGGTCGAGGCGCTCCCTCAGGGCGCGCTGGCGGCACAGCTGGACGAGGGCAGGCCGCTGCGGGTCAAGCTCGGGATCGACCCGACCGCGCCCGACATTCACCTCGGGCACACCGTCGTCCTCAACAAGCTGCGCCAGTTCCAGGACGACGGCCACCAGGTGGTCCTGATCATCGGTGACTACACGGCCCGGGTCGGCGACCCGAGCGGCCGTTCGGACCAGCGCCCGATGCTGGCCCCTGAGCAGATCGACGAAAACGCGCGCACCTTCCAGGAGCAGGCCTTCAAGGTCCTGGACCGGAACCGGACCGAGGTCCGC
>CAVPWI010000001.1:0-542500 GCA_963709475.1 uncultured Solirubrobacterales bacterium | reverse complement strand
AACGAGTTGGACGCTGTCTCAACGAGGGACTCGGTGAAATTGGAGTCTCGGTGAAGATACCGAGTACCCGCATCAAGACGGAAAGACCCCGTGAACCTTTACTGCAACTTGATATTGGAGTTTGGTGTGTTCTGTTCAGGATAGGTGGGAGACTGTGAAGCGACGGCTGCGGCTGTCGTGGAGTCAACCTTGAGATACCACCCTTGACATACCGGGCTTCTAACACTGTGCCGTAATCCGGGCAGTGAACAGTGTCAGGCAGGCAGTTTGACTGGGGCGGTCGCCTCCTAAAATGTAACGGAGGCGCCCAAAGGTTCCCTCAGTACGGTTGGAAATCGTACGTAGAGTGTAAAGGCAATAAGGGAGCTTGACTGCGACACCGACGGGTGGAGCAGGAACGAAAGTTGGGCTTAGTGATCCGGCGGTAGCAAGTGGAAGCGCCGTCGCTCAACGGATAAAAGGTACTCCGGGGATAACAGGCTTATCGCTTCCAAGAGTCCATATCGACGAAGCGGTTTGGCACCTCGATGTCGGCTCGTCACATCCTGGGGCGGGAGTACGTCCCAAGGGTTGGGCTGTTCGCCCATTAAAGTGGCACGCGAGCTGGGTTCAGAACGTCGTGAGACAGTTCGGTCCCTATCTGATGTGGGCGTTGGAGAATTGAGAGGATTTGTCCCTAGTACGAGAGGACCGGGATGAACGTACCTCTGGTGTAGCTGTTGTCCTGCCAAGGGCATCGCAGCTTAGCTACGTACGGAACGGATAACCGCTGAAGGCATCTAAGCGGGAAGCCGTCCTCGAGATGAATTCTCCCATCCTCTAGAAGGAGTAAGACCCCTGGTAGACCACCAGGTTGATAGGCCGGCGGTGGAAGGGTGGCAACATCCGTAGCTGACCGGTACTAATGGGTCGAGGGCTTGACGGATATTTATTTCAATCTTCATAGGTCATTGTGCAGTTTTGAGGCTCCATCGGGGTGTCGTCTCGACATATTTCCGGTGGTGCAATAGCGCGGTGGAAACACCTCTTCCCATTCCGAACAGAGCAGTTAAGCACCGCAGCGCCGATGGTACTTGGGGGGCAACCCCCTGGGAGAGTAGGTCGCCGCCGGTTTTTCATTGAAAGGGCCATCCGAGAGGGTGGCCCTTTCTTTTGTGCAGGACTCACGCTCCCGACGGATCCAGGCCGCAGGGCTCCGGAATCCGTCGCGGGTCACCGCGCGACCTCGGGCGCTCACCTGATGGGTCGGTCAGCCATGCGTGCATCTTCTTGCGGTGCCTCAGCGGACCCGGTCCGGGGCAGCATGTCCGGCGTCTGAAGCCCGATGACTTCGCCATGCGGGAATCAAAGGTTCGAGGTGCCGGGACCGGCGATGCGGGCGTGAGCGCATCGACATGGCGGGTACCTGCTGCTACGGTGAGGTGATGGGGAGTCCAATCAGGGGTTGGGTCTTTCGGGGCTTTTGGGCGTCATTCGCGCTTCTCGTGCTGGTGCCCGCTGGGGCCGGAGCGGCGGTAATCACACCCGACACCTTTGCCGACGACTACACCGTCAACGGAAACTGCACCCTGCGCGAGGCCATCAACTCCCATGCCGGCCCCGTCGACGCCTGCTCCGGTGGCAGCATCTTCAGTTCCGACCAGATCCTGCTTGCGGCTGGTATCTATGAGTTGAGCCTGCCCAACCTCAGTGGCGACGAAGACGCCGGAGTCACCGGTGACCTCGACGTCTTGGCCGGCCTCCAGGATCCAGAGCTCACCATCATCGGGCACCCAAGCGGATCTACGATCGACGCCAACGGCATAGACGGGGTCATCGAAGTAAGGGGTCCCAGTGCCCAGATCGAGATCGAAGGGGTCACGATCACCGGGGGACTGGACGCCACCGCCGGCGGCGGCATCGACGTCAACCAGGGATCGTCGCTGGAGCTCCGTGATTCGGAGATCAGGCTGAATGCCGCGGCTGACGGTGGGGGAATCCACCTGGACACCAGTTCCAGCGCTGAGATCGAGGACTCGGTGGTCACCCTGAACGTAGCGACCGACAAGGGTGGGGGCGTTTACGCGTCCGCGTCCGGTGGCGCCGACATCGTGCGGAGCGTGATCTCGAACAACGACTCGGGGTCGGCCGAGACCGACGGCGGCGGCGGCATCTTCTCGACAGGTGGTTTCTTCGACATCGATGACAGCCTGATCTCCGGGAACGAGGCACCGGGTCTCGCCGACGGTGGCGGGCTGGCTGTCGCGGGAACCGGTTCGGTCTCCATGACGAATACGACTCTCTCGGCAAACACTGCCCAGGACGGCGCTGGCGTCCACCAGGCGAGTAGCGGTACGACCACGCTCGACAGCGTCACGGTCGCAGACAACCCGGCAAGCCAGGCTGGCGGAGGGGTGTTCAGGGCCGGCGGGAACCTGTTCGTACGGCGATCCATACTCGGCGAAAACACCGCCCCCGCCGGACCTGATTGCTCCGGGACGATCGCCACACAGGGGTACAACGTCGTCGAGTCGACCAGCGGCTGCGGATTCCCACCGGCGATCAACGACATCACCAATACGAGCCCCAACCTCGGTGCATTGGCATCCAACGGCGGTCCGACCCTCACACATGCGCTCGGTCCGACCTCGCCCGCGATCGACAATTCCGGTGGACCGAGCAGCCCCCCGCCCAACGACCAGCGCGGCGCTCCGCGTACGGGCACGCCAGACAGTGGCGCATATGAGCGCGTTCTGTGTCAGGGCATACCGGTGCGGCTGATTGGCACCAACTCAGCCGAGACCATCACCGGGACGGCTTCCGGTGACGGAATCCTCGCGCTCGACGGAAACGACGTCATCAACGGGGGCGGGGGCAACGATGGAATTTGTGGCGGCGACGGAAGCGACACCATCAACGGGCAGTCCGGCGAGGACGGGATCGACGGTGGGAGCGGTGTCGACACGATCAATGGTGGCAGCGACAACGACACGATCGACGGTGGCCCCGACAACGACATTCTCAGGGGAGACGGTGCCAACGACACAATCGATGGTGGCGGTGGTGCCGACACCCTTGACGGTGGCCCCGGTGGCGATACCCTCGACGGACAGGCGAACGACGACACCCTGATCGGCGGTGCCGGTACCGACAAGCTCACTGGAGGCACCGGCAACGATACGCTCGACTACTCCGGAGTCGCCGGCAGCGTCAACGCGAGCCTCGTCGACGGCGAGGCGAGTGCTGATGGTGACGGCGGGAGCGACAACCTGATCACCGGGATCGAGGATCTGATCGGGTCGCCCCAGGCCGACTCGCTCGAAGGTGATGCCGACGGCAACGCGATCGATGGTGGCGGTGGCAGCGACCAGATCTCCGGCCTGGGTGGAAACGACGAGCTTGACGGCGGCGGAGGGGACGACACTCTTGCCGGAGGAACAGGCGAGGACAAGCTCACCGGGGGCACCGGCAACGCCGACACAGCCGACTACTCGGGAGCCGCGGGCAGGGTCTCAGCCAGCCTTGCGGACGGGGAGGCCAGTAACGACGGTGACGGAAGCAGGGACGCACTCATCGTCGGGGTCGAGAACCTGACCGGATCACCCCAGGCAGACCTTCTCGAGGGTGACGCGGGCGAGAATTCAATCACCGGCGGTGGCGGTGAAGACGAGCTGGACGGCAACGGGGATTCTGACCAGCTGGACGGCGGCGCCCTGCGTGACGTAATCGACGGCGGCGCCGGCAAGGACACCCTGGACGGCGGCCCCGGAAACGACGAGCTTTTCGGCGGAGCTGATGCCGACAAGCTCAATGGTGACGCCGATGGGGACACGCTCGCAGGAGGTGCCGGCGACGACGAGATCAACGGCGGCCCCGGGACCGACACCGCCGACTACTCCGCAAACGCGACACCGGTAGCCGTTTCCACGCCGGGCAATGTGGTCACCGACGGTTCCACCGACACCCTCGTCGACACGATCGAGCGCTTCGAGGGCTCTCCCCAGGGTGATACGTTCGAGGGCACCGCCGGTCGGGTCGAGCGCTTTGACGGCAATGGCGGCAGCGACGAGATCGACTACTCGGCGGCTCCGGCCGGGGTTACGCTCGATCTCGGTGCCGGGACTGCCAGCCGACGACGGTGGTGGCGCCCTCGACACTCTGGCGAATATCGAGGACGCCGTGGGCTCAGGCCAGGCCGACTTTCTGACCGGCAGCTCCGCGGCGAACGAGCTCTCCGGACGCGGAGGCGACGATACGCTGGCCGGAGCAGCAGGGCAGGATGAGCTGAACGGTGGCAGTGGCAGCGGTGATACCGCCGACTACTCAGGGGCAGCAGGCAAGGTTGACGTCAGTCTCGCCGACAACGAGGCTGCGGTCGACGGCGATGGCAGTAGTGACGTGTTGATCGTCGGCATAGAGAACCTCACCGGATCTCCCCAGGGCGACGCGCTCGAAGGTGATGCGAGCGAGAATTCGATCAGTGGCGGTGGCGGTGACGACGGGATCGCAGGCAGCGGTGGAGCCGACACGCTCGAGGGCGGGCCCGGCACAGACACCGCCGACTACTCCACCAATACCGCCCCGATCACCGTCGATTCTCCGGGCGGCGCGGTGACCGATGACTCCACCGACACGCTTGTCGATGCCTTCGAGGGCTTCAAGGGCTCCCCTCAGGGCGATACGTTCCTGGGCACCCCCGCCCGGGCCGAGCGCTTCGACGGCAACGGCGGAAGCGACTCGGTTGACTACTCCGCAGCTCCGGCAGGGGTCACGCTCGACCTCGGTACCGAAGAGGCGTCCGATGACGGTGGCGGCGCAGTCGACGTGCTGGTGAGTATCGAAGATGCGATCGGCTCTGACTTCGCCGACTCGCTGACCGGTAGCTCCGCGCAGAACCTGCTCTTCGGCCTGGCCGGCGACGACACCCTCGACTCCCAGGACGGAGGGGTGGCCGACACGCTCGACTGCGGTCCCCACAACACCGGCGACACGGCCAACCTCGACGTCCAGGACAGCGAGACCAACTGCGAGACCCTCAGCGTTCCGGCGGCCGGTGAACCCGGCGGCCCGCCGATTGAGGATGGTGGCGATACCACCGCCCCAACCCTCTCCGCAGTAAAGGTGACGAAGAGGTTCTCGACCACCAGGAAGAAGACCGCTACGAACGGGACCGCCTCGACTTCACGCATCCGGAAGGGCGGCGTGATTTCCTGGAAGCTGAACGAGGCGGCCGAGGTCAGGATCTCAGTCCAGAAGAAGGGCAAGGGAATCAGGATCAAGACTTCTGTCGCCAAGAACAAGGACAAGGCCATCCGCAGGTGCGTCAGAAAGAACGGTAAGAATAAGCGGACCCTCTACGCGCAGAAGAAGGCCAAGTCCAGAAAGCAACGACAGAAGGCCGTGAGAAAAGCCAGTTGCGTCCTCTATACCCAGAAGGGCAGGACGCTTAAGCGCAGCAGCAAGGCGGGAGGAAGTCGCATCGGCTTCTCCGGTCGGATCCGCAAGAAGTCGGTAGGGCGCGGCAAGTTCCGTGTCGTGCTTGTGGCTACCGACTCTTCGGGCAACGCTTCCGCAGCGAAGCCATCGAACGTGTTCAAGATCGTCAAGAAGAAAAAAGAGGAAGTAGCCGACCCCGGTATTCGCCGGCGGCCGCTAATCAACGAAGCTGAGCTTGATCCTTGGCGGGCGCAGGGCTGAGGCGAAGTCTGTGGTCTCGGAAGAGCAGTCTCGACCCTGGCGCGCCTGGGCGCACTCGGTACGGACACGAACTGCAGGTCCACGGTCTTTGCGGCTGCGGCGCGGTTCGCAATCGGCGTGGCGGTCTACGGCCTTGTCCTCGGGGTATTCGAGGCCGTATTCGCCCAGGGTCGAGAACTCGATCATCAGGTCGATTGCGTCTGCGGTCTTTGCTGGAAGTTTCTTCATATGCACGAACATAGGTTCGTACTGTAGGTGGGCCGTCGGACACGAACGTGTGTTTGCAGGATGCCTTGCAGGTTTGCCTGGAAACGGTCCTACAGAGCCAAGTGCGGCGGTATCGAACATGGACGGTTCGAACGGCCGGTTTGCCCGGGTCAGCTTCCGCGACGTCCGAAAGAGTGTTTTGGCGGGGCCACGGTTTTGATCGTCGGGTCCTGCGGCTGGAACTCGCTGAGGGAGGCGACCACCAGGTTGACGACACCCTGGCTGGTTTCGATCCTTCCCCTGGCGCGGAGGATGGTCGCGGTCCGGATCACCAGACGGTGTCTGGCCGCGACCGGTGGCGGTACGACCAGGTTGAGGGTGTCGGTTTCGTCCTCGATCAGGACGAAGTAGACGCCGTTCGCGGTCTCCGGTCGCTGTCGGGCGACCATCAGGCCGGCGACTTCGGCACTGGAGCGGTCGGGCAGGTTGATCGCCTCGGTGGCGGTGATCACCCGCTTCGGCAGGGTCCGGCGGGCGAGGGCCATCGGATGGCCTTCCAGGGTCATCCCGATGCTTCCGTACTCGGCCGCGACCCGCGCCCAGTCCTCGGGTTCCTGGAGTTCCGGTGTCTCTTCCTGCCCGAAAGCGAGGGAGAGCTGCCTGCCTTCGACCGAAGCGGGGTGGTGGGGCATCAGACCGACGCTCCAAAGGCCCGATGCCCTCTCTCCGCGCGGCAGGCGGCGCAGGGCGCCGGCCCAGGCCAGCTGTTCGAGCTCCTGTCGTCGAAGCGGCATGCGGGAGGCCAGATCTCCGAGATCCCGAAAGCTGCCGCCGCGGTCCCGTTCCTTCACCAGCCGTTCCATCTCAGCGCTCTCCGCCCCTTTCACGTAGCCGAGCCCGATCCTCACCGCCGGCGTCCCGTCCGCTGAGCCCTGCTCCCATTCGGCCGCACACTCGACCCGGCTGGCGTTGATGTCGGGCGGCAGGATGCCTATCCCCGAGCGCCTCGCTTCCTGCACCAGCGAGTCCGGAGGGTAGAAGCCCATCGGCTGTTCGTTCAGGAGCGAGGCCAGGAACTCGGGGCCGTAGTGGACCTTGAGCCAGGCAGACTGGTAGGCGAGCAGGCCGAACGCCGCCGAATGGGCTTTCGGGAAGCCGAATCCGGAGAATCCGATGATCTGCTCAAAGATGCTGTGGGCGGTCTTTTCGGGGACACCGTTGCCGATGGCGCCCTCGATGAAGCGGCGGTGGTGGGATTCGAGGGCCTGTCGGGAGCGCTTGCGGCTCATCGCCCGTCGCAGGCTTTCGGCCTCGGAGGAGCTGAAGCCGGCGACGTTCATCGCCACTTCGATCACCTGCTCCTGGAAGATGATCACTCCGAGCGTCTCTTCCAGGACCGGCTTCAGCAGGGGGTGCTGGTAGGGGACTTCGTAAGAAGGGTCTTCGCGAAGCCGGCGGCGGCGCTCGATGTACGGGTGGACCGCGCCTCCCTGGATCGGACCGGGCCTGATCAGCGCGACCTCGATCGTGATGTCGTCGAGGTCCATCGGTCGCATCCTCGGCAGCATCTGCATCTGGGCCCGGCTTTCGATCTGGAAGACGCCGGTGGTCTCGGCCCGGCGGATCGCCTCGAAGGTCGGTTCGTCCTTGAGGTCGATCCGGCTGAGGTCGATCGTCTCTCCCCGGACCCGGCCGATCTCGTCGATGCAGCGCTCGACCGCCGAGAGCATCCCCAGACCGAGTAGGTCGACCTTGAGGAATCCCGCGTCCTGGCAGGAATCCTTGTCCCACTGGACGATCTGGCGTCCTTCCATGGCGGCAGGGACCACCGGGCAGATCTCGATCAGCGGGCTGGTCGAGATCACCATGCCGCCGGAGTGCTGGGAGGGGTTTCTCGGATTGCCGCGGGCCTCCCCACAGAGCCAGACCAGGTTTTTCCAGCCGGCCGACCGGGCGCGTTCGTAACCAACCGCCGCCGCAAGGTCCCGATGGAGGTCGTCGCTGCCGTGGAAGTCGACCGAACGGGCTGCTCTCTCGATCTCGGTCTGCGGGATCCCCAGCACCTTGCCGAAATCTCTGATCGCACCACGGGTCCGGTAGGTGGGGAAGGCGGCGACCAGAGCCGAGCGCTCGGCGCCGTAGCGCTGGTGGATCCGGGGGATCAGCTCAGCCCGAATGTCACGGGGGAAGTCGAGGTCGATGTCGGGAACGGCGGTGACCTCCTCGTTGAGGAAGCGCCCGGGAAAGAGTTCGGCCTTGACCGGGTCGACATGGGATAGGCCGGTCAGGTAGCAGACGATCGAGCTGACGCTGGAGCCCCTGCCACGGCCCGGTGGCAGGACCGAGCGGGCGGAATCCGGTCCACGGACCTCGACTGCCACCTCGCGGGCCAGCTCGAGCAGGTCGTGGTGGAGCAGGAAGAAGCCGGACAGGCCGAGGCCGCGAATGATCTTCAGCTCGCTCTCCAGACGCCGAGCGGCCTCCGGTGCCTGTGGGGTACCCCGGTAGCGGCCGTCGATCCTCGACAGGCAGAGCTCGCTCAGGTCGCGGTCGGCGTCGGGGTCATCGGCCTGCGGATAGCGGTATCCGAGCTCCTTTTCGAGGTCGAACTCCAGGCGGGATGAGATCTCCACGCTTTCGGCAACCGCTTCGGGGTAGTCGGCGAAGCGGGCGGCCATCTGCTCCGGGGAGGCCAGGGCGGAGGATGAGTTTCCCCTCCTGTCCGGTTCGCAGGCTTCGATCGTGGTTCCCATCCTGACCGCGACCAGGGCGTCCTGGAGCCGGGCCCGGGCCGGCTCGTGGCTGTGAACGTTGCCGGTGGCGACCGTGAGCAGACCTAGCCTGTCGGCCAGTGAAGCCAGCCACCGGTTGCGGGCACGGTCGTGACGCCAGTAGGGCCGCTGAAGTTCGATCCGGAAGTTGTCGGGACCGAACCAGCCGGCCAGGGACCGGGCCAGCCCTTCGGTACGGGCGAGGTCACCGTCACTCCAGGCCGAGGCAAGTGGGCCTCGTCCGGCGCAACCACTCAGGCAGACCAGCCCCCCGCTGTGCCCGGCCAGGGCTTCGACCGGCACCGACGGCTGTCCGGAGCGACGTTCCCTTCCATCTCGCGTATGCGAGTGGGCTGCGGTCAGCAGCCGGCACAGGTTGGCGTAGCCGGTCTGGTTTTCGACCAGCAGGGTGAGGTGGAAGAGCCGGCCGTTGATCGAGACGGTCAGCTCGGCACCGGTTATCGGCTTGATGCCGGCCCCCTTGCATGCGACCGCGAACTCCATCGAGCCCCAGACGCCGTCGTGGTCGGTCAGGGCCAGCGCCGGGTAACCGAGGTCAGCCGCTCTGGCTGCAAGGTCGAGCGGGGAGGAGGCCCCGTCGAGGAAAGAGAACGAGGAATGACAGTGGAGCTCGACGTAGGGGGGCATCGCGGGCCTCAGGCCCGCTGGGCGAACCACTGACCAGAGGGGAAGGCCTGGAAGACGGTCAGGTCACGGCCATCGATCAGGACCAGCTCGAAATACCAGCGCCGGATCGGGGCGGAGGTCCACCAGCCGTCTTCGACGATCCACTCTTCCCGGATCGCGACTACATCGACGTCGTTGACCTGGGTCGGGCTGCGTCTGGAATCGCTGGCGACCTCGATCGGCCTCGGCTCGTAGAGCCGCGAGGGCCCGCCCTGGGGGTGGATCCCGCCGATCAACGCAGGCCCCCGACCAAGACAGGCTCCCAGCCAAAAACAAGCTCCCGAACGCTCTGCTCGTTGGACCTTCTGGCAGCGATCGGCTCCGGCCACGGATGAAAATGCTTGCCAGAACCGGGCGGGTTCGGGCGGGTGGTCGTTCTGGCAACGATCTGCCCCGGCCACGGATGAAAATGCTTGCCAGAACCGGGAGTGTCGGGGGCGGTGGGGTTGGTTGGGTCGGCGATGAGTGCTTCGATCACGAGAGGTAGGGGGTCAGGAGCATTCGTCGCTCGGGCAGGTGGGAGTCGATCTCGGCGTCCAGCACACGCATCAGGCCGTGCCGGCCGACCACGGCCCGGACCTGATGGGCCGCTTCGTTGAGCCGGAGCAGGCGGGTTTCCTCCGGCCGGGGGGAGAGCTCGGTCTGCTTCGGTGCCGCGGCGGTCATGCCGGTGATGCGGAGACCGAGGTGTTCGGCCGGACGGGGGAGCTGCTCGAGTCCAGGCAGGAGGATCATCCGCAGCAGCTCTGCCTGTCCGGTCGGTTCCCGGGGCGCCGTCTCCCTGGCCCAGCTGCCGCCTCCGCTGAGTCGTGCCTCCATGGTCACCGAACGGGCACTCATGCCGAGGCCCGACAGCCGAGTGGCGATCCGGTCGCAGAGGATGGTCAGCGCGCTCTGCAGGTGCATCCCTGATCCCACTTCTGGCATCTCGAGTGATTCGGCCAGCTCTTCACCCGGACTTCGCAGGCGCAGGCCGGGCTCGATTCCCAGAGCCATTTCGAGTGCCTCGATTCCCTGGTCCCCGAAGCGGTCGGCGATCGCATCCCGGGATATCTCCCTCAGTCCGCCCAGGCGGTGAATGCCCAGCCGGAGCAGTGATCCGGTCATCCGTCGGCAGGCCGCTCCCGGACCCCCGAGTCGGCCGTTCAGGACCGTGACCGGCAGGGAGTCGAGGCTCTCCTGAAGTCTTTCGGGAGAGATGACCAGTGCCTTGCCCCGTGACCGGTGGGCGGCGGCGAAGGCGGCCAGACGGGTCGGGGCAGCACCGATCCTGACCGCCGGTCCGAGCTGTCCGGAGGCCTTTCGGATGACGCCGTCGAGGCCGCCGTGAAGCCTCTCCAAGCCGTCGGAGAGAAAGAAAGCCTCGCCGGGCTGCTCGGACTCGACCCCGGCTCCGATCGACTGGATCCGGGAGAGGAAGTCCTGCCAGAGGAGCTCCGCACGGTTCGGGTCCGGGCTTACCAGCGACAGCTCAGGGCAGATATTCACCGCTTCTCCCAGTCCCATGCCGGCTCGTACCCCGAGCCTGCGGGCTGCCGGAGACACCTCACCGACCAGCTGCGCGCCGTCATGTTGAGGAGCGAGTGCAATCGGCTCCTGCAGACGGTTTGAGGCGTCGCCCAGCGCTGCCCGGAGGGTCATCAATGGAAGGATTGCGCAGACGATCATGGACGAACATATGTTCGCATAAGCGATGACGGCGGTCAAGTCCGGGTAGTTCTGTTTGACCGGAGAGGGTCGTTGGGGTAGCCTCCGCGGCCACCAAGTACGAGTTGTTTCACGGGTAATCATCCGAGTCGCACCGGCAGACGAGGCGCCGGAGGAAAGAGAGATATGACCCAGAAGAAAGACCCTCTACCGTCAGAAGCTTTGATCAGAGGTCTGACTCAGCCCCGAATATCCCGTCGCCAGTTGATGCGGGGTGCAGCCGGGATCGCAGTGACCGCCAGCCTGGGCTCAGTCCTTGCGGCCTGCGGGGTCGAAGGCAGCAGGGACACCGGTGCCGACGAAGACTTCGACTGGACCGCCTGGTGGGCGGAGCAGACGCCGACCGACAAGCTCGTATTCGCCAACTGGCCGCTCTACATCGACACCGCCAACGGCAGGCGTCCCTCGATCGACAAATTCACCAAAGAGACCGGGATCAAGGTCGCCTACAAGCCGGTCATCCAGGGAAACGCCGAGTTCTTCTCGAAGATAAGCCCGGTCCTCCAGGCGGGAGACCCGATCGGCTACGACATCATCGTTATGTCCGACGGCTGGCAGCTGATCCAGCTGATGGAAAACCGCTGGCTGACGCCGCTCGACCACGAGCAACTTCCCAACTTCAACGAGTACGCCGGCCAGGTGGCGACAAACCTCGCCTACGACCCGGATCTCACCTACAACGTAGTCTGGCAGGCGGGTGTCACCGGCATCGCCTACAACGAGGACCTCGTCGACGGCCCGATCACCAGCCTCCAGACCCTCTTCGATGAAAAGTACAAGGGCAAGGTCGGAATGATGTCCGACAACGACGATCTCGGCACCTGCGGGCTCCTGACCCTCGGAATCGAGCCCGTGGATTCCACCTACGAAGACTGGCAGAAGTCGGCCGACCTGCTGACCGAGCAGCGCGAAAAGGGCATAGTGCGTCAGTACTACGATTCGAGCTACATCAAGGCCCTGGAGAACGGCGACGTCGCTGTCTCGATGGCCTGGTCCGGCGACGTCTTCCAGTCGCAGCAGTCGGGCAACCCGAATATCAAGTTCATAGTCCCGGAAGAGGGGGCGCCACTCTGGAGCGACAACTGCGTTCTGCCACTGAACTGCGCCAATCCGGTCAGCGCCCTCAGGTACCTCGACTTCGTCTACAAGCCGGAGAATCAGGCGATCATCGCGGACTGGATCAACTTCATCAGCCCGGTGCCGGATGCCCAGCCGATCATCCGTGACCAGCTCAATGACCCGGCCGTGGCAAACAGCCCCCTGGTATTCCCGACCCCCGAGATGCAGGAGCGGTTTCGTGCCTACCCGTTCGTCGAAACGGCTGAACTGAACAAGCAGTGGACCGACCTGTTTGACCCGATAGTCCAGTCCTGACCGGGTCGGATCGATGGACCGGTAATGGGGGCGGAACGAAAGCAGCTGATAGTCGGGTGGCTGCAGGCATTGCCGGCCAACATCTGGCTGTGGCTGTTCTTTATCGTGCCGCTGGTTTCGATCCTCTGGCTTTCGCTGACCACCGGCAACCCGCTGGACGGCTTCGACCTGACCTGGAACTTCAGCGTCTACCCCGATGCGATCAGCCAGTACTCGACCCAGTTCGGACGCTCATTCCTCTACGGCGGCGTATCGACGGCGCTGGCTCTGGTCCTCATGTACCCGGTCGCCTACTGGATCGCTTTCCGCGGAGGGAACAGGAAGGCCCTGTTCCTGTTCATCCTGCTGCTGCCGTTCCTGGTCTCTTTCATCATCCGGATCCTCACCTGGCAGTTCATCCTGGCTGACGAGGGGATCGTGCTCGGCACGCTCAAGGACATCGGCATCATTTCCGAGGGCGCCCGCGTCCTGTCGACGCCCTGGGCAGTGATCGCCGGCCTGACCTACGACAACCTCCCCTGGATGGCGCTGCCGATCTACGTAGCCCTCGAGGGGATCGAGCGAGCCCAGGTAGAGGCCGCGTCGGATCTCTACGCCTCCGCCTGGCAGCGCTTCCGCACGGTGATCCTGCCCCTCTCGGCTCCCGGAATCTACGCCGGCATCCTGCTGGTCGGCATCTCCAGCGTCGGCGACTTCCTCAGCGCCGAGATCCTCGGCGGACCGAGCACCACCATGATCGGAAACATCATCCAGACCCAGTACGTGGACAACCAGAACTACCCGGTTGCCTCGGCTCTGTCGCTGGTCCTGATGGTCGCCCTGCTGATTTTCGTGGTCGCTTACGGACGGTCTTTCGGCTCGAAGACGATCAAGGACTTCGCCTGATCATGCGGGAGCAAATCGAGCTTGAGTAACTCGACCGATACAAAGGCATCGCCGGAGATCCACCGCTGGCCATGGACCAGATTCCTGCTGCCTGGCTACGTGGTCGTGATCATGGTCTACACGATGGTGCCGATCGCGGTGATGATCCTGTACGGCTTCAACGAGGCACCGAACCAGCGGCTCAGCTTCGCCTGGCAGGGCTTCACCACCGAGTGGTACGCCAACCTCTTCCAGGTTTCCGACCTGACCAGCGCGCTGGTCACATCGCTCGAGGTCGCTCTGTTCAGCTCGATCATCGCAACGGCACTGGGGGTGCCGGCGGCTCTGGCCCTTGCCCGACGGAGGTTCTGGGGAAGAACGGTCATGGAGCTGGTAATCATCACCAACCTGACCGCCCCGACCGTGGTCGTCGGGGCATCCCTGCTCGGTTTCTTCGTGACCATCTCTCTCCCTCGGGACATCCTCACAATCATCATCGCCCACGTCGCCTTCAACATCGTCGTGGTGATCATCGTGGTCCAGGCCCGGCTGGCCAGCATGAACGAGTCCCTGGAAGAGGCCGCACAGGATCTTGGGGCGACGCCCTGGGCAGCCTTCTGGACGGTGACCGCACCGCTGATCCTGCCCGCGATCCTGGCCAGCTTCATGCTCTCCTTCGCCCTGTCGATCGACGACTACGTCATAACAAGCTTTGTCAGCGGTCAGACGCTCACCTTCCCGCTCTGGGTGGCAGGCGCGGTCAAGGTCGGCATCCCGCCGCAGGTCTTCGTACTCGGCACCCTGATCTTCGTGGTCGGGCTCGTACTGGCAGCCCTGTCAGTCGCCTACCAGGTCCGGAGCAATCGAAAGCTCAAGGCTCAGGCTGTTATTGCAGAACGACTGGGGGGTCGAATGAGCGGTGCGAAAGGCGGGCCGGCGCGATCTCAGCCGTCCGGAAACGATTGAGAGAAACCGGGTGAGAGCATGGAATCAGACATAGTCGTAATCGGAGCGGGGCTGGGTGGACTGATCGCGGCGAGAGACCTGGTCGATGCCGGGCACCGGGTCACCGTGCTGGAGGCCCGGGACCGGGTCGGCGGAAGGGTCTACACAGAGACCTTCCCCGGATCTTCGGTCGAGGTTGATCTGGGCGCGGAGTGGGCCAGCCCGGACCATCACCTCGCGCTTGGCGCGGAACTCGAGCGATACGGGCTTTCGTTCGTGGAAACGAAGGAGCCTGAGTCGCGGACCTGGCTGCTGGACGGTCGCCTTCGCAGCTTTGCCGGAGGCGACGACAGGGGCGGCCTCTCGGAGTCCGAGCGGTCCGAGCTCGACCGGGTACTTCAGGTGATGAGAGTCGATGTGGAGGACCTCGGCTTCGAGGATGCGGTGAAAAGCCCTTCGGCCGACCGCCTCGATGTCACGTTCACCGAATACGTCGGATCATTGGGAATGAGCCGAGCCGCAAGCGAGTTTCTCTATGCGCTCGCCTTCAGCTTTGCGGGGGGTGACCCGGATGAGTACTCGGCCTGGATGCTTCTGCGCGAGCTGGCCGGATACGACCGCGATCCGGAGGCGCTTTTCGCCGACGATTTCCGGATCTCGGGCGGCAGCAGTTCGCTGCCGCGGTCGATCGCAGATGAGCTGGGCGAGAGGCTGAGGCTCGGTGTCCGGGTGACAGGCGTGCGCGAAGGCGGTGATTCGGTGAGCGTCTCGACCGCAGACGGAGAAGAGCTGATGGCATCATCGGTTGTGGTCGCTGTTCCGATCAACGTACTCTCCGATCTTGAGTTCAGCAACCCCGAGGTAAACGCCCGGATCGAAGCGCTCGGCGGTCCGCATGCAGGTGCCGCATCGAAGGTCTGGGTAAAGGGTCGCAACATCCCGCGGGAGTTCTTCGGGATGAGTTGGCCCGAACTTCCCGAGATATACGCGCATGCCGAGCAACCCGGCCTGATTGCCGCATTCGGAATGCCGACTGTGTTCGGGGAGTCATCGGTCGAATCGATGCAGGGAATGGTCGCGAGCCTGATCCCCGGGATCGAGGTGGACGAGATCTTCGATCACGACTGGATCAACGATCCGCTGGCCCGTGGGACCTGGCTGGCCGGCCGCCCGGGCCAGTTTCGGGCGCTCGAAGCACTCAGGGAGTGGCGCGGCGACGTGCTGTTCGCCGGGGCCGACCTGGACACCGGCTGGGCCGGATGGATGGACGGGGCTGTTACATCGGGCAAACGCGCCGCCAGGGAGGCCTCGAGGACGATCTCGCTCAGAGGGTAAGCGCATCCGTCCGGGCGTTTCCGGGTAAGGCACAATGGGGACATGGGCAGAAAACTGAAGTGTGACTGGTGTGGAGTCGGGCTGGATGGGGACGAAGGCCTGCGGCTGATCCAGCCCGAGAGAAATCTCGGAGCCTCGTTCTGCAGGTTGGAGCACGTCGTTCCGTGGCTGATGCAGAAGAACGACTGGCACATATGGCCGAAGGTCGAGGTTCCGGAGGGGGCCGGCCCGAACTGCGCTCAGACCGGCAAAGAGCTTGAAGACGACGCCTGGTATCTGGTGCGCCGACGGGGTGGCACCGATGTCGCCGACGGATTCATCGGCCACGACGCGGTTCTTGAGTGGGCCAAATCCGGGGGTCGCTACGCGCCCGGCTGATTGCCGGAGTTGCCGCCCCGACCCTGCTTGTTCTGCTTCTGGCTCTGACCCTGCTTCTTCCCCTGACCTTTCTTTCCGGAGCCCTTGCTGTCGGGCTTGCCGTTGCCCTGCCCGCTGCCTCCACCGCCGGTCACCGGCTCAGGATCCGGCTCCGGGGCCAGGGTGTTGACGAAGCGACCGAGGATGGCCGCTGTCTTTTCGGGGGTCTCTACATTGGGTGAGTGACCGGCCTCGGGGATGAGGACGGTCACGACTCCGGGGATCGCCGCGTAGGCGCTGAGCGACTCCCTCGCCGGGTAGATCTGATCCTGGGCGCCGAAGATGACCAGCAGCGGCAGGCCAAGGTCCTCGAGCCGCTGGTCCAGGGACCTTTCATCCGAGTAGGCCTCAGACTCCTTTGCGGAATCGCGATAGGCCGGGTAGGTCATGGCCCTGATGTCGTCGACGAACTCCTCCGGTACCTCGAAGCCGGGGGCGAAGGCCTGCTCGAGGTTGCGGCGCAGCATGAAGTCGGGGGCGATTCTCCAGAGGGCCTGCCCGACGACCGGGAGCCGGGCTGCCTTCGCAGTGCCGCTGAGGCCGCCATAGGAAGAATCGGGGGCGATGTTGATGATCGCCAGGCCGGCCACGAGGTCCGGTGAGGTTTCGGCCAGGGCGGTCGCGACCCTGCCTCCCAGAGAGTGACCGACGATGGCTGCCTTCTCCACGTCCAGCTTGGAAAGAACCTGGGCGACAAGGCCGGCCTGTGATTCGATCGAGTAGCCGGAGGAGGGTTTGTCGGAGCCGCCGTAGCCGAGCATGTCGATGGATATGACCCGACGACCCTGCTCGGCCAGAAGCGGGACCAGATCGGTCCACCAGTCGATCGCCCCTCCGGAACCATGGATGAGCACTACTGGCGGAGCAAGGGGAACGGCCGCGGCGGGGACGCCGGGCCGGTCGAAAGAGGGCTCACCCCCGAGAGATTCACCGGGGTCGGGAACGGGCGGCGTATCGACCACCTGAAGCTGGCCCGAGGTCGTATTGACCAGCTGGCCGTCCACGACGTTCACACCGGCTGAATCGGTCTCACTGTTGAGCACGAAAGTGTTGAGGGCCAGGAGGGTTGCGAAGGCCACCATCAGAACGACCAGGACCTTGAGTCCGGTTCGGCTGCGGGAGGCTGCGCCCCGATTTCTGCCTGGAGAAGTTCTGGCCATCTGCGCTGTTACCCTAGTCCGGCTCTTCGATCGGGTCAGTTCCGCCTCCGATCCGGTCCATTTAATTCGACTACATCAGGAATACAGACATGCAGAAGTTCGTCATACAGGGCGGAGTGCCGCTCTCTGGTGAGATCACCGCCGCAGGTAACAAGAACGCTGCGCTGCCGATTCTGGCTGCCTGCCTCCTGACAGAGGAAGAGGTGGTGATCGCGAATGTGCCGCGGATCCGCGACACTGAAGCCCAGATCGCACTGCTGGCGAAGCTCGGCGTTGAGGTCGAGTGGGTCGAGGCAAATACGGTCCGCCTCTGCGCTAAGAACGTCACCGACACCACCCTCGACGAAGACCTTTCGGCCGCCATTCGGGCCTCTTTCCTCATGGCAGGGCCCCTCCTGGCACGCTTCGGCGAAGTCCACATGCCGCCTCCGGGCGGGGACTTCATCGGCCGGCGTCGGCTGGACGCCCACCTTGATGCCTTCCGTGAACTCGGAGCCCGGGTCGGTGGGCAGCGCTGGATCGAGCTGACCGCGCCTCCGGGTGGCCTCAGGGCGACCGGGATCTTCATGGACGAGCCGTCGGTGATGGGTACCGAGAACGCCCTGATGGCAGCGGCACTCACCCCCGGTGAGACGACCATCTCGAACGCCGCGTCGGAGCCTCACGTCCAGGATCTGGCGAGGCTGCTGGTCAAGATGGGTGCGCCGATTTCCGGAATCGGCTCGAACGTCATGGTGGTCACCGGCCAGGACAAGCTCGGCGGCGCCGAACACACGGTGACACCCGATCACATCGAGATCGCCAGCTTCATGGCCCTGGCTGCCGCCACCGGCGGCGAACTCCGCATCCATGACGTTGAGCCGCTCGACCTGCTGATGATCCGCCGCCAGTTCCGTCGCCTCGGATTCCAGTCGGTGATCGAGGGCCGCGACGTGATCGTCCCGCCAGAGCAGAACCTCAGGGTTCAGGCCGATGTGGGTGGCGCGATCCCGAAGATCGAAGACGGTCCGTGGCCGGCCTTCCCGGCCGACCTCACCTCGATCGCGTTGGCCCTCGCAACTCAGGCTGAGGGCGAGATCCTGATCTTCGAGAAGATGTTCGAGAACCGCCTCTTCTTCGTTGACAAGCTGGTGGCCATGGGCGCCCGCATCACGCTGTGCGATCCACACCGGGCGATCGTCAGTGGCCCGGCCCGGCTCCACGGTGAACGGGTTGACAGCCCCGACATCCGCGCCGGCATGGCGATGCTGATCGCCGCGCTTGCGGCCGAAGGGACCTCCCAGATCGGCAACATCCGCCAGATCGACCGCGGCTATGAAGACATCGATACCCGTCTCAAGGCTCTCGGCGCGCACATCGAACGCGTCGACGACTGATCGGGGCCGAGTTGATCCACCCGATCCCACCCGGAACCAGGGACGTACTGCCGGACGAGATGCGCGAGGTGCGCCGTCTCGAGCGCTCGCTGCTCGGCGTCTTCGAGCAGCACGGGTACCGCGAGGTCCGCACCCCGACCATCGAGTACGCAGATGTGGTCAGCCGTGGTGATCAGGCTTCGGCCGATGACGCCTACCGCTTCTTCGACGACCGTGGTGAGCTGCTCGCCCTGAGGACCGACATGACGATTCCGATCGCCCGGCTGGTCGCGACCCGCTTCGGCGAGGTCGAGCCACCCTGGCGGCTCAGCTACGTCGCGAACTCCTATCGCGCGGTCACGCCACAGCGCGCCCGGCTTCGTGAGTTCGGACAGGCCGGGATCGAGCTGATCGGTGTCGACGGAGCCGACTGCATCGCAGAAGTGGTTGAGGTGCTTTCCCTTTCGCTCGATGCCGTCGGGCTCGACAAGGCGGTCATCGGACTCGGCGACGCCGAGCTCTGGGCATCGCTCGTTCGCGATGTCGGCGGCAGCGAGGAGACGGTCGAGAGTTCATCCCGGCGTCTCGCCGGCCACGACATGGTCGGTCTCGGCGCAGAGCTTCAGGACTGCGGCGAGTTCAACCCGGCGCAGATCGAAACGCTGCTCGACCTGATCCAGAGAAGGGGAGGACCCGACCTTCTCACCTCCGTTCGGGGGAACGGCGGCGAGCGGTTCGAGCGGGTTCTCGACCGGCTGGAAGCTACCTGTGAGGCAGTTTCGGCCCGCTCGGGAGGGGTACGGATACAGCTCGACCTTGGCATGCTGCGAGACCTCGGCTACTATGCCGGACCGATTCTCGAGGTCTACGACCCTTCGGTCGGCGAGGCCATCGGAGGCGGCGGCAGCTACGACGGGCTGATGGAGCGGTTCGGTGTCGAGCAGCCGGCGGCCGGCTTCAGCCTTTACCTCGAAGGGATCCACAAGGCGCAGCTGGAGCAGAACGGCGCGGCTGCTGCGCAGTCGGAAGGAGGGTCCGATGCTTGATTCGCTCTCCAGACCGGGTGGTCCGCTGAAGCTCGCCGTACCGCGAGGTGCCCTCATGGTCGAGGTCCTCGACCTGCTCGACCAGGTCGGGATCGAGACTTCTGAAGTGCGCGGGGATTCCCGCTCGCTCGTATTCGATGGCGGTGAAGTCATCCTGGTCACGATGCGCCCATACGACGTCCCCACCTACGTCGAGGCGGGTGCGGCCGATCTCGGCATCACCGGCAAGGACGTCCTTCTGGAGCAGGAGGACCGGCGGGTGTTCGAACTCCTGGATCTCGGGGTCGGACTCTGTCGGATGGTGCTCGCCACGCGCCGGGGCGATGAAGGCCCCCGCGAACACCAGCGTCGACTCGGAATGATGCGGATCGCGACCAAGTACCCACGGATTGCGGAGGAGTACTTCGAAGGCCGGGGACAGCAGGTCGAGGTGGTCGAAGTCAAGGGCTCGATCGAACTGGCCCCGCTGGTCGGCCTGGCCGACGGCATCGTCGACCTGGTCGCCACCGGGCGCACTCTGGTCGAGAACGATCTGGAGGAACGCGAGCAGATCGTGACCTGTACGGCCCGGCTGGTAGCGAACCAGGTTTCCTACCGGTTGCGTTCCGACGAAATCGCCTCACTGACTTCGCGCCTCCGGGAGGCCGCGGAGTGAAGTTCCGCCGTCTTCAGTGGGCGGCACCGCAGCAGCTCGCCGCCGAAGCGCGCGAGTGGTTTGCCGACGCGGCCGTGGACATCGACGTGTCGGGGATCGCCGGTGAGGTCACAGCCCGCGGCGATCAGGCCCTGCTGGACCTGACCAGGCGCTTCGACGCAACCGAAGCCGCCGATCTTCAGCTGGAAGTGAGCCGCGACCAGGCCCGGCAGGCGCTCCATGAGGTGGACCCGGCGGTCAGCGAAGCACTCGGACTGGCGATTGCCAACGTGGGTCAGGTGGCCAGGGCGCAGCTGAACGAGTCGCAGGTGGTCGAGCTGCCGCAGGGTCAGACCGTCACGGTCGGAGAGACGCCTGTCGGCTCGGCGGGGATATACGCCCCCGGCGGCCGTGCCAGCTATCCGTCCAGCGTCGTCATGGGTTGCGTGACCGCCCGGGTTGCGGGCGTCGAGAGGGTGGTCCTGGTCACGCCTCCGGGGCCGCAAGGCCGGGTCGATCCGGTCACGCTCGCTGCCGCATCGCTTTGTGAGGTCGACGAGATCTACGCGATCGGTGGAGCGCAGGCGATCTTCGCGCTCGCCAGGGGTACCGAGACGATCCGTCCGGTGGACGTCATCGCAGGACCGGGCAACGCATGGGTCCAGGCGGCCAAGAAAGCCGTCTTCGGCGAGGTGGCGATCGACTCGCTTGCCGGCCCGTCTGACCTGACCGTGGTGTTCGATCGGGAGACCGACCTGGAGCTGGCCGCCCTGGACCTCTGTGCTCAGGCAGAGCACGGGGCGGAGAGTCCGCTCGTGGCAATCGCCGTGAACGGAGGTGATCTCGAAGCGCTGGAAGCCGCAGTCGAGCGGGTCGCTGCGAACCAGGGGTCGGTCAAGGACTGCAGGCTCGCCCTGATCGAGGCACCTTCGGCCGACGCGGCGATAGACCTGGTCAACGAGATCGCCCCGGAACACCTTCAGTTGATGGACAGAGGCAGCGCCGACCTTGCCGCCGAGGCAAAGACCGCAGGCTGCGTCTTCGTCGGTCCTGAGGCCGCGACCGCCTTCGGTGACTACATCGCCGGTTCGAACCACATCCTTCCTACTGACGGGACCGGCAAAAGTTTTGGCCCGGTTTCCCCGGGGACCTTCCGGCGCAGCACGGCGCGGGTAAGCTTGTCGCCGCAATCGGTCCGCAGACTCGCGGAGCCATTGGATGCACTGGCGAAGGCCGAAGGGCTGCCGGTGCACGGGCTCTCAGCGATGGCAAGAAGAGAAGATGAGTAGAACAGCGACAGTCGAGAGAGTTACGGGCGAGACCCGGATTGAAGTCACCGTCGACCTCGACGGTGGTGACTCGCTGATCACCACCGGTGTCGGTTTCTTCGACCACATGCTCGACCTGATTTCGCGCCACGCGAACATCGGCCTCGCGGTCAAGGCCGACGGCGACCTCGAGACCGGTTCCCACCACACCGTCGAAGACGTCGGCATCGTCATCGGCCAGGCCATCGATCGAGCTCTCGGCGACCGCTCCGGGATACGGCGCTACGGTTCGGCCGTAGTGCCGATGGACGAGGCTGCCGCCAGTTGCGCGCTCGACATCTCCGGGCGTCCGCTGTCGGTCTTCCGCGGTGAGATCCCGATAACTTCAATCTCCAATTACGAGACCGAGCTGACCGAAGAATTCTTCAGGGCGGTTGCGAACGGTTCGAAGATGACCCTCCACGTCGAAGTGATGTACGGCAGCAACGTCCATCACTTGATCGAAGCCTGTTTCAAGGCTTTCGCCCGGGCGCTCAAGGTCGCCGTTTCGATCGATCCGGACGAGAAGGGCGTGCCCAGCACCAAGGGCACGCTGAGCAGTTGAGCCCCGAGGTTTCGCTTGCCGTCCTGAACTACGGGATGGGCAACCTGCGCTCGGTCGAGAAGGGCTTCGAACGCGCCGGAGCCAGATGCTCGGTGACCGCTGAACACGACCGTATCGAGGCTGCCGACGGCGTCGTCCTGCCCGGAGTCGGGGCTTTTCCGAAGGCGATGAACAGGGTTCGCGAACTCGGGCTCGACCAGGCACTCTCGGACGCGGTCGAGCGCGGCCAGCCGGTCCTCGGGATCTGCCTCGGTCTTCAACTCCTTTTTGAGTCCAGCGCCGAACTCGGCGGAGCCGACGGGATCGGACTGCTCGAGGGTGAGGTCGTGGAGATTCCGGCCGGCGGCCGCAAGATTCCCCACATCGGCTGGGCGGCAGTGAGCTGGGCCCGTCCTTCGCGACTCACCGAAGGCCTGCGCCCCGGTGAACCGTTCTATTTCGTTCACTCTTACGTCGTTGAGCCGACCGGTGACGAAACCATCGGTACCGCCGCCTACGGCGGAGAGTTCGCCTGCGTTGCCGGCCGCGACAACGTCTACGGGGTCCAGTTCCACCCGGAGAAGTCGAGCTCGGCCGGGCTCCGGCTGTTGGGGAACTTCGCCGGGATCTGCCGTGAGGCCCGCCAGTGATCCTGTATCCGGCGATCGACATTCTCGGCGGCAAGGCCGTGCGCCTTATGCAGGGTGATTACGGTCGTGAGACGGTTTACGACGATTCGCCGGCCGACGCCGCCAGGAGGTGGGCAGACGGCGGTGCCGAGTGGCTGCATGTTGTTGACCTGGACGGTGCCAAAGCGGGCCGGCCCGAGAACCTCCCGGCGATCGAAGCGATCACCGCAGCGGTCGACTGCCCGATCGAGGTCGGCGGAGGCCTGAGGGACTACGGATCGGTCGAGGCCATGCTGGAGGCCGGCGCGGAACGGGTCGTCGTCGGGACCGCCGCACTGCGCGACCCTGAGTTTCTTGCCGACCTGCTGGCCGGCCGGGGCGCCGGCGAGGTGGTCGTATCGGTCGACGCACGCGGTGGTCAGGTCTCGCTGGCCGGATGGACGGAGAGCAGCGGGGTGGACGTGGCCGAAGCGGTCGCCGACCTCACCCGCCGTGGGGTTGCCCGCTTCCTCTTCACCCCGATCGAGGTCGACGGCACGATGGAGGGTCCGAACCTGCCGGAACTCGAGCGGGTGGCGGCAGCCACCGATGCCGCGGTGATCGCCTCGGGGGGAGTCGGCACCCTTGACCACCTGAAACAGATCGCCCGGTTGTCGGCAGGCAACGTCGAAGGGGTCATCGTCGGCCGTGCTCTCTACGAAGAGAGGTTCAGCGTGCCCGAAGCGTTGGCGGCCCTGGCCGGACCGGAGGGCCAGTGAGCGATCTGAAGAGAGTCATCCCCTGCCTGGACGTGGACGACGGCAGGGTCGTGAAGGGAACCAACTTCGTCGACATCCGCGATGCAGGGGATCCGGTCGAGCTGGCGTCCCGCTACGACGAAGGTGGTGCCGACGAACTCGTCTTCCTCGACATCACCGCTTCCCATGAGGGGCGGGATACGATCGTCGAGCTGGCGAAGCGTACCGCCGACAACGTCTTCATCCCGTTTACGATCGGCGGGGGCATCCGTTCCGTGGAGGACGCCCAGGCGGTGCTCGACGCCGGAGCCGACAAGGTTGCGGTCAACTCCGCGGCACTCCACCGGCCCGAACTCCTGGGCGAGATGGCGGAAGTCTTCGGCTCACAGTGCGTGGTCATCGCGATCGATGCCAAGTGGCAGGGGGACCACTACGAAGTCTTTCTCAACGGTGGCAGAAAGCCCACCGGCCGCGACGCGATCGAGTGGGCGATAGAAGCGACCCGCCTCGGAGCCGGTGAGGTCCTTCTCACGAGCATGGATCGCGACGGGACCAACATCGGCTACGAACTCGAACTGACCGCGGCGGTGGCCGACGCGACCGCCGTGCCGGTGATCGCTTCAGGCGGAGCCGGGGAGCTCCGGCACCTGGTCGAGGCGATCGAGAAGGGCGGGGCGGACGCCGTGCTCTGCGCCTCGATCTTTCACTACGGCCAGCACACGATTGAAGAGGCGAAGCAGTTTATGGCCGGCAACGGCATCCCGGTCCGGGTCTGAGTCTTTCGTACCCGGGGCGCGCTCGCTGAGGCGATCGCGTTAACTCGGCCCGCGCACCTCGGGCGGAACGTTGCCGATTCCGTCCTCGACCGTGGCCTGGAAGTCCTCCGGGTCGATCCAGGTCACCGGCAGTTCGGGCTCGATTGCTTCACGGACCTCCTGGAGCTGGTCGGGAGGCATCAACGGCCACTTGAAGTCGATCCAGTCGTGGCTTGTGGCCGAAAACCTGCCGTGACGGGTCTCGTCGAGCTTAACCAGGAAGCGTGCCGCCCCTGCTGCCACCGAACTCCTGACCGTTGAACCGCCGGTGTTGGTGGTCGACTCGATCTCCACCATCTCGGTCGTGAACCGTTGAACCTGCCGGATTGGCACCCGCCGTTTGAAGTTGTCGAGGACGAGTTCCCCGTCGACCACGCGCAAGGTGCGAAAACGCCTCCGGTTCAGGTTGCGGAGCTCGATCAAGCCTCCGACCAGCAGTCCCAGAAGAGCCGCGAAGATCAGAACGCCGAGCATGCTCCACACGCCGCCGGCAACCAAGGCGATCAGCATCGCGACGAAGGCCGGTGCGACGAAGAACTGGACGAACTGGCGGCGGCGCTTCGCCTGCAGGTCCCAGTCGACCTCGCGTTCCCAGATCACCCGGCCCTGGATTGCTTCCCTCGACATGCCTCGAGCCTACCGGCAAGTGCCAGCCGGACCGCCGCGATCCGGTCTAGGAGTTGCCGGACTGCTTGCCGCCCCGGCCCCCCGACTTCTTCCCGGACTGCTTCTTCTGCTTCTTGCCGGACTGCTTCTGCTTCTTCTGCGCGGCCTGCTGCTGTCTCTTGCTGACGGGCTTCAGGGCGTGGATGCTCGAGTACCCGACCAGGTACAGGTTGACGCCGTCGGAGAGCGCCGGCATGTAAGCACCGGTGTGGTAGCTGAAGGTCTCCTTGCCGGTCCTGGCGCTGATCCCGTAAGTGTTGGTCCCGTCGAAGGTCGCGGCGTAAACGGTACGACCGATCACCGACAGCGAGCCGATAACCCTGCCTCGCATGTCGAAGGTCCATCGGGCCTCTCCGCTCTTGGCGTCAAGCGCGTAGACGTTGCCGTCGAACGAGCCGATGTAGACGGTGGGAGGGGTTCCGGGCACCTTTGCCACGGTCGGGCCCGAGTAGGCCCAGTCTCCGGTGGAGAAGGTCCAGGCCAGCTCTCCGGTGTCGGCATCGAAGCTGTAGACCCGGCTGTCGTTGTTGCCGACGTAGACCCGGCCGAAAGCCACTGCCGGGGTCGAGTAGAAGGCGCCCGGCTGGCCGAGGCCGGGGCCGAGGGCCTGAGTCTGCCACTGGATCTCACCGGTCTTGGCCCGCACCGCCGACATCGCGCCGCCGTAGTCACCGACGAAGAGGGTGCCGTCCTCGTAAGCCGGTGCGCCCTTGATCTCGCCGGCGAGCGAGGTTGCCCAGATCTCTTCGCCGTTCTTGGTCTTGAGGGCATACAGGACGCCGTTCTCACAACCGAAGTACATCCGGTCCCGGACCACGATCGGCGACGATTCCGACCTGCAGGGCAGTGACTTCTTCCAGATCGTCTTGCCGTTTTTCGCGTTCAGGGACAACACCTGGCCCGGCACCATGTTGACCAGGTAGAGGTTGCCCCTGGAGTAGGTCGGTGTCGCAGCGTTCAGTTTGGCGATCCGGCGGTTCCACCTGGTCTTGCCGGTCTGCGTATCGAGCGCATGTGCGAAGCCGTCGTTGTCGACGAAGTACATGGTGCCGTCGACGATCGAGGGAGGGAACTCGAGCAGGGGTTTGTCCCCGTACTTCCAGAGCCGCTTGAACGGTGGCTTGATCCCGTTGACCGGCAGGTAGCCGGTCCGCTGACGGTCATAACGAAAGGTCGGCCAGTCGATGGTCTTGTCCTTCGGCTTGACGGTCGGCTTCTTCGCGACAGGTTCCTCGAAAGAAACGTTCGGATTTCTGACGTCCTCCGGACGCTTAAGCTGGCTGTAGGCGACGGCGGCCGCGCCGACCAGAACTGCGAGCGCGATCGCAGCCACCGTGAGCAGGCGGCGGCGATTTTGCCACCAGCGCACGGGAGTGCCTTCCGGCATGGAGGTGTTCTCTGGTTCAGTATTCATCCGGGGAGACAGCAATGGTACGGAAGTGAGATGACGAGCCCACCGAAATCGAGGATCGACCGAGGCGCTCCGGCCAGGCTGATCCGCAACAACGCGGCACTGGTCGAACTCCGGGAGCGGGCCCGGGAAGCGCCCCTGTACCTGGTCGGTGGCAGCGTGCGCGACTCCCTGCTCGGCAAAGAACCGCTGGATCTGGATATCGCGGTTGACGGGCCGGTCGGGCCGTTCGCGGCCGGACTCGACCCGGACGCGGTCCTGCATGAGCGGTTCGATACGGCCGCCATCTCGATCGGGGACAGGAGGGTGGACCTCGCCCGGACCCGTTCGGAGATCTACAGGAAGCCGGGGGCGTTGCCCGAAGTCGAGCCGGCCAGCATCGAGACCGACCTCTCCAGGCGAGACTTCACGATCAATGCGATCGCCGTGGCACTCGACGATCCCGAGACGCTGATCGACCCGCTGGGAGGGGTCGAAGACCTCGACCGCGGGGTGCTCCGCGTGATTCATCCGGCCTCGTTCGAGGACGATCCGACGCGCGCCTTGCGCGCCGCCCGCTACGCGGCCCGCCTCGGTTTCGATATCGACCACCGGAGCGCCGACCTGCTGGCGGCCGTGGACCTGACAACGGTTTCCCCGCAGCGGATCCGTGCGGAGCTGGAGTTGATCAGCAGGGAGCCGGAGGCTCCTGAAGCGCTGAGGCTGGCTTCGGCGTGGAGGCTGATTCAGATCTCGGACGAGGAACTGGGACTGGTGACCGCTGCTTTTGATCTGCTCGCGACGGAGTCATGGGCCGCCTTCTGCTCGCGGGCGGACGTGGTCGAGGCTGTGCTTGACCAACGCTACGCGGGCAGGATGGAGGACCTGAACGAATACCCGGGCTCTCCGAGTCGAGCGACTTCGCTCGCCGGTCGCAAGGACCCGACCGAGCTGATCCTGGCCCGTGCCGGCGGCGCGGAATGGCTGGACAGCTGGGTCTCGGAGTGGCGTTCGGTCGGCCTCCGGATATCCGGCGACGACCTGATCGCGGCCGGTGTGCCGGCTGGTGAGGCGGTCGGCATCGGTCTCGAGGCTGCGCAGCGGGCCGCCCTGGACGAGGATCTGCTCGACCGTGATGCCCAGCTGTCCGTCGCACTCGAGGCCGCGGGGCTCGAAGGCCACGGATCGTCCGGGGTCGGCGGTTGAGGCGACGGAGGAGCCAGGGCGTCGAGTGGTTCGAGGCCGAGCTGCCGGATGCCACCGTCTGCTTCACAACCCGCCACGGCGGTTTCAGCAGTCCCCCCTGGAACGGACTCAACCTCGGGGTCCTCACCGGTGACGAGCGCGCGACCGTGCTTCGAAACCGGGAGTTGATGGCCTCGGCACTCGGTTTCGACGGCAACGCTCTGCGCATGGGACTGCAGGTTCACGGCGACCGGATTCTCGAGCACGAGGATGGCCGGGAGGCGCAGTACCTTTCGTGGGACGAAGATCCACCAGTGGCCGACGGGCACATCACCGACCGGCCCGGCCTGCCGCTGCTGGTACTCGCCGCAGACTGCCTGCCGGTCGCGGTCACCGGCCCGGGTGGCCTGGCGATGCTCCACTGCGGCTGGCGCGGCCTGGCCGGTTCGCTTGTGCCGGACGCTGTCTCGAGAGTGGGTGGGCAGCATGCGGTGATCGGGCCCGGCATCGGTCCCTGCTGTTTCGAGGTCGGACAGGAGGTACGCGAGGCTTTCTCGGGTCTGGGCGAAGACGCATTCGTCGGACGGCATTGCGATCTGCCTGCGGTCGCACGGCGAATACTGGGTGCCGCCGGGGTCGACCGGGTCGAGGCCGCCGGGATCTGCACCCACTGCCAGGCCGATGACTTCTTCTCCCACCGCCGGGACGGTGGAGTCACGGGGAGGCAGGCAGGTATCGCCTGGATAAACCCGTGACGGATGGGTCGGAGCGGCCGGCCGGCGATGACCGGAACGGTGCAGGAGCGCGTGCGCGCGTCACCAACTCGCCGCAATTGAGCATAATCCGGGAGGATTCGTTCCGGATGGCACGAAATACCGCTTACCTATGGCACTAAGAGACTCCTGGCACCGCACCCTCGTTTACTTCGGCCTAGCCGAAGAACGCGACCATCACTCGGACTACGACGAGTACGACGACGAGTACGACGAGGAGGATGACTTCGAGCCCCGGCGAGACCGGGGACGGAGCCGGGAAGCCAATGTGAGGCGTCTGCCCACGAGCCGCAGGCGCAGCCATGACGAAATCGACGACATCTTTTCCGATGACGACGGCCAGGCTCCGCGTTCACGCACACGCACGCTGAGGCCGGTCGACGATGAGGATGATGACGTCCAGGTCCATCTGGTCATTCCCCGCAACTTCAATGACGCCCAGCAGGTCGCCGACCAGTTCAAGCGCAAGGTTCCGGTCATCCTCAACCTCCAGACAACCGACCATGAACTCTCCAAGCGTCTGATCGACTTCGCCTCGGGTCTGACCTACGCGATGGACGGCGGCATGCAGCGGATTGCCGAGAAGGTTTTCCTGCTCACGCCGCGCAACGTCGAGGTCTCGGCCGAAGAAAAGGCCCGCCTGATCGACAAGGGCTTCTTCAACCAGTCCTGATCGACCTGCTTCCGGACGGGCCAGCCGCCCGGGTAAGCTCCGCAGCATGATCGTCGGATTCATCGGTTCCGGAAACATGGCCGCCGCCATGGCGCGTGGCTGGGCGTCGGCCCCCGGGGGACCTTCAGAGATGCTGTTCACCGACTCCGGCTCAGGACGGGCGACCGCGCTGGCCGGGGAAGTCGGGGGAGAGGCGATCAAGTCGAATGCCGACCTGGTGGCCCGCAGCGACTTCGTCATCCTGGCGATGAAGCCACATTCGCTCGCGGACGTTTCGGAAGTGCTTCCGGACCCGAAGGTGGTGCTCTCGCTGCTCGGCGCGACTAAGCTGTCGACGCTGACCGGGCAGTTTCCTGCTTCGACGGTACTCAGGCTGATGCCGAATCTCGCGGTCGAGGTCAATCGTGGGGTGATCTGCGTCGCCCATGACGAATCGGCCGACGATGGTGGCGTGAGCAGCGCCAAATCGCTGCTCGACGCTCTAGGCAAGGTGATCGAACTCGAGGACGACCTAATGAATGCCGCCACAGCGGTCATGGGCTGTACACCCGCCTACTTTGCCGCCGCCGCCGAGGCGATCGCCGCGACCGGAACCAGCGAGGGTCTTCATGCCGACGCTTCCAACACGATGGTTGCCGAAGCGATGGCCGGAACTGCCGCGCTGCTCGCTCGCCGTACGCCTTTCGAGATTCAGGTGGCGGTCGCTTCCCCCGGAGGCAGCACCGAGGCCGGCCTCGAGGCACTCGAGAAGCACGGGGGAGCGCAGGCTTTTCGCGAGGCTGCTGAAGCCTCGTTGATCAGGATGCGCGGCCAGTGATCGAAGCTGTGGCGCTGCTGGCGATCTCGAGGGGCGATGTCGCCAGCTACGTCAGTGCCCTGTTCACGGTCTACATCGTGCTGATCTTCATCCGGATCCTGACTTCCTGGATTCCACGGATGCCTCAGAACCGGGCCCTGCTGGCCACGGTCAAGTTCGCCCAGCAGACGACCGATCCGTACCTCAACGTCTTCAGGCGAGTTCTGCCACCGGTCGGTGGCAGCGGTCTGGCGCTCGACCTCAGTCCGATGATCGGCCTCTTCCTGCTCCTCATCGGGCAGGCGATCGTCGTCGGGGCGATAAGCGGTTGATCCGCAAGAGCGCTGTCTACGGCGTGGCGATAGTCGCTGCCGGCGTGATCGTCGTAGACCAGATCACCAAGGCGCTGGTCACCGAGTCGATCTCGAGGGGCGAGCAGGTCGACGTGATCGGACCGCTCAAATTCACCCTGACCTTCAACGACGGGGTCGCATTCGGGCTGGCCGGCGGTGGGGGGATCCTGGTGATTGCCCTGAGCATGTTCGCCCTGGTCGCGCTCGGGGCATTCATCGCAACCGCACCCGATCGGCTCGGTACCTGGCTGGCCGGCGGACTGATCCTCGGCGGCGCCCTGGGCAACCTGCTCGATCGGCTGCGACTGGGTCACGTGACCGACTTCATTCTCCTTCCCAACTGGCCGGCCTTCAACATCGCCGACATGTCGATCACCGTCGGCGTGGTACTGCTGGCCTGGACCGTGATCCGCCACGACGACTCCGGAAAGAGGCGAGACAGCCGGTCCGCCGGGGAGCAGGACGAGACGACCGACCTGAGAGTGGAGTCCGCGAAAGATGAAGGCTGAGGACCCGGCTCCGTACCGGATCGTCTACGGAGACGACCATCTTGCCGTGATCGACAAGTCGGCGGACCTGGTGATCCACCCGGCCCCTTCCTACGATGGCGTGACCCTGGTCGAGCTGCTCGGGGATGAGCTGGCCGGAGGCGACGACCCGGAGAGGCCCGGGATCGTGCACCGGCTCGATCGGGGGACCAGCGGGCTGCTGGTGGTCGCCCGCGAGCCGTCGGCCCACGCCGCTCTCCAGCAGATGATCCGTGACCGCAGCTTCGAGCGGACCTATCTCGCTCTGGCCGACGGGAGGTTTCGTTCGCGGACCGGCACGATCGATGCGCCGATCGGACGGGCCTCCCGCAAGAGGCACCGGATGGTGGTGAACGGGGCAAGCCCGAGAGAGGCCAGGACCCATTTCGAGGTCCGCGAGACCCTGCGCCGGGAGAGTCTGCTTGAGGTCAGACTTGAGACCGGCCGGACCCATCAGATCCGCGTCCACATGGAGGCGGTCGGTCACCCGCTGCTGGGGGATACGACCTACGGCGGCCCGGCTCGCTACGGACTCAAGCGCCAGTTCCTGCATTCGTCGAGGCTCAGGTTCAGGCATCCCGCGACGGGTGAAGAACTCGACCTGAGCGCCGAACTCCCCGGTGACCTGGCTGACGCTCTGGCGCAGGCACGTGATGCGGCCGGCTAGGCGAGCGAGCCGGTCAGGCGGTCCCGCTGATCCGGGCGCCTCCGCGCCGCGGCATATCCCTCTACAATCCCGGGCCGAACGTATTCCCTAACCCCCGAAGCTCCGAAAACGGCTCCTGCCCTCCAGAAGGGTCTCCGTTGGAAGACGCGGGCGGATCCGCACACCATTTATCCAAGGAGAAGCATGTCCCAGGTAGGAATCCAGGAATTGCTGGAGGCCGGAGTTCATTTCGGCCACCAGACCAGTCGTTGGAACCCGAACATGCGGCGTCACATCGCCGGTGAGATCGACGGGATCCACATCATCGACCTGCTGCAGACCGAAGAGATGCTCGAGGAAGCCCGGCGCTTCGTCGGAGAGCTGACCAGCGGCGGCGGCAAGGTACTTTTCGTCGGCACCAAGAAGCAGGCCTCCGGGGTCATCGAAGACTGGGCAGGCAAGTCGAACATGCCGTACGTGACCCGTCGCTGGCTGCCGGGACTGCTGACCAACTACAACATCGCCTCCGCCCGGATCAAGCGTCTTCACGAGCTGACCGAGCTCACCGAGTCGGGTCAGATCGAGCTGCTGCCGACCAAGGAGCGCATGAACATGCAGGCCGAGCTGGCCAAGCTCGAATTCGCCCTCGGCGGCGTGCGTGACATGGACCGCGTTCCCGACGCCGTCTTCATCGTCGACCTCAAGGCCGAGGAGATCGCCCTTCGTGAGGCGACCCGGCTGAGGCTCCCGATCATCGCTCTGGTTGACAGCAACTGCGACCCGGGCAACATCGATTACGTAGTCCCCGGCAACGACGACGCGATCCGCTCCTGTGAGCTCGTGATCTCGACCGTCGGTGAGGCGATCGAGCAGGGCGCCGGCGCCTGGGCCGTGATCGAGGAGAAGCGTCTCGTCGAGGAAGAGGCCCGCCGCCAGAAGGAAGCGGAAGAAAAGCGCAAGCGCGAGGAAGAAGAAAAAGTCCGTCGCGAAGCGATCGAGAAGGAGCAGGCCGAAGAGAAGGCGAAGGCGAGGGCCGAAGAACGGGCCAAGGCCGAAGCCGAGGCGGCGAAGCCGGCCGCTCCGAAGCCGCACCCGCAGGCGGTCAAGCCCGATCACCCGCAGGCGGTCGTACCCGACCACCCCCAGGCGGTCAAGCCCGATCACCCGCAGGCCGTCGTACCCGACCACCCCCAGGCTGTGAGCCCGGACCCCGAGCCGGAAGCCGCCGCCGAAGAGCCCGCGAAGACCGAAGAAGAAGCCGCACCGGCCGAAGCCGGTGGCGCCGAGGAGGAATCCAAGTGAGCAAAGTATCCGCAGCCGACGTCAAGGCCCTGCGCAACAAGACCGGCGCAGGCATGATGGACAGCAAGGCGGCCCTGACCGAGGCCGAAGGCGACATGGATCGTGCCGTTGAGCTGCTCAGGGTCAAGGGTCAGGCTTCAGCAGCCAAGCGATCCGACCGGGGTACCTCGGAAGGCGTCGTCGCCGCGTACATCCACGCGAACAAGAAGGTCGGCGCGATGGTCGAGGTCCAGTGTGAGACCGACTTCGTCGCCCGGAACGAAGACTTTTCGGCGTTTGCCTACGAAGTGGCGATGCATGCCGCCGCAGCTTCGCCGACCGTGATCTCCGGGGATGACCTCCCCGAGGAAGAGGTTGCCGCCGAGCGCCGGATCTTCGAGGAGAAGGCCCGCGAAGACGGCAAGCCCGACAACGTGGTCGAGCGCATCGTCGAAGGCCAGGTGGCCAAGTGGAAGAAGTCCGTCGCGCTGCTCGAACAGGAGCACATCAACGTCGATAAGCACGATTCGCAGACGATCGAACAGATGCGCGAGGCGCTTGCCGCAAAAATGGGCGAGAACGTGGTCATTTCACGGATCTCGGTCTTCAGGATCGGCGAGTAGGCAGGGTCCGGGACGGTGACGAGCGAGCCGGAGCCGCGTTTCAGGCGCGTCCTGTTGAAGCTCTCGGGTGAGGCCCTGATGGGTGATCTCGACTTCGGCACCGATCCGGCCCGGGTCGAGAGAATCGCCCGTCAGATCGGCGTGATCCGCGACCGTGGGGTTGAGGTCGCGATCGTAGTCGGCGCCGGGAACATCTACCGGGGTATCGACGGTGCGGCGCAGGGAATGGACCGGGCCACCGGCGACTACATGGGGATGATGGCGACCGTGCTGAACGCCCTCACGCTTCAGGACGCGCTCGAGAAGCACAACCAGTTCACCCGCGTGATGTCGGCGATCGATGTGCGCGAGGTGGCCGAGCCTTACATCCGCCGCCGGGCGATGCGCCACCTGGAGAAGGGGCGCGTGGTGATTTTCGCGGCGGGAACCGGCAACCCGTTCTTCACCACCGATACCGCCGCGGCCCTGCGCTCACTCGAGATCCACGCCGAGGCGATACTGATGGCCAAGAACGGGGTCGAAGGCGTCTACGATGCCGATCCTTCGGTGGATTCGAATGCCAGCTTCATCCCGGAGATCACCCACCTCGAGGCGATCGAGAGGGGTCTCAAGGTGATGGATTCGACGGCACTGAGCCTCTGCATGGACAACGACCTGCCGATTCACGTCTTCAACATGGCTGACGAGCGCAATATGGATAGGATCGTCACCGGCGAGAAGGTCGGGACGCTGGTCAGTTCTGACGCGTCAGGATCTTCAGCGCCGGCCACCGGATCATGATCGACGACCTTCTCTCAGACGCCAAAGACCGGATGGACAAGTCCGTCGCCTCGACAAAGGGCGAGTTCGCGACAGTCCGCACGGGCCGGGCGACCCCGCACCTGCTCGACCGGATCACGGTCGATTACTACGGCACCCAGACTCCGCTCGCCCAGATGGCGAACATCGCGGCGACTGAATCGAGGATGCTGACCGTGACCCCGTACGACAAGTCAGCGATCGGACTGGTCGAGAAGGCGATCCTCGAATCCGACGTCGGGTTGATGCCATCCAACGACGGCAGCGTCATCCGGCTCAACATCCCGGATCTGACCGAGGAGCGCCGCCGGGAGATGGTCAAGGTCGTGCACGGAGTCGCCGAAGACGGCCGCATTGCCGTGCGCAACGTGCGCCGCGACGTGATGGCCGATCTCCGCGAGCTGAAGAAGGAAGGCGAGGCCGGCGCCGATGACGAACACCGGGCCGAGGCGGCCCTGCAGAAGTTGACGGACGAATCGATCGGCGAGATCGACTCCCTGCTGAAGGGCAAGGAAGAGGAAATCCTCGAGGTGTGAGTACCCCCCGGTACGTCGCCATCATCACTGACGGGAACGGACGCTGGGCACAGGAACGCGGCCTCCCGGTCCAGGAAGGACACCGTGCCGGCGCTGACACCGTCAAGGCCCGGCTGCGTGATGCCGCCGAGTTCGGCGTCCGTGAACTGACCGTCTTCTCCTTCTCGACCGAGAACTGGTCGCGCTCCCCGGAGGAGGTCGAAGGACTCATGCGAATGTTTTCCGAGCGGATCGAGCGGGAGAGCCCCGAACTTCACGAAGAAGGGGTCCGGATGCGCTTCATCGGTCGCCGCGAGGGGATCCCCGAGGGCCTCGGGGAGCAGATGGACCAAGCCGAAGCACTGACCGCGGGAAATTCGCGGATCACTCTCTTCATCGCTTTCAACTACGGCGGCAGGGCCGAGATCCTCGACGCTGCCACCCGTTTCGAAGGCGGAAGTGAGCAAGAGTTCGCCCGTCTGCTCTACGCGCCGGAAATGCACGACCCCGAGTTGCTGATCCGCACCAGCGGCGAGCAGCGGATCTCGAACTACCTGCTCTGGCAGTGTGCCTACTCGGAGTTCGTATTCCGGGATGAGCTCTGGCCGGACTTCGACCGTGACGCCTTCGCCGACTCACTGGCCGAGTACGGACGCCGGGAGCGGCGTTTCGGGACCAGGAGCCGCTGATGGGGGAGACAGCGAAGAGGATCCTGGTCGCGCTACCCCTGATCGCCCTGGCGATCGTGATCGTGGTCGCCGGTGGACCGTGGTTCGCGGGCGTGGTCACGATCCTGGGGATCATCGGCCTGAGGGAGTTCTTCACGATGACCTCCGGATACTCACCGCTGAGGATGGCCGCCTACGTCGGCCTGCCGGCGATGGTCGCTGCGGCTTACCTGGGAACCGCCTTCAACGTCCTGATGTTCATGGCGATTCCTTTCGTGCTGGTCTTCATCGTGGCGGCGCGACGATCGAAGATCGAAGGCGTGACCGAGTCGATGGCGATAACCATCTTCGGGCTCTTCTGGATCGGGATCCCGTTGGTGCATGCAGTGTTGTTGCGCGAGCTGCCCGACCACGGGGCGGCGCTGGTGGTCAACGTTCTTGTCGGAACCTTTGTCGCCGATACGGGTGCCTACGCGGTCGGTCGTTTGTTCGGCTCCCACAAGCTCGCTCCGTCGCTTTCACCGAACAAGACTGTGGAGGGTCTCATCGGCGGGATCGTGATCGGCACGCTTGGCGTCTGGTGCGCCGGCCTCTATCAGGACTGGCTCTCGGGGACCGACGCTCTCATCCTCGGATTCGCCGTCGCATGCTTCGCTGTGATCGGCGATCTCTTCGAATCGATGATCAAGCGCGATCTCGGAACGAAGGACACCGGTACGCTGTTTGGACCGCATGGTGGACTGCTCGACCGTCTCGATGCTGTCCTTTTCACAGTGGTGGTCGGCTATTACGTCTCGATCGCCCTCGTTTACTGATTCGGCCATTCAGGCCGCAGCCCCGGAGTCCCAATGAAGAAAGTCGCGATACTCGGATCGACCGGATCCATCGGCCGTCAGGCGATGGAGATCGCTGCCGCGCGCGAGGATCTGTCGGTGGTCGGTCTCTCGGTCGGCTCGAACTGGCGCGAGGCGTTGATCCAGGCGCGTGAATCCGGTGCCCGCACGATCGCGGTTGCGGATCCGGTTGCCGCGGAGGAGGCCGGGTCGGAGTTCGATGGCACCGTGCTCGACGGTGAATCTGCCGCACGGACGCTGGTCGCTACCTGTGAACCTGACATCGTGCTCAACGGAATCGTCGGCGCCGCAGGGCTCGGACCGACCATCGCCACACTTAACGCCGGAATCGACCTTGCCCTTGCCAACAAGGAGAGCCTGGTGATCGGTGGAAACCTGGTGACCGAGTTGGCTCGCGGGACCGGCAGTCGTATTCTGCCGGTCGACTCGGAGCATTCGGCGATCTTTCAGCTCCTTGATGGTGAGTCAAGGGGCGCGGTCGAGCGGATCGTGCTGACCGCCTCAGGCGGACCGTTTCGGGGCAGGAAGGATCTCGCGTCGGTGACTGTGGATGAGGCGCTCGACCATCCGACCTGGAAGATGGGCGGCCGGATCACGATCGATTCGGCGACCTTGATGAACAAGGGCTTCGAGATGATCGAAGCCCACCATCTCTTCGATGTCGGCTACGAGAAGATCGAGACCGTGATCCACCCCCAGTCGATCGTGCACTCGCTGGTCGACCTGGTTGACGGCTCGACGCTGGCCCACCTGGGCTATCCGGACATGAGGGTTCCGATCGCCTTCGCGATCAACTGGCCAGAGCGGGTCGCGACGCCGGTCGAGCGTCTCGATCTGGCCACGGTGGGCAGCCTCGACTTCGAAGCTCCCGACCCCGGCACTTTCCGCTGTCTGGAACTGGCCCGGCAGGCAGGGCTCGCCGGCGGAATATCGCCCTGCGTGCTGAACGCAGCCGACGAGGTGGCAGTCGGAGCATTTCTTGACGGCCGGATCTCGTTCCCTGACATCGCCGCCGTGATCGAGAGGGTGCTCGACGACGTCGGGACCGGTCCGGCCCGGGACTTCCGCGAGCTGTTCGCGGTCGATGAAGCGGCCCGCGAGCGCACCGAAGAGCTGGTAGGGGGGTTGAAGAAGGGATGAGCTTCCTCCTCGCATTTCTGGCTTTCGCCGCCCTGATCATCCTCCACGAGTTCGGCCACTTCGTCGCGGCCAAAGCCACCGGAATGCGGGTCGAGCGTTTCTTCCTGTTCTTCCCGCCGAAGGTTTTTTCGTTCAAGCGTGGCGAGACCGAGTACGGGGTCGGTGCCGTGCCTCTCGGAGGCTTCGTGAAGATCACCGGGATGAACCCCGACGAGGAGTTGCCGCCGGAGGTCGCAGACCGCGGGTACTACAACCAGCCGGTCTGGAAGCGCATCGTCGTGATCGGGGCCGGGCCCGCGGTGAACATCGCGATCGCCTTCATCATCCTTTTCTTCCTCGCTTTCGGAATCCAGGAAAGCAGCCAGACCATTGACGAGGTTGCTGCCGGGTCGCCCGCGGAATCGAAACTGGTCGCCGGAGACCGGATCGTCTCTGTCGATGGGGTCAAGGGGGACCAGGTTGCCATCGCAGACCAGATAAACACTCATGGCTGTGCGGGAGAACCGGTTGACGGCTGCACCGCCGAGACTCCCGCGACCGTCGTCGTCGAGCGGGACGGAAGCCGGCAGACGATCGAGATCAGACCCGAATACGACGCCGAGAACGATCGCAACCGCCTCGGATTCATATTCGGCTCGGAACCCCTCAATCCGGGCCCGGCCGAGGCGGCGGGAGTCGCCGTCGACTTCATGTGGCTGGTCACCTCCAGAACGGTCACGACCCTGTCTCAGATCTACCAGGCCGAGCGCCGCGAAGAACTCTCCGGCGTGGCGGGGAGTTACGAGGTGACCCGGCAGGCGATCGACATCGGGCTCCGCCAGGCCCTGACCCTGGTCGCCCTGATCAGCCTCTCGCTCGGCATCATCAACCTCTTCCCGTTCCTGCCGCTGGATGGCGGCCACATCTTCTGGAGCCTGGTCGAGAAGGTGAGAGGCAGACCGGTGCCATTCGTGGTCATGGAACGGGCCGGCCTGATCGGTTTTGCCCTCGTTATCGGCCTGTTCCTGATCGGGCTGAACAACGACATCGGCCGCTTCATGGGGGAAGGTTTCGATCTCAGGTAGATTTCGTCCTGCAGTTGCCAGTCGAGAGGGATGAATGAAGGAGGAGCGGTGCCGACGACCGAGGTCGTGACTGAGTTTTCCGGAGGTCCGGGCTACGAGCCCGAATCGAACAATCTGTACGAAGCGTTCCTGAGGACGGTCGAGCGTCAGGGTGACGTGGCCGCCATCGTCGCCGATGAGGAGGACGTTTCTTATTCCTGGAGTGATCTGGCAGCCCGGGTCAGGGCCATTGCAGGTGGATTGAATTCACTCGGCCTGAAGCGGGGCGAAACGATCAGCCTGCTCATGAACAACCGCTCCGACCTGATCCCGACCGATCTCGCAGCGGTATCGCTCGGCGCCGTCCCGTTCTCGATCTATCAGACATCTTCGCCGGAGCAGATCGAGTACGTGCTGAAGGATTCGGCGGCGAAGATCATCATCATCGAGCCGGAATTCCTCCCCAATCTCGAGGCGGTCAAGGACAACCTCCCGGACCTGGAGCACGTCGTCGTGCTCGGTGGAGACGGCGGAACGATGAGCTACGACGACCTGATGAAGGTCGACCCTGACTTCGACCCTGCGCCGCTCTCAGCGGAAGTGGGCCTCGACGATCCGCTGACCCTGATCTACACCTCGGGAACCACCGGTCCGCCGAAGGGTGTCAGCCTTACTCACGGAAACCTGCTGCGAGCCATGACCTCGGTGATGGAAGGCGTCATGGACCTGCCGAACACCGATGCCAGGGTGATCTCCTGGCTTCCGGCGGCTCACATCGCCGAGCGGGGTGCCAACTACTACTCGGCGGTGATCAACGGGTTCACCGTCCACATCTGCCCGGACCCGAAGCGGATCATCGAGTACCTGCCGAAGGTCAGGCCGACCTGGTTCTTCGCGGTTCCCCGAATCTGGGAGAAGCTGAAGGCCGGGCTCGAGAGCATGCTCGCCGGTCTGCCCGACGAACAGCGCGAGAAGGCCCAGGGCGGGCTCGAGGCTTCGATTCAGAAGGTCCGCCACGAGCAGGCCGGTGAAGAGGTCCCGGCAGAGATCGCCGCGGCGGCTGCAGCAGCAGACGAGGCGCTTTTCTCGGCGCTGCGGACCAACCTTGGATTCGACAAGGCGGTCGCGGTCAGCGTCAGTGCGGCGCCGATCCCGGTCGAGGTTCTCGAATTCTTCCACGCCATCGGAATCCCGGTCGGAGAGCTCTGGGGAATGTCGGAGACCTGTGGGCTGATCACGATGAACCCGCCCGCCCGGATCAAGCTCGGCACGGTCGGTCCCCCGGTTCCCGGGGCAGAGGTCAAGGTCGCCGAAGACGGCGAGCTGCTGACCCGCAGCCCCTACGTCATGCCGGAGTACCGCAACCAGCCCGAGAAGACCGCCGAGACGATCATCGACGGCTGGCTCCACACCGGTGACATCGGCGCGATCGACGAAGACGGCTACGTCAAGATCCTCGACCGCAAGAAGGAACTGATCATCAATGCCGCCGGCAAGAACATGTCTCCGGCGAACATCGAGGCCCATGTCAAGGCGTCTTCGCCCCTGGTCAGCCAGTGCGTGGCCGTGGGTGACGGCCGCCCCTACAACGTCGCGCTGATCGTCCTGGATCCGGACTTCGCTCCGGTCTGGGCCGCCCAGAACGGACTCGAAGGCCTCTCCCTCGAGGAGCTTGCGGCCAATGAGAAGGTGATCGCCGGTATCCAGGAGGGCCTCGACAAGGCGGCCGGGAAGATGGCCCGGGTCGAACAGATCAAGAAGTTCAGCATCATCCCGGGCGAGTGGCTGCCCGGTGGCGACGAACTGACCCCGACCATGAAGCTGAAGCGCAAGCCGATCTCGGAGAAGTACCAGGACGAGATCGAAGCGCTATACGCCGACTGATGCCGGTCCCGGGATGACTGCCAAAGCAGCGGTCTTCGAACACATAGCGGTCACCCGCCTGCCTGAACTCCAGACGGCAGGCGGGATGTTCCGTGCGACACCCAGGGTCGACTCGGTCGGCGAGGGTGCGCCCGACGCCAGCACGTTGCGCGCCGGCGCAATCGTGCTGCTGGGCTCTGCTGCGGGCTGACGAGGTCGGGCTTGCGCACCCGTTCTCGACCGGGGCGCTGAGGACGAGGGTGCTGGGCGATCTGAGCGGGCCTGACGGCGGGGCGGGAGAGCTCGGCCTCGCGCTCTGGGCCGAGTCCCGGGCCGACGGTGGCGCGGTCAACGAGATCGCCGGCCTGATTTCACGGCGGGTGGGCACCGGTTTCGAACGGGTGCCGCTCGAACAGCTCGCCTGGCTTGTATCCGGACTGACCGAAGCCTCGGTTCGGGTCGGTGGAGGCTCCGGTCTCGACGACCTGCTCGAGTCCGCCTACGCGGCGCTGCTCAGCAGGGTGGACCCCGGTACCGGGATGGTCCGCGACCTCCAACACCGGATCGGCGGAGGCCTGACCCCGGTATCCGGTCAGTTCCATTGCCTCTCCGCCTTCTGTCAGCTCGAACGGGCAGGACGGGAAGGAAAGCCCGGTGAGGCCGCGCAGAAGCTCCTGACTGCCCTGCTCGAGATCCAGCGCGACGACGGATCCTGGCCGGGGATCGTCGCTCCGCATAGGGGTGAGGCGGCTGCGCTCTATCCGGTCCTGACTGTCACCCAGGTAGCGCTCGCGCCGATCGCATTGAGGATCGCCCGCGACGACGGACTCGACGGTGACCTCGCGGGCGCCTCGGAGGCTTCGGTCGGCTGGGCACGCGGCGCCAACCGGCTCGATTTTGACCTCGTCCACGAAGAGGCGGCGCGAATCGATCGCGGGATCGTGCCGCGCCGGGTCCCCGGTGCGGTGTCCCGGGGCTTCACGGCCGCCGCCCGCCGCCTCAAGGGCCACCTCGCCGAGCCCGACAGGGACGACCTGATCCTCGATCCCGACGTCTCGAGCGAGGACCTCGGCTGGCTGCTGGAGGCCTGGGCGGGCCGGTGAGGGAACCGGGCTCCGGTACCCTTCAGTAGTGGCATCCAAGAGACAGATATTCGTAGGCCGGGTTCCGGTCGGAGGCGGCGCACCGGTCGTGGTCCAGACGATGACCAAGACCGAGACCGCCAACCTCGAAGCGACGATGGAGCAGATCGAGAAGGTCGCCGAGGCCGGCTGCCGACGTGGTCCGTGTCGCGGTACCGCGGGACAAGGACGTCGAGGCGCTGAAGACGATCGTCAAGCGCTCGCCGATCCCGATCATCGCCGACATCCACTTCAACCACACGCTCGCCCTCAAGGCGATCGAAGCCGGTGCCGACTGCATCCGGCTGAATCCCGGCAACATCGGCGGCCGCGACAAGGTGGCCGAGGTGGCCGAGCTGGCCAACAGGAAGAACGTCCCGATGCGGATCGGCGTCAACTCCGGCTCACTGCCGAAACACCTTCACGCGCTGGAGGAGGAGAACCCGACTGAGGCCCTGGTCACCGCGGCGACCGAGTTCGTGACCCTCATGGAGGGCCTCGACTTCACCAACTTCAAGGTCTCGATCAAGTCGACCAACGTGCCGAATACGATCGCTGCCAACCGGCTGCTTTCCGAGAAGATCCCGTACCCGATCCACCTCGGCATCACCGAGGCCGGGACCAAGTGGTCCGGTTCGCTGAAGTCCGCGGTCGGACTCGGCGCCCTGCTTGCCGACAACATCGGCGACACCATCCGGATCAGCCTTTCGACCTTCCACGCCGAAGAGGAGGTCAAGGTCGCCTGGGAGATCCTCAAGGCGCTCCAACTCCGCGAGCGTGGTCCCGTGCTGATCGCCTGTCCGACCTGCGGCCGACTCCAGTTCGACATGGACGCGGTCGTGGCCGAGGTCGAACACCGGCTCGAGTCATACGAAGAGCCGATCGAGGTCGCCGTGCTGGGCTGTGCCGTCAACGGCATCGGCGAGGCCAAGCAGGCCGACTTCGGCATCGCCGGAGCCAAGAACGAAGGTGTCGTCTTCGCCCATGGCAAGGCGCTCAAGAAGGTCCCGACCTCGAAGCTGGTCGACACGCTCTTCGAACAGATCGACCTGTCTCTCGACCGCGGTGGCGAGGTTCACTTCGACGAGAAGGAGTCAGCCGAAGGCCAGGCGTGGGTCCAGAAGATCGAAGAAGAGAACGCCGGCGACCTGACGCCCGAGAAGATCGCTGCGATGGAGAAGGAAGCGGCCCTCGCGGCCGACGACCTGCGGGTAGACGAAGAAGTCTCTCCGACCGCAGGACGGCGCTTCACCCGCGCCTGAGATCGGGCGGGATCGGGAGTACTGCCTCCTCGGCCCGAAACGTCGTCGGCAGCACCCCCGATCTCGCCTCGGCAGCCGCCGGGCCCTGATGGCGTTCCGGTCGATGGGTTCGACCGTCAGGTCCGATTCGAGGCGTGCCGGTCGCTCCACATGCTGCCGGACAGTTCTCCTATGCCGAAAGCCAGGAGGACCGGAATCGCCCGCAACGGTATGACCAGTTGCCAGCAGTTGCCGAATCCGTATCCGTAGAGACCGAGCGCTATCCCGAGGTAGAACGGGACCGGAGCCAAGAGCGCAAGGACGGCGGCCCACCACCTGCCGCCGAGGTAGCCGGCAAGCCCGCCGACCGCCAGCGCTATGAGGATGAATGTGCCGATGGTTCGAGCCTACTCTCCACGGATGCCGTCGGCCTGACTACTGCGGCCGTTCGGGTGACCGCGATGGCAGCCATGAGTCAAGGGCGGTGGCGGGAGTACGGGAGCGGGGCGGGAACCGGGTGTGGCCGATAGGCTGCGGCATCGATGACCCGCGTCTCGCAGACTCTGCTGCCCACTCTCAAGGATGCGCCCGCCGACGCGGAGGCGATCAGCCATCAGCTGCTGGTCCGTGCGGGCATGGTCAGGCAGATGGGTGCCGGTCTCTGGACCTGGCTGCCTGCGGGGCTGCGCTCTCATCGCAAGGTCGAGCGCATCCTGCGGGAAGAAATGGACCGGGCCGGGGCCCAGGAGATGTCGATGCCGGTGCTTCAGCCGTCGGAGCCCTGGGAGAAGACGGGCCGGTACGGGATCGACGAGCTGTTCAAGCTCGAGGACCGCAAGGGGTCGCCGATGGTTCTGGCGATGACCCACGAGGAGTGCATCACCGGCCACATGGCCGGTGAGGTCCGCTCCTACCGTGACCTGCCGAAGATCCTCTACCAGGTGCAGGTCAAGGAGCGGGACGAACCGAGACCGCGCGCTGGAGTTCTGCGGACCCGCGAGTTCGTGATGAAGGACGCCTACAGCTTCGATCGGGACCAGGAAGGGCTCGAGGTCAGCTACGAGGCGATGACCGCCGCCTACGAGCGCATCTTCGACCGGACCGGCCTGCGCTGGTACCGGGTCGAAAGCGACGTCGGCATGATGGGCGGCCTCGGTGCACACGAGTACATGGCTCCCTGCGAGGCGGGAGAAGACACCGTCGTCCTGGCCCCTGACTACGCAGCCAACCTCGAGGTCGCTTCCGCGAAGCCGCCGGAGGTCGAACTGCCACCCGCTCTGTCGGAACCACGGGAAATCGAGACTCCGGGCCTGAAGACTGTCACCGAGGTATGCGGGAACCTTGGTGTCCAGCCCGGCGCCCTGATCAAGTCGGTGCCGATGGTCGGCGACGACGGCGAGATGATCCTCGTCCTGGTCCGCGGCGACGATCAGGTCAACCCGATCAAGCTCGCCAACGCCCTCGGTTTTGCCACCAGGCCTGCGCGTGAGGAAGAGATCGCCGACCGGATCGGCCCGCCCGGATACATCGGCCCGGTCGGGGTGACGGTGCGGGTGGTCAAGGATTCCTCAGTGACCGGTGCTGGGCTGGTTGCCGGCGCCAACCGCGACGGGTTCCACCTCGAAGGTGTCGAACCCGGGCGGGACTTCGACTTCGAAGAGGCGGACGTGCGGATGGTCCGCGCGGGAGACATGACCGAGGCGGGCCACACCGTTTCCCTGGAGGCGGCGATCGAGGTCGGCAACATCTTCAAGCTCGGTACCAGGTACAGCGGGCCGCTGGGGGCCACCTACCTCGACAAGGACGGCAACGAGAACGACATCGTCATGGGCAGCTACGGAATAGGCCCGGCTCGAATCGTCGCGGCGGCAGCCGAGCAGTTGGCAGACGGCAAGGGTCTTTGCTGGCCGAAAGCGATCGCTCCGTGGACGGTTCACCTGGTTTCACTGTCGAAGGCGGGCGAGCCGGAGCGGGAGAGCGCCGACCGCCTCTACGAAGAACTGCAGGACGCCGGACTCGAAGTGCTCTACGACGACCGTGACGCAGGGCCGGGACAGAAGCTGACCGATGCCGAGCTGATCGGATGTCCGCTCAGAGTGGTGGTCGGACGCAGGGGACTGGCGGACGGGATCTACGAGGCTTCCGAGCGACGCAGCGGCGAGGAGCACCGGGTTCCGGTCGAGGGCGGGGTCGACGAGATCGTCCGCATCTGCGGCGCACTGGACTGATGGGCGAGCCGGCACCCTTCGGCAAGGGACGCACCCGCAAGCTTTTTGGACTCGACCGCAGCGGACCGGAGCCGACAGCAACACGCAGTGGGCAGCCGCTGCGGCCTTTCACCATCCCCAACCTGGTCGGCTTCATCCGGCTGCTGCTGATCCCGGTCTTCCTGGTCGTCGCCTTCGACAGCGGGGACGGCACTTCATGGCTGGCCGCCGGTATCTACTGGGTGATCTCCGCCGGTGACTACCTCGACGGTCTGCTGGCAAGGGTCACCGGCCAGTACAGCCGCCTCGGAGCGCTGCTGGATCCGGTCGTCGACCGGCTGACGATCCTCTCGGGCGTTGTCGTCTGCTGGCATTTCGAGCTTCTGCCCCGTTGGCTGCTCCTGGTGCTCGCGCTGCGGGAAGTGGTCACCCTGCTGCTGGCGCGCTGGGGCCTCAGTCACGGGGTCGACATCGAGGTCAACTGGATCGGCCGTATGGCTGTATTCCCGGTGATGTCGGCGATCTTCTTCGCGATGGTCTGGCCGGGCTGGTTCCCGACGACGCTGCTGGTGATCGGCGTGGTGATGTCGATCATGGCTACCGTGCTGTACGCGCGGGTCGGCCGCGACCGGATCCGGGAGTCGCGCGAAGCGGCAGATGCCGCCCAACCTTAAAGCCATGGTTGAAGGTTAGGCTTCGCGCGTATAATGGCGCCCATGGCGACTTCCCACTGTCCGGAATGCGGGCACGTAAACCCCGAGACCGCGAACTACTGCCAGAAGTGCGGCACGTTCATAGGCGTGCGCGAAGGCGGCGAGGAGCCGACCACGACCACCTACCGGGTCGGCGAGACAGGGGAGATCGAGGCGATCGACATTGACGCCGAGGTCGAAATGGTCGGCGCCGCGCTGGTGATCCGGAGTGGCGGCGGAAGGGCTGGAGAGAGCTTTCCGATGTCCGAGGACCGGTTGGCAATCGGCCGAAGCCCCGAAGCGGGGGTCTTCCTCGACGACGTCACGGTCTCCAGAAACCACGCGCTTCTGGTCAGCCGTCAGGACGGCACCTACATCGACGACCTCGGTTCACTGAACGGCACCTATGTGAATCGCAGCCGGATCGAGTCCCAGAAGCTCGAGGACGGCGACGAGATCCAGGTCGGCAAGTACAAACTCAGCTACCTGGAGAAATGATGGCGGTCACCGACCCCAGGGAGGCATCCGCGATCACCGACAGCCCGCCTGCCCGGCCGCGCAAGGCGCTGACGATCGGGGCAGTAGCAACCGCTCTCAGCAGGGAGTTCGACGACGTCTCGATCTCCAAAATCCGTTATCTCGAGGACCAGAAGCTGGTTTCACCGAGACGCACCGCCGGCGGTTACAGGCTCTACAGCCAGGCCGACGTCGACCGGTTGCGCACGATTCTGCGCCTGCAGCGTGATGAATTCCTGCCGCTGAGGGTGATCCGCCAGGAGCTCTCGGGCGGCCCGGTGACCAGCGGGCTCTCCAGCGGGGCCGGCAGTTCCAATACCTCCCGCCGTGCCAAGCTGATCGGTACGAGCAGTTCCCGGTTCAGCCTCGACGACGTGGTCGAAGAGACCGGGGCGACGCATGAGTTTGTCCGCGAACTGGCCGAGTACGGACTGGTGGAACCCCGGACCGAAGCCGGTGCCACGGTCTACGACGAGACCGATCTCGAGATCGTCCGGGCGGCCAATGAACTCGCCAAGTCCGGAGTCGGGGCACGAAACCTGCGTTTGTTCAAGACATCGGCCGACCGCGAAGTCCAGCTCATCGAGGCACTACTCGCCCCGAAGTTCGCTTCACGCAACCCGCAGCGTCGCAAGGAAGCCACCGAGACTCTGGAGAGAATGGCGACGGTTCTGAGCGAACTCAAGCACGCGCTCCTGGTGCGTGACCTGCGCCGGCTCTCGAGCAGCTGAGGCGGCCGGCTTTGCCTTCGGTCACCCGCAAGCGGACCATTCCGGCTTCGCCCGAGAAGGTCTTCGATGTGATCTCGGATCCGCGCCGGCTGTCCGAATGGTGGCCGAGGGTGGTGCGGGTCGAAGACATCGCCGGCAAGCCCGGAGCCGAGCGCACCCGCTGGACGAACGTGCTGGCTGCCGATTCGGGGCGGAAGCTACGACTCGACTACTGCTGCCTTGCCTCGAACCGGCCAAAGCGTTACGAGTGGGAGCACGAACTCCAGGGCACGCCTTTCGCCGAACACATGCTCAGTCAGACCACCGAGATCCTGCTCGAGCCGGCCGCCGAAGGCACGGCGATCAAGATCACCTCCACCCACACGCTCAAGGGCACCGCGCGCCTGGCGGGATTCGCGATGAGGAGAAGTCAGAAGGACATGCTCGAGGCTGCGCTGAACCGGCTCGAACAGCTCTTCTCCGGCGATCCCGGCTGATGCGTCCTCCGCACCGCGATACGAGGTGGTGGGGCTGGGGTGATCCCGCTCAGGACACATCCCTTCCGGCCGGTGCGGAGAGCCTGCTGGCCGATTTCGGAGTGGACGTCAAGACGACGGCCGAGGCTCCTGACCTGGCCGCCGTTGAGCTCCCAGGGCCGGCGGACATCCCGTCGGCCGTCCTCGACGCCGCAGGAAGCGGGAACGTATCGACCTCGAAGGAGGACCGGGTCAGGCATTCGGGGGGTCAGAGCCTTGCCGACCTGCTCCAGCGCCGCTCGGGACGGATAGAGCACGCTCCCGACGCGGTTATCACCATCGACAGCGTGAATCGCCTCCAGTCTCTGCTGGAGGCATGTTCGGCGGCAGCGGTCGCGGTCATTCCGTTCGGTGGCGGGACCAGCGTGGTCGGCGGTGTGAGTCCGGTGCGGGGGGAATTCAGGGCGGTCATCAGCCTCGATACCGCGGGGCTCTGCGGCGCCGAGGTGGACCCGGTGTCGATGACGGCGCGACTTGGTGCGGGACTGAGAGGGCCGGAGGCCGAGGCCCGGCTGGCTGAATCGGGCCTTACCCTCGGGCACTTCCCGCAGTCCTTCGAGTACGCGACCATCGGCGGATTCGCGGCGACACGGTCGGCGGGACAGTCCTCGAGTGGGTACGGCCGTTTCGACTCACTGGTCAGCGCGGTCAGCATGGTCACGCCTGCCGGACCGGTCTCGACGCTGCGCACACCACATACGGCGATCGGGCCCTCGATCAGGGAGGTGGTGGTCGGATCGGAAGGAGCCTTCGGTGTGATTCCCGAGGTCGAGGTCAGGCTGCGCCCGCTCCCGCAGGCCAGGCGTTACGAAGCCTGGTTCATAGACGGCTTCGAAGCGGGTAACTCGATCGTGCGCAGGCTGGCCCAGGGCGACAGCCTGCCGACGATCGCCCGGGTCTCCGACCCTGAAGAAACCGCGGTATCCCTCGGTATCTCAGGACCGTCAGGCGCTGCCGGCGAGGCCTTGCGAAAGTACCTGCGTCTGCGTGGCAAAGGAGACGGTTGCCTGATCATCGTCGGGCTCGAAGGCAGTTCGGTCGAGGTCAGGCGCAGGCGTCCGGAACTGGCGAAGGCATTGAGGGCAGGCGGGGCGATCTCGCTCGGGCGCTCCGCGGGTGAGAGCTGGTCGAAAGCCCGCTTCCACGGTCCGTACCTGCGCGAGGCCCTGCTCGATCGCGGGCTGGTCGTCGACACCCTGGAGACCGCACACCAATGGAGCAGTCACACAGCGCTCTACAAAGGGGTGGGCACTGCGATCCGCGCTGAACTCGACGCCCTCGGCACCCGTGGCGTGGTCATGTGTCATCTGTCCCATGCCTATCGCGACGGTGCCTCGCTCTACTTCACCGTGATCGCGGCCCCGGGCAGCTGCGGGCAGATCGAGTCCTGGAAACGGATCAAGGCTGCAGCGAGCGATTCCATCCAGTCTGCCGGCGGCACGATCTCGCACCACCACGCCACCGGACGCGACCACGGTCCTTACCTCGAAGGCGAGATCGGGAGGCTGGGAGTCGAGAGTCTCAGAGCTGTCAAGCGGACCCTGGACCCGGTAGGCATCATGAATCCGGGCTGCCTGATTCCGCTCGAAGGCTGAGTCCGGGCCGATCAGCCGCTGTTGCAGATCCTCTGGATCTCGTCCTTGGCGTCCTGGGGCATCGAGATCGCCCCGTCGAGGACCGTGTCGCCGACGAATTCCGGCAGGCTGTCGGCGTTTCCTCCGCCACCGCTTTCGACTGCCTCGTCGATCGTGCGCGCCATCTCGTCATTGTCGACCCGCGAAAGCCGCATCTCGGTGAAGAAGTCACCGGCGATCAGGCAGAGGATCGCCTGGTTGATTACGACCTGGCCGGTGATCGCTCCGGAGTTGTTCACGCGGGCCTGGTTGATCGGAAACGAGCCGCCGGAGCCGAACAGCCAGAGCGTGTAGCTCTGTCCCTGCTCCGATGGCTCGAGGCCGTTGAACTGGAGGTCGGCGGCGAAGTCGGTCCCACTGAAGCCGAACTGGACCACACCGCGCCCTTCAGCACCCTGCACGGGGCGCAATACGGCGGTGGTCGGCGCGGGTTCGCCGGCGTTCGTATCGTCGTCGCCGCCGGATCCGGAAAGGAGGACGACGGCGATCACGACGACGACCAGAGCGGCGGCCAGAACCAGGATCGCGAGCAGGCGACGCTGGGGCATGCTGAGGCTCGAGAAGAAGCCGGGGGACTGATCATCGCCGGAGCGCCGGGCCGTCTTCGATCCGCTGCCCTTCGATCTGCGGGCCTGGCCGGAGCCGAGTGATCCGGCCGTGGCATCGAGCTTGGGCAGATCCGCGCCCGGCACAAGGAGCCGGAGCTGGGCCGACAGGTCGGTCGCCGTCTCGCGGGCTTCCGGGCTGTCACGCAGGGCCTTCGCGGTCTCGGCGCGACCGATCGGATCAGCCTGTCCGAGCAGGTAGTCCGTGAGTTCGGCGTGCCGGTCCGGGTCGGAGCCGTTGATCTCGGTCAGGGCCGAATGGGCGCGCCGGCGGACCTCCGATTCCCGGACACCGAGCAGGTCTGCGATGTCGCCGTAGCTCTTGCCACGGGCAAGCAGAAGCTGCAGCAGAGACCGGCTGTCCTCGCTCAGGGCCATGACGGATAAGCCTATGGGTTTATGATCGCGGGCATGCCTGAGGTAAACCTTCCCGCGTCCCCGTTCGATCTGTTGCTCAAGACCGAATTCCTCTCCTACGATCCGGACAATGCCCGGGCCCGTCTGCGCATGGGTGACGAGCACCGGCAACCCATGGCGATCATGCATGGCGGCGTCATGGCTAGCGTGATCGAGAGCCTCTGCTCGGCGTCAACCGGCCGGGCCGTGGTGCCCGACAACCGGATCGCGATGGGCCAGCACATCTCGGTCAATTTCCTGCGCCCCGTTTCCAGGGGCGGAATCGAAGTCGAGGCCTACACCGTCCACCGCGGGGAGATGACCTGGGTGTGGCGGGCGATGGTCCGTGACGATCAGGGTCGTGACTGTGCCGCCGCCCAGATGACCATCGCCGTGCGTGACGCGCCCGACGGTCTCGACCTCGGGTTCCTGGTCAAGGAGAAGGAAGAGTCCTGATCGTGTTCCGTGACGCGGTGACGGCGGACTAGCCGTCCCGTTTCCAGGGCCGGTAGCGGTTGGTGATCGGCATCCGTCGGTCACGGCCGAATCCCTTTGACGTGATCCTGAGTCCCGGGGGGGACTGGCGGCGCTTGTACTCGGCGCGATCGACCAGGGCGACGATCTCGGAGGTGACCTCCGGGTCCTCGCCACTGGCGACGATCTCCGCAGGACCGAGGTCCCCTTCGACGTACTTCTGGAGAATGCGGTCGAGGGTGTCGTAGTCGGGGAGCGAGTCGGAGTCCTTCTGGTCCGGCCGCAGTTCGGCCGACGGCGGCCTGGTGATGATCTGCTCGGGAATCACCGGTGAGGCTGCATTCCGGTAGCGGCACAGTTCGTATACGAGGGTCTTCGGCGTGTCCTTGATCGGCGCCAGGCCGCCTGCCATGTCGCCGTAGATGGTCGAGTACCCGACCGAGGTCTCGCTCTTGTTGGCGGTGGTCAGGACCAGCCAGCCGCGGCTGTTCGACAGGGCCATCATCAGGTTGCCCCGGATCCTCGCCTGGAGGTTCTCCGCCGTGAGCCCGGTGTTGTCATCCCCGAGCAGTTCACCGAACGCCTGCATCGGTCCTTCGATCGGGATCTCGATCATCTCGACCCCTAGCCTGGTCGCCATTTCCCGGGCGTCAGACTGGGTCTCGCCGCTGGAATGGGGTGAAGGCATGACCACGCAGGTGACCCGTTCGGGGCCCAGGGCATCGGCCGCCAGTGCCGCGACCAGAGCCGAGTCGATACCGCCCGAGAGGCCGAGGCCGACGTGGGCGAAGCCGTTCTTGACGACGTAGTCACGAAGGCCGGTGACCAGTGCCGCGTAGACCTCATCGAGGTCGCCGAGCCAGGGGGACTCCCGCTGCTCGCCTTCGTAGATCAGCAGGTCCTCGGTGAACTGGCCTGCCCGGGCGAGGATGGTGCCGTCCGGCGAGATCAGGGCGCTGGCCCCGTCGAAGATCAGCTCGTCCTGTCCGCCGACCATGTTGACAAGGGCGACGGTACAGCCCTCGGTAGAAGCGACGCGCCTGAAGATCTGCTCGCGCTCGCGCGCTTTGCCTCGGTGGTAGGGGGATGCGGAGAGATTGACGATTAGATCCGCTCCAGGGGCCAGGTTCCGGGCCACTTCGGAGTCTGGCTCCCAGCAGTCTTCGCAGACGGACAGGCCGACCCGGTGGTCGCCGACTTCCACGACCAGCGGCCCCGAGCCGTTTCGAAAGGTGCGGTATTCGTCGAAGACTCCGTAGTTGGGGAGCAGCCGTTTGCGGTAGACCTGCGTGATCTCGCCGTCGGCGATGACTGCCGCAGCGTTGGCGGCGATAGCCCGTCCGACCGGATCGGCGACCGGCTCTGCGTAGCCGACGATCGCGGTGATCCCGTGGACCTCGCGGGAGATCTCCTCCATGACTCTCGCATTCGCGGCGATGAAGTCGGGGCGGAGATAGAGGTCCTCTGCCGGGTAGCCGGTCAGGGCCAGTTCCGGGAAGATCACCAGCTCGGCGCCGGCCTCGCTGGCCCGGTTGATCCAGTCGCTGATCATCGCGGCGTTGCCATCGAGATCACCCACCGTCGGGTTGATCTGGGCCATTGCGATTCGGGGAAGACTCTTCACCACAGGAGTTTTAGCTGGAAAGGGACGTGAGGCGGCTCCGGACGGCTTTCGGCATCTGTGATTCCCGCCACACACAGACCGCTCAGGTTTCACTTTACTAACGGTCCACTCACACAATGCTCACAAAGCCGAACCGTCACGAGCGAGTGACGGGCGGGGGACCCAGAGTCGCCGACCAGAGGCGACAGGGGCGAATGCGGCGGTGTTCCGCCGTTAGCCGGGAAAGATCCGGCGAGCCCGACAGCTAACCCCGCAGGCGACAAGGAGACCTCAAAATGATCTTCAAGCGGACCCTCGGGTCGATCTCAGCCCTGTGCCTGTTCTTCGTGATCACGCTCGTCATCGCTCCGACGGCGGGCGCAGCGACGCCGACCGGCGGGTCGGATGTAGCTTCGGAGCCCTCCCTGACCGGCAAGAGCGATGCCCGCAGGAAGGTGAAACTCAAAGCCCCTGCCTCGGTTTCACGCGTGAAACTCGACGCCAGGCGGGTCCGGCACGGCAGCAGCATCGAGGTGCGGGGGATCGTCGAGCGTCGCAGCGGTCGCGTCAGCCTGTTCTTCAGGCCTTCCGATTCGCGGCGCTGGCAGCGTCTGAAGAAGGTCCGGACGGACGGGGCGGGCCGCTACCGGACCTCTGTGAAGGCTCGGCGCAACGGACAGATCAGGGCCGTTTCGTCAGCCGGTACTGCTTCAACAACAAAGAAGATCCGTGTGCGCAGCCGGATCTCGGTCAAGCCGGTGAAGAAGTTCACGCCGGTCGGATCGAGCGTGCTGATCCGCGGCTCGGTGAGCCCGGCGGGCAGGCGGGCGATCAAGGTCGCCGTCGGCGGCAGGGTCATCCGCACCCGTTCAACAGCCAAGGGCGGATTCCAGGTCACCTGGCGTCCCGGCAGTACCGGCAGCCACCGGGTCCGTGTTTTTGCCGGTGGCAACGGTCAGGCTGCCTCCGACGCCAGTCGCAGGATCCGGGTCACCGGGCTGAGGCAGACCCACGCCTCCTACTTCGGACCCGGGCTGTACGGCGGGGCCCTCGCCTGTGGCGGGAGTCTCTCGACCGGAACCCGCGGAGTCGCGCACAAGACGCTCCCGTGTGGAAGCAAGGTCACCTTGCGCTACCGCGGCAGGACGGTGACTACAAGGGTGGTGGATCGTGGACCCTTCGTAGCCGGCCGGGAGTTCGACCTGACCTACGCCACCCGGAACGACCTCGGCTTCGGCGACCTGGGGTATGTCTGGACCGACCGCTGAGGGACTGCTAGAACTCATGGGGTGAGCAGCCCCGAGAGCAAGAACCTCGAAGCGATCTCCAAGGCGATCGACCAGCACAACACCAGCTGCCCCTATCCGGCAGCAGAGGTGAGGATGAACCCGTTCGAGATCGAGAGGCTCGGCTGGGAGGAGATCCGCGGACTGCCGATCGTCGGTGACCCGGACCTCGGCACCGGCCGGTTCAGGATCGTCTGCTCCCGGGACATGGACGGTGAAGACCTGGAAGAGGTCGAGGCGGTCGGCCGCGACTACGTCGCGGTTACGCCCGGTGCCCCGGAGTCGGAACCGGCCGCCCCGGTGCCCGACCTGCCTGAGCCGTCGCGAAACTGACCTAGAAGTCGCTCCAGAAGTCGATGCCGAGGTTGGTCATCCAGCGCTGTACCTCGATGTTGATCCGGAAGAGCTCTCCCGTCCAGATCAGGACGCCCATGGCGATCAGGATCACCCCTCCGAAGGCAATCAGCGCGGCGTAATGACGCTTGACCACGGCGAACGTATTGGTCATTCGGTTGAAGGCGACCGCGGTCAGCAGGAACGGTATCGCCAGACCGGCTGAATAGACGGCCAGGAGCAGGGCGCCTTTGCCCGCTGACTCGGTCAGCGCCGCAGCCGCGAGGATCGCGCCCAGGGTGGGGCCGATGCAGGGTGTCCAGGCGATCGCGAAGGCCGCCCCTGCGATCAGTGGGCCGCCTTTGCCGGCCTTCTCGATGAGCGCGTCCGGGCGCCACTCCTTGTTGAGCTTGACCACGAAGAACGAAGCGACGAAGAGGATCCCCATCGCGATGATCACCGCGGCAGCGATCTTCTCGAGGACCACCCGGTTGTCACTGTCGTTGAGTACCGAGCCGATCCTGGTCGCCGTGAGGCCGAGCAGGATGAAGATCACGGAGAAACTCGCCACGAAGACCAGGCTGGGTGCGAGGACCCTGCGCCAGCTGGCGTCGTCGAGGTCGTCGACCGAAACGCCGGACACCGCCGCCAGGTAGCCCGGAACCAGTGGCAGGACGCAGGGGGACAGAAACGAGACGATGCCGGCCAGGAGGGCGGCAACCAGGCCGATTCCGGCCGCCGGGTCGGTAGAGGCCAGGACGGTGTACATCCAACCAATCGTAATGACCGGGACCCGCCGGGGTGCGCCACGGCCCCGGCTCTGTAAATTGGCTGATCCGATTTCGACCCCACGGAGGTAGGCAGCGATGAGTGAACTCGAACGGCCGCTGGGCGGCTCTGTAGTACTGGTAACCGGCGGAACCGGTGGCATCGGCATGGCGACCGCCCGTTCGCTCGTCGCCGCGGGCGCCCGGGTCGCCCTCGGCGACCTCGATGGTGAACGCGCTGCTTCCGAAGCGGCCTCTCTCGGCGACGGGAACTTTGGCGGCAAGCTCGACGTGACCGACTTCGAGTCCTTCGAGTCGTTCGTCGACGAGGTCGAGGCCGAGCTGGGTCCGCTCGACGGGCTGGTCAACAACGCCGGCGTGATGATCCTCGGACCCCTCGACGAAGAGTCGGTCGAAGTCACCGAGAAATCGATTCAAGTCAACCTTTTCGGGGTGATCAACGGGACCAAAATCGCGATGCAGCGCATGAAGCCGCGCGGCCGCGGACAGATTGTCAACATCGCCTCCCAGGCAGGCAAGACCGGGTTCCCTGGCGGCTCGACCTACTGCGCCACGAAGTTCGCCGTCGTTGGCCTTTGTGAATCAGTGCGCAACGAACTGGCAGGCTCCGGAGTCGGAGTGACCTGTGTCATGCCGGGGCCGGTCAAGACCGAACTCGCGACCGGTATCGGCAACGCGCGAGGGGTTCGCTGGCTGCTTCCTTCCGAAGTGGGGGAGGGCATCGTCAGGGCGATCGCGGAGAAGCAGGCCGAAGTCTGGCTGCCGACCTCGACGCGCTTCCTCCAGCCCCCAACGAGCATTCTGCCTGCGGGAGCCCGCGACCGGCTGATGAAGATCTTCAACGCCGACACTGTGCTGGCCGGACACGACAGCGACCCGGGCAGGGTCGCGTACGAAAAGAAGGCCCTGAGCGGCGACTGAACGCCGCCGGCCCGATCAGCAGCGGGCCGCCCGGCTTTGGCCCGTGGGACAAGTACCTCCGGGAGTGCTCCGGTATCCTTCAGGGACGGGCCGAAGCCTTCCGGAGGAGGCGGGCGGCCCCAGTTTCCCGTCCAGATGACAAACCCTTGACAGCCGCGCCAGGCTTGGAAAGCGCGACAAATTGAGCGAATTCACCCCCTCGCAACGGACCCGCAGCGGTCTGTACGACTCGAAATTTGAACATGATGCCTGTGGAGTCGCGATGGTTGCGCGGCTCGACAACGTCGCGCGCCACGAAGTCGTATCCGAGGGCCTTCTGGCGCTGGAGAATCTCGAGCACCGCGGCGCCGCCGGCGCTGACGCGTCGACCGGCGACGGCGCAGGAATACTCATCCAGATGCCCCACCTCTTCTTCCGGGAGGAGGCCGAATGCGAGCTCCCGCCTGCCGGGGCTTACGGAGTGGCGATGTGTTTCATGCCGCTCGACGAAGCCGCCCGCGAACGGCTCAAGCAGAGGGTTTCCGGCATCGTCGAAACCGAAGGCCAGACCGTCCTCGGCTGGAGGGACGTTCCCGTAGACACAGGTCATGTCGGGGATACCGCCGACCAGAGCCGTCCCCACGTGGCCCAGCTCTTCATCGCCGCAGCCGACTCCCTCGAGGGGGATCAGGACGCCTTCGAGCGCAAGCTCTACGTGATCCGGAGGGTCTGCGAACACGAAGTCGGTGACCAGCTCTACATAGCGTCGCTTTCGTCCCGGACGATCGTCTACAAGGGAATGCTGACTTCCTACCAGGTGCCCGGCTTCTACCCTGAACTGCGGGACGATCGGGTGCGATCAGCGATGGCGCTGGTCCACTCCCGCTTCTCGACGAATACCTTCCCCAGCTGGGACCTGGCCCATCCTTTCCGGCTGATCGCCCACAACGGCGAGATCAACACCCTGCGCGGCAACATCAACTGGATGAGGGCGCGCGAGTCTCAACTCGCCTCGGAGCTCTTCGGCGACGACCTCGAGAAGGTCACGCCGGTGGTCCGGCCGGACGGCTCGGACTCGGCGACCTTCGACAACGTGCTGGAGCTGCTGATGATGGCCGGCCGGTCCCTGCCACATGCGGCGATGATGATGATTCCGGAGGCCTACCGGGACCGCACCGACCTTTCCGAGGAGCTGCTCGGTTTCTACGCCTTCCACTCCTGCCTGATCGAACCGTGGGATGGCCCCGCGGCAGTCTGCTTCACCGACGGCCGGGTGATCGGTGCGACCCTGGACCGCAACGGCCTGCGTCCCGGGCGGTGGGTCGAAACGACCGACGGCATGGTGGTTCTCGGCTCCGAAATCGGCCTGCTCGACATCCCGCCCGAGCGGATCAAGCGGCTGGGGAGACTCCAGCCCGGCAAGCTGTTCCTGGTCGACCTGGAGAAGCACCGGATCGTCGAGGACGAAGAGGTCAAGCGCGAGATCGCAGGGGCCCAGCCCTACGGCGAGTGGTTCGACCGCGCTTCCGTCCACTTCGACGACCTCCCGACCGCCTACGTGACCATGACCGGGGTTCAGCCGACCCCGCGCCGCCAGAAGGCATTCGGTTACACCCAGGAGGACCTGCGCACACTGATCGCGCCGATGGCCGCGACCGGGGCGGAGCCGATCGGGTCGATGGGCAACGACGCCGCGCTACCGGTGCTCTCGGACAGCCGACCGCCGCTCTACAGCTACTTCAAGCAGCTCTTCGCCCAGGTTACGAACCCGCCCGTGGACCCGATCCGGGAAGAGGTGGTGATGAGCCTGGCAGTCGGGGTGGGCTCCGAACAGAACCTGCTTTCCGAGAGTGAGCAGCATGCCCATCAGCTCTGTCTCGACCAGCCGATTCTGCTGAATCAGGAGCTGGAGACGATCCGCCACGTCAACCACGACATCTTCCGTGCGGACACGCTCGACATCACCTGGGACGTGGCCGAGGGCCCCGAAGGGATCCAGAACCGGCTCCAGGAGCTCTGCATCGAAGCCGAAGAAGCGATCGAGGCAGGGTTCAACATCCTGATCCTCTCCGACCGGCGGACCGGCCCACGCCGCGTGCCGATCCCGGCGCTGCTGGCGGTCGGTGCGGTACACCACCATCTGGTCCGGGCGGGAACCCGCCTGCGGGCCGGAATGGTGCTCGAGTCCGGTGAGCCGCGCGAGGTTCACCACATGGCCACCCTGATCGGCTACGGCGTCAGCGCGATCAACCCTTACCTGATGCTCGACACGGTCGACGAACTCGTCCTCGAAGGCAGGGTGCCCGACACCGAGTCGCCCGAGCGGGCCCAGCGCAACGTCGTCAAGGCAATCGGCAAGGGTCTGCTCAAGACGATCTCGAAGATGGGTATTTCGACCATTCAGTCCTACTGCGGAGCCCAGATCTTCGAGGCGGTCGGCCTCGAGGAAGAGCTGGTCGAGCGCTACTTCACCGGCACCGCGTCGCGCATCGGCGGGATCGGCATCGATGTCATCGCGCAGGAGACGATGGAACGGCATGCCACGGCCTTCCCCGGTCGTCACGAGGACCTCCTGCCGGTCGGCGGCCTTTACTACTGGCGGCGGGACGGCGAGTTCCACCAGTGGAACCCGGAGACGATCGCCCTTGTTCAGCATGCGGTCAGGGGCGAGGGCGGCGACGCCCAGAGCACCTACGACGAGTTCGCCGAACAGGTCAACGAGACCTCGGTGAAGAGGGCCACCCTGCGTGGGCTGTTCAAGCTGCGCGGTGCCGACGGAGCGATTCCGCTGGAGGAAGTCGAGCCCGCATCAGAGATCGTCAAGCGCTTCGCAACCGGTGCGATGTCGCTCGGCTCGATCTCGCGTGAGTCCCATGAGAACCTGGCGATCGCGATGAACCGCCTCGGCGGCAAGTCCAATACCGGCGAAGGCGGGGAGGACCCGGTCCGCTTCGAGCGCGACGACAACGGCGATCTCCGCCGCTCCGCGATCAAGCAGGTCGCCTCGGGACGCTTCGGGGTCACAATCCACTACCTCTCGAACGCGGACCAGCTTCAGATCAAGATGGCTCAGGGCGCAAAGCCTGGCGAAGGCGGTCAGTTGCCCGGCCACAAGGTCGACAAGTACATCGGCTCGGTGCGGCACACGACACCCGGGGTCAGCCTGATCTCGCCGCCGCCGCATCACGACATCTACTCGATCGAGGACCTCAAGCAGCTGATTTACGACCTGCGCTGCGCCAACCCTAAGGCCTCCGTATCGGTCAAGTTGGTCGCTGAGGTAGGCGTTGGCACGGTTGCCGCCGGCGTCGCCAAGGCGAATGCGGACCACGTGCTGATCGCCGGTCACGACGGCGGCACCGGCGCCTCGCCGCTCTCTTCGATCCAGTCGGCCGGTATCCCCTGGGAGATCGGTCTGGCCGAGACCCAGCAGACCCTGCTCAGGAACGACCTGCGGTCCCGGATCACCGTGCAGACCGACGGTCAACTGAAGACCGGCCGTGATGTCGTCGTGGCGGCGATCCTCGGTGCCGATGAGTATGGCTTCTCGACGGCGCCCCTGATCGCCTCGGGCTGCATCATGATGCGGGCCTGTCACCTGAATACCTGTCCGGTCGGCATCGCGACCCAGGACCCCGAACTTCGCAAGCGCTTCGAAGGCCAGCCCGAGCACGTCGTCAACTACTTCTTCTTCGTAGCCGAAGAGGCCCGCAAGATCATGGCCGAGCTGGGTGTGAGGACGATGGACGAGCTGATCGGCCGCACCGAGCTGATCGAAGCCGACGATGCCGTTGAGCACTGGAAGGCACGGGGGATCGACCTCAGCGGTGTCCTGGCCTTCCCGGAGGGCGTCGATACTGACGCAGCCCGGCACCGCAGCCGCCCGCAGGAGCCGGTCCTCGACGACAACCTCGACTGGAAACTGATCGAAGCCGCAGGTGGGTCGATTGACAACGGCGATCCGGTCGAGTTCGACATCGACGTCAGGAACGTCGATCGCTGCGTCGGCGGAATCATGTCGAATGCGATCGCGGTGCGCCACGGATCTGCAGGACTTCCCGAGGATACGATCAAGGTCAACTTCCGCGGTTCGGCTGGACAGTCATTCGGTGGCTGGCTTGCTCCTGGTGTGAGCTTCTCCCTCCGCGGAGAGGTCAACGACTACGTCGGCAAGGGCCTGTCCGGCGGCGTTCTCGCGGTATCCCCGCCCGAAGGCGCAGCCTACGAAGCCTCCGAGAACGTGATCGTCGGCAATACGGCTCTCTACGGGGCGACCCGCGGCAGGGCGTTCTTCCGCGGCATCGGCGGTGAGCGCTTCGCTGTGCGGAACTCCGGAGCAGAAGCAGTCATCGAAGGTGTCGGCGACCACGGATGCGAGTACATGACCGGTGGCACCGTTGTGGTACTCGGACCGACCGGCCGGAACTTCGCAGCCGGCATGAGCGGCGGGCTCGCTTACGTCTACGACCCCGACGGGGAGTTCGCCGGCCGGATCAATCCGACCATGCTCGACCAGATCGAGTCCCTCGAAGACAGCGACCGATTCGAACTCCGGCGCCTGATCGAGGATCACCAGCGTCGCACCGGCTCCAGCGTTGCCGAGAGCATCCTGGGCGACTGGGAGGCCGAATCGGCCCGCTTCGTCAAGGTCTTCCCCAGCGATTACAAGCGTGTGCTGGCCGAGCTGGAAGCAGAGGCGACCGGAGCCGGGCTTGCCGGTGCGCCGGCCGACAGTCCGGTTGAGCCGGTCGCGACTTCGAGGAAAGGCGGCTGAAGATGGGCAAGCTGGGAGGTTTCCTCGAGATCGAACGGGTCGGCATCCCGTATCGGGACCCCGCCCAGCGGGTTGGTGACTACAGCGAGTTCGTGATCCACCGGAGCGACGAGGAGCTGGCTGACCAGGGAGCCCGCTGCATGGACTGCGGCGTGCCGTTCTGTCACAACGGCTGTCCGCTCGGCAACCTGATCCCCGACTGGAACGACCTCGTCTACCGCGGGCGCTGGCAGGACGCGATCCGCCAACTCCATGCCACCAACAACTTTCCCGAGTTCACCGGCCGTCTCTGCCCCGCCCCGTGCGAGGCGGCCTGCGTACTGGAGATCCGCGAGAACGAGTCGGTCACGATCAAGCAGATCGAACAGAACATCATCGATCGCGCCTGGAAGGAAGGCTGGGTCAAGCCCGAACCCCCGAGACGCGAGACCGGTCACCGGGTGGCCGTGGTCGGATCCGGACCGGCCGGCATGGCGGCTGCCCAGCAGCTTCGCCGCTCGGGCCATGGCGTGACGCTCTTCGAACGCGATGAAGCCGCCGGGGGCCTGGTCCGTTTCGGCGTCCCGGACTTCAAGATCGAGAAGACCGTGGTCGAGCGCCGCGTCGGGCAGATGGTTGAAGAAGGGGTCGAGTTCAGGTGTGGGGTCGACGTCGGCGTCGACATCACGGTCGACGAGCTGAAACAGGACTTCGACGCCGTCGTACTGGCGACCGGCTCACGGGTTCCCCGTGACCTGCCTGTCCCTGGACGTGACCTCGACGGCGTGCACTTCGCCATGGACTACCTCTACACCCGCAACAGGTGGCTGGCAGGCGTGGCCGGACCCGAGCCGATGGCCCCGGCTCCCGAGCGGGCCGAGATTTCCGCCAAAGGCAAGAAAGTCGTCGTGATCGGCGGTGGCGATACCGGCGCCGACTGTGTCGCCAACTCGATCCGGGAGGGCGCCAGCCAGGTGGTCCAGCTGGAGCTGCTGCCGGAGCCGCCCGAATCCCGGCCGGATGACAAGACTCCCTGGCCGCTCTGGCCGCAGAAGTACCGCCTTTCCTACGCGATGGAAGAGGCGAAGGAGATCGAACGCGGGGAGCAGGACTTCTCGGTCACCACCACTCACCTCTCCGGTGAGGACGGTCGGGTGACCACCCTCCACGCCGCAAGGGCTGAGGATGCTCCTCCGTTCGGTCCGGTCGAAGGCACCGGCTTCGAAATCGAGGCCGACCTCGTCCTGCTGGCGATGGGCTTCCTGCATCCGGAGCAGGAGCTACTCGACAGCCTTGGCTGTGACAAGGATGGCCGCGGCAACATCAAGGCCGGTACGTACTCGACCTCGGTCTCCGGAGTGTTCGCCGCAGGCGACGCCCGACGGGGTCAGTCACTGATCGTCTGGGCGATCAACGAAGGCAGGCAGTGCGCCCGTATGGTCGATCGCTTCCTCGGCGACCTGCCCACCCCGGTGCTTCGCACCGGCAACGTCGAGCCTCAGGATGAAGGGCCCGAAGGGCCGCCGCTGCATGTTTCGCCCGGTCTCGGACCGGACCCCGGCGTATCTGCCGGCCGCGCCCAGGAAACCTGAGCCTACTGAGCCTCAGCGGGCCGGACTCTCAGCGGGTCTGGGTCAGGGCGGCGGTTGCGCCGGTCAGGTTTCGGCCGGCTTCACCGTGGCTTCGTCGTCGGGCTTCTTGCTGCGACGGGTCAGCAGGAATGCTCCGATCATCGCGCTGACGATCGAGCCGGTGAAGATGCCGATCTTGGCGTATTCGAGCAACTGTTCGTTCTCGAACGAGAGCTCGGCGATGAAGAGCGAGACGGTGAAGCCGATACCTCCCAGGGCAGCGACCCCCCAGACGTGGGAGGACAGAACCCCCTCGGGCAGCTTGCCCCAGCCCAGTTTCTGGGCGACCAAGACTCCGAGTCCGATCCCGAAGACCTTGCCGACCACGAGGCCGGCAGCGACACCCCAGAAAATCATGCTGGCTGTGGCGTCAGCGAGGATCGGGCCCGAGATCACGATGCCGGCATTCGCGAGCGCAAAGAGCGGCACGATCAGCAGCGAGGTGTACGGGTGGAGACGGTGCTCGAGGTCTTCGATGACGTGGCGGCCCTTGATCGGGTGCGCGGGGGTCATCAGGCCGAGGATCACACCGGCGATGGTCGCGTGGACGCCCGACGAAAGGAAGGCGATCCAGACCACGATGCCGATTGCCCAGTACGGGGAAATCCGGCTGACGTCGAAGCGCTGCATCAGGTAGACGACGAGGATGCCGGCTGCTCCGACGGCCAGCCAGACCAGGCTGATGTCCTTCGAGTAGAAGACCGCGATGATCAGGATGGCGATGACATCGTCGATGATCGCGATCGAGAGCAGCAGCAGCCTCACGCCCGGTGGAATGCGCTTGCCCAGCAAAGCCAGGACGGCGACCGCGAAAGCGATGTCGGTGGCCATCGGGATCGCCCAGCCGTCGGCTCCCTCGCCGCCGGCGTTGAGTGAGAGGTAGATCAGCCCGGGGATCAGCACACCACCCAGGGCGGCGATCAGCGGCAGCGTCGCCTTGCTTCGGTCGTTCAGCTCGCCGACCACGAGCTCACGTTTGATCTCCAGTCCGACAACGAAGAAGAACAGGACCATCAGCCCGTCGTTCACCCAGTGCTGGAGGTCCTCGGTGATCGCCAGCTCGCCGAAGCCGATGGTCAGCTTGGTATCCCAGAACGACTGGTAGGTCTCACCGAACGGAGCGTTGGCCCAGAACATGGCTGCGATGGCAGCCACCAGCAGGACCGCACCGCCGGAGACTTCACTCTTGATGAAGTCGGTACCGGCGTCTCGCCAGCTCGTTTCGGGATCTTTGAAGGGGTTGACCATCTGTGAGCCTTCAGGCTATTTCAACGGCCCGGATCACCGGCGGGCGGTGTGCCCGGAAGACGCGCCCGGGCCAACCGGTAGAGCTGCTCGGGTCTCGAAATCCAGCCACCAGAGGATCAACCAGGGGGGAGGCTCTCCTAGACTGGTCCCGGATGGGTTCTCCAATGGAGGAGCACGGGCACAGCCACGGGCCGGGGGGCTACCGCGGGGCTGACCGCAGGGCGCTTCTGATCGCCGCCTTCCTGACCGCCGGTTTCATGATCGCCGAAGCGGTCGGCGGCCTGTTGACCGGAAGCCTCGCGCTGCTGGCCGACGCCGGTCACATGCTCTCCGACAGCTTTTCGCTGCTCCTGGCCCTGGCCGCTGTCTCGATTGCCGCCCGGCCAGCCACCGCCCGGCGCACCTTCGGTTTCAAGCGGGCCGAGATACTCGCGGCGCTGGTCAACGGTGTCCTGCTCGTGGTCGTTTCGATCTGGGTGATCTACGAAGCGATCCGGAGGCTCGAAGACCCGGTCGAGATCCTCGGGGTCGGGATGCTGCTGATCGCGATCGGCGGCCTGGTCATCAACCTCGTCGCCGCCTGGGTGCTGATCCGCTCCGGCGGCGAGAGCCTGAACATCCGGGCGGCCCTTCGCCACGTTCTCGGTGATCTCGCCGGCTCGGTCGGTGTGATCGTCGCGGCCGGGGTGATCATCCTGACCGGCTGGGAGCCGATCGACGCCATCGTTTCGATCCTGATCTCGCTCCTGATCGCGGCCAGCGCCTGGTCGATCCTCAAGGAAGCGGTCGACGTCCTGCTCGAATCAGCCCCCGAAGGAATCGATACCGAGGAGATCGGCATGTCGATGGCCGCACACCCCGGGGTCGACGAGGTTCACGACCTCCACGTATGGCAGATCACATCGGGGTTTCCTGCCCTGTCTGCGCATGTTCTGGTCAGACCCGGTGCGGACTGCCACGGGATACGCGTTGAACTCGAGAACGTGCTCCATGAACGGTTCGAACTCGACCACACGACCCTTCAGGTGGACCACACCGTCGACCGCTCACCCTTGCGGATAGAGACACGCCCGGAGTCCGGCTGAGACCGCCCCTGCCCGGGGCGCGAACAGCGATCTGCGAATGCGTCCGGGGGCGGCGGTACCGTTTTTCCCGTGAACTGGTTCGAAGGCCGACTGGCCGCCTACGACATCGAGACAACCGGTACCGATACCGAGAACGACCGGATCGTCACCGCCGCGGTCAGCATCGTCGGCGGAGGGGAGCAGGCCGAGAGCCGGACCTGGCTGGTCGACCCCGGAATCGAGATCCCCGCCGAAGCCACTTCGGTCCACGGAATCACCACCGAGAAGGCCCGTGCCGAAGGCCAGGACTCGGCCGAAGCGGTGGCCGAGATCAACGCTGTCCTGGCCACGGTCATCGCAGAAGACATCCCGATAGTCGCTTTCAACGCCAGGTTCGACCTTACGATCCTAGACCGTGAGGCCCGACGCCACGGCGTCGAGCCGCTCATCGAGATGGTCGGGGGCTCCGAGGGCCTCCTGGTCATTGACCCCTACGTCCTCGAAAAGCAGATCAACAAGTTCCGCAAGGGTGGCCGCACCCTCGGAATCCTTTGTGAGGACTACGGAATCCCGCTGACCGACGCCCATGCCGCCGACGCCGACGCCCTGGCTGCGGCCAGGCTGGCCTGGAAGCTGGGCAGGATCAACGCCGAACTCGGGGCGTACGACCTGCCGACCCTGCATGAAGACCAGATCATCTGGGCCGACGAGCAGGGTCGCTCGCTACAGGAGTACTTCGACCGTCAGGGCAGGGCCGAAAAGGTCCAGACGGTCTGGCCGCTGGTCCCTTACGCCGCCTGAGTCACCCGGCTCGCGTCAACGGGCGCCATCCTCCTCGCGATTCACCGCCGGTTACGCCGGAAGGGCCGTTCAGGGACAATCCCTTGCGTGAGCGGAACTGACGGAAATCCGGCCCCGGCCGGAAGTGAACGGGACCAGCCGGTGATCGAGCCCGAGCTTGACAAGAAGCAAGAGCTGAACCTGATCGACGAGATGGGCGGCCCCCAGGGTATAGCCGACTCGAGTCTGCCGGGCCTGCTCTTCGTTGCGGTCTATTCCGTATCCGGTCAGGACCTCCAGCTCTCGGCGATCGCCGCGGTCGGCCTCGGCGCGATCATCGCCGCGGTACGGCTGATCCGCGGCGAGTCGGTTCGTTTTGCCGCCGCCGGCTTCATCGGCGTGGCGATCGCCGGTTTCATCGCGACCCGCACGGGCAGGGCAGAGGACTTCTTCCTGCCGGGGCTGCTCTTCAACGCCGGCTACGCAGTGGCTTACGCGGTCTCGATCGCTGTCGGCTGGCCGCTGATGGGCGTACTGGTGGGTCCGATCATCGGCGACGGCATGAAGTGGAGGCAGGACCCGGCCATGGTCAAGCTGTTCAACCGGATGAGCTGGATCTGGGTCGGCCTGTTCACCACCAGGCTTGCGGTGCAGCTGCCTTTCTACCTGGCCGGCTCACTGGTGGCGCTCGGCATCGCCCGCACGGTGATGGGGCTACCACTGTTCGCGCTCGGGATCTGGCTCTGTTATCTGCTGCTGCGACGGGAGGGTGTGGACCTCAAAGCGCTCAATCCGAAGAAAGCCGGTGCAGGCGGAGACTGACGTCCCGGGCATGCCTTCAAGGGGCCGACCGCAGCGAGCGGGTACAATCTCCGGTCCCCTTTGTCTTCGACCCCGACCCCATCCAGACCCCGCAGGAAGGCCTCCCTGGGGGCTTCGTCCGGCAACGGCGCGCGCGCGCGAAAGCGCTCCGATGCTTCGATTCGTCTGAGGATCGCCGAGCCTGACGGCGACTACGAACAGGGCTTCTTCGAGATCGCCGTGCAGGCGCATCGACCCGGGCGGCCCGAGGTCTTCGAGGACGTCGGCGTTCTGTGGCATCAGGAGAATGAGGCCTTTGGCTCCCGGGGCAGGATCGATACGACGTTGGGGGTCGGTATGGCGGCAGCGGCCTGGGCACCACTGAGGCGGCTGCTGGACGCCGATGTACCCGACCGCCTGAGGCTCTCCGACCCCGAGGTCGAGGACCTGCTCGACGGCGCAGCGGAGCGACTCGCAGGCTCCGGGGTGGACGTTTCCTGGGACCCGGAGCTGAACAACTCGCTCGAAGCCCGGGTGGTGGTCGGAACGACCGGCAGCCTCGGCCAGAGCGTGCCGGAGGTGTTCGACGAGTCCGCCCTCCAGGGGTTCTCCTGGCGCATCTACCTCGACGGGGTGGCGCTGACCGACGAGGAGCTCGAAGCTCTGGCCCGGACCAACCGGCCGATCACGCGGCTCAGGGACCAGTGGGTTCTGGTGCCACCGGTGCAGGCCGATCGCGCCCGGAACCCCGACCTGCGTCCCCTGACCGCGATCGACGCCCTCAGCGTGGCGCTGACCGGCAGCACGGTCATCGACGGGCGCACGGTCGAAGTTGAAGCCGTCGGCTGGCTGGCCGACCTGCGTGAGCAGATCACCAGCGCTGCCGACCAGACGGAGCCGGCGGGCCAGCCGCAGGCGCTGAACGCCACTCTCCGCGCCTACCAGCTCGACGGGGTGCGCTGGCTCCACCGGATGACGTCGCTCGGCCTCGGTGGCTGTCTGGCCGACGACATGGGCCTCGGCAAGACGGTGATGCTGATCGCCCTCCACCTCCACCGCAAGGGCAATCCGAAGACGGATGGCCCGACTCTGGTGGTCTGTCCCGCTTCGTTGCTCGGCAACTGGGAGCGGGAAATCAGGCGGTTTGCGCCGGGTGAAGAAGTGCGTCGCTACCACGGCGGCGGCAGGTCGCTCGACGGCGTCAACAAAGGATTCGTGCTCACCACCTACGGCACGATGCGGCTCGACGCGATCCGCTTCGGCTCGGTCAAGTGGGGCCTGCTGGTCGCCGACGAGGCCCAGCACGTCAAGAACCCGCGTTCGGCCGGGGCCAAGGCGCTGCGAACGATCCCGGCCCGCTCGCGCGTCGCCCTCACCGGTACTCCGGTCGAGAACAATCTCTCGGAGCTCTGGGCGATTCTCGACTGGACCACACCGGGTTTGCTCGGCAGCCACGGGACATTCCGCAAGAGCTGGGCGGACCCGATCGAAACGGAGCGCAAGGAGTCCACCACCAAACAGCTGGCCAAGCTGATCCGGCCCTTTGTGCTCAGGCGGAAGAAGTCCGACCCCGGTATCGCCCCGGAGTTGCCGCCGAAGGAGATCACCGACCAGCCGGTCGGCCTCAGTCCTGAGCAGATCGCGCTCTACGAAAAGGCGGTGCGCGACAACATGCTGGAGATCCGGACCAGCGAAGGTATGGGGAGGAGGGGCCTGGTACTGAAGCTGCTGACCTCGCTGAAGCAGATCTGCAACCACCCGGCTCAGTACCTGAAGGAGGAGCGGCCGACGCTGGAGGACCGCTCCGGCAAGCTCGAGTTGCTCGACGAACTGCTGGATACGATCCTCGCCGAAGGCGGGGCGGTGCTCGTCTTCACCCAGTACGTCGCGATGGCGAAGCTGCTCAAGCGCCACCTGGATCAGCGTGATATCGGCAACCAGCTTCTTCACGGTGGCACTCCGGTTCCCAGGCGTGAGGACATGGTGGACCGATTCCAGGAGGGAGAGGTATCCGTCTTCCTGCTTTCGCTCAAGGCGGCCGGAACCGGTCTCAACCTGACCAGGGCCGACCACGTGGTCCATTTCGACCGGTGGTGGAATCCAGCCGTGGAGGAACAGGCCACCGACCGCGCCCACCGGATCGGCCAGACCAAGTCGGTTCAGGTCCACCGTCTGATCGCCGAAGGCACGATCGAAGACCGGATCGCCTCTATTCACGAGAGCAAACGGGAGCTGGCCGACGCGATCGTCAGCTCAGGCGAAGCAGCGCTGACCGAGCTCTCGAACGAAGACCTTGCCGACCTGGTCGAACTGCGAAACGCCGGTTAGGGCCGGAACATGAGCACGCTCGAGAACAGGCTGCTGCTCGTCACCGGAGGCGCACGGGGCATCGGTCTCGAGATAGCCCGGGCGGCAGCGGCTCGAAAGGCGACTGTGGTGATCGCCGACATCGACGGTTTCGCCGCCAAGGAAGCAGCGGCTGCTGTCGGTCCCGGCTGCCACGGTTTCGGCCTCGATGTGACCAACCGCCCTGCCTTTGAAGAACTGCTGGAGAAGGTCGAGAACGATCTCGGCCGGATCTCGGTCCTGGTCAACAATGCCGGCATCGCCGAGGCCTCGCCCAGGGTGGGTGACCAGTCACGTGATCTGGTCGACCGGATGATCGACGTCAACCTCAACGGCGTCATCAACGGGACCCTCGCGGCGCTCGAGTGGATGGAGCCCCGGCGCGACGGCCAGATCATCAACGTCGCCTCGCAGGCCGGCAGGATGGGCGTTCCGGCTCTCGCCGCGTATACGGCGTCGAAGTTCGGCGTGGTCGGCTTCACCGATGCGATCCGGTCCGAGTACCGGGGCTCCGGGATCTGCTTCACCTGCGTGATGCCCGGTCCCGTCGACACGGGAATGATGGAGGGCACGAAGAAGGTGCCGCTGATCAGGCTGGTCTCCCCGCAGGTAGTCGCCGCCGAGGTCATCGCCGCGATCGAGCATCGTCGCGAAGATGTCTTCGTGCCACGCTCCAGCGGCTACCTGGTGCGTTTCTCCGGTCTCCTGCCTCCGAAAGGTCGCGAGCGCCTCGGCCGTATCTTCGGCCTCCATCGGCTCTACGCCGAAATCGATCCTTCCAAGCGGGTCGACTATTCGGAACGCATCGCCCGGCAGTCGCGCGACGAGTGAACACCGCTCCGGCGCCGTTTACCTAGACTTGCCTCATGGACCTGACTTTCTCTGCCGAAGAGACCGAATTCCGCGACGAGTTGAGGGAGTGGCTGGCGGCCAATATCCCCGGTGAAGAGCCCCGCGGCGACGAAGACGCCCAGTACCGGTTCCGCAAGGAGTGGCAACGCCGGCTCTACGACTCCGGCTGGGCGGCCGTTCATTGGCCGCGTGAGTTCGGAGGCCGTGACGCGTCGCTGATGCAGTCGGCGATCTTCTTCGAGGAGATGGGCCGTATCGGTGCTCCGCTGCCGGCGAACGTCCTCGGCCTGTTGCTGGCCGGACCGACGATCATGGCCTGGGGTACGGAGGAGCAGAAGGAGCGCTACCTGACGCCGATCCTCTCGGCGGAAGAGATCTGGTGCCAGGGCTTCAGTGAACCCGAGGCCGGCTCGGACCTCGCTGCGGTCAAGACCAAGGCCGTCCGCGACGGCGACGACTGGGTGGTGACCGGTCAGAAGGTCTGGACCAGTGGTGCCCAGTACTCGAAGTGGTGCATGCTCGTGGCCCGGACCGACCCCGATGCCTCCAAGCACAAGGGCCTCTCGTACTTCCTCATGGACATGGAGCAGGAGGCTGTCCAGGTGCGTCCGCTGGTGCAGATCACCGGCGAGGCCGAGTTCAACGAGCTGTTCATCGAAGAGGCCAGGATCCCGAACGAGAACATGCTCGGCGGGGAGGGCGACGGCTGGAACGTCGCCTTGACCACTCTGATGAACGAGCGCTCCGGCCTCGGCTTCTTCCTTCAGGTCCGTCTCAGGCAGCTTCTCGACCGACTGGTCGCGGAAGCAAAGGAAAACGGCAGGATCAACGACCCGGTCGTCGCCGAGGCACTCGGGGACATGCATGTCAGGACCGAGACCCTGCGCCTGCTGGCCTATCGCGGTCTCAGCTCGATCGAGCAGTACGGCCAGCCCGGACCGGAAGGCTCACTGACCAAGTGGCTCTGGTCGGAGACCAACCAGATGCTGGCTCAGCTGGCTGTGTCGGTGCGTGGCGCCGATTCGCTGACCGAAGGCGACCCCTGGGCCTACGAACTACTGCGATCCCGTGGCAATTCGATCGAAGGCGGCACGACCGAGATCCTCAAGAACATCGTCGCCGAGCGAGTGCTCGGACTGCCGAGGAAGTGAGAGACCGATGAGATTCGACTTCACCGAAGACCAGCACGAAATCAAGCGGACCGCAAAGGACCTGCTCGCTACACGCTCTACCGCCGAGAAGCAGCGGGAGGCGGCGGAGTCCGGCGAGTACGACTCCGCGCTCTGGAAGGAACTCGGGGAGCTGGGCTGGCCCGGAGTCGCTGTCGATGAAGAACATGGTGGAGGGGGGCTCGGCTACGTCGAGCTGGCCGGTCTGCTCGAAGAAGCAGGCTATGCACTGCTGAACGGACCGCTGCTCAGCACAGTGATGTGTGCGGCGGCGATCTCGGAGGCCGGCAGCGATTCCCAGAAAGAAGAGTGGCTGCCCCGTCTGGCTTCAGGTGAAGCGACCGGAGCGCTTGGCATCGCCGGCGAGATAACACCCGACGCCTCCAGCGCCGACGTGGTCGTGATCGCCGACCGTGGGTCCGACAGCGCCGGGCTGCTGACCGGTCCCGGCGATTCGATTCCTCATCTGAAGACGATCGACCCGACCCGGCGGTACGGCCGGCCCGATACATCGGTCAGCGGTGAAGGGATGCCCGGCAAGATCGAATCCTCGCTCGATCTCGCAGCCGTGCTGGTTTCGGCCGAGCTGGTCGGGATCTGTCGCCGGGTCCTGGACATGACCGTCGAGTACGTCAAGGACCGCAAGCAGTTCGGTCGCCCCGTAGGAACCTTTCAGGCGGTACAGCACCGCTGCGCGCAGATGCTGCTACTCACCGAAGGGGCCAGGGCCGACACCTACTTCGCCGCGTGGGCGGCTGACGCCGACCGCGAGCGGCTTCCTGAAGCCGCGTCGCTCGCCAAGTCGGCTGCTTCCAAGGCCGGCATCGAGGTGACCGCCTCGGCGATCCAGGCCCACGGCGGGATCGGTTTCACCTGGGAGGCCGACGTCCACTGGTTCTACAAGCGCGCCCAGCTCGACGCGAACATGCTCGGTGGCAGCTCATTCCACAATCAGAGGCTGACCGGGATCGCTGCGGCCCGGGTCTGAGTCAGCCGGTCAGCGCAATCGGCCCTGACTGCCGGCGTGGCAGCCTCATTGAGAGAAGTCCGGCGGCAACCAGGAACAGACACGAGGCCCAGAGGCAGGCGTTGAGGCCGTATAGCTGGTAGAGCAGGCCCGAAAGAAGCGTGCCGGTCAGACGGCCGCCGGCGTTTGCCATGTAGTAGAAGCCGACGTCCATGGAAACCCGCTCGGCGGTCGAGTAGGAGAGCACCAGGTACGAGTGGACGGCTGAGTTCATCGCGAAAACGAGGCCGAAGACGATCAGGCCTGCCACAAGAACGAAAGTGGGGTCGAACTCGGCGGTCAGCGAGACCGCGATCAACGCCGGCAGCAGGGCCAGGACGAAAGCCAGCCGGGTGGCGACCCGGCCGTCAGGTGGTCCCGCACCGGCCGCCGCCCGTCGGTCGAGGAAGGCCGGCGCCGAAGCCTGGACGACCCCGTAGCCGATCACCCAGACGGCGAGGAAGGTGCCGACTTCCCAGAAGCTCCAGCCCAGGACGGAACGCATGTAGACCGGCAGGCCGACCACGAACCAGACGTCGCGTGAAGCGAACAGGAACACCCTGGCCGCTGCGAGCAGGTTGATCTCACTACTGCTCGAGAACATGTGGCGGAAGCGGGCCTTGGCGTCGACGTGCCCCAGGCCTCCGTGCATCAGCGAGGCCGTCGCCAGCAGCACGCTGAGGACCATGCCCATCAGCAGCAGCATCGCCGCCTGGAAGCCAACCAGAGTCAACAGCAGTCCGCCGACGAAGAAGCCGACCCCCTTGAGCGCGTTCTTCGAGCCGGTCAGGATCGCGACCCAGCGAAACAGCGAAGACTCCGAGTTCTCGGGGACGACGAGCTTGACCGCACTCTTCGAGCTCATCTTGGTCAGGTCCTTGGCGATACCCGAGAGGGCCTGGGAGAACATCACCCAGGGCACGATCAGCCAGGCTTCCGAGGGGATGCCGAGCATCCCGAGCGCGAACACCTGAACGCTGAGACCGGCGAACAGCGTGGCCTTCAGGCCCAGCCGGGCCGCAACGTAGCCGCCGACCAGGTTCGTGACCAGGCCGAAGAACTCGTAGAAGAGGAACAGCGTCGCGAGTTCGAAAGGCGAGTAGCCGAGCTGGAAGAAAAAGAACAGGACGAGAATGCGCGAGGCGCCGTCGGCGACGGTGTCGGCCCAGTAGGCGGCCGTCACCAGGATGTAGTTCCTCAGGTCGCCGCCCGAGGAAGCGCGCTCGGGCGAGGCGGGCATGGTCTAGTCCCTGCTCGCGGCGATCATCTCGAGCAGGTCGACCAGCCGGTTCGCATAACCCCACTCGTTGTCGTACCAGGAGTAGACCTTGACCTGGGTTCCGTTGGTCACCCGGGTCGACAGCGCGTCGACGATCGAGGAGCGGGGGTCACCCCGGAAGTCACATGAAACCAGTGGCCTCTTCTCATAACCGAGGATCCCCTCAAGCTGACCCCCGGCGGCGGATTCGAACAGGCCGTTCACTTCATCCACGTCGGTATCCCGCTCCATCTCGAAGACGCAGTCGGTCAGTGAGGCGTTCAGCAGGGGCACCCTGACCGCGTGCCCGTCCAGCCTGCCTTCGAGTTCCGGAAAGATCATCCCGATCGCGGTGGCCGACCCGGTCGAGGTCGGGATCAGCGACATGCTCGCCGCGCGGGCTCTGCGCAGGTCCTTGTGCGGGGCGTCGACGATGGTCTGGGTGTTGGTCAGGTCGTGAAGGGTTGTGATCGAGCCATGGCGGATGCCGACGTTCTCGTGGAGCACCTTGACCACGGGGGCCAGACAGTTGGTCGTGCAGGAGGCCGCGGTGATGACGTCGTGGCGACCGGGTTCGTAGAGGTCGTCGTTGACCCCGACGACCAGATTCAGCGCCCCGCTCTTGACCGGTGCAGCGACGAGCACGCTCCCGGCCCCCTCCGAGAGGAAGGGCTTGAGCGTCTCCCGGGTCCTGAACCTGCCAGAAGACTCGAGCACTGCGTCGATCTCGAGATCCGACCAGTCGATGTCTCCGGGCTCTGTCTCGCTCGAGTAGTGAAGCTGATGCCGTCCGACCTCGAGCATGTCCGGCCGGGCGTTGAAGTCTCCCCGCCACCTACCCTGGACGGAGTCGAACTCCAGAAGGTGGGCGGCGGCGTCCGCCTCCATGTGCGGTTCATTCACGGCGACGAAGTCGAGGCCGGGGGAGTCATGTCCGGCCCGCAGAGCGAGGCGCCCCATCCGGCCGAAACCGTTGATCGCCACCCTCAAGATTGGCCTGCCGCGGTTGGGTTCGACTTCATGGGCGCGAAGCTATCAATTGACAGACGTCTATGGAACTGATTCGATGGATGTCGATGAGCTACGACATGACCCTCACTCCAAAGCAGAAGCGTCCTCCAGGTGAGCCGTGCTGCGAACCGGTGGTCTACCCCGACGTCGAACGCAGCGAAGCGGGGAGGATGGCCGTGATCGCCAAGGCACTCGGTGACCCGGTTCGTCTGACCCTGGTCGACGTACTCCGAAAGCATGCGGGAAAGGTCTGCGTCTACGAGCTGCTGCCGCTGTTCGAGATCAGTCAGCCGACCCTTTCGTTTCATCTGAAGAAGCTCCGTGACGCCGGGATCGTCAACAGCGAGCGTCGTGGTCTCTGGGCCTACTACTACGTCGAGCCGGAGGCCCTCGAGGAGCTGGCCGACTGGCTCGGCCAGGACTGATCTCAGCTGTCTAACAGGATGATCAGCACGGTGCCGATGCCGAGCAGTATGCCCATGATCCCGAGCATGTTCGTACTGAGCGCGGTGGGCGAGGTCGACTCGCCTTCACCCACGGCCCGGTCAACGTGGGCTCCTCGCTTGAGCCCGAACTGGATCAGCAGAATCCCGTAGATCACGAAGCCGGCTCCGAGCAACATGTAGGGCCAGACCGTCACGGTCGGATCCAGCATCGGCACAACCCGGCCCACCCCGATCCCGACCGCAAAAGCGGCCAGCCCTGTACGCCACCAGGCAAGCTGGGTGCGCTCGCCGGCAAGGCGTGTCCTCCTCGGTGCGTCTCCGTTACTCATCGTCCACCTCCGTGGAGCGTAAGCGGTGTCGGCGGCGGCAGAATGAAAAAGGGCGGCCTCGGCCGCCCTCTTTCTTCCATTCTTGTCCTTGCGACCGCTTACTTGCCGCCGGGGAGCCAACCTTCAATGATCGGATCGATCTCGGGCTCGGAGGCGTCGAGGATCGTGCCGTGATCGACATTCGGGTAGGTGAGGTATTCGACATCGTTGCCCGGGATCTTGCCGAGTTCGATGTTGAGGTTGCTGGTCAGGAACGGGAACGTGGTCGTATCCGCCAGTCCCTGGGTCAGCACGATCGGAGCCGAGCTGGTGGCGATCGGGTTCTGCTCGCCGAGCGCGTCAAGCAGGGCGCTCGTATCGGCTTCTGGCCGGACCAGCTCGCTCGGGGCGATACCGGCCAGGCTGGTCGGTTCGCTCAGCTGAGCGAGGCATTCGGTCAGCGTGTCCGGGTAGAGGGCCAGCACCGGATCGGAGATCAGCGCCGGAGCGTCGACCTCCGGGTAGACCGAGCTGACGCCCCTGACGATCATCGTCGCCAGCGCCGTGAGTCCGTTGGGAGCCTCGGTGAAGCCGGACAGCAGCGGCAGCTGCTCCTTGAGCTGTGAGGCCGGCGCATATGCGACGGTGCCCTTGAGCTTGAGGTCAGGTGTCCAGGTCGGAGCCTGGTCGGCTGCGAAGAGCGCCGCGTGGCCGCCCTGAGAGTGCCCGGTGATCACGAAGTTCTTCGAGATCTTCTTGTTCAGCTGACCCGCGGCGCGGACGATGTCAAGAATGCCCCTGCCGGACGACTTGCCGACGAGGAAGGGATGAATACCCGGGGTGCCGAGGCCTTCGTAGTCTGAGCGGGCGATCGCGTAACCGGCATCGAGCCAGGAGTTGAGGATGTCATCGGTGTAGCTGATATAGCTCTCCGCCGGTCCACCCGGGGTGTTCCTGGTCGGAGCGCACTGATCGGCGATGCCGGTCGTGCCGTGACCGTAGGAGATCACTGGCCACCCGCCCTTGGGGGCCTTGCCCTTGGGGACGCTGACCGAACCGGATACGGCGATCTTCTCGCCGTTGACCGTCTTCGAGCTGTAGAGCACGAGTTTGGTCGAAGCGGCGCTGGAGAGTGAAACCGTGCCGTTGGCGTTGCGGGCCCAGATCAGCTTGCCGTTCCTGCTCGGGATAGCCCTGTTCTTGCTGGCCGGATCGTAGAACTTGAGACCTGCCGGGCCCTTGAGCCGCTTGGCTTTGGCCCTGGCCTTACGCTTCGCCTTCTTCTTGGCTTTGGCCTTCTTCTTGGCCTTCGCCTTTGCTTTGGCCTTGGCTTTCGCTTTGGCCTTCTTCTTGGCCTTCTGCTTCTTGGTGAGCGAGGTCTGTGCTCCGGCTGCGAAGGCACCTGCCGGCAGCGTTGCGGCGACAAGGAAGACTGCGGCGATCGTCAGGACGATCAGGGCGAAGACGTGCTGAAGACGGCTTTGGCGAGCGATCAAGGTTTTCTCCTCTGGATTGAAGTGTGGCGCAACCGGGCAACCCTACCGCCCGTCACATCACTGTAACCCTCTCATGACGGGAAAGTTGCCCCGGAACGAGATGGGATAGCCGGGAGTGAGAGGATCGTCATCCCTGACAAGGACCACCGAGGACCGGAGACAGCAATGGAGTACGACAATTCAGTAGCGGCCACCTGGAACGGGGTCGAGCTGGCACGAAGCGATGACACGGTGATCGTCGAAGGCAGTCACTACTTCCCGAAGGACTCGGTCAAGGACGAGTACCTCGTCTCCAGCGACCAGAGCTCAACCTGCTTCTGGAAAGGGACGGCCGCGTACTACGACGTGGTCGTTGACGGGGAGACCAACGCCGGCGCCGCTTTCTACTACCCGGAGCCGAAGGAGAAGGCCGCCATGATCACCGACCGGATCGCCTTCTGGAAGGGCGTCGAGGTCGCCTGACCGCAGGAACTGAAGCGCAACCGGCAAGGCGGATCGAGCTGGTCGACGGGCTGCGTGGCTTTGCGCTGTTCGGAATCATCGTTGTCAATGTCGGCTTCTTCGCCTCGACATACTCCGGGATCAGCGATCCCGCCTTCGACGGCTCCGACTCCGATGCCGCCCGCGCCATGGTCACCTTCTTCTTCGAGTCGAAGTTCTACCTGCTGTTCTCCTTCCTGTTCGGCTACAGCTTCACCATCCAGATGGACAGCGCCGCCCGCAAGGGCGTGCCGTTCGGTCGCCGGTTCGGACGGAGGCTTGTCGGGCTGTTCATCCTCGGACTGGCCCACGGCCTGCTCTTCTTCAGCGGCGACATACTGATGATCTACGCGCTGGCCGGCATCGCCCTTTTTCTGGTTCGTAACTGGAAGCCCCGGAGGGCACTGATCGTCGCCGGAGGGGTGCTGGTCGTGGCTTCAGTTGTCTGGGGGCTGCTCGGCCTCGCGGCGCAGGACGACCCCGACCCGTTCCGTTCGGATCCGCTCGAGCTGACCCAGCAGGCGGAAGAACTCGAAACCGGCTACGCCGGCAGTCCTTCGACAGTGATCGAAACCCGCTCCGGAGAGCTTGGTGAGGTCTTCTTCCTGCTGCTTCTGATTCAGGGTCCGAGCGCCCTGGCGATGTTCCTTGTGGGGCTGGCGGCGGGCAGGGCCCGGGCACTGTTCGAGCCCGATCGTTTCCGGAGACTCTGGAAATGGCTGCTCGGCCTCGGTCTGGCTCTGGGTCTGCCTGCCGCAGCCTTCTACGCCTGGGCCGGTGCCGACCCGGCGATCAACGATCCGGCCCGGGAGCTGTTCGCCCTCTCGCTGAACGTGCTGCTTGCCCCGGCCCTGACCGGCGCCTATCTGAGTGCTTTCGTGCTCGCACGCAATACGAGGCCGGGGGTGAGGCTGATCGATGCCCTGGCGCCGGCAGGCCGGATCGCCCTCAGCAACTACCTGCTCCAGTCAATAGTGCTCTCGCTGATCTTCACGGGCTACGGTTTCGGGCTGGTCGGTCAGGTCTCGCCGGCGGTGGCGGTGCTGATCGCGATCGCCGTTTTCGCCGTCCTGACCTGGCTCAGCGCGGTCTGGCTCAGGCACCACCGTTACGGACCGGCCGAATGGATCCTGCGTGCCTTCACCAACTGGTCCTGGCCGGCCTGGAGAAGATCGGACCCGGTTACTTGAGCCGCCTTCACGAACTGTTTCCCGAGCTGACAGAGTCTCTCCCCAGGATCCGCCTGGGCAGCACCCCGACCCCAATCAGACCTTTGCCCGGCCTCAGCGACGGCAAAGCCGAAATCTGGCTCAAGGACGAAGGCGCCTTCGGCGACGGTGGCTGGGGCGGAAACAAGGTGAGGAAGCTTGAGTGGCTGATCCCCGAGGCGAAAAGGCGGGGTCGTTCGACGCTTCTTACCGTCGGAGGGCTCGGCACCAACTGGGGCCTCGCCTGTGCCCTCTACGGTCGTGAATACGGACTGAAGACCGTGCTGGCGCTGATCGACCAGCCGGTCGACGACCACGTCCGCAAGCAGCAGGAACGACTCGGGCGATCCGGCGCCGAGATCCACTTCACCCACTCGAAGGCCCGGACGATCGCCACGGTGCCCTGGCTGATGCTGCGACACCGTCCGTACTACCTGCCGGCCGGCGGCTCCTCGCCGGTCGGCGCGCTCGGTGCAACCGAGATCGCTCTTGAGCTTGCCGCACAGGTCGAGAGGGGGGAGCTCCCCGAGCCCTCCTGTGTCGTCACCGCTGTTGGCTCGGGCGGAACCGCCGCGGGGCTGCTGCTCGGCTTCGCCCTGGCCGGCCTGGAGACCAAGGTGCTCGCAGTAGTCGTCAACGACACCCTGCGGCTCGACAGCAAGGCCCTGGTCGGGCTTGCGGGGAAGAGCAAAAAGCTCCTGCGCAGCCGTGGGGCTGGAATCGGTCAGCTGAGACTCGACCCCGAGAAGCTGATCGTCGTAGATGACCAGATCGGAGCGGGTTACGGTCATCCGAGCGAGGCGGCGCGGCAAGCGAAGGCCATCGCGAACGACAGGGCCGGACTCGACCTCGACCCGGTCTACACGGCGAAAGCGATGGCCGGACTGCTCGCCCTCAACGACGGCCGCCTCGGTTCCGGCCCGGTCGTCTTCCTCGAAACCAACGGCCCGCGCTGACCCGGGAATCTGTCTCGTTGCATGACTCCTAGAAGCGCTCGAGTCGGATCTTCACTCTGCGGCCTTTGATCCGACTGGATCGCAGTCTGCCTGCCACGGCTTTGGCTTGTTCTGCGGGAACCGCCACGAGTGAGAAGTTCTGCTTGATCTTGATCGCACCGATCTGCTGACCAGTCAGTCCGCCTTCGTTGGTGATCACGCCGACCAGGTCACGCGGGGTGACTCCGCCCCCTTTGCCGGCACCGAAATAGAGGTTCACCATCGCCGCGGCCGGCATCCCTGAGGGAGCAGCCGATCCGTACTCCTCGGTTTCGATTCCGACGAGCTGAGGGTCAAGGAGGTGCTTGCGTGCGAACTTCATCACGCGGGGTGGGGAGGTAGCTGACAGAAGGACAGTCTGGCGGGTCTTCGGGGTTGCTTCGATGATCGATTCGACCTCCCGGCCGGCAACCGTTTCGAGGACTTCGTCGGTCCGGTCCAAGACCAGGACCTTGAGTTGTTCGATGCGCAAGGTCTTCCGTTTGACGTGCTCCAGCACCCGACCCGGGGTCCCGATGACGATGTCAACTCCGCGCTTGAGTGGTCCGATCTGGCTGGTGAGGGGCTTTCCCTCGAAAACACCCATGACTCGGGCGGCGTTGCCGCGTCCCGACAGCTGGAAAACGTCCTCGTGGGCCTGGATGGCCAGTTCACGGGTGGGTACGAGAACCAGGGCTGTGGGGCCATAGGCAGGCCCGTCGGTCAGGATGCGTTCGATGATCGGCAGCGCGTAAGACGCCACGTTGCCAGTATGGCTTTCGATCCGGCCGAAGAGATCCCGTTTCTGGCACAGGCACGGGATTGCCAGGGTCTGGAACGGGGTTGGCTCCGAGTATCCGAGCTCGATGAGGGCTTCTCGCGTCGTTCCTGCGATTCCCAGCTCTTCAAACGTTCCCAAGGTGCCCCTCATCGATGGCTGCGAGCATCGATTCCTGGTCGGCTCTGCGCACCAGGTGAAAAAACATCGAATCCCGCTTCTGTGGCGGCTGCCAAGAGCCGGTTGTCATAACTCACCACCAACTTGAGGTCCGTTCGAATCTCCAGGGCGGTGGCCAGATGCAGGGCATCAAGTGACCCCAGAGTGGCAGGTGCCAGGTATGCCGCCCGAAGGCTGATCGAATCCATCGTGGGCAGCAGGACCACTTGGGCCAGAACCTCAAGGGCCAGGTCCAGGAGTGATGGGTCCCTGCGAAGGACCGCTCGAACCAGTTCGACGTCGCTGATCACGCTGGAAACCGCCTGACCCGGGGATTCTTCGATGAAGCGGTGCAGATCGGCGCTTTCTGGCTCGTTCAGGACGAGCTTCGCGAGTGCCGAGCTATCAAAGTAGACCGGATCAGCCATTGCTCAAGATCAGATGTTGTCTTCTCGTTGCTCGCCAACGGTCCGTGAAAGCGCGTAAGGATCATCTGGATCCATTGGCCGCAGCGGCGGACGGTTCCGGAGGTACTCGCGCAGATCACCCTTCGCCGGTCTGGCTCCTGTCCGGGCGATCAAACGATCCATTCTTTCTGCGGAACCGTCAGTAGAGAGTGTCCCGGCACCACGCAGCGCCAGTTCCTTTACAAGAGCGGCGGAGCTGAGACCCGGCATTACCCGGGCGGCTGCTATCAGGGCTTCAGCAAGCTCGGGATCCTCCGTGACTGCGATTCTGCGGAGCTTGGTCGGCACCCGACGAGTGTAGCACTGCCGTGTGACACTTCTATCTTATGCGCGATAATGTCGGTTATGTCAACTTGAAACCGGACTGGGCCGATTCAGCCTTTTTCAGGCAGCGGGCCGAAGAACCCCAGTACGCGGGTGACCCTGCCCTCTTCATTCACCGATGTCACGTCGAAACCCGGCAGCACGACCTCACCGTCGCGGCTGATCTGCCACGAGTAGCGATGCAACCCGTGGTGGCTGTCGACGCCACTGGTCCGCGAATAGACGACCCCGGGAATCGCCTGATGCACGTTACGGACGTTTGCCTCGAACTCGTCGATGCCGTGTGTCTCGACGCTGGGGTCGATGAATTCGACCTCGGGTGACAGGGCCAGATCCAGATGGTGCCGTACCTTCGACGGGTCCGCCTCGTTCCAGGCGGCCAGCATGTGGTCGAGCGAATCGGGATGCGCCAACGGTTCTCTCCTCGTCTCGGTTGATCGGACCTTGCGAAACCGATGGTATCCGCGCAGAGTTACACAGTCAGGCCCTTCTGCCCATCAGCGACTGCGTTCGCCGAGCGACTGCGCCTTGCCCGGCAGCGACCCTGTGAAGCTGCTGCGATCGCGACGCTCGAGGGAGCCTATGATTGCCGAAAGGAAAGAAAGGGGTGAGAGATATGAAGTCCAAGTCTGCGGAACCGGCGAAGGTGGCGATCATCGGAGGTGGCGTCGCCGCCCTGGAGGCAATGCTTGCCCTCGATGCCATCTCCTATTCGGGCACGGACGTTCACCTGTTCTCGCCCAGTTCCAGGTTCGTGCTCAAGCCGCTTGCGGTCTCGAGTGGATTCGGCCGCAAGGGCCTGCTGAACTTCGACCTGCCTGCCCTGACCTCGACCGCCCGAGCCACCTTCCACAACCTGAGCGTCTCGGAGGTCGTCGCCGACCGTCGCGTGATCATGCTTTCCGACGACTCGGAGTTCACTTACGACTACCTGATCGCCTCCCCGGGAACAGACCCGATCTCATCGGTGCCGGGTGCCACGACCTACCAGGGGCCGGCCGGCAACGAGGCGATGTCGGAAGCGCTGGCAGAGCTGCGCGACCGTGAGGATGCCAAGGTGGTCGTGACCATGCCTGAGGACGGCAGCTGGCCGCTGCCGGTCTACGAGCTCGCCATGCTGATCGCCGACCAGCTTGACCCCGGCGCGTCGATGACCATCGTCACACCGGAGAGCTCGCCGCTCGAACTGTTCGGTGAGGCAGCCTCAGCCAAGGTCGCTTCTCTGCTCCAGGATCGGCACATAGAGGCGATCCTGGAGACCTCCCCGGCCGAGTACCGGGGCGGCGCGCTGGTGACCACCGACGGAGGCAGGATCGAGGCCGATCTGGTGGTTGCCCTCCCCCTGCTGACCGGACGCCGGATCCGGGGAATCCCGTACAACGAGCAGGGATTCATCCCGGTTGATGATTTCGGCCGGATCGATGGCCACGAAAAGGAATTCGCAGCCGGCGACGTGACCTCGTTCCCGGTCAAGTTCGGCGGAATCGCTACCGAGCAGGCCGATGTGGTGGCGGCCGCGATCGCCGCCGATGCCCTCGGCACACCCGCCCCGAAGCCGTTCAAACCCGTCTACCGCGGGACCCTTGTCACGGCGGAGGGACTGATCGATCTCGGACCCGGGGCCGCCAGCTCGGAGCCGTACGCCTGGGATCCGGCTGAGAAGGTCCATGGCAAGTACCTGATGCCTTTCCTGAAGGCGGCAGACTCCGCGGCCATCGGGGACGGCTCCTAGCCGACTGACGAAAGACTTCGGGCGGCCGATATGCGCAGGCCGGGATTCAGCGCAACCCTGCCGGGATTGTCGGTTCGCAGTGATCAGAGACACGCACCGGCCTCCGGCCCCCGTCAGACTCCCGGAATCGAAGGAAGCAGACGAAAACGGCAGGACCCGGAGGAAGGCGCCGGTCGCAGCGTGCGAACGAGGCAACGCCCGGAGCCACCCAATCGGGCTCCCGTTTCCAAACGAACCGCCTGGGTGATCGCCGCGGTAGGCGTGGTGCTGATCTGGGTGATTTCCGGCTTCGCCCTGCGTGGTCTGAGTGCCGGAGAGGTCCTGGATGGGACCAGCATGAGCGGAGTCGACCTCGGCGGCGAGAGCCGGGAAGACGCAGCCGAGCTGATCGAGGGAATCGAGCCGCGGACGGTCAGGCTCACGAGCGGCGATCAGGCTTTCACGGTCACGGCGCCACAGGCCGGCCTGGTTGTCGACGTCGACGCAAGTACCGATCGGGCCTACTCCTCCGGGCGCTCCGGGATCACATCCGTACTGAAGGGCCCACTTTTCCTCTTCGGCGACCGGCAACTCGAACCGTCCTACGAACCGGTCAACTCGAAGCGCCTGAACCGCACCGTCGATCGTGTGGCCGACGAACTGGACCGGGAGCCCTTTGTCGGTGCGCTCTCGATCGATCCCGACACCCTCGAGGTCAGCGTCGAGCAGCCCAGGGCGGGCGTCCGGGTCCGGCGTGACGCCACCAGAGAGGAACTCCTGGGGTCATTCGATGCCGGACGGCAGTCCATGAGAATCCCGACCCGTCGGGAACCCGCGCCGAGTCCGGCCGAGGTCCAGTCCGTTGCGGAAGATGCCGAGCGCTACCTGCGGCAACCCGTCAAGGTCAGCACCGCCAGCGGTGCCGCAACACTCACCCCTCGCCAGGTGGCCGGCCTGCTCGCGATCGAGGCGACCGGCGGATCCGGGGACTCCAGCATCCGGCTGGGAGCTGACATCGACGGGGTTGAGACCCTGGTCGCCAACTTTGCCGGTCGCCGCGATCGGCCGGCGCAGGATGCGAGTATCGACGCCCCTCCCCTGCCCCCGGTCAACCTGGCCGAGCAGGGTGACCTGAGTTGGCAACCGAAACCCGGTGCGGCCAGCGTCAGGCCCGCGCGCGCAGGACGCCAGATCCGACAGACCGCGGCCGTCGAGAACATGGCGATGTCGATCCGCAACGGCAGCCATCAGGTCCGACTCCCATCGCAACGCGTTCAACCAGACCTGACCACGAAGGAGGTCAGGAACGCGACCTCTCTGCTCGGCACTTTCACCACCAGCTACAGCTGCTGCGAGCCTCGGGTCACCAACATCCAGAGGATGGCGGAGACGGTGGACGGGACGGTCATCGGACCGGGTGAGCAGTTCTCACTCAACGGGATCGCCGGCGAGCGGACCCGGGCAAACGGATACAAGCCCGCCCCCACGATCGGCGAAGGCAACAAGTTGATCAATACGGTCGGAGGCGGGGTTTCGCAGTTCTCGACCACGACCTATAACGCCGCCTACTTCGCCGGCCTGCAGATCGACCTCCACGTGCCCCACAGTTTCTACATCGACCGTTACCCCGCCGGCCGTGAATCGACCCTGAACTACGGCACGATCGACCTGCTCTGGACAAACGATACGAACGCGCCAGTTGTGGTTCGTTCTTCCGCCTCCGACACCGCAATCACCGTCAGCATCTACGGCGGCAACGGCGGCCGGCGGGTGAAGGCGGAAACACAGTCCCGCTCGAGCAACGGTCAAGGTGGCTTCGACATCACGATCGACCGGGTGATCGTCGATGGCGACGGCAACCGCACACGCGAGCCATATACGACGACTTACGGCCTGCCCGGGGACTGACCGGGCCTTTCACGGAGTGGATCTCTCCGCAACCGGCTTCAGCTGCCCGTTCGCTCCCGATGCTTACAGCCGGGCCAGCAACAGGGCCGACGCTGGCCCTCTTCAAGCTCTTCGCGGGTGCGACGGATACGGCGCTCGCGAGTCTTCTGCTGCTTGGCATCCTCGACCCAGCAGATGAACTCGTTGCGGGCAAGAGGCGTTAGGTCCTTCCAGGCATGGAGCGCCTCAGGACTCTCGACCAGGCCTTCCTGCAGATCGGTAGGGAGGTTGTGAACCACTCCACCAGGCAATCGCTTGCTGTTCATCGCGAAAGCGTAACGGCCGTGATCCTGCCCGACTCGTGCCAGCGCTCGACGAGGACAGGATCCCACGCGGCCTTGGATGCGGTGCCATACGGGACAGTTGTCGATTGCCGAAGACTGTGGCAGGTAGAGTTCCGGGCAAGCTTCAGATCGAGATCCGCCGACCAGCAGCCGCACCGACTTCCAACGGAGGGCAACACCTTGAGCCATTACAAGAGCAACGTCCGCGACATCGAGTTCAACCTCTTCGAGGTTCTAAGCCTCGACAAAGTCCTTGAATCGGGCCGCTTTGGCGACCTCGACGGCGAAACGGTCCGCGTCATGCTGGACGAAGCCTCGCGCCTGGCCGAGGGACCGGTGGCCGAGTCCTTTGCCGAGACCGACCGCCACCCTCCCACTTTCGACCCGGACACCCATGTGGTGAGCCTGCCCCAGCCGCTCAAGGACTCGATCAACGCCTGGATCGAAGCGGATTGGCTTCGCCTCGGTCTGAGTGAGGAGATCGGCGGCGTACCGGCGCCTTCGACCGTTTCATGGGCTATCGCGGAGTTCGTGGTCGGGGCGATGCCGGCCGGATTCTTCTACCTGGCGGGTCCGGCCTTTGCCGACCTTCTGTATGGCGTCGGCAACGAAGAACAGCAGCGCTGGTCAAGCATCGCGGTCGAGCGCAACTGGGGCGCAACGATGGTTCTGACCGAACCGGATGCCGGCTCCGATGTCGGTGCCGGGCGGACCAAGGCGATCGAGCAGCCGGACGGCTCGTGGCACATCGAAGGCGACAAGCGCTTCATCACCTCGGGCGACTCCGACGATCTCTTCGAGAACATCCTCCACTACGTCCTCGCCCGTCCCGAGGGTGCCGGACCGGGCACCAAAGGCCTCAGCCTCTTCATCGTGCCGAAGTATCTCTTCGATACCGAAACCGGTGAGATCGGCGAGCGAAACGGCGCCTTCGTGACCAACCTCGAGCACAAGATGGGCCTCAAGGCCTCGTCCACCTGCGACCTGACCTTTGGTGCCCACGGCGTGCCTGCCAAGGGCTGGCTGGTCGGCGACGAGCACCGGGGAATCGCGCAGATGTTCGAGGTGATCGAGTTCGCCCGCATGATGGTCGGCACCAAGGCGATCGCCACCCTTTCCACCGGCTATCTCAACGCACTGGAGTACGCCAAGGACCGGATCCAGGGGGCCGACCTGACCCAGATCATGGACAAGACCGCACCCCGGGTCTCGATCATGCACCATCCCGACGTGCGTCGAGCCCTGATGCGGCAGAAGGCCTACGCCGAAGGACTGCGCGCGCTGTACCTCTACACCGCCGTCCACCAGGACGAGACGGCTGCCAACCTGGTCGAGGGGGTCGAGCCGGGCCTTGCCCACCGCATCAACGACTTCCTGCTGCCGCTGGTCAAGGGAGTCGGCTCGGAACGCTCCTACGAGGTCCTGACCGAATCGCTCCAGACCTATGGCGGCTCGGGCTTCCTCCAGGACTACCCGGTCGAGCAGTACATCCGCGACGCCAAGATCGACAGCCTCTACGAAGGCACTACCGCAATCCAGGCGCAGGACTTCTTCTTCCGCAAGATCATCCGCGACGAAGGCCAGTCCATGAACCACCTCTTCTCGAAGATGCAGGAACAGATCGACGGCGAAGGTGGCGACCTGGACAGGGAGCGGGCCCTTCTGGCCGAGGCCCTCGGGAACGTCAAGGCCATGAACGATGCCCTGACCGGCTACATGTTCAGCTCTCAGGAAGATCCGAAGAACATCTACAAGGTGGGTCTCGGTTCGGTGCGTTTCCTGATGGCCTTCGGCGACCTGATGATCGGCTGGCTGCTGCTGCGCCACGCCGAGATCGCCACTGCTGCACTCGAGAACGGCGCGGCCGACATCGACCGTCCCTTCTACGAAGGCAAAGTCACTGCCGCGAGGTTCTTCGCCGCCAACGTACTGCCGGAACTCGGTGGGACCCGGGCGGCGATCGAAGGCATCGACAACGACGTGATGGAACTCAGCGAAGAGGCTTTCTGAGTTTCTTCAGCCGCTTGCGCGAGGAGTCCGCCCAAGGAGCAGGGCGAGCTCCCCGTGCATGTGGTCTACGACTTCCTGTACGTGGGGTGTTTGTTCGCGGTCGGCGGTGATCCCGATGTCGACCGAGTCGCGGTAGCTCATCACGGTGACGTTGAGGCCCATCCCGTCGGAGATGATCGACAGCGGGTACATCGCCTCCAGACGCGCGCCACAGCAGTAGAGATCCACCGGAGGGCCGGGCACGTTGGAGACGATCACGTTCCAGGGCGGCCGGGTGAAGCGACCCGAAAGCGTTGTCGCCACCCGGGCGGCGCGGGTATGGAGCGCCGGCGGGACCAGGGTCGAGATGTCACGCATCGCCTCGACCGGCAGAGCGTCGTGATTCTCCTTGCCGATGCTCAGGTTCTCGTGACTGAAGACAAGTCTCTCCAGCGGATCATCGAGATGGGTCGGCAAGGCGACGATCATCGCCGAGACCCGGTTGCCGAAGGTCCCCCGCTCCTCCTCCGTGCGGACCGAAATCGGGACGAAGACGACAAGCGGCTCGTCAGGCAGCTCGCCACGACTCATGAGGTCCGCCCTCACGGCTCCGGCAACCAGGCTGACGATCACGTCGTTGACCTTGACCGCGAAGGCGTTCTTGACCGTCTTGATGTCGGCGAGCGGCATCGAACCGAAACCGAAGATCCGGTGTGGTGAGACCGGGGCTCCGTAAGGACCCTTCGGGGCCTTGACCGGCGGCCGCTCGATCACCTGGCCGTCAGCATTTCGACCGACGAAGTTGCGCACCTTAGAGAGCGAGCGGCTGATCCGTTCCGAACCGGGCATTCCGGTGACCGAAGGAAGCACGTCGGCATGCGGAAGGATGCGACCCATTCTGGTCGCCAGGTTGACCGGGTAGCGCGGCAGTGCCGTGAGGCCGTACGAGATCAGGTCGAGCCCCCTCGGAGCCCCGCCTTCGCCCTCCTCTTCCGCATCGACCGGCGGCGGCTCCACCGTTCGCGGCTCCGGCGTGAGGTCGTAAATCGCGCTCATGATCTCGCTTCCCGACATACCGTCCACCGCGGCGTGGTGGGTCTTGCTGAGCAGCGCCACCCTCCCCCCTTCGAGCCCCTGGATCAGGTAGAGCTCCCACAGCGGCCTCGCCCGGTCGAGCTGACGCGAGTAGATCCGGCCGACCTGTTCGGTCAGCTGATTCATGTCCCCGGGGGCCGGCAGGGCGATCTCCCGCACGTGGAAGCCGATGTCGAAGTGCTCGTCCTTGACCCAGTACGGCCAGTCGAGGCTGAAAGGAACCTGGGCAAGTCTCGAGGTGAATGGCGGGATCAGGTGAAGCCGCGACCGGATGAACTCCTTGAGCTCCTGAAGCGTCAGATCACCACCAGGGGCGGTTGAAGGATCGAGTACCGCCAGGCCACCGGTATGCCCGTAGTTGCGGTCGTTCTCGATCGCCAGGAACTGTGTGTCGAGCGCCGAGAGCTGTTTCGCCTGACTCTGCATCTCAGCTCCGGTCCAGCCGGCCGGAAAGAACGCGCCAGACGGCCGCGTCCACGCCCATTCCCAGATGGCTGCTGCCGACCTCGATGTGTTCGGCCGCGGGATCGAGGCAGGCCTCGTATTTGACGACGCTGTCGTCACGGGAGTACATCGAGATGAAACGGACATCCTCCGGGAAGGGCGCGTTCACTTGCTCGCGGGACTCCCGGCAGCAGTCGCCCTTCGAGCAGGTGTGGCTGAGCAGGCCCGGTACACCCAGCGATCCGAGACCACCGACCATCCCGATCGAAAGCCAGACCCGAGGGTGGACGGCTGTCTGACTGCGAAGCGGGGAACCGAGGGTGACCAGGGTCTCGACCAGGTCCGGACGGCGCACTGCCAGCACTCTGCCGACCACCCCTCCCCTGCTCTGGCCGATCACGAGCGCCCGCTGACCGCTTTCTTCGACCGATGCCTCTAGCCGCGCCTCGACCGAGTTGACGGTGTCCTCGAGGCAGTCGACGTTCCACCGGATTCCGCTGCGAACCAGCGAGAACTCACCCTCCTTCAGCCATTTGGCCATCCGGGTCAGGCTTGGGTCCCCGGCCAGAAATCCCGGGATGAGAATTGCCGAAGCGCCTCTTCCCGATGGAGGCTTCGGCCAGTGGGGCATGTGGGCCGTGGATGCCCACTCCCCCAGCATCCTGGTGCCGGGATGGGTCACCCGGTCGGCGAGGGCAACCGCTCCACCCGCGAGGCCTCCGACCTGCGAGGCGGCTGACGACAACTGCGCTGTCGGAAATCTGATCCGGCTCTCCTTCCGGAATCCCCAGGAGGGGGATCCAACCCCGGGAAGGCTATAGGTATCACCGGAAGCCCTGGCAAGGGCAGCGGCGTTGCCAGTCGCAAACCCGGCTCTCTCCGTGGACGGTGACTACTGGGCCGGCGCCAGCTGACCGGTGAGGTCACCGTGGAGCTGCTCGCTGTGGCTGTTCAGGCCGGTGATCTCGAGCTCGATCCTGTGCCGCTCGTAGTGGGTTGCGATCGCGTCGAGCGCGGCCACCGCGGATGCGTCCCAGAGGTGGGCTCTGGAAAAGTCGATCACGACCTTCGGGGGATCCTCGGTGTAGAGGAACGAGTCGATCAGTTCCTGGTCCGAAGCGAAGAAGAGCTCGCCGGTCACCGAATACAGGGCGGTGCTTCCATCCGGATCGACCACCCGGTCGACATGGACGAGATGTGCGACCCGACGGGCGAAGAGCGCCATCGAAGCGAGCACGCCGACTCCGACACCGATGGCCAGGTTGTGGGTGAAGACCGTGGCGCCGACCGTGAGGCTCATGACCACCACCTCACCGCGTGGCATCATCTTCAGAGTCGACGGGGAAACGCTGTGCCAGTCGAAGGTCGAAACCGCGACCAGGATCATCACGGCGACCAGGGCAGACATCGGGATGATCGCAACGACCGAGCCCAGGCCGACCACCAGGGTCAGCAGGAAGACGCCGGCGGCCAGGGTCGAGAGCCTCGTCCGGGCACCTCCGGCCTTGACGTTGATCATCGTCTGCCCGATCATCGCGCAGCCTGCCATACCGCCGAAAAAGCCGGTGATCACGTTGGCGATGCCCTGTCCCCTGGCTTCGCGATCCTTGTCCGAAGGGGTCTCGGTGATGTCGTCGACCAGCTTTGCGGTCATCAGCGACTCGAGCAGTCCCACCGCGGCGAGAGTCAGCGAGTAAGGAGCGATGATCGAGAGGGTCTCGAGGGTGAACGGAACCGACGGAATCCCGAGGAACGGCAGAACGCTCGGCAGCTCCCCTTCGTCGCCCACGTTCGGCACGCCCATTCCGCTGGCTACGACGATCACGGTCAGCACGACGATCGCAACCAGCGGCGCCGGGATAGCCTTGGTGACCCTGGGCATGATCACGATCAGTGCCAGCCCTCCGGCGACCAGGATCAGGCCGAGCGCGCCACCCGCGACAAGGTGAGGAACCTGTGCCAGGAAGATCAGGATCGCCAGGGCGTTGACGAAGCCGGTCATCACCGAGCGCGGTACGAAGCGCATCAGTTTGGCGATCCCGAGACCACCGAGGGTGACCTGGATGATTCCGGCCAGTACGGTCGCAGCCAGCAGGTACTCGACACCGTGCTGGTCGACCAGGGATACGACGACCAGCGCCATCGCTCCGGTGGCGGCCGAGATCATCGCCGGCCGGCCTCCGGTGAAGGCGATCGCGACGGCCATCGTGAACGATGCGTAGAGCCCCACCTTGGGATCCACCCCTGCGATGATCGAGAACGAGATCGCCTCAGGGATCAGCGCCAACGCGACCACCAGGCCGGCCAGCAGTTCCACCTTGAGCATCTTGCCCGACATCCTCGGAATCGGGAAACGCACAGGCATGGGGATATTCATGTTCGACATTCAGAGCTTTCTGGTTTCGCACCGCAGAACCTCAACCCGAGCGGGTTGGCTTTCGGCGTGGATTCGGTCGTGTTGAAACTGAGGTCAGACGCTTCTCAGTAGGCGGCCCCGGGTTGCGCGGGCTCACCTTCACGACGTGCTCTGACTGCCAGACTTCCGCCCAACCGGTCGGTCGGAGCGGACAACAGCGGTAACCCTACCTCAGCGTGAGGGTTGGGATCAAGCCCCCACCTGAGTGAGATCACGCACACTCTCCACGCGGCTCAGGACTCCGACAGCTGTCTGAGGGCGTCGAGCGCATCGCGGGCGCGCTCGAGCGGGACCAGCAGGTGGTCGTGCCGCAGGCCTGCGATCACGTTGCAGCTGATGCCGCGATCGGTCAGGCATGCACTTACGGCAGCCGTGAGACCCACCGCACCCAGGGCCGACTCAACCCTCAGGGTTATCCAGGACGCGACGAAGTCGTACTTGAGCGAAAGCCGGTCGGCGTCCTCTCTTCTGATCACGGCGCTGAGGCCTTCGGGCTCTTCTACGGTCGCCAGGTACTCGATACCGAGCGGCGCAACCCCGGGGGCTGCGACGAAGACGAACTCACCCGGCCGGATCTCTGGGCGCATCTGACGGAGGAGGACAGCGAGGTTCGATTCGGGCATCAGTTGCTCGAACCCGGATGATACGGAGTGGAATCGCCCTGGCCGCCCTCATCCAACCGGGTCAGCAGGTAGGCCGATTCGCTCATCCGGCTGACCCCGTTCGATCGAAAACGGTCACTGAGCGCGTCCCGGGTCTCGAGTCGCTCGATTTCGAATCCGTCACCGAACAGTTGCCCCACTTCTTGATCGGGGACCGCGTAAGGGGGTCCGCCCATCTGAGCCTGGTCATAGTCGAACGTGATCAGCAGAACCCGCTTTCCCGGGCGAAGCAGGGAAACGAGGCTGGACGCATACCGCCGCCGCGCCCCTGGGTCGAGAGCAACCAGGGCGGCACGGTCGAAAACCACATCTACCGGACCCAGTACCGCTGCGCCGAGGCTGAAGAAGTCTGCGGCGAAAATCGTGATGTTCCCACCTGAATAGCTCCTCGCAGGACTCGATTCGACTCTCGGCACTTGACCTCGTTCCGAAAAGAACTCACGCGCTGCCTGCTCGACGTATTCGACACCGATGACCTGCTCGGCGAGATCGGAAAGGAAGACCATGTCGAGACTCTTGCCGCAGAGGGGGACCAGCACCCGCCCGGTCCCCCCGGGCTGACGTATCCGGTCGCTGTAGAGCTCAAGCAGATCGGACACCCTGTCCTGGTGAAAGGCGATTCGACCCTCGGTCCAGCGCGATTCCCAGTCAACCTGCTCCATCGGCCGAGAGTAGTCGATCAGCCGGCAAACGGAGCACCGGTTGACCCGGCCGGAAGCGGTCCGGTCAGCCTCGAAGTTGGCGCTACCATGGCCGTGTGAGGATCAGAGCAGCGCTTGCCGCCTTTCTCTTGCTGCTCGTGGCGGGCCTCACTCTGGGAGCCGAAGATCCGTCATCTCCCCCCTTCTGCCTCGGTCAGACGGCAACGATCGTCGGGACACACGGCGACGACATTCTCGTTGGAACGGTCGGCAAGGATGTGATCCAGGCCGGCAAAGGCGACGACGTCGTCCTGGGAGACCGCGGAGGCGACGTGATCTGCGGCGGGCCGGGCACCGACTTCCTGCGCGGCGGCCGCAACAACGACATCGTGATGGGCGGCCCGGGTGACCACGACAGGGCCTACGGTGACCTGGGCGACGACCGGGTCAATGGTGGACCGGGAGACGGAGACGAAGCTTCCGGAAATCTCGGCATCGACCTGGTCAGCGGCGGCCCCGGCAACGACGACTACGTACATGGGGACTATGGATGGGACCGGATGGACGGCGGCGAAGGCAGCGGCGACATCGCCGCCTTCGACACCGCCCCCAGTCCGGGAGTGCGGGTATCGCTGAAGAGCGGCAAAGCACGGGGCGACGGCCGTGACCGCCTTTTCCGGTTCGAGGGAATCCGTGGCTCCGCATTCAACGACCGGCTGACCGGAGACGGTCGGGCGAACTGGATCGACGGCGGAGCGGGAGATGACCTGATTCGCGGACGGGGCGGGGTCGATGCGATTCTCGGCGGCCAGGGCACGGACCGCTGTCCGGGATCAACCTCCGCCCAGTCCTGTGGACCCGAGAAACGGCCCAATGGATCCGCCTACGTGGAAGTGAAGGCACTCCCGTCCGCTGCCGGCGGAGGCCTTGCCGTCGTCGCTGGAAACGGTCCGGACAGGATCACGGTCGGATTCGATGAGCAGGCCGGTACTTTCGAACTCGTAGCCGCAAAGGGGATATCGATCGGGCCGGGTTGCTCGCGCCGCAGCGGGGACTCACGGGCGGCCTCCTGTAACCCCGGAGGTCCGGCGCGCTGGCTGATCGCTGACCTCGGCAGCGGTGACGACTCTCTCCGGGTGGACGGGAGCCTTGAAGCCGTCGGACAGATCCGGATCTTCGCCGGGACCGGTGATGACCTGGTCCGTGGCGGTCCGGAAGATGACCTGATCGAATCGGGCCCCGGCTCCGACCGGATTTACGGCGGTGACGGGCAGGACGGCCTGATCGGCGGCGAGCCCGGTCCAACCTGGCTCTTTGGAGGACCGCAAGGCGACCTGCTGGCAGCAGGAGGCGGCTGCGCCGGAGGCGCCCTGGTCGGTGGACCGGGTCGCGACAATGCCTCTTTCGCCGAGATCCAGCCCCTCCCGGGCCGCCTTTTCATATCGCTGCCCAGAGGAAAGGCCTGGTACGACTCGGTCCGCAACTGCGACCCGGTCGGTCTGCATCGGTCGAACGAGGACATCGAAGGATCTTTTGGCGACGACGTGCTGATCGGCAACCGCCGCGCGAATTCGCTGCTCGGCCAACCCGGCAGGGACGTCTTCTACGGGGGCGGAGGAGACGACAGAGTCAACGCTCTCGATCGAGTGCGTGACCTGATAATCCAGTGTGGTCGAAGCAGTCGCCCGTCAGGAACCGCTTTGCTCGACCGCAACGACCCGGCACCCGTCGCCTGCTCGAAGCGGAGATTCGGCCAGGCCACGCCCGGCCTCCATGCCGAGCACGACTGATTACCGGTCCGGACTCACTCGGAGTCCGTGCTGCGTAGCATTCACCCGATGAGCGAGCACTCGAGTTCACGGGACCTGTCCGGCAAGACCATGGTGATATCCGGCGGCAGCCGGGGTATCGGCCTGGCGATCGCGCTAAAGGCGGCTGCGGACGGCGCGAACGTCGCCCTGCTGGCCAAGACGGCCGAACCCCATCCGAAGCTCGAGGGTACGGTGCATACCGCCGCTCAGGAGATTGAGGAGGCCGGTGGCAAGGCTCTCGCAATCGTCGGTGACGTTCGAAACGACGCCGACATCGCCTCCGCGGTGGACCAGGCGGTCGAACGTTTCGGCGGCATCGACATCTGCGTAAACAACGCCAGCGCGATCAACCTCGCTCCGACCGCCGAGCTGCCGATGAAGGCCTACGACCTGATGCTCGACATCAATGTGCGTGGCACATTCGCCCTGAGCCAAGCCTGCCTGCCGCACCTCAAGCAGAGCGAGAACGGCCACATCCTCACCCTCTCCCCTCCGATCGCCCTCGAGCCGAAATGGCTGGCTCCCCACACCGGGTACACGATCGCCAAGTACGGCATGACCCTGGCCGCCCTAGGCCTTGCTGAAGAGCTTCGCCCGGACGGCGTCGCCTCGAATGCTCTGTGGCCTCGTACGTTGGTCGCGACCGCAGCGGTCCAGAACCTGCTCGGCGGAGACGCAGCGATGAAGATGGCCCGGACCCCGGCGATCTACGCCGACTCCGCCTACGAAATCCTCACCCGAGACAGCCGCGAATTCACTGGACAGGCCCTGCTCTGTGAAGACGTCCTGAAGGCGGCCGGAGTCACCGACTTCGCCCCCTACGCGGCCGACGGTGACGGGGCCGAACTCGGAGTCGATCTGTTCGTCGACTCCGTCGACCCCGCCTGACCGGGCGCAAGACCGCTACTGAAGCCGGCCGGCGGCAGGAGGCCGATCCGGACCCGTTTCACGCAGGTCCGACCGTCCGCCGGGGAGAAAACCTCAGCCTTGCTCGCCCTTTTCCTCCGACCGGGGTGAATCTCCGGCGAGAATGCGGTAGATGCTCCGCCTGGCCTGATCGATGGCCTCTCGGGCCGCGATCAGCTGCTCGGGGTTGCCTGTTCTCGCAACCTGCGAAGCCGCCATCGCAAGTGCCTTCCCGGAGTCGCGAAGGCCACCCAGTTCGTCTGATGCGCCTTCGGCGACCGTCTTCCAGGGCGTGCCCATGCGCTCGCGGTTGGCCTCCACATACTCGCGGCCTTCCTTGCTCAGGGTGAAGGCCTTTCGCCCTTCGTCCGTAGGCTCGATCAGGCCTTCATCTTCGAGCTGCGAGAGTGCCGGATAGATCGAACCGGGACTGGGCCGCCAGGCACCGCCGCTGCGTTCTTCAATCTCCTGCATCATCGCGTAGCCGTTCGCCGGCTCTTCCTCAAGAAGGATGAGTATCGCCAGGCGGGCGTCGCCGCGGCGTGCACGCCGGCCCCGGCCTCCATGCCGGCGACGGGAACCTGGTCCTCGTGGGCCCTTTCGGTGTCTCGGTCCGTCGGAGCGTCCCTCCCCGTCGCCTTCGGCCGGCCTGTCACCGGCGATGAATACTGCGATGTCGGGGAATGCCGCGCGGGCCTTCCTCCGACGGTTCCTGTTTCGGCCGGCTATTCCCGGCCTGTTCATGGCTGCACCGTGCATGGTGCTCCTTTCATTGAATCTATTATGACTATCACGATATATCATGATTTTACCTTTGTCAAGAGGCTGCTGCCGCAATGATTGCCTGCGCACCATTCAGCTAGTCTTCGATGGTCTCCCACCTCCTTCCGACAGACAGATGAGCAAAGACCAGACATCGGCCTTCGGCGCCGAGAAATCGAAGATCCTTCTGTTGCTCGCCGCGGCGCAGTTTCTGGTCGTACTCGATGCTTCGATCACCAACGTCGCCCTTCCCTCGATCGGCCGGGCGCTCGAAGTGGAGCAGTCCGGTCTTGCCTGGGTGGTCAACTCATACGTGCTGTTCTTCGGAGGCTTCCTGCTGCTCGGCGGGCGAATGGCCGACCTGATCGGTCGCCGCAGGATCTTCGTCTACGGCCTGATCCTTTTCGCGCTCGCCTCACTGACTGCCGGCCTCGCCCAGAACGAGGCGATGCTGCTGGTATCGCGTGCGGCACAGGGACTTGGCGCAGCTCTTCTCTCCCCCGCGGCGCTCTCAATCGTAACCTCCACCTTCGCTGAAGGCAAGCAGCGAAACAAGGCTCTCGGGGTATGGGGCGCAGTCGCCGGCGCAGGCGGAGCGGTCGGCGTACTGCTCGGCGGGATCCTGACCGAGTACCTCAGCTGGCGCTGGGTCTTCCTGGTCAACGTCCCGGTGATCCTGCTGGTCCTGCCACTGGTCCTGCGAATCGTCCCGGAAAGCGACAGCGGCGAAGAGCACAACGATTTTGACATCCCCGGAGCGGTCACGGTCACCGCAGGACTCTCGATGCTCGTCTATGCCCTGATCGATGCCGAGAGCGCCGGCTGGGCCTCCGGCCAGACCCTCGGCCTCATCGCCGGATCGATCGCGATCCTCGGACTGTTCGTCCTGATCGAGTCCAGGGCGGCCAACCCGCTGGTTCCCTTCGGGATCTTCGGCTTCGAGGACCCGCAACGGCTCCTACCTTGTCGGCCTGCTGCTGGCGGCCTCGCTCTTTTCGATGTTCTTCTTCATCGCGCTCTACACCCAGCAGGTACTCGGCTGGGACGCCCTGAAGGCCGGGCTCAGCTACCTGCCGCTGTCGGTGACGATCATCCTCGGCGCCGGTGCCGGTTCGGAGATCGCCAACCGGATCGGCTTCAAGCCCGTGCTCGTCGCCGGCATGCTCTGCACGATCGGTCGGGCTCCTCTGGTTCACCCAGATCCAGGCCGACGGCTCGTTCCTGAGCGACGTACTGGGCCCTTCGATGGTTGCCGGCCTCGGACTCGGTCTCTCTTTCCCCGGTGCGACCGTGGGCGGCACCTCGATGGTGCGTGAAGACGAAGTCGGCCTGACCTCGGGCCTGATCAACAGCGCCCAGCAGATCGGCGGGGCGCTCGGCCTGGCCGTGCTGTCGTCAATCGCCGCGTCGAAGACCGACAGCGTGCTCTCCGCCGCACAGGGCGCCGAGCAGGCCGTGCCCGGCTGCGCTGACCGAAGGCTTTCAGCTCGCCTTCCTGGTCGGCTCCGGATTCGCGCTGATCGGGGCCTTGATCGCCCTGCTGGTCATTCGCACGAAAGACAGCAAGGCCGCGATCAGCGCCGAAGGCCAGACCGAACTGATCGGTTGAGCCCCGGGCGCGGCGAGCCGGCGGACTCGACGCTCAGTTCTTCGAAGCGAGCGACCTGGTCTCGGCTTCGGCGGACAGACCACGCAGCATCTTGCCGGAGGCCGTACCGATGGCCTTGGTGAGCACGGCGCCGGTGCCCCGGACCTTCGGCCGGAAGACGGTGGTCCAGGTGGTGGTACACCCGCCGAATTCGGGCTTCAGCTCGATGTCGACCCGGTAGTCGTCGACCGGCAGTCCCGAGAGCAGAACGTACGAGTACTGCCGGTTTTCGTCGTAATCAACTATCTGCTCCCTGATCTTTGACGGGCCGAGCGCGAAGACGCGGATCTCCTCCGTGCCGTCAGGCCCGCTCTCCCGCTCGATCTCTACCGAAGAAACCGGAGTCCAGAGCTGCCAGTTGCGGCTGCTGCTGACCAGCTCGAAGACGATCTCGGGTGAAGCCTGGATGTTGAGGCTCTTCTGCAGCCGGACCAGGCTCATCGTCCTGTCACCATTCCCGGCCGTCGCCCGCGAGGCGCTCGATGCCGTCAGCGATACCGGCGAGAACAGCCTCCCGGATCCGCAGCTTGGTCGCCAGGTGTGCGCCCATGTCGATTGCTGCCAGTTCGGAGGCCCTGGCCCCCGCTGCCGCGAGCAGAGCGCCGGAATCGCTCAGCTGGTCAAGAAAGCCGGCAGCCCGAGCCTCTTCGGGGCCGAGCAGCGTGCCGCTGACCGTGCAGATGTCGAAGTACCTGCGGGTCAGGCGGTGGCGGGCCAGCTCGATCGCGAACCACGGCAGGGTCATGCCGATGGCCACCTCGTTGAGCCCGATCCGGAACTCACCTTCGACCCCGATCCGGTAGTCCGCAGCGCCGAGCAGCAGGGCGCCCATCGCGATCGCATTTCCGTTGCACGCGATGACCACCGGCTGCGGAAAGCTCAGCATGCGCTCTGCCAGCCGTGCCCCGGAGATCATCATCTCCGGCCAGAGCGACTGCTCGCAGCGCAGGTCGAAGCCCGCCGAGAGAGTGCTGGCGCGGCCGGTCAGAAGGACGACCGCCCCATCGGCTTCGGCCTGGTCGAATCGTCCGGCGATCTCCGTCGTCATCTCCTTCGAGAGCGCGTTGACCTTGCCGTCGTCGAGGGTTATGGTCGCGACTCCGGCGTCAAGCTCGTACTTCGTCAGTTCAGGCATCGGGCCACCTTAGCGACCCGTCCACCGGCAAGCGGTCGGCTTTTTGCTCCATATTCGGACCCTTTCCGGTCCGCTTGCCGTTTCGACGGCAGGTTCAGCGGTCCAGGTCGAGCTCCCGCAGCTGGCGCGACATGTCGGAGATCGCCCGGAGCGTTCCTTTGAGAGTTCCGGTGACCTTCGAACGACCGGAGCGACCCCGCAACGGCACCGGCAGCTCCTCGATCCGCCAGCGGGCGGCTGCGGCCCTGAGCACCATCTCAAGCGGCCAGCCGCTGCGGCGATCCTGCATGCCCAGATCGAGTAGCGGCCGGCGTCCTGCCACCCTCATCGGTCCGAGGTCGGTGAGCTTCAGGCCGGTACGACGTCGCAGTTCGAAGGCGAGCACCCGGTTGGCCAACCTCGCATGTGGCGGCCAGGCTCCGGGTTCCGGCTGCCTCGAGCCCATGGCGAGATCGGCCCCTGAATCGAACAGCGTCTTCAGCCGCATCAGGTCGGCGGGGTCGAGCGAGCCGTCACAGTCCATGAAACAGACGACCTCGTCCTGCGCGGCGGTCAGACCGGCGAAGCAGGCGGCCCCGAAACCGCGGCGCTGCTCTCTGACCACCTCTGCCCCGAGCTCGGCCGCGAGCTCACCCGATCCGTCGCTTGATCCGTTGTCGACCACGATGGCGTGGTAGCCGTCCGGCATCGCCTCGAGCACGCCCGGAATCGCCTCGGCCTCGTCGAGGACCGGCAGGATCACATCGGGCATTTCATCTCTCGCCGGCTCGCTGGTCACGCCGCAGACGGCGCAGCTTCAGTGCGTACAACAGGGCCGAGCCGGTGAAAAGCACCGCGCAGATCCCGAGCCATCGGCCGAGGAAGATCCCGACGTCCTGCCCGGATGAAGCGAAGTAGCGGTCTGCGCTCAGTCCGAGAATCAACGGGAAGAACATCGCCAGGCTGATCGCACTGAGGATGAACGGGGTTCGCAGGTAGTTGATCGCCGGCACACCGATCGCCGAGACAGCCTTCGGTTCGGCTGCCCGGCTCGTGCGGCCGGCGACGTAGTTGAGGGTCGAGTAGAGCGGAAAGGCGACCATGTCGTGGGCGACGATCGCCAGACCGAAAAAGAGCAGGACGCTCTCGGGGGCCGGGGCCTTGAAGATCATGAAGAAGGCGTAACCGACGATCGCGAAGCTGGCGATCACCGCGAGCAGGTGGAGCGGCGAAGCGCCGTATGCCTTTCTGAAAGCGGCCGTCACGCGGGATCGAACTCCATGCTCGACACCCACTTGGTGTTGTGGACGCCGGGCAGCGCCGGCACGATCACCCGGGCCGGGAAGCCGTGGTCCATCGAGATGTCGACCCCGTTGACCCGCAGGGCGAGCAGGCTCTGCTCGTCGTCGAGCTGGGTCGAGCTGAGAATGGCCTCGTTGAAGGACCCGGCCTCCTGAAGGGACTTGACCAGGACCCGGGAGGCTCCGGCCGAGCCGGCGGCGGCGGCGAGGTCGCGAAGGCGCACGCCGGTCCAGGTCTGCGTTGTGGACCAGCCTTCGACACAGGCGATCGGCAGCTCGTAGGTGTACTGGGGCATCGCCAGCAGTTGCTCGCGCGAGAATGAGGCCTCCCTCCCGCCTTTCAGCTGCAGCCGCCAGCCGGGGCCGGTTGCGTCCGAGGTCACGTTGGCAGCCTCGGCCGTCCGGTTGACCGGGAAGTCGTTCGGTCCGTCGCCGTAGCCCCGCCCCCGCGGAGCCAGCAGCGCGAGCTGGCGAAACGGTCCGCCGACGACCGTCTGACCGACCATCATCAGGCCCAGGCCGACCGACGTGGCACCGACCGTCGCCAGCATCATGCGGCGGGAAACCGTCGGGGCTGCCGGCTCGAGTGCGGTGGTGCTGCCCTCCCGGTACGGCTCCGCCCCCGTCTGCCTGAGCCCGTATTTCATCGGGCGGAGCACGCCCAGCTCGGAGAAGGAGTCGCGCACGGTCGGGAATTTGAGACCAACATGCAGCGCCAGTGCCGCAAGGAAGACGATCGCCGCGTAGTAGTGGGCAGAGATGAAGCTGAAGCTCCACGGGTAGTAGAGCTGGATATTCATCAGGCCGGTGAAGAAGACGAACAGCGCACCGCCGACCAGCAGGGCCAGCGAAAGGCGCTCGAGCAGGTGGGACAGGGACCGTACCGGCGGCCACTCGAACAGCTTCGGCATCACCGACCACAGCTTGGCGATCAGTATCGGGATCGCCGCCACCCCGGAGGAGACATGCAGGCCCTGGGTGAGCGCGTAGAGGAAAGGCCAGCCGGCCGGCCATTCGAACGGGAACAGGCTGAAGCCGAGGCCGCCTTCGGGCAGGAAGCTGTTGTCCCCGTAGGCGAGCTCGGAGAGGAAGCCGGTCACCGCGCAGACGATGATCAGAGGCAGCATCAAGGAGCCGAGAAACGAGCTGAGCCAGGGACCACGAAGCGGGCTCTTCCAGAACTCGGGCCTGGTCGGACCAGGCGGAGGCTCGGCCGGCAGGAGCCTTTCTGGCCGTTTCATTCGACCAGCTCACGGTCGGGGGAAATCCGCTGGATCGTGGCGTTGGTCCGGCTGGCAAGGAAGACGTCACCGTTGGCCGGGTCCACCGTGACCGTATTGGCCTGCCTGATCGTCGGATAGGTCGCGACCCGTTGCGGGGTGCTTCCAGCAATGGAGTATCCGGCCAGCTGATTGGTCGCGGTCAGGGTCACCCAGAGCAACTCCCGTTCCGGGTCGATCGCGATCCCGTAAGGAACCCCGGGGGCGGGAACGGTCGTGACCTCTTCCGGCTCCGGTCCGATTCTGAACTTGCGCACGACGTCGCCTTCGGTATCGGCGACGTAGGCATACTCGTCGAGGGTCTCGATGTGGGTCGGTCCGGTCCCGGCGGGAATCTGCCCGAGCTCCTCACCGGTACCCGCGTCGTAAACCTGCAGGACACGCTCGGAGACTGTGATCACCGAGATGTAACGGTCTTCGGTCGCGGCGATCCCACCCGGCTGGGCCGGCGCAGGCAGGGTCTGAATGACCTCGTCTCCTTCAACCACGGAAACAGTATCTCCGAACTCGTCGGCGATGAAGAGCTTTCCCTGGGCTGAAGTCGCATCGTGGGGGTGCTCGCCGGTCGGTATCTCGGGCCCCATCGGCCGGTCCGGGCGGATCTCGCGGATCTTGTTGGCCGACTCGATCGGGACGATCACGTTGACTCCTCCTGGAGAAAGGCCGAGGTGCCGGATCGGATTGGTCAGTATGTACTGCTTGCGGATGAAGAGCCGTTCCGGATCGACGAAAGCAAGCCGGTACGGCTCGCGAAGCCCGACCGCGACGCTGTCGGAGCGCTCGTGAAAGATCATCCCTTCGGCTCCCATGCCGATCGCCCGGACCTGCCCCGCCGGCTCCCTGGTCAAAGGAGGCGATTCGGCCGGCTCTGCGGCCGGCTGGAGTGCCTCTTCGCCGCAGCCCGCCACGATTGTGACCGCGGCCAGCAGTCCGATGACCAATGCGACCACCCTGGCCCTCAGAAGCTCCGCGCGCATCCGTCGCTCTGCCAGTCCTTCCACCGGCCGATTGTGTCAGATGCCATGAACGGTCTCGACGGCGCTAGGGTCGCGCAATGACGGAAACGGTCCTGGTCACCGGCGGAGAGGGCTTCATCGGCTCACAGATCGTCGACCTGCTGCTCGACTCGGGACGAGAGGTGAGGGTGATCGACAACCTCCACCCCGCCGCCCACAGCAGACGGCCGGACTACCTCAATCCCGGGGCCGAGTATCTGACCGGCGACGTCACCGACCGTGACCAGCTGGCTCGTGCCCTGGACGGCATCGGCGCGGTCTGTCACCAAGCGGCGATGGTCGGCCTCGGCAAGGACTTCGGCGATGCTGAGGATTACGTTTCTGACAACTGCCTGGGCACCGCAAGACTGCTTTCGGCGCTTTCCCGGATGGGGTTCGCCGGCCCCCTGGTTCTTGCCAGCAGCATGGTGGTATACGGAGAAGGCGGTTACTCCTGTCCGCGACACGGTGCCGTCCGGCCGGCGGCCAGGAGTCGCAGCGACCTGGAGGCCGGCCGATTCGAACCGCTCTGCCCCACATGCGAAGAGCAACTGACCCCGGTGCCCGTACCCGAGACGGCAGCGACCGATCCCCGCAGTGTCTACGCAGCGACAAAACTCCACCAGGAGCACCTCTGTGGCCTCTTTGCGCGGGAGAACGAATCGGTCAGCTACACGGCACTCAGGTACCACAACGTCTACGGACCCCGGATGCCTCGGGACACGCCGTATGCCGGTGTGGCGAGCATCTTCAGAAGTTTGATCGAGGCAGGTCGGCCACCGGCGGTCTTCGAAGACGGGGAGCAGATCCGGGACTTCGTCCACGTCCGGGACGTCGCCCGGGCGAACCTGCTGGCCCTCGAAGCCCCGCCTCAGCAGGCGGGGGTCTACAACGTCGCCAGCGGACGCCCCCGCCCGTTGATCGACATGGCCCGGCTGCTCTGCTCGGCTGCTGGTCCGGACGCGCCGCGACCGGTCGTGACCGGAGAGTTCCGGCTGGGTGACGTGCGCCACGTATTCGCCGAGGCGACGAAAGCACGTGAGCTGCTCGGCTTCGAGGCCGAAGTCGACCTCGAGACAGGCATGGAAGAGTTCGCCTCCACCGAGCTCAGGTGATTCACCACATCGTGCGGTAAATGACCTCGATCGCGATGGCCTGCGCGGCGAGCGCCAACAGAACCACCCTCAGGTGCCTCTCAGGAAGGGCGCGCGCCGCGGCAAGGCAGGCCATCGGCAGGAAGAAGATCCAGATCCGCTCCGTCTCGGCCTTGGTGTAGCCGACGATCACCGTGAGCAGGATCGCCACCGCCAGGGCGACGGCTCCGATCTCGCGACTGCCGAGCGAACGCGCCGCGTACCAGGCGATCGGGCCGAGCATGAAGAGGAAGGCGGCGACCGAACCGAAGAAGTAGAACCAGTACGGCCTGATGCTCGCCACTCCCTTGAAGTAACGGTCGTGGGTGGCCTCGATCGAAGCGAGCACGTCGAAGCCGGTGAAGACCGCCAGCAGCCCGTAGAAGGCCAGCAGAGCCACGCCGCAGCAAGCCGCGGCGAAGGCCATCTGGAGGAAGCCGTCTCGTCGCCACCTGACCAGCCCTGCCCAGCCGGCGACCACCGGGAGCGCGTAGGAGAAGAAGGAAGCGAAGGCGAGCGCGGCCGCCCCGAAAACCACGCCCCTCGCCCGGGTCGAGAGCAGGAAGAAGGCCGAGACCAGGGCGAGCGTCGCGAACAGGGCATCGGCCGCGGTGGCACCGTAGAGCAGCGCAGTCGGGGCGAAAATCGAGAGCAACGCAGCCAGGCGGGCGGTCTGTTCGTCGTAGAGCCGGCGGCCGAGCAGGTAGATCAAGGGTGAGAGGGCCGCCCCGGCGCCGATTGTCAACGCCGACATCAACTCCGGTGTCTCGAGCCCGAAGATGTCCAGAAATACGACCAGCCCCGGGGGGTGTCCCGCGACGTGGAGCGGCAGGGTCGGCACCATCCCGGCGAAGTTGTCGAGGAAGGAGCCCACCCCCATCTTCAGCTCCTCCATCGCCGCCAGGTACTCCAGGCGACCCGAGCTTTCGGGACGCACCACGTTCGGTGCGTACCAGGCCTCGGGCCCGATACGGGCCAGGTTCAGCGCCAGGCGAGAGAACAGTGCCAGGCCGAACAGGGCAAGTCCGAAACCCCCGACCGCCCAGTCCGCCCGGTACAGCCGGAAACCCGCAGCCAGGGAGATCCCGAGGCCGACTGTCGCCACGATCAACCAAGTACTGAAAACGGGATCCCAGAAGAGCATTAACGGCTGGGTGGGCGCGCCCCAGTCGAGGCCCGATTCGCGCGCCACGAGACCGACCGCGATCGTCGCCGCCACAAAGCCGGTCACCAGCCACGGCACGAAGTCGCCACTCGGTGGCGGCCTGACCTCCTCTCCGAGCCGGGGAATGCTCAGGTGCGTCTGAGCTCGGCGAACCAACGCTCTCCGATCGGCCAGACCTCGGAAACGGTCAGGCCGGTGCCGGTGCTCACGGCTTCGATCCCGTCCACCCCCACCCAGGCCCACGGAAACCACTCGCTGGACTCCCCGGGGCCTTCGAGCCGGAGATTCAGAACCTTGGTTTCTGCCCCAGGGGGATCGAGTTCGACCAGTGCGGCACCTCCCGGCTGCAGCAGTCGAGCGACCCGCTGGAGCAGCCGCTGCGGCTCGCCGCAGATGCCGATATTGCCGTCCAGCAGGAGTGCCGTCTGCCAGCTCGCCGTCTCCGGCAGGTCGAACACCGATCCGTGAATCACCTTTGCCCTGCGACCACGGGCGATCTCAACGGCCAGGTCCGAAACCTCGACCCCGGTGGCTTCGATACCCCGGTTGCCGAGGGCGACAAGATGGCGCCCGGCGCCGCAGCCGATGTCAAGTACCGGTCCGACGGCCCGCTCCAGCAGCATCTCTTCGTCCGAAGGGGCCTCGGTCAGCCACCGATCCAGAGGCAGCCGGCGTCGGGCGCCGTTCCCGTCGACCGCGTGAAGAGACCCTGGCTCAGCTGAGGAAAGCAGCTGGTTCAGCCCCTGCTCGTAGATCTCGTTCGCTGTGGGGCGAACTGCTTCCCCGGGCCTGATTGCCTCAGGCATTCACGATCTCCATGTCCTGCAGTACCGAAGCGAAGCGCTTCTCCGGACAGAGCGCGGCCACCTCGAGCGCATCTTCGAAGTAGTCGACGTCACTGAGCACGGGCAACTCCGCGACCGTCAACCCGAGCTCGCGCATTCGGGCCAGTTGCCGCATTCCGGTTGTTTCTTCACTCATTGGAACTCCCTCGAACATCCCGGCCCGGCTCCCATCGAAACCGATCGCCCAGTAACCACCGTCGAAACATAGACCGAGCACCGCGTCGCTGCCAGCAGGTCCGAGGTGCGACAACCCCTCCTCCAGCAGATCGACACTCACCTGTGGTGTGTCCATCCCGATAAGAAGTGCCGGTCCGCCTGCATCGGCGAAGGCTGCGGCAAGGCGATCCCCGAGGGTTCCGTCGACCTGGGGAAGCACCTCGAAGCCCGCCGGAAGCCAGTCCCCCGGCTCGCCATCCAGCACCAGCGTGCGGCCCCCGCACCCGGTCGCAGCGACCGTCTCGAGAGTGTCGGCGAGCGCCGCCTCGGCCAGGGCCGCGGCCTGAGCCGGGCTGCAGGGAGGGCTCAGTCTTGTCTTGGACCGCCCGGGCACCGGGGCTTTGGCGATAACCAGGATGCGGGCTTCCACGCCGTGGATACTGTCAATTCGGAGAGACAGAGCCGTGGTCCGCAGGCCGGCTCAGGGCGACGACGGCTCGGGCCACGGCGGCAACGGCTCGCGACACTCGGCTCCGACGCACCTGGTCACGTCTCTGAAGTGCGACTCCAGGTATTCCCTCACCTCGGCGTAAGCAGGGTCTTCGTAGCGGTTCCTGAGTTCGTAGGGATCCCGACTGAGATCGTAGATCTCCGTCCCTCCGGCCGAGTAGAGGATGTACTTGTAGGGGCCGACCCGGTAGCCGCGGTAACGCAGTGCGGGAGCCCTGGCCGATACCTGAGGATCGCCGGTCTGGTTGTAGATCGAGATACCGACCGCCCGACGGGACCGCCTGGTCGGATCACTCCAGAAGTCCTCCAGCGAACGACCGTCAAGCTCGTAGCCGGGTTTGAGATCGGCCAGCTCGGTGATCGTGGCCGGCACATCGATGTTGCCGACGACCTCGCCCGAACTGGAGGACCCGGGACACCCGGTCCACGAACCGCCATGGAAACGCTTGAGGAGGCTTCGTAGGGAAGGAACTTGGCGAGGGCGAAGCGGTGCTCCCCGAGGAAATACCCGTGGTCGGAAAGGAAGAAGATGTAGGTGTTGTCGAGCTCTCCCGTCTTGCGCAGCGCCTTGACGATCGCCCCGACGCTCTCGTCGATCGCCATCAGCGATTCGAGCTGGGCCTGATACGCGACCTTGAGATTGCGCTTCTCCCTGGCGGTCAGCAGGCGAGGCGCCACCGACCTCAGCAGGCTTGACTTGTCGGTGAAATCCCACTCGTTGAAGTTCGGATCGGTTATCAGCGGCGTGCGGGAGGCTTTGCCGATGTGCCGGGTGGCCGGCTGAGGGCCGGAAGGCGCGCGCACGTCGCCGTGAGGCGCGTCGTAACCGATCTGGAGGTAGAACGGCTCCCGGCCGGCTGACTTGAGCTCCTGCAAGGCCTTGCGGGTGAAGAGGTCGGTTGTATAGTTGCACCGCTCTTTCGGCTTGCCCGGTCGGACCCTCACCTTCGGGGTCATCAACCTGCAGGCCTCAGGGTCGATCCTCTTGTCGGCGGTGTAGTTGCGGCTTCCGTACGGCCCTTTGATTCGGCCTCCGTCGTTCACCGAATACCCGTAGAACCGGTTGTCACGGGACTTGAACGACGATGTGAACCAGTTGTCCCATCCTCGCGGAAACTGCCGGGTCGGTTTCCTGTTCTGCAGGTCGAAATAGCTGTTCATGAACTTGCCGAAGTGGGAGGTCCGGTAGCCCGACTGCTGAAGCAGGAGCGGGATGTTGTTCTGGCTGATCGCCTGGGCCTTCCAGCCGCTCCAGCCACCGAAGGGGCCGTTGTTGCTGAGCATGTTGTTGTTCCGGGGGTACTGACCGTTGAGCAGGGAGGCCCTGGACGGTGAACAGACCGGAGAAGTCGTGTAGTAGTTGCGGAACTCGGTCCCGCTCCGGAAGATCTGCCGGACGGTGTTCGGCATGGTCGGCTTGAACTTCCCGTTCCTGCCCCGGTATTTCGAGTTGAGGAGCTGGGGAGACTGATCGTCAGTCTGGATGATCACGAAATTCGGCCGTTTCGAGGCACTGGCCTCAGGCGTTCCGGTGAGGACTCCAGCCAGAAGCAGCGCCGCTGCCGCGGCGATCAGGACTTCCTTCTGTATGTCTGTGAGTCTCTTCATGCCTTCTATGGCGATCGGGTCCCCTCAAGGGTCCTTCTGCCTCCCGGGATGAAACCCGGTGTGGAGAGCGAGTTTCGGTCTTGCCATACAAGGCGGGTACCGGCCGGAAACGATACCGACCGGGCGCCCCCGGCTCGTCCCCTGTTCCAGACCGACGCCGGGGTCAGGAGTTTGCCACCCTCGCCCCCGCGGGTAAGCTGGGCGGAACAGGACAGCCCACATAATTCCGAGGATTGGAGAGAGAATGAGCAGCTACGCAGTGGTGAACCCGGCTACGGGCGAGAAGGTGAAGGAATACCCCCAGATCAGTGACGCCGAGCTCTCGGATGCTGCGGCCAAGGCGACCGACGCCTATGAAAACTGGTCGCTGAAGACCTCGGTCGCCGAGCGGGCTGCGATGGTCCAGAAGGTGGCCGACGCCCACACCGCCCGTCGCGAGGAACTGGCCGGGATCATCGTGCGTGAGATGGGCAAGCCGATGGAGCAGGCACTCGGTGAGGTCGATTTCTGTGCGGACATCTACGGCTACTACGCCGACAACGCAGAAGAGTTCCTCGAGGACGAGCCGATCGACCTGATGAGCGACGAAGGCACCGGGGTCATCCGCCGCAGCCCGATCGGTCCGTTGATCGGGATCATGCCGTGGAACTTCCCGTACTACCAGGTGGCCCGTTTCGCCGGTCCGAACCTGGCCCTCGGAAATACGATCCTGCTCAAGCCCGCGGGACAGTGCCCGGAGTCGGGCCTGGCGATTCAGTCGATGTTTGACGACGCCGGTTTCCCCGAAGGCGCCTACGCGACCATCTTCGCGTCAAACGATCAGATCGCCGACCTGATCGCAGACCCCCGTATCCGGGGTGTGTCCCTGACCGGATCCGAGAGGGCCGGCGCGGCCGTCGCGGAGATCGCCGGTCGCAACCTGAAGAAGGTCGTACTCGAACTGGGTGGCTCGGACCCGTTCATACTGCTAGGCACCGGGAACCTGGATGAGGCGGTCGAGGCAGCGATCGGCGGCAGACTCGACAACAGCGGCCAGTCCTGCAATGCGGCCAAGCGGTTCATCGTCCACGAGGACCTCTACGAAGATTTCCTCGTGAAGTTCGCCGACGGGATGGGCGCCACCGAAGCATCGGACCCGACATCGGATGATTCCGAGATGGGTCCGCTCTCCTCGGCCGATGCCGCAGAGCGGCTGCAGGAGCAGCTCGACCGGGCCGTGGAACAGGGTGCGACGGTCGTAGTCGGCGGCGAGCGAAAGGACAACTTCTTTCCCGGCACGGTTCTGACCGGGGTCACCCCGGACAACGACGCCTACGGGGAGGAGTTCTTCGGCCCGGTGGCGATGGTGTTCAAGGTGGCCTCGGAAGAAGAGGCAATCAAGCTGGGCAACGACACCGACTTCGGCCTGGGCTCCTACGTCTTCACCGACGACCCGGATCAGGCCATGCGGGTCGCCGACGGACTGGATACCGGCATGGTCTACGTGAACGGAGTCGGCGCCGACAGTGCCGAACTGCCCTTCGGAGGAGTCAAGCGCTCCGGCTTCGGTCGTGAGCTTGGCCGCTACGGGATCGAGGAGTTCGTCAACAAGAAACTGATCCGGGTACTCAAGTAGAAATCGCGTTCGGGGCCGGGTGGCGCATCGGCTGCCATCCGGCCCGGAGTCGCTGATCGGTCGGCCCTTCCACAAAGCCGACCGCGCAGGTATGGTTCGCCGGGCAAGGTCCAGAGCCTCAACTTAGGGAGTCAGAATTGAGAACCGAAGCCGCTGACCAGCCGCCTGCCACCGCCGGCTCTGAAAGGGTCCGCTGATGGCCGAGCCCACCTTCGTCGAACTGGAGCCACAGCCGCTCGAGCGCTACCGCCCGCTCATGGACGGTGACTTCGACCGGATCCGGGAAATCGCCGACTTTGCGGTGAAGCATTTCCAGGGAAGGACCGTCTGGCACGTCAACTCGACCCGGCTCGGCGGCGGCGTCGCCGAGATGCTGCGCAGCTTCCTCCCCTACGCCAACGACTCAGGCGTCGATACTCGCTGGGTGGTGCTGAGCGAGCGCCCCGAGTTCTTCTCGATCACCAAGCGCCTGCACAACAAGCTCCACGGCCATCCGGGTGACGGTGGCTCGCTCGGTCCGGCGGAGCAGGTGGCCTACGAAGAGATCCTCGAGGACAGCGCCCACCACCTGACCGATCTGATCAAGCCCGAAGATGTCGTCTTCCTTCATGACCCCCAGACCGCGGGCCTGATCCCGGCGGTGAAGGCGGCCGGAGGAGTGGTCATCTGGCGATGCCATATCGGCCTTGAGGTCGCCAACGAGCATGTCGACGAAGCGGTCAGTTTCCTCGCCCCCTATGTGGAGCAGGCCGACGGCTACGTCTTCTCGCGCGGCGCCTACCTCTGGCCCCAGCTGCCCGCCGACCGGGCCCATCTGATGGCGCCGGCGATCGATGCCTTCTCACCCAAGAACCAGGAGCTCGACGAAGAAACGGTCTCGGCCATCCTCGGCGTGATCGGACTGGCCGGCGAGAAGCCTGCCGAGCCGCCGCACTTCGTGCGCTCCGACGGCAGCGACGGCACGGTCGAACATTCCTCGCAGGTCATTCAGGTCGAGAAGCTGCCTGACAACGCCACCCTGATCGCACAGATCTCCCGTTGGGACGTGCTCAAGGACCACGAAGGCCTGATCGAGTGCTTCGGTGACTATCTCGGTGACACAGGAGCCCACCTCGCCCTGATCGGTCCTTCGAGCGAAGGCGTCGCCGACGATCCCGAAGGGCCCGCGGTCCAGGCAAGGATCGCCGAGGCCTGGGAAGCCCTGCCCGACGACCTGCGCAGCCGCGTCCACATCGTCGCCCTGGCCATGGACGACTTCGACGAAAACGGAGCGATGGTCAACGCGATCCAGCGCCGGGCCGACATCATCGTCCAGAAGAGCCTGGTCGAAGGCTTCGGGTTGACCGTTTCCGAAGCCATGTGGAAATCCAAGCCCGTGGTTGCGAGCGCCGTAGGCGGGATCAAGGATCAGGTCATCGACGGCGAGACCGGCATCCTGATTGAAGACCCGACCGATCTCAGGGCCTTCGCGGCCGCCCTGAGAAAGCTGGTCGAGGATCCGGAACTGGCTGCACGCATGGGCAAGGCCTCCCACGATCGCGTCGCCAAGCACTTCCTCGCAGCCTCGAGAGTCGCGGACTACGTGGCCCTCATCGGGCTGGTCGAAGCGACGGCAGACGCGAACCGGGTCTGACCAGGGTCGCTGTTCCGAGGGGTCAGTCGTCGCCCCTCGGAACGACGATCACCGGACATGCCGACGAGCGCATCGCTTTCAGCGAGACGCCACCGAGCATGACCCGGAGCAGTGGCCCGTAGCCACGGGATCCGAGCACCAGCAGGTCCAGCTCCTTTGAAGCTTCCGCGAGGCAGTCGGCGGCATCACCTTCCCTCAGCTCGGAGGTTGTATCCACGAGTCGGCCTGCGACTGCCTCAGCGAGCGAATCCTCCATCTGTCCGGCGATCAGCCTCTGGTAGTCGCGCCCGGTGTGACCGATGCGCCCCCCGGGGGTGATCAACGGAACCGCTCCTATCAGCCTTATCGAAGCGCCAAAATCCAGTGCGAGCTGCTCGCCGAATCCCAGTGCCAGCCTGGACTCGGGACTGTCGTCATAGCCGACCCCGATCGTTCGGAGCTCGGTCGCAGGTTCCCGCGAGTAGCCCCGCGGCGCGACGACAACGGGGCATTCGGATCCGGATGCGAGTCGAGCACCTACGTCCCCCATCAGAACCCGGCCGATCGGGCCGTGGCAGCTCGAACCGATGACGATCGCCGAGGCCGCGGTCTCACGTGCGCACCGGGTAAGCCCGGCCGGCGGAGAGAGACCGACCAGCCGGTGAAGGGTGAACTCCTGTTCCAGCTCATCGGCCGCCACCTCGAACAGCCGCTCGAAGTAGTTGGCTGCCTCGTGCTGCTCTTCGCGGGACTCGAATGCCGCCCCGGGCAGGCCTCCGGGCAGGACCGCGACCACATCCAGCCGGGCGCCGGACAACCTTGCCAGCATGCCACCGAGCGCCAGGGCGTCCATCGCCTCCCTGGAACCGTCTATGCCGATGACCAGTGATTTCATCTCGGCACAGCCTAAGCGCTCGGGTTGCCGTTTTGATTCACTGCCTCAGTGAAGGCAATCGAAATCAGCGGAGTCCACAAGTCCTTCGGTCCGGTGACCGCCGTAGACGGACTCGATCTCGATGTACCCGAAGGCATCTGCCTCGGCCTGCTCGGCCCGAACGGAGCCGGCAAGTCGACCACGATGCGACTGCTTACCGGGCAGTCGATTTCCGACTCCGGATCGATCCGTGTCCTCGGCTACGACCTTCCGGAAGACTCCAAGCAGGCCCGAACCCAGATGGGCGTGGTTCCCCAGCTCGACAACCTCGACATCGATGTCACCGTCGAGCAGAACCTGAACATTTTCGCGCGGCTCTACCGGGTCGGCGACATCCCGGCAGCGGTCGACCGGGCGCTTCAGATCGCACGCCTCGCTGACCGTCGTGACTATGCCGTGGACAAGCTCTCCGGTGGCATGCGAAGGCGGCTGCTGCTGGCTCGCGGACTCGTTCACGAACCGGACCTGCTGTTGCTGGACGAACCGACCGTAGGCCTCGACCCTCAGATCCGGACCGAACTGTGGACGCTGATCGACGGTCTGCGCTCCCGTGGGACGACCATCCTGATGTCCACCCATTACATAGAAGAAGCCGAGAAGCTAGCCGACGAAGTCGCTGTGATGGCCGATGGAAAGATCATCGCCAGGGATCGCCCGGACAGGCTGATAGCTGAACATGCGGGCGAAGTCACGGCCGAGGTCTATGCGCCCCCGCAGGCCCTGAGCGAGATCCGAAGCTCAGCCGAGGCGGCCGGACTCAACGTCCGTCCGGCCGGGCCGGCCATCGCGATCGTCGGAATCGAAAGGGCGAGCGGCTGGCAGGTCCCCGAGGGAGCTGTGCGCAGGGCGAGCTCCCTGGAGGACGTATTCGTCCTGCTGACCGGCGAGGAGGCGGAATGAAGCGGCGGGTGGGGCGACTCGAATGGGTGGCGATCGGCGCCGTGATGGGCCGGGAATTCGCCAATTTCCGCACCTTCTGGCGCTCGACGACCTTCACCAGCGTGCTCGAGCCCACCGTCTACCTTCTGGCCTTCGGGCTCGGGCTCGGCGCGACCCTGGTCGACGACGTCGGTGACATCCCCTACGTCGAGTTCGTCGGAACGGGGATCGTTGCCACGGCGGTGATCTTCTCCTCCGCCCTGCCGGCGATGTTCGGAACCTTCGTAAAGCACCGTTTTCAGCGAACCTACGACGCGATCCTGGCCGCACCGGTGGACGTCGAAGAACTGGTCACCGGCGAAATGCTCTGGATCGGGATCAGGGCCGGCTTCTTCGGCTGCTTCCCACTCCTGGTAACGATGCTGTTCGGGCTGGATCCGGTCCTGACGATGCTGCTGGTCCCGATCTATGCCTTCGTAACTGCGCTCGGCTTCGCCGCTTTCGGGATCACCATGGCCGCGACGGTTTCCAAGATCGACCAGTTCAACTACGTGACCACCCTGTTCATCACGCCGCTCTTCCTGGTCGCCGGAACCTTCTTCCCGATCTCCGAACTTCCGGAAGGACTTCAGGTCGCCGCTCAGTTCAACCCGCTCTACCAGTTGGTCGAACTGGTCCGCAACGCCTGCTTCGGGATGGAACCGGTCGACCTGCTCCGCTTCACCGGGCTGCTGGTCTTCTCGCTGGTCATGTGGCGGGTCGCGGTCGGGCGCATGGAAAAAAGGTTGATCGACTGATGGCCGGGGCAACGACACCGGCGGGCAGCATCGCTGAGCAGGCCGCACGCCGGCGCACCTTCGCGATCATCTCCCACCCCGACGCAGGCAAGACCACGATGACCGAGAAGATGCTGCTCTTCGGCAATGCCCTGGTCGAAGCAGGTGCGGTCGTTTCGAAGAAGGACCGCCGATCGACCGCCTCGGACTGGATGGACCTGGAAAAGCGGAGGGGAATATCCGTCTCCTCGACCGTACTGCGCTTCGAACACGACGGCAAGATGATCAACCTGCTCGACACCCCGGGCCACAGCGACTTCAGTGAAGACACGCTGCGGGTGATGTCGGCGGTCGACGGTGCGGTGATCCTGATCGACGCCGCCAAGGGAATCGAAAGCCAGACCCTGCGCCTGTTCGAGGTCGCCCGCAGCCGCGGGATACCGCTGATCACCTTCATCAACAAGTGCGACCGACCGGGTATCGAACCCCTCGAGCTGCTCGATCACATCGAATCGACACTTGATCTCATGCCGACCGCAATGACCTGGCCGGTCGGGGACCCGGGAGATCTGCTCGGGGTGATCGACCGCCGCGACGACAGCTTCCACCGCTTCGATCGCAGCCCTGGTGGCCGCTCGGCTGAGGGCGGCGAGGTTCTGGCGCTCGAGCAGGCCTTCGATCCGGAAGAACCAGCCTGGATCCGGGCACGCGAGGAACTCTCCCTGCTCGATGCCGCCGGACACGAATTCGACGCGGAAGGGGTGGAATCCGGCATCTCCACCCCGGTCTATTTCGGCTCGGCTCTGACCAACTTCGGGGTCGAGTTGCTGCTTGAGGCGGTGATCAGCCTCTCCCCCGCTCCTTCCGCCCGTGAGGATCGCGAGGGTGGCCATCGGTCACTGGACGACGATTTCTCGGGTCTGATCTTCAAGGTCCAGGCGAACATGGACCCGCGCCACCGTGACCGCAACGCCTTCATCCGGATCTGCTCCGGCCGCTTCGAACGCGGCATGAAGGTGACCAACGCCCGCACCGGCAAGCCGATCAGCCTCAACTATGCGTCCGAGAGCTTCGGCCGGCAGCGCGAGACCCTCGAAGAGGCTTTTCCCGGTGACATCGTCGGGATCGTCAACGCGGCCGACCTCCAGGTCGGAGACACCGTGTTCGAGGGTGACGAGGTCCGTTTTCCCGAACTGCCGACGTTGGCGCCCGAGCACTTCATCCGGATCCGCAACGCCGACGCGCGCCGGCACAAGCAGTTCAGCCGCGCCCTTTCGCAGCTGGCGGAGGAAGGCGTGATCCACGTCCTGACCCAGGACGGAGGACGTGATCCGATGCCCGTGCTCGGTGCGGTCGGCCGACTTCAGTTCGAGGTTGCGATCGAGCGCATGTCGACCGAATTCGGGGTCGAGGTCCTCGCCGACGAAACCAACTGGAAGCTGGCCCGACGTACCGACGAAGAGGGCGCCGAGCAGATCCGGCAGGGCGGCTTCGCCGAGGTACGGACCAGGACCGACGGGATGATCTTCGCCCTGTTCACGAATCAGTTCCAGGTGGACCGGCTCGAGCGCGACCGTCCGGAGCTCCGGCTCGATCGCCTGGTCGGCTGACCAGGGTCGAAACGGCCCACGCTCCTCAGAGCAGGCCACCGAGGAGCCGGCCGAGCCAGACAAGAGCCAGGCCCGCCGCCAGGCTCAGTCCGACGTTCAGGGCCGCGAGCCGGACGAGGCCGTCTTCAGCCATCCGCTGGCTTTCGTAGACCCAGGTGCTGAAGGTTGTGAATCCACCGAGCAGACCGAGCGCCGCCAGGCGCAGCAGATCACCGGAAGCACCGACCCCGACCAGCAGGCCCAGCAGGAAAGCTCCCAGCAGGTTGACCGCGAGCGTGCCCAACGGGAAGGCCGTATCGGCGCGCATGCCGATCCTGGAGTCGAGCAGGTAGCGACAGACCGCCCCCACTCCCCCGGCCAGCGCGATGCCCGCGTACATCGAAAGACTCATCAGCGCAACCTCGCCCTTCGGACTAGGACGGTTCCCAGCCCCACGGCCAGCAGGCCGAACACGACGCTGGTGCCGCCGTACAGGGAGGCCAGCAGGTACGCCCCGGCGTCAACCATGTCGAGCAGCTCCAGCTGCATCGCCGAGAACGTGGTCAGGGCGCCACAGAAGCCGGTAGCGACAAACGGCCTCGCGTAGCCGGATGCCCACAGTCCCGTGCGGACGCTGGTCAGGAAGTAGCCGAGCAGCAACGCCCCGGTGAGATTGACCACGAGAGTTGCCCAGGGCCAGGCACCGGGCTCGACCGGCCATGCTTCCGCCAAGTGGCCGCGAAGCAGCGCCCCGATCAACCCGCCGACGAATATCGCGGCGATTTCTCGGGGGTCTGGCCGCATCCGGGGCAGCATATTCCTTGCTGCCGGATCACCACCCTGGAGCAACTGTGTGCATTTCATTAGCAAATGGTCTATGCTGCTCAAAGTTCGATAACCGATACGCCGAGTTCCCGTCGCCCTAGGGCACGGGAAGCGGGGGAACCAGGTTTTTGGGGCGAATCCACCGATCAGAGTGGGAGCGCAGCTCTTTGAGCGCCAGCCCGTCAGCTAACCCCGCAGGCAGACAAGGAGTTCGGTAGCAAATGACTCACCCCAAACCGCTTTTCGCGGCAAAGTCCCGCAGGACCGGCATCGCCACGGTGATGACCCTCGCAGTCTCAGTTTTCGCCCTGCTCGGCCTCGGCGCCGCCGATCGGGCTGAAGCCTGCTCGGCCACTTCGAGCGGCGGCCTCAACCTCTCAACCGGCAAGTGCAAGAAGTTCAAGAAGGCCCGCCTGGTCAACGGCAAGGCGATCGCCCCGGCCTCTGCTCCGGCTCGGGTCAAGCGTGTGATCGCCTGGGCCAACCGCATCCGCAACAAGCCCTACCTCTGGGGCGGCGGCCACGCCAGCTTCAAATCAAGTGGCTACGACTGCTCCGGTGCGGTCAGTTACGCACTCAGAGGCGGCCGCTTCATCAAGAGCCCGATGGCTTCGGGCGGCTACATGAACTGGAAGCAGCGCGGCCAGGGCAAGTGGATCACTGTCTACTCCAACCCGGGCCACATGTACATGGTGGTCGCAGGACTGCGCTTCGACACCTCGATGACGCCCGGAGACGGTCCCGGCTGGAGCAAGAGCATGCGCTCCACGCCCGGCAGCTTCTCCGCCCGCCACCCCGGCCGGTTCTAGAGCCTCAACCCTTCCTCCCCCAGTGACGATGCGCCCCGGCCCCCCTCCGGGGCGCTTCGTCCTTAAGGACCCGGAGCCTCCGGGTTTCACGCTCAGGTGGGAAGGACGGTCTCGTTCAGGCCGGCCGCTTCGGCCGAATGCTCCCTGCGGTGGACGGTCATCTCGAGTCCGTTGCGCGGCCGCTGGGTAATGGCCGCGTCGGCTTCGACCACGGCCCCGCGAGGCAGGTCGAAGGCGAATCGACGGCTGATCATCGCGGTCAGGAGAGTAGCCTCGACGATCGCAAACGTCGAACCGACGCAGATCCTCCGGCCGGCGCCGAAAGGCATGTAGGCCTGCCTCGGCCTTCCTTTCGAGTTCTCGGGAAGGAAGCGACCCGGGTCGTAGCCTTCCGGGTTCGGCCAGAGCTTCGGGTCCCGGTGGATCATCGTGATCAGGACCATCAGGCTCGAGCCGGCGGGGATGTGGAAGCCGTTGATCTCGTCGTCGGCCAGCGCCTTGCGTCCGACCATCCAGACGGGCGGCATGATCCTCATCGCCTCCTCGATGCAGGCTCTGGTCCACCGTAGGCTGTCCATGTCGTCCATGGTCGGGACGCGGTCACCGATCACGGCGTCCACCTCTTCGAACATGCGCTCACGGGCCCAGGGGTTGAGTGAGAGCTGTTGCCAGAGCCAGGAAAGCGCGTTGGAGGTCGTCTCGTGCCCGGCCAGCATGAAGGTCATCAGCTCGTCGCCGATCTGCTTGCGCGACATCGCCTCCCCGGTCTCCTCATCGCGGGCAGAGAGCAGCAGGCCGAGTAGGTCCTCACCGGCTTCGCCGGTGGCACGACGCTCCAGCAGGACCTCGTCGATCACCTTGTGGAGTTCCTCGAGCGATCTCTGGAAGCGCCGGCCCTCGGGGTTCAGCGCGATCGCGCGCTGCAGGTTCATCCCCGGGAGCATCGAAGCGACGAAGGTGGGAAGCCGTCGGGCCATGCGGGTGCCCAGGTTCAGCATGTCGTTCATCGCAGGTCCGACCCGGGCCGCGGTCTCCCCGGAAAGGTCGGCCCCGAAGAGCGCCCGGCCGACCACGTCGAGGGTCAGATGCATCATCGTCCTGTTGACATCGAGAAGTTCCCCCTCATCAGCATCCGAGAGCTCTCCGACCTCGAGAGCATCGGCGGTGGCCGCCGTCATGTGTTCGGTGAAGGTGCTCAGGTAGCGCTTCGCGAACATCGGCTGTACCAGCTTCCTCTGGCGACGCCACACCTCGCCTTCGCTGGTCAGCAGGCCTTCCCCGAGCACGATCCTCAGCAGTTCGTACTCGATGCCTTTCCCGTAGTTGTCCTGGTTGGTGACCAGAACGTGCCGGGCCGCCTCACTGCTGCTGATCGCGACGATGTGGCGGCCGCGGGCATGAGTGCTGGCCACCTCGCCGTACTCGCTCGCCATGCGGCAGAGCGGCTTCATGAAGTCGCTGGTCGTATCGAGCACGAACCGGACGTTGTCGAGCCCGCGCGGACCGGGAGGAAGGCGGTCGCTCATGCGAGCTCGGGCTGTGAGACCTGAGAGGCCAGCTTCAACAGCTGACCACGGACCCGGGCCCAGTCCGCATCCCCATCCAGGAGCGGGGTCATCGCGGTCAGCGAAAGCCCCCGAATCGCCGATACCGAGGTCGAGATCAACGCGGAAAAGTCAGGGTCGTCGCAGATCTCGGGCAGCAGGCCCGCGGCGCTGTCCAGGATCAGTCGGTCGACTTCCCGGTTCAGGGTCAGGACCGCCGCCTGCAGCTCGGGGTCCGTCCGTGATGCCAGGTGGATCTCCACCGCAGCGGCGAAGGTCGAACCGCGAAAGACGACGAAGAGCCGGTCAAGGATGGAAGCGAACCGCTCGATCGTGCTGCCGGTATCGGACGAGGTGGCGACGAACTCGTCGGCCAGGCGGCCGCTGGCGTAGGTGACGGCCTCTACGCTGAGGTCAGCCTTGGTCCGGAAATGGTGCTGCAGGGCGCCGAGGGATACACCGGCCCGCTCCGCCGCGAGGCGGGTCGAGGTTCCCGCGTAGCCCCTTTCCACCAGCAGCTCAAGTGTCGCCTCGAGCACCGCCTTGCGGGTAGTCGCGGTTCTCTGGCTCTGCGGCCTTCTCGCCTCCACCATCGGCGCAAAGATACCAGTCAGTCAACCGACTGGTAAACGTGCGGCGAGGTCGTCTGGCTCAGGGGCCGGTCCAGCCGTTCGCATAGCAGTGAGCGTCGCCGGGGCTCGGAGTGATGGTCTCGCAACTCTCGATCGTGCCGTCGTCGAGGAAGGAGACGGCATGACGCACGCCGTCGGGAGAACGTCGCGGATGCTCGTGCGGATCACCTCCGTAGCCCCACTCGTCGCGGGGAGGCACGTTCTCGTTCGGGGGTGTCGCGATGCCCTGACCATTGGGGCCGCTCCAGCTCGGGGGTCCGCTGTCGTAGTAGACCATCATGCTGCCGCTGGTGCTCGGGAACGAGGTCGCGAGGTCCATGCCGCTGAACGGCGTCGGCTCCCAGTGACGACCCGGGTTGAGCGCCGGCTCGTACATCCTGGCGCCGATCGTCCTCGTCTGGACCTCCGCGCTTATGTTCGCGACCTGGTGGTCACCGAAGGCGACCCTCAGCAGGACGTCGTGCGGTGGCGTGTTCGGAAGGGGCTGATCGGTCATGGCCTCGGCGTATCCGTTGGCCTCACCGCGATCCCAGAGCAGCTGCATCAGCGACAGGATCATCGGACGGTCGCGGAAGTTCGGGTAGTTCTGGTAGAGGCCGAATGCAGGGTTCTTGAAGTACCCGTCGGAGTCGACCGAGCGACGCAGCAGGGTCGAGTAGTTCATGCCGGGCACGCCCAGGACGCCGTAGTCGGCATCGGGAGTCAGTGCCATCAGTGCTCCGCCCATGATTCCGCCCTGGCTGATTCCCATGTACTGGAGGCGGGTGTTGGATCCCTGGGAGATATCGATCGCCGATACGAGATCTTCACCCGGACCTGCCTCCTGGTCGAGTTGGAAAGCTTCCAGCGAGGCCAGTCCGTCGGCGTGGACCATCGCCCTGCCCAGCAGCATGAAGTTGACGAAACCCTGCTGCATGCGATCGACGGCCTTGTTGAAGTTGGACATGTCCTGGAGTGAGGTGACGATTGTCAGCAGGTCCTGGGTCGAGAAGCCGTCCCAGTTGGCCCCGCACCAGACGCTGCCCGCATCGCGGCCGACATTCACCGGGCCGGCTGAAGTGATCTGGTTGTACTCACCGAGCAGACCGTGGCCGTAGATGCCGGCCCTGCCGGGAGTGACCGCATTGCCTTCACCTCCAGGCTGGATCGAATCCGGGATGAAGCAGCGGACGGGCACGTCCATGGTGAAGGCGGGGTTGAAGTCGATCTCGCCGCCGGGCGCGAAGTCGAAGGTCGCACCCGGTGCGCAGCCGTCCTCGTTCAGGTAACACGGCATGTCGGGAAGCACCGCCTCAATGATCCGCCTGACGTCGCTTCCGCCGCTCGGCTGGCTGATGTCGCCACCGCACTGCGGTCCTCCGTCAACTTCGAACTTGTCGCAGACGTTGACGATTTCCACATCGGGGCTGTCACCGGTGATGACCCGGTCGGCGAGGTTGTTGTCGCCGAGCCTCTCGAAGGCGTCGTCGCGGATCTGAAGCGCCCGACCGGTGATGCTCTGCCGGCTGGCCACCGTGAAGTCCCACGCCATGTAGAGGCTCTTGCGATCGACTCCGCCCTTCTCGACGGCATCGTTGATCACCGAGTTCATCTGCGGACGACGGTCCTCGACCAGCTGCTGCTGGGTCTTCAGCCCGTCCCGGTAGGCACGAAAGGCCAGCGGTGCTTCGATCGGCTGGTCCGAGGCGTCACGCAGGTCGCGGAAGATGACGATGTAGCGATGGCCGTACTTGAAGTTCTCTGCCGGCCTGACGATCAGGTTGACCTCATCGGTATTGCCAGGGTTGAGGTTGATCCCGCCGTTCTCGTCATCGGTCGGATCGACCGTGGTCGGGTTGGAATCGAGCTCGGCCCAGATCGGGTGGCGCTCGCCGGTGTCGGCGTCGATCACGATCACCGACTGATCCGGGTCGTCGTAGGCAGCGGTGTCCGTGATCGGCACCAGCCCGGTGTTCTCGAAAGCGGCCGGGGTCTCCAGGCCGGGAACCTTGAGCAGGATCATGTTGCCCGGACTGAAGCCGTCGCCGCGGTTGATGTCGGTGACGTCGATGTTGGCGCCCTTGGTATTGGCGGGCGTCGACTCGAGGCTCAGGTTGAGGCGCTTGCCGGTGTCGGTCGAAGCGTCGGGACGGGTGAAGTAGTCGTTGGCGAACGGCTGGAGGCACTCGGTCTGGTCGAGGAAGTCGCAGCGTTCAGGGTTGGTGCCCAGCGGAACCGTGATGAAACAGCGCGAACTGTCCTTCGCGATCTTGCGTGTGGCCCGGGTGGCGCCGCGGCTCTTGCCACGGGCCGACCGGCCACGGAGGTTCCACTTGGCCTGGAGCTTGACCTTGTGGGCACCGCAACGCGAGAGCTGCTTCCTGCCTTTTGCCGTCAGCTTCAGCTTGATCGTCTTCCTGCCGGCCCGCTTGAACTTCACGGTCTTCTTGCGGAACAGGCCCGAAGACTTGCCCGCGCCGGCGAGCTTCACGGTGGCGGCCTTCTTCGACTTGACCTTGACCTTGACCGAGCCCGACTTCGGCTTGGGCTTCTTGGCGAAGGAGCCGATCTTGACGGGAGACTTTGCCTGGGCCGTCGCAGCGGCTCCCCCGGCGAACATCAGCCCCAGGGACAGAGCGGCGGTCGCCATGACTCCTGCGATCGACCTCACGGACAACGCGGCTGAAAAGTTCAAGTTCCCTGCTCCCTCTCTCGTTTTCGATCCGGGCCCTCTCCCGGAGGCCGGAACTTTAGCAGGAGGGAGTGGCGATGAACACGCAGTTCACAGAGATTACCGGCATTGTGAGAGAGTTCCACGACCCATGGCCATCCCGGAATCGATCCGTCGAAACAGAAGCCACAGCCACCAGGTCGCCCACGGCTTCGTCGTGGTCCTGATCGATGCCGTCGCACTGCTCCTGCTGGCGGCCGTACTCTCCGGCTTCACGGTTGACGGACCCTGGGCGGCACTCGGAACCGGCTTGATCCTCGGCCTGCTCAACGCTTTCGTCTGGCCCGTACTTTCCCGATTCACGCTGCGCATCTCGGTCCTTACGCTCGGGCTCTTCGGGCTTATGCTGAACGGCCTTGTCGTCGCGTTGGCGATGCTCTCGATGCCCTGGCTGCAGATCGACGGCCTTGAAGAGGCCCTGGCGATCACCTTCACCCTTGCCGGACTCACCGCCCTCGCGTCTGCCCTGCTGGCCATCGACGAGGACAGCACCTGGTACCTGAACGTGGTGCAGACCCAGGCGAAGATCCGTGGCGACCAGACCACCAGTGAAGTCCCCGGCATCATCTTCCTCGAGATCGACGGCCTGGCCCACGACGTACTGCGACGCGGACTGGCCAACGGCAGCGCTCCCACGATCAACAAGCTGGTCCGCGAGGGCGGCTTCCGCCTCGAAGAGTGGGAGACCGACTGGTCGTCGCAGACCGGTGCATGTCAGGCGGGCATCCTTCACGGCAACAACCACGACATGCCGGCTTTTCGATGGTGGGAAAAGGACCGTGACACCGCCATAGTGACCAACCACCCGCGCGACGCCGCCGAGATCGAGAGACGCCAGTCCGATGGGGCCGGCCTGCTCTTCGACGGAGGCGCGAGCCGGGCGAACATCCTTTCGGGCGACGCACCCCATTCGCAGCTCACGATGAGTACGGTGCTCGAACACCGCAAGGGCATCGGTCGTGCGTATGCCGCCTACTTTGCCAAGCCATACGCCGTGATCAAGACCGCCGTGTTCACCCTGATCGAGGTATTCCGGGAAAGAGCCGCCGCCATCCAGCAGGAGCGGCACGACGTCCAGCCCCGGATCAAGCGCAACTGGAGCTACGCGATCATGCGTGCCTGGGCCACGGTGATCCAGCTCGACCTCCAGGTGGCCGCGGTCGTCGGAGACATGCTCGCCGGCCGGCCGGCCGTCTACACCACCTTTCTCGCCTACGACGAGGTCGCCCACCACTCCGGCATCGAGCGGGCCGAGAGCCTTCAGGCGTTGCGCAAGGTAGACCGCCAGATCGAGCGCATCATGAACGTCGCACCACTGGCTCCCCGCCCCTACCGCTTCGTCGTTCTGTCTGATCACGGGCAGTCCCAGGGGACGACCTTCCTCGACCGATACGGAAAGTCGCTCGAAGACCTTGTCAGCGAGCTGTGCGAAGGGGCCGAGGTCGGGCAGGTCTCAGGCGGCGAAGACGATGCCCGTGCCTACATCCACGCCTCGGCAGCCGAGTCGGACGGGGACGATCCGCTGGTGCTGAAGACGCTGAGACGGGTCGGTCGAAGCGGTGAACCCGGTGCCCACTCGAAGGAGACCGACAGCGACCCGACGGACGAATCGAGCGAGGTACCGGAGCTGTCGGTCATGGCATCCGGCTGCCTCGGACTGATCAGCTTCCCGCGCGAACCCGGACGACTCAGCCGGGAGCGGATCGAGCAGCTCTACCCCGGTCTGATCGATGGACTCAGAAGCCACCCCGGGGTCGGCTTCGTCCTGGTCCGCTCGGAAGATGACGGCGCGCTCGCAATCGGCCGCGACGGCACAAACTATCTCGACCAGGACAGGATCGAAGGTATCGATCCACTCGAGCCCTTCGGACCCAACGCCGCCCGCCATGTCAAGCGCAGCGACAGCTTCCCTCACTGCCCCGACTTGATGATCAACAGCACTTACTGGGACGACCTCGACGAAGTGGCGGCCTTCGAAGAACTGGTCGGATCACACGGCGGCATGGGCGGGCTCCAGTCATTCCCCTTCGTACTGCATCCCGAAGACCTTGATTGGCCGAAGGAGCCCGTGATCGGAGCAGAGTATGTCCATCACATACTCAAGGGTTGGCAGGCACACCTCGGTCAGTCCGCGGAACCGATTTCGGTCGAGCCGCCGGGCGGCAGCACACGGACTTCGGTCTCCGGCGAGTAGTCGGAGACCTTTTCGGCGAAGTCGTGCGGCGGCAGGTGGAGCAGGTGGTTGCGCCAGCGCCTGAGCCCGACCGGGTAGAGGGTTCCCCAATGGATCGGCACGGCCAGGCGGGGGCGAATCAGGGCGGTCGCGCGGGCGGCCGCCTCCGGGTCCATGTGGCCCGGCCCGAGGTTGTGCCCCCAGCCCCACACCGGCATCAGGGCGAGGTCGACCCCGGGCATCTGCGTCGCCATCTCGTCGTATACGTCGGTGTCGCCCGCGAAGTACACCGAACGGCTGCCTTCGACCAGAAAGCCCACCGAATCACCGCGCCCGCGCAGGGGCCATCGCCGACCGTCGTGCTCGGCCGGGACGGCAGTCACCAGAACCGGCCCCACCGCGACCGAATCGCCGACATCGAGGCCCTCCACCCGGGTGAATCCCTGGCCCGAAAGAAGACTCAGACTCTCCCGCGGGGCGATGACCCTCACGTCCCGGCCGAACCTGCGCAGCGAAGGCAGGTCCAGGTGGTCGAAGTGCTGGTGGGAGATCAGGACCGCGTCGACGGCAGAGTCCGAGCCGGTCAGCAGCGGGACCTGCCGGCGCAGGTGGGCGACCCGGGTCCTGAGGACCGGATCGGTCAGCAGGCGGACCCCGTCGAGCTCGATCACGGTGCTCGCATGTCCGACGAAGGTGATTCGGGCCGGCTCGACCGTGCTCATGATCCCGCTCTGGCTAGGGTAGGCGGCCGATGACGCCGGGCAAACCGCTGAAAACCAACTACGCCGGGGCGATCTACGGGACGATCCTTTCGATGGCGGTGATTTCGGCGTCGAGCAAGGACCCCGAACTCGGTCCTGTTGCCGTTGCCGGCTGGGCGGTTGCCACGGCCTTGGTCTTCTTCCTGGCCCATGTCTACTCCGCGATCGTCGCCGCGGGCTTCGCCCGCCCTGGCCGGGCGACCGGACTGCTCCGGTCCGAGGCCAGAAGGGAGTGGCCGATGGTCCAGGGGGCGCTCGTACCGGCCGCGGTGATGCTGCTGGCGCCGCTCGGCATCATCGAAGACGACAGGGCCTCCTACGTGGCGGTCTGGACCGGAGTGGCAATGCTGGTCGGTGCGGGGCTGGTTGTCGGCCGCAAGGAGAGCCTCGGCTGGGGCAGGAGCATGATCATCGGCTCGATAAACGGCGCCATCGGCATGATCATCGTGGCCCTCAAGGTCTTCGTCCATTGATCCGTCCGGGCGGCCGACAACCGGCCCGGACTTGTGCTCGAAAAGCGACTGCGGCTCAGGCCCGGGCGCCACGGGGGTCGCTGCTCTTTGCGTAGGACGCGAGGTCCACGAAGAACGCCAGGATGACGATGAACCACTCGAAGCCGTTCACCCCTGGCGTTATCTGCCACATGACGATGTAGGCCAGGGTGGTCCAGGGAAGAAGGAAAAAGCCGAGCACCGGCAGCACCCAGCCATCGAAGGCGTCGCCGACCCAGTCCGAGAAGACCAGCGTGAAAAAGAGCGCCAGGCGAGGTGAGATCAGCGCGAACAGGACAACGAAGCAACCCATGGAACCAGAAGCTACAGCACCCGGGGCAGGCAGACGAAGCCCGGAAGAGCCGGTTCAGCCGGTCCGGATCCAGGGCTTCGCCCGGATCGAAGCGGCCACATGGGCGCCGTAGACGATCGCCATCGAAGCGAGGTTCAGGAACAGCAGGACTCCGATGAATGCCGCCAGGAATCCGTAGACGGCGCTGCCGCCGCCGGAGAGTTCGAACCAGGCACGCAGTCCGAAAGAAACGAGCGCGACCAGCAGCGTCGCCGTGATCGCGCCGATCGCGGCGCTGAACCAGTCCGAGCGACCGGGATTCAGCACCCAGAACATCCAGGCGAGCAGAGCCAGTCCCAGCAGGCTTATCGCCAGCGGACCGCCGAAAATGGAGGCGAGGTCGCCGAGGACCCGACTGTCAGCCACGGCGTTGGCCAGGGGTCGTGAGATCGAGAGCGCCACAAGCAGGAGGGTCACCGGCAGGGTCACCATCGTGATCACGATGTCCAGACCCTTGTTCTTGGGGAAAGAGGGCCCGCCGGTACCGTTCTCGTTGGCGGTCACCACCGCGTGGCGCATCGCGCCTACGGTTGAACTCGAGGAGTAGAGCAGGATGGCCGCCGTGATGACCCCCAGGCTGCCCGCGCCCGAGGTCAGACCGTCGAGGAAATCGGTGACCTCCTGCCGGCCTTCGACCTCGGTAAGCGGGAGGTTCTCGACGATTTCACCGATCAGGTCCTCACGGATCCCGGGCTCGTTGAAGATGTTGCTGAGGATCCAGACAGCGAGCAGCAGCAGCGCCGGAAGGGTCAGGAGCAGGTAGAAACTGAGCTGGGCCGCCTGCCTGGTACCAGCCTCCCGGTCAAAGGAGATCGCGGCGCGCCAGATGACGGCCCAGACCCGTGAGAAGAACGCTCCGACCCTGTCGAGGGCTGTGCTCGCCTCAGTCCCCCATGCCGATCTTGGCCTCTTCCCACCTGACGGTGACCCCGTAGATCACCAGCACATTGAAGACGATGAAGACGGTCGACAGGAAGGGCTGCGAGGTGAGCGCCAGCAGGGCGAGCACGGCATGGATCGAACAGACCGCGATGGTCACCATGCGGGCCCACTCACGGCCCTGGATCAGCGCAAAGCCGGCCCACGCCTTGATCACTCCGACGACGATCCAGAAGATCCCGAGAGCGGTCGTATTCAGAAGGTAGATTTCGCCGTTGACCGCACCACCGATGTACTCGTCGTCGAAGGCGGCTGCCAGCCCGGCGATGACGCTGAAAACTCCCCCGAGCATCATCAGGATTGCGGCGAAGGCCACCCATGAACCCCATGCGGCGGAGCCGCTGTGTGTCTTCGAACTGTGTGTATGCGAACCGCTGTCGCTCATCTGTCTCAGGTTCCTTTCGCTGATTGCCCGGGGTCGGGATCGGTTCCCGACGCCTCGTGTCTCGAACTTTCGCCGGATCCGGCTTCTCGCCTGCCTCTCAGCCGGCGACGATACATCTGAATGAAATGTGGCAGGTCGCACTTTCGACCGTCTCCGGAATTCTCGAGCCGGGACGGTAGCGGCTGCAGTAGTTCTCGGCGCAGAGGAAGGATCCGCCCTTCAGAACCTTGCGGGGTATCCCGGTGGCCGGATCTCGGCTCGCATCGACTCCGGGGCCGAGCGGTTCCCGCGGCACACAACAGCCCCTGGATACCTCGTTGTGACCTTCTTCGAACCACGTCACGGTCCATTCCCAGGTGTTTCCGGTGATTTCGTAGAGGCCGAAACCGTTCGGTTCGAAGCTGCGTACGGCCACCGTTCCGGGCTTCCTCGCTCCGCCCCGGCGTGGCCGGAACTTCCACGGAAACTCGCCGATCCAGCGGTTCATCCTCTCCTCGCCGCCGGGGGCGATCTCCTCGCCCCAGGCGAACTCAGCCCCTTCGATCCCACCGCGTGCGGCGCGTTCCCACTGGGCCTCGGTCGGCAGGCTCTTGCCGGCCCATCTGGCGTAGGCATCGGCGTCCTCGAAGGCGACCTGGGTGACCGGGTGATCGCCTTTGTCAGCGATGTCGCTCCCAGGCCCCCAGGGCCGCCGCCACGAGGCACCCGGGGTCCAGGCCCACCAGTTCATCGGACTGTTCATGTCAACCGGACCGGGCGGCTTGGCGAAGGTGATCGAGCCCGGCACGAGCAGCGCCGGGTCGGCGCCGGGATACATCGCCGGATCCGGTGACTTCTCGGCCACGGTGACGTAGCCGGTCTCATCCACGAAACGGGCGAACTCTTTATTGGTGACCGCGGTTTCGTCCATCCAGAAACCTTCGACCTCGACCTCCACCACCGGCTTCTCTTCCGGGTAGTGGTCTTCACTGCCCATCAGGAAACGCCCGCCCGGAATCCTCTTCATGCCTGAATGTGGCGGCTCTTCCTGGCCGGAGGCTCCAGTCCCTTTCTCATGTTCGTCCATGCTCTCAGGCTACCTTTCAGACGCCTCTTGCCCGAGCTGCCCGACGATCCCGTTGCGAGCCAGAAAGCCGGCGATCTCGCGTGAGAGCCTCCCGCCCTGCCAGGTCAGGGGTGACTCCCCCGGTCCCTCGATGACGAACTCGGAGTTCGGGAGCCGCTCCGCGTATAGCCTGGCAACGGCTTCAGGGTGCCCCGGGTCGGCTTCATCCCTTGTCCCGGCTACCAGCACCGGCATCCCGAGCCGGTCGAGCTCGGCCAGATCGGCAAACGGACGGGAGCGCGGCACCTCACGCAGGGCCCGGGCGACCGCCTCCGGATGCCGGTGGAGGGCAGCCCGCTCACGGGCCAGCCTCTCGACCGTCTCCCGGTATTCGTCCGATTCGATCCCTTCCGCGGCGGCCCTGCCGAATGCCTCGGGGCCACCGGTCTCCAGGGCCGTCGCCCGACCGTCCCATCGGGCCAGCTCGGCGTCACCTTCGAGGTCAGGCGTATACACCGGCCCGGCCAGGATCAGAGCCGAGACCAGGTCCGGCTCCCGGAGGGCGAAAGCGACGGCTGTGTGGCAACCCATCGAGTGGCCGCCGACCACGAAGGGCTGTCCCTCGGCCCTGGCGGCGGCCACCCGGGAGAGGTCGTCGGCGAGATGTCCGTAGCCGTAGCCGTCGTCTGCCGGATCCGACTCACCGTGCCCACGGGCGTCGTAGGTATGGAGCCGGTAGCCCTTGCGGGCGAGCAGCCTGGAACCGTGGACCACGTACTTCCGGGTCGCGCTGAGTCCGTGGCAGAGGATCACGTCGGACCCGGAGCCCAGGCTCTCCCCGTGCAGCGCGGGACCCCCACCGTCGACCTCAAAGGCCTCCGGCTCGAGGGCGGCAGTGGCCAAACCGCTCAGCCCGTTTCCAGCGTGGCCTGCTCGATGACGACGGTCCGGGTCGGCTGCTCGTCGGGACCGCCGAGGCCCCCGATCGTCTCGACCACGTCCATCCCTTCGCTGACCCGGCCGACCAGGGCGAAGTCCGGCCGGAAGCGAAGCCCCACCCGAACCCGTGACCACGAAGAACTGGCTCCCGGAGGTTCCCGACGCCTCGTCGCCCGCCTTGGCCATCGCGACCACTCCGGGCTCGTAGCTGAGGTCCGAGGGCGGCGCTTCAACGGTCTGATAGCCCGGCCCTCCGCTGCCGTCGCCGAGCGGATCACCACCCTGGATCACGAAGTCGGGCACGATCCGGTGGAAGCCGAGGCCGTCGTAGATAGCCCTGCTCGGTCAGGTAGGCGAAGCTGTTGGTCGTCTTCGGTGCGGCTTCCGTATCGAGTTCGATCGTGAAGCTGCCCTCGCTCGTCTCCATGACCACCGACGCCGTCTGTCCGGGCTGCAGCACCTCTCCCGGAGGATCGAGGTTCTGCTCCTTCTCGACAACCTGGGGTGGGCCGGCATCGTCTTCCCCGGTCAGCACGACGATCGCCACCGCCACCGCCAGGACTCCGCCGATGACAGCGATGATCAGGAGTTTTCCTCGTTCGCTCATCGGCCGAAGGCTAAATGATTCATCCATGCAGTCAGTCATTGAGCCCGGATCGACGGCAATTGAGAAGATCATCCGGTGAACGAATCCCGCGCCGACCCGGATCGCAGGACGGTACTCGCCGGCAAGGCGATCTCCGCCCTGATCGCCCATGCGGCGTGGAGCTGGCCGGTCCTCCGACGTCCGGTCATGGGCTTCTTCGACGGCGCCGCCAGTGGATGGGACGAGCGAACCGGCGCGGGCTCCGTGGACCACCTGGCTCCACTAGCTGCCGGGGTGCTGGATCTGGAGAAGCCGCCCGAGAGCATCCTCGACGTCGGCTGCGGCACCGGAGCGGCCACCCTCTTTCTGGCCCGGGAGTTCCCGAGAGCCCGGGTGCGGGGCATCGACATCTCACCGGCGATGATCATCCGGGCCGGGGCGAAGATCGGCCTCGACCCGGAGGCCAGGGTTGCTTTCCGCGAGGGAGACTCATCCCGGCTGCCCTGGCCGGACCGCAGCTTCGACCTGGTGACCGCCGTCAACATGCCGTTGTTCTTCAAGGAGATCAACCGGGTCCTGCGTCCCGGCGGCTCGGTGATCGTCGTTGCCACACTGGGCGAAGCGACCCCCTTCTCCACTCCTGAACGAACGATCGAGCGCAAGTTCGCCCGACTGGGCCTCGCTGAATCCGGTCGAGGTTTGGCCGACAGAGGGACCTGGTTCACCGCGACCAAAGCGGAGGTCGGCGTGTGAACCCGCTTGCTGAGCAGACCTACGCCCTGATCGTCAACCCGGCGGCGGGCGGTGGCCGGGCGCTCAAGCTGCTGCCTGAGGCCGAAAGGGCGTTTGACGAGATGAGGATGATCTTCAGGGTCGAGCGCACCCGCTCAAAGGAACACGGGATCGACCTGGCGCTGGAGGCCGTAGAGGCCGGTGAGGTGCCCGTCGTGATGAGCGGGGACGGCCTGATCGGTGCGATCGGCGGAGCGATGGCCGGAAGCGGAGCCCCGCTGGGAATAGTCCCCGGAGGACGCGGGAACGACCTCGCCCGGGGCCTCGGCATCCCGGTCGAACCGGCCGCTGCGGTCGAGACCGTGGCGGCGGGCCGGACAGTCGCGCTGGACGTGGGTGAAGCCAACGGTGAACGCTTTCTCGGAATAGCCTCGGTCGGGTTCGACTCCGAGGCCAACCGGATCGCCAACGAGTCCCGTCTCAGCGGCAACCTGGTCTACGCCTGGGCAGCGCTGCGGGCCCTTGCCGGCTGGAAGCCGGAGCGCTTCGCGCTGGTCGAAGACGGCATCCAGAGCCGCTTCACGGGCTATACCGTCGCCGTGGCCAACAACGGCTACTACGGGGGTGGAATGGAGATGGCCCCGGGGGCCGATCCCTGCGACGGGCGCCTGGACGTGGTCACGGTCGGAGAGGTAGGCCGGATCCGCTTTCTGGCCAACATGCCGCGGGTCTTCCGGGGGAAACACGTCGATGGAGAAACGGTCAAGTCCTGGCGCACTTCCTCGATCGAGATCCGGGCCAGCCGCCCCCTGACCGTCTACGCCGACGGCGACCCGTTGACCGAACTGCCGGCCAGGGTCAGGGTTCTTCCCGGCGCACTGCCGGTCATCGTTCCCGGGGATACCGGGTGATCAGGGCGAAGGCAGCCCTCGCCCGGACGGTCGGCAGGTTGAGCCGGGCGAGCGGTCGTGGTGGCGGCACCACCCTGCCGGGCCGGATGCTGCTCCGGCTCGACCCCGACGCGATCAACAAGCTCGGTGGCTCCTTCGAACGCGGATCTACCCTGATCAGCGCCACCAACGGAAAGACGACCACCGCCTCGATGCTGGCGACCATCCTCCAGGCTTCCGGCCGGGACCCGGTCCACAACCGGGCGGGCTCGAACATGACCTGGGGCGTCGCAACGGCACTGCTCGAACAGAAGGGCGACGAAGGCCTCTTCGAAGTTGATGAAGCCTGGCTTCCGGAGGTCGCCGAACGGCTGAAGCCGACGACGATCCTGCTCGCAAACCTTTTCCGCGACCAACTCGATCGCTACGGGGAAACGGAAGCGCTGGCCGATGCCTGGTCCTCGATGGCCGGCTCCCTGGCCGGCTCGACCGCTTTCGTGCTGAACGCGGACGATCCGCTCGTCGCCGACATCGGACGCTTCAGCGGAGAGAGGACGACCTACTTCGGGATCGACGACCCGGCCCAGGCCGTCGGCGAGATCCAGCACGCCAGCGATGCCAAACAGTGCCGGGTCTGCGGTGGGCCGCTGCGCTACGAAAGGGCCTTCGTCGGCCACCTCGGCCATTACTCCTGCCCTTCCTGCGGGCTCGAGCGGCCCGAGCCCGACCTTTCGGCCACCGACGTGAAGCTGCTCGGCATGGACGGCCTCGAAGCGACGATCAACGCCGGCCCGCAGAGCGTCAGGCTGAGCCTGCCGCTGCCGGGCCTCTACAACCTCTACAACGCCCTCGCCGCGATCGCAACCGCTGGCAGCCTGGGGATCGCGCCCGCAGACGCGGTGTCGGCGCTGTCGTCGATGAAAGCCGTCTTCGGCCGGGTCGAGCGAATCGAACTGGACCGGACGGTGCTCTCGATCCTGCTGGTCAAGAACCCGGCGGGAGCCAACGAGGTGCTGCGCACGCTCACCCTCGAGCCCGGTCCGCTCACCCTCTGGCTGGCGCTCAACGATCGCATCGCCGACGGCCGTGACGTCTCCTGGATCTGGGATGCCGACTTCGAACTGCTGGCCGATCAGGTGGGCAGCTTCGTCTGCGCCGGCACCCGCGCCCCAGAGATGGCGTTAAGGCTGAAGTACGCGGGCTGGCCCGAAGACCGGCTGACCGTGATTCCGGACATCGAACGCTCGCTCGCAGCCGTGCTCGAGAAAAGGCCGGAAAAGGTCTTCGCCCTGCCGACCTATACCGCGCTGCTGGAACTGCGGCAGCTGCTGGCCGCCCAGAGCAACGCCGGACGGTACTGGCAGTCGTGAACGGACCCGACGGCGGGTTCTCCGAGGAAGGCCTGTGGCAGCTGGTCGAGTCCGGTCGCTACGAAGCCGATCTCGAAGCCTGGTGTGACCTCGCCCGCCGATGCGACGGGCCGATACTCGACCTGGGATGCGGCATCGGTCGGGTCTGCCACCATCTCAACCGGCGCGGTTTCAGCGCCTTCGGCCTCGATCGGGATCCCGGCCTGATCGCCGACTTCGATCGCACCAGACCTCCGGGCAGCCCGGCCGGAATCGCCTGGGATGCGAGCGCACTGGCCGATTCGGGCAGTCCGCTGTCAGGCAGGCGGTTCGGGCTGGTGATCGCACCGCAGCAGCTGGTTCAGATCCTCGGCGGCCGCGAAGCCCGGATGAAGCTGTTCCGGACGTTGCCCGACGTCCTGGAACCGGACGGCCTGGCGGCCTTCGCGATCTGTGAGGACCTGCCGCACGTGGACATCCACTACCCGGGTGTCCCTCCCGATCTGCGGGAAGTCGGTGAGTGGGTCCACTCCAGCCATCCCGTTGCGATCGACGCGACCGCGGACTCGGTCACCGCCCTGCGGCTGCGACAGAGCCTGGGACCCGGCGGGGTTTCGACCCGGGCGGAAAACCGGGTCACGATCGACCGGCTCGACAGTGACACGATCACGGACGAGCTGGTCGCCGCCGGTCTCCGGCCCGACGGGACCGAAGTCATCGAACAGACCGACCGCCACATGGGTTCGACCCTGATCCTCGCCCGCCCGCCGGTCTCGTAGAGTCTTGACGGTGAAGTTCCGACTGCTCAGCCTCTATCCCGACCAGATGAACATCTACGCCGATCGCGGGAACATCCTGTTCCTGCAGAAGCGCTGCCAGTGGCGCGGGATCGAGTTCGAGCTCACCGGCTGCGGAATCGGCGAGGACTTCGAGCCCGAGAGATGCGACATGGTCTACATCGGAGGCGGCCAGGACCGCGACCAACGCGCCGTCGCCCGGGACCTGGTCGACACCAAGCGCGAAGCGGCGCGAACCTGTCTCGAGCTCGAGAGGATCCTGCTCGCGGTCTGCGGTGGCTATCAGCTGCTCGGTACTCACTACGAGCTTGACGACGAACAGATCGAAGGGCTCGGCCTGGTCGACCTGCAGACGGTCCGATCAGAAGGACCGCGACTGATCGGCCCGGTGGCGATCGAGACGGCGCTCGGCGGCAGGACCCGGACTCTCGCCGGCTTCGAGAACCATGGCGGTCGCACCTGGCTCGGCCCGGGTGTCGAGCCACTGGGCAAGGTGGTAGCCGGCCACGGCAACAACGGTGAGGACGGCTTCGAAGGAGTCCTGCGCGGAAACCTGATCGGTACCTACCTGCACGGCCCCCTGCTGCCCAAGAACCCCTGGCTGGCCGACCATCTGATCGAAACCGGCCTCAGGCGCAGCTACGGAGATGACGTCGTACTGGCCCCGCTCGAAGACGGGCTCGAAGACGCCGCCCACGAGGCCGCGCTCTCGGCCGCGCTCAGCGACCGCTAGAGCCGAAACCGCCCTCGCCGCGCTCAGACGCGGCAAGCTCGTCACTGACCACCGGGCTCAGTCCGGCGACAGGAATCACCACAAGCTGGGCGATCCGGTCCCCCGGCTCTACCCTGAAGATCTCGGCCGGGTCGTTGTTGAGCAGCAGCACTCCGACCTCACCGCGGTAACCGGAATCGATCAGGCCCGGAGCGTTTACGAGGGAGATCCCGTAGCGCAGGGCGAGCCCCGACCTGGGAAGCACGAGGCCGGCGTGACCCTCGGGGATCTCGACCGCGAGGCCGGTGGATATCTGCCACCTCTCCCCTGGCCCGATGTGAGCCGCCTGGGCGGAGTGGAGATCCAGACCGGCATCCCCGTCGTGTGCCCTGGAGGGCAGAGTGGCCGCTTCGTCAAGAATTCGAAACCTGAGTTCCATTGGCGCGGACTCTACTCCAGCCCGACGGATACCCGGACCGCACTCAACTGACGGCGAGGTCCTCGAACCGGTGAAGCTGCCCGGAAGGCAGGCGGGTGCGAACCCGGACGCCCTCGGCTTCATCCTCACGATCGATCCGGCCGGCGACCTCATGCAGGTCGTGCAGCCGGGAGCCCTCGGAATAGGGAACGAAGAGTTCGACCGGCGACATCGTCTTCTCGAAGGTGAGGTCCACCTCCGCCTTCAGTTCTTCAATCCCTTCGCCGGTGGCCGCCGAGACAAACACGGCGTCAGGCATGGCAATCCGCGCCTCCGACCTCCCCTCGGCGTCGAGCAGGTCCACTTTGTTCAGAACCAGGACACGAGGCTTCTCGCCGGCGCCGATCTCACCCAGCACCGAATCCGCCGCCTCCATCTGGACCGCCATTTTCTCCTCGTCGGCGGACGCGTCCACGACGTGGAGCAGAAGGTCGGCAAGCACCGTCTCCTCGAGGGTCGCCTTGAAGGCCTCGACCAGCTGATGCGGGAGTTTCTCGATGAAACCGACCGTGTCGGTGACCAGGTAGCGGCGCCCTTCGTACTCGTAGCTCCTGGTGGTCGGATCCAGAGTGTGGAACAGCCGGTCTCCGACCCCCACCTCCGCCCCGGTCAGGGCGTTGAGCAGGGTCGACTTGCCGGCGTTCGTATAGCCGGCTAGAGCGACCTGCGGAACGGTCGACTCCTGGCGGTTGCTGCGCATCACGCCGCGGTTCTTCTCTACTCCTCGCAACCGCTTGCGCAGTGCGGATATGCGGTCCCGGGCGAGCCGGCGGTCGGTTTCTATCTGGGATTCGCCGGGTCCCCTGGTGCCGATACCGGCTCCGAGCCTTTCGAGGTGGGTCCAGAGCCCGCGCATGCGTGCCAGGTTGTATTCCAGCTGGGCCAGTTCGACTTGAAGCTTTCCTTCGGCCGAATGGGCGTGGTCGGCGAAGATGTCGAGGATCACGGCGGTCCGGTCGATCACCGGTACCCCGAGAGCAGCCTCGAGGTTGCGTTCCTGCCGCGGTGCCAGCTCGTCGTTGCAGGCGATCAGGTTTGCTCCGGTACGGGCGATCTCGGCCTTGACCTCCTCCAGCTTGCCCTGGCCCAGATAGCGGTCGGGATCGGGTTCGGTCCGGCGCTGGAGCATCTCTCCGACGGTCGCCACTCCCGCCGTCCTCAACAGCTCCGACATCTCCTCCAGGGTTGTCTCCCCGGTCTGGTCGACCGCGATCATCAGGGCCCGCTGACGGGCCCGGCGCGTCGTCGCGGTATCGACCGAAGTCACCCTGCCGTTTGCGGCGGAGCCGTTGTCTGACATACCTTCATCCTAGGCACCGCGCACCTCCGGCGATTGGCCACGGCCGGTTGGCCCGCCCCGCTCAGGAGCTCAGGTGCTGTCGCATGCGCTCGAGCGCCTCGACCAGGCGGTCGTCGGGCGTGGTCAGGGAGATCCTGAAGAAACCTTCACCACTGCGACCGTACATCGAGCCCGGAGAGATCACGACTGCGGCCTCTTCCAGCACCATCTCGGCGAAGCTGGTCGACGTATGACCCGCCGGAACCGGTGCCCAGACGTAGATCGTGCCTTTTGGAATGGCGACGTCGACACCGATCGCACGCAGGGTGTCGACGGTCAGGTCACGACGCCGGGTGTAGATCCGGTTCATCTCCTCGAGCGGCTCCGAAGGGCCCTCCAGGGCAGCAACGCCGGCCAGCTGAACGGCTTCGAACAGGCCTGAGTCGACGTTGGTCTTGAGCCGCCAGTAGCTGTCGATGGCCTCGGCGTTGCCGAGCACGGCCCCGACCCGCCAGCCGGTCATGTTGTAGCCCTTCGAGAGGGAGAAGACCTCGATGCCCACTTCCTTGGCACCCGGGGTCTCCAGGAAGCTCGGCGCTACGTAGCCGTCGTAAGTGGTTTCCGAGTAAGCGTTGTCGTGGACCACGAGAATCTCGTTCCGGCGCGCAAAATCAACCACCTTCTCGAAGAAGCCGTCGGGAACGACCGCCCCGGTCGGGTTGTTCGGGTAGTTGAGGAAGAGCAGTCGCGCCCGCTCCGCGGTCAGCGGATCGATCGCGTCGAGGTCCGGAGCGAAGCCCAGATCGGGCCGCAGCGGCACCAGGGCCGCCTCGGCGCCGGCCAGGATAGGGCCGCCGGTGTAAACCGGGTAACCGGGATCGGAAGCAAGCGCCACGTCTCCGGGATCGAGGAAGGCGAAGCAGAGGTTGTAGATCGCCTCTTTGGCTCCGATCGCCGGCATGACTTCACCGTCGGGGATGATCTCGACCCCGAAGCGCTCACGGTAGAAGTCGGAAAAGGCCTGCCGGAACTCTTCGCGGCCACGGTTGCTCGGGTACTTCTGGTTCGAGTTCTCCGCGACCGCGGCCTGCATCGCCTCGACCACGTGCGGGTAGGTCGGCATGTCGGGGTCGCCGATACCGAGACTGATGACGTCGATGCCCGCGGCTCGCTTGTCGGCGATCTTGCGCTCGAGCTCGGCGAACATGTAGGGAGGCATCGCTTCGAGTCGCTTCGACGGATCGGTCAGGGCCATGTTTCTTCCTTCTTGTTCGGTGTCTTGTTCGGGGTCGGAACGCTCAGGCCGGGAGCCCGCTCAGGGTTGCCATGAACTCGGGTGAAAGCTCTCCACGGAGTATCGCTTCCGCCCAGCCGGTGAGGGTGACCTCGAGATTCTCATCGATCTCGACCAGCAACTCGCCTCCGTCCAGCTCTACCGTGATCGGGCTCGGAGCGCCGTTCAGAAAGGCGGCGATGGCGGCTCCGCTGGCGCCGGTCCCGGAAGAAAGGGTTTCGCCCACGCCGCGTTCGAAGATGCGCGCCCGGACCCGCGACCCGGAAACCCTGAAGAAAGAGACGTTGGTGCGGTTCGGGAAAAGCCCGCTGTTTTCGATCTCGGGACCGAACCGGGCTATGTCGAGCGCTTCGAGTTCCGCGCCGACCTCGATCGCGCACTGTGGGTTGCCGATCGAGATGTGTCGGAAGTCCCACTGCTTGCCGTCGGCGGACACGGTGCCGAGCCCGTCCTCGCCGCCACTCGGAAAGTCGGGGGAGGCGGTCGAGGCGCGGCCCAGCGCGACGGCACAGGTCCGTTCGCTGGTGATGCGGGGCGTTACCGGTCCGGACTTGGTCTGGATCGTGAAGGAATCGGCCTCGGTCCAGCCGTGGCGCCTCAGGTAGAGGATTGCCTCCCTGGCGCCGTTTCCGGAGAGTTCCGCCTCCGAGCCATCGGGATTGAAAATCCTGAGGTCGGCGACCAGGTCGGGGTCATCGCTGGAGTCGATCAACAGGATCCCGTCAGATCCGACCCCGAAATGCGGGTCGCAGATCATCTGGATCCGGGCGTCGTTCAGCTCCCAGGGAAGGTTGCGACGCTCGACGATTACGTAGTCGTTACCGAGGGCTTGCCATTTCTCGAATTTCATCCGATGTCGCAAGCTATCCGGATGCCCAGCGGCCTGCATTCAGGTCAGACCTGCCCGGAGAACCGCCGGGCAGTGTCGAGTACGGCGGCTGCGAGCTGCCGGTCGTCCCGGCCCCGGCGCTCCATGATCTCGACCCCGGGCATTTTCCGCATCCAGGTCATCTGGCGCTTGGCGTAGCGGCGGTGCCTGGATGCGGCGAGGTCGATTTCGCCGCTAAGAAACTCGTCGAGGCCGATCGCCGCCCGGGCTGTCCTCGAAGCGCCCGCCTCCAGTGCCCCCCGGGCTTCATCGCCGGCGCCGGCAGCCGCCATCGCCTCCACCCTGCTCCTGATTCTCGCTTCCAGCACCTCGATCTCTTCAACCAGACCGATCAGCAGCGTCGGTCGACGCAGCTCCGCGGTCCACAGCTTGCCACCGCCGTCGTGGTCGGGAGCCGGGGTCTGGCCGCTCCTGATCAGTTCGACGGCCCGTGCGACCCGGGCGCGATCATTCGGGTTGATCCGATCCCGGCTCTCAGCCGGAAGTTCGCGATGCAGGGCCGCGGAACCGCGATCTGCCATCTCGCTCTCGACGGCGGCCCGGACCGACCCGGACACAGGCGGGCGGAACTCCATGTCGGTCAGGGCCCCACGCAGGTAAAGACCGGTGCCGCCGACCAGGATCGGACACGCCCCTCGTTCGAGCAGGCCGTCTATCTCTTTATGGGCGAGCTTCGAGTAGCGACCGGCGCTGAACTCCTGATCGATCGGCACGAAGGAAATCAGCCGGTGTTCGAGCTGCCGTTGCTCTTCCGCATCAGCCGCTCCGCTGATCAACTCGAGGCCCCGGTAGACCTGGATCGAGTCGCAGTTCACCGCGACCGCCTCGCCCCCGGCCTCGGCGATCAGCCGTCCCAGCTGGATCGCAACCGAAGTCTTTCCGACCGCGGTCGGCCCGAACAGGGCGATGACCGGCAGGTCGCCGATCGGCTCCGGTCCCTCCCCCTGAAGGCCTGCGTTCACACCGCGATAGAGCTGAGCAGGCGCTGGCTGCCGGTCAGGGTCTGAGATGAAGCCGACTCGATCTCGACCTCGACCATTCGTCCGGGCTCGGTGGTGCCCTCGAAGTTGACCGCCTTGTTGTGCCTGATGCGGCCGCGGATCCGGCTCGGGTCGTTGCGGCTGGGACCCTCCACCAGGACCTCCATCGAGCGCCCGACGAAACGCTGAGCCCGCTCGTGGGCCCGCCGCTGGACGACCTCGATCAGGGCCGCCATGCGCTCCTTCTTGACCGGGTGTGGAACCTGGTCTTCCATCTCGGCGGCCGGCGTGCCACGTCGCGGCGAGTAGATGAAAGTGAAGGCCCCGTCGTACCCGACCTCTTCGGCGACCTCGAGGGTCTCCGCGAAGTCCGCGTCGGTCTCCCCGGGGAAGCCGACGATGATGTCTGTGGTGATCGCGCAGTCCGGCAGCGCCTCGCGGATCATCGCGACCCGGTCCATGTAGCGCTCGCGGTTGTAGGTGCGCCTCATGCTCTTGAGGATCGTGCTTGATCCAGACTGGAGCGGAAGGTGGATGTGCTCGCAGAGGGCGCCCAGCTCGGCGTGAGCGGCGATCACGTCCTCCCGCATGTCCTTCGGATGCGGGCTCGTATAACGGATCCGGTCGATCCCGTCGACTTCATCGACGAGCCTCAAAAGGTCGGAGAAGCGGATCCGCTCGTCCGGCGGCAGGTCCCGGCCGTAGCTGTTGACGTTCTGCCCGAGCAGGGTCACCTCGCGGACCCCGTCCGCGGCGAGCACCCTGGCCTCTTCGACCAGATCTACCGGGCGGCGACTCTGCTCACGACCGCGGGTCGACGGAACTATGCAGTACGAGCAGACGCAGTTGCATCCTTGGGATATCTGCAGCCAGCCCTGGAACGGACGGGCACGCCGGGCCGGCAGGTCTCCCGAGAACTCTTCGAACTCGAAGTAGCCCTGTGCGCTCAATGAGTCGGAGTTGAGGAACTCCGCCAGCCGGTGGATCTGCCCGGGACCGAAGGCCACGTCGACGAACGGAAAGCGCCTGAAGACCTCTTCCTTGACCGACTGTGCCCAGCAGCCGCCCACCCCGACAATCCGCTCGGGGTCCTCCGACTTCAGCCGTTTGGCTTCACCGAGGTGGGAGATGAAGCGGTTGTCGGCGTTCTCCCGGATCGAGCAGGTGTTGAACAGGATCAGGTCGGCCTGGTCGCGCTTCTCGACCTCGTCGTATCCGAGCGAGTTCAGCATGCCCTTCATGCGCTCGGAGTCGTGCTGGTTCATCTGGCAGCCGAAAGTCGTTACATGGAACCGTTTCATTGCTGCCGAGCCTACCTCGCTGCCGGGCTTACCTCGCCGCCGGGGGCGCGGGCCTCAGCTGACGCCGCGAATGACCAGAGGAGAGACCGAAGCCTCTTCGCCGATGATCTCTTTCTTTTCCTTCTTCTCTTCAGCCTCTTCGATCGAGAACTCGACCGCGAAGAAGCCGGTGCCGACCACCAGGACGAAAGCAACCGCGAAAAGGCCGAACATCTGCTTCCGGCTCGGGAAGTTCTCCACCCGCAGTCCGACGATGCTGACCACGACGGCAAGAATGGCCGTTGTGATCCCGAAGAAAAGGAAAAGGTCTCTGAGCTCCATCGGGACGGAATCCTACCGACTCGGCAGGGGGAAGCGCCGTTCGACCGATCTACGGCAGTGTCAGTGGGCGACCCGGGTGGATCTGAGCTCGCGGATCACCGTGATCTTGACCTGTCCCGGGTACTCCATCTCTTTCTCGATCGCGGTCGCGATTTCGTGCGAGAGCACCGCTACGGCCTGGTCGTCAACCCGGCCGGGATCGACCATGACCCGCATCTCCCTGCCCGCCTGCATCGCGTAGACCTTGGTCACGCCGGGCTGGCGCAGAGCGATCTCCTCGAGGTCACCGAGCCGCCTCACGTACTGCTCCAGGGAGTCCCCCCGGGCACCGGGACGGGCACCCGACAGCGCGTCCGCGGCCTGGACCATCACCGCTTCGACCGTTCTCGGTTCAACCTCGTTGTGGTGGGCCTCGATTGCGTGGCTGACCTCTTCGATTTCGTCGAAGCGCCGGGCCAGTCTCGCGCCCACCTCGGCGTGGGTTCCTTCGACCTCATGGCTGACCGCCTTGCCGATGTCATGCAGCAGCGCCGCCCTCCTCGCAACCTCGACCGAGGCCCCCATCTCACCAGCCATCATCGCCGCCAGATTCGAGCACTCGACCAGATGGGCCAGGACGTTCTGGCCGTAGCTGGTCCGGAAGCGAAGCCGTCCGAGCAGCCGCACGATCTCCGGATGAACGCCGGTCACCCGGGTCTCCAGCAGAGCTGCCTCGGCCGCCCTCAGCATCACTCCCTCGACCTCGGCGGTCGCCTCCTCGTAGGCCGCCTCACAGGAGGCGGGGTGAATGCGACCGTCCTCGACCAGGTTTTCGAGGGCGATCCTGGCGACTTCGCGCCTGATCGGATCGAAGCTGGACAGAACGACCGACTCGGGTGTCTCGTCGATGATGATGTCGACCCCGGTCAGCGACTGGAGCGCGCGGATGTTGCGGCCCTCTTTGCCGATGATCCGGCCTTTCATCTCCTCGTTCGGCAGCTGTACCGTCTGGGTATTGCTCTCGGTCGTCTGCTTCGCAGCGAGCCGCTGGGTGACGACCGCGAGGATGCCCCGCGCCCGGCGCTCGGCCTCGAGACGGGCTTCGTCTTCGGTCCTCTTGATGATCAGGCCCGCCTGATGCTCGGCGTCCCTGGCCACCCTTTCCAGCAGCATTTCCTCGGCCTCTTCGCGGGACAGACCTGAGAGTCTTTCCAGCTCGGTCACTTCCTCCCCGCGCAGCACTTCGAGATCCTCCCTGGCGACTTCGAGCTCCTGCTGCCTGGCGTCCAGTGCCTCGGCCCGGCGCTCCGCTTCGCGCAGCCGGGTTGAAGCCGACTCGAGCTGTCGGAGCGCGCGTTCCTCCATGCGGGCGATTTCGTCCCGCCTTGTACTCAGCTCATCGCCGTTTGCGGCGCTGGTTTCCACCGGCGAATTCGTGTCGCTGTCGGTCTTGAACCAGCCTGGGATGAAAGATCGGAGCGCCATGAGGACCCTGCCTAGGCTACTGGACGACTAATGGCCCCCGAGCGTGCGTTCTGCGGGCCTCTGGCCCTCCAAAGCCGATTCCCGGGCTCTTCGAATCGCCGCATAGGAATCCTCGGCGCAGAAGCCGCGTCTGGCAAGCAGTCCCATCGCCCGCTGACGGGCGCGGTCGTCGCCGAGGTCACTGCCCTTCTCGAGCAGCACCCGGGTTGCCCGGTCTACCTCTGTCTCATCGTCGTCACGGGCCAGGGCGGCCGAGATCAGATGAGGCGGCACACCGCGGCTGTAGAGCGAAGACTCGATCCGGTCGTTTCCCCAGCCTGACAGCCGCCGCTTGTCCTCGACGTAACCGACCGAGAACCTTTCGTCGTCGACGGCAAGGTTCTCGATCAGGCAGTCCATCACCCGCTGCGACTCCTCCGGTGTGCTCTCGCGCTCCTCGAGCCACCGCCACATCTCGGACTCAGTCCGCTCCTTGCGGCCGATCGCCGCCAGGGCTGCTGCGAGAAGCTCGTCAGCCAACCTTCTAGGCAGCCTGCTTCTCGGGCGGCTTCGTCGCTTCAGCCTGCTCCGCAGCGGCTTGCGCGCCTGCTTCGCCTTCTGCGGTCTCTGTGCCTTCGAGGGGCTTGCCGTCGCGGGAGATGCCCTCGGCGGTGAGGATGCGTTCCTCGATCTCGTCGGCGATCTCGGGGTTCTCGACCAGGAACTGCTTCGAGTTCGCCCGGCCCTGACCGAGCCTGGTGTCGCCATAGGAGAAGAAAGAGCCTGACTTCTGGACCAGATCGTGATCGATCCCGAGATCGATCAGGCTACCTTCGCGCGAAATCCCGAGGCCGTACTCGATGTCGAACTCGGCCTGCTTGAACGGCGCCGCAACCTTGTTCTTGACGACCTTGACCCGAACCCGGTTGGCGACCGCCTCGGTGCCGTCCTTGAGGGTCTCGATGCGTCGGATATCGAGACGCTGGGAGGAGTAGAACTTGAGGGCCCGGCCTCCGGGCTGGGTCTCCGGAGAACCGAAGGAAACGCCGATCTTCTCCCGGATCTGGTTGGTGAAGAGGCACATCGTATTGGCACGATTGAGGTTGCCGGCCAGCTTGCGCAGAGCCTGTGACATCAGTCGCGCCTGCAGGCCGACCGTCACCTCGCCCATCTGCCCCTCGAGTTCCGAACGGGGGGTCAGGGCGGCGACCGAATCGATCGCGACTACGTCAACCGCACCCGAGCGGGTCAGCACGTCAACGATCTCCAGGGCCTGCTCGCCGTAGTCGGGCTGCGAGATAAGCAGTTCGTCGGTATTCACGCCGATCCTGCGCGCGTAAACCGGGTCGATCGCGTGCTCCGCGTCGATGAAGGCGCAGACCCCGCCCCTCTTCTGGGCCTCGGCGATGATGTGGTAGACCATCGTCGTCTTACCCGAGGACTCCGGTCCGAAGATCTCGATGATCCGGCCCCGCGGGATGCCACCGACGCCGAGGGCGATATCCAGAGGCAGGGCTCCCGTCGAGACGGCCTCGATGCTGAGGGCGGCCTTGTCGCCGAGCTTCATCAGCGAACCCGCACCGAACTGCTTCTCGATGTGGCTCTTGGCAGCGTCGAGGGCTGCGTTACGGGCCTTGACCTCTTTGTCGGTGGCCGGCTCCATGTCATTGATCCTGTCTACGCTCATCTGTAAATCACCTCGCCGCAGCCATTTGGGGCCGCATCGCATTGTTCGGTTCGTCGGGCTCGATCGAACACAGGTTCGGATCTAAACCCTACGATCCCCGTCGGACGAAAACCCGTCACGCGGGGTCGCAGTCATCAACCTCACAGCTGCGTCCTCAAAGGTGGGTTACAAAGCCAAAACAAGCTTCACGAAACGGCTACGAAAGCAACCGGCGCAACAGATGCATGCCGACCAGCGCCGATCGGTCCCGGATGTCACTTCGTCCGCCCGGGATGACCAGGCTTCGCGCCTCACAGCCGCCCTCGGCGGTAATCGCCTCGAAACAGACGAAGCCCACCGGCTTCTCCTCGGTACCACCGTCCGGACCGGCGATGCCGGTGATCGAGACGGCGACATCCGCGCCGAACCGCTCCAGCGCGCCGCCGGCCATCTCACTGGCCACTTCAGGTGATACGGCGCCGTGGCGTTCGATCAAGGCCGGGTCGACCCCGAGCAGATCCGCCTTGGACCGGTTCGAGTAGGCGACCACACCACCCGCGAAGTAGGCAGAGGCACCCGGCTGATCAGTGATCCGGGAAGCCAGAAGCCCTGCGCTGCAGGACTCGGCCAGCGCAAGCCTGCGACCGGAGAGCGACTCAGCCACGATCGAGTCGATCGTCGTGCCGTCAAGGCTGAACAGAGTCTCAGAATGCCTCTCGGACAGGGCCTCCTTCAGCGCGTCCGCAGGTTCCTCGGAGCCTTCGCGATAACGCACGTCGATCTCGACCTCACCGCGTCGCAGACATGTAGTGACCTCGAGTCCGGAGACATCGAGACCCCCTGCCTCGATCTCGCGTAGCGAGGAAGCCAGCTCCGACTCCGGCGTACCGAACATGCGCAGGCGATAAGACAGCAGCGGCGTGGCCCGGGCCAGCACCTCGGCCAGCACCGGCTGCTCAAGCGCCGCCTCCCACATCGGCCTGAGCTCACGCGGCGGGCCGGGCAGAACCAGAACGACCAGCCCGTCACCGGGAACGATCAGGCCCGGCGCGGTCCCGACCGGATCGAGCGCGACCGCGCCCCTGGGGACCATCGCCTGCTTGCGGTTGGCCGCGAGCATCGCCTCACCGGTCAGGTCGATCGGTGAGGTAGCGGCGTACCTGGCGAGAATCGCCGCGATCCGCTCTTCCATGTCCCTGTCCAGCTCGAGCGGTCGTCCGGTGAAGTCCGCCACCACTTCGGCGGTCAGATCGTCCGCCGTGGGCCCGAGTCCTCCGGTGGTCACGATCAGGTCCACGCCGGCATCGCGCATGTGTTGGAGACCGGCGAGCAGGTCGGCCGGGCGATCCGCGACCACCATGATCTCCATCAACTCGATACCTAGTTCGAGGAACCTGCCCGAGAGCCAGGGCCCGTTCTCGTCGCGGATCACAGCGGTGAGCACCTCGGTGCCGGTCACCAGGACGCCCGCCTTCAGGTTATTGCGCGAATCCGAATCCATCGACCGCTCCGACCCTACCGACCGGCCCCATCGGGGCGCCGCCGCCAGGCTCTGCCCCGAGGACTCCGGAGTCAGCCGTCGTTCGCGGGTACCGGCTCCGGTTGCTCGGCCACAGGGGCCTCTTCGACCGCTTCAGATTCTTCAGTCTCGACCGGAAGATCGGGACCGCCTTCAACGGCCACCTCCGAATCCACCTCGCCCCCTCCCAGAACCCGAGGAAGATCGGCGGCCGTGATCAGTACCTGCCTCGGCTTCGAGCCTTCGTAGCCGGAAATCACACCACGCCTCTCGAGCATGTCGATCAGACGACCGGCCCGGGTGTAGCCGACCCGCATACGGCGCTGGATCATCGAGACCGAGGCGGTCTCGGTGTCGACCACCATCTGTATCGCCTCGTCAAGCAGATCGTCCTGATCGGGGTCGAAATCTCCCTCCGACGGCTCCTCGGCCACAGGGGTCGCCTCGTTCAGCAGCTCCTGCTCGAAGTCAGGCTCACCCTGGGCCGACCAGTGGTCGGTGATCCGGGCGATCTCCTCCTCCGAAACGAATGCACCCTGGATCCTCTGCAGTTTCGAGGTGCCGGGGCCGCGGAAGAGCATGTCGCCCTGCCCGAGCAGCGACTCGGCGCCGCCCTGGTCGAGGATCACGCGGGAGTCGGTCTGCGAAGAAACCGCGAAGGCGATCCTCGACGGGATGTTGACCTTGATCGTACCGGTGATGATGTCGGTCGAGGGGCGCTGGGTCGCCAGGACGAGGTGGATCCCGGTGGCCCTCGACTTCTGGGCCAGCCGGATGATCGAGGACTCGACGTCGGCCGGCGCGACCATCATCAGGTCCGCCAGCTCGTCGATCACGCACAGGATGTAAGGCAGGCCGGGCTCCCCCGCTTCTGCCTGGATCTTGTTGTAGTCGATGATGTTCCGGGCCCGGGCGGACTTCATCAGTCCGTAGCGGCTCTCCATCTCCGCGATCAGGTTGCTCAGCACGTTTGCAGCCAGCTTCGGATTGGTGACGACCGGGGTCAGCAGGTGGGGAACCGCCTCGTAGTGGTTGAGCTCCACCTGCTTGGGGTCGACCAGCACCAGCCGGACGTCGTTCGGCGAAGAGTGCATCAGGATCGAAGAGAGGATCGCGTTGACACAGCCGGACTTGCCCGAGCCGGTGGTACCGGCAACCAGCACGTGCGGCATCGTCGCCAGGTCGGTCGAGACCTGCTTGCCGTCGATTCCCTTGCCCAGCCAGGCCCTCAGCGGCGATGCAGCCGCCTCGGTCCGCTTGTAGATGTCTCCCAGCTTGACCATGTTGCGACTCGAATTCGGAACCTCCACCCCGACCGCCTGCTTGCCCGGAATCGGCGCCAGTATCCGGATATCGGTCGACGCGAGGGCGTAGGCGATGTCGTTGGCAAGCTCGCTCACCTTCTTGACTTTGGTTCCGGGGGCGAGCTGGAGTTCGAAGCGGGAAACATGCGGTCCGGTCACCACCCCGACGATCGACGCCTCGACCCCGAAATGCCCGAGCGTCTCGACCAGCTTGCGGGCCAGCTCCTTCTGCTCGACCGGGTCCGGGCCGCTGTCCTTCAGACCGCGGTCAAGCACCTTCAGCGGGGGTGGTCGATAGGAAACCTGTTCAGATCGGGTCGCGCCACGCTCGTTGCCCATCGGAGTCAGGGGCAGCTGCTCAGCGGCCGGCCGGTCCAGCTCCTCGGTCTGCGGTTCAGCCACGACCTCGTCTTCGAGGTCCGCCAGCTCTTCATCGAAGTCTCCGGTGATCGTGCCGGCGGGCTCTGCTTCTTCGGGCAGTTCATCAACGCCCTCATGAGCATGCTCTGACGCGTTCGAACCGGGGAATATCTCGATCGGCTCGAGCGGTTCGCTATTGACTGAGATCGAGGGTTCGTCGCCGTCGTCAGCCCAGATGTCGACCTCGATCGGAGAGGCGGGCGATTCGCCGGCCTCCTCGCTTTCTTCAGCCAGGAGCGAAGTCACCTCGTCATCGCCGACAACCAGGGTTTCGGCGTCCGAGACCGGTCCGGGATCGGGATCGAACTGCTCCTGACCGCCCTGACGGCTGGCGGTACGGGTGAGGACCCGGGTTGCTTCGGCCGAGGTGGAACCGGCCTTCTTCAGCGCATTGCCGCTTCGGCTGACTACCGCGGCGACGGTCGTTCCGGTCAGCAGCAGAGCTCCGCCCAGCAGGGCGAATACGGCCAGCAGATGCGCGCCGAAGGTCTGGAGCAAGGAAGAGGACGCCCAGTACAGCGACTCCCCGATCACTCCGCCGTGCTCCGGGAACCAGCCAGAGTCGAAATAGACGGTATTGGCGCTGCGGCCTCCGGCCAGGCCGAAGGTTCCCGCAGCGAAAGCGAGCAGCAGGCCCGCCAGAAGCAGCAGGGCGCCCGTCCGGAGGGGTCTGGTCGAAGGCAGAGCCGGCCGGAACATCAGGATGCCCCCAGCGACGAAAAGCGCGACCGGGGTCACATAGGCGACCAGCCCGAACAGCCAGGTGAGACCGTCGCTGAGGCCGGAGCCCAGGCTGCCGCCTTCCCATCCGAAATAGAGAACAAAAACGAGGTAGATCCCGAGCAGGATCAGACCGAGTCCGATCAGGTCGAGATGCTTCTGGTCCAGCGAAGGCCCCGTGTCTTTGGCCACGGCCTTGCCGGCGCCCCTGTTCGGACGCCGCTTTCCACCGCGCCTTGCTCTGCGCACAAACATGTCTGACTGTTCTACGAAGCAACAGCAATACCTTCCCCGAAGCTGAAAACAGCCAGATCCCCGGCCGCGCAACCAATCCGCATACGACAGCGCTTAGACTTGCGGCATGCTGAACGAAGTGGATTCTGCCGGAGGGCGGATTCTCATAGTTGAGGACGACGAAGACATCGTGGATGTCCTTCGCCGCACCCTGCGCGCGGAAGGCTACGAAGTCCGCGCCGCCCTGGACGGACCGGAGGCCCTCGAGATCCTCGACGAATTCGCTCCGGACCTGGTCGTACTCGACCTCGGCCTCCCCGGAATGGACGGCATGGAGGTGATGACCCGGATCCGCGAGTCCAGCGAGGTACCCGTACTGATGCTGACCGCCCGGGCGGACCCGGAGGACCGCGTGGCCGGCCTCGATACCGGCGCCGACGACTATCTGGTCAAGCCTTTCGACCGTGCCGAGCTCCTGGCAAGGATCCGCGCCCTGCTCCGCCGCCACCCGCCGCGCGGCTCAGCCATGGTCACGGTCGGTGATCTCAGGCTCAACCCTGACCTTCAGGAGGCCAGACGCGGTGATCGTGAGATCGAACTGACCAAGCGTGAATTCGAACTTCTGGAGTACCTGATGCGCAACCAGAGACTGGTCGTCTCCAGGGAGCGTCTGCTTGAAGAGGTCTGGGGATACGACCCGCTCGATGAAACCAACACCATCGACGTGTTCATATCGAATCTCCGGCGCAAGCTCGAGGATGGCGGCGAGCCGCGGATCCTCCACACCAAGCGCGGAGCCGGCTACGTAATCAAGGGTTGAGCGCCGTGGACGCGCTCAAGAGGCTGCGTCAGTCGAGCAAATGGCCGTCGCGCTGGCCGATCCGCTGGAAGCTCGCCTCAGTCTCGGCAGGCCTGACTTTCGTCATCCTCGTCGCCTTCGGCCTCGCGGTTGGCCAGTTCACCACCCAGCAGCTGCGCGACAACTACGCAGATGAGACCAGGGCGACCGCCGCCCAGATCGCGAACGAGCTGGCTCAGTCGGGATTTCTGACCCCTGGCTACGGCGGAACCGAAGCAGAGCTGAGCCAGATTCTTCAACAGCCAACCGGTTTCGCGTCCATATTTCTCGACGCCAACGACAGCATCGCGGCGCTTCCGGGTAACCCGGATTTCGGCATTCCCACCGGCGACCCGGTCCGCAGGGTTGGCGATTTCCAGGTCGCCAGCATCCCGCTCTTCCAGGAACCGCGCCAGGATCTTCCGACGGCTTGGGTTCAGTACGGCCGCACGGTTGACCGGCTGGACCAGTCGATCGGCCAGGTGTGGATATCGGTCCTCGCCGGAACTCTCGGCGCAACCCTGCTGGCAGCCCTCGCCGGCGTGGTCCTCTCGCGCAGAGCGATGAGACCGGTGTCGGGGCTGACCTCGGCCGCGAGGGAAATCGCCCGGACCCGTGACCCTTCGGTAACCCTCTACGAACCGGTCGCCGACGACGAGGTCGCCGAGTTGACCCGCACCTTCAACGAGATGCTCCATGAGCTTTCGCTTGCGAGGGCTGAAAGGGAGAGGTCCCTGGCCAGGCAGCGCGAGTTCATCGCCGACGCCTCCCATGAGCTCAGGACGCCGTTGACCAGTGTGCTGGCCAACCTTGAGCTGCTCGACGATGCCCTGGGCCGCTCCCCGAGCCAGGAGATGGAGCACGAATCAGTCGAGTCGGCCCTCAGGTCGTCGCAGAGGATGCGCCGCCTGGTCGCCGACCTCCAGATCCTCGCCCGGGCCGACTCCGGGAGAGTGCCGCAGCGCAAAACCTGCGACCTCGCCCGGATCGCCTCGGACGCGCTCGAGGAGGTACGTCCCCTCGCCGGCGAACACGAGATCGAATTCACCTGCGAGGACGATGTGCGGGTCGAGGGCAACCCGGACGACCTCCACCGCGTGGTCATCAACCTCGTCGACAACGCGGTGCGACACACCCCGGCCGGAACGGTGATCACGGTCGCGGTCGCTGCCTCGGCAGCCGGCGACACCGCGACGCTCACTGTCAGCGACGACGGACCGGGCATCCCGGAAGCGGTGCGGGCGCAGATCTTCGACCGCTTCGTGCGAAACGCCGGCCCCGGTGACAGGGCATCATCGAACGGCAGCGGACTCGGCCTCGCGATCGTCCAGGCGATCGCGATCGAACACGAGGGCACGGCCCGGGTGGGCGACTCTGAACAGGGCGGTGCCAGCTTTACGGTTGAGCTTCCGCTGGCTTCCGCAAACGCGAATGAAACCGTTAGCGAGCGTTTAGGGCCGGTTTAGAGCCCCTCCCTATCTTCCTTATTGGACGAGACACAAGAACCCGGCGGGAATCTCCCCCAGACTGTCCCGCCGGGTTCGCTTTTTCGCAGCATCAGCAACAACCGTCGGGCCTCCCCTCCCCCTAGGTCCGGCGGTTTTGCGTTTGCACGAACCTGATCGCAGACCCGGGCATGGCCCCGGTTGCCCCTCATCGGGATCAGGACCTGGGAGTCTCTTCCGGGGCGACGAGGCACTTTCCGAGATCGAGCATCGGGAGGATGCAGGGATCAGCGATTCGATAGTAGGAGCGAGCTCCTTCCCTCCGGGCGACGACCAGCCCCTGATCGGCGAGCCGCTGGAGCTGATTCGACACTGCCTGGATGGTCATCCCCAGCGCCGCAGCGAGATCCTGTACGCATAGCTCCTCGTCGGTCGCCAGGCGATCCAGAAGCCTCAGCCGGTTCTCGTTCGAAAAGACCTTGAAGAGACGAGCAAGGTCGCCGGCACGCTCAAGGGGCAGGCCCTCCCCTTCCCTAGTCTCTCCCGGGGCGCTCGGATTCCTGAACATGGATTCTGGATTGGTAGTGATAGCCATGGTCATATCTTACATTAGTTCATGTATTGCTGTACTATCGCCGCCATGCAATCGAAACCACTCCCGAATCCGAACGAAACTCTCTCGAACCCGACCAGCCCCGGTGACTCTGCGGTCGCCGATCCGTCGCTTTCTGAGGACTGGCGCACCCAAGTCCTTGAGGCGAGCCACTCCGGGGAGCACGCGGTGAAGACCTATTCCCGACTTGCCCCTGTTTACGAAATCTGGGCGAGGCTCACCGAGTCCAAGGCGCGCTCCCGTGTCTTGGAGCTCGCTCAGCCTCGTGATGGCGAGTCGCTGCTGGAAATCGCGACCGGAACCGGGGTTCAGCTCTGCGATCTGGCCGACCGGAATCCTTCCGGACGCAACACGGGCATCGAACTGTCCGAGACGATGCTCGAACAGACACGCCGGCGGCTCGCCGCGGCCAACTTGCTTGATCGGGTCGAACTGCTGAAGGCCGATGCACTGGATCTGCCGTTCGAAGACGAGTCCTTCGACCTGATCACCAACGGCTACATGCTCGACCTGCTCGCTCGCGATCAGATCCCGGAAGCTCTCGGGGAAATGGGCCGGGTCCTCCGCCCCGGCGGCAGGATCGTCCTGTCCAACATGACGAAAGCCCAGAAGCGCCGCCACGGGATCTGGGACTGGCTCTACGGCCACGGCCTCGGAGTGACGGCCAACTGCCGCGGGGTGCTCGCCGCTCCGATCCTCGACGAGCTGGGTTTCGTCGAAATCCGCCGCGAATACATGTCGCAGATGCTCTTCCCGACCGAAGTCGTCATCGCCAGCAAGCCGTCACAGAACGACAACTGAGAAGCTCATTCTCGCTCCAGGATCCCCCGCTGCTACGGGAGGCCTCCGGAGTCCTGGTCCAGGAATACGCTCACACCTCGACGACCACCGGGACGACCAGCGGGCGGCGCTTGAGTCGCTTGAGGACGAACTTGGCCACGTGGTCGTGGAGGTCGGACTGGATCAGCTCGAGGTTCTTGACCCCCTGTCTCGCAGAGTCTTCGAGCGAGTCTTCGACCACGTCGCGCAGCTCGTCGGTCATCTCGTCGTCTTCATCGAGGGCCCCGATACCGCGCACGATGATCTCTGGGTCGACCACGACGTCACCGTTGTCGGCGGCGATGGTGGCGACCACGAAGACGATTCCGTCTCCGGAGATCGTGCGGCGGTCGCGCAGGGCCGCGTCTTCGGGGTCGGCCAGGTCGACGCCGTCCACGTAGATCACGCCGGACTCGACCTCCTCGCCGAACGAAGCTCCCTTGGGTCCGACTTCGAGTGGCAGGCCGTTCCTGCCCTTGAAGATGTTCTCCTCGGGGATCCCCACCTGCTGGGCGATCTCCGAGTGGAGCCGGATGCGCTGGAAGTCACCATGGACCGGCAGCACGTACTTCGGTTTGGTCAGGTTGAGCATCATCTTCATCTCTTCCCTGGAACCGTGACCGGAGGCATGGATCGGGGCGTCCTTGGCGGTGATGACCGAGGCCCCGAGTTCGTAGATGGTGTCGATCGTCTCGTTGACCGAACGCTCGTTGCCGGGCACCGGACTTGCCGAGAATACGATGGTGTCGCCGGAGTGGAGCGAGACGTCGCGGTGGTCGTTGTTGGCCATGCGGCGAAGCGCGGAGAAAGGCTCGCCCTGGGATCCGGTCGACATCACGACAACCCGCTCGTCGGGGAAGTTCTCGATGTCCCTGGGCTGGATCAGGATGCCGTCAGGCGCCTTGGCCACGCCCAGATTCGAAGCGATGTTGAAGTTCTTGCGCATCGAGCGGCCGACCAGGGCCACCTTGCGATCGAGCCTCGCGGCGGCGTCGATCACCTGCTGGACCCGGTGGATGTTGGAGGCGAAGGAGGTCACGATGATTCGGCCTTCGCAACGAGAGAAAGTCTCGTAGAGGGCCGGACCGACAGCCGATTCGGAAAGGGCGATGCCGGGACGGTCGGCGTTGGTCGAGTCGCCGCAGAGCAGGGTCAGGCCTTCTTCACCGAGCTTCGCCAGGCGGGCGACGTCGGCCGGGCGGCCGTCAACCGGGGTCTGGTCGAACTTGTAGTCCCCGGTGAAGAAGACCGATCCGGCATCGCACTTGATCAGCACGCCACGCATGTCGGGGATCGAGTGGGCCAGGTGGACCAGTTCGATCTCGAACGGCCCGGCCTTGGTCTTCTCGCCGGGCGGAAGTTCGGTCAGCGGGGCGTCCTTCAGCTTGTGCTCGTCGAGCTTGGAGCGCACCATGCCGACCGTCAGGGTGCCGCCGTAAATCTTCTTCGGCATCCCCACTTCACGCAGTACGTAAGGAAGGGCGCCGACGTGGTCTTCGTGGCCGTGGGTGAGCACGATCGCTTCGATGTCCTTGGCCCTGCCGCGCAGGTAGGAGAAGTCGGGGAGGACGAGATCGATGCCGAGCATCTCCGGGGTCGGGAACTTGAGGCCGGTGTCAACGATGATGATCTTGCCGTGGTACTCGACCACGCACATGTTCTTGCCGATCTCACCCAGCCCGCCCAGCGGCAGGACGCGGAAAGTGTCGCTCATCAGATCTCCACGCCCGCGGAGGCGAGGAGGGTTCGGATACGGATCTTCTCTTCTTCGGTCGCTTCGACCATCGGCAGTCTCATAGTCGCCGAGCATAGACCAGCCATCTCGAGCGCCGCCTTGACCGGGATCGGGTTGACCGTCACAGCCATCGCGTCGTAGACCGCCCTGAGTTCCGAATCGACCCGTTCGGCACCGGCTGTGTCGCCTGCCCGGAACAGGTCGTAGATCTCGCGCATGCGCTCTCCGACCAGATGGGCCGCGACCAGGATTCCACCCGTGCCGCCTGCCCTGAGCACGTCGAGGAAGGCTGTGTCGTTGCCGGCCAGCAGGTCGAGCCCCGGGATTTCCTGGAGCTCTTCGTCGTTGGCCTGTTTGACCGCGACCACGTTCGGGATCTGCGCGAGTTCCGCCAGGAAGTCGGGAGGCATGTTGACCACCACCCGGGCCGGGATGTTGTAGAGAATCAGCGGCAGATCCGGGCTGCCTTCAGCGACCGCCTCGAAATGACCCCGCAGTCCGGCCTCGTTCGGGCGGTTGTAGTACGGGGTGACGACCAGGCCTCCGTCGGCACCGTGGTCAGCCGCAGCCTTGGTCAGTTCGACCGTGTGGCGGGTGTCGTTCGAGCCACTGCCGAGGATGACCGTGGCCTCTCCCCCGACCTCTTCGAGCACGGCGTCGAGCAGGTCCAGCTTCTCGGCATCGTCGAGCGTCGGTGATTCGCCGGTCGTGCCGGCAACCACGAGACCGTTGGAGCCGTGCTCGACCAGATGTCGTGCCAGGGACCGGGTCGCCGAAAGATCCACCCGTCCGTCGGGATGGAACGCAGTGGCCATTGCCGTTATTACGCCCTGAAACTCGCTCACGGAGTCACCTTATTGGAAAGCCCGGCCTCAGCCGGTGGTGATCTCTGCGGGCCGCCGTCCGGCCCAGGGATGGGCCTGCTCGAGCTGCGCGGCGATCCGGATGAGCAGGTCTTCACCCCAGATCGGTGAGATCAGCTGAATCCCGATCGGCAGGCCTTCGGAGCTCTGCTCCAGCGGCACAGAGATCGCCGGCTGCCCGGTCGCGTTGACCCCGCCGGTGAAGGCGGCGAAGCGCCGGGCCTTGAGCATCGCGTCCATCGGGTCGCTACCGTACTGGTCGAAGTGGCCTATCTTCGGCGGCAGGGTGCCGAGCACCGGCGTCAGGAAGAGGTCGATTCCGTTCTCGTAGATGTCAGCGAACATCCTCGCCATCGTCTGGTGGGTCGCAACCGCCGAGAGGTACTTCGCGGCGCTCTCGCTGCGACCACGCTCGATCAGCGCCCAGGTCAGTGGCTCGACGTCATCGGCGGTGAACGGGCGGCCGACGATCGTCTCAAGCACGCTGACGTTCTGGGCCATGCCTCCGGCCCAGCGCGTGATGAAGGTCTCGTACAGCTCGTCCGCCCCGCCCAGCTGCGGCGGGCTCTGGGGATTCACGGTGTGACCGAGCGCCTCCAGCTTGCCTGCGGCTGACTGGACCGCCTCGAGCGCCTCGGGGTCGAGTTCGTCCCCGGTCATCGGGTCGGTCATCAGGGCGATGTTGAGCGGTCCCGGATCCCGGGTCAGTTCCTCGGTGTAGTCACGGTCGGGTGAGGGACATCCGTACGGGTCCCCCGGCTGCGGGCCGTGGACCCAGTCGAGCATGCGCGCGGTATCGCGCACCGACTTCGAGACGCAGAACTCGGTGGTGAGTCCGGACATCGAGTCGCCGGCGATCGGTGCCAGCGAGATCCTCGCCCGGCTCGGCTTCAAACCGACGAGTCCGTTGGCGCTGGCCGGGATGCGGATCGATCCACCGCCATCGGAGGCGTGGGCGATCGGCACGATTCCCGCTGCGACGGCCGCCGCTGAGCCGCCACTGGAGCCGCCGGTGCTGCGGCTCGTATCCCACGGATTCCTCGAAGGGCCGTGTGACTCGGGTTCGGTGGTCGGCAGGATGCCGATCTCGGGAGTGTTGGTCCTGCCCATGGTGACCAGCCCCGCCTCGCGGAAGCGGCGGCCGAGATAGCTGTCGATCGGCATCCTGAAGCCGATCTCCTTCATCAGCCGGTTGCCCATGTGGTACGGATGGCCGGCCAGGCCCGCACCGAGGTCCTTGAACAGGAACGGCACGCCCTTGAACGGGCCATCAGGGAGTTCTCCGGCCGCCGTCTCGCGGGCTTCGCCGTAGAGCGGGTGGACGATCGCGTTGATCTCCGGGTTGACCGCTTCGGCCCGGCTGATCGCGGCCTCCAGCAGTTCGGTGGGACTCGCCTCGCCGTCGGCGACGAGTTCGGCCTGGGCGGTTGCGTCGAGCTGGTTCAGGTCTGTTTCGGACATGCCGGGCAGACTAACTGCTCTCCGGCCGATCCAGGCTCAGAGCAGCTCTTCGAGGCCGACTGTGAAGGGTTCGGGCAGATCCCCGACCCTGCGGACGGCGAGCACCACACCCGGCATAAAGGAGGAGCGATCGATGCTGTCGTGGCGGATCGAGAGGGTCTGCCCCTCGCCCCCGAAGACGACCTCCTGGCTGGCGACCAGCCCGGGCAGACGGACTGAGTGGATCGGCTCGTGGACATTGCCGCCGGCCGCGTCGATCAGGTCGCGGGTGCGCGCCGCGGTTCCCGAGGGCGCGTCGAGCTTGGCCGGATGGTGGAGTTCGATGATCTCGCATTCCGGCATGTGCTCGGCAACCTGCTGCGAGAGCGTCATCAGCAGCACGGCGCCGATTGCGAAGTTGGGGGCGACGAAGCAGCGGGCTCCGTTGTCGGCCTGCTCGGCTGCAGACTTGAGCGCGTCGAGGTCGAATCCGGTGGCGCCGACCACCACATGAACGCCGGCCCGGAGACAGGCGATCGAGTTCTCGAGGGAGGTGTCGGGGGTGCTGAACTCAACCACGACATCGCAGTCGTCGAGGATCTCGGCCAGCCCGGTGCCGAGTGCGGGATCGGCCCGACCGGCGAGCTCAAGCCCTTCGGCCTGCTCCACCGCTCCGCAGACCGTCGAGCCCATTCGGCCGGACGCACCGGCGACACCGACCCTGATCATGCGGCGAGAGCCTCGCTGACCGGAGCGACCGCCTTGCGGAAACGGTCTTCGTCCTTGCCCACCGCGGCGGCCGAGACCTGATCCGGCGCGTAGAGCTCGGCGGCGAGTTCGGAGATATCCCCGATCCCGACCGCGTCTACCCTGGTCAGCATCTCGTCCATGCTCAGCAGCGGGATCTCGTGGAGTGTGGATCTGGCGATCCGGTTCATCCTCGCGGCGGTGGACTCACCGGAAAGCACCAGCCTGCCTTTTACGTGCTCCTTGGCCCGGTCCAGTTCGCCTGCGCTGACCGGTTCGGTCCGGATCCGCCCGTATTCGCGTCCGAGGATCTCGCAGACCTCTTCGACGTTGTCTTCGCGGGTCCCGACGTAGGTCGCGACCGCACCGGTGTCGGTGAACTGCTCCGAGTAGGTGCCGACCGAGTAGGCCAGGCCGCGCTCTTCGCGGACCTCACGGAACAGCCTTGAAGAGCTGGAGCCACCTAGTATCGAGTCCAGAACCGCCAGTGCGAAGCGGCGGTCGTCGGCTCGATTGATACCCGGTCCCCCGAAGCAGATGTGGTACTGCTCGGTGTCCTTTACAGCGAACTCGAGCCTGCCTCCGGGAAGCGGTTGAACCGTTTCCGGGGCGACGCGGTCGCCGTTGTGGGCCGGCGTAAGGCTTTCGGCCAGGGCGACGATGTGATCGTGGTCGACGTTGCCGGCGGCCGCCACCACCAGATTCTCCGCGGTGTAGCGACTGCGGTGATAAGCGGCGATGTCCGGCACCGGGATCCCGGCGATGACCTCAGCCTTGCCGAGGATCCTGCGACCGAGCGGCGTATCGCCGAAGATCGCGTCCGCGAGGTAGTCGTGAACACGGTCCGACGGCTCGTCCTCGTACATCGCGATCTCCTCGAGTACGACATCCCTTTCGGAGTCGATGTCCGGGAAAGTGGATTCGAGCAGCATTTCGCCCATGAGGCTGAAGACCTCGTCGGTGTGCTCGTCGAGGAATCGGGCGTGGAGATGGGTCGTCTCCTTGCCGGTGGCCGCATTGAAAGCGGCTCCGAGTCCGTCGAAGCGCTCGGAGATCTCGATCGCCGAGTAGTTCTCGGTCCCCTTGAACAGCAGGTGCTCGAGAAAGTGAGAGACCCCTGCCTGAGCAGGGGTCTCGTCACGCGATCCGGTCCGGACCCAGAGGCCGAGGGCAACCGAGCGAACCAGAGGAACTTCCTCCGTGATCACCCGGACGCCCGAAGCGGTCTCTGTCAGCCGAGCCGTTTCTTCCATCTGGCTAGCCGCGACGCTCGCGGTCGCCACGGTCACGCCGGCGGCGTCCGCCGTCGCGTCCTCCGCCACCGCCGCCTCCGCCGCCCTTGTTGGCGGAGAGTGCTGCTATTTCTTCCTTGCTCTTGCCGTCGACCGAAGGATCACTGGTCATGCGCAGACCGATGCGGCCGCGCTCGCGGTCGACCTCGGCCACGGTGACGTCGATCTCCTGTCCGGACTCGAGCACCTCTTCGACCGTCTCGACCCGACCTCCGGGCTTGACGTTGGAAATGTGCAGCAGTCCGTCGGTGCCCTTTGTCAGCTCGACGAAAGCACCGAAGGTGGTCGTCTTCACGACCTTGGCTCCCGGGTACCGGTCGCCGATCTCGGCTTCTTTGGTCATGCCGTTGATGCGGGCGACAGCCTCTTCGACCTGAGTACCAGTCGGGGCGTAGATCCGAATCGTGCCGTCGTCTTCGACGTCGATCTCGGCCTCGAACTCCTCGCAGAGTCCGCGGATGGTCTCGCCACCCTTGCCGATGACCGCACCGATCTTCTCCTGGTCGATCTTGATCGACTCGATACGCGGCGCGTACTTGGAGAGTTCCTCGCGCGGGCCGTCAATCGCCTCGGCCATCTTGTCGAGGATGAAGAGCCGCCCCTTGCGGGCCTGCTCGAGCGCGTCGGTCAGGATCTCGAAGGTGACTCCGGTGATCTTGATGTCCATCTGGAGGGCGTTGATGCCGTCCGCCGAACCGGCCACCTTGAAGTCCATGTCACCGAGGTGATCTTCGACTCCGGCGATGTCGGTCAGCACGATGTAGTCGTCGCCTTCCTTGATCAGACCCATTGCCACGCCGGCTACCGGTGCGGTGACCGGGATACCGGCCGCCTGCATCGCCATCGACGAGGCGCAGACCGAGCCCATCGACGAGGAGCCGTTCGACTCCAGCGTCTCGGATACGGCGCGGACCACATACGGGAATGACTCCTGGTCCGGAACCGAAGGCACGAGTGCCCGCTCGGCCAGGGCGCCGTGACCGATGTCGCGACGCTTCGGGCCGCGCATGAAGCCGGCCTCGCCCACCGAGAACGGCGGGAAGTTGTAGTGATGCCAGAACGTCTTGGTCGTTTCCAGACCGAGTCCGTCGACCCTCATGTCCATCCGGGTGGTGCCCAGGGTGACGTTGCCGAGGATCTGGGTCTCGCCTCTGGTGAACAGAGCCGAACCGTGGACCCGGGGCGAGACGTCGACCTCGCACTCGATCGGACGGATCTCGTCCTGGGCGCGGCCGTCGGGGCGCTTCTTGTCGACGGCGATCGCCTTGCGGATGGTCTCCTTCTCGACTGCCGAGAAAGCGGCCTTGACGTCGGAGACGCGGTCGTAGTCAACCTCGCCGTCGGCGCCGGCCGGGGCCAGACTGGCAACGACTTCGTCCTTGACCGCGCCAAGCGCGTCCTGGCGCTCAAGCTTGGCCTGGACCGAAGCAGCCTGCTTGATCTTGTCGCCGAACTGCGAGCGCACGTCGGCGAGCAGCCCTTCGTCGATCGAAGGCGCATCGATGACCAGCTTCTCCTTGCCGACCTTCTGGCGCAGCTCTTCGATCGCAGCGGTGATCTTCTTGATCTCACCGTGGGCGATGTCGAGGGCGTCGAGGATCTCGGCTTCAGTCACGCCGTTGGCTCCGGCTTCGACCATCAGGATGGCCTCGTCGGTACCGGCGACGATCAGGTCGAGGTCGAGGTCCGCGTGGTCGGATTCATGAGGGTTGACCACGAAGTCTCCGTCGAGCTTGCCGACGCGTACGGCGCCGACGTGCGCTGCGACCGGGACCTCGGAGATTGCCAGTGCCGCGGAGGCACCGTTCATCGCGAGGATGTCGTAGGGGTGCTCGTGGTCGACCGACATCGGGATCGTGACCAGCTGGGTCTCGTAATGCCAGCCCTTGGGGAAAAGCGGACGGATCGGACGGTCGATCATGCGGGCGGTCAGGGTGGCCTTCTCGCCGGCCCGGGCCTCGCGACGGAAGAACGAACCGGGGATCTTGCCCACCGCGTAGTAGCGCTCTTCGATGTCGACGGTCAGGGGCAGGAAGTCGACGTCTCGGAGACCACCCACAGTTGCCGTTGAGAGGACCATGGTGTCGCCGCATCGCATGATGACGGCCCCACTGGCCTGTTTCGCGATCTTGCCGGTCTCGATCGAAATGTCGTGATCGCCGACACGCACGGATACGCGCGTAGTTTCAAACATACTCATCAGGTTTTCTTACCTCCGGCCGCCCGGTTGGCGACCATTTGTCTTTAGAACTGTCGTTCCTATCAGCGGTAAGGCTACAGGCGATCACGAACAAGCGAGTGGCGGGGCACCACGCGGGGTGACAACACTCGGCCTCGAACCGTTCTGGCAGCGATCCGCATCCATGGGCGGACCCGATCGTTGCCAGAACGCGCCAACCGGCCAAGGCGCTTTGTTCTGGCGGCGATTCGCATCCCTCGCCGGGCCCGATCCTCTCCAGAACGGAGTCGGTGTGGCTTTGGTGATCGATTGGGGCGGATCCGCATGGCTATTTCGTGCTGATCCACGCCACTACGGAGCCGAACCGGCCACAGATGGCGTCCGTTCGGGGCGCGCGACCCGGGAGTTCAGGGGGCCGGGGCGCTCGGCGCACCCGGAGACGGGCCGAGACGGGCCTGGCGGTCTAGATGTTTTCGAGGATCAGGCTGGGTGGCGGGATCACCACCGGGGTCTCGGAGACGTGGACCCACTCGACAACGCCGTCACCGTCGATCAGGACGAGTGAGCGGTTGGAGTGGCCCCAGTCATCGAGATAGGCGCCGTACGCCTTCGCGACTTCGCCCTTGGGCTCGAAGTCGGCCAGTAGCGGTGTCTCGACGTCGAGCTGGTCGCGGAAGGCCTTGTGGGCGAAGGCCGAATCGACGCTGATCCCGACCATGGTGACGCCGGCTTCGTCGAGGTCATCTTTGATTTCCTTGTACGCGGTCAGCTGGTCGTTGCAGACCGGGCTGAAGGCCAGCGGGAAGAAGACGATGAGCAGCCTGCGCCCGGCGAAATCCGACAGCGATACGAGCTGGCCGGCGTGATCGGGGAGCGAGAAATCTGGCGCCTTGTCACCGGCGGAGATCATCGGCGGGGCCTAGTGGCGCAGGCCGAGTTCGGAGACGAGGGCGCGGTAACGGTCCACGTCGGTGCGTTCGAGGTAACGGAGCAGCCGGCGGCGCTTGCCGACCATCATCAGCAGGCCACGGCGGGAATGGTGGTCCTTGGAATGCTCGCGGAGGTGACCGGTGAGGTCGTTGATCCGCTCGGTCAGCAGTGCGACCTGGACCTCGGTCGAGCCGGTATCGCCGTCTTTCTTGGCGTATTTGCCGATCAGTTCGGCTTTGTCGTCTTTGGTGATCGTCATAACTTTCCTTGGTTCGGGGTCCGCGTGGGGACCCCACTCACGGCCGCTGGAAGCTACCACAGACGCGCGCCGTCTTCTCTACGTCCAGCTTCATCTGCTCGATCAGGGCTTCGGCCGAATCGAAGCGCCGCTCGCCTCGCAGACGTTCAACGAAGGCGACCCGCAGGGTCTGACCGTAAAGATCCACGTCCTGATCGAGAAGGTAGGCCTCGATCAGCACCCCGCGCCCGGTCTCGAAGGTCGGCCTGACGCCGATGTTGACGGCCGCGGGCATTCCGTTTGCGAAAGCGGCGTAGACCCCGTGACCGGGAGTGACCAGGCGATCGTCGGGGACGATGTTGGCGGTCGGGTAACCGAGTTCCCGACCGCGCTGGTCTCCGCTCACGACGGTCCCCTCGAGCATGAACGGGACGCCGAGGCAGGCCTGGGCGCTGGTCATGTCGCCCGCCGCGACGAGAGCCCTGATTCGTGATGAGGACACGGTTTCCCCGCCTTCTTCGACCAGGGGAACGATCCGTGTCCCGAACTCCGGATGGGCGGCGAGCATCTCCGGGGTGCCCTTGGCGCCGGTCCCGAAACGGAAGTTGTCGCCGACCGCGACCTCGGTCGGCGTTGAGCTTCTCGACCAGGATCTGCTCGATGAACTGCTCGGCGGAGATCCTGGTGAAGTCCTCGTTGAAGCCGATGACCACCATCTCTTCGACCCCGATCCCGTCGAGCACGTCGCGCTTGACCCCGAACGGCATGATCAGCTTGGGGGCCGCCGTGGGATGAAGAACCTCGAGCGGATGCGGGTCGAAGGTGAGCACCGTGTCAGCGCCGTTGATCACCTCGCGGTGACCGATATGGACCCCGTCGAAGGTGCCGATGGCAACCCGCCTGGGGCGGGCTTCGACGTCCTCGAGAGCCGTGACCCTGATCATCAGCCGCGGGGCTCCAGGACGACGTCGGGCTTGAGGAATTCTCCGGATCGCGTTGCCACGGCAATCAGGTTATCCCCGTTGACCAGGGCGAAAGGCTCACCCTCGGGCAGAGCGGGGTCGGCCGGCACCTTGCGACCGAAGCCGATCGCGTCGGCGCCCTCGTCGTCGAGTTCGACCCGGGTGAGGAAGGAGAGCGCTTCGAGCGGGGTCAGAAGCTCCCCGGCTCTGTCGATTCGAAGCGGCCCGACGGCGGTCCTGCGAAGCTCTTCGCAGTAGGCGTCATCGAGGGTCTCGATCAGCGTCCGCACGTATGTGCCGGAGCTGCATTCGATCTCGAATACGGCTCTGGTCGCCGTCGCTCTCGAGCAGGTCCGCACGGTGGATCTCGACCTCCCGGACCGGTCGCTCATCGCTCTGCTCACCGCGGTGGGCCCGCTTGTAGAGCCGCTCGCCATCGACCTTGACCGCCGAGGTCATCGGCACCATCTGTTCGATCCGTCCGACCGGCAGGCTGAGTTCATCGGGAATGACTCCGGTCTGCTCGAGCTCGCCTTCCGGATCCCCGGTACTGGACTTCCAGCCCAGGCGGGCGGTTGCGACGTAAGTCTTCGGAAGGTCCATCAGGTAGCGCTGCAGCCGTGTGGCACGACCGAGCAGAACGGTCAGCACTCCCGGTGGCGAACGGGTCGAGTGTGCCCGCATGGCCGACCTTGCCGCCGCGTTCGCGCCTTACCTGGGCGACCACGTCATGCGAGGTGACGCCCGGCGGCTTGTCGCAGACCAGCACCCCGTTCACCGGCGTCACGCCCCCGACACCGCCGCTTCAGGATTCCGGCTGAGCGTTCAGCGCGTCGCAGATCTCGGTGATTACCTGACCGACTTCCAGCTCGGTCGAGCAGCCGGCCGCGCGGACGTGGCCGCCCCCTCCGAACCGGCGGGCGATGGCCGAGACGTCGGTGTCGGAGTCGCCGGAGCGCAGGCTCACCTTGCGGGCAGCGTGGCCACGGCTGACCTGATCCTTGATCACCGCGGCGACGCTGATCCCGTCGACCGCCCGCAGGTGGTCGATGATGCCTTCGGTCATCTCCTCGCCGGCGCCGGCGAGGTCGTAGTCCTCGGCGGTGATGCAGGTTGTGATCAGCCGCCCGTCACAGTGAAGCTCGACCTTGGCGAGGGCACGACTGAGCAGACGGACCTTCTCGATCGGCACGCTTTCATACAGCCTCCGGTTGACGTCGTCGATGTCGACGCCGGCCCGGACCAGCGCCGCCGCGACTTCGTGGGTGCGGGCGTCGGTCGAGTCGTACATGAACTTGCCGGTGTCGGTGACGATGCCGATGTAGAGGGATCTCGCCATCGCCGGGCTGATCTTCACGTCGAGTGCGACGGCCAGCTCGAAGACGATCTCGGCCGTGCTCGACGCCCCGGAGTCGACGAAGTTGTACTCGCCGAAGCGGGTGTTGTCGTGGTGGTGGTCGATGTTGACCACGGTGCTGCCGCCGTCGCGGAGGAAGTCGACCGGCATCCTGTCGATGTTGCCGCAGTCGAGGAAGATCACGACCCGGTCCCTGAGGTCGGCCGGAGGCTCGTGGAAGACGTCTTCGAGCGGCAGGTGGCGGTACTCGATCGGCAGCGGAAACTCCTTCGCGGCGAGGAACATCGCCGAGTCCTTGCCGAGCGATTCGAGCATGTGCTGGGTACCGAGCAGGGAACCGAGGGCGTCGCCGTCGGGGCCCTCATGGGTGGTCAGCAGGAACTTGCGGTTCGCGCGGATCAGCTCCGCTATCGCCTCGAGGTCGTCGCTCACCGCTCGCCGTCCGCCTCTCCCGCGGGCGCCTCGTCTCCCCCGTCGGATTCACCGGCAGCTTCGGCCGGGTCCTCCTCCAGGAGTGCCGAGATCCTCAGGCCGGTCTCCACCGCTTCGTCGTAGGTGAAGGTGAGGGTCGGGGTCCGTTTCATGTGGGTTTCCCGGTTGATCGCGCTCTGCAGGACGCCGTGAGCACTCTTGAGGCCCTTGAGCGCAGCCTCACGCACCGCCTCGTCCCCGAGCACGGTCACGTAGACCTTGGCCGACCGGAGGTCCGGAGTCGCGTCGACGTGGGTCACGGCGACCATGTCGAGACGCGGGTCAGCCAGCTCGACCGTCACTGCCTGGCCGATCACTTCGCGCAAAACCTCGTTTACCCGCCGCATCCGCGAATTTGCCACTACCGGCTCCTAGTTGAGGGTCTGTTCGACCTGTTTGGTCGAGAAGAACTCGAGCACGTCGCCGACCTTGACATCGGCGTATCCGTCGAGCACGATGCCGCAGTCCTGGCCTTCGGTGACCTCGTTGACAGCGTCCTTGAAGCGGCGCAGTGAATCGAGTTTGCCGGTCCAGATGACGGTGCCTTCGCGGACCAGGCGCACGCTGCCTTCGCGGTTGATCTTGCCTTCGGTGACCACGCTGCCGGCGATCCGGCCGACCTTGGAGGCCTTGAAGACCTCGCGTACTTCGGCCTCGCCGAGCGACTCCTCGACCTCAACCGTGTCGAGCATGCCCTCCATCGCGTTCCGGAGGTCTTCGGTGATCTTGTAGATGACCGAGTAGGTGCGCACGTCGACCCCTTCGACCTGGGCGGCCCGACGGGCATCGCTCAGAGGCCGCACGTTGAAGCCGATGATGATGGCGTTCGAAGCCGAGGCCAGCATCACGTCGGACTCGGTGATGCCGCCGGTCTGGGCGCGGATGATGTTGATCCCGACCTGCTCCTGGGGAACCTTGGCGATCTCGTCCTGAAGGGCTTCGAGCGAACCTGCCACGTCGCTCTTGAGCACGATGTTGAGCTCCTTGAGGTCCCCGGTCTGGGCCCTGGCGAAGATCTCTTCGAGGGTCACCTTGCGGGCGGCACGACGGGCGATCGTCTCCGCCTTGAGGCGGTTCAGCCTCTCCTGCGCCATCTGTCGGGCCCTGCGGTCGTTATCGGCCACCTGGACGAACTCGCCGGCGTCGCAGACGCCGTCGAAGCCGAGCACCTCGACCGGCATTCCGGGTCCGGCGGTATCGACCTTCTGGCCGAGGAAGTCGTGCATCGCACGGACCTTGCCCCAGACCGGTCCGGCGACCACCGAGTCGCCGACCCGCATGGTGCCGCGGGAAACCAGGACGGTGACGACCGGTCCGCGCCCGGGATCGAGCTGGGATTCGATCACGCTGCCCGAGGCGGGTGCCTCCGGGTTGGCTCCGAGCTCTTCGAGTTCGGTCACCAGGATGATCATGTCGAGCAGGTTGTCGAGCCCCTGGTGGGTCTTGGCCGAGACGTCGCAGTAGACCGTGTCGCCTCCCCAGTCCTCCGGGTTCAGCCCTTCCGCGGCAAGATCGCTGCTGATCCGGTCGGGCTGCGCGCCCTCCTTGTCGATCTTGTTGACGGCGATCAGGATCGGGACGTCGGCGGCCTTGGCGTGGTCGATCGCCTCCCGGGTCTGCGGCATGACGCCGTCGTCGGCGGCGACGACCACGACTGCCACGTCGGTCACCTGGGCGCCACGGGCCCGCATCGCGGTGAAGGCCTCGTGGCCGGGTGTGTCGAGGAAAGTCAGCGTCCGGTCTTCGTGGTGGACCTGGTAGGCACCGATGTGCTGGGTGATTCCACCGGCTTCACCGGCGGCGACTTCGGTCTCGCGGATCGCGTCGAGCAGCGAGGTCTTGCCGTGGTCGACGTGACCCATGATCGTGACCACCGGCGGGCGGTCGACCAGCGTGTCTTCGGCGTCGTCGAACTCCGGTGCCGGTGTCTCCTCTTCGGCGGCCGAGACGATCTCGATCTTGCGGTCGTACTCCTCGGCGATCGCCAGGACCGACTCGTCGGTGAGGGTCTGGGTCAGGGTCGCCATCTCCCCCATCATCATCAGCTTCTTGATCAGCTCGGCAGAGCTCAGGCCGAGCAGTTCGGCCAGGTCACGGACCGTGACGCCGGAGCTGACCTTGGTCGCCTGCGGCTCGGCCGGATCGGTATCGACCGGTGAAGGCTCTTCGAGCAGCGGCCGGCGCCGCCGGCCTCCGCGTCGACGCGGCGGCCTCTGAGGGGGCGGTCCTCCGCCCTGTTCACGGCGCGAAGCCTGTGAGTCGATGACGACCCGGCGGCGCTTCTTGCCGCCTGCGGCGCCGCTGCGGTGCCGTCAGCGGGCGCCGCGGGTCGCACCGGCTTCTTCGAACCGGGCGCTGCCGGCGCGGCAGGCTTCTTGCGCGGCCGGGGCTTCGCGCAGCCTTCGGCGCGGCGGCCTGAGGAGTCGCGGCCTGGGCTTCTTCGCCAGGCGGCTTGGCGGCCGAGCTCGGCGCAGCCTTCGGCTTGGCTTCGGCTTTCTTCGGCGCTGGCTTTCGGCTTGGCCTCGGCCTTCTTCGGAGCGGCCTTCGTCTGGCGCAGTCTTCTTCGCGCCGGGACCAGACTTCGCGCCCGCGAGCGCCTTCAGGGCCACGTCCTCTTCGACGCTCGAAGCGGCGGCCTTCGCCTCGACCCCGGCAGCGTTGAGGGCGGCCAGCAGCTCCTTGCTGGTGACTCCCGCCGACTTGGCTATCTCGTGAACCCTGCGCTTGCTCACTCGGTCGCGGCCTCCTCGTCGGCTGCGGCTTCTTCGACTGGGCGGCCTCAGCTACGGCGTTCACCCTCGGCCGCTTCTTCGACTGCTTCCGCTTCTTCGCCCGTCTTCGCTCTTCGGCGGCCTCCTCTTCGGCGGCCTCTGCTTCTTCCGGCTCTTCCGGCTCCTCGCTCGGCTCGACGAATGACGCCTCGGCACCGGCCACGATGGCGGTCACCTCGGCCTCGTCGGAATCGGGGTCGGACAGGGTCTCGATCTCGGCCTCGCCCAGCTCGGCGAGTACGCCGACGTGGCTGGTCGAGAAGCGCGAGAGCGCCTGATGCTGCGGCAGGCCGCAGTAGGTCGAGCCACCGATCGCCGCGTTGGGGCAGCGCCGGCCGCTCGACAGAACCGCCATGCAGCGCCCGTCGAACTCTTCTTCGCCTTCGTACTCATGCTGGCTTTCTTCGCTGGCGAAGTCGCTTTCGGACTTGATGTCGACGCGCCATCCGGTCAGACGGGCGGCGAGACGGGCGTTCTGGCCGTCGCGGCCGATCGCCAGCGAAAGCTGGTCGTCGGGAACCACCACGGTCGCCTGCATGTTCTCGTCATCGACCAGGACCTCACGGACTCGGGCCGGCGAGAGTGCCTTGGCGACGAAGCGGGCCGGCTCCTCGTTGTAGGGAATGATGTCGATCTTCTCGCCACGCAGCTCGGATACGACCATGCGCACACGCGAGCCGCGGGGGCCGACGCATGCGCCGACCGGATCGACGCCGTCAGTGTGGGAAACGACGGCGATCTTCGAGCGATAGCCGGGCTCGCGGGCGACGCCGACGATCTCGACCAGCTTGTCGGCGATCTCGGGTACCTCGAGCTCGAACAGCCCCTTGATCAGTTCCGGGCTGCGTCGGGATACCACGATGCTCGGACCCTTGGTCGACTCGGAGACATCGGTGATCACGGCCTTGACCCTCATGCCGTGGTCGTAGCGCTCGCTGTAGACCTGCTCGGACTTCGGCAGCAGTGCCTCGACCCTCTCGCGCAGCTGGACCAGCGTGTAACGCTTGTCGGACTGCTGGATCAAACCGGTGATCAGCTCGCCGACCCGGTCGCGGAACTCGTCGTACATCATCTGGCGCTCGGCCTCGCGGATCCGCTGGTAGATGACCTGCTTGGCGGTCTGGGCGGCGATCCGGCCGAAGCCGTCGGGGGTTACGTCCTTCGTCTCGATCTGGGACTCGTACGGCGCCAGCATCTCGGGGTCGAGTTCGGGGTCTTCCGGCTCGCGCAACTCACCCGTCTCGGGGTCGATCGTGCGCTCCTGCTCGGCCGCGGCTTCGCCCAGCAGCTTCTCCTCCAGTTCCGGCGGCAGAATCAGCTCGAACACCCGGAAGTCACCGGTTTCGTGATCGAGGTCGACCCGCGCGTACTTGGCCGATCCGGGGCTCTTGCGATAGGCGGAAAGCAGGGCGTCTTCGAGCGCGTCCATCAGCGTGTCCGCCGATATGCCCTTCTCCTGCTCGAGAACCTTTACCGCGTCGACGATTTCCTGGGTCAATTTGATGCTCCTTCTGGAATTACCGGCACAAGATGAGAGCGTTCGACGCTCCCGTACGAAATCCGGGCGAGCTCACCGTCGCAGCCGAGCGTGAACTCCTGCTCGCCTGCTTCGAGGATCGTCCCGGTGAAGTTTCTGCGTCCCTCGATCGCTTCGGAAGTCCTGACCTTCGCCCTTCGCCCTTCGAACCTGACGAAATGCTCGGGCTTGGTGAGCGGACGGTGAGGCCCCGGTGAAGAGACCTCGAGCGTGTGCTTTTCGAGCAGTTCACCAAGTCCACTGGTCACCTTCTGGCAGACCTCGAGATTGACCCCTCCCGGACGGTCGATGTAGATGCGCAGGGCATCACCACCGGCGTTCTCGACGGCGAGGAACTCAACTTCCGGGTCAATTTCAGCGATACGGTTTTCGATCTCTTCAGCACTCGTTTTCATGCTCTCAAGCTCCATCCGGGCCAAAAAAAAGCGGGCAAGGCCCACTTCCAGGAACTTCCAACGGTGACGCAGAGGCCAGTATAGCCCCCTGCAGCCAAGGGTCCAAGCCGGTCAGGCCTCCAGCAGCACCGTCACCGGTCCGTCACCGGTCATTTCGATCTCCATGTGGGCACCGAAGATGCCCCGGGAGGCGGCCGTGCGTTCGCAGACGTCCAGATAGAGCGGCTCGGCGACCTCGGGCGGCGCTGCCGAGACGAAGCTCGGCCGGTTTCCCTTCGACGTGTCGCCCAGCAGCGTGAACTGGCTGACGCAGAGGATCTCCCGGTCGCCCAGGGCTTCGCTCATCCTCCCTTCTGCGTCGGGGAAGATCCGCAGTCTGAGCAGTTTGCGGGCCATCTTTTCGGCTTCGGCAGCCGAGTCGCCTTCGGCGACCCCCAGCAGCACGAGCATGCCCGGCCCGATGCTGGAGACAACCCTGCCATCCACCTCGACCGAGGCTGCGGTGACCCTTTGAACGACGGCCTTCAAGCGCTTTCGCCGCGGTGAATCGCTGCGGCATGATCGAGGATCCGGTCGGCGATCTCCCCTTTTGCCGCGATCCCGTGGTGGGAAACAGCTTCGGCGGACACGAGGGTCACAGCGTTCTCGCTCGAATCGAAGCCGATCCTGCCGTCGGATACGTCGTTCATCACGACCAGGTCAAGGCCCTTGCTCTCCAGCTTCTTCCTGGCTCTCGACTCGGCATCGCCGCCGTACTCGGCCGCGAAGCCGACCATGGTCTGCTCCGGCCGGGCCGAAGCCGAGAGCGAGGCGAGAATGTCTTCGGTCGGTCGCAGCTTCAGCTCGAGACCGTCGCCCTCGCGGCTGAGCTTGCCGTCAGACGGCTGCTCGGGACGGAAGTCAGCCGGCGCGGCGGCCATCAGCAAAAGATCACTCTCCGGCAGCGAGTCGCGACAGGCTCCGGCAAGATCGGCGGTAGTCTCGACGTCGATCCGTTCGACCCCGGCCGGGGTGGCCAGGCTGACGTTGGCGGCGATCACGGTCACGGCGGCACCCCGGCTCCGGGCCCGCTCAGCGAGCGCGAAGCCCATCCTGCCGCTCGACCGGTTGCCGATGAATCGCACCGGGTCGATCGGCTCGCGGGTTCCGCCGGCGGTGACCAGGACCCTGAGACCCGCGAGGTCGCCCGCCAGCGAAGCTTCAACCCTTTCGAGCAGCTCGGCCGGATCCGGAAGGCGGCCGACCCCGTACTCGCCCCGGGAGGCCAGCCTGCCGACCCCCGGATCGACCACCTCCACCCCGCGCTCCCTGAGCGTGTCGAGGTTGGCAACGGTCGCGGGGTCGAGGTACATGCGGTCGTTCATCGCCGGGGCGACGAGGCGCGGCGCCTCGCAGGCCAGAAAAGAGGTGGTCAGCATCGAGTCGGCCTGTCCGGCTGCCAGCTTGGCGATCGTATTCGCCGAAGCGGGCGCGACCAGGAAAGCGTCGGCCGACTCGACCACAGCAAGGTGGCCGATCGGTTCATGTTCCGGCAGTGCCTCTCCGGGGAAGGTCCCGCGCATCGGGTCCTTCTCGAACTCCGAGGTCAGTACCGGCGATCCGAGGATCCCCTCGAAGGTGCCTGCCCCGATGAAACGGCGGGAAGAGGCGGTCATCAGGACCCGCAGGGAGTGTCCGGCGGCGGTCGCCAGACGGACGAACTCGACAGCCTTGTAGGCCGCGATCCCGCCGCTTACCCCGAGCAGGATCTTCGCCATGAGGCCCGGTCAGCCCTCAGGTCAGGAGCGGTACTCGTACTTCAGCTTGCCGGCGGCGAGCTCTTCGAGGGCCAGCGTCAGCGGGCCCTTGCCGGGCTCGGCGGGCACCATCGGTGGCGGGTAATCCCCGTAACCGCCTTCCTGGAGGCTCTGGAAGTGGCTGTTGATCTGCCGGGCGCGGCGAGCAGCAACTACCACCGACGCATAGGAAGAGTCGGCGTGGTCGAGAAGATGGTCTACGCGGGGCTTGATCATTGTCATGCGACTGATTCTGACAGCTTGCCGCGCACTATGGCCTCCAGCTCGCCCGCGGCACGGTCGAGATCATCGTTTATGACTTCGTGAGCGAACTCGCCGCGGGCCCGGAGTTCCTCTTCTGCGACCTCGAGTCGGGCCTCGATCGCCTCGGGCCCGTCGGTCCCCCGTGACTCCAGACGCTGCCGGAGGGATTCAAGCCTTGGTGGCGCGATGAAAACCTGGACCGCCTGCGGCATGGTCGTGCGGATCTGACGGGCTCCCTGGACCTCGATCTCGAGTACCACCGGGTGCCCGTTCTCGATCCTGTGCTCGACCTCGGAGCGCAGCGTTCCGTACCGGTTGCCGCTGTAGCGGGCGTGTTCGAGGAACTCCCCCGCTTCGATCCGGCGACTGAAATCCTCAGGTGAGAGGAAGTGGTAGTCGACCCCGTCGGTCTCGCCTTCGCGGGGTGAGCGTGTGGTCGCCGAGACCGAGAGCTCGATCTCGGGCAGGTCGCCGCGGAGGCGGGCGATCAGGCTTCCTTTGCCCACGCCGGACGGGCCTGTGATCACGAAGACTTTCGATTGCGGGGCGGTCATCGGAGCGCCAGCCTAGAGGATGGAGAGGACCGCAAAGACCGCAGGGGCGGCCCCTCGACGCTGCGACCGCTAACGGCGGAGGAGGCTGACCATTTCCTTGCGCTGCCGCTCGGAGAGTCCGCCGATCGTCTTGGCCGGGGAGATCCGGCACTGGTTCAGCACCCGGTTGGCCTTGACCCGGCCGTACTTGGGAACCGCGAGCAGCATGTCGAAGACCTTGGCCGTCAGCACGTACTCGGGGGGCGAGTCGAGCAGGTCATGGATGCTCACCCGGCCGGCCTTCAGATCCTTCTTGAGCTGCGCTCTGGCCGTGCGGATGTCGTTGGCCCGCTTGAGTGCGTCCATCCGTTGGTCCAGTGATCTCTCCGGTGCTTCGGGTGGGCTTGAAATGCTCTTCGGGGAGAGGGCCATGAAGGCGGCGAGTATAGCCATGATCGAGCCGCGAGCCCGGCCGACAGGGCCAAAAAGCCCAAATTCACCTCAACCTCAACTCAAGGTTGATGCCTGTGCCGAGGCCAGTGAGTCGAAGCCACGACGGGCGAGCGCGGTGACCAGTCCGTCCCGCACAGCCAATCCGGCAGCGGGATCGCGGAAGTTCTGGGTCCCGACCGCCACCGCAGTGGCCCCGGCAAGGATGAACTCGAGCGCACTCTCGCCGTCCTCTACCCCACCCATGCCGATCACGGGGACTCCGACCGCACCGGAGACCGCCCGAACCTGGGCGAGAGCGATCGGGCGCACGGCGGGGCCGGAGAGACCGCCGGCACCGGCGCCGAGCCAGGTCCTGGAGTGGTCCGGATCGATCGCCGTGGCCTTGACGGTGTTGATCAGCGAGAGGGCATCGGCGCCACCGGCCTCGGCCGCCAGTGCGACCTGCTCGGGGTTCGCCACGTTCGGGGTCAGCTTGACGATCAGCGGAAGCCCGGTCAGCGGACGTAGCACCTTCATCAGCGCCTCGGTCTCGGCCGGCTGCTCGCCGACGATCAGTCCTGAATGCACGTTCGGGCAGGAGACGTTGAGCTCGATTCCGGCCACTCCGGGCACCGCGGCGACCCGCTCGATCAGGGTGGCGAACTGCTCGGCACTGTCGGCCATCACCGAGACGATCAGCGGCACCGGCAGCCCGACCAGTTCCTGGAGGTCGCCTTCGACGAATCGCTCGAGCCCGGGGTTCGGCAGTCCGATCGAGTTGATCATCCCCGAAGCCGTCTCCCACAGCCGGTGCGGAGGGTTCCCCGCCCTCGGCGGCCCGGTGATCGTCTTCGATACGAATGCGGAGAAAGGGAAGTCGAGATCCAGCGCCTCGCCGAAGGCCCTGCGGGCGGCGAGGGCGTCGAAGGTCCCGGAACCGTTGAGCACCGGACTCTCGAGCTGGATTTCGCAGAGCTCGGTACGGAGATCCACTCAGGCCTCCCCCGCCATCGCGGTGTAGATCTGATCGCCACGGACCACCGGCCCGTCGACGCAGAGGCGAAGGTAGCCGCCGTCGGGCTTCGGGACGGCGCAGCCGAAGCAGGCTCCGAAACCGCAGGCCATCGGCGACTCGAGTGCCAGCTCGACCGGCACCCCGCGACCGGCGCACATCCGCCTGACCGCCTCCAGCATCGCCGGAGGACCGCAGGAATAGACCGTCGCGCCGGCCGGGTCGTCGCCCGACAGGATCACCTCGAGCAGGTCGGTGACGTATCCGCGGTGGCCTCCGCTGCCGTCCTCGAACGCCAGACGGGTCTCCTCGCAGCCGAACAGGGTCTCGACAGCACCCGAGTGCTCGCGGTCGCGGAAGCCGAGCAGGGTGCGGGTCGGAACGCCGCGGGCGACCAGGTGACGCCGCAGCACAGCCATCGGTGCGATGCCGATGCCACCGCCGACCAGGACCGCGCCGACCGCCTCCGGGTTCAGATCCCGGGGCATTGAAAACGGGTTGCCGAAAGGACCCGCGACCAGGCAGCTGTCGCCCTTGTCGAGCGCGTCGAGGCGTGCGGTCCCCGGCCCGACCACGTCGATCAGGAACTCGAGTCGCAGCCCGCCGCGCTCGCCGGCCACCCGGGCCACCGAGATCGCCCTCGGCAGGTACGGACGACCCGAGGAGCCCTGCCATTCCGGGTCGCCGGTCAGCATGTAGAACTGGCCCGGTGCCGGGCGCGGCCCGGTTTCGTCGAGCAGGGTGAAGATCCGGTAGCCGCCGTCGTCGACCGCGGAGGTGACCTCGCAGGAGCGCCTGCCAAACGGTGCCAGCGGCCGCTCAGCCGCCATGCAGTTCCTGAAGCGAGAGGACCTCCCCGGGGCCCTTCTGCCGGGCGATGATCGCTCTGACAGCCGCCGAGGCGCCGGTCATCGTGGTCAGGCTCGGAATGCCGTGGCGGATCGCCGTCGAGCGGATCTCGTAGCCATCGGCCCGGGCCCCGGAGCCGGTCGGGGTGTTGATCACCAGTTCACAGCGTCCCTCCTCGATCAGGTCTACGACATGTGGTGAGCCTTCGGCGATCTTGTTGATCGTCTCCACCGGCACCCCCATACGTGAGATCGCCTGGGCCGTGCCGCCGGTCGAGACCACAGCGAAACCGAGGTCATGGAACCTCGCTGCCAACTGGGTCGCGGCCGGCTTGTCGGTATCGGTCACCGAGATGAAAACGGTGCCCTGGTCCGGCAGCGAGACCCCGGCTGCTGCCTGGGCCTTGCCGAAGGCCGTCGGGAAATCCGGCCCGATGCCGATCACTTCGCCGGTCGACTTCATCTCCGGGCCGAGGACCGAGTCGGCACCCTGGAAGCGGGCGAAAGGAAGCACCGCTTCCTTGACGCTGACGTGGCTGCCGTTCATCCGGGGAAGCTCGAGGTCGGCAAGCTTCTCTCCGAGCATGATCCGGGTCGCCAGCTTGGCCAGCGGGGATCCGATCGCCTTGGAGACGAACGGGACCGTGCGTGATGCCCGCGGGTTGGCCTCGATCACGTACAGCCCGCCTTCGGCGATCGCGAACTGGATGTTGATCAGCCCGATCACTCCCAGTTCGAGTGCGATCGCAGAGGTCGCCTCGCGGATCTCTTCGAGCATGTCGTCGCCGATGCTCATCGGCGGGATCACGCAGGCCGAGTCCCCGGAGTGGACCCCGGCCTCTTCGACGTGCTGCATGATCCCGGCGACGCAGACCTGGTCACCGTCACAGAGCGCGTCGACGTCGACCTCGATCGCGTTCTCAAGGAAGCGGTCCAGCAGCAGCGGGTGCTCGGGCGACGCCTGGACATGCTGCTCGAGGTAGGTGTCGAGGTCCTGTTGCGAGTAACAGATCTCCATCGCCCTGCCGCCGAGTACGAAAGACGGCCGCACCAGCAGCGGGTAACCCACCCGTTCGGCCACTTCGACCGCTTCCGCCGCCGACATCGCCGAGCCGTACGGCGGCGGCTTGATGCCGAGCCGGTCGATCAGGGCGCCGAACTTGCCTCGGTCCTCGGCCGCGTCGATCGCCTCGACCGGCGTCCCCAATAGCGGGATGCCGGATTCCTTCAAGCCCTGGGCCAGCTTCAATGGCGTCTGGCCGCCGAACTGGACGATCACGCCGTCCGGCTTCTCAAGCTCACAGACCGCCAGCACGTGCTCCAGCGTCAGCGGCTCGAAGTAGAGCCGGTCGGAGGTGTCGTAATCGGTGGAGACGGTCTCCGGGTTGCAGTTGATCATCACCGCGTCGCGTCCGCAGTCGCGCACGGTCATCGCGGCGTGGACACAGCAGTAGTCGAACTCGATCCCCTGCCCGATCCGGTTGGGCCCGGCGCCGAGGATGACCACCGACGGCTTCTCCCCCCTCCGGACCTCCGACGGTGAACCGGCCGCCTCGTGGGACGAGTAGTAGTACGGGGTCAGGGCCTCGAACTCGGCGGCGCAGGTGTCGACCGAGTTGTAGACCAGCTCGTCGCCTTCGCTGCCGTCGCCTTCGAGGGCCAGCAGGGCCAGCTCCCGCAGGAACCACGGGTCGATGTGGGTTCGATCGTGGATCTGCTCGACGCTTATGCCACGGGCGAGCCCGGCCATGATCAGGTCGATCCGCTCCGGTGTCGGGATCCTGATCTCGTCCAGCAGGGCCTCGTCCGAATCCGGGATGTCGGTGACCGCGTCCAGCTCCCTCGAAGCAAGCCCCTTGGCGAAGGACTGCCTGAAGGTCCGGCCGATCGCCATGATCTCGCCGACGCTCTGCATGTAGGTGGAGAGCCGGTGGTCGGCGCCCGGGAACTTCTCGAAGGCGAAGCGCGGGATCTTGGTCACCACGTAGTCGATCGTCGGCTCGAAGGCGGCCGGCGTGGCCCGGGTGATGTCGTTGGGAATCTCTTCCAGGGCGTAACCGATCGCCAGCTTGGCGGCCATCTTGGCGATCGGGAATCCGGTCGCCTTGGACGCGAGAGCCGAGGACCTCGAGACCCGCGGGTTCATCTCGATGACTGCGATCTCGCCGTCGGCCGGGTTGACCGCGAACTGGACGTTCGAACCGCCGGTCTCGACCCCGACCACCCTGATCACCTTGATCGCGATGTCACGCAGCGACTGGTAGACCGGGTCGGTCAGCGACTGTGCCGGCGCGATCGTAATCGAGTCGCCGGTGTGGACCCCCATCGGATCGAGGTTCTCGATCGAGCAGATGATGACCACGTTGTCGTTGTGGTCCCGCATCACTTCCAGCTCGAATTCACCCCACCCGATGACCGACTCCTCGACCAGCACCTGACCGATCGGGCTGGCTGCGATGCCCTTGGAGACGACCTCGACGAGCTCTTCCCGGGTCTCGGCGATGCCGCCGCCCTGGCCGCCCATGGTGAAGGCGGGCCGGATGATCGCCGGCAGGGTCGCGTCACCGGCGTCGAGCGACTCGAGCGCGGCCTCGACGCTCTCGACCGTGATCGACCAAGGGATACGAATCCCGGCCTCGTTCATCACCCGGCGGAAGACCTCACGGTCCTCAGCCCGGATGATCGCCTCGCGGTTGGCACCGATCAGCTCGACTCCGAACTTCTCCAGGGTCCCGTCGGCCGAGAGGTCCATCGCCAGGTTGAGCGCCGTCTGGCCGCCCAGGGTAGGAAGCAGGGCGTCGGGGCGTTCCTTCTCGATGATCGCGGCGACCGGGCCGGGCAGCAGCGGCTCGACGTAGGTCCGGGTGGCGAACTCGGGGTCGGTCATGATCGTCGCCGGATTCGAGTTGACCAGCACCACCTCGTAGCCCTCCTCCAGCAGCACCTTGCAGGCCTGGGCCCCGGAGTAGTCGAACTCGGCCGCCTGCCCGATCACGATCGGGCCGGAACCGATCAGCATGATCTTCTTGAGGTCGTCGCGGCGGGGCATCAGCCGGCCAGCTCGAGGAAGCGGTCGAACAGGTGGCGCGAGTCGCGCGGACCCGGCCCGGCCTCGGGATGGTGCTGGACGGTCATCGCGTTCGCCTCCGGAAGCCTGAGCCCTTCGACCGTGCGGTCGTAGAGGTTGATGTGGGAAAGGACCGCTTCGCCGACCCCGGTCTGCCACCGCACCGGATCGTCACCGTCGATTGTCCGGTTGCCGTCCGGTCCGACCACCGCGAACCCGTGGTTCTGGGAGGTGATCTCGATCACGCCGGTCTCGAGGTCCTTGACCGGGTGGTTGGACCCCCGGTGGCCGAACGGCAGCTTGAAGGTCTCCAGCCCGACCGCCCGGCAGAGCAGCTGGTGGCCGAGGCAGATGCCGACCATCGGCTTCTTGCCGACCAGCTCCCGAACCGTGTCGACGACCACCGCGACGGCGGCAGGATCGCCCGGTCCGTTGGCGAGAAAGATCAGGTCCGGTTCGCGGCTCACTACATCCTCCGGGCCGGAACTGCTCGGCAGCAGGGTGACACGGCAGTCGCGCTGACGAAGCTGGTCGACGATGCTCGCCTTGATCCCCGTGTCGAGCGCGACCACATGCGGTCCGGCGCCGTCGAACTCGATCGGCGCATCGGGGCTGACCTGGGTGGCGAAGTCGGATCCGGCCATCGTCGGCTCCGCCTTCACCAGGGCCGTCGCTTCATCCTCAGCGAGATCTCCCGGCAGGATCGCGCCGCGCATCGCACCCTTGTCGCGGATGTGGCGGACCAGCGCCCTGGTATTCACCCCGGTGATCGCCGCCACGCCGTTCCCGGCCAGCCAGTCGAGCCAGCCAACTTCGGCGGTCGCGGCATCGTCGCCGTTCCGGGCATCGCGCATGATCACGCCCCGGGCGTGAGCGCGGGAGGACTCCATCGCGGCCGGAGAAACCCCGTAGTTGCCGATCATCGGGTAGGTGAAGGTGATGATCTGCCCCGCGTATGAGGGGTCGGTGACCGCCTCCTGGTAACCGGTCATCGCCGTGTTGAAGACGACTTCGCCGACGGTCGGCCCGCCGGGCTCAGCGCAGAGCAGCCCTTCGAATCGGCTGCCATCCTCGAGCAGTACGTAACCGGGAGTGAACTCGCTCATGCCACTCCCAGGCTGAAGCTGCGCAGACGGTATGCGACCTGTCCGCCGGCCACCGTCATCAGGACACGGCTGGTCAGGGTCCAGCCGTCACACCAGGAGTTGCGGGAGCGGCTCTCGTAGCCGTGCTCGCCCACGGTCCACTCGGCTTCGAGGTCGACCAGGCAGAGGTTCGCCGCCTGCCCGGCCTCGATCCGGAAAGGCTCGATGTCGAAAGGTGCTCCGCCACAGCCGAGCTTCTCGACCAGCAGGTTCAGGGGAAGGATCCCCGGCAGGACCAGTTCGGTGTACAGCGAGGAGAAGGCTGTCTCGAGTCCGGTGACCCCCATCATCGCCGCTTCGTAAGGCACCTCTTTCTCTTCGACCGCATGCGGCGCGTGATCGGTCGCGATGCAGTCGATCGTGCCGTCCAGCAGCGCTTCGATCAACGCCTGGCGATCGTCCTCGGAACGCAGCGGCGGGTTCATCTTGTGCTTCGAGGCGTCGAGATCGCGAACCGCCTCGTCGGTCAGGCAGAGGTGGTGCGGGGTCACCTCGCAGGTGATGTCGACCCCGTCCGCCCGGGCCCGGCGTACCGCCTCGATCGATTCGACCGCGGAAAGGTGCTGGATCTGGATCTGACCGCCTTCGTAGCCTGCGATCGCCGCGTCCCGGGCGATCATCACCGACTCGGTGATCGAAGGGACCCCGCGCAGACCGAGTTCCATCGAGACTTCGCCTTCGTGCATCGCACCCCCGGCGGTCAAGTCGGGGTCCTCTTCGTGGAGCGCGATCCGGCCGCCGCACATCGCCTGGTACTGGAGCGCCCTCCTCAGGATGCCGGGATTGACCACCGGCACACCGTCGTCGGTGAAGCCGACCGCTCCGGCTTCGCGCAATTCGGCCATGTCGGTCAGCTCCTTGCCGGCCATGTCCCGGGTCACGGTCGCCAGGAAGCCGACCGGGACCGAGGCTTCACTGCGGGCGCGGTGCCGCAGCGCGTCGATATCGGCCGGACTGGACACCGGCGGGCTCGTATTGGCCATCGCCAGGACTCCGGCATAACCCCCGGCGGCGGCCGCCCGGGTGCCGGTCTCGAGGTCCTCCTTGTACTCCTGTCCCGGCGTCCTCAGATGAACGTGCGGGTCGAAAAACGCCGGGAAGACATGCTTGCCGGAGCCGTCAACCGTCTCCGTGCCCTCCCCCGCACTCAGCGAGCCGGCCGCAGCGACTTCGGAAATCCGACCGTCTTCGATCAGCAGGTCGTGGCTGCCGTCGAGGCCGGTGAACGGGTCGAGCACGCTCGCCCCGGCGATGAGCAGCGAGGCCGGCTTTCCGGGCCGCTGCACGAGAGGCTCGGGCAGCTGCTGCTTGACCGTTTCCGGACCCGGGTTCACGCGGGCTCTCCGATCTGGACCGGCTCTTCGGGGGCCGGCTCCTTGCGGGCGCTCTCCGGCCCGGTCAGCAGTTCGTAAAGGATCGCCATCCGCACCACGAGCCCGGAGGCGACCTGCTCTGAAATCAACGACTGGTCCGAGTCAAGCACGTCACTGGAAATCTCTACACCGCGATTGACCGGCCCGGGATGCATAACCAGCTGACGCGGTCCGAGGCGGCGGCTGTTCACCTGGAAGAGCCTCGCGTACTCACGGATCGAAGGGACGAAGTTCTCACCCATGCGCTCGTTCTGCATCCGCAGCAGGTAGACCACGTCGGCCGAATCCATTTCCTCGAGTGAGTGCCTGACTTCGCAACCGGTGGATTCGATCCCGCGGGGGATCAGGGTCGGCGGGCCGGCGACGGTGACGTTGGCCCCCATCTTCTGAAACCCCTGGATGTTCGAGCGCGCCACCCGGCTGTGCAGCACGTCACCGACGATCCAGATGTTGCGTCCTTCGATGCTGCCGATCCGGTTCCTGAGCGTGAACAGGTCGAGCAGGGCCTGGCTCGGGTGCTGGTGCATGCCGTCGCCGGCGTTGATGACCGCCGCGTCGACCCACTCGGTCAGCATCCTCGAAGAACCGGCGTGAGGGTGCCTCAGCACGATCGCCGACGGGCCGTAGGCCGAGAGCGTCTCGACCGTGTCCTTCAGCGACTCGCCTTTGTCAACCGCCGATCCACCGGCCTTGACCGAGACCACGTCGGCCGAGAGCCGCTTCGCTGCGAGTTCGAACGAGGAGGAAGTGCGGGTGCTGGATTCGTAAAACAGCGTGACCACCGTCTGGCCACGCAGGGTCGGGACCTTCTTGATCTCCCGCCTGGACACCTCGGCGAAGCTCGCCGCTCTTTCGAGGATGGTTTCGATCTGGTCGCGATCCAGGTCTTCCATTGAAAGCAGGTGCTTCATTCGACCACCTCCACCGGGCTCGAGATACTGACGCCTTCGCTGCCGTCGCTTTCGTTCAGGCTCACCGCCACCCGTTCATGTCTGGATGTCGGCAGGTTCTTGCCGACGTAGTCGGGGCGGATCGGAAGCTCGCGGTGGCCGCGGTCGCAGAGAACGGCGAGCTGGATCCTGGCCGGGCGGCCGTAGTCGAAAAGGGCTTCGACCCCCGCCCTCACGGTGCGGCCGGTAAACAGGACGTCGTCAACCATGATCACCGTGCGTTGCTCGAGCGGGAAGTCGAGCCGGGTGGCGTGGACAACCGGCTGGTGGTCGGAGGTCCTGGTCTGGAGGTCGTCGCGGTAGAAGGAGATATCGATCTCGCCCAGCGGCAGGTCCACCCCGGTCAGCTCGAGCACCAGAGCGTGGAGGCGCCTGGCGATGATGACCCCCCGGGTGTGGATGCCAACCAGGGCGACCTCGGACAGATCCGGGTTCTTCTCGACGATCTCGTGAGCGACGCGGCGGAGCGTCCGGCCTACATCTTTTTCATCAAGCACTGCCCTGCTGGTCAAAACGACCCTTCCTGGCCTCGCGGGACCTGGTTAAAGAACCGACTGCGGCACCTTACCACCGAGCCTCGGCGGAACCGTGATCACGCAGACGCCGCTTCGGGCTCTCCCTGTGCGGACCCACCCGCGTTCTCCCCTTCGCCGGAGTCCTCCCCTGAGTTGTCCCGGATCGCCCCGGCCTTTACCAGCCGCGGTTCGCCGCGCTCGGCGAAAGGCAGCTCGATCTGGTCGAAGTCACGCGGAGCGACCGCGGCCGGGAACTCGGCCCGGGCCTCCTCGAGGGCGGCGCGGACGTGGTAGCGGGAGGAGATGTGGACCAGGGCGAGCATCTTCACGTTGGCTTCGGCCGCGATGCGACCGGCCTCGGCCGCGGTCGAGTGCCCGGTTTCGACGGCTCGGCCGGCATCGTCGGTCATGAAGCTCGAATCGTGGACCAGGAGATCGGCGTCAGCGGCGGCGGCCACGGTCGCCGGGCAGGGCGATGTGTCACCGGTGATCGCGATCGCCCTGCCGGGCCGGTCGTCACCGACGACCTGCCGCGGCTCAACCGTTCCTTTGCTGCCTTCGACCGCCCGGCCGTCCTGAAGGGCCTTGAAGTCCGGTCCGGGAGTGACCCCGAGACGCTCGGCCTCGTCGGGGTCGAGCTTGCCGGGCCGGTCGTCTTCGAGGATCGCGTAGCCGAGGGCGCGGGTGCGGTGCTCGACCTTGAAAGCCTCGACTTCGTAGTCGGGCTGTCCGACCAGATCACCGGGCTCGAGCTCCTCGACCAGCAGGTCGTAGCCGAGCCGGCCGATAAGCGGCGAGAAGTCCTTGAGCATCCGGTTCAGACCCACCGGGCCGTAGAGCGACAGCGGCTGGGTGCGGTCGTTGAGGTCGTAGGTCTTGAGCAGCCCGGGCAGCCCGAGGCAGTGGTCGAGGTGGAAGTGGGTCAGGTAGAGCTGATCGACCTGGACCAGCCCGGTCGACAGCCGCAGCTGCCGCTGGGTGCCTTCGCCGCAGTCGAACATCAGCCGATCCCCGCCCCGGCTGACCAGCAGGCTGGCGGTGCCACGCAGCGCGGTCGGCACCGGGCCACCGGTTCCGAGAAAGGCGACAGACAGATCCATGGCCCCTAGCGTAGATGCCGCGCCACCGACCGCGACAGCTGCCCTCGGGCCTGACCCGAAGATGCCACTTCGATCACTAGACTCACGCGCTCGGCGCCCGTAGCTCAGCTGGATAGAGCGCATGCCTCCGGAGCATGAGGTCGCAGGTTCGAATCCTGCCGGGCGCGTTGCCTGATGGAACGCACTGAACCGAACAACTCGAACGACCGTTTCCCGCGAGGCGCCATCGCCACGGTGATCGTCGGGCTCATGGTCACCCTGGCCGTGATTGCGATCGACCTGACCAAGGGCGGCGGCACGGCCGTCGAGATCGAGTGGGACACGGTCGAGGCAGTCGACACACCGGCGCCCGAAGAGCTGGGTTCAAACGGGAGCTTCGGCCTCGCCCGCACCTCGATTGCCGCGATTGCGCCAATCGAGAGCGGTGATCTGCTCTTCCGGATCGCCGGCGTGGTCAGGGTCGACAGCGGTGGCCAGGCTGAGCCGACCGGGGTGCGCTGCGACATCACATCCCCGGCTGAAGATTCCCGGATCGCGCAGACCCCTGGCGCGCGGGCCGCCTGGCCCCGCCCCAGCGATGAGCTTCAGGTGCAGGAGGTCCCCGAAGCATCTGTGGCGATCTTCAAGGCCCGCGGAGCTGACGCGCTCTTCCTGCCGATCAGGGACGTATTCCGACAGTTCACCGACTCAGCGGCGGTGACCAATGTCGACTGGGATGAATACGAGCAGCGCAACCAGAGCATCATCTGGGATATGCCCGCAGGCACGGGGACCGGAGCCGCGACGCTCGGCTACTCGGTCATCTTCAGGACCATCGAGAAACCCAAGGCCGAGATCCGCTGCACTGGTTTCGTCGGCAACACGGAAGCGACGATCGAAGCCGAAGCCGTCCAGAGCGAGTGGCCGCTGGAGGCCCCCGATCCGGAGGAGCCGACCGCGCCCGAGGGTGAAGCCGCCGACGTCGAGTAGTCCGCTCAGGCCTCGAGCATCTCGGGGCCCTCTTTGCTGCCGCCGACCTTGTTCACCGAGGTGTTCGCAGGTTTGGCGGTGATCCGGGCGGGATCGAGCGGACGGCAGAGGGAAACAGCCTCCTCCGGATCGAGATCCCCGCTCATCCAGGCGGCATCGGCCTCGCCTCCCGGCAGGATCACCGGCATCCGGTCGTGGACTCGGGCGACCTCTTCGTTGGCCTCGGTCGTGATGATCGTGCAGGAGGTGAGCGGCTCCCCTTCCCAGTCCCGGGTGGTTGAAAGACCGGCGAAGGCGAACGGCTCGCCGTCGTCTACCGTGAAGCGCACCGGCTGCTTGGGTGACTTCGGGTTCTCCGCCTTCATCCATTCGTAGAAGCCGTCAGCCAGGATCAGACACCGGTTGCCCTCCTTCTTGACCAGAGGGGCGTAGGCCCGGCTCTTCAGCAGCCCCTCTGCCCGGGCGTTGATCATCCGGTAGCCGACCTTCAGGTCCTTGGCCCAGAATGGCACGAGACCCCAGCGGGCAAGGGCCGCGCTGCGTCCACCCTCCGCCTCGGCATCGTTCTGGACCGTCAGCACTTCCTGGGTCGGGGCCACGTTGTAGCGCCCGAGACCCGAGTCGCCGGTCTCATCGAGAGAGATCTGGAACCGGCTCCCGAGCCGGCGCTGGTCAGAGCTGGTCAGCGTATAGCGGCCACACATGGTTTCAGCCTAACCCCCGCCATCGGTCCGAGTCGCGAAACAGGGGCCGGCGTCCGGGCCTTTTCATCCGCGATCTGACTCGAGGAAGTCTGCGTACCACTCCACCGCTTCGGCTATCCCGTCGGCAAAGTCGGTCCTGGGGCGCCAGCCGGTCGTGCCGGTCAGCTTCGTCGCGTCCACGTACTGGCTGTCGATCTCTCCGTCGGGGTTGCGGTCCGAAAGGAAGTCCGGTTCGCGATCCGAGCCGGTCGCCCCCTTGACCGCCTCGATCACTTCGCTGACAGACCGTGGCGTGCCGGTGCCCGCGTTGAAGGCCTCGCCTCCTCCGGCCGGCAGCGAGGCGTCGATCGCGAGGTAGGCCGCGACCGCATCCGAGACGTGGAGGAAATCCCGTCGCGGTGATCCGTCGGAGCGGATCTTCGGTTCCCGGCCGGCCAGGTAGGCGGTGACCAGCTCCGGGATCAGGCGGGAAGAAGTTGAGGTCTCCGCCGCCGTATACGTTCGCCAGTCGGGTGACCGCCACCGGCAGCCCCCAGGAGTTCCAGTAGCTGCGGGAGATCACGTCGGCCGCGGCCTTGCTGCCTTCATACGGCGCGGCCGGCCGCAACTCGTCTCCCTCGCGATAAGGCAGCGAGTCGCTCGGGCCGTATGCCTTGTCGGAGGAGGCAACGACCACCCGATCCACCCCGGCCGAGCGACAAGCCTCGAGCAGGGTCCAGGTGCCTTCGACGTTGGAGCGGAAGGTCCCTTCGGGATCTTCGGCAGCCGGTCCGACGAGGGTCTGGGCGGCGAGGTGGAAGACCGACTCGGCCCCGGTGATCGCCCGGTCGACCGCGCGGCGATCGGCGACGTCACCTTCGACCAGTTCGACCTCGCCGGCGATGCCGTGCAGGGAAAGGGCCCGCCCCGGCGCCTCGGGCAGGTCCAGCACAACGACCTCGTCGCCCCGCTCGAGCAGCGCCCGGCAGAGATGCCCGCCGATGAACCCCTGCCCTCCCGTTACGAGCGCTCGAGCCATGTCGCATCACCTTTCTCCCAGAGGTCGTTGAGTGTGACCAGATCCTTGTAGGTATCCATGCAGTCCCAGAAGCCGCCGTGCCTGAATGCGCCGAGCTGGCCGTCGGTTGCCAGCCCCTCCAGCGGCTCGCGCTCCAGAACCGAGTCGGGACTCAGCCGGTCGAGCACCTGCGGCTCGAAGACGAAGAAGCCGCCGTTGATCCAGTGCTCGCTGCGCGGCTTCTCGACGAAGCCGGTGACTTCGTCCGCTTCGCCGAGTTCGGCGACCCCCCACTGGATGTTCGGCCGAACGGCGGTCATCGTCGCCTCGCGCCCGCCGCGATCGTGGAAACCGAGCAGCGCATCGAGGTCAATGTCGGCGACCCCGTCGGCGTAGGTCGCGCAGAAGCGACCCCCATCGACCGCGGGGGCGGCCAGTTTGATCCGGCCCCCGGTCGGCGTTTCGATTCCGGTGTCGAGGCACTCGACCTCGACCCCGTCGGGCCATTCGGTCTCGGCCACGAAACGCTCGACCATCTCGCCGAGATAGCCGGTCAGCGGATGAAATCGGGTGAAGCCCTGCTGCGCGTAGATCATCACCACGTGCCAGAGCAGCGGGCGACCGCCGACCTCGACCAGCGCCTTGGGAAGCGACTCGGTCTTCTCGCGCAGGCGGGTGCCGCGGCCCCCGCTCAGAATCAGGACCGGAGGCTTCAGCCGCCGGCCACCGCGGGAAGGATGGTGACCTCTGCTCCGTCGGCAACCGGGGTTTCCATGCCGTCACCGAAGCGGATGTCCTCACCGCCGACGTAGACGTTGACGAAGCGCCGCAGCTCACCCTCCTGGGTGATCCGGTCGCGCAGGTCCGAGTGCTCGGCGAAGACCGCGTCGAGCACGGCGCCGACCGTTTCCCCTTCCGCGGTCAGCTCCGGGTCACCGCCGGTCGCGGCACGCAGCTGGGTAGGGATCTTGACTTTGACTGGCATCAGACTGCGACCTCCTGGCCGAAGCGGGATTCGAAGCTGACCGGATCGGGGTCGATCTCGGTGAGCGCAAAACTATCGCGGTTGGCATCGAGGGTCTTCAGACCTTCTCCGGTTATGTAAACCACGACCTTCTCGCCGTCGGCCAGCTCTCCCCTCTCGGCCAGCTTCTTGAGCACACCGACCGTGACGCCCCCGGCGGTTTCGGTGAAGATCCCGGTGGTCTCGGCCAGCAGCCTGATCCCCTCACGGATCTGGTCGTCATTGACTGAATCGATGCCTCCCCCGGTCCGCCGGGCCTGCTCGACCGCGTAGGGCCCGTCGGCGGGGTCACCGATCGCGAGGCTCTTGGCGATCGTCTTCGGCTTCTGGGGACGGCAGACGTTGCTGCCATCCGCGAATGCCGTGGCAACCGGAGAGCAGCCTTCAGCCTGGGCACCGTTGAACCTGGGGAAGTCGCCCTTGACCAGCCCGACCTCGAGCCACTCCTCGAAACCGCGGGCGATCTTGGTGAACAGCGAACCGGAGGCGATCGGAGAGACGACCCGGTCCGGCAGTCTCCAGCCGAGCTGCTCGACCGTCTCGTAGGCGAGCGTCTTCGAGCCTTCCGCGTAGTAAGGACGCAGGTTGACGTTGACGAAGGCCCACGGCCGCTCGTCGGCAAGCTGCGTGCAGAGCCGGTTGACGTCGTCGTAGTTGCCCCTGACCCCGACCAGGTTGGTTCCGTAGATGTCGGTTGCGAGCAACTTCTGCTCTTCGAGGTCCGACGGCACGAAGACGAAGGACTCGAGGCCCGCCGCGGCCGCATGGGCGGCCACCGCGTTGGCGAGGTTGCCGGTCGAGGCGCAGGCGACCGTCTCGTAGCCGAGCTCGCGGGCCTTGGCGATCGCCACTGCGACGACCCTGTCCTTGAAGGAATGCGTCGGGTTGGCAGCGTCGTTCTTGATCCAGATCTCGGCGCCGGTGCCGATGCGCTCGGCCAGGCGATCGGCCCGGATCAGAGGGGTCATGCCCGGTTCGAGCGGATCTCCTGCCTGGCCCTCGAACGGGAGGAAGTCCGAGTAGCGCCAGATCCCTCCGGATCCGGCCTGAATCCTGCGCCGGGCGGCCTCGGGGTCGATGCCGGAGAAGTCGTAGGTGACCTCCAGCGGCCCGAAGCACTGCTCACAGAAGTAGCTGGCCCCGAGCTCGTACTCGGCCCGGCACTCCTTGCACCTCAAGTTCTTTACTGACATATCCGATCGACCTTTCTGAATGAAAAAACCTTCGCCTGTGGGGCGAAGGTCCGATCGGACTTCTCCCCACATCTACCGGTCCGCAGACCGCTGGATTTGGCACCTTCGACGGACTCTCGTCTGACTGGTTGCCGGGGTTTCATTGGGCCAAGTCCCTCCACCCCTCTAGATGTGGCGCTTATGTGGCTGAAAACCTAGCAGAAGCCCCCGTCGCCGTCCATCGACCACCGGATGCCGTCCCGGTTCCCCCGGACGTTCCCTGGCGTTCAGCCCGGCCCGCACGGTTTGCCGCACCGGGCACCATCAGGGCACTGGGGCTCACGGTTCATTCTCAAGGTGTTCACACATCCGTGGCCGTCGTGTCATAACCTTCACCCGATGGGCACCAAGAGCACGGAAATGATCGGAGGCGGCGATGCCGAACCTCCCTCGTCTCAGACGGCCCCGTGAATCGCCGCTAGGCGTTCCCCAGACGGCCGAGCCCGCAGCACCCCGTATCGAAGAGCTTCAGGCAGGCGGTCTGCGCTGGATCAACATCGAGCATCCCGGAGGACCCGAGCGGGCCTGGCTGGAGGAACACTTCGACTTCCACGCCCTGGACCTCGAGGACGTGACCTCGCGCAACCAGCGCCCGAAGATCGACGAGTACGACGACTACCTCTTCCTGGTGCTCCACATCCCGGTCTTCAACCACCACGCGGGCAGGCTGGGCGCCGGCGAGCTCGACCTCTTCGTCGGCCCCGACTACGTGGTCACGCTGCCGAACCAGCCGCTGCCACCGGTCGAGTACCTGTTCGAGCGCTGCCGGACCGACGAGGCCCTGCGCGAGAAGATCTTCTCGCGTGGCGCCGGCTACCTGATGTACCGGCTGGTCGACGACTCGTTCGACTACTGCTTTCCGATGCTGCGAAAGGTCGGCAACAAACTGGACGCGCTCGAGGACGAGATCTTCGAAGGCCGCTCCGAGGACGTGGTCCGCGACATCTCGAACGCCAAGCAGGAGATCATCAACTTTCGCAAGGTGATCCGGCCACAGCGGCCGGTCCTGCGGGACCTGGAAAAGGTGAAGACGCGTTACCTCGCATCCGAACTGGACCTCGAGATCTACTTCGACGACATCGTCGACGCCCACGAGCGGATCTGGGACATGCTGGAGAACTACAAAGAGGTGATCGTCGCCCTCGAGGAAACCAACGAGTCGATGCTCAGCCACCGGGTCAACGATTCGCTCAGGGTGCTGACCGCGATCAGCGTGATCGTCCTCCCCCTCACCCTGATCGCATCGATCTTCGGGATGAACATCGGGCTGCCCGGCGGCGATGACCCCGGCAGCGGCTCGATCCTCAGCTTCGCTGTCGTGATCGGGATCATGCTGCTGATCCTGGTCGGCATGGCCGCGTTCTTCCGCAGGCGCCGCTGGCTATAGCCTGATGCCTGCATGAGCGAGAACCGGATCTGGGCGCCGTGGCGCCTCAAATACGTCAAGGACGCCGCCAAGGACAACGAGGACGAGTGCGTCTTCTGCGCTAAGCCGGCCCAGAACGATGACGAGACCGCCCTGATCGTCCACCGGGCCGAGAACTGCTTCGTGATCCTCAACCTCTTTCCGTATACCAACGGCCACCTGATGATCACCCCTTTCGAGCACATCGGCCGGATCCAGGACATCCCGGCCGAGACGACCGGCGAGATGTTCGAACTGGCCAAGTTGGCGATGAGCCGCCTCGAGGACGTCTACCGCCCCCACGGCTTCAACGTCGGCTTCAACCAGGGCCGTGCGGCCGGAGCCGGGGTCGAACACCACATCCACATGCACATCGTGCCCCGCTGGGGAGGCGACACCAACTTCATGCCCGTGATCGCAGACCACCGGGTGATGCCCCAGTCTCTCGAGGACAGCTATCGGGTGCTTCAGGGGGCGTTTGGCGACGGGGCCGACAACGAAATTCAAACCAGCGACGAAGGGCGGTAGGCAACCGTGTCGATCTTCAAGGCGTACGACATCAGGGGTCTCTACGGAGAACAGATGGACGAAGCGGTGGCGCGGCAGATCGGCCGGGCATTCGTGCTCGTGCTGGCCGACCTTCGCGGCAAGGATGCGGCGGACCTGAGGGTCGGCCTCGGGCGGGACATGCGGTTGACCGCACCCGCCATGGCTGCCGCCTACCGCGAAGGAATGATCGAGCAGGGAGCCCACGTGATCGACGCCGGTCAGGTCTCGACCGAGATGCTCTACTTCCTCGTCGGCAGCCGCGAGCTCGACGGCGGCGCCATGTGTACCGCCTCGCACAACCCCAAGGCCTACACCGGCGTCAAGCTGGTCCGCGAGGGCGCCCTGGCGCTGTCGGGCGAGGCCGGCATCGGTGACATCGAGAAGCTCGTCGCCGCCGGGCTCGGCGAAGTGCCGGGCGGCGGGTCTTCCGAGGAGGTCGACCTCTGGGACGAGTACCGCAGCGAGGCGCTCAAAGTGGTCGACAGGCAGAAGATCAGGCCGCTCAAGGTCGTCGTCGACGGCGGCAACGGCATGGCCGGGCCGATGGTCGGGCCGATCCTGAGAGAGCTCGGAATGGACCTGGTCGAGCTCTACTTCGAGCCGGACGGCGAGTTCCCCGACCACGAGCCGAACCCGCTGCTCGAAGAGAACCGGCGCCTGATCATCGAGACCGTGAAGTCCGAAGGCGCCGACCTCGGAATCGCCTGGGACGGCGACGCCGACCGCTGCTTCTTCATCGACGGCCGAGGCAGGTTCTGCGACGGTGACTTCATCTGTGCGCTGCTGGCCAGGATCGCGCTCGAGGTCGAACCCGGGGCGACCATCCTCTACGACCCGCGCTCCAGCCGGGCCGTTCCCGACGTCGTCGCCGAAGCCGGCGGCCGTTCCGACCTCTCGAGAGTCGGCCACGCGTTCTTCAAGAAGAGAATGCGTGAAGAAAACGCCGCCTTCGGTGGCGAGGTCTCCGGCCACTACTACTTCCGCGACTTCTACTGCGCCGACTCGGGGACGATCCCGGCGCTCTGGATCCTGCAGTTGCTCGGCGGCAGTGAACGGGACCTGGCCGGCCTGATCGACGAGTTCCGGTCTACCTACTTCATCTCCGGCGAGATCAACTCGGAGGTCGACGACCCGGCCGGGAAGATGGCCGAGATCGAAGCCCTCCACCCCGATGCGGAGGTTTCCCACCTGGACGGGGTCTCGATCGACTACCCCGACTGGCACTTCAACGTCCGCCCTTCGAATACGGAGCCTCTGCTGAGGCTGAATCTCGAATCCCTGGTCTCCGAGCAGGACATGTGCACCAAGCGGGACGAACTGCTCGCGATCATCCGTGGCGGCTGAGGCGGGTCGACGTGGCTGAGGAGCACAGACCGGGCGAGCGGGACCCTGATCAGGTCCTGGCCGAGGCGGAGCAGCACGGGATCCACTGCCTGGCCGTGCCCACCCCGTTCGCGGTCGGCCGGGTCAACTGCTACCTGATCGAAGGCGACCCGCTGACCCTGATCGACGCCGGACCCCGGTCGCCGCGCTCGCTGGCCGAACTCGAGTCGATGATCGAAGCGACCGGCCACAGCATGGAGCAGATCGGACTGGTCGTGGTCACCCACCAGCACATCGACCACATCGGTCTGGTCGACACCGTGGTCCAGCGCTCCGGAGCCGAGGTCGCCGCACTGGACGTCGCCGTCCGCAGGCTCGCCGAGTTCGGCAGGAACTCCGACGCCGAGGACGACCTCGCCGTCTCGCTGATGCTCAGCCACGGGATCGCCCCCGACATCGCCAACACCCTTCGCAGCCTTTCGACCACCTACCGGGACTACGGCGACAGGGTCACCGTGACCCGGGAGCTGAGCGACGGCGGAACCCTGGAGCTCGGGGACCGCAGCCTGACCGTCCTTCACCGCCCCGGGCACAGCCCCTCGGACACCGTCTTCTGGGATCAGGAGCGCAGGATGGCCTTCGGCGGTGACCACCTGCTCTCGCACATCTCCTCGAACCCGTTGATCTCCCGCCCGCTGGACGGCAGCCCCGGACGGACCCGGTCGCTGATCGACTACAACCGGTCGATGTCGATGACCAGGGAGTTGCCGATCGACCTGATGCTCTCCGGCCACGGCGATCCGATCACCGACCATGTCGAGCTGATCGACCGCCGGATGGCCGCGCAGGAGCGGCGCCTCGAAAAGATCGAGAGAATCATCTCCACCCGGGCCCGCACAGCACATGCGGTGGCAGAGGAAATCTGGGGAAACGTCGCCGTGACACAGGCTTTCCTGACCCTCTCCGAGGTGATCGGCCACACCGACATCCTCCAGGAGCAGGGCCGCGTACAGGAGACCGAGGTCGACGGGCTGCTGATCTACGAGGCGGCCCCTTGATGACTGACTCCTCCGTGCGGAGGCGGATGCTGATCATCGTCAACCCGTACGCGACCACGGTCTCGGAACGGCTGAAGAACCTGGTCATCTACGCACTCCAGGGTCGATTCGAGGTCGAGGTCGAGGCAACCGAGAGTCAGGACCACGCCACCGAAATAGGCCGTGACGCCCGCGACGGCGACTACGACATCGTGGTCGCCTTCGGTGGCGACGGTACCGTCAACGAGGTCGTCAACGGCCTCGCCGGTACCGACATCCCGGTCTCCTTCCTTCCAGGTGGCAATACCAACGTCGTCTGCCGCACACTCGGCATCCCGAACGATGTGGTCGACGCCACCGAGCACCTGCTTTCCCTCGCGGATGACTTCCAGCCCCGCCGGATCGACCTCGGCATGGTCGACGAGCGCTACTTCGTCTTCTCTTGCGGGGCCGGTATCGACGCGAGCGTCGTCAGGAAGGTCGATGCGAAGCCGAAGCTGAAGGCGAAGGCGGGGCCATGGTTCTACTCCTGGTCGGCGCTCTCGACATATACCCGCAACTACATGATGAACCCGGTCCGGATCGGGGTCGAAGCCGAGGGCCGGAGCGTTGAAGGAGTGACCGTGCTCGCGCAGAATTCGGATCCCTTCACCTATTTCGCCAACAAGCCGATCCACGTCTGCTCGAACGTTTCGATCGACGACGGCAGGCTGGGAATGGTCGTGATGAAACGGGCCAACCAGCTTGACGCGATGAGTGTCATCCCCCGGCTGTTGTCCAACCGGCTGGCCGCGGCCAAGCACAACCAGGTCGAAGCCTTCGAGAAGCTGGAAGTCGCGGAGCTGCGCTCGCTCTCGACCGACGACGACGGCGGCATCCGGCCCTTTCCGGTGCAGGTCGACGGTGACTTCATCGGCGATCACGAACGGGTGACCCTGCGCGCGGCGCCGGCAGCGCTCTCGATCATCGCCTGACGCCGGTGTTCCCGTCTCGCCGCAGCCGGCTCCGGGTAGCATCAGGGCATGGCAACAGCTGACATCACCGTGCTGCCGATAGGCCGGGAAGGTGCAAGCCTCGGCGACATCCTGGTCGAGGTCCGCCGCCGGCTGGAAGCCCAGCAGGAAGTGGGTTACGAGATGCACGCGATGGGCACCTCGCTCGAGGGAGATCTCGACGACATCTTCGCGCTCGCGGCGGAGCTGCACAAGGTGCCTTTCGCCAGCGGCGTGCCGCGGGTCTACACCGTGCTCAAAGTCGATCAGCGGACCGACCGTGAGCAGAGCCTCGCCGACAAGCTCGACTCGGTCGAGCGTCGCCTGGACTGAGGCTGCTTCCGCGGGGAAGTTCCGCCCCCGGCCGTCGAAACTGGCTCAGCCGCTGGGCGTGATCCGGTAGGCGTCGAAGACCGATTCGACATGGCGCATCCGGTTGATGCACTGCTTGACCTGAGCGGTGTCGGCAACCTCGACCACGAAGTTGTTCTTGACCATCGGAGGGTTGGTCGCACAGGTCGCCGAAATGATGTTTACCCCGGCCTCGGCGAACGTCCTGGCGAGATCCTCGAGCAGCCGGGTGCGGTCGTAGGCGTCGATCTGCACCTCGACCCTGAAGGTGGCTTCGTTCTCGCCCTCCCAGGTGACGTCCACCATGCGTTCGGGGGAGCTGTTCAGGTCGGCCACGTTGCGGCAGTCGGCACGGTGAATCGTGATCCCGCGGCCGAGTGAGACGTAACCGAGGATGTCGTCCCCCGGTACCGGCAGACAGCACTTCGCGAGTCGCAGTGAGACGTTGTCGACCCCGTCGACGACGATGCCGAAGTCGGATGCGTCGCGGGCGGTCGCCTGACGGTCGCGTTTGGTCACGCTCTCGACCGGGGCCGGCTCGATCACCTCTCCGGCACGCAGACGCTGCATCAGCTTGTTGGCCGTCGTCTTCGGCGAGATCTTGCCGCGACCGAGGGCGATGTAGAAGTCGTCAGCCTTGCGGAAGCCCATCTCCCGCATGACGTCGGCCAGCATCGGCGAGCCGGCGAACTTCTGAGGCGGCAGGTCCCGCTTGCGCAGGGCCTTGGCCAGGGCCTCCCGGCCATCCTGCTCGGCGTCGTCGCGCCGCTCCTCACGGAACCAGGCCCGGATCTTGTTCCTGGCCCGGCTGGTCCGGACCATCTTGATCCAGTCGCGGGACGGTCCGCGCTCCTGGTTGGCGGTCATCACTTCGACGATGTCGCCCGACTTGAGCTGGTAGTGAAGCGGGACGATCTTGCCGTTGACCTTGGCGCCGACGCAGCGGTGTCCGACGTCGGTGTGGATCGAGTAGGCGAAGTCGAGCGGGGTCGAGCCGGCCGAGAGGTTGATCACTTCGCCCTTCGGAGTGAAGACGAAGACCTCCTCCTCGAACAGGTCCACCTTGAGCGACTCGAGGAACTCGGCCGGGTTCTGGTCCGACTCGGCCTCGATCAACTGCCGCAGCCAGCTCATGCTGCCGCGGGACTCCCCGGTCGCGCCTTCTTTGTAGGCGACGTGGGCGGCAATGCCGTACTCGGCCAGCTGATGCATTTCCCGGGTGCGGATCTGGATCTCGAGCGGTTTGCCTTCGAGGCCGATCACCGTCGTATGCAGGGCCTGGTACATGTTCGCCTTCGGCATGGCGATGTAGTCCTTGAACCTGCCGGGCAGCGGCTTCCAGAGTGAATGGACGACGCCGATCGCGCCGTAGCAGTCCTTGACCGAATCGACGATCACCCGCATCGCGGTCAGGTCGAAGATCTCGTTGAACTCGCGACCCTTCTTGGTCATCTTTGTATAGATCGAGTAGAAGTGCTTGGCACGACCGGCGATCTCGGCCTCGATCCCGACCTTGAGCAGTTCGTCGGAGAGGAAGCCTCCTGACTCGCCCACGTACTCCTCGCGCTCGTTTCGCTGCTGGGCGACGAGGTGCTTGATCTCGGCGTACTTGCGCGGGTGGAGAGTCGCGAAGGCGAGGTCTTCGAGTTCCCACTTGATCGCATGGATACCCAGGCGGTGAGCGAGCGGCGCGTAGATCTCCAGGGTCTCGCGGGATTTGGTGATCTGCTTCTTCTTGGGCAGCGAGCCGAGCGTTCGCATGTTGTGGAGCCGGTCGGCGAGCTTGACCAGGATCACCCTCACGTCGGAGGCCATCGCCACCATCATCTTGCGGTAGTTCTCGGCCTGGCGTTCGTCGCGGCTCTCGAAGGTGATCTCGGTCAGCTTCGTCACACCGTCGACCAGCCGTGCGATCTCCGGGCTGAACTCGGTCTCGATCTCCTCGAGGCTGGCCGAGGTGTCTTCGACGGTGTCGTGAAGCAGCGCCGCGCAGATCGTTTCGGTGTCGAGACTCATGCCGACCGATATCCGGGCCACCCCGACGGGATGAGTGATGAACTCGACCCCGGACTGGCGCTTCTGGTCGGCGTGGTGCCGGCAGGCGAAAACGAAAGCCCGACGGACCTCGTCCCGGTCCAGCGGCTCACGGACAGGAAGCGAGCCGGATCCGTCCCGGTTCTCGAAGTCGTCGATGACCGCCATCAGGTCATCCAGCAGCGACTGCTCGCGCGAGCTCAGCCCCGAAGGGAGTGCCTGGTCCTGCTCTACCTGTTCGACTGTCTCAGAAATTCGACCTGCTCCTGATGGATCCGTTGGTGCTCTGAAAATACCCGTGAAGATGAAAGATCCGCACCACCCGAGGATACGATGCCGGCGACACGGGCATCGGCCGAGCCGGTCGTCCGGGCGAGACCGGCCTCGACCAGAACCGTCAGCAGCAGAGCCGCACGCTCCGGTGACCGCGGGCTCCCGGCCTTGCCCGCCAGAGCGTTCCGCAGGTCATCACCGGCGGCTCCATCGGGCCCGGTCGCCGGCCGGCCTGCATCACGGAGGTCGCGGTAGAAGACCCTCAGGGCGGGAGTCAACTCATGCCGGTCGGCGCTGGCTGAAAGTGCAAAGCGGAGCGAGGCCGGGTCGCCGGTCCCGAAGGCAGTCGCTCCTGACCCGACGGCCACCGCCCACTCGGCCGCCGAAGCCGGTGGATCCAGACACAGCAAGCTGCCGGCCCCGGACAGCAGGTCAGGGTGCCGCAGGAGCGTTTCGTAGTCGCTCAGGGCCACTCCCTCATGCACCGCGGCGGCGAAACCGGGCTTTCGATCACCCGGACTTCCCGTCCAGAGTCCGCCAACGTGCGCCGCAGGCCGCCCGTGGAGGGCCCGGAACCGGGCGATTCCCGGCTGCCCACCGAGGCTTCGCCAGCGACTGTTCGCGTCCGAGGTCAGGATCAGGAGCGGCTCGCCGGCAGAAACCATCTCCGCCAGGACGACCTCGGAGCTGCCGTCGACCCTGGTGATGACGTTGTCGTCCGCGTTCGAATCGTCCGGCGAGACCGCGCCAGTCCGGGGCCGGGTCAATCCTCCCGCCTCCATCGCAGCCTCGAAGCGCTGCCACCACTCCTCGGGCCCGCATCCCGGCAGGTCTTCCGGTCCTTCGGTCCCGGGCAGGGGGAAAGCCTCGCGCACCAGGAGCTGGGCCGAGGAGGAGCCGTTGAAGTGGTTGACCGAAAGCTCGGCAAGCAGGTCCAGGGGTGTGTCCTCGTCCACGCCGAAGCCGGTCCTGCCGAAACAGATCCCGGCCGCTCTGCCTTCTCCCGAGACGACGGTGAAACGGCAGTGCTTGCCGTCGCCGATCTCCTGGACGTCGCGGATGCGGGCCGAAGGGATCAGCAGCGAGATCGAGGGGTTGCCTTTGCCGCAGGGCTCCAGCTTTTCGAGCTCCTCGGCGAGGTCCATCGACAGTTCGGTCCCACCGGCGAAAGCGTCCACCCTCTCCGCCTGCGAAACGCCCGCCTCGCCGACCATCTCCGCGACCGCCGGGCCGAGTGCGTCCCGGAACTCCGGTATGCGCTCGGTCAGCAACTGCACCCCGGCTGCAGCCGCATGTCCGCCGAAGCCCTCCAGCAACCCGGAAACCGAATCGATGGCCGCATGGAGGTCGAGACCGGGCACCCCCCGTGCCGAGCCACGGGCCTGATCTCCGTCGACCGAGATGATCACCGCCGGCACACCGTGCTCGCGGGCGAACCTGGCGGCGACGATCCCGACGACCCCCGGATGCCAGCCCTCTCCGGCCAGTACGAGCGCCGCCGGATCATCGAGGTCGAGCTCGCGACGGGCCTTTTCCGCTTCCGCCGAGACCTCGCGCTCGATCCGTCGACGTTCACTGTTGGCCCGGCCCAGCTCGGACGCGATCTCGGCGGCGCGCTCGTCGGACTGCGAGAGGAACAGTTCGACTCCGGCGTCGGCCCGGTAGATGCGACCTGCAGCGTTGATCCTCGGTCCCAGGCGGAAACCGAAATCGGTGGAGGAGATCGCTGACGGTTCGAGCCTGCACTCACGGATCAAAGCCCTCATGCCGGGGCGCTCGGCCCGCCGGGTTACCCTCAGTCCTTCACGCACCAGCCGCCGGTTTTCGCCGACCAGCGGCATCACGTCGGCGACCGTCGCCAGCGCGACAAGATCGAGGTCATCCTCGTCGAGGGCCTGATCGAGGCCGACCTCGCGCCGCAGCGCCGATGCGAACTTGGAGGCGACCGCAGCCCCGCAAAGCTCCTCGAAGGGGTAGTCGCTGATCACCGGATGGAGAATCGTGCAGTCAGGCAGGATTCCTCCGGGGCGGTGGTGGTCGGTGACGATCGCCTCCACCCCGAGCGTCTCCGCGAGGGCGACCTCCTCGACCGATGTGACGCCGCAGTCCACCGACACCAGCAGCGCGGTCCCACGCGCGGCTATCTCCCTCACTGCGTCGGGGTTGAGTCCATAGCCCTCGCTCTGCCGGTCCGGGATGAACCAGTCGCAGTCGGCACCGATCTGGCGCAGCACGTTGACCATGATCGAGGTCGCGGCGACCCCGTCGACGTCGAAGTCTCCGTAGACGGTGATCCTCTTACCGGCGGCGATGGCGGCGCGGGTCTGCGAAACCGCCTGCCCCATCTGCCGGAACCCGTCCGGGTCGTGGCGTTCGGCCCCTTCGAGGAATGCCGAGGTTGAATCCGGATCGCTGTAGCCGCGCCGGGCCAGCGTGGCGGCGAGCGGCCTGCTCAGACCGAGAGCCTGCGAGAGCCGCAGCGCCTGCTCGATCCGGTACGGCGCGGCCTCAAACGTGATCGATCAGTCCTGAAGCTGGAATTCGGGGTCTTCGTTGCGCGCGCCGATCCAGTAGATCAGGTAGGACCCCGCCAGGAAGCCGGGGATCGCAGCGAGAAAAGTGACCATGTCGACGTCATTCAGATCGCGGCCGAGGGCCACCTGGACTATCGCGCCGGTGACCAGGGCTCCGCCGACCGAGCCGAGCAGCGCGCCGACGATTCCGCCCCAGAACTTGTCAGGCACGAAGATCGTCAGGTGCCAGAGGGCCAGGCCGACGATGAGCCAGATGACGATTGCCATGCCTGCTACCTGCCCTTCGGTCCGGTGGTGGCCGGCCGGGGTCCACCGGCCGGGCTGTCTCCGTCTTCACCGTCGACCTTGGCTACCTCGAGGTCTTCGGCGAATGCCGGGATGTATCCCTGGCTCTCCATCTGCTGGCGGGCGCGGCGGCGGTATGCCGGCTCACGCTCCTTCCAGAGGGCGAGCACGGGTGAAGCGATGAAGAGCGATGAGTACGTACCCGAGGTGATGCCGACCAGGATCGCGATCGCGAAGGCGGTCAGGGTCTCCCCGCCGAAAATCAGCAGGGCGACGACGCCGACCAGGGTCGAGACCGTGGTCGCCAGCGAACGGGTCAGGACCTCGTTCATTGAGCGGTTCACCACCTGGGAATAGGTGGCCCTGGGCATCTTCGGATCGTTCTCTCGTATTCGGTCGAAGACGATGATCGTGTCGTAGAGCGAATAGCCGAGAATGGTCAGGAATGCGGCCACGGTGGCACTCGATACCTCGAAACCGAACAGCGCGTAGAGGCCGAGGGCGATCAGGATGTCGTGGAGGATCGCGATCAGGACAGGTGCCGTGAACCGGCCACCGAAGCGCAGCGCCACGTAGCCGGTGATCAGCAGCAGCGAGAAGAACATCGCCAGACCTGCACTGCGCGCCACCGAAGCACCGAAGGTCGGTCCGACACTGGTGCTGTTGAAGCCGTCGGCGCCGACCCCGAACTCTTCGTCGAGGGTCTCCTCCACCCCGGCGATCTGAGACGGGTCCAGGGTTTCGCTCTGGATCTGGAAGGCGTTGTCCCCGAGGGCGGGATTGTCGACCGTCTGGATCGTGGCGTCACCGAGACCGTCGCCGGCAACCGCCTGTCTCACCTGTTCAACCGTGGCCGGCTGGTCGAGGCTCATTTCGATCCTGGTGCCCGACTCGAAGTCGATGCCGAAGTTCAGCCCCTTGGTAGCAAGGGCGCCGCCGCCGATCAACAGGATCACGGCGGACAGTACGAACAGGGCCTTGGAGGCACCCATGAAGTCGAAATGCCAGCGGGCCTTCTTCTCAGCCTCATCGGCCTCGTGGTGCTCCTCGGTGATGCCCATGCCGCGGCGCAGCATCTTCGTATTGATCATCGATCCGAGCAGGGCCTGGGTGAATACGACCGCGGTCAGCAGCGATACCAGGGTGCCGACGCCGAGGGTGAAGGCGAAGCCCTTGACCCCGGACGTCGCGAGCACGAAAAGGATGAACGAGGTCAGCAGGATGACCACATTGGCGTCGATGATCGTGCTGATTCCGCGGCGATAGCCGATCGAGATCGCCGACACCAGAGAGCGCCCGGCGCGCAGTTCTTCCTTTATTCGCTCGAAAATGACGATGTTCGAGTCGGCCGCAACACCGATCGTCAGCACCAGACCGGCGATTCCCGGCAGGGTCAGGGTGATCGGGATGATCTTGATCAGCGCCAGGAAGATCAGGGCGTAGGCGATCAGCGCGAGTGCCGAAATGACGCCGAGGAAGCGGTAGAAGACGATCAGGAAGATCGCGACGAGGGTCAGGCCGACCAGCAGGGCGCGGACACCCTGGTCGAGCGCTTCCTGGCCGAGACTCGCTGATACCTGGCTCTGGCTGGTCAGGGCGAGTTCGACCGGCAGCGCACCTCGCTGGAGGAACTCGGCCAGGGTCTGCGCCTCGGCGATGTCGAAACCACCCGAGATCTGGGCGCCGGTGCGGCCGTCGATTCCGTCGGGGTTCTCGAGGAAGTTGATGATCGGGCGCGATACGACCTGGTTGTCGAGCACGATCGCGAAGTTGCCGGAGAGTGCGGATGCCGTGTTGGCGTCAACCTGGCCGAGTGCCCTGGCCTGACCCTCCTGGGCGATCCTGCGGGTGATCGTCTGGAAAGCCTGGCGGCCGTCATCGGTGAAGTCGAAGGTGACGTTGGGTGCGTTGGTGACCGGATCGGTCTGCTGCTGCGGATCGACGATGTCGCTGCCGGTCAGCTCGGCAACGTCTTCGAGTACGAAGTAGCCGGCTTGCTCGGGATCGTCGATAGTCCGGCCCGTATTCGGATCGGACGGGAGTTCCTCGACCACGATCGTGCCTTGGGGAACCTTCTTGACGATGCCCTCTTCCGGGATCGGCCGGCCCTGGTCGTTGAAGTAGAGGTCCTCCTTGTCGGCCACCGGTCCCGAGATCAGCTCGTGCGGCTCCTCTTCTTCGAAAAGGTAGAAGCGGTCGCCTGAAGAGCAGTCGGGACAGGGATCGACCCGCTCCTGCTCGGTTGCCAGATTGACCGCGTCCCAAAGGGTGGGCTCGGCACCTTCAGCGATGAACTGGCGGTTCTGGCCTTCGGTCGGCAGCCGGCCTGCGTCGATCCACTTCTGGCGGACCTGCCTCTGGACCTCATCGGGGTCCTGGGTGCCGAAGTCGGTTCCGAGCTCCTTGGCCGGGCCGACCAGGTTGTTCTGCCAGTCGTAGAAGAACAGGCGGGCAGGGGTCGTCGCACAGTCGGTGGCGCTGCCGGAGTCTGTGGCTCCGGGGATACCGACCGATATCTGGTCGGGCCCGAGGCGAGAAACCTCGATCTCGGAGACGCCCAGCCGGTCGCAGCCCGAACGGATGATGTCGACCGAGCGCTCCATCGCCTCGTTGGTGACCTCGCCCTGCTGGGTCGGCCTCGCCTGGAGGGTCAGTTCGATACCGCCCTGGAGGTCCAGGCCGAGCTCTGCCGGCTTCTGGACCACGATGACCGCCGAGACGATCAGCAGTCCGAGCACGAACAGCAGCACAAATATGTTGCGGCGCCTGCCTCCCATCGGGGGGAGTTTATCCCTCCGGGGTCAAGACGATCATCAAGCCCCCGTCTTCGTCATATGCCGGGAAGACATCGGCGATCGCTTCGGCGGCAGAATCCTGCTCCGACTTGAGGGCTACACGCTTGCCGAGCGAGCGGACCCCCCATTCCAGAGAGGTCTCGATCGGGTCGGTCTCACCGTCGCCGTCGGTGTCGGCAGTAGGTCCTCCGTCGCCGGAGTCAACCCATTCCAGGCCGAGGGCTTCCTTGACGGGACGCCCGATCACGTCCTCGTCCTTGAGTCCGGTGAGTTCGTAGCTACCCCTTCCGGCATCGAGGACACGCCCCTTCTGGTCACAGACGAAGAAGGCGGCATTCGGCGCCGGGTAGTAGTCGTCGAGCAGTTCGAAGACGAACCCGAAGCCGCATTTCGAGCACCCTTTCGGGCGGCTGCTGAAGCCGGCGGTACGGTCGCCGCTCGTTTCGCGGTTGCCGCAATTGGGACAGATGAAGAAGGGCATCGGCGGGAAGGCTAGTGGAGCGGGCGTCTCGGCGTCGACGCTCCGCGGCGGACCCTGCCGCGGGCCGGTAGATTCCCCGGTGGTGTTCGGCGTCGGCCGGGCCGACTTCGAGGATGGGAGAGATTTTCGATGGTTACGACGGTCGTATTGCCGCTGGCGTTGGCGATCATCATGTTCACGCTGGGGCTCGGCCTGACCATCGCTGACTTCAAGCGGGTGGTCGTATATCCGCGTGGCATCTCGATCGGCATGGTGAACCTGCTGCTCGTCTCCCCCCTGCTCGCCTTCGCAATGGCCGAGCTGTTCAACCTCGACCCGCTGCTGGCCCTCGGCCTCGTCCTGCTCGGAGCCTCACCGGGCGGGACCCTCTCGAACGTCTTTACCCACATCGCCAAGGGTGAAACGGCGATGTCGGTGACCATGACCGCGATCTCGAGCGTCACAGCCCTGATCATGATCCCGCTCTACCTCGGGCTGGCCAACAACTACTTCGACGCCGGCAACTCGCTCGACGACGTCAACATGTGGGGTGTCGTCCTGAGGACCTTCCTGATCACGATCCTGCCACTCAGCCTCGGGATGTGGGCCCGCTCCCGGGCACCCGAGAAGATGGAAAGGTGGCGGCCCGGGCTCAGCCGGGCCTCGCTCGTGCTTTTCGTCCTGGTCGTGATCGGCGCCGTGGCCTCCGAGTTCACGCTGATCCAGGAGAACTTCACCCGCGTCGCCGGAGCCGCCCTCGCGCTCAACGTGGTCGCGATGGCGTTCAGCTTCACCGCTTCCAAGGTGGCCAGGCTCTCCGACCGCCAGGCCACGGCGATCGCCCTCGAGCTCGGCATCCACAACGCGACCGTGGCGATCGTGGTCGCCGGCATGATCAACGACGAGCTGATGATCCCGGCCGCCGTTTACAGCGCCTTCATGTTCATCACCGGTGGGATCTTCGCCAAGTTCATGTACTCGCGGAACGCATCCGAGTCCCCCGGTCCGGCCCCGACCGCCTGACTCGCCGGACAGCGCCGCTCAGAAAAGCTGCTCGTGCCCCCTCGGGGGCTCGAGACCGAGGTGCTCGAAGGCGTGCCGGGTGAGTACCCTGCCGCGTGGCGTGCGTTTGAGCATCCCGAGCTGAAGCAGGTAAGGCTCGAGCACCTCTTCGATCGTGTCGGTCTCCTCGCCGATCGCGACGGCGATCGTCGAGAGCCCCACCGGACCGCCGGAGAAGCGAGTCGCGATCAGGGTCAGCAGCGCCCGGTCGGAGCGGTCGAGGCCGGCCCGGTCGACCTCCAGCATTTCCAGGGCCGACTCGGCGATGGCCGAGTCGACCACGCCGCTGCCCCTGACTTCGGCGAAGTCCCTGACCCGCTTCAGCAGGCGGTTGGCAACCCGGGGTGTGCCGCGCGAGCGCTCGGCGATCGCGTGGGCACCGTCGGCGTCGATCTCGACTTCGAGGATCCGGGCAGATCGGGCGACGATCAGCGCCAGGTGGTCGGGTGAGTAGTACTCGAGGCGATGCGATACGCCGAACCTGTCCCTCAGGGGCGTGGTCAGAAGGCCGCTCCGGGTCGTCGCGCCGATCAGCGTGAAGGGTGGCAGCGGCAGGGTGACGGTCCGGGCTCCTGCGCCCTGGCCGAGCACGACCGGAAGCTCGCCATCCTCCATCGCCGGGTAGAGCGTCTCTTCGACCGCGCGGCCGAGCCGGTGGATTTCGTCGATGAAGAAGACACTTCCGGGTTCGAGCGAGGTCAGGAAAGCGGCGACGTCACCTTTCTTTTCCAGCGCGGGTCCGGCGGTCTGGATCAGCGGCACGCCCATCTCGGCCGCGACGATGTTGGCCAGCGAGGTCTTGCCCAGGCCGGGTGGCCCGGCCAGCAGCACGTGATCGAGTGGCTCCTCCCGCTTCTTCGCAGCTTCGATGAACAGCCCGAGCTGCTCGGTGACCTGCTTCTGGTTTACGAAATCGTCGAGTGTCGGCGGGCGCAGCGAGCGATCCAGGTCGCGGTCGGGCTGGTCGGCGCGCGCGTCGTGGACACGGGGCTCGGCCCCGCTCGGCAGGTCGGCGTCGAGACCGAGGTTGATCCGGCTTCCGCCGATTTCGGGCAGGTCCGGGCGCTCCGGTGGTTCGTCCATCAGGACTCCGGTCCGCCGCCGCCGGCACGCTTCAGAGCGGCACTGATCAGCTCCTCCGGGCCGGCGTCGGTATCGAGACCGTCGAGAAGCTGCTCCGCCTCCAGTGGCGGGTAGCCGAGGTTGACCAGTCCGTCCCTTGCCATCGAGCGCGCGGAGCCGGCTGCGGGCACGGCGACCTCCCCGCCGGAGGCCTCGGCCTCGGCGGTGACCCGGTCCTTGAGCTCGAGGATGATCCGTTCGGCTGTGCGCTTGCCGATTCCCGGCACCGCCTGAAAGCGCTTCGCATCGCCGCTCACGATTGCCGAGATCAGCTCGCGGTGTGGTCCCCCCGAGAGGGCGGCTATCGCCACTTTGGGGCCGATCCCGCTGACCCCGATCAGCTGCGAGAACAGGTCCCGCTCCTCCTCGGAGGCGAAGCCGTAGAGGGAAATGCTGTCATCCCGGCTGATCGTCTCGGCATGCAGGAAAACCTCGTTGCCGGCGGCGGGCACGCTGCGCAGGGTCTCGCTGCTGACCCGCAACCGGTAACCGACGCCGGAGGCCTCGACCACGACGTATTCACCCCGGCGTACGAGGACCTCTCCCCGGACCGTCGCAATCAATTTGCCACCCGGATCGGAACCGCGGCGGCGGCCGCGGTGGCCTCCCGCAGCCCGGCCGAGCCGCCGTGGCAGATCGCAACCGCCAGGGCGTCTGCGGCGTGATCGGGTCGCGGGGGCTCGGAGAGTCCGAGCAGGGTCGCGACCATCTTCTGAACCTGCCGTTTGGCGGCGTCACCCGATCCGCAGACCGCGTTCTTGATCGCCTGGGGCGTGTAGGCGAAACAGTCGACCCCGTTCTTCGAGGCGGCCAGCATCGCAACCCCGCTGGCCTGGCCGACCCGCATCGCCGAGCCGACGTTCTTGCCGAAATAGAGATCCTCCAGGGCCACGGCCGAAGGCTGATGCCACCTGATCAGATCGAAGAGGGAGTCATGGATCTGCGCGAGCCGCTTTTCGGCAGCATCCGACGAAGACGTCTCGATGACGCCTCCGTCCAGCGCGACCATATGGCCGCCTTCGATCCTGATCACTCCGAAACCGAGATTGGCCGTCCCGGGGTCTATTCCCATCACGACTCTCATCAGGGCTACATTCTGCGGCCCACATCGGATGCCTTCCCGGGGAATGCGGCGGAAGCGGCTTCAGCCGGCGATCCGCTCGAGGACCTCGTCCGGAATGTCGAAGTTGGCGTAGACCTCGTTGACGTCGTCCTGCTCCTCGATCGCGTCGAGCATCTTCATCAGGGTGCCCGCTTCGGACTCGGGAACCTCGACCGTGTTCTTCGGCTCTGTCGCGAGCTTCACCGCCTCGATCTCGATCCCTTCGGCGGCGATCGCCTCCTTGACCGAGGTCAGGTCGGACGGCTCCGCGAGCACACGCAGCCTGCCGTCGGCTTCGACCACATCGCTGGCTCCGGCGTCGATCGCGACGATCAGGTCATCCTCGCCGTACTTCCCGGCGTCGACTTCGACCACACCGAAGGTCTCGAACATCCAGGCGACCGAACCCGGCTCGCCCAGGCTGCCACCGTGGCGGCTGAAGGCGTGACGCACCTCGGCGCTGGTCCGGTTGCGGTTGTCGGTCAGTGCTTCGACCAGGACGGCAGCGCCTCCCGGCCCGTAGCCCTCGAACTGGATCCGCTCGACCACGACCGCGTCCGGGCCCTCTCCCGTGCCCCGGTCGATCGCCCGCTCGATATTCGCCTTGGGCATCGATTCGTCGCGAGCCTTCTGGATCGCCGTGGCGAGGGAAGGATTCGCTTCCGGGTCGCCACCACCCTCCCTGGCGGCGACGGTGATCGCCTTCGCAAGTTTGGTGAACAGCTGCCCCCGCTTGGCGTCGGCGGCACCCTTCTTGTGCTTGATGGAAGACCACTTTGAATGACCAGACATACTGTGATCCTATGGTGGGCCGATGACAGCGGGTAGTGAAAAGAGTCCGATACGCAGGGTCGCTGCCGCCGGGGTCGCGGTGGTGATGCTTTTCGCCGCCTTCTCGCTCTGGACGTTGATCCCGCTGGCGTGGCTCTGGATCGGCTCCCAGGTCGCGGCGACGCAGTTCCCCAGCATGGGTCCGTACGCGGTCGTGCTGTTCGGCGTGATCTTCTCGATCATCTTCGTCGCCTGGCTGATCGGGCTGATGAACGAGCTATACATGAAGCTGACCGGCTCGCATACGGTCGAGCCGATCCGGCTCGGCTGGCTCAAGAGCATGCGGGACTCGACCATCCAGCAGCCGCCGACGTTGCTCGAGACGGTGATCCTCGGCTCGGTCCTGTTTGCGGCGATCTCGCTCCTGGTCTGGTTCTTCACTTCGGCCGGCTCTTCTCTGCCCAACTGACTGACGGCCCGTTCAGGCGCGACAGTCTTCGACGAACCAGGCGTGCAGCCGGTCGTCTGAGGTCAGCTCCGGGTGAAACGAGAAAGCGCTGACCCGACCCTGGCGGACCGCGACCGGATGACCGCGGACTTCGGCAAGGACCTCCACCCCGTCGCCCATCTCCTCCACCCAGGGCGCCCGGATGAACACCGCGCGAAACCGGGGACCGGGCAGGCCGGCCAGCTCGATGTCGTCTTCGAAGCTGGCGAGCTGGCGGCCGAAGGCGTTGCGGCGGGTGGTGATGTCGAGCAGGCCGAGATGGTCACGGTCAGCGACGATCATGCCGGCGCAGGTCCCGACTATCGGGGTGCCCGCCTGCTTCAGCGCCCGGATCGGGTCGGCCAGTCCGTACTGCTCGATCCCCATGGTGATCGTGGTGCTCTCACCCCCTGGAAGGATCAGTCCGTCGAGGCCCTCGAGGTCTTCGGGCGCCCTGACTTCCACCCCGAGGGCGCCGACCGAGCCGAGGTGCTTCAGGTGCGCCGCAAAGCCCCCCTGAAGGGCCAGCACACCGATCCGGAGAGGGCTGCCGGCCGCGGCCGGCGTGGGACTACCAGCCCCGTCCGGCAAGCTTCGCGTCTTCGCCCAGCGTCGACATCTCGATTCCGGGCATCGCGTCGCCGAGCTGCTCCGAGGCTGCCGCGACCCGTGCGGGGTCGTTGAAGTGGGTCGTCGCTTCGACGATCGCCTTTGCCCGGCGTTCCGGATCGTCGCTCTTGAAGATCCCCGAACCGACGAAGTTGCCTTCGGCGCCGAGCTGCATCATCAGGGCCGCATCGGCCGGGGTCGCGATACCGCCGGCACAGAACAGCGGGACCGGCAACCAGCCGCGCGTTGCGACGTCGCGGACCAGCTCAAGCGGGGCCGAGAGATTCTTGGCGGCGGTCGGCAGCTCGGTCGAGCTGAGCGTCGCGAGATGGCGGATGCCCGAAGTGATCTCGCGCATGTGGCGGACCGCTTCGACGATGTTGCCGGTTCCGGCTTCGCCCTTGGAGCGGATCATCGCCGCGCCTTCGCCGATTCGACGGAGCGCCTCGCCGAGGTTCGTGGCCCCACATACGAACGGGGCGTCGAACTCGAACTTGTCGATGTGATTGGCCTCGTCGGCAGGCGTCAGAACTTCTGATTCGTCAATGAAATCGACGTCGAGCGACTGAAGGACCTGTGCCTCGGCCAGGTGGCCGATGCGCGCCTTAGCCATGACCGGAATCGAGACCGTCTCCTGAATTCCCCTGATCATGCGCGGGTTCGACATGCGGGCCACGCCGCCGTCGCGACGGATGTCGGCGGGGACACGTTCCAGGGCCATCACGGCGCAGGCACCGGCCTCCTCTGCGATCTTCGCCTGCTCGGCGTCCACCACGTCCATGATCACACCGCCCTTCAGCATCTCCGCAAGGCCGGTCTTGACTCGGAATGTCGCTTCTTCAGCCATCCCCATGAATATAGAGATTCAGCGACACCGAGCCGCTGGTGGATCGGCTATTTCAGCTTGTAGGCCCGAATGCGATCACGGTGCGCGTCTTCGTCGCGTGAGTAGACACCGTGCGCCAATGCGTGCACCAGGGCCATCAGGGCGGTGTTGGACCGCAGGAACGAAGGGCTGTTGGACGAGTAATACAGGCTCATGTCCGCCTGCTTGACGGTGTCCGAGAGCGTCGCGTCCGAGATCGCCAGGGTCGGGGCCTCGCGGTGCCCGGCCAGCTTCATCGCCCTTGCCAGCAGCGGGTGAGCCCGGCCGGCGGAAAGGGTGATCACGAGGGTCTGCTCATCGATCCGCCCGAGCCGCTGCAGCGAAGGCCCGGCGGTCGAAGTCACGATTTCCGCCCTGATGTCGAGCAGGCTGAGCGTGTGTCGCATGTAGCTCGCGAAGAAAGCCATCTGGTCGGTGCCGACGATCACGACCTGGTCGGCTGCGGCAAGCGCAGCAACGGCCTGGTCGATCTGCTCCTGGGTCAGCTTGCGCGCGGTCTCCTCGAGGTTCGCATGATCGGTGCCCAGCGAGGCTTCGAATTCCGAGTGGTCGAAAGCGAACAGCATCCGGTTCGGCGTACCCTCGGAACCCCCGACGGTGGCCCGGTACTCCTCGATGGCCGACCCCTGGAGTTCCGGGTAACCCTCGAACCCGAGGGCCTGGGAGAAACGCACGACGGTCGAGGACGAAGTCCCGGCCCGGCGAGCAAGCTCCTCTGCGGTCAGGAAGGCGGCCTCGTCGAGATGATCGACGATGTAGCGCGCCACATCTTTCTGCGACCGGGAGAACTCTTCGATCCGGTCCTGGATGTAAGTTGACAGGGTCTTGGTTTCGGGGGTCGCAGTGCTCACGCCGTCAATTTCGCTACTACCCCCGGTTTCCCTTCAAGAGCAGGAACTATGAGATCCCTGAGTGGCCTCCCAAACCGCCGTCAAAGCCTGACCGGATTCACCGCCGAGGGCGATGAGATCTGGATCATCCGCTCGATTTCCCAGAAGTTCTACAACTGTCAGGGCTGCTACGACGCGATCGAAGTCGGCGCCGAGCACGTGGTCGTCCAGTACATCGCCCGGGCCGGAGGGACCGAACACTCGCACTGGCACCAGCGCTGTGCGGAGGAGATCCTCTACCGGCAGAGCCGGAACCTGAGGCCGGTCACCGCGAAGGAGTCGACCCGGGACAAGCTCGAAAAGCGTGGCAATCGGCCTTCCGGCAGGAGGCGGCGCCCGCGCGGCTGATTCAGCCCGCTCCTGCGCGGCGGCGGCGCAACAGCAGCCAGGTACCGCCGGCGACGATCAGCAGTGCCAAACCGGCGAACGGAGCGATCGGCACTCCGTCGTCCGAGCCAACCCAGGTCAGGGTGCCTTTCGCATTGACCAGTTCGCCGTCGATCATCATCGGGATCCGGTAGTCGAAGACCTTCGTCTCCACGCTCTCGTCGGTCACCTGAACCGGGATGCCTTCACCCATGTAGTGCGAGCGGTGGTCGTGCCAGTAACTGACCCCGGTGTCGTCTATCTGCTTCCACTCAGGGGGCGCCCCGGGGTCGGCCCGATCGGGGATGGCTACGTCCGCAAATCGATCCTCATTGAGGTAGTAGCTGGGCGAGTTCAGATTGACCTCGACGGTGCCGTCGGGACTGAAGCGCAGGTAGGGCTCGCCGTCGTAGCCCATGACCAGTACGACCTTGCCGCTGCGGTTGACCAGCTCCAGGCCGTCGTCGAAATTCTTCACGGTCAGGGCGATGCCCTCGGCCATGCCGGCCGGGTTTATCGAGGTGATTTCGGATCTGAAGTTCGGATTGCCCTGGTGAGCTGACGAAACCGGTGCGATCACCGCCGCCAGCGCCAGGACGGCACAGAGCGTGCCGGTGAAGCGCTTCATCTGAGCTCCCGTCGAGGGGTTCGGGTCACCGATTCTAGCCGGGGCGGACAGTCGGCCAACTATCGACCGCCTTGCGACTATCCTTGGAGACCCCCAGCCAGCGACAGGAGAACGATGATTCCCACGGACCAGACCGGCGGCCCGATTACAGCCCGCCTCTTCAGCGACCCGGCCTGTCCCTGGGGCTACTCGGCCAGTCCGGCGCTGCGTACGATCGAGTGGCGCTACCGGGACCAGATCGAGTGGCAGCTGGTCACGATCGGGCTCTCGGAGCCGGGTCAGGAGCCCAAGCTCACACCGGCACAGCTGGCCTCCTTCCAACTGGGGATGAGGGACATGCACGGCATGCCTTTTGCGCTCCAGGCGAAGCGGCGGCCGACCACCAGCAGTCGCGCCTGCCAGGCGATCGTAGCCGCACGGATGCTCCAGCCGGGATTCGAATGGCGGGTGCTCAGGACTCTCCAGCTACTCCAGTTCAATACTCCGCTGCTACTCGATGACGACCAGGGCCTGAGGGCTGCGCTCAGCTCGGTCGATGACCTGGACTACGAGGCCGTGATCGCAGCCCTTGACCTGCCGCAGGTCCAGGAGGCCTACCGCCGCGACTGGGTCGAATCCCGGACAGCGGCCGGAGGTGCGTCCGAGCTCCAGGGCAAGACCGCAGACTCCCCCGATGGCGTGCGATACACGGCTCCGTCAATCGTTTTCACCCGGGGTGAATCACGGGTGGAGGCAGGCGGCTTCCAACCGGTCGAGGCATACGATGTGATCGTCGCCAATCTTGGCCCCGGCCTGACGCGCGCCGATCCGCCCGAGGATCCACTCGAAGCCCTTGCCCTCTATCCCGGCGGCCTGGCCACCCAGGAGGTGGCGGCGATCATGGCCAAGGGCAACGACCGGCCGGATCGACAGGAAGCCGAAAGGGCATTGGTCGCCCACGAAGCCACGGGCCGAGTCCGACGGGTCCCGATGGGCCACGACGCTATCTGGCTGGCCTCACGCCGCTGAGCCCGGTTTCAGCCGGGCCAGCCCAGGGCGACAGCGACCGCGAGCGCGATCAGCAGCAGCCCGGAGGCGGTCTGGGATGCGGCTTCGTGATTGCGCCTTCCACGTCGTCCGAGTTCGATCCCGATCAGCGTGAAAACAACCGCGAAGGCGGCGATGGTTGCGGCCAGCAGCAGCGGTTCGGCGTCGCCCAGACCCAGGGCGAATCCGACCACAAGGTTGTCGACGGTCAAACCGGCAGCGAGGGCGGTTAGCCCTCCCCAGGTCGCGACCTGAGCCGCCAGTCGCTCCCGATTCTCCTCAGCCGCGGCCGGAGCCCGCACCGCCAGGATGCCGAGCACCAGCAGCAGCGCCGCGCCGACCAGCTGGCCGGCTCCGGACAGGTATTCAGCCGCGACCGAACCGATCAACAGGCCGATCAGCGGCACCGTGAACTCGAAAACGCCGAACACGGTGGCGATCCGCCAGCGGCGGCGATGCTGGCCGAGCGCGCCCAGCATCAGCGCCACCGCGAAGTTGTTGACTCCGACGACGGCACCGATCGAGGCGAGCTCGGCCGCATTCATGCGGGGAGCCTATGTTGCGTCCGACCCTCCCCGCTGAAGGGCGGAAGATTCAGACTGAAGCGTCGATCTCCGCGTGGACTTCCTTCTTCAGCTCTTCCGCGTCGGCGTCGATCTGTTTGTCGATGAGCTTCTTGGCGTGCTTTGTGGCCTTCTCGATCTGCTCGTCGATCTTCGACTCGCCGATCACGATGATCGCTGCCTGACCCTCGTCGAGGCCTTCACCGAGGTCCTTGAGGTCCCCGCGTGACATGCCCTTGAAGAGGTGGGCGCCGACTCCGCCGATTACTCCACCGACTGCAGCCGAGGCGATCAGAGACGGCGGGAAGAGGATGCCGATCACGGCACCGACACCGATTCCGCCCCAGGCTCCGTGCTGGGTGGGCTTCTCGGTCTTGCTGACGCGGACCTTGCCTTCGTCGTCCTTCTCGATGACGGCCGAGTCGAAGGTTCCGATCAGTCCTGCGGAGTGAAGTTCGAAAACGGCTTCGTAATCTGTCTCGGCGTTGGCGGCCTCGTCGTAGATCGCGGCGTAGAGGAAAACGGGTCTGTCTGACATTCGAATCCTTTGGTAGGGGTTACGCAGAGCGTAGACGCCGGGACCACCCCTGATGTCACCCCGATGTGATGAAGGCCCGCGCAGCCGGTCTCGCCGTCAGCCCGTTTCCCCCGCCTTGCCGTTCGGCCTGAGCTCGGCCGGCCGGCAACCAGAGATCTCCCGCTTCAGAAACGCTTTTTCGCGAGGGTCGATGCTCAGGCTCCAACGGGCCTTGACCGCGACCCACCGGGCGACGTAGGCGCAGGCGAAGCCATCGTTCTCGGGCATCCACTCAGCGGGGTCGCGATCCGACTTGGAACGGTTGCTCGATGCCGATACGGCGATCAGCGAGTACGGATGCAGGTCGTTGGCGAAGGCCTCCCTTCTCTGTTCGGGCCAGCGTCTCGCGCCCGATGCCCAGGCCTCGGCCAGCGGAACCATGTGGTCGATGTCGAACTCGCCGGGGTCGGTGGTCATCACACCGTCATAGACCGAGAACCACCTCCCCGACTCGGACCCGCAGGGTCCCTTGCGCCGGTCCTGGCGGGCCAGAACCAGATCACGCACATCGCAGGCGCCGCGATCGTCCCAGTGATCGAACAGGTCACGGTCGTAGCCGACTTCGACTTCGGGCGAGACCCTGAGCCTCTGGAGCAGAGCGGCAACCGCCGGCGTCACAGCGCCGTTCGTATCGTCCGCCTTGTCGGCACCACCGCCGTGACCACCTTCGACCTGGTTCCTGCCCTTGTCGGCCATTTGGATTCGCTCGGGCTTCTCGCTGCCGGCCGCGCGCTGCTTTCGCTCACCGCGTTCATTGCCCCCGTTGTCACTCGCGCAGCCCGAGACGAGCAGCACGAGGACCAGCGCAAGACCGCCGCCGGTCCGGCGTCTCCTCGATTCGGCAATTCGGATTCCGGGCGATTCCACCCGGCGATTCTCGCAACGGCTGCGGACCGGACCGTTGGCGATGTTTGAAATTCGGCGACGACGGCAATACATTGCGAAGGGTGTCCGATGAAGGCGCGGAAATCTGACCCGCGCCGGTCCATCTAGAACGAATCGAAAGGAGCCATCGTGGCCAAGACAAAGAGCAAAGCCAAGGCCGACCGGGATCTCTACGAGCGCCTGAGGGTCGGAGGGGTTCGGAAGAAGGTCGCCAAAGAGGTCTCGAGGCTGCGTCCCGAGAAGGACAGTGCCGAGATGAAGGCTGTCCGCCGGGTCGCCAAAGACCTCAACAAGGCCGCTGACGACGTCAAGGACCTGGTCACCGGCGGACCCCGGAAGCGTTCAAAGGCGGCCAAGAAGGGCGCGAAGACCCGCAAAAAGAACAAGGCCGGCAAGAAGGGCGCGAAGAAGCCGAAGAAGTCCTGACCGATGGGCCGGCAGTCCGAAGGCACCCGGGGGACGAAGATCAAGGACGCGGCCGCCGACTTCCTCGAGAAGCGGCGGATCGCGGTCACCGGCGTATCCCGCGAGGCCGCCGATCACGGAAGCAACGTGGTCTACCGGCGTCTGCGGGACCGGGGTTATGAGGTCTTCGCGGTTAATCCGAACGCCGAAGAGGTCGAGGGCGATACGAGCTATCCCGACCTCGCCTCGATTCCCGGCGGAGTCGAGGCGGTGGTGATCGCCACGAGGCCCGAGACGGCCGGGCAGACGATGCGCGAATGCGCCGAACTCTCGATCGGGCATGTCTGGATGCACCGCGGTCCAGGTCCGGGCAGTGTCTCTGAGGAAGCAGCCGAGTACGGCCGCAGTCAGGGCATAGCCGTGATCGACGGCGGATGCCCCTGCATGTTCGGACCGACCGCCGACACCGGCCATAAGGCGATGTGCCTGGTGCTGAAGCTCACCGGCAACGTGCCCCGGAGGGTCTGAACCGCCTACCGGTCCGGGGGGGTGAACCGTCTAGGCCGGCGGGCCCTCCGGCACCGCCCCGAGCTGCTGCATCATCAACATCATGTCCATCACTCCCCAGTGTTCGTGGGCGAGACCATCGTCCCCGAAGCGGGTGATGTCGATCAGCGGCACGTCGATCTTCCTGCCCGTCGCCGGCATGCCCATGAACTCACCCTCGTGGGTTCCCGTGAGGCGAAGCCGGATCGTGACCTTCTCGCCACAGGGCAGGATGTCCTCCGGCTCCATCTTCATGTCCGGGAAGGCCGTCCGATTCGCCCGGAAGAATTCCAGCACGCCCGCCTTGTCAGGTGAGAAGCCCGGGATCTCTTCGTGCTCGACGAAGTCTTCGGCCAGCATCTCGCCGAATCCGTCGATGTCGCCGTTGCTGATCAGTTCGTAGAAGCGTCGTGCCGTGTCCGCGTGGTCCAAGGGGTCTCCTCTCGTGGGTATGTGGCGACTATCTCACACCGAACGGGTGTCAACCGGGCGATTCAGCGACGGTAACCATCGGTCACCACAGAAGGCAGGCTCATGCGATCGCCGCTTCGGATGGGCCGGGAAGGACTCGAACCTTCGACCGACGGATTATGAGTCCGCTGCTCTAACCGACTGAGCTACCGGCCCGCGGCGGCGATCATATTCGCCGCGTAGATGCCGAAGGACGACCGGTTGCCTCAATCGTCATCGTCGTCGTGTCCCTCGCCGTGCTCTTCGGAGTCCTCGCCCGATCGACCGGATCCCGATCCGGAGTTTGAATCGGACTCAGCCGGAGTTGCCACGCCCGGCGATCCATCGGAAGCGTCATCGTCGGATGAAGACCCGCCGCCGTCGCCGTCGGACCCCTGGCGGTTCTCTTTCGCCTTCCCGTTGCCGCCAGCCCCCTGGCCGGCACCGGTGGAGTCCGTGGGTCCTCCATCCGGATCGAGGGCCCGGCCCGCGGAAACCGGTTCGCCCGCCAGGCCGATCGGCTGATCAGCGAGGTTGCGGGCAACCAGGGCTATCGCGAAGGCGAGCGCGATTCCGAGGAGCCCGAGCGCCATCCAGAGCGCGAAGACCTTGACGCTGAATCGTGGGGACTCTGACCCGTTCATGCGTACGAGAGTAGGACACAGAGGGTTAACGGCAGGCAAAAACTCCGCTCGTTCAAGGCTGCTCCGTTTTCGAGATCGGAAGCCTCAGCGTAGCCTGCGCGCCGATGTCCGGACGCGAGCGAATCGTCACCGTCCCGCCCCACTGCCCGATCAACTCCCGTGCGATGGCCAGCCCGAGGCCTGTGCCCTTGACCCCCTGCCGGCCGGCGCGTCCGCGGGCGAAGCGCTCGAATACCGCCTCCTCCTCGCCCGGCTCGAGGCCTTCGCCCTCGTCGCTTACGCTGATCGTCCCCGGCCCCGTCTCGACCACGATCTCACTGCCGCGGGGCGAATAGTTGACGGCATTCTCGATCAGCACGTCGAGGACACGCTCGAGGTCGGCACGCGCTGCGAAGACGGGGGTCGTAGGGCCGTCGGCCGGCAGCAGGAGCTTGATCGACCTGCTGCCTGCGGTTGCAGCCCAGCGATCGCAGGCCTCGCCGGCAAGCTCCTCCAGGTCGATGCTCTCCCCCGGCACGTCCCTCTCCCCCGCCCGGCTCAGCACCAGCAGCTCGTCAACCATCTTCGATAGCCGGTCGACCTCGAGCAGGCCCGCTTCGGCATCGGCCCGGTCACCGGGATCCTCGAGTCGGTCACTGAGCCCCTCAAGCCTCAGCCTGAGACCGGTGAGCGGGGTCCGCAACTGGTGGGAGGCGCTCGCAACGAAATCCTTCTGGCTGCGCAGGAGCCTGCCCACCCGGGCCGTCATCTCGTTGAACGACCGGGCGAGCGAACGCTGCTCCGTACTGCCGCGGATCTCCGCCACCGGTCCTGTGTCAGGCTCTCCCCCGCCCGTGGCAAAGGCGCGCGCGCTCGATTCGAGCCTTCCTATCGGCCGGGCGATCTGGCTCGCGATCACCGCGCCGACCAGCAGCGAAAATGCGACCACCAGAAGCGCCAGCAGGGCGATGCCGAGCAGTGAACGCCTCACCGCCGACTGCACGGCATCGACGCTCTGGGTTATCCGCACCGCCCCGACCGTCCTGTCACCCCTCAGGATCGGGTCGGAGGTCGCGAGCAGCCTGGTGCCGAGGGTCTGACTGTCCCTCTCGCGCTGATCGCTCTCACCGCTCAGGGCGACCGCGATCTCGGGCCGCGAGCTGTAGTCGCTTCCAACGTTCGCCGAGCCGCCGCTGTCGCTGATCACCGTCCCGGAGCTGTCGACGACCAGTACGCGACCACGAACCGTCCTGCCGGCGATCCCGACCAGCCGGTCGAGAGCCGGGTCGTTCGGCGTCCCGACCAGGGACGATGCTCCGGTGGCGACGATAGCCGCCTGGCTGTGGGCCTGGCTGCGGACCTCGTCGTTCACCCTGTCCCGGAAGTTCAGGGCCAGCGGCAGCCCGAGCGCGATCATCGCCACCAGCAGGACGTAGGCGACAGCGATCAGAAGGAGGGTCCGGAGGCTTACGGCCGCTCAGCTCCCGGATCGGCGAAGCGGAAACCCACCCCGCGCACGGTGTGGATGTAACGGGAATCGGTAGCGCTGTCTCCCAGCTTCCGGCGCAGCGCCCTGATGTGGACGTCCAAGGTCTTGGTTGAGCCGAACCAGTTGACATCCCAGACGTTCGCCATCAGGTCTTCCCTGGTGACGACGGTGCCCGCATGCCGGGCGAGTTCCGCCAACAGGTCGAACTCCTTGCGCGAGAGGTCCAGCGGTTCACCATCAAGAAGCACCCTGCGGGAAGGGATGTCGATGACCAGGTCGAGGACCTCGATCGGTTCGGCTTCCGGCTCCGAAGCGGGACCGGCCCGTCTCAGGATGGCCCTGATCCTCGAGATCACCTCACGTGAGCTGAACGGCTTGACCACGTAGTCATCGGCGCCCAGTTCGAGGCCGATCACCCGGTCGGTCTCGGTACCCCTGGCGGTCAGCATCAGGATCGGCACCTCGGACCGGCGCCTGATCTCGACGCAGACGTCGCGCCCGTCGCCATCGGGCAGGCTGAGGTCCAACACCACGAGATCCGGATGAACGCGTTCGAAGAGTTCAAGTGCGGAAGACGCGGTACGAGCGCCGACCGCTTCGAAGCCGGCCGCCTCCAGCGAGCGGCTGAACGGCTCTGCGATCGAGTCCTCGTCTTCGACCAGCAGGATCCTCGCAACCGGGTTTTCCGCCGCCTTCATCAGGCGAGTGTATAGCGGCTCCGGGGACCGAAAAGCAGGTTTTGCCTGCTCTTAACCGTGGCTTTGGCCGGCCCTTGTCGGTCGTCCTCGAAGGTGCCACCAACGAATCAGTCTTTCGCAAACAACAGGAGGAGTTGATCGCAGATGCAGAACGCAAGAACGAAAACAGCAGTGTCGGTGACACTTCTGGCCCTGGGTGGTCTCGCCGGAGTCGCGATCACCAGCAGCGCCGGCGGGTCGAACTCCGAACCGGCGGCGGCAGTCAAGCCCAAGATGCGTACCGAGGTCATCCACAGGACCGTCCACCGTACGAAGAAGGCGAAATCAACTGGTGCTGCCGCAGCGCCCGCAGCCGCCGAATACACCTCGACGCCCACTTCGACCTATGTCGCGCCCGCTGCCACCCAGCCGGCCGCGGCGGTGAGCTCGTCGAGTGGAGCGGGGTCGGGCGGCGGCTACCAGGATGACGACGGCTATGAGTCGGAGGAAAGCTACGAATCCGAAGACAGTCACGAGTCGGATGACAGCCACGAGTCCGAAGACAGCCACGAGTACGAGCACGAAGGTGGAGACGATGACTGACAGTGCCGTCCGGAGAAGGCGCAAGCCGTCACCGGTCGCGGTCTTCGTGACCTCGGCGGCGCTCTTCCTCGCAGCCCTGGGCTTCCTGGCTTTCCAGCTGGCCCAGGGCAGTGATCCGTCTCTCGGAGCCGGTGCGCTGACGGCAGACAAGCCGCAGCGCCCGGTGGTGACCGTGAGGCGGATCATCAAGCGGCACGTGATCACCACCGTGGTCCCGGCCGAGACCAGCACCGCGGTCTCCTCGGCGGTTAGCCCTTCGACCGGATCGGCGCCGGCGCCGGTCACTTCGGCACCTGCTCCCGCGCCGGCTCCGGCACCCGCACCGGTCGTCACCGCCAGTTCGTAAGGAGAAAGGATCGACATGCACGAATTCGAAGAACAGTTCGAGGCGATGGGGTCCCGGATCAGGGTCCTGATCGGACCCCCGGTGGACCCGGAAGCCGCTCCGGCCGACGAGGCGGGCCGACGGGTCCACGAGTTCATCCACGAGTTCGACGGCCGCCTCTCGAGGTTCAGCCAGGAAAGCGAGCTCAGCTCGCTCAACCGGGACCCGAGGGACGAGGTTCCCGCATCCGACCTGATGAGGACCGCTGTCAAGGCCGGGATCTGGGCCGCCCGGCGGACCGGAGGGCTGGTCGACCCGACCCTGATCGAAGAGGTCGAGGCCGCGGGCTACCGCGAGTCCCGCGCCGGCATGTCTGGCGTACCGGTAACCGAATCCCTCGCGACTGCGCCCGCAAGGCAGGCGGCCCGGCCAAGCGCGGCCGGGGGATGGAAGGAGTTCGCGGTCGACGACAGCCGCGGAGTGGTCCGCCGCCCGGCCGGTCTCGGATTCGACACCGGCGGCACCGGCAAGGGGCTGGCCGCCGACCTGGTCGCCGAATCGCTGGCCGGCTACTCCCGTTTTCTGATCAGCTGCGGTGGCGACATCCGCATCGGTGGCCCCGACGCCCTCGCCGACCCCTACGAGGTACAGGTCGAGCACCCGGTCAGCGGAGGCAGACCCCACCGGTTCCGGCTCGGCTCCGGCGGCATCGCGACTTCCGGCATCAACGCCAGGGCCTGGCGACGCGATGACGGCAGTCCCGCCCACCACCTGATCGACCCCGCCACCGGCGAGCCGTGCTGGTCGGGCCTGATCGGCGCCACGGCGCTCGGCCGCACTGCGCTGGAATCCGAGACCCTCGCCAAGGCGGCACTCCTTTCCGGACCGGCTGACGGTCGCGGGATCCTCGGTCGCCACGGCGGCCTGCTCGTCCACGAAGACAGCGAGGTCGAAGTGGTCGGTCAGATGAACCTGACCCTCAGGATTCCCCGGATCAACCAGGCGTCGCCCCGGACAAGGCAGGTGGCAGCATGAACAACGTCGACAGAGCAGTCACCGAGTACGGCTGGTGGCTCGCAAGCCGCGCATCCGGCCTGGTCGCGCTGGTCCTGGTCACCATCTCGGTCGCGATCGGCCTGACCATGGCGAGCAAGCTCGCCCGCCGGCCGGGAATGCCCCGCATCCTTACTGCCATCCACGAGCAGACCGCCCTCGCCGGGCTGATCGCGATCGCCGTCCACGGCATCACCCTGATCGGGGACCCGTGGCTGAATCCGGGAGTCAGCGGTGTGCTGGTCCCGTTCACAATGGACTACCGGCCGGTCTGGACCGGCCTGGGAACGATCGCCGGGATCCTCGCAATGCTGCTCGGACTGAGCTTCTATGTCAGGCGCAGCTTCGGGGCCAGGCTCTGGCGCAAGGCGCACCGGGCGACCATCCTCGTCTACTTCCTGGCGATCGGCCACACGCTCGGCGCAGGCACCGACGGAAGCGCGATCTGGATGAGGGGCTGGCTGATCGTCACCACACCCCCGATCGTCGTGCTGTTCCTCTACAGGATCGGTTCGGCCCGCTTCGGAAAGAGCCCGCCGCGCAAGAGAGTTTCCAGGCCGATCGACAACGGACTCGGTAGCAGAGACAACCGGGGCACAGCGACGCAGGGCAACGCAGTCCTGCCGGGAGGTGAAGCGTCATGAGCGGCCGCGGAGTAGTGATCGTCGGTGGGGGCCTGGCTGCACACAGGTGCGCCCGGACCCTGAGGAAAGAGGGATACGAGTCCCCGATCCGCATCGTCTGCGGCGAGAGCGAGATCCCCTATGACCGGCCCCCTCTCTCCAAGTCCCACCTGTCCGGCCCTGAAGGTGAAGTCGACCTGGCACTCAGCCCGGCCACCTGGTATGCCGCAAACGAGGTTGACCTGCTGCTGGGGAGAAGCGCGGTCGAACTCGATGCGCCGGCACACCGGATCAGGCTCGACGACGACACCCTGCTGCCTTACGGCAGGCTGCTGATCGCGAACGGCGCCACGGCGAACATGCTGCCGGCGCTGGCCGGCTTCTCCAACGTGCACACGCTGCGAACCGCGGACGACGCACGGCGGCTCAAGGACGAGATCGGCGGGGGTGGACACCTGGCGCTTGTCGGGTCGGGTTTCATCGGTCAGGAAGTGGCCGCGACCGCGCGGGGTCTCGGAGACGAGGTCACCATCCTCGAGGCACTCGGGTCCCCCCTTGAGCACATACTCGGACCGGAGACGGGCCGGCGCTTCACGGACTTCCACAGCGGACGCGGCACGAACCTGCTGACCACCGCCATGGTCGAGTCCGCCCGCGGCAACGGCCGTGTGGAGGAACTTCTCCTTTCGGACGGCCGCCGTGTGGAGTGCGACACGGTGGTGGTAGGCGTAGGCGTACGACCCGCGACCGACTGGCTCGCCGGCAGCGGCCTCGAGCTCGACGGCATCCGTACGGACGCCGGCGCGCGCACCTGCCTTGAAGACGTCTTCGCGGCAGGAGACGTGACCCGGAGCTTCGACCCGCACACCGGCAGGCACAGCCGGTCCGAACACTGGGATGCCGCCGTCCGGCAAGGCCGGGCCGCGGCCCTCTCGATGCTCGGGAAGGACGCTCCCGGGCCGCACCTGCCGAGCTTCTGGAGCGATCAGTACGGATCCCGGATCCAGTACGTCGGGCACGCCGAACTGGCAGACAGGGTCGAGTTGGACGAAGGCCCGGACGAAGGCAGCTTCTCGGTGAGCTATTTCCGCCAGGAGCACCTGGTGGCGGCGCTCGCCGTCGACCAGCCCCGCGTGATCGCGGCAGCCGGCCGCACGATTCGACAGTCACACAAGGAAAGTCAGCAAGAGAAAGGCACAGAAAGTGAATTGCAGAGCAGTAGTTGATGAAAACAGCTGTAGCGGCCACGGCGACTGCGTCGACGTGGCACCGTCGATCTTCCGCCTGGACGACGACATCGCCGAGGTAGTCGCCGGCGGACCGGTCGAACTCCTGATCGAGGCGGCCGAGGCCTGCCCGGCGGCGGCTATCACCGTCGTCGACGGCGAGTCGGGAGAACAGCTCTTCCCCTGATGCCCGCCGTACAATGCGCGGGGCATGCATGAAGATCCCGCGCTCGCGGAAGAACGTCGCTCGGCCGGCATTTACGAACACGTTGATGTGCTGATCGTCGGAGCCGGTCTCTCGGGGGTCGGAGCGGCCTGTCACATTCGCGAGGCGCTTCCGGAGAAGAGCTTCGTCCTGCTCGAGTCACGCGAGTCGATGGGCGGCACCTGGGACTTCTTCAGATACCCCGGGATCCGCTCCGACACCGACATGCACACCCTCGGCTACCGGTTCCGTCCCTGGGTCGAGGCCAAGGCGGTCGCCGACGGACCGGCGATCCTCGACTACATCAAGGAGACCGCACGCGAGGCCGGCGTGGACCGCCACGTCATCTACGGCCACCGGGTCACCGCCGCAGCCTGGTCGAGCGAAGAAGCCCGGTGGACCGTCACCGCCGACCAGGGTGAAGGCGGCGGCACCGCGACCTTCACCTGCTCATTCCTCTACGTCTGCAGCGGCTACTACAAGTACAACGAGGGCTACCGGCCGGACTTCGAAGGAAGCGAGAGGTTCGAGGGGGACCTGGTCCACCCCCAGTCCTGGCCTGAGGAGCTCGACTACTCGGACAAGCGCGTGGTGATCATCGGCAGCGGTGCCACGGCGGTAACCCTCGTCCCCGCCATGGCCGGCGCGGCCGCACACGTGACCATGCTCCAGCGATCGCCGAGCTTCGTGATCACGATCCCCCTCCACGACCGGATCGCCAACGCCCTGCGCCGGATCGGTGGCGACCGATTCAGCTACATGCTGACCCGCTGGAAGAACATCTTCATGGCGATCGCCGCCTACCAGGTGAGCCGGTGGCGGCCGGGTTTCGCCCGCCGGATGATCCGCTCGATGGTCAGCCGTCAGTTGCCCGGGGACTTCGATGTCGACACCCACTTCAACCCGGACTACGACCCCTGGGACCAGCGGCTCTGCATGGTCCCGGACGGAGACCTGTTCGAGTCGCTCAGCGACGGCAGTGCCTCGGTGGTCACCGACCGCATCGAGACCTTCACCGAGCGGGGCCTGCGGCTGGAGTCCGGGGACGAGATCGAGGCAGACATCGTGGTGACCGCGACCGGCTTCGACCTTCTGCCTTTCGGTGGCATCGACTACAGCGTCGACGGCCGCTCGATCGACCTTCCCGAGACGGTCGCCTACAAAGGGCTGATGCTGAGCGGGCTCCCGAACCTGGCCTTCACGGTCGGCTATACGAACGTTCCGTTCACCCTGAAGGCCGACCTCGTTTCCCAGTACGTCTGCCGGCTGCTGGCCTTCATGGACGAGCGCGGGCTGGATGTCTGCGTTCCTGCTCTCGACGACCCGTCGCTCGAGCTCACCCCGCTCCTGGACTTCAAGGCGGGTTACGTCAAGAGGTCCGAGCACATCCTGCCGAAGGCGGGCTCGAAGCAGCCGTGGAAGCTCGGCATGAGCTACGTCCACGACCTGTTCACACTCCGCCACCGTCCGGTCTCGGACGGAACGATGCGGTTCTCGAGGAAGCCGGAACCGGCACCCGAAAAGACTCGACACGGAGCCTGAACGCGCCACTGAACGAAAACGGCCGGGCGTCCGCTCTGTAGAATGACCAGTCGATGACCAAGCTCTCGCCCATCTTTCTGGTCACATTTCTGATCGCAGCGGTGTTCCTGATCGCGCTTCCAGGCGACCCCGCCGGGTTGCTCCTGCTGACCCCGGCGCTGGCGATCCTGCTCCCGCTCCTGGCCGGCGCTTACCCGGGCGAGAGGGCCGCCTCCAGGCTCGCCTCCTGGTTCGCGAGAGCAGTCGCAGCCGATACTGCCGGGTCAAACCCGGTCGAACTCCCCTGCCTGCTGCCCCGTTCGGTACGGGCCGGCTTCAGCTTCGCCGACGGCAGTCGCGGGCCGCCGCTCCTGACCGCCTAGAACTGAACGGTTCCGGGGCGCGGTCCATGCCGCTCCCCCAGCGAAAGGAGTCTCATGAGAGGTTCACGCCTCGTGGTCTGCCTGGTCGCCGTCTCTTCTGCTCTGGTCTTCGCCGGCTGCAGTTCGGGCGAAGACTCGGGCGAACTGAACGGAATGACGCGCCAGCCCCAGACAGAGGTCGGCAACGTCTCACTTCAGAATTCAAATCCGGAAAGCAGCAATACCGAAGGTGCCCTGAAGGGCTCCGGTGACGGTCTGATGCTGGTCTATTTCGGCTTCACCAACTGTCCTGATGTGTGTCCGACGACGCTGGCCGACCTGCGGCTCGCCATGGAGGACATGGATGACGGACAGCGGGAGCGGATACAGGTCGGCATGGTCACGGTCGATCCGGAACGCGACACCGAGGAGGTCCTGAACGGCTACCTCGGCTTCTTCTTCCCGGAAGAGCAGTTCTCGTCCTTCAGGACCATGGACAAGGCTCAACTGGCAAAGGTCGAGAAGACGTTCGGAGCCTCCCACCGGATCGGCAAGAAGGAAAAGGACGGGAGCTACGACGTAGACCACTCGGCCCTTCTCTACGCGGTCGATTCCGACGGTGTGGTCCAGGTCGAATGGCCCTTCGGGACAACTGCTGAAGACATGCGCTCGGACATCGAGCAACTACTCAACTGACTGATTCAAGAACAAGGAGAAACAGAATGAACATGAAGAAACCCGCACTGATACTCACAGCGATCATCTGTTGTGGCGCCATATTCGCCGCCTGCAGCTCGGACGACTCGTCCGGCGACTCGGTCGCCGTGAACGACGCATGGACCCGGATCACGGCCCCGACCGCCACCACCGGTGCCGTCTACATGAACCTCGAGAGCGCCGATGGAGACCGACTGGTCTCAGCCAGCGTGCCGAGTGACGTCGCCGGAAAGACCGAGATTCACGAGACCACCGGAGGTCACAGCATGGACGGCGAGTCCGATGGCGACATGGACCCTGGAACGACCATGGAAGGCGGCATCGCGGTTGAACCTGCCGATGACTCCGAAGGTGACATGAACTCCGAGAGCAGCATGGAAGGTGAATCCGGAGACGGGAGCATGGAAAGCATGGACGGCGAAGGCGGCGAGATGCCCGAAGCGATGATGGGCATGCGCGAGCTCGAAGACGGCCTGGAGCTCCCGGCCGGCGAAGAGGTCTCGCTCGAGCCCGGCGGCTACCACGTCATGCTGCTTGAACTCAAGCAGCCGATCGCCGAAGGCGACACGATCGAAGTGACGCTGATGTTCGAGAACGCCGGAGAGGTCCAGGTTGAAGCGGAAGCGCGAGAAGTCGGGAGCTGAGCCCCTGCGTCGCGTCGCGACGGTGATGATCACGACGGCTGCGGCCGTCGTGATCCTCGCCGGCTGCGGCGGCGACGTCGACAGCCAGGGCGACACGGTGACCATCAAGATCCCGCCCAACGCCTCGAAGCTGGTCGCTCAGGGCAAGGACGTGCCCGGGGTTCCGGACCGGATCACCGGCACGGTGGGAGACACCCTGGTGATCGAAAACCGGGACAGCTCAACCCAGTTTGTGGCCGGTTACTCGATTTCCCCCGGCCAATCCCTTAAGATTCCCTTAAACCGGGCAGGTGACTACGAAACCAACTGCTCGGCGCACGAAGACAAGTCGTTGAAGATGTCAATATCCGAGCAGTAGTAACAAAGGGGTGGAGCGATGGAATTTCTTTCTGAGACAGTGATGAAGGCCCGCAAAGGCCTGCTGATCGGACTCGCAGTCCTGGCCTGTGGAGGCATGCTCGCGGCAGGCTGCGGCGGGGACGACGACTCGGGCTCCACCGATACGACCGAAGCCACCGGGACTACCAGTGCGGGAGGCAGCGGAGGTGACGGCGGCGATGGCGGCAGCAGCGGTGGCGGCGCCGATCCCAACGCGGCCGCGATCGCGGTTTTCGATTCATCTGGCTGCGCCGGTTGCCACACTCTGACCGTCGCCGATGCCAGTGGCGCGATCGGGCCCAACCTCGACGACACCTCACTCTCGACCGAACAGATCGAAGCTCAGATCAGGAGCGGTGGCGGCGCGATGCCTCCTTATGAAGGCCAGCTCTCGGACGCCCAGATCACTTCACTGGCCGCGCTGATCTCGTCGAACTAGGCGACTAAATCGCGAAAAGCTGGGAGAGCGAGCGGCCCACGTCGGGCGGCTCCTCTTCCTCTGCCGCGGCGGCCTTGACGCCCTGCGCTAGGGCCTCGGCTGCCTCGGATATCTGGTTGGCCCGGTTGGGGCGTATCTCCCCAGCCTCGGCGGCTTCGGACAGATCCGACTCCATCAGGCCGGCCAGTTCGCCCAGCCTGCCCAGTCCGAGCGCTGAAGCGGTGCCGTGGAGAGCGTGTGCCTCCTGGCGGAGTGCCTCGAAATCTCTGGTGCCGGTGTCCAGACCGGCTGCGATCACGTCGCAGCGCTGACGGGCTTCCTTGGCGAATGCCCCGACGAGATCACTATCTGGCTTCTCTTCACTCATTGACTTCCTTCCCCGAAACGACTGCGGTAACCGGCCGGACTTCCCCGTATTTCTCGCACATTGTTGCCGTTCGCGCAATCTGCTGCACCCCGACCTTGACGAGCCTAACGCGAGAGGGTCGATCTGATCTAGTCTGAGCGAGGTTTCCCTACCCGAACGGAGAGAACGTGGCGAAGAGAGCAGCACTTGTAACTGGTGGTTCTGGCGGAATCGGACTCGCGATCGCCAGGAGGCTGGCACAGAGCGGCTACGCGCTCACGATCTCCGGCCGGCGCGAAGACAAACTGCTCGCAACGGCCGAGGCCCTCGCGAACGAAGACTTCAAGGTCGAAGCCGTGGTTGCCGACGTGACCAGCGAAGAGGCTGTAGTCGACCTGGTTGCTGAGCACAAGCGCCAGTGGGGCCGGCTTGACTGCCTGGTCAACAACGCCGGCGTCGGCATCGGCCAGCCGATCGACGCTGTCCAGGCCAAGCATTTCGACCTTCAGGTCGGAGTCAACCTGCGGGCACTGGTGATCGCGACGCGCGAGGCCTCGGACATGCTGAAGAGCGCCGGAGAGGAGCACGGCAAGGCACTCGTCGTCAACCTCGCGTCGATCGCCGGCAAGCAGTACCCGGCCTGGCTCTCGGTCTACGCGGCAACCAAGGCAGCGGTCATTTCCTACTCGCAGTCCTGCCAGAAGGAGTTCGGGACATCCGGCGTCGGCGTCACCGCGATCTGCCCCGGCTTCGTGGCGACCGACATGACCGAGTTCGCCCAGGAGCAGGTCCCGGCGGACAAGATGATGAGCACCGACGACATCGCCGAGGCGGTGTCCTTCCTGCTCAACGTCTCCCCCAACTGCGTCATCCCCGAGATCGTGATGTCGCGACCGGGATCCGGGCCTGACAGCGGCGGGATGTGAGCGCAGCCCATCTGCGCTGCATCGTCGCCGCTTTCGGCGATCCCGGGCACGTATTCCCGGCTGTCTCGCTCGCCCGTGCGCTTTCCGAGCGCGGCCACGAGGTGATCGTCGAGACCTGGCCGCAGTGGCAGGAGGCGGTTGAAGGCACCGGCCTGGCTTTCACATCCGCCGACGGATATCAGGTCTTCCCGCCGCCGAAGTCCGGAAGCCCCGGGGGTGGTGAAGCCGCGCTCGCCCTGATGCCGCTGCTCGAAGAGTTCAGGCCCGATGTGGTCGTCAACGACATCCTGACCCTGGCGCCGGCGCTCGCGGCCGAGAAGTTCGGCTGCCGACGGGCGACGCTCGTCCCCCACATCTATCCGCTGAACAACCCCGGCACCCCGATGTTCTCGACCGGCGCGCTGCCGCCTCGGACCCGACTCGGCAGGAGCTTCTGGGATTCCGCCGATCGCCTGCTCGAACGCGGGCTGATCCGTGGCCGCGACGACCTCAACGCCCAGCGCCGGGTCGCGGGGCTGCCGCCGACCTCACGGTTTCACGGTGGCATCAGCCCTGACCTGGCCATGGTCGCGACCTTCCCGCAGCTTGAATATCCCGCGCGACTGGCCGGAGTCGGTCCAGGTGACCGGCCCGATGCCGTTCGAGATCCCCCACGCCGAAATCGAACTTCCGCCGGGTGAGGACCCCCTCATCCTGGTCGCTCCGAGCACTTCCCAGGACCCGGACAACCGGCTGGTCCGCTCAGCCCTGAAAGCGATGGCCGGAGAAGCCGTTCGTGTAGTCGCGACGACCAACCGCGTCGTACCTTCCCGTCCGATCGAGGTCCCCTCCAACGCGGTCCTCGTCGACTGGCTGAGCTACTCGCAGGTGATGCCCCGGGCCGCCCTGGTGATCTGCCACGGCGGCCACGGCACGGTGGCCCGCTCGCTGGCCGAGGGCGTGCCCCTGCTGATCTGCCCCGCGGCCGGCGACATGAACGAGACCGCCGCCCGCGTGACCTGGGCCGGGGTCGGCCTCTCGGTCAAGTGGAGCCTGACCGGCGCCAGATCGCTGCGCTGGGCAGTCGCCGAGGTACTGGCTGATGCGGCCTTCCGGGAGAGGGCCGAGGCCATAGCCCGGTGGTCGGAAGAGCACGACGGCGCCGCCAGGGGCGCGGAGCTGGTCGAAACCCTCGCGACCGACTCACTCGGGGGGTGGGAGTCGAACCCACAACCGTCCGGTTAACAGCCGAATGCTCTACCGTTGAGCTACCCCCGAAGGTCACTGCCCGGTTCTGCCCGGGAAGCCTCTGAACGAGGCGTCGAGTGGAGGCAGAACCCTAGCGGAGCGGGGCCGAAAAAGGTTTGAGTCAGGGGGTCCCGGGGCCGGAAGCTTCGGCCCGTCGCAGATCGTCGACCAGCTTCGAACGTTGGCGGTTCAGCTCGGCCCGCTTGTCGTGATCGCCGGAAGCGGCCGCGGCGGCTATCCGGTCTTCGAGTTCGGCCAGCTCGAGCTCCATGAAGTTGCGCCGGATCGAGCCTTCGCCCACCTGGGCCGGATCCGCCGCCACCACCATCGCCGCGATCAGACTCGAGAGCTCGCGGTCGGCCGGGTCCAGCCCCTCGCTGGGGCTTTCGAGATGATCCTTCAGCCAGTCCACGGCCCGAACGGTCAGTGGCGAGCTGAGGTGGACGGGCTCGAGTCTGGCGATGTACTCGCGCCCCTCGTCAGGCCTGGCGATGCACATCGCCAGCAGCGAGCGCTCGCGCCGCTCACGTCTCGAAAGCAGGCTCTTCCCGGCTGGCGCCTGCGCTTCCCGATCCTGAGACCCGGCAGCCTGCCGGGTGCCACCGGTCCCGGCATTCCGTGATCCGGGGCCGCCCTCGCCTGATGCCACCGGTGCCTGCTCGATCCGGGCGACGACCACGGTCGGATCGATCCCGAGCCGCTCCGCCACCCTCCGGGTCAGGTCCTCCCTGGTCGCGCCGGGCGCGATCGCCGCCAGAACGGGAGCGGCCTCCCCCAGCCCGCGGTCACGATCCTGGGGTGATGTCGAATCGACCGAATCGAGAATCAGGCCGATCTGGAAGTCGGGCAGATCGACCGCTCCGGCAACCATCTCGCGAAACCTCTCGCCGCCGCCCTCGGCCGTGGCGATCTCGGCCGGGTCTTCACCGGACGGCATCGGCACCACCTTGATCGTGAGCTTCCTTCCGGCCGCGACCTCCTGGGCTCTGAGCATCGCCTTTCTGCCGGCCGCGTCGGCATCGAGCGCCAGGACGACGGTGTCCACGGTCGCCGAGAGCTGCGCGATCTGCTGCTCGGTTATCGCCGTCCCCATGATGCCGACCGTCTCGGCGAGGCCCGCCTGGTGGAGGGCCAGCACGTCCGTATAGCCCTCGACCACCACCGCCCGGCCCGCCTTCGCCATGGCCGGCCTCGCCTGGTCGATCCCGTAGAGGATCTCGGACTTGTGGAAGAGCTCGTTCTCGGCCGAGTTGAGGTACTTCGGCTTCTGGTCGGGGCTCATCGCCCGTGCTCCGAAGCCGACCGCCCTGCCGCGGGCGTCGCGGATCGGGAAGGTGATCCGCTTTCGGAAGCGGTCGTACATGCCGCCGTTTCGCCCCTTCTGGGCGAGCCCGGTGGCGGCCAGCTCCTCGACCTTGAAGCCGGCCCGCTGGCCCCGCAGGATCAGTGTGTCCCAGGCGCTGGGGGCGTAACCGACCCCGAACTGTGCGAGGACCTCCGTCCCCAGACCGCGCGACTCGAGGTACTCCCTGGCCTTCTTGGCCTCGGGCGCCTCCAGTAGAAAAGCCGAGTAGAACCCGGCGGCGCGGTCCAGAAGCTCGCTCAGCCGGTTTCGTGCCTTGCGGCGCTGCTCGGCCTTCGGGTCCTCCTGCTCCCTTGTGATCTCGACGCCGTAGCGCTCGGCGAGCAGCTCGACCGCCGCCGGGAAGTCGACGTTCTCGACCTCGGCGACGAAGTCGAAGAGGTCCCCGCCCACGCCGCAGCCGAAGCAGTGGTAGAGCTTCTCCTCGGAGTGCACCGAGAACGACGGTGAGCGTTCATCGTGAAATGGGCAGAGTCCGGTGTAGCGCACCCCCTGGCGACGCAGGTCGGTACGGGCCGAGACGATCTCGACCATGTCGGCCGCAGCGCGGACGCGATCGATGGTGTCTGGGGTGAACTTGGACAGACCTCCAGCCTAGAGCCTGTCCGCGGTTTCGGAAGGGCAACCGGCCGCAGTTTGCGACCTGCTGCCCGAGCCTCAGAGCCGGGATCGCTCGGGCACGTACAGATCGGTGAAGTGATTGATGCAGTAGCGATCGGTCATGCCGGCCAGCAGGTCCGTCACCCGCTGGAGCGCGTCGGCATTCGGATCCAGAGCCGGGACTTCGTCGGGACGCTCCAGGTAGTGCTCGAACAGGATCTTCATCGCGCGGTGGACCCGTTCGTGTTCGGTCCGCGCCGTTTCGCCGAGATAGACGTTCTGGAACATGAACTTGCGCAGCCGCAGCATGGCGCTTCCCAGTTCTTCGCTCTGGCGGATCTCGGGACCGGAACCCGACTGCTCGACGATGTCCTTGACCAGCGCGTCGATCCGGCTGGCCCCGGTCGGTCCGAGCAGGGCGATCTCTTCGTGAGGCAGGTCCTCGGACCTCAGAACTCCTGCCCGCAGGGCGTCGTCGATGTCGTGGTTGATGTACGCAACCCGGTCGACCAGCCGGACGATCTGGCCTTCCAGAGAGGTGCTCCTGGTCGAGCCCGTGTGCTTGAGAATGCCCTCCCGGACCGGCTGGTTCAGGTTCAGACCGCGTCCGTCGCGCTCGAGCACGTCGACCACCCGGAGTGAGTGCTCGTTGTGGCGGAAACCGGGTCCGCCGTGGGCCCGGTTCGCCTGGTCCAGGGCCTGCTCGCCGATGTGACCGAAAGGCGGGTGGCCGAGGTCGTGGCCGAGGCCGATCGCTTCGGTCAGGTCCTCGTTCAGACCGAGCGCCCGGGCGACCGTGCGAGCGATGCCGGTCGCCTCGAGGGTGTGGGTCAGCCGGGTGCGGTAGTGATCGCCCTCGGGCGCGATGAACACCTGGGTCTTGTGCATCAGCCGGCGGAAGGCCTTGCTGTGGACGATCCGGTCGCGGTCGCGCTGAAACGGCGTCCTCAGTTCGTTGTCGGGCTCCGGAACCGCCCGATCGGCGGGGTATGAGCGCACGGCCCGTTCCGACAGGATCTCGTTCTCGCGCCGCTTCGACCGTTCGGTGAACTCCTCGATGCTCATGCCGCCGCTTTCTCTTCCGGCCTCGGCAGCCTGACGTGGGCGTGGTGCTCGAGTGTCTCGCCGATCGCCCTGCCGGCCTGCCGGATCGCGATCATGCCGGCCTCCGGCGCTTCGCTCATCGGCTTGCCGAGTGCGCCGACCATGAAGCCGTGGGCCTCCTCGGACATCGGGAAGGAGTTGGCTTCGCAGGTCGGACAGACGACCCCGCCTGCCACTCCCGAGAAAGCGGTCAGGTGCTCGACGTTTCCGCAGCGCGAGCAGCCCGAGAGCTCCGGCGCAAAGCCCGCCGCCAGAGCCAGCTTGAGCCTGAAGGTGACCATGCCCCCGGGACCCGCCGCCGGCCCGGCCGGATCCGCTTCGATCAGCGACAGGTAGCGGCAGAGCAGGTTGTAGGCGGGCATGTTGGGCTCCGCTCCGTCAAGCAGGCGGAGCACCGCGCCACAGGCATCGCTGGCCGCGGTGATTCCACGGCCGGACGAGCGCAGCCTCGAATGGCCTTCGACGGTCTCGGCGGAAGTCACCGTGTGGAGATCCCCCCGTCCGCGGTGGAGGACCAGGGCCAGCCGGAAGAACGGTTCGAGCCGGCCGCCGAAGCGGGTCTTGGGCTTCCTGGAGCCTTTCGCGATCGCCCCCAGACGTCCGTATTCGCGTGAGTACAGATGCAGGATGCGATCGGCCTCTCCGTAGCGGATCGATCGCAGCACCACAGCCTCGGTCTTGAAGGTCTTCGACATCAACGACAAGGTTGCCGGTTTCGTCGGACGGCCCGCCAGAACCCCGTACGCCCCGCCGAATCCCTTCCTGCTCAGCTCCTGCCGGTCTTGCTGCGGCGCGGCTTCTTCCTCAGCCGCTTCTGACAGGAAGGGCAGAAGTAGGTCGATCGTCCGCCGACCACGATCTTCACGATCGTCTCGCCACACTCGCCGCAGGGCTCGCCTTCCCGACGGTGGACCAGGAACTCATTCTGCATGGCGCCGGTATCTCCGTGGGCGTCGCGATAGTCGTCGATCGAGGCACCGCCGAGGTCGAGCCCCCGCTGAAGCGCCTCGACGATGCCGTCCCGGAGCGCCTGATGGTGCTGCGGCTTCATCGACCCTCCCGGCGACAGCGGATGTATCCCCGCCCTGAACAGCGCCTCGTCGGCGTAGATGTTGCCGATTCCGACCACGCCCTTCTGGTTCAGGAGGAAGGACTTCAGCGGTCCGGTGCGCCCGGCGCTGATCTCGGCGAGGTACTCGGCGTTGAATTCGGGGGCGAGCGGCTCGACTCCGAGCCTGGAGGCAAAGTAGGTCTCGAGTTCGTCCGGGCCGGCCACAAAACCCCGCCCGAAGCGCCTCGGGTCGGCGAAGCGGATCTCACCGCCGTCGTCGAGGGTGAATCGCACCTTCAGGTGCTTCTCGTCGTCCCCCGCGCTGTAGATCCGGGCGTCGCCGGGACTGGCCGATCCGTCCGGGGCCACCAGGGTGATGCTGCCGGTCATGCGCAGGTGGATCACCATCGAGTCGCCGTTGTCGAACTCGAAGACCAGGTACTTGCCTCTCCGCCCCACATCGGTGATCGTGCGCCCCTCCGCCGCCGCCGCGAATGCGGCCGGGCTGGCCGGCTTGGAGAAGTACGGGTCGAGCACCTCGACCGCTTCTATCGAGCGACCCCCCAGGTCGGGCTCGAGCTGCCGTCGGATCGTTTCGACTTCAGGAAGCTCGGGCACCCGTGGGTTCTATCAATTCGGACCCCTGGCAACGATCAGGCAACTTCGGCTTCTGGCAACGATCAGACCCGCCCACGGATGCAGATCGCTTCCAGAACCGAACGGGTTGCTTGTCAGGGGCCGGGTTGCCGGTCAGAGACTCAGTCCCGGTCGGAAGCTCAGTGGTGAATCAGGGGGCTCAGTCGCTGGTCGCCCTGGGGTGGGTCTTGAAGTAGACGTCCTTGAGCTGCTGGCCCGAGAGGTGGGTGTACATCTGGGTGGTGGCGACGTCGGCGTGGCCGAGCATTTCCTGCACTGAGCGCAGGTCGCAGCCTCCGGCGAGCAGATGGGTGGCGAAGGAGTGACGCAGGGTGTGAGGACTCATACGGTCCTCGAGCCCGACCGTCCTGGCGTGGCCCTGGACGATCTTGTAGAGGCCCTGTCTGGTGAGGGCCTTGCCGCGGAAGTTGAGGAAGAGCGCCTTCTCCGGACGCCCCTTGGCGAGTGCCGGCCTGCAGGTCCTCAGGTAGCGCTCGATCGCGTAGATCGCCTGGCGGCCGAGCGGCACGATGCGCTCCTTGTTGCCTTTGCCCCGGGCCTTGAGCATGCCGTGGTGGGTGTCGATGTCGGTCAGCTCGAGATCAACAACTTCGGAAGCCCGCAGGCCGCAGGCATACATCACCTCCAGGATCGCGAGGTCCCGCGAAACCTGGGGCGAATCGCCCTTCGGAGCGGCCAGCAACATGCCGACCTCGGCCTGGTTGAGGACCTTCGGCAGCTTCTTCGAGCGTCGCGGTGAAGCCATCCCCGCGGTCGGGTCGTCGGTGATCATCTCTTCGCGACGCAGGTGCTTGTAGAACGAGCGCAGGGCCGCGGTCTTGCGATGAATCGTCGCCGAAGCGGGCTTCTGTCCCTCCGTGCCGGACGCAAGGTCAGCGGCGTAGCCGGCCATGATCTCGGGGGTGACCGCGGTCGCGTCCAGATCGCGCTCGCTCAGGTAGCTGCCGAACTGGAGCAGGTCCGTCCGGTAGGCATTGAGCGTATTCCGGGAGAGTCCGCGTTCCAGTTCCAGATAGGCCAGGAACTCGAGCAGCATGTGCTCGAAGCGGGCGGACTGGATCGCTGGTTCGGGGGTCGCGACGGCGGGCGGCATGCCACTCGTTTCTTCCCGGTCCTCCCCACTCCTTGCCGCGCAACGAAACAGCCGCGGCCGTCAGCCCGGTATCAGCGCGGCCAGGCGGGAGCCGGCGGCAAGCGGACCGGCAAAGAACTCGGGATCCTGCCGGAGATCCCGGCCCATCGTGCGGGCCGGCAGGCCGGTCTCGAGATAGCCGTCGAGATCGACCGGCTCGGTGGTGATGTTGTGGCGCCCCCGCCCTTCATCCTCGACCAGGGACGAGAGCTCCTCTGAACCCTCCGGCAGGGGTACGTCCACTCCGGCCAGGACCAGCCGCATGACTGTGCGCGAGTGATGACTTATGCCGCGGTGACGAGGCCTCGGATCGCCACTCGAGAGCCGGGGCGAGATAACGACCGGTGAGCCGAGGGAAAGCCCTGCGTGGGCGACATCGAGCGCTGCCATGCCTCCGTGGCCGTAGGTTGTGGCGGAGCCGAGTATCCCGGGGCCGGGGCCGGCGATGATCGCATCCCAGCCGAGAGATCCGGCTGCGTCGATCGCCCCGATCAGGGTGATCGCCTCGTGACTGCCGCCGTAGGCCTGTCCGGCAGTCACGTGGCCGGCGAGCAGGCCTGATTCCAGCAGATTGCGAACATCCCTCGACAGGGCCCCCGGCAGGGCCCCGCCGCCGGTCTGGATGTAGCCGATCGCCGGCCGATCGCGGCCCTCGGCTTCGGCCTTCGATACGCACGCCCAGACTGCGGGAGCCAGATGTCCGTGGAGTCCGATCGCCAGCACGGGCAGGCATCCGGCAGCGCGGACTTCGCCATCCTCTCCATGCATCCCGCTGCCGCTGACGAGCTCTTCCCCGACCTCGCGCTCGACCGTCGAAACAGGGTGCTGGAGCGGGCTGTAGTTCAGCTTCATCACGTGGTCGGATTCGGCGCCGCTGCCCTGAAGCCCGCGGGTCAGGTTGACCATGACGATGTCGAAGCCCCCGGAGCCGAGGCCGAGGTCCAGTGCCTCGACGTTCACAACCACCTCATCACCGATCTCGCATGGCCCGACGAGTCCGAAGTCGGCCCAGGCCGGTCGGTTCTCTTCGCCGACCCTGACCTCGAGCGGCCCCGTCGCAGCAACCGTACCCCTGCGCAGCTTCAGCACCGGTCCGCCACCTCGATCACGATCTGTTCGCAGATCTCGAGCATTTCCGCAAGGTTCTCACGGGGAACCGACTCCTGATGGGTGTGGTTGTCGTAGGTGCCGTTGGCAAGCAGGATCGCGTCGAGCCCGGCGGCCCTGAATACGTGCGCGTCGCTGCCGCCACCGGTGGTGATCCGCTCGGGACTGTGGCCGCGCTCGCGCAGAGCGGCCTCTGCGACCGCCAGTCCCGGAGAGTCATCCGGCACCCTGTAGGCCTCGAAGTGCTGCTCGGTCTTGATGTCGACCTCACAGCCCGCCTCGGATGCCGCCCAGATCATCGAATCGGTCATCGCCATCACCAGCTCGACAGCCCGGTCGGCGTCGAGCGAACGGGCCTCACCGGAGACCCTGCACCTGCCGGGCACGACGTTGCCGGAACTGCCGCCTTCGATCAGGCCGATGTTGGCGGTGGTCCCGGGCTCGACCCGGCCCAGTTCCATCTCGGAGATAGCGGCCACGGCGGCGCCGATCGCCGAGCGACCGGACTCGGGGTCCAGGCCGGCGTGGGCCTCGACTCCACTGAAGACCGCAGAGATACCGTGGTGGCTCGGGGCGGCGGCAATCACCTCGCCGATATCGGTGGCGTGGTCCATGACGAAGGCCATCTTCGAGCGCACCTCCGACAGGTCGAAAGCAGCGGCACCGCGAAGCCCCTGCTCCTCGGCGACAGTGAACAGCAGCTCGATTCCGATCGCAGGCGGGTCTTCACGGTGTCTGGCGGCGAGTTCGATCAGTACGGCGACCGCGGCCTTGTTGTCGGCACCGAGGATCGTCTCTCCCCCGCTCCGGTAGATCCCGTCTTCCAGGACGACCTCGATCGGGCCGTCGTGGGGAACGGTGTCCAGGTGGGCGCAGAACATGACGAAATCCGGCTTCTCGCCCGGGATCCGCACCAGCAGGTTCCCGCAACTCGCACCGGCGGGGCCGGCGGCATCGTCCTCGGAGACCTTGAAACCGAACGATTCCAGCTCCGCCGTGACCATTGCGGCGACCTCTGACTCCCGGCCCGTGGGGCTGGAAATCTCACACAGCCGGGCGAAGCGACTCATCCGGAGAAGTCGATCAGGACCTGACGCCTTCTTCGACTCCGTCAGAGCCTTCCGTGGGATGAGCCGCGGCGTGTTCGGAGGCGGCCTTGACGAACTCCCTGAAGAGGGGCTCCGGGCGGTTCGGCCGTGAGTTGAACTCCGGATGGAACTGGGAGGCGACGTAGAAAGGATGGTCGGGCAGCTCGACTACTTCGACCAGGCGTTCGTCGGGAGAGGTGCCGCTGCAGACGAGACCCTGATCCTCCAGCCTCGTGCGGAGCAGGTTGTTGACCTCGTAACGATGACGGTGGCGCTTGTAGATGACCGCCTCACCGAATATCTCGCTCAGCTTCGTGCCGTCGTGGACCTTGACCGGGTCCGCTCCCAGCCGCATCGTGCCGCCCATGTCCGAGACCTCCTTCTGCTCGGGGAGGAGGTCGACCACCGGATGCGGGGTCTCGGGGTCGAACTCGGCCGAGTTGGCCCCGTCCATCCCGGCCATCGAACGGGCGTACTCGATCACCGCGATCTGCATTCCGAGGCAGATGCCGAGATACGGGACTCCGTTCTCGCGGGCGTGGCGGGCCGCCTCGACCTTGCCTTCGATACCGCGCTCGCCGAAGCCACCCGGAATCAGGATGCCGTCCAGCCCTTCGAGCTCGGTCGGGTCGAATTCGTCGGAGTCGATCAACGAGACGTCGACCTTGACGCCGTTGTGGATGCCGCCGTGTTCGAGGGCTTCGATCACCGACTTGTAGGAGTCGGCCAGCTGCACGTACTTGCCGACCAGTCCGATCTTGACGACTCCTTCTGCCCGGTCGGCCATGCGAAGCATCTCTTCCCATTCGGTCAGGTCCGGCATCGGCGCATCGTCGATCCGGAAATGGTCGAGGATGAAGTCGTCGGCCCCTTCGGCCCGGTACATCAGCGGGATCTTGTAGACGTTGTCGACGTCCTGGCCGGAGATGACCGCTTCGACCGGAAGGCTGGCGAAATGCGCGATCTTCTGGCGGATTCCGCGTTCCAGGCCGGTTACAGAGCGGCAGATCAGGGCGTGGGGCTGGATGCCGATCCGGCGCAGTTCGTTGACCGAGTGCTGGGTCGGCTTGGTCTTCATCTCGCCGGCGTGGCTGATGTACGGGACCAGGGTCAGATGCACGAACATCGCCCGCTTCGGGGTGAGTTCCGTATAGAGCTGACGGATCGCCTCGAGGAACGGCAGCGACTCGATGTCGCCGACGGTGCCGCCGATCTCGGTGATGACGAAGTCCACCGCCTTGGTCTCGGCCACGATCAGGATGCGATTCTTGATTTCGTCGGTGATGTGGGGAATCACCTGGACGGTGCCGCCGAGGTAGTCGCCGCGGCGTTCGCGGCGGATCACCGAGTTGTAGACCGAACCGGCCGTGACGTTCGAAGCCCGCGATGTGTTCTCGTCGGTGAAGCGCTCGTAGTGACCGAGGTCGAGGTCAGTCTCGGCTCCGTCTTCGGTCACGAACACCTCGCCGTGCTGGAAGGGGCTCATCGTTCCCGGATCTACATTGAGGTAAGGATCGAACTTCTGGATCTGTACGCGATAGCCGCGGGCGACGAGTAGTCGGCCGATCGAGGCTGACGCGATGCCTTTTCCGAGTGCGGAGAGGACACCGCCAGTGACGAAAATGAAGCGGGTTTCTGACGGGCTCTGGTTGCTCACTTAGCTCTCCCGATGGAGTCTATAAACCGGAGAGGCGGAAGTCTTTCGATCAGTTTCGAGATCGAGCGGAACTCTCCGTACGCGGTTATCGCGAGGACGATCACCAGTGCCACCAACCTCCCGGTTTCGTCGAGCTGTGTCAAGAGCATGATTCCGATGACCGCGCCGGCGAGGTTCGAGCCCGTGTCGCCGAGCATGGCGCGTTCCCCCAGCGTGAACCAGGCTCCGACCAGGAAGGGGCCGATGAATACGCCGAGCAGTTCGATCGGCGCCAGGGTCCAGCCGGCCAGGCAGAAAACGACGACCAGCAGGACCATGGTCTTCTCCACCCTCCCTCCACGAAGGTCCAGGAGGTTGAAGACGTTGGTGACCAGGATCAGCAGGGCGATGTCGACGAGGTAGCCGAGCCATTCGTTGCCGGTACCGGTGACCACGTACGCAGCGAGGGCCAGCGCGCCGACCGCCTTGACAGCGCCGGTAGAGAGTTCGCCGCGGAGCACGGCCGAAGCATGACCGCGCCAGCCGCGTGGAGTGTCAGGGCTCGACCCCATGCCGAGCGAGTCGTCGAGCAGGCCGAGGAAAGCGATCCCGACCAGGTAGACGATCCACTGCCTCAGCTCCGGATCCAGCAGGTCGAGACCGCCGCGTTCGTCGAACATGGCCAGGGGCGCGAGGCTGACCAGGGCGGCAGTGACGAGCACGGCACCGAGCGGGAAGGCCAGCCTGCGGTCACGGTAATTGACCCGCACATGCCCCGCTCTGAGCAGGCCCCGGAATCCGGCGGGCACGACCAACAGCGCAACCAGCACCGCCACCGGCAGGCCCAGCCAGACGACCGCTCAGCCCTGCCCTGTGGCGTTGCCCGCCGGCGCCGCGGGTCCCGGAGCGGGCCTCAGCAGGTCGGGCAGCAGCCGGTCGCTGTCCTCCTTGACGCCGAAGCTGCCCTGGGCACCGGCCAGCACGTAGACCAGGCTCACCCTGCCCGCAGGCGTGTCGACGTCGTCGACGCTGGAGAGACCACGTTCCGAGTACCAGGCGATCGATGATGGATCGGTCGATACCTCTTCGACACCCACCACCCGGGCCCGGGTCGAGTCGGCGCCTTCGACGACCCCTTCGTCCAGCCGCTCGCTGAGTTCAAGATCCTCGGCACTCAACTCCCCGGGGTCGCCCCGGTAGATGACCAGGCCGTCGAGGTCGCCGAACTGGCCGCTCGACTCCGACATCAAGGCGGCCCTGCTCTGCCGCAGGATCTCTCCCCCGGTCACCAGCTGGCGTCCGACCGCTCTGCCGTAGGGGCCCAGCAGGGCCGGCCTGCGCTCGATCCGGGCGAAAGCAGTTCCCTGGAGCGAATCGGCCAGGTCGGCCGTCTCCGGAGGCTGGCGGACCACACCGACCGCCACGAGTTCGGCCGTGGTCGGCTCGATCGCCCGCTCGACGGCATCGGTGATCCCTGAAGGCAGCGAACCGAAACCGATCAGTCCGATCCGCTCACCTCTCAGCTGCAGGGCGGTCAGGGCCGGGTAGACACTCTCGCCGAACTCGTTCGCCCGGCCGAGCTCCTCCTCGAGTTCGTCAACCTGAGCCCGGGAGTCATCCAGATCGCTGGTCAGGCTCGCCTCGAGGTCCTTGCGCGTGTCGTCGAGTATGTCCCCACCAAACTGCGAGCCGATCAGAATGCCGATCGCCAGCGCGAAAAACACAGCCGCCAGCGAGGCAGCGTGGTAGCGAGCACTGAATCCCATCCGCGGAGCTTACGGCCTCGACGGCTCAGAAACCGAGCCAGATCTTCAACTTCAGCCAGATCAGGTCGACCAGGTCTGCCAGGGCGGGTGAGCTGAAGACCACGATCAGCACGAGAACGAGGAATGCGCCGAGAAAGAGCAGGAGCGGCCCGAGCGACAGGCCGGGGTTGTAGAGCCGGCTCACCCCCTTGGCATCGATCAGGACCTCGCCGATGCGAAGCCTGGTGAGGAAGGTGGAAGACATGCCGTCCCTGTCCTTGTCGAGGAACTCGATCAGGTTGAAATGGGCGCCGACCGTGACGATCAGGTCGGCCCCCTTTTCGTAGGCCATCAGCATCGCCACATCCTGGCTGGTGCCGACTGAGGGCAGCACCGTGTGCTCGACCCCGAGATCGACCAGCCTCTGCTGCCCGGGCGCCCGGCCGTCGGAGTAGCCGTGAACGATCAGCTCGGCACCCGATTTCAGCGTGCCGTCGGTGGCCGAGTCCATGTCGCCGAGGATCATGTCGGGCCGGTGGCCGGCGTCCCGAATCGCATCCGCGCCCCCATCAACCCCGATCAGGATCGGCTTCACATCACGAATGTAGGCGCGAAGTGCCTTCAGGTCACGCTTGTAGTTCGGGCCCCGCACGACGATCAGCACATGCCTGTCGCGGAACTGCGTCTGTGTGGCGGGCAGTTCGATGTCGCCGCTCAGCAGTTCTCCCTCTTCGCGGATGTGGGCCACCGTGTTCTCGGCGAAAGCGGCCAGCGCATGGTGGACCTGTTCCTCCTGGGCGGCGATCCGGGTCTCGAGGTCGGCGAGCGACTGGTCCACGCCGGTCGCCAGCAGCAGTCCGTCCCGGAACAGGTCATCGCCGCGAAGCTCGACGGTCTCCCCGTCGGCCAGCAGTGAAAAGAGGTCATGGTCGGGGAAGTCGACCAGGCAGATGCCGGCTTCCACCAGCATCAGCGGCCCGCGGTTGGGGTACTTGTCGTCGGATGAAGGCTCGTTGTTGAGAACGATCCCGACCCCGCTGGCAACCAGGTCTTCGGCCGCGATGCGGTCGATGTTGCGGTGGCGGATGACCGCGATCTCGCCCGGTTCGATCTGCTTGACGAGGTCTTTCGTCTTACGCCCGAGGCGGACGGTTCCGGTGGTGCCGGTCGCGGCGGCTGTGCCTGCCGCACCGCCGGGGTCGCGCGATCCCAGCCTGTTCAGCATGGCGCTCACAGCACGAGGGTAATGCCTACCGCCCGGAGGCCACCAGTTCGCGGGCGTGACGGGTGGCCGCCTCGTCGCCGCTGCTGCCGCCCATCATCCGGCGGATCTCGTCGACCACGGCCTCGCCTTCGAGCTGTTCGACCGAGGCCAGGGCCGGCTCGGCCGAGCTGTCCTTGCTCACCGTGAAGTGGAAGTCGGCACGCGAGGCGACCTGGGCGAGGTGGGTGATCGCGATGACCTGGCGGCCGCTCGCCGCTTCGCGCAGCCGCCTGCCGACAGCCGAGGCGGTGTTGCCGCCGATTCCGGCGTCGATCTCGTCGAAGACGAGAGTCCGGCCGTCCCTCGATCCGGGTTCGGCCAGCGCCAGCATCACTCTCGAGAGCTCTCCGCCGGAAGCCGTATCGCGAAGCGGGCGGGCCTCGAGGCCTGGGTTGGTCGAGAGCATGAACTCGACCGTTTCGGCTCCGCCGGGTCCGAATCCGTCCGCCACCGGACGGAACTCGATGCCAAGCGCCGCCCCCTCCATCGCAAGCTCGCCGAGGTCGCGGTTGACCCTCTCACAGAGCGACGCGGCCGCCCGCTCCCGGCTCGTTGTGAGGGCCACCGCGGCCGGACCCAGCTCGGCGGCGAGACGGTCCACCTGCTCTCTGAGTTCGGCTTCACGGCTCTCGCCACCTTCGAGCTCCGAGATCTTCTGGCGGCACCACTCGGCATGGGCGAGAACCTGATCGATCGAGCCGCCGTGTTTCAGCTCCAGGCGGGTCAGCAGGTCAAGCCTCTGCTCGATCCCGGCGAGCGCTTCCGGGTCGGCCTCGATGCCCGCCGCGTAGTCCCGGAGCTCGACCCCTGCGTCATCGATCTCCAGAGCCAGGCTCTTCACCCGCTTGATCAGGAGATCGAGCCCGTCGTCTACCCCCGAAACCCCGGCCAGCAGGCCTGCGGCCTGCGAAACCCCGCCGGCCGCACCGTCTTCGAGGCCGTCGCCGCGCAGGACCGAGGCGGCACCTTCGGCCGCAGCGCGCAGGCCCTCGGCGTGTCGGAGCCGCTGACGCTCGGCGTCGAGCTCGAGCTTTTCGTCCGGACGGGGTGCGGCTTCTTCGATCTCGGCCAGCTCGAAACGGTGAAGGTCGAGATCCCGGGCCCGGACCCGGTCGCCCTCGGTCAGCTTCTCGTGCTCAATATTCGCTTCACGATGAGCTTCATAGGTGCTGCGGTAGGCCTGGAGGAGCTGCTCGTGCCCGGGTCCTCCCGCACCGTCCACCAGCGCCAGCTGGGCCGAGGAGATCGTCAGCTTCCTGTGTTCATGCTGGCCGTAGAAGGCGATCAGATCCTCGGTGATCAGCCGGAGCTCGGGGGCGCTGGCGGCGCGGCCCCCGATGAAAGCGGATGTACGGCCGGAAGCCGACACGCGTCGACCGAGGACCAGCTCTTCCGTCTCACCGGGCAGTCGTTCCCGGACATCCCGGTAACGGTCCGCGCGGTGCCAGTCCTCCGGCAGGTCGAAGACACCCTCCACCCAGGCCTCGGGAGCACCCGGCCTGACGATGCCCTGACGCGCCTTGCCGCCCATCAGCAGGTCGAGCGAATGGGCGAGGACCGTCTTGCCGGCACCGGTTTCCCCAGTCAGCACGCTCAGGCCCTCGCCGGGCAGCAGCTCTGCCCGCTCGATCAGCAGCAGGTTTTCGATCCTCAGTTCACGAAGCATCGTGATCCTGTTTAGCAGTGAAACCGGACGTTGCCGCCCTGCCGCACGGGCTCAGACCGCGAGATGCCCGAACTTCTCCCGGATGCGGTGGTAGAAGTTCGAACCCGGGAGCTGCGACAGCCGCGCCATGTCACGGCGGTAACGGACCTCGGCCTCGGCCCCCGGTGCCAGCTCACCCACCTGGACGCCGTCGACCGCGATGTCGACGCTGTCGCGACTGCGGTGGTTGACCACCACCAGGACGTCGTCGGGCGCGACTACCAGCGCCCGGGCCGTGAGGGTGTGCGGTGCGATGTAGGTGACGGCGTAGCCGTCGACGCCCCAGGCCAGGATCGGGCCGCTGTTGGCGAGGTTGTAGCCGGTCGAGCCGGTGGCGGTGGACGCGACCAGGCCGTCACAGCGCACGTGGCCCACCTCCTCACCGGCGATCCGGTAGCTGAGCTCGGCGACGCCGCCTCGCGGTCGCCGGCTGAAGCCGGCGTCGTTCAGACCGACCGCGAAAGCTTCGTCGGCCCTCACCTCGAGCCCCGGGAGATCGAGCGACTCGATGTCTCCCGAGAGCGCCCGGTCGAGGCCGGACTCGATGTCCGGGCTTTCGACGGCGGCGAGGAAGCCGACCCGCCCGAAGTTGACCCCGAAAACCGGCACCTTCGACCCGGTCATCGCTCGCAACGCCCTGAGGATGGTGCCGTCTCCACCCAGCACCACACAGAGTTCGGGGGAGCGATCGCCGGCTTCGGAGGCTGGCAGCATCTCCCAGCCGTGGCGTTCGGCCGAGGCCATCGCCACCTCGGTAGCCGCGGCCATGCCTTTGGCGTGCCCATGGGTGAATAGCAGTGCGAGCGGGGCGCTCATAGGTCCACACCTTCGCAGAGTGTCGCGCCGTCGGCAACGCCTTCTCCGGCCAGGCCGAGGTGCAGGAAGGTCTCGAGGTTTCCTTTCGGGCCGGGAAGTCCCGTCGGGGCCACGCCCAGCAGGGTCAGACCGATACCGCTACACCAGTCGGCCACCGATTCGACAGCCTCGCGGCGATCGTCAGGACTGCGGACAACTCCCCCACGCCCGACCCGCTTTCTGCCCAGTTCGAACTGCGGTTTGACCATCGCCAGCAGGCGTCCTTCCGGTGCCAGCACCGAGACAACCGGTTCGATCACCTTGGTCAGCGAGATGAAAGAGACGTCGATCACCGCCAGATCCGGACTGCCGTCGATGTCGGTGGGCAGGAGATCCCGCGCGTTCAGGCGCTCAATGACCGTGACCTTCGGGTGGTCCCTCATCGTCTGGTCGATCTGACCATAGGCGACGTCAAGCGCGGTAACCCTCTCTGCGCCGCGCTGCAGGAGACAGTCGGTGAATCCGCCGGTCGACGCCCCGACGTCGATGCAGTCGAGGCCGGTCACGTCGATTTCTAGGGTGTCGAGGGCGTTACTCAGCTTCACTCCCCCCCTCGATACATACGGTCGGGTGGCGGTGACCTCGAACTCCTGATCCAGAGCGACATCCTGGCTCGGCCGCAGGGCGACCGGGCCGTCGACCCCCAGTTTGACGTGGCCCGCCCTCACCGCCTGAGCGGCGGCGGTACGCGACGGAAACAGGCCGCGGTCGGCAAGTACGCGGTCCAGTCGGGATCGGTTGCGGCTCATCGGTCAAAGGTACCGGGAGATTCCGGCCCGGAGCGGGATCGGCGCGGTGTGACTCGACTCACACACAAGAACCACGTGTTTACGTATCTTCGTCTCAGGGAAATGACCATGAACCAGCGACCAATCAGCATAGATCTGCACAACGGCCTCGTCCTCGCGGCGGCCCCGCTCCTGATGGTGGTCCCCTACCTGCTGACCTTCAACCCCGCGGTCGGTCTCCTTTCCTTCTTTCTCGGATGCGTCGCGATGGGCATTGCCCTCACGGCCTCCTCCCCCCAGCGCCAGGTTTCACTGTCAGCCATCGCCGGCTTTGACTGGACCCTCGGCCTGACAATCCTGTCAATCGGCGTGGTCAGCGGAATCTTCGGTGACCAGCCCGTCGCAACAATCTTCCTGGTTGGATTCGGCGCCGCTTACATGGCCTTGACCGCGGTAACGCGGTACAGCGCCCGCGGCGCATGAAGAGTCCGCCTACCTCCCAGTGATCAAAAACATATAAGAGATCAAGAATCTCTCTCCTCCCTAGTAGCACCGAGAACCCCGCCCTCCCAGCGGGGTTCTCACTTTTTCCGGACCCGCAAACCCGGCCGCAGTCAAGTTCTGGCAACGATCGGGTCCGGCCACGGATGCGGATCGCCGCCAGAACGCTTGGGGGCGGGTTCGCGCCGGCTTCTGGCAACGATCGGGCCCGCCTCTGGATGCACATCGCCGCCAGAACCGGTCATGGCGAGGGTGCTGGTCGCTGTCCCTCGCTGGGGGCGAGTCTATGGCGTCGGGGGCTGTCCCTAGTGTTGTCGCGTGAGTTCCTTTCTCCAACAGGCTGACCGGCTAGTCGAGCAGCTCGAATCCGAGCGCGATGAAGGCCGCCGCCGGGCTTCCACCGACGAGAATCTCGAGGATCTGAGGTCAGCCTGGCGAGAACTGGACCCTGAGGCGCGGCGTTCCGCCTCAACGGCGGCCGAGCGCATTGCCGGGCTGGTCTCGATGAGGCCACCTGAAGCGCCACCCCTGCCCGAAGAGCCGGACCTGCCGACCGGCCCTGAGCAACCCTCGATGCTTGCCGGACCGCCGGTCTTCGGAGACGAGCAGGCCGAAGCGACACTCGCCCTCCAGGGCCTCGAGCAGATCGAGCAGGACGAAGCCGCCCCGCTGCACCTTTACGACGGAGAGGCAGATCCAGACAGGCTCCTGGCCCATATGGGCTACGGCGAGTTCCGTCCCGGCCAGCGCGATGCCGTCTCCGCCGCTCTGGAGGCGAAGGACTGCCTGATCGTTATGCCGACCGGCGGCGGCAAGAGCCTCTGCTACCAGTTGCCCGGCCTGGCCGGAGAAGACCTGACCCTGGTGGTCAGCCCGTTGATCGCCCTGATGGCCGACCAGGTGCGCAGGCTCAAGGCCGAAGGACATCCAGCGGTCATGTTCGCCTCGGGCCTGTCGGAAGAGGCGTCGGCGGCGTCTTTCAACGCGGTAAGGAACGGAACCGCACGGATCGCCTACTGCTCACCGGAGCGCTTCGGCTCATCATCCTTCCTCGACCTGATCGCGACCCGGCGGATCGACCTGATGGCGATCGATGAAGCCCACTGCCTCTCCGAATGGGGCCACGACTTCCGGCCCGACTACCTGCGCCTGCCGAAGGTCGCCCAGAGACTGGGCCGACCCCCGGTCATGGCCTGCACCGCCACCGCGACCCCGCAGGTAGCCGGTGAGATCGCCCGGAGGATGGGCATGGACGAACCGGTCGAAATCCATTCCGGCTTCGACCGGCCGAACCTCAGCTTCGACACCGTAGCGCTGGAAGGCAAAGGGTCCAAGGCCCGCAAGGCCGCCCTGCTCGAGCACGGCCTCTCGGCTCCCGTCAACCGGCCGGCGATCGTTTACTGCGGCACCCGCCGGGACACCGAGGAGGTGGCCGACGACCTGCGTGCGGCGGGGATATCGGCCGTCTCCTACCACGCGGGAATGCCGCCGGACGACCGTGCTTCGGCCCAGGTGCGGTTCATGGACGGTGACGTCGAGGTGGTAGCGGCGACCAACGCCTTCGGCATGGGCATTGACAAAGCCAACGTGAGATCGGTCTGGCACTGGGCGATCCCCTCGAGCGTCGAGGCCTACTACCAGGAGGCCGGGCGCGCCGGCCGCGATGGCGAGCCTGCCCGGGCCGTGCTGCTGGCGATGCGCAGCGACCTGGGCCGGTTGGTGCGCTTCAACGAGCAGCGCAAGGTCGACCCTGAAGACGTGACCGCCTACATCGAGTCGATCCGGCAGAGCGCCGACGGGGACGGCAGCGCCGTGATCAACGCCCCGAAGACGGACGAGCAGAGGAACCGACTCGCCGTGGCCGAACGGGCGGGCGCCCTCGCGGTCGACCCGGCCTCAGGCGGCCGCCTGCTGGTCCAGCTGACCGACGACTACGAGCGCTCGGCGCTGCCGGCCGCCTGCCGGGTGGCCGAGGATCGCGGTTGGAAGGCCTACCGCGCGGTCGAGGCCTTCAGCTTCTCGGACCGCTGCCGTCGGCGACAGCTGCTCGAGCACTTCGGCGACGACAGCGAACCCGCCCTACAGGACGCTGCTGCGATGTATGCGACCCCGATGGCTGGCTGCCGGACCCGGCAGAGCTGGCCGTGAAGCAACCCAGATCCTCACCTAAGAAACGTGGCTCTGCCCCACCTCCGGACCTCGCAACCGAAGATGAAGCGCTCTATGAGGAGCTGCGCAAGTGGCGGCTAGGCGCGGCCGGAGACCGCCCCGCCTACCACGTGGCCAGCAACCGGACCCTGATCGCGATCGCCTCGGTGAAGCCGGCCGACGAGGAGCAGCTGGCCGAGGTCAACGGAGTCGGCCCGGCCTTCATGGAGAAGTACTGCAGCGACGTGCTCCGCATAGTCTCCGACCACAGTTGAATCTTCCATTGAAAATGCGGCTGCTCACCTTCGCCGCGCTGATCTTCGTCGGGGGTTTACTCGCCACGGGCTGCGGTGGCGATGACTCCTCATCCGATGAGCCAGCGCCGAGCAAGGCCGCCTACGTTGCCGACGCCGATGAGATCTGTGCCACCGGGCGATCCACCATCGAGGAGATCGTCCAGGGACTGCCCGCCGACATCCAGGCCGCTGAATCGCAGACGGCGATCACCGAAGAGATCGTCCCGCTCTACCGCGATCAGGTCGCGGAACTCAGGGCCCTTACCCCACCCGAGGGCGACGAAGAGAAGGTCGCGGCGATCTACGACGCGGTCGATGAAGCCGTCGACACCGCTGAAGCAGACCCGACGTCACTCGGTCGTTCCGACCCGTTTACCGAGGCCGACGGCCTCGCGGCCGACTACGGATTCGAGGCCTGCGGCAGCTGACGGCTTCAGCCGGAGATGACGCGGCCGCCGAGGGCGGCGCCGACCTTTTCGGCGACATCCGCGGCGGTGAAGCCGACCTCTTCGTGGAGCAGGTTCGGTTTGCCGTGGGTGACGTAACGGTCGGGCAGGCCGACCCTCATCACCCGGGCGCGCTCGCCGGGGTTGGGGAAGCTGTCTTCGAGGTGCTCGAGGACCGCTGAACCGAAGCCGCCCTGGAGGACTCCTTCTTCAATCGTGACCAGCAGGTCGTGGCCGACCGCCAGCCTCTCCACCAGTTCGGTATCGAGCGGCTTGACGAAGCGTGCGTCGGCGACGGTTACGTTGAGTCCGCCGGCAGCGAGCAGATCGGCGGCCTCTTCGGCGATTCCGACCCCGGTTCCGTAACCGAGCAGGGCGACCTGTTCACCGTTGCGAAGGGTCTCGCCGCTGCCGATCGGGACCGTTTTCCCCGTCTCGGGCACCTCGACCCCGACCGCGGCACCTCGTGGGTAGCGCATGGCCGCTGGGCCTTCGTACTCGATCGCGGTGCGCAGCATGTGCACGAGCATCGCCTCGTCGCGCGGTGCCATGACGATCACGTTCGGCAGCGGCCGGAAGTAGGCGATGTCGAAGACGCCGTGGTGGGTCGGTCCGTCGTCGCCGACCAGGCCTGCCCGGTCCATCGCGAAGACCACGTCGAGCTCCTGCAGACAGACGTCGTGGACGATCTGGTCGTAGGCCCGCTGGAGGAAGGTCGAGTAGATCGCGCAGACCGGCTTGGCGCCCTGGAGTGCCATGCCGCTGGCCATGAGCACGGCGTTCTGCTCGGCGATGCCGACGTCGTAGTACTGGTCGGGCACCTCGTCAGCGAGTTTCTGCAGGCCGGTGCCACCGGCCATCGCCGCGGTGATCCCGATTACCCGGGGGTCCTCCTGGGCCTCGCGCACCATCGCGTCGCCGAACACCTGGGTGTACTGGGGAGGCGCCGCCTTCGGCTCGGGCGGTTCGAGCATCTCCGGGGCAATCGCTTCCGGTGCGTCGGACTCCTGGAACGGGATCAGCTTCGGCTTGCTGACCTTCTTCGAAGCCGGTTCACCATCGACGATCGAGCCGGGCTTGGCCGCATGCCAGGTCTCCATGCCGGCGAGACCGCCATCTTCGGCCGGCGAGAAACCGCGGCCCTTGACCGTGTGGACGTGGACGACCACCGGGCGGTCGGCCTCGAGGGCTTCGCTGAGGGCCTGCCTCAGGGCGCCGACGTCGTGGCCGTCGATGATTCCCATGTAGGCGAGGTCGAGCTCCTCGAACAGCAGACCGGGCGCCCAGTAAGCCTTGATCGCCGACTTCAGCTCGGGGCCGAGCCGCTCGATCCGCTTGCCGAGTCCGAGCGGCAGTTTGGTCAGTTTGTCCTCGACGCCTTCGCGGGCGTGGAACAGGCCGGGCTTCAGGCGTGTCCGCTGGAAGTAGCTGGCGAGCGCACCGACGTTGGGCGAGATCGACATGCCGTTGTCGTTGAGCAGGATCACCATCGGGGTCTCGAGCCCGCCGGCGGCGTGCATGGCCTCGTAGGCGACGCCTCCGGTCAGGGCGCCGTCACCGATCACGGCGACGACCTTGCCGTCCTTGCCGACCCCGCGGCGCATCGCTTCCTTCAGGCCGAGCCCGTAGGAGATCGAGGTCGAGGCATGACCGGCTCCCATGATGTCGTGGACGGACTCCTCGATCGAGCAGAACGGTGCGAGGCCTTCGTACTGCCTGATCGTGGTCAGCTGATCGCGACGACCGGTCAGGACCTTGTGCGGGTAGGCCTGATGTCCGACGTCCCACAGGATCCGGTCGCGCGGCGACTCCATCAGGCTATGGAGGGCGACGGCGATCTCGCAGGTTCCGAGGTTGGCCCCGAAGTGGCCGCCGATCTCTCCGATGACATCGATGATGTAGGAGCGGACCTCTTCAGCAACCTGCTGAAGCTGTTCGTCGTCGAGGCCCTTGAGGTCGGCCGGTGAATCGATACCGGGAAGCAGGGGCTTGGAGGGCTTTTCTGAGGGGTCGCGAGGTTCGGGGGTCACGTTTCTCTCCTGTAAATGTAGTCGGCGACGCTCCTCAGCGACCCGGTTTCACCTGCAACCCCAGTCAGGGCCTCAATTGCGGCGTCGTGAGACCGGGTGGCAAGCTCGCGCGCGCGCTCGAGGCCGTAGAGGCTCACGTAGGTCACCTTGCCGTGTCGCTCGTCGCTGCCCTGAGGCTTTCCGAGGGCCTCGTCGCTGCCGGTCACGTCGAGGATGTCGTCGACGATCTGGAAGAGCACGCCGAGTTCGCGGGCGAACCTCTCGTAAGGATCACGCTCGGCGGAAGCGACCCCACCGAAAGCGAGCGCGCTCTCGACGCTGACCTCGATCAGCCGGCCGGTCTTGAGCGAGTGGAGCCGCAGCAGCTCTTCGGCGTCGAGTCCCTCGGCGGTCACGTCCACGTACTGGCCACCGACCATGCCGTTGACACCGGTGGCGCCGGCGACCAGCCGGACCGCCTCCAGGACGCGGGCAGGCTCGCCGGGAACCGCGGACAGGGTCCTCATCGCCTCGGCGAACAGGCCGTCGCCGGCGAGGATCGCTACCGCCTCGCCGAAGCGGATGTGCGAGGTCGGCTTGCCCCGGCGGAGGTCGTCGTCGTCCATGGCCGGCAGGTCGTCGTGGACCAGCGAGTAGGTGTGGACCATCTCTAGTGCGGCGGCGATATCGAGGTACTGCCCGGTCGGCTGCCCCAGGGACCTGGCCGTGGCCAGGCAGAGCACCGGCCGGATCCGCTTGCCTCCAGCCAGCAGCGAGTAGCGCATCGCTTCGTCGAGGCCGGCGGTCGCCGCCTCATCGGAAAACTTGACCGACTCGAGGTGTTGGTCTACCTGCCGGCGAAGATCATCGGGGTAGCTCAACTCCCCTGCTCCAGGCGGGCGATCGCCGCCGTGGCTTCCTCCGCCGCCTCGGCCACCAGCTTCGCGGCCTCTTCAGCCAGTTCGGCAGCCCGGGAATCGGCAGTCTGCTCGTCGGCGAGCTCCTCCGTGATCCGGTTCAGCCGGTCCCTGATCTCGGTCAGCCGGCTCATCCGGGCTCTGCTCCATCACCGGTCTCGACCGTCGCGCCGGCCATCTCGCGGGCGGCCGACCCGAGGATTCCGTTCACGAAGCCGGGAGCGTCGACGCCGCTGTACTTCTTGGCTATCTCGACCGCTTCGTCGATCGCCACCTCGGCCGGCACGTCATCGCGAAAGTTCATCTCGTAGAGGGCCACCCTGAGGATGTTGCGCTCCAGCGGGGCGATCCGGCTCAGCTCCCAGCCTTTGGCGTACTCGGAGATCACTTCATCGAGCTCCAGACGATGGGCCTCGACGCCTTCGACAAGCTCCACCGTGAACGGCCTGGCGTCGACCAGCAGGGTCTGGAGGGGCCGGTCGGTCACGTCCTGCTGGTAGCAGGCGAAAACCGCATCACGGCGCTGATCGGAACGGCGCATCGCTCAAGGATACGGCTACTCGACGATGGTGGCGGTGATCGACCGCACACCGCCGTGATCACGGTGCTCACACAGGTAAATCCCCTGCCAGGTGCCGAGGTCCAGTTCACCGCCGGTGACCGGCAGGGTCAGCTCGAATCCGGTGATCGTGCCCTTGACGTGGGCCGGCATGTCGTCGGCCCCTTCGAGGGTGTGGGTCCAGTCGAAGCGCTCCGGGACGGCCTCGTCGACCCAGGCACGCAGATCCCGGCGAACCTCGGGTGAGGCGTTCTCGTTCACGGTCAGCGACGCCGAGGTATGGCGGATCATCAGGTGCAGCAGGCCGGTCTCCACGCCCCCGAGTTCGGGCAGGGCGGATACGACCTCTTCGGTCACCAGGTGGAAGCCGCGTGACCTCGGCTGCAGCTCAATGCGGCGCCGGATCATCTGGCCCCGACCCGGGCTCAGGCCCGGGAGACGTACTCCGCGGTGCGCGTGTCGACCCGGATCATCTCGCCCTCTTCGATGAAAAGAGGAACCTGAACCTCGACCCCGGATTCCAGGGTGGCCGACTTGCTGCCGCCACCGGAGGCCGTATCGCCCTTGAGGCCGGGCTCGGTCTTCGCCACCTTGGCATCGATCGCACTCGCCACCTGGACGTCGGTCGCGTTCTCGTCGACGAAGAGCACGTCGACTTCGTCGTTCGGCTGGACCCAGCGCATCGCATCCGCTGCCAGTTCTGCCGGAAGCTCGATCTGCTCGTAGCTGCGGCTGTCCATGAAGACGATCATGTCGCCGGAGTCGTAGAGGTACTGCATCTTCTTCGACTCGGTGCGGACCGGGCGGAACTTCTCTCCCGCCCTGAAGGTCTTGTCCTGGACGGTGCCGTCCTCGATCTTCCTGAGCTTGGTTCGGACGAAAGCTCCGCCCTTGCCCGGCTTCACATGCTGGAACTCGATGATCCGCATGATCTTGCCGTCGACTTCGATGTGCGTGCCGTTCTTGAACTGATTGGTTGAAATCACGCGTACGAGTGTATTCGCCGGGCGGTCGAGGTGACGACGCGGGACCGATTCATCACCCGGCAGGTCGGGGACGGCATACTTGCGGCATGGAAACCCCCGCCTTGCTCGACTCCCTGCTCCGCACACCCGGCCCATCCGGCTACGAACTCGAAGCCGCCACCGTCTGGCGCGAGGCGGCCGGCTTCGCCGAGATCACCACCGACGGCCTCGGCTCCAGCGTCGCCACGATCGGCGAGGACGAGTCGGCACCGCTGGTGGCGGTGGTCGGCCACATCGACGAGATCGGCCTGGTCGTGACCCACATCGACGAGAAGGGCTTCCTGTACTTCGCCCCGATCGGTGGATGGGACCCCCAGATCCTGGTCGGCCAGCGGGTGACCATCAAGGGCAACGAAGGCGCGGTACCCGGCGTGGCCGGGCGCAAGCCGATCCACCTGCTCGACCCGGAGCAGCGCAAGAAGGTCGTCAAGCTGAAGGAGATGCACATCGACATCGGCGCCGACGATCGCGACGCCGCCCAGGAACTTGTGTCGGTCGGCGATCCCGTGGTGATCGACGCCGAACCGATGGCGGTTGCCGGCGGCAGGCTCGTATCGCGCTCGATGGACAACCGACTGGGCTCGTACGTCGCGCTCGAGGCGCTGCGGCGCGTTCACGAAGACGGGGGTGCGACGGCCCGCTTCGCTGCCGTCGCCGCGGTCCAGGAAGAGATCGGCCTGTTCGGCTCGAGGACGGCCGCCTTCACGGTCCGCCCCGACCTGGCGGTGGCGATCGACGTCACCCATGCCACCGACGCCCCGGGCGTGGACGAGAAGGAGGTCGGAAGCCATCCTTTCGGCTCCGGCCCGGTGATCGGACGCGGCTCGACCCTCTCCCCCAAGGTCTACGAACTGCTGCGGGACACCGCCGAGAAGGAGAACATCCCGTACTCGGTCGGGGCCAGCGGCAACGCGACCCACACCGACGCGGACTCGCTCCAGATCTCGCGGACCGGCATCCCGACCGGTCTCGTTTCGATTCCGCTCAGGTACATGCACTCGCCGGTCGAGATGGTCGACCTGGCCGACGTCGAAGCGACTGTCGAGCTGATCGCGGCCTTCGCCAAGGGGCTTGAGACCGGAGTCGACCTGAGCCGCTGAGCCCTCCCGGGCGACGAGACGTGGGGCGAAAGGAAAAAGCCGGAGTGGCCACCGAAACTCCCGGCCGCCTTTGGGTCTAGTATCAGTGAGCCGCATCACACAGGTCGACCTGCTTCCGAGGGAGGTAGCCGGTCGCAACTACAAGAGGGGAATCACCAGCGCATGAGCCACCGTTCCGGACTGATTGAAGTCCGTCGAGTATTCGCAATCGCCTTCGCCATCCTTTTGGCCTTCACCTTCACGGCAGCACTGGCTGCCGGCCAGGCTGACGCCAAGAAGTCGAAGAAAACCAAGGTCTCGATGAAGATCACGACCAAGAACCAGGCCAAGCTGCTCAAGCAGAAGAAGCTCACGGTCAAGGTCAAGTCGAACGGCAAGACCAAGGTCAAGGTCAGCGCGAAGTTCTTCAAGTCCAAGAAGGTCAAGTTCAAGAAGAAGGGCTCGAAGACGGTAAAGCTCAAGCTGACCAGCAAGGGGAGCCAGAAGCTCAGCCTCTGTGGCGCCAAGACTGTCAAGGCGCAGGGCAAGTACGGCAAGAAGAAGGCCAAGGCCAAGAAAAAGCTGGCCAAGGATGGCTCCCGCTGCATCAATGTGCCGCTGGGTGAGAATCCGGAGATCTGCGACTTTCTCGATACGACGGTCTGCCTGCAGCCCTTCGCCAACGACTACTACACGGTCGACGACAGCAGCACCCCGACCGGCAAGCGGCTGAACATCGCTGAAAACGCGACTCCGGCCAACATCAAGGGTGTCCACATCGACCCGACCGACATGAATCGGGGCGACGGCTTCAGCCCCGGCAACATGATCGTGCTGAAGATTCCGGGACTCGACACACCGGCAGCATTCGACAACACCGGAATGGTGCCGATCACCAACCTCCAGGCATACGAAGACCCGAACCAGTCGGTCATGGTCATCGATGCCGAGACAGGTGAGCGTCACCCGATCTGGGCCGAGCTCGACTCGAACCCGACTACGGTCGACCCCAGCCTCGAAGGGCCCGGCGGAGTGAACCTGAACCCGTCGAACACCGAAGACGTCAACGTGATCGTGCGCCCGGCGGAGAACTTCGAACACGACAAGCGCTACATCGTCGTCTTCCGCAACCTCAAGGATGCCGACAACAACACGATCCCGGCTCCCCCGGCGTTCCGGACCTACCGGGACAAGATCATCACCAAGGAGGACGTGGTCGAGCAGCGCCGTGCCCACATGAACTCGGTGATCAACACCGCGGTCAACAAGGCCGGCGTCAACCGCTCGAGCATGTACATGGCATGGGACTTCACGGTCGCCAGTGCCGAGACCACCACCGGTCGTGCCCTGACGATCCGCGACGACGCCTTCGAGCGCCTCGGCGATACCAACCTCGCCAACCGCACGATCGAAGGAAGCGCACCGGCGTACTCGATCCAGAGCGCGAGCAATCCGGGCGGCACCACGCTGATCCGGGTCGAAGGCACGCTCGAAGACGTGCCCTGCTACATCAACTCGCCGGACTGTGCCCCGGGCGGCGCGACCGACAAGGGCGTATTCGAGTTCGACAGCAATGGCGAACTGACCTGGGACGTGTCGAGTACGACTGATGTTCCGTTCCGATGCAACGTTCCCGAGTCGGCCGTCGACCTCAACCCCGGCTCGGTCACACCGACCACGACCGGCACCTACGGTCACGGTCTGCTGGGCAGCTTCGGGCAGGTCAACGGACAGGACAGGGTCGGCTACGACGCCAACACCACCTGGTGCGCGGTCGACTGGGCCGGCTTCTCCAGCGGCGACCTGGCATCGGTCGGTGAGTCGCTTGCCGACATGTCGAACTTCCCGAAGATGGTCGACCGCATGCAGCAGGGGTTCGTCAACTTCCTCTACCTGCAGCGGCTGCTGATCCATCCGAACGGAATCTCCCAGGCGCCGCAGCTCCAGATTGACCCTGACGGTGCCGGACCGGAGCCGGCCGTTTCGGCGATTGACACCTCACAGGGCGTCAATACCCGCGGCCAGTACATGGGCATCAGCCAGGGCGGCATCATGGGCAGTGCGCTGACCGCGCTCTCCCCGGACGCCGACTACGGCGTGCTCGGAGTACCGGGGATCAACTACTCGACCCTGCTCAGGCGCAGCGTCGACTCGGACGATTACTTCAAGGCCCCGGTTATCGGCCTGTACCCCAACTACCCGAACGAAGCCGAGCGCGCCGTGCTTCTGTCGACGATCCAGCTGCTCTGGGATCGCGGCGAAGGCAACGGCTACGCCCACTTCGTGACCGATACACCGCTGCCGAACACGCCGCCGCATGAGGTGCTGCTGAGGAACGCATTCAGCGACCACCAGGTGGCGAACATCACCGCCGAGGTGGCAGCCCGTACGTTCGGCGCCAAGGTCTACTACCCGGCCCTCCAGCCCGGAAGGCACTGGGAAGAGGATCCCTTCATGGACATTCCGAAGGTGACCGACTTCCCGTTCCAGGACGGAAGCCTGATGGTCTACTACGACTCGGGCCCGTTCACCTTCATGGGCAAGGAGCGCCAGGGAGTCACCCCGCCGCCGAACGAGAACGTGCCGCCCCGTGAGGAATGGTCCTACGGCCGAGACCCGCACAGCCTGCCCCGCAGAGCTGAATCGGGAATCCGCCACGCGGTCACCTTCCTCAACGGACCGGCGATCGACGGTGTCAACCGCGGAACCATCGAGAGCTGCGCCATCACTGGCGCAGGCGACTACTTCTCGAGCGGCCCGACGCCGATCTCCCCGCCGGCGCCCGGCGACGAGCGCTGCTACTCAAACGGCTGGAACGGGATTGACGGGCTGACGCCGTAGCCCCGATAGCGCATACGAAGTAGACGGAAACGGCCGGGCATCAGCCCGGCCGTTTCTTTGTTGCGGACGACTGGCGCGCGCCGGCCAGAGAACGACATGCCGGTCGGGCAGGGCAACGATGCAAAGAAAAGACCGGCCCCCTCAGACCGGTCCTTTCGCACTTACCCTCTCTCCTGAAAAATCCCTCGCCATTGGCGATTCGGAGTTCTACCCTTTTCCCTGCCACTCCGGAAAACGGTGAGAACCGAATCCCTGTGTGACGGTGATCACAGAATACACCATTGCGGTCGTTCGCGTGAAACCGTACGACCGGCGCAGCTGCGACCGTCAGATGCTCAGCCGACCGCGGTCAGCTGCTTCGGCAGCGCGCTGAGATTGCGGGCGATACCTTCCGGCCCCACCACGACCAGATCCTCGATCCTGACGCCGTGCCGGCCGGAGATGTAGATCCCCGGCTCCACCGTGACGACGTCGCCGTCGAGCAGGGTGTCATCGGAACGTGGTCCCAGCCTGGGCGCCTCGTGGACCTCCATCCCGACTCCGTGGCCGAGACCGTGGCCGAAGTTCTCGCCGTAGCCGGCCTCGGCGATCAGATCCCGCGCCACCGCGTCGACCGCGGCGGCCTCGCGCCCGGCGGCGATCGCCTCGAGGGCGAGCTCGTTGGCCCGCAGCGTCACGTCATAGATCTCCGCTGCCTCAACGGTTACCTCACCGGTGGCAACTGTCCGGGTGCAGTCCGAGCAGTAGCCGTCCAGCTTCGAACCCATGTCGATGACGACCAGTTCGCCCATTCCTACCTTGCGTGGACCGGGTTCGGCATGGGGTGAAGCGCCGTTGGGGCCGGCGGCCACGATCGGCGGGAAAGAAGGCTCGGCTCCCTGTTCCCTCATGCGGGCCATGATCCAGGCGGCGATCTCAGCTTCGCTGCGACCGCGGAGCCCGGCTTCGAAGAGTTCGACGTAGATCGTGTCGGTCAGTTCGGCCGCTCCGGCGATCGCCGCGATCTCCCGGTCGTCCTTGCTGCGCCGCAGCTTCTCGACCAGGCCACCGCAGTCGCTCAGGCTCGCCCCTCCGCTCAGCTTCTCTTCCAGACGGCGGGCGGTTCTGACCGTAACGTGGTCGTCCTCGAGACCGACGACTCCGTCACCGACGGCGGCTGAAACCAGATCGGCGAGTCCGCTCAGCCACTCTCCGGCGACGATCTCGACGTTCCAGCCCTCGATCTCGGCCGCGGCGCGGTCGGTGTAGCGGAAGTCAGTGAAGAAGGTCCTGATGCCGGTGCCGACGAGGCAGGCTCCGTTGGTACCGGTGAAGCCGGTCAGGTACTCGATGTTGCTCAGGTCGGATACGAGCAGCGCATCGACGCTGGAGGACGCCACTGCCGCCTCGAGGCGTCCGGGCCGCGAGTCTTCAACCGGCGCTGATGGGGCCTCAGCCACCCGCCGTACCGAGCCGGGCTGCGACCAGGCCGAGCGCTTCCCGGTAGCCCTCCGGGCCCTTGCCGAAGACTTTGGCTTCGACAAGGCCGTGGAATACGGATACCCGGCGCCAGTCCTCACGATCTTCGACGTCGGAGAGGTGGACCTCGATCGCCGGGACCGGGTCCACGGCCAGAGCGTCGCCGATAGCGCGGCTGTAGTGGGTCCAGGCGCCGGCGTTGATGATCGCCGCGTCGGCGCTCTCGCTCAGGCGGTGGAGGTAGCCACAGAACTCAGCTTCCGAATTCGTCTGGTAGAAGGTCGGTTCGAGACCGAGTTCACGGGCCCAGCCACCTATCCGGTACTCGAGTTCGCTCAGGCTGACCCCGCCGTACATGTTCGGGTCGCGCCTTTCGAGCACATCGAAATTGACCCCGTGGAGAATCGCGACTCGGTTCTGGGCCCGGCTCATGTGTTCAGCTCTTCCACGGCAGACCGAACTCTAGCGGCCTCGACCAGGCAGTCGATCCGGGGCTCGCCCGGTTTCTTCAGCAGCACGAATCCGACTCCCTTCGAGGTCCGCTTCTTGTCGAACTGGACCGCGCGCAGGACTTCGTCGGGATCGATCTGCGGCTCCAGGCTGACGGGAAGGCCGTGGCGCAGGTTCCAGTCACGGACCTCGCTGCGAAGCTCGTCGGCACCGGACAGACGCAGAGCGGCGAGCAGTCCGAGCGCCACCGCCTCACCGTGCCGGTAGCGGCTGTAGCCGGTGACGGCCTCGATCGCATGGCCGACGGTGTGACCGAGGTTCAGGGCGGCCCGCAGACCGTGGTCGCGCTCGTCCGCGGCGACGACACCGCACTTGTAACGGGCGCAGGCGAAGACAAGATCGGCCCTCGACGTGATCTGACCCGGTTCCAGGTCACGAACCTGCCGCCAGAGGTCCCCGCCGGCCAGCAGCGCGGTCTTGACCACCTCCGCCAGGCCGGCCCTGACTTCGCCTTCGGGCAGCGTGGCGAGCGTATCGACGTCGGTGACCACCGCCGAGGGCAGATGGAAAGCGCCGACGTAGTTCTTGCCTTCAGGGAGGTCCACCCCGGTCTTGCCGCCGTAGGCCGAATCGACCTGGGCGACCAGCGTCGTCGGCACCTGGACGTACGGGATCCCGCGCTGGTAGGTGGCAGCGCAGAAACCGGCGAGGTCACCGACCACACCACCGCCGATCGCGATTATCCTGTCCGACCTGGTCACCCCGGACCTGGCCATCTGGCGGAGCGAATCCTCGGCCTGAGAGACGCTCTTGGCGGTCTCTCCCGGCGGCACCGAAAACGTCTCTTCGAGACCCCTGACCCGATCGGCGTAGAGCGGCCCCACGGAGTCGTCGGTGAATCCGAAAGAACGCCCTTCCCCCGGCATGGCCGGTCCGTCACCGGAAAACAGGGGACCGGAGAGCAGGTCACGGCCTGCATAGACCGGGTAGTCGCCGTTGCTGCTGGAGGCCCAGAGCATCCGGGTTCCGGCCGGCAGCCGGTCGAGCATCCGGACCGGTTCGAGTGCCCGTTCCCAGATCCGGAAGGCGACCGCCGGCAGGATCGCGTCGGCGACCCCCTCATAGAGCGGAAGCCTCTCGCTGAAGAGTTCCCGGAATGCCGCTTCGTCGCGAGCCAGCGGCCGTTTGCTGCGCCGCACACGGCGCCAGGCCGCCCCGGCGTCGATTTCGAGCCAGACGACGATGTGCTCGGGCAACGTCAGCGCCTCACGCACGGCCGGGATGGTCACCGCTCCACCTCCGAGGGCCAGAGCGTCGATCGCCGGATCAGCCAGGGCGCCGAGCACCACCCGCTGCTCGATCTCGCGGAATCCCGAATCGCCTTCCGTTTCGAAGATCTCCGGGATCGATCTGTCGGCCTCGGCGGCGATCAGACGATCGCTGTCGGCGGTGCGGAGTCCTTTGTCTCGAAGTTCGGCCAGGGCGGTGGACTTGCCCGCGCCCATGAACCCGACCAGACAGATCATCGCCAGCCGATTCGATCCCTGTAGGCGTCGAGCGCGCCGATCACGTCATCGATGTGGTCGCCGCCGAACTTCTCCCGGTAGCACTTGGCCAGAACCAGGCAGATCATCGCCTCGCCGACCACCGCAGCGGCCGGCACGACGGTCGAGTCGGTGCGCTCCTTGTGGGCCTTGGCCGGCTCCTTGGTCTTGATGTCCACCGATCGCAGCGGTTTGGTCATGGTCGAGATCGGCTTGATTGCGGCTCTGACCGAAAGCGGTTCGCCCGTCGTCATGCCGCCTTCGAGGCCACCGGCATGGTTGGTCTCGCGGTACCAGCCGCGCTCTTCCGACCAGAAGATCTCGTCGTGAGCCTCCGAGCCGGGCCGCGATGCTACGTCCCAGGCCTCGCCGATCGAAGCTCCCTTGACCGACTGGATCGAGCAGATCGCCTGCGCCAGTCGGCCGTCGAGCCGGTCCTCCCAGGAGATGTGGCTGCCGAGGCCGGGCACCAGTCCGAAGACCCTGACCTCGAAGGTCCCGCCGAGGCTCTCGTTCTTCTTGCGCAGCACGTTGATCTCCTCGACCATCCGGGCGGAAGTCTCCGGGTCCAGGCAGCGCACCGGGTCGTCATCGACGCCGTCGAAGTCTTCCGGCCTGAGGTCGTGGCGTTCAGGGGCCTCGACCGATGCGATCCTGGTCACGTGGCTCCTGACGGTCACACCGAGCGCGGTCAGGAAAGCCCGGGCGATCGCGCCCGCCGCCACCCTGGCGGCCGTCTCACGGGCACTCGCCCGCTCGAGGATGTTGCGAAGGTCGGTCTGGTTGTACTTCCACATGCCGGTCAGGTCGGCGTGCCCGGGCCTGGGGAGCGTGATCTCGGGGATCTCGCCTTCGATCGGCCACGGGTTCATGCGCTCGTCCCAGTTCTTGTAATCCCGGTTGGCGACAAGGGCGGCGATCGGACTGCCGAGGGTCTTGCCGTGGCGCATGCCGGTACGGATCTCGACCGCGTCGGTCTCGATCTTCATCCGGCCGCCACGGCCGTGGCCGAGCTGGCGCCGCGCCATGTCCCGGTCGAGGGTCTCGCGATCCAGTTCCAGGCCTGCGGGCAGGCCTTCAACGATCGTCACCAGACCCGGCCCGTGGGACTCGCCTGCAGTTGTGAAGCGGAAGCTCATTGCGATGCTTAGGCTATTGCCTCACCCATGCCCGATGCCTCTTTCCCAAACAGCTGATGGCAGCCCGACGGCTGATCATTGTGATGCTGGTGCTGCTCGGGGTCTCGACCGCGATCGCGATCATCGCACCGGACCCGGTCGAACGGACCACGGAGAACAGCACCACGGGCGAGACCGGCACCACGGGTGATGCCCCCGGCGAAGGAGACGGCGCCACCGGCGACACCGGACCCGCGGGCTCAACCGGCTCGACGGGGGCGACAGGTGCCACCGGCCGCGAGTCTCCCGGTGACGGGAGCGGCGACAGGGGAGCAAACGGACCCGCCGGGACCGTCGAGCGCAGCAACGGCGGCAGGACGATCTCCATCACCGCGACGGTCGGTGGTCGCGCCTTCGATGTCTGTGTGCGCCCGCAGAGCCGCCTGATCCTCACCCTCAGCGCCGACACCGTCCTCGATGTCTCGATCCCGGAATTCGGCCGGACCGAGACCGCGACCGGTTTCTCACCGGCCGTATTCGACCTGCTGCTGCCCGAGGAACCGGGCAGCTTCGTGGTGGAGACCCTGGGCGGCGACCGCCGCCTCGCCACGGTGAACAGCTCTGCCGGCTGCGGTCGTCCGGGGATCTCGTCCGGAGTCAGGCTCTCCGGGGTGGATTGAACACCAGATAGCTGACGAATCGACCCCGCGACGGCCGTCGGGTGCTGATTCAGCCGCGGGCGGCGGTGCGCATGACCTCGAGCGACGGCTTCATGCCGGTCCAGATCTCGAGCGACAGGGCGCCCTGCCGGACCAGGACCTCGAGACCGTCGACCACGTTCGCCCCGGCGTCAGCGGCCGCCGCCAGCAGGCTGCTCGGTTCAGTGCCGTAGACCATGTCGACCACAGTCTGGCCGGCCCGGAAATCGGTTGGCGAAAGTGGCAGCTCGGCCAGTCCGTCGCCGCCCCCGAGACCGGCAGCGCTCGCGTTCACGATCAGGTCGTAGGCCTCACCCGACGGGTCTGGATCGACCGTTCCGCCGAGATCGGCCACCATGGCCTCGGCCCTGGCCCCGGTCCGGTTCCAGACCGATACTTCGGCCCCAGCCCCGAGCAGCGCCCAGAGAGCCGCCCTCGCCGCACCACCAGCCCCGAGCAACAGCGCCCGTGAGCCCGGATCGATCCCGCCGATCGAGTCGAGCAGACCGGGAGCGTCGGTGTTCTCGGCGCGGATCCCACCAGCTTCGAAGACCAGGGTATTGGCAGCCCCGATCGCCGCAGCTGCCTCACCCGAGCGGTCGGCCAGTGCGAAGGCAGCCTCCTTGTGAGGGACGGTGACGTTGACGCCAGCGAAACCGAGTCCCGGCATCTCGTGCAGGCGGTCGGCGAAGTCCTCCGGGTCGATGTCGATCGCCTCGTAGGACCAGTCCGGCGCCAGGCCGAGGCCGGCCAGCGCCGCGTTCTGCATGGCGGGGGAGCGGGAATGCGAAACGGGATGGCCGAGCACAGCCAGCCGCCGTGGACCCGGCCGGCCGGTCACGGGCATTCGGTCGGCGATCCGCCGGCCGCCTCCTGGGCCTCCTGGTAAGCCGCCACCTTGCGGTTGTGATCGTCGAGGTTGTTCGAGAAGTCGTGCTCGCCACAGGTGCCGGGCTTGACTACGTAGAGCCAGACATCGGTGTCGGCAGGACTTGCCGCAGCCTCGATCGAAGCCAGGCCCGGACTTCCGATCGGTCCGGGCGGCAGCCCGGCATTGGTCCGCGTGTTGTACGGGGAGTCGACCGCCAGGTCGCTCTCGGTCAGGGGCTCGGACCAGTTGTCGAGGGCGAAGCGCGTGGTCGCGTCGATGAACAGCGGCTCACCGCGGGCCAGGCGGTTGTAGATCACGGCCGAGACGGTCGCACGCTCCCGGGGAACCGAGACCTCCCGCTCGACCATGGAAGCGATCGTCAGCACGTCGTAGGTGTTGAGGTTCTTCGACTTTGCGAACTTCATATTCACGCCGGCCATGTTGTCCTTGAAGGCCTCGAGTTGCTGTCCGACCAGGTCCCGGACGTCCGACCCCGGGTTCAGCTCGTAGGTGGCCGGGAAGAGGAAGCCCTCCAGACTCTCTGCCCTGCCCTGTGCCCCGTAGTCATCCGGGTCGAGATCCGGAGAGCTCACCGTCGCCTTCATGTAATCCCCGGGAAGGCCGGCAGCCTCGATCGAATCGGCCGCCTCCGACCGGCTGAGCCCCTCCGGGATGGTCACGGTCACCACTTCCTTCCGGGGCCGCTTGCCGAGCTCCGTCAAGGCTTCGTCGAAACTCATGTCCTCGCGGAACACATGGTTGCCGAAGAAGAGCTCCGAGCTCCGGCCGGTCAGTCGTGTCCGGATCTGGAAGAACAGCGAGCTCGAGATAACGCCCTTCTCCTCCAGCAGATCACCGATCTCCCCCACTCCGGCGCCTGCCGGCACCTTCACCGCGACCGTCTGGCCGTCCGACTCTCCGGCGAAAGGCTGGAATATCGAGACAAGCAGCCAGATGCCGAGCAGCGCCACGACCGCAACGACGGCCAGGAGTACGAGGCGCCAGCGGCGCGGCCCGCGCGAACCCGAACCGCCGCCGAGTACGCTGCCGCCCCCCTGGGTACCCCGGCGAGTTCGGTCACCGACTCCGGATGAGGGCAGGTCACTGTCGGCAGGTTCGTGCCCCGTGTCAGCCGGCGATTCCTGCGCGGACCCACGGCGCTTCATCCGCTCCTGCCTCCTCAGCGCCCTTTCGACCGCCTCGGGGTCCTCCGGGTCATGATCCGGCGGGTCTTCGAACCAGCGGTCACTCATCGCTTACGGCTCTCCAGAGCTGCCAGATAGGTCTCCAGAAGGTGGGCCGCGGCAATCGAGTCTTCGGCCGATCCGGCTCCGGTCTCACGACGGGTTTGCGCTGCCATCCTTGTGGTGAAGCGCTCGTCCCAGGTCTCGACCGGCACCTCCAGCGCGACCGAGAGTTCCGAGCAGAAGGCCCGGGTGACCTCGGCCTGGTGACCCTCCTCCCCTGAGAGCGAAACCGGCATGCCGACGACCACCTGATCGACCTCACGTTCGTCCACGATGCCGGCCACCTTGCTCACTTCGGGAGGCTCGATCGCAGCGATCGGGGTAGCGAGGGTGCCGGTGGCATCCGAAACGGCGCAGCCGATCCTCGCGCTGCCGTAGTCCAGCGCGAGAACCCTCAAGCTCAGCGCCCTTCCAGCCAGGCCCGGGCTGCGAGCATCGCCTCTTCAAGACGGGCCGGATCCTTGCCGCCGGCCTGGGCCATCTCGTCGCTGCCCCCGCCGCCGCCTCCGACCAGCGGGGCGATCTCCCGGATCAGCTCGGCAGCCGAAACCTTGCTGCCGGCATCGGCCGAACCGAACAGGGCGACGATTCCGACCTTGCCGGCCTCCTCGTCCGCCCCGGCCAGGATCACTCCGGCCCCGGGACGCTCGGCCTGGACCGCCTTGGCCATCTGAAGGATCTGCTTCGGATTCGACACCGGCACCTCGGCGATGACCGCCTCGATCGGACCGATCGCAGCGACCGCGCCGGCCAGCTCGACCGCGAGTCCGCCGAGTTTCTTCTGCTCCTGCTGCTTCTCGCCGCGCTTCGCCGCTTCGATCTTCGCCGCGGCGCGACGGGCAGCGCCGACCGGGTCGCGCACATCGCCGAGCATCTCGCCGACCTCGAACAGCTCGACCGTCCGGGCGCGGTGCCAGTCGATCGCGTCGGGTCCGGTGATCGCCTCGATCCGGCGTACGTTGGCCGAGCTGGAGCTCTCGCCGGTGACCCTGAAGATGCCGATCTCGGCGGTGTTCTGTACGTGGGTTCCGCCGCAGAGCTCGCGGGATACGGACTCGACCTCGACCACACGGACCCAGTCGCCGTACTTCTCACCGAACAGCGCCATCGCTCCGAGTTTCTCGGCCTCCTCCTTCTCCATGTTGATCCAGCGGACCGGTTCGGCGTCCTTGATCCAGCCGTTGACCCGGTCCTCGACCCAGGCGATGTCTTCCCCGGAAAGGCCTTCGCCGTGGTTGAAGTCGAAACGCAGCTTTTCCGGCCGCACCGAGGAACCCGCCTGGTGGACGTGTTCGCCGAGCCGTTCGCGCAGTGCGGCATGAAGCAGGTGGGTCGCCGTGTCGGTTGCACATCGTCCGGAATCGCAGATGGCGATCGACCTTCGCCTCGATCGTCGCCCCCAGCGGCGGAGCCTCTTCCGCCCCGTCTCCGGCCGGCTCGATCTCGACGACCTGGTCGTCGCCGACCCGGACCACGTCGGTGACTTTCGCCTCGCCGCCGTCCCAGGAGATCGTTCCCGAGTCGGCGACCTGTCCGCCGCCTTCGGCGTAGAACGGGCTTTCGTCGAGCTTGAGCAGGGCGCGACCGTTGGTCCGGTCGAGTGCACTGACTCCGGTCTCGGTCCTGAGGTGGTCGTAGCCGATGAACTCACTGGCCGGCCCGTTGGCGGCGAAAGCCAGTACGCGCTCGTGGTCGCGGCCGCGACTGCCCGCTGAGGCGCCGCTGCGGGCCCGCCGGCGCTGGGCCTCCATCAGCTCCTCGAAGCCCTGGTCATCCACCTGAAGGCCGCGCTGGGCGACGATCTCGCGGGTCAGGTCATAGGGAAAGCCGTAGGTATCGTGGAGCTGGAAGGCGTCGTCGGCGCTGACCCAGGAGTTGCTCGAGGCCAGGGAGCGCTCGACGATCTGCTCGAGCAGGACCATGCCGCGGTCGAGCGTCCGGCCGAAGCTCTCTTCCTCGGCCCTGACCCAGCGGTCGATCTGCTCGCGTCCGGAAGCCAGCCGAGGATGGGCTTCGCCCATGATCTCGATCGTGCGCTCGGTGAAGCGACCCAGCCAGGAGCCTTCGAAGCCGAGGTTGCGACCCTGCTGGATGGCCCGCCGCATTACCCGTCGCAGGATGTAGCCGCGGTCCTCGTTCGAAGGCACGACTCCGGCCGCGATCAGGAAGCTCATCCCGCGCGAGTGGTCGGCGATGATCCGCATCGCCCGGGTCGCTTCCGGGGTCGATCCGTACTTCATCCCGCTCATCTCCTCGGCGAGCTCGATCAGCGGACTGAACAGGTCGGTCTGGTAGACGGACGGGACGTCCTGGAGGATGGCCGCCATGCGCTCGAGGCCCATGCCGGTGTCGATGTTCTTCGACGGGAGCGGCGTCAGTGAGCCGTCCTCGCCGAGGTCGTAAGTCATGAAGACGTGGTTCCAGTACTCGAGGAAGCGGTCGGTGTCGTCACCGGGCCGGTCGTCCGGTCCGCCGAAGTCCGGCCCGCGATCGAGGTACATCTCCGAACAGGGTCCGCAGGGGCCGGTCGGGCCCGCCTGCCAGAAGTTCTCCGACCGCGGCAGCCTGACGATGCGCTCGTCCGGCACACCGATCGACTTCCAGATCCCGATCGCCTCTTCGTCGGGCCCGAGCCCGAGGTCATCGTCACCGCCGAAGACGGTCACCCAGATCAGCTCCGGATCCAGGCCGAGGCCGTCGACCGACAGCTCCCAGCCGAAACGGATCGCGTCGTCCTTGAAGTACTCGCCGAAGCTGAAGTTGCCGAGCATCTCAAAGAAGGTCAGGTGGCGGAGCGTCTTGCCGACCTCCTCGATGTCGGGCGTGCGGAAGCAGGTCTGGGCCGAGGTGAGGCGGGATGCCGGCGGCTTCTCGCGACCGAGGAAGTAGGCCTTGAACGGCTGCATCCCGGCCACCGTCAGCAGGGTCGAGGTGTCGTCGGGCGGCGGGATCAGGGATGCCGACGGCACGCGCCGGTGAGCGCGCTGCTCGAAAAAGCTCAGGTATGTCTCACGTATCTCGGCCGACTTCATGGACGTCGCAGCCTATTTGATCGTGCCGTGGCCGACCACGGTATCGCCGCTCATCAGAACCGCCGCCTGACCCGGCGCTACGCCCTCGAACGGCTCGTCGAGCTCGATCTCGAGCGAGTCGTGCCGGCCCGACGCCGCCTCCACTCTCGCCCGGACCGCTCCGGAGCGGTAACGCAGCCTCACGCGGTCAACCCGCGCGCCATCCCGGTGCAGGACCGCGTCGCGCACACCGACCCGGTCGGCCGCGAGCTGGCCACGCGGGCCGATCGTCACCGAATTGGTACTCGCGTCGGTGGCGGTCACGTAGAGCGGCTCGCTCGCAGCCACGCCGAGGCCGCGACGCTGGCCGACCGTGAAGTTATGGTGCCCGCGGTGACGCCCGAGCTCCCGGCCGGAGCCGTCGAGCACCGGGCCGTCCTCGTCTCGAAGCTCGCCGTGGCGCTCGAGGAAAGCCCTCTTGCTGCTCCCGGCGAGGAAGCAGAGGTCCTGGCTCTCGGGCTTCTTCGCCACCGAAAGCGAGTTCCGGGAAGCGATTTCACGAACCTCCGGCTTGGAGATGTCGGCCAGCGGGAACTTCAGGCGCTCGATCACCCCGGTCGGCAGGGCGGCGAGCATGTAGCTCTGGTCCTTGTTCGAATCGCTCCCCTCGGCCAGCAGAGCTCCTTCGCCGTCGTCGACGATTCGGGCGTAGTGGCCGGTCACCAGGTGGGTCGCGCCGAGCCGGTCGGCCAGGTCGACCATCGCCGAGATGCGCACCTCGCCGTTGCAGAGCACGCAGGGGTTGGGGGTGCGACCCGCCGCATAGCCTTCGACGAATCCGTTGACCACGGTCGAGCGGAAGCCGTCTTCGAGGTCGAGCGTGAAGTGGGGAATGCCCATCGAATGGCTGACCGACCTGGCTCCCAGTACCGCCTCGGGCGAGCAGCAGGCCTTGGTGCCGTCGGTGTCGGGGTCGGCCCAGAGCTTGACCGTCACGGCGACGACTTCAGCGCCGGCCTCACGCTCGTTGAGCGCCGCCACGGCGCTGTCGACGCCGCCCGAAACGGCGACCAGCACCCGGCCCGGAGAGGCATCGGCAAGCGGCAGCCCGCTCGAGGCAAGGGCCGACAGCCCGCGATGAAGCGCGTCGGTGGCAAGGACCGCCGCGTGACGAGATGCCGGAGCCAGACCGCCAAGAGCTTCGACCACGTCATCCGTACCGATCGCGGCCGCCGTGAGCACGCTCTCGCCTTCGACCAGATCGGCGACGCAGGCGCAGGCGGCCCTGGTCGCGGCGCAGCCCTCGGCATCGAAGGTCACCCTGGCTATCCGTCCACCATCCGGTTCGACTGAGATTCGGGCCAGATCGCCACAGGCGGCGCCACCTGCCGCACCGGTGAACGAACCGGGGCCGGGAGCGGCCATCCGGCTGCGATCCGCGTGATATTGCTCGAGCATCGAAGTCACTCGTCACAGGGTAAAGATGTAGCCTCGCCCGATGAGCAACAGCTGGAGCCCCGAACAGATTCCTGACCAGAGTGGCCGCACCGCGATCGTCACCGGCGCCAACAGTGGCATCGGCCTGGTCACCGCCCTTGAACTCGCCCGCCACGGCGCCACCGTCGTCGTCGCCTGCCGCGATACCTCGAAGGGCGACGCCGCCGTGGCGCAAATGCGCTCCGACCTCGGAGCGCAAGGTGAGGCAGCCGCCTTCCATGTACGACCGCTGGATCTCGCCTCTCTGGATTCGGTCCGCAGCTTCGCTTCAGATGCAACCTCGGCCTTCCCCGAAGGCATCGACCTGCTGATCAACAACGCCGGGGTCATGGCGCCCCCGCGCAAGGAGACAGCCGACGGCTTCGAGCTCCAGATCGGGACCAACCACCTCGGCCATTTCGCGCTCACCGGTCTGCTGTTCGACGAGCTGAGGAAGAAGCCCGGCTCGCGCGTGGTGACGGTGAGCTCGAACGCCCACAAGATGGGCAAGATGAACTTCGAAGACCTTCAGTCCGAACACTCGTACAAGCGCTGGAACGCGTACGGGCAGTCGAAGCTGGCCAACCTGATCTTCGCGCTGGACCTGCAGAAGCGAATCGACGAGGCCGGTCTCGAGATGAAGAGCATGGCTGCGCACCCCGGCTTCGCGGCAACCAACCTAGGGTCGGCCGGCACCGGAACCGGCAACGGGATCGTCAACCTGCTGACCACCCCGATCCTCAAGGTTTCGCATGCTGTCTTCGCCCAGGATTCGGAGCACGGTGCCCTGCCGACCCTTTACGCAGCGGTGGTTCCCGACCTCGCCGGCGGCAGCTACATCGGCCCCGACGGGATCGGCGAGCATCGCGGCTCACCGACCATCGTCGCCCCGCGCAAGGTCGCCCATAACCAAGAGGTGGCACAGAAGTTGTGGGACGCGTCGGTCGAGCTGACCGGAGTCGAGTACGACTTCAGCTCGCCGGTCGCTACCTGAGGCCAGGTCCCGGCGGGCAACAAAACAGAGGCCCCAACCCGCCGTCTCCGCCTCCGACATTGATCCCTTTATATAAAGGTGGGTGCCTATCTCCCATCCCGCGGGGGACTCGGAGAAATCGGCTCCCGTGCCGATGATGTTGGGTCAAATTATGAAGCGGCTAACGAACGGGTTCGAGCCTCTACGGACAACCTACCACCCACCCCGGCGCGGCCGCCGAAAACTCCGGTCAGTCGAGATCGAGGCCGGACATGATCTCCTCGGCCTCGGACCACTGCCCCGGGGGAACCTGGAGGTTTATGTCGCCCCGGTTGAAGCGATCCAGCTCCCAGTCCGAGGTCAGCTCGGCGTCGAGTCCGCGCTCACGAAGCGTGTCCCTCCAGGCGAGGCCGGTCGCGAGGTCTTCGAACTCATGGACGACCTCCCAGCTGTCGAAGCGCGGGTCGCCGATGTGGATCCGGCCCGCTCCGTCGCCGATCTTCGAAATCCGGTCCTTCAGTTTCCGGAAGTAACTCACCCGAAACCCCTGCCCCGGGTTCAGCCCTTGGCCGGCTTGGCCGGCTTCCTGAGGGCGACACCAACGTCGCGAAGCTGAACGTCATCGACCGGTGCCGGTGCGCCGGTCAGCGGATCGCCGCCTGAAGCGGTCTTCGGGAAAGCGATCACGTCGCGGATCGAGTCGACCCCGGCCAGCAGTGCGGCGAAGCGGTCGACGCCGAAGGCGATGCCACCGTGAGGCGGGGCGCCGTACCGGAGAGCCTCGAGCAGGAAACCGAAGCGGTCGCTCGCCTCTTCCTCCGAGATACCCAGCGCGGTGAATACCTGTGACTGAAGCTCTGGCCGGTTGATACGGATCGATCCGCCACCGAGCTCAACACCGTTCCAGACGAGGTCGTAAGCCTGGGCCCGGGCCGAGCCGGGATCAGCCGGATCGAATTCTCCCGAAGGCGCGGTGAACGGGTGATGGAGCGCGTCCCAGCGGTTTTCGTCCTCGTTGAACTCGAACATCGGCCAGTCGACGATCCAGGTCAGCTGGTTCTCGCCTTCGGGGATCAGGTCCCAGCGCTCAGCCAACCTGGTCCGGAGGCCGCCCAGGATTGCCGCGACTTTGGCCGGCTCGTCTGCCGCGACCAGCATGAGGTCACCCTCCTGGGCCCCCATCGCCGAGTTGAGGCCCGACAGCTCCTCGGAACTCAGGAACTTGGCGATCGGCGCCCTCCAGCCGTCGCCTTCGCGGAAGGCCCAGACGAGTCCCTTGGCGCCGAGCTCCTTGGCGTCGTCGATCAGGCCGTCGAGCTGGGCCCGTGAGAGCTCTCGCCGGCCGAAATTGATCCCCCGGACCGCGCCGCCTGACTCGATCACCCCACCAAAGGCCTTGAACTCCGTTCCGCGCAACACCTCGGTCAGGTCGGTGATCTCGTATCCGTAGCGGGTGTCCGGCTTGTCGGAGCCGAAGCGCCCGATCGCCTCGTCGTAACACATGCGCGGGAACGGGACCTCGACTTCGATGCCCATCTCGCCCAGCAGGTGGGCCATCAGGCGCTCATTGAGGGCGATCACGTCTTCGCCGTCGACGAAGCTCATCTCGATGTCGAGCTGGGTGAAGTCCGGCTGGCGGTCGGCGCGCAGGTCCTCGTCACGAAAGCAGCGCGCGATCTGGAAGTAGCGCTCGAATCCGGAGACCATCAGCAGCTGCTTGAAGAGCTGCGGGGACTGCGGCAGCGCGTAGAACGAACCCCGGTGCTGGCGACTCGGCACCAGGAAGTCACGGGCGCCCTCGGGGGTCGAGCGGGTGAGAATCGGGGTCTCGATCTCGAGGAAGCCCTCACCGTCGAGAAACCGCCGCATCGAGGTGGTCAGCTTGTGCCGCAGCTCGATCGCCCGCTGCATCTGCTCGCGCCGCAGGTCGAGGTAGCGGTGCCGGAGCCGAACCTCTTCGCCGACCTCGGCCTGGAAACCCTCGATCGCGAAGGGAGGCGTATCCGATTCAGCAAGGACCTCGACCTCGTTCACGTGGATCTCGAAGTGGCCGGTTGGAAGGTCCGGATTGACCGTCTCGGCCTCCCGGGTTACGACCTTGCCGGCAACCGAGACCACGAACTCCGAGCGCAGCCTGTGGCCCAGGTCGAAGGACCCGCCGGCCTCATCCGGGTTGAAGACGAGCTGGACGATCCCGGTGCGGTCACGCAGGTCGATGAAGACCAGCCCACCGTGGTCGCGGCGACGGTGGACCCAGCCGGAAACCCGCACGTTCCGGTCGACCCGGTCACCCAGGACCTGGCCGCACCAGGTGTCGCGGTAAGCGTTCGGGCTCAGGGCTGGGCAGTCAGTTTCCATGACCGCCCATACTTTCAGGAATCAGGGCGAGGCCTTGGCCTCGGGATCAGGGACGGATCAGTTCGAGGACCTCGGCCGGCTCGACTTCTCGCTGCTCTCCGGTGGACATCTCGCGGAGTCTCGCTTTGCCGTCTGCCTGGAGCACGAGGGTCCGGGCAGCCTTTATCCGGTCGGCCTGCTTGAGCTGGCCCTTGATGCTACGACCGCCGAGGTCGATCTCGGCGGATATCCCGGCACGCCTCAGCTCGCCTGCCAGGGCGACCGCCCTCGCCTGCTGGCCGGGGTCTTCGACCGCGATGAACAGGTCGCGCCCGGGGGCTTCGACTCCTTCGTCGAGCGCCAGCAGGATTCGTTCGACTCCGGCCGCCCAGCCGATCGCCGGGGTATCGGGACCGCCGAGCTGAGCGATCAGACCGTCGTAGCGACCGCCGCCGCCGATCTCGGACTGGGCGCCGAGCCGGTCGCAGACGAAGGAGAAGATCGTGCGTGTGTAGTAGTCGAGGCCGCGAACCAGGGTCGGGTCGATCGTGAATTCGACCGAAGACGCACCGAGCAGCTCCTTGACCTGCTCGAAGTGCTCGGCGTCGGCCGCGTCGAGGTGATCCAGCAGCTGCGGCGCTTCTTCCATGACTGCCTTGGTGCCCGGATGGTCGGAGTCGAATGCCCGCAGCGGATTGATCTCGATCCGTTCGCTGACGTCTTCGGACAGCTCTCCGGAGCGCGCACGCAGGTGGGACTTCAACTCCTCCAGGTACTCACGACGGGCTTCGATCGAGCCGAGGCTGCCGAGCCGCAGCTCGACCCCCGGCACCCCGAGTTCCTCGACCAGGTCGCTGAAGAGGGTGATCACCTCGGCGTCGGCCAGGGGTGAATCGGAGCCGATCACTTCGGCGCCGATCTGGTGGAACTGGCGGTAGCGGCCGGCCTGCGGGCGCTCGTGGCGGAAGAACGGCCCCGAGTAGGCGAGCTTCACCGGCTGGGCCAGCTTGTGCATCCCGTGCTCGACATAGGCGCGGCAGATCGGCGCCGTCCCCTCCGGCCTCAGGGTCAGGCTTCTGCCACCCTTGTCCTCGAAGGTGAACATCTCCTTGCGCACGATGTCGGTCGACTTGCCGACTCCTCGCTCGAAAAGGGCCGTGTCTTCGAAGGCCGGCGTCATCATCCAGCCGTAGCCGGAGCGGGAGAAGATCTCGTGAGCGGTGCGCAGCAGCCGCTCACGCTGGGTCATCTGCTCCGGCAGTACGTCGAAGGTGCCGCGTGGCGCTTTGAACTTCTCGGCCACGTTCAGCTCTTCAGTTCGGCCAGAAAAGGGTTCGTCTGGAGTTCGGCCGCCAGGGTGGTGACCCCCATGTGGCCCGGATACACGGTGGTCTCGGCCGGGTGGGACTCGACCAGCATCTGGATCGACTGAAGCAGTGTGTCCCAGTCCCCGCCGGGCAGGTCGACCCGGCCGACCGAGTTCTGGAAGATCACGTCGCCCGAGAACAGGGCCGCCTCATCGCGGATCGAGTAGGTCACGTGGCCGGGGCTGTGGCCGGGAGTGAACAGCACCTCGATCTCGAGTCCGGCCAGGTTGAGGGTCTCCCCTCCCTTGACCGTATGGTCAGCTTCGTAGTTCTCGAACGGGCCGAAACCGGGCCACGGCACGTAGCTCATGATGTCGGCCAGCACCCCGACCTCTATCTCGGGGCACCAGACCGGCGCTCCGGTGGCTCTCGCGACAGGCGTGACCGCCCCGATGTGATCGAAGTGGCAGTGGGTCAGCAGGATCGCCTCCAGGGTCAGCCCGCGCTCGGCCAGCGGCTGCATCAGCTTGTCGGGCTCGTCCCCGGGGTCGATCATGATCGCCCGGTCAGAGCCGGTCCGGAAGACGGTGAAGGAGTTCTCGGCGACCGGACCCACGGTGCTTCCGAGGACCTCGATGCCGGCCACGCTCAGCTCTGCTTTCCGCGCGCCCTGATCCGGGCCCGTTCCCTGCGACGCCAGAGCACGCTGTCCATGTAGTAGCCGGCCGGGATGTAGAAGACCAGCATGAAGAGTGCGATCGGCAGGGCCTCGCTGAGCGAGCGACCGAACAGCACCACCAGCAGAAGCAGGAATACGAGCGAGGCGACCACGCCCCGGACCGTCGCGCTTCTCCAGGTCGGCGGGCGATCGATCCTCGTCGCCCCGGTCTTCTTGCCCGACTTCGCCTGGCTGCGAGCCTCGGCCCGGTTCTTCGGCCGGGCCTTGCGCCGCGTATCGACGTTTCCGGCCTGGGTGCCGCGCTTCTTTCGAGTGCGCTTCTTCTTGGTCTGTGCCACGGGTGAAACTTACCGGGCCGGCACCTCCCGCCGCCCACTCGCACCCCGGATTCAGGTCAGCCGGCGCTCGATGATGTGGAAAGCCGGGTCGAAGTCACGGATCGGCACCGACTCCGGGTAGCCGGCCATCGCCGCCTCCGGGATCAGACCGATCAGCTCGGCCTCGATCGCCCGTGCCCCCCTGCCGGCCGCACGGGCCGACACCGTCTCGACGACCTCGGCCAGTGGCAGCGCGACCGGGTCCTCGACGTTCATCGATACCTGTGCCCGTCCGGTGGAGAGCGCCAGACCGATCGCGCGCAGGCCTCGCGGTCCGCCACCGATCTCCCTGACCTCGGCGGCCACCGCCCTGGCGATCTCGACGTCACCGGTGTCGAGTTCGATGTTGAAGGCCGCCAGTGGGGGTCTCGCCGTCACCAGACAGCCACCGGCCTGGGGATGGGGCCGGTCCGGGCCGAAGTCGGGAACCAGGTCACCCGACGCCATCCGCTGCCAGAGCGCGTCCAGTCCCCCCTCCCTGAAGAAGGAGCGTTGGCGCCTCTCCTCGGTTCCGGCCAGGTCGCCGTAGAGGAAGACCGGAACTCCGAAGTCGCCGATCCGCTCGGCGACGCTCAGGGCCGAGGCTTCGGCCGCCTCGCGTTGATCGGCTTCGATCCAGACGACCGGGCAGACGTCGAGGGCACCGATCGCGGGGTGAATGCCCTCCCACTCCGGCATCTCGATTTCCCGGGCAGCGCCGGCCAGGCCGACCAGGGAGGTCTCGACATCCGGTCTTGAACCGGCGATGGTGAAGACCGCCCGGTTGTGATCGATGTCGGTGTGCCGGTCGAGCAACTGGACATCGTTTCCGAGCGCAGCCTGAAGCCGCTCAAGACGTTCGAAGTCCCTGCCTTCCGAGACGTTCGGTGCGGCCAGTACGGTCACACCAGCAGCTTGCCTTCGAGGACCAGCGGCGTCCCGTCGATCGTCACCTCCGGCCGCATCGAGACCACGTCGAGGTGGACCGGAACCTGGACGTTCCCGCCGATCGCCGCCGAAGCACCGAAAGCGACGTGGGCGGTTCCGATGATCTTCTCGTCTTCGAGGATGTTGCCGGTCAGGATCGCCTTCTCGTTGGTGCCGATTCCGAGCTCGGCGACGTTGGTTCCGTCCGGTCCGTGGGCGGTGAGCAGCTCCATCAGCTGCGCCCCCTCGGGACCGGTGGCATCGACGAGGTGTCCGTTCTCGATGGTCAGCCGGACCGGCTCGGATACCAGGCCGACCCCGGCGATCGAGCCGTCGACGATCAGAGTGCCCTCGGCCGTCGCCGGTGAGATGAAGCCTTCGCCGCAGGGCAGGTTGCCGAAGGCGCCGTCGTGGGTGAGCTCACCCGCGTCGGGGATCGCGCTGCGCCCCTCCAGCCCGAGACGGAGGTCGCTGCCGTGGTCGCAGGTGATCCTGGCCTCGGTGCCGCGGTCGAGCAGTTCGGCCACCTTTCCGCCGCGGCGTCGCAGGTTCTCCATGTCGTCGCTCATCACCCGGGCGAGCATTTCGACCGTTGCGCCGGGCAAGGTGGCGGTGCGGGTGCCGGAATCGCTCGCCCGCTTTCGCGCGGCGGTGTGGGAGAGCGACTGGACGGTCGGTGCCAGCAGGACGTCGGCCGCGACCATCGCATCGGCGATCGCCCGGGGCGGCTCCCCGGCATGGGAGTCCCGCTCGCTCATCACCGCGAGAACCGCCTCGGCGCCGACCGCTTCGGCCTCGGCTCTCATCGCCTCCCCCAGCATATGCGTCGCCGGGTTGCAGACGATCAGCACCTCTTCGTTCGGCCTCACCCCGAGGCAGTCACGAACCACGGCGGCCACAGCCCTGCTCAGGTCATCTTCCATAGCCGAACTATCGCAGTCCCGGTTCGACGGATGCCGCGCGCGGCGACAGCGCTAGCGTTTGCCGGATGAAGTCGTGGCACCCCCCGCTGATCCTGCTGGCATTGATCCTGCCGGCGACGATCGGCTTCGCGGTCGGTGGACCGGGTTTCGGCATCATGCTCGCCGGCTTCTCACTGGTCGGTCTCGTGCTCGTTGCCGCCAGGGTAATCCCGAACGATCCGATGGGACGGGTCCCCCACCCCGAACTCGAGCGTCGCCTCCTGGTGGTCACGACCTTCCCGATCGAAGACGCCGCCACCATCCAGCGGGTCGCCGACGAAGTCAGGATCGGCGCCTCCGAAGAAGCCGGAGAGATTCGCCTGCTGACCCCGGCGGTCAATACCTTCCTCGACCGCTGGGCGACCGACCTGCGCGCCGCCCAGCAGCGAGCCCAGCGTGACCTCGTGATCTCGATCGCGTCGCTGACGCTCGCCGGGGTCGACGCCAGTGCCGAGATCGGGGACGAGGACCTGGTCCAGGCAGTCGACGACCAGCTTCGAACCTACGACGCGACCGAAGTCTTCCTCGTGTCCCGGAGATCAGACCGCCCCGATCAGGCCATCGAAGACCTTCGCGAGCGCCTCCGGCCACCGTTTCGCCACGTGGAGCTCGCCTGAAGCTTTCGGCTTCACCGAAGCGATGCCGCCGCGTCGCCATTGTCTAGACTCCCCGTCCCCGCCGGGGTAGCTCAGCTGGTTAGAGCAGCGGAATCATAATCCGCGTGTCGGGGGTTCGAGTCCCTCCCCCGGCACTGCTTCCCGTCTCCGATCCCCTTGCCTCCTCGTTCGAGTTGACGTGTTTCGGCGCCGCTCGGTCGTGACAGGCCGGATCACTCCGAGGCGATCGACGGGGCTTCGTACCCTCTCGAATACAGCCGAGGCGTGGAGACAGCAATGGCCTCCCCTTCATCGCCGGCTGGCTCGGGGGGATCCTGGCCGTCGGCGGGATCGAGTTGCTTGTCGCCGGCGACGCCTGAGCGGCCTCGCGACCCAGGGCGCAGAAACAGCGCTCACAGCCGGTGCCCTCTTCGGACCACGGCACGTACCGGAGTCGATATCCGGACCCGTAGCTAACGACAGGTGTTCCGGCCCGCCCGGTCCGAGACGTCTGCCCTGGTCCGGCCACCCTTCCCGTTCGGGTAGATGAGCTTGACCTTGCGGTAGACGTAGACCTTCTTTCCTTCCTTGCTACCGAAATCCGGGGTGCAGCGCATCGGCTTGCTGGCGACGAGCCTGGCCCGTCCGTTCTGGTTCAGCTTGCCGGGGAACTTCGGTGACGAATCCCGGTAATAACCACGACCGACGGCGCGGTTGCGCCCCCACCCTTTCCACTTGAGGTTCTTGACCTGACCGCCGGAGTTGGCGGTGAAGGCGACGAAGCCAGGCTTGCGCTCAGCCTGGCCGAAAAGATCTATCCAGTAAATCCGGGGGTTCTTCACAGCAGAACCGGTCGCAGCTCCGAGAGCCAGTCCTGCGATCAATACGGCTGCCAGGACCACTACTGCTCGAGATGTACGACGGAACCCGTTCACTGTTGCCTCCCGTTGAAGTCTGGACGATGGCGGGACTCTAGCTGCGGCCTCGGCGGCCGCGCGCCTCCGGTAGTCCGACGGACTCCGGAAGCGCGCCGTCGCCGTACTAGCCGATAGTCAGAGGTCCGATGCCGTCAGGCGGTGCAGGGACGGAGTCCAGTTCGGCGAGCAGGCCCGTGTACGGACTGCTGACAGTCGGGTTGCAGTTTCCGTCAGAGTCGAGTTCCCACAGGTTCTGCCCGACTACGTCCTCGCTTGCTTCTGTGTACTGCCAGGCCGAGATCGGCCCGAGGTTCACGGGGTCGGTAGAGATGCGGTAGACGATGCGTGAAGGCCCACCGGCCAGTTTGGAGAGTAGGAAGTCGTAGGTCTCCTGATCGGTCTCTTCAAACGCCGTGCCGGTACAAGTGTCGTTCTTGAAGGAAGGCGAGCCGCTGCCCAGGGGCAGTAGCTGGCCTGAGCCGTAGTAGGTGTAGATACCGCCGTCGATCTGAACCTGCATGATCACGAAAGGAGCCGCAGGGAACGTCCCGACGAAGTCACCCAGAACGCTGCCGTCGGCGTTCAGGACCTTCAGCTTCGCGTCCTCGTCGATCGAGGTTAGAAGTATCGGGTCGACCTTGCTCTTCTTCACGGCCTTGTTCTTGATCTTGCTGGTCGCCACCGCGTTCTTCTTGATCTTGGAGGAGGTGACCGCCTTCTTCTTGATCTTCTTGGCGGTTACCGCGTTCTTCTTGATCTGCTTTGAGCCGACGCTGTTCTTGGGAAGGTTCGTGGCGGCGTAGCTGATGCCGCCGAGGGCGATGAATATCGCCAGCGTGGCGACGACGTTGGAGTAAGTGAGGCGAGGCAGGAAACGCATGGGACCCCCTGTTGGTCGATTGGGACTGACTCGAGACTACAGCCGCTCAGGGATCGCGAGGGGATTTCTTTCGTACGACCGACACCCCCGGGCCGGGAGATCCCGGCCCGGGGGTGTCGGAGTCAGCCCAGGGTCAGCGGCCCGGTTCCGTCAGATGGCGCAGGGACGGACTCCAGTTCAGCGAGTACACCCGTGAACGGACTGCTCGATGTCGGGGTGCAATTCCCGTCCGAGTCGAGATCCCACAGATTCTCTCCGGCAACATTCTGGCTTGCCTTCGTGTACTGCCAGGCCGAGATCGGCCCGAGATTGACGAGGTCGACGGCAGAGCGGTAGACGACACGCGTAGGCCCACCGGCCAGCTTGGAATAGAGGAAGTCGAAGGTCTCCTGGTCGGTCTCTTCATACGCCGTGCCGGTACAAGTGTCGTTCTTGAAGGACGGCGAGCTTGAGCCGAACGGGACGAGCTGACCCGAGCCGTAATACAGATAGAGGCCTTCATCGATCAGGACCTGAAAAATCGCTATACCGCCCTGCGGCAACGTTCCGGCGAATGCTCCCAGGACACTGCCGTCGGCGTTCAGGACCTTCAGCTTCGCGTCCTCGTCGATCGAGGTCAGGAGTTTCGGGTCGACCTTGCTCTTCTTGACGGCTTTGTTCTTGATCTTGCTGGTCGCCACCGCGTTCTTCTTGATCTTGGAGGAGGTGACCGCCTTCTTCTTGATCTTCTTGGCGGTTACCGCGTTCTTCTTGAGCTGCTTTGAGCCGACGCTGTTCTTGGGAAGGTTCGTGGCGGCGTAGCTGATGCCGCCGAGGGCGATGAATATCGCCAGCGTGGCGACGACGTTGGAGTAAGTGAGGCGGGGCAAAAACCGCATGTGAAGGAACTTCCTCTCTGATTGCCTGCAGGTTCCGGGTCAGCCTACATCGCAATTCCGGTCGTTCAAAACCCGGCGGCTACCCGTAAAAGACGGCCTCGACGTTGTGGCCATCAGGATCGAGCAGAAATGCCGAGTAGTAACCGGGTTCGTACTGCTCTCGCAATCGGGGCTCGCCGTTGTCCCGGAAGCCGGCCTCGAGGCCGGCGCGGTGAAACCGGTCCACCTGCTCGCGGCTGGTCGCCGCGAAGGCAACGTGGGCGTCGCGGCTGAGTGGTCCGTCGCCGGCGCTGATGATGAAGTCTCCGTACTCGACCGTGGGCCCGTGCTCGGCGGTCCTGCCCATGCCGAGTGGAGTCAGGACCGTGTCGTAGAAGCGGATGCCCTCCTCGAGGTCGGCAACGCGTAAGTGAACGTGATCGATCAAGGCCGCGACTTCAGGCCGGCGCGTGCGGATACTCAGCGGCTCGACCCTGGAAGGAGAGGATCTTCGGGTTCTGGACCTCACCGTCGCGGATCTCGATCGCGCGGTTGATCACCTCGTCACCGGCCCAGCCGGCAGGCCCCTCCATCACCGTTCGCAGGTGTGGCATCAGAGCGAGGCTGATCTCCCAGGTCGCAGAGTCCCAGAGGAAGCTCGGGCTGTGATCCACGGCGTAGTTGGTGAGCCCGTTCCCTACGGTGAAGGTCGGATCCTTGAAGGAGGTCGGTCGCGCCCACTCGAAGCCCATGCCTTCATCGCAGGAGACGTCGACGAAGAGGCTGCCGGAGGCGAACAGCGGTAGCTCGTCGTTGGTCACGAGGGTCAGTGGCGCATCGGTGTTCTGGAATACGCAGTTGACGATCACGTCGTGCTGGGCCAGGAACTGGTGGACCGTCTCGTTGCGACCGTCGAGCTCGAGCGTATCCCCGGGGCGGTCGGGGTCCTGTTCGAAGGTGATCATCCGGACCGAGTGGATCGGAGAGGCGACAGCGGCGACCTCGCGCTGGGTCAGGACGGAGATGTCGTTCACGCCGAGTGCCGCCAGCGCCGTGACGGCTCCGCGTCCGGTGGCCCCGAAGCCGACCACGCAGGCCCGCAACGGCCGCCCGTACTGGCCGGTGGTCCCGTTCAGCTGCAGCGCGTGCATGACCGAGCAGTAGCCGGCGAGCTCGTTGTTCTTGTGGAAGACGTGAAGGTTGAAGGTGCCGTTGGAGTTCCAGTGGTTCATCGCCTCCCAGGCGATCAAGGTCGCCCTGCTGTTGATCGCCGCCTGGGTCAGCGCCTCGTCCTGGACGCAGTGGGGCCAGCCCCAGAGCACCTGGCCTTCAAGCATCTCCGCGACGTCTTCCGCCAGCGGCTTGGGCTGAAGCAGCACGTCACACTGGGCGACGAGTTGTTCGTGGCTGAGGTGGCCGCCGACGAGCGGAGCCAGTTCGGCATCGCTGAAGCCGAAGCGGCTGCCGTAGCCGTGCTCGAGGTAGATGCGCTTTCGCAGCGCCTCGTCGATGTCGACGAAGTGCCTCGGATGGAGAGGCAGCCGTCTTTCGTTCTGCTTGCGGGAGCCGGCGAAGACTCCGAGTGAGAGGTATTCCATGCGCCCGCGCAACGTTACAACCCGCCCTCCGACCGGAGGTCTATCCTCGAAATCGCCATGCACAAGTCAGACCCGAGAATCTCCCAGATCCTGATGAACCTGACCTACCTTTCCGGTGGAGTCGGACTGTTCATCGGCTTTAACACGGTCGGTGGCGACGACCCCTCCCTTTCGGCCGCCGCCCTGATCGCGGTCGGCCTTACCGGACTGCTCTCCTTCTTCCGCCACTCGGTCTTCCACGAGTCCGACGCCAAGAGGATGGGCTGGGACATGGGCGGGAGGAACAACTTCCAGATCGAGGTCGGGATCGCAAACCTCGCCTGGGCTGTGCTGGCGGTCTTCGCGGTAGCCCTCGACTGGGGACTGGTGGCCGAGGCCGCCTCTTTCGTCGTATTCGGCTTCTACATGGTCGGCGTCGCGGCAATGCTGGCCACAACGCCGGGCCCGGGTGCCGCCCGGCCCTGGACCACCGTCACGATCATCGCCATCTTCGGAATCACCCTGACCATCCTCGGTTTCCAGGGAATGACAGCCTGATCGGCTGATAGCCTCGGTACGAGTTCTCGATTCGCAGCCCGGTTCCGGGCCTTCGCGCGAGAGGCCAGGTGAAGACTTTGAATCCGATACCCGAAAAGTCGCGACTCGCCCTTTGCTCTTTCCTCACAGCCTGTCTGGGTTGTCTGGTTCTGGCCGGTGGTGCATCGGCCGCCGGCGAACCGCCGCACCTGCTTGACGTCGAGAAGGTGGAAGCACAGATCGACCTTGAACCGGGCCAGACTCGCACGGTGACCCTGCGGTGCCCCTCCGGCTACATCGTCTCCGACGGGTCGGTCCGGATCGACCATGTCGATCAGGGAACCGGGAACCTCGCCTCCCCGCAGGTCCTCCAGTCGCGGGCGAATACGAACCGGAGCTGGCGGGTCCGGGTCAGGAATACTGCCACCGGCCGGACTCAGGCCAAAGTCTTCGCCGTCTGCCTCAGGCGCGTCACCAGCAGCAGGGAGGGCCACAACCACCGGCTGGTCGTCGGACCGCGTCGGACCGATCGGGCGAACCTCGCCCCCGGTCTCCACGAGTTCGTCCTCGCCTGCCCCGCCGGCCGGGTCGCGATCCAGCCCGGTTTCCGGTCTTCGAATACCGCTGACCTCGTCTACTCGCAGCCCCAGGGGACCGGCTGGAGGTTCGTCCTCGATGTGAAACAGCCCTCGCGGGTCTTGGTCTCGATCCGCTGCCTCAGACAGGAAACGAGTGGCCGTCAGGGCCACCGCCACGATCTTCGTTTCGAGCGAATCGAGAGGACGGTCACCGTCCAGCCCGGCAGGGTCAAGGAGGCAAAGCTGACCTGCCCGGACGGCAGCCGGGGAATCGTCGGCGGCTGGGATCTCGATCCCGGACTCCTCAGCCTCGGCAACGACCCGCGACCGGTCACCAGGGCCTTCAAGCTCTTCAATCCGACCTTCCAGCCGCTGACCGCGCGGCTGAGCCTTCTTTGCCTCGGCAATCGCACCGGTCCGGGGATCTGATCGCAGGAGCTTCGGCTCAGGCAATTCGTCTGGAGGGGGTGGACCTTGAGCATTGACGTGGTGGTTGTAGGAGCCGGACTTGCCGGGCTGTCGGCGGCACGCGATCTGGCGACGGAAGGTGCCGACGTGCTGGTACTGGAGGCCCGCTCCCGTCCCGGGGGCAGGGTCGAGCAGACGACCCTCGCGGACGGACGTCTCGTCCAGCTGGGCGGCGAAGTCGTCGGCGAATCCCACACCTCCTATCGTGGGCTCGTCCAGGAGCTCGGGCTGAACCTCGTTCCTGCTTTTCCGAATCTGCCCGGCGTGGATACGGCGCTGCTGTTCGAAGGTCGCCACCTGGGTGACGATTTCTCCTGGATGTCCGATCAGGACAAGAGCAGCTACGCCAGGGCCGAGGCCGAGTTCGTGAAGCTCTGCCGCCAGGTGGACCCGGACGACCCGTGGTCCCACCCGGAAGCGGCGGCGCTCGACGCGACTTCGGTCGGCGACTGGCTGCGCTCGGTCGGAGCAACGGCCGGCGTCGTGCGCGCGCGGGAGCTGGCGATGTCTGCGCTCGGGGCCGAGTCCGTCGAAAGGACTTCGCTGCTGTCGGACCTGAGGAAGGAGTCCGCGGCGGGCTGCCCCGGTTTCTACAACTACGAAGCCTGGGAAGCCGAGCGCGTCGCCGAAGGCTCGGCCACCGTCGCGCTGGAGATGGCCGCCGGCCTGGGACACCGGATCCGCTACGGCATCACGGTCGAAAGGATCGAGATCGCGGGAGCCGGTTGCTCCGTGACCTCATCGTCCGGCGAGCGATTCGAATGCGAAGCGGTCATCTGTGCGCTCCCGGCAGGACCCCTGCGGCGGGTGCAGGTGAGCGGGGTCTCCGGTGAAAGACTCGCCTCCCTGAGACAGCAGAGGCACGCCCTGGCATCGAAAGTGGTCTTCGCCTATCCGGAATCATTCTGGGAGGAGCAGGGCCAGAACGGATCGGCCTATTCGGAGCCCGGCTACATGGGTGGCGCTTGGGTTCAGCGCGAAGGAATCCTCTCGGCCCTGGTGCCGCCGGAAAAATTGGCCCCGATGCTCGCCACCGACCCCGGCCTGCTCCAGGGCGAGTTGCTTGAAGAAGCCGCCGCCATGTTCGGCGATCGCGCCCGGGACACCGAGGCCTTCTTCCTGCGCAACTGGTGCATCGACCCGCTGACCGAGGGCTACATCACAGCCTGGCGCCCGGGCGACGTCATGGCCGTTGGCCCTCTCCACGGAACCCACGAGCCACCTTTCTACGTGGCCGGTTCGGACCAGTGGGTATGCGGCTACATGGAAGGTGCCGTCAGGACCGGTCGCGGCGCCGCGAAGGCCGCCCTTTCGGCAGCCTGACCGGCCGACACAGCAGCGAGAGTCGTGACGCTCCTAGCGGCGGGCGAAGATCCTGAGGAAGAACAGGAAGATGTTGAGTATGTCGAGGAAGATCCCGGCGGCCAGCGGAATCACTTCGCCCTGTCCGGCCTTCCTCAGACGGTTGAAATCGACCACGACGTAGCCACCGAAGATCAGCAGCCCGAGGATGGAGTAGAGCAGCGAGCCGCCCGGGATGCGGATGAAGATCTGGACGATCCCGAAGACGATCAGGGCGAGCAGAAGCCAGAAGAGGATCCGGTACAGGAAGGAGAGGTCCCGGCGCACGGCGTAACCACCGGCTCCCAGCGCCGCCGTGAACAGGGCTGTCGCTGCGGCCGCCTGGGCCACGGCTTCCGAATCGGCGGCCGCGTAGTAGTGGACGGTGCTGCCGACGCTGATGCCGAGCAGCAGGCCGAAGGCAAAGAGAAGCAGAAGCGCGAGCCCGCGGTTGCCGGCCGAGTTGGCGACATTGAGGCCGACGAGGGCAGCGATCGCAAACAGCCACGGGATGAACCATTGCCAGCCGCTCATGTCCCGGCCGAGCCACATTCCGGCGGCGGCGAACGCGACCGTGACGGCGACCAGGCCCATGGTCCGGCCGAAAACCGCTCTTGAAGAGATTTCTGCCGGCAAGGTCGGCTGATCGTATTGATGCGGGAGGCGGCAGGTCCGCCCCGGGAGCACCGACCGGATAGCGGTTGGCGGTGGGATAATGCCGGGATGGGTCGCATGGCTACTGCCCTTGCGCTGGTCCTCGCCTCGCTCGCCGGACTGTACTTCCGCCTTCTCCGACGCCCGGTACTCACCTGGGGTGCAACCGAGGACGAAGCGCAAGCCACGCTGGAGGGCGACGAGCTGCTGCCCGACTGGGACGGCCGCTCGACCAGGGCGATCTCGATCGATGCCCCGCCGGACGCGGTCTGGCCCTGGCTGGCCCAGATGGGACCGTCACCGCGCGGAGGTGTCTACACCTACGACTGGATCGAGAACCTGCTCGGCCTGGACATCCACAGCGTCGACCGGATCCTGCCGGAGTTCCAGAACCCTGAGCTGGGCGAATCGATCGCACTCGGCGACAATCGGATGGAGATCGCGCGCCTTGATACTGGCCGTGTGCTCTCGTTCCGCTCGGATGACGGCAACTGGGTCTGGACCTTCGTGCTGCGCCCGCAGGACGGCGGTACGAGGCTGCTCAGCCGCAACCTGTTCCGGTTGCCGACCCTCGGCTCCCGCATCGGGATCCTGCCGATGGAACCCGGTTCACTCGTGATGGAGCGCAAGATGCTGTTCGGGATCCGCGAGCGCGCCGAAAGGCTCGCCACGGCTGAAGCCGCCCCGACCGGCCGCGTCGGATCGGAGCTGAGCTGAGCCAGGCCCGGGTCGACCTTTACTGGCTGCCGCTGGGAGCAGGCGGACGATTCGTCCGGCTGAACGGCCGGATCTATGAAGCCGGAGCGGCACTTCTCGGTCGACGCAGGCCGCTCGACCTCTACCACTCAGCCCTCGAGGTGACGACCGGAGCCGACCGGTTCGTGATCGAGGTGACTCCGGCCGCTCCGGCCGACGATCCTCACGGCGGGGTCTGCGTCGGCCCCGTCGGGGCAGCGTGGGCCGGGCGGCTGCGGATCTTCAGGTATGAGGTCCGATGCTGGCGAAACGGTCAGATTCCGGATGTCTCCGAAGCCGTCGCCAGCCCTCGCACGCTGAGTGAGGACGAGCCGACCGCCCTGCGGATGCTCGGACTGGTCGCGAAGGTGCCCACGCCCACCTGGGGCCGGGACGAGTCCGGAACCGGAGATATGTGGAACTCGAACTCGGTCATCTCATGGCTGATCGTCCGCGCAGGGATCGATTGCGAACGGATCCAACCGCCAGACGGCGGTCGGGCGCCAGGGTGGCTGGCGGGACTCGAAGTCGCATCTCGTCAGGGACCCGCGTCCGACGACAGCACCTCTTCGATGATCGCCCGGGACTCGGAGTAGATGCCGGGGGCCTGGCTCTCGCGGGGGCCCGCGAAGTTGAGATCGGCTGTGGGCGGGAGCCCGGCGATGAAAGCCCGCAAGTCTGACGTCGCCGAGTGCGATGCCGGATCGACGATGAACAGCGGCCGGCCGGCTGCTTCAGCCAGCTCGATCGTGAGAGTCGTGCCCGGTGAAGGACTGTCGGTGGCACGACGGATGATTACGGTCGCGTCCGAATCGCGCACGTTCCATTCGGTGCGCTGTGCCGGGTCGTCGCCGGGAGTTTCGCGCAAGGCTGGATACTCGGCGATCAGCCCGGGTGGCCAAAGGAAGTCCTCGGCGAGGCCGCCTTTCGGGCACCAGCCCCGGTAACGATGACCGGTTGAGATAGCGGCATCGAGGGCGGCCCGGTCGACCCCGGTCTGCCCACCCGAGACGATCATCAGGCCCGGTTCCCCGCGCACGGGCTTCGACTCAGCGCCTGAGACCGTTCCTCAGCGTGTTCTGGTTACGGCTGCCGTTGCTGGAGGTCGCCAGCACAGAAACGTTAAGTGTGCCCGACTTCGAGCTGTCGAGCCGACGGTGGACCCGCTTCGGGACCTTCACCGTGATGATGGCTGACCTGCCGGCGGCGAAAGTCGTCTTCTGAAAGATCTCCCGGCCGCTGAAGGCCTGCCCGCCGACGGTGTAACGCGCCGTTGCCCGCCGGATCCGGCAGTTGCCTCCCCTGCAGGTGACCTTCACGGCCTTGACCCGTCGATTCGACGGAACCTTGATCGTCCTCTCGGTCAACTTGTTGAAGCGGGGCGAGTTGTCTCCGAACCCGGGTCCCCGGGGCCCGGTGGGTCCGGTCGGCCCCGTATCGCCCGGGTCTCCGGTCGCGCCGGTGGCGCCCGTATCGCCCGTGTCTCCGGTGGCACCGGTGGCGCCCGTGACTCCGGTGGCACCGGTGGCGCCCGTGACTCCGGTTGCTCCGGTGGCGCCAGTTGCTCCGGTCGGTCCCGAATCGGGCTCAACGCCGATGCCGTTGAGATTGACCTGGCGCCGGTTTCCATCGACCCTCAGCACGGCGCTCGCGGCGCCGGCCGTCGTCGGGCTGAACTCGACGTCGATCGCGCAGGATTCACGCGGGTCGAGCCAATCCCAGGGGAAGATCGAGGCCGAGGCGCAGGTGTCCTGGCCGGCCGGAATCGTGAAGTCGCTGCTGCCGGTAATCGAGGTCCCGAATACGTACATCGGGAACAGGAAGCTGCGGTTCTGGAAGACGACCTGGATGTCGCCGCTGGACTGGCCGATCACAACCGAGCCGGCGTTCCTGTTCGGACCACCGAGCAGGACGGGTGAGAAGTAGAAGTGCTGGATGCGATTGTTATTCGAATCGGTCACCCAGAGATCTCCCTGATCGTTCGCCGCGATCCCCCAGGGACCGTCAAACTGGCCGTCCCCGGTTCCCGTTACCCCGAACTCCTGCTCGAAGATCCCGTCCCGGTCGAAGACCTGGACCCGGTCGTTGAGAAAGTCGGTTACGAGAACCTCGCCGTCCCGGCCGATGGCAACGTCAACCGGCGTATTGAACACTCCCGCTGCCGAACCGAAGGAACCGCTGGTTCCGATCGTCTGCACCCAGGCCGCGCTTGCCGGGCCCGCCTGAAAGGCCTGGACATCGTGGTTGTCGGCGTCCACCACATAGACGAGACCACCCGGTCCGACGTCGATCCCACGGGCGTTGAAGAACTCTCCGTCTGCGCCGCCGTTCGTCCCGAACTGGTACTTGTAGACACCTGCCGGGGTGAAAGCCTGCACCCTGAAGTTCTGATTGTCGACGACAAATACGGTCCCGTCGCGCTCGTCGATCGCTATGGCGACCGGAAAGTCGAACTCACCGTCGCCAGTTCCGCTCGAGCCAAAGGTCGACGTACTGCTGCCGTCCGCGCTCCTGATCGTGACCAGGTCCAGCACGGAATCGACCACATAGGTAGTGCCGTCCGCCGCCACAGCGATATCGGTGGGGTCCGGTGTAGTCGTCCAGGCGCTCGCACCAGAACCGATCGGCTGGTATCGCTCGATGGTGTCGTTCGAGCGGTTGGGCACATAGACCCGCTGCGAAGGACCTACATCGATCGCCATCGGCGCCGAGACCCCCAAGGGACCCCCGTCGTCGGGGTCAGAGAAGGTTCCGACGTGGCGATAGTCATCGGCGCTTGCCGCAGCCGGCAACGCCACCGCGAACATCGCCGTTAAGAACAGGACGATCGAAACAGCCGTCCCCATTGAGATAACCCGACCCGCACCTGCCTGCATTGCTTTGTGTCTCCTTCGGGCCAAGAACTGATCCCGGTCGCCTCGTTTCCCTTGAGACAACGGTACGGCACCTGACGGCCTCGTGCAAAGCCCTCGCCCCGGCCGCTCAGGCCGCGAAAAAGTAGACCAGGACAGCGACGACGATGAAGGCGTCGGCCAGGATCACCCATTTCACCCAGGGCGGAACGGCCTTCCTCTTCTCAGCCGGCGGGGTGCCCGCCAGGTCATTCGCCCCCTGGATCTCGGATACCTCGCGGAGCAGGTCCTCGCTCGAATCGATCCGGTCCGGTCTGTCCGGATCGGCCGGCATGTTCAGCCGTTCAGCCGGACCGGAAGGGTGCGCAGCTGGTTGACGAAGCCGGAGACGACGTACTTCGGTTCGCCCGCAAGCTCCATCTCCGGGTAGCGGGCGAGAGTCTCTTCGAGCAGGATCTTCAGCTCGAGGCGCGCCAAGGCTGTGCCGAGGCAGTAATGCCTGCCGCCTGCCCCGAAGGCCTGATGCTCGGGATTGCGGGTGACATCAAAGCGGTCGGGATCCTCGTAGCGCTCCTCATCGCGGTTCGAAGAGACGTACCACATGACCACCTTCTCGCCCTCCTTGATTTCCTGGCCAAGCAGTTCGGTGTCTTTCGTCGCGGTTCGCCGGAAATGGGCGAAGGCCGGGAACATCCTCAGGGCCTCTTCGACCGTTGAAGGAACCAGCGAGGTGTCACCCAGCAGCAGGTCCATCTGCTCGCGGTCTTCGAGCAGGGCCCACATCGCGCTGCAGTAGGTCGCCTTGGTGCTGTCGTTGCCGGCAGCCATGAGGAGGAAGAAGCCCATGACGATCTCGTGCTCCTCGAGGCTATCGCCATCGACCTCGGCGTGGACCAGGACGCTGGTCAGATCGTCGGTCGGGTTCTCGCGACGGTCGGCGATCAGCTTCGCGCAGCGCTCGAAGACCTCCGGAACGTCGCGCTGCATGACCGTCGTGATGCCCTCCGGGTTCACCTCGGGATCGTTCGCGCTGAGGATCGTATTCATCAGGCGGGCCCAGACCAGGTCGTCGCCGGGAGGCAGGCCCATGAAGCTGCCGATCACCCGGGAGACGACCGGCTGGGCTACGTCCTCAACCAGGTCGCAGGTCTCACGACCTTCGAGTTTCGCCAGCACGTCACGGGTGATAGCCCTGATCGCATCTTCGTGCTCGGCGATGCGCTTCGGCGTGAAGCCACGCTGGAACAGCGCCTTGATCCGGTCATGCTTCGGCGGATCCATCGCGATGAACATGGAAGTCATCAGCTCCAGCGGCATGCCTGCCTCTGTCCCGGCGACGACTCCTCCACGCTCCGAGGAATACGTCTTCCAGTCCAGGCTCACCTCCCTGACCCCTTCCGCGGTGGTCACCGACCAGTAGCCGGCCTCTCCGGGGAACATCGGCATCTCCTTCGACCAGTGGACCGGACACTCGGAGCGCAGGCGACCGAAGAGTTCGTAGGGCGGTCCGTCGGCCCAGAGCTCGTCTTCGATCAGCACGACCTGATCGAGTGGGCCTTCGGGATCTCCTGGCATTCGGTACCTCCGTGAGGGGTCGTCAGAGCGGGCCACGATACCGACCCCGTGGACTCAGGCAGCGATCCAGACCTTGGCCTGATCCAGGTCCGAGGTCGGGAAGGTCTCGACTTCGGCCTTCATCGCTCTGCCGAACAGCTTCACGGCATCCCCGTAGAGCTTGCTATCGGTCACGATCGCGATCCGTTCGAAAGACGAAGCGTGCCGCATGCCGATCTTCGTATCCTCCCAGGCGGCGTCGGCCGTGAAGCCTTCGAAGTCTTCGCCCAGCAGGTAGAGCATTCGTACGCTGTCGCCGCTTGCGAGCGCGGCCTCGACAGCCGGAATCATCACTTCTTCGTAGTCGGCGCCGCGGACCATTCCCTCGGCTTCAAAGGCGATCACGCTGCCTCCGACACCATCTACAGGCTTCAGCACTGCGGCTCCATGCCCATGCTTCGAATCGATGAAGAGTCGGTCATAGCGATTCCTCCGGGTTGACGATCAGGGCTACAGGGATACCAGCCTCGGCGGTTGAGCGGCGGGAACCGCCTCCGGGCAAGGGTACGTCCCGAAGGCGGTCGTAACTGCCGACTCTCGCCTGAATCCTCCTACTGAGCCCGGTCGTACTTGAACGAAACGTCGAGACGGACCCGGAAATCCGAGATCTTGCCGTCTTCGATGGTCACGTCTTCCCTGACCACCTCGGCGACCCGCAGGTCGCGCACCGACTCTCCGACCTTCTCGACTGCGTTGCGGGCGGCCTGCTCCCATGAATCCGAACTGACTCCGACTACTTCGGTTACGCGGTACACGCTCTCTGACATGGTGATATCTCCTCGTTCGGTCGCGTTGAATGACTGCCAGTCCAGCCTAACGCCGACTCACCCGAGCATCTCTATTTCACCGCTACGGTTGCCTTGCCGGTCTTCTTCAGCCCGCCGGATGCTGTTGCGGTAATCGTGACCTTGGGCTTCTTGCCCTTCTTCGTGCTCTTCTTCGCGGTGATTTTGAGCTTGACCGTCTTCGACTTGCCGGCGGCCAGGCTGCCGGGCTTGCGGCACTTCGGCAGCTTGAGCAGCTTCTTTGGTCCTTTGGCGCAAACTTTCAGGTTCTTTGCGGTGGCTCCACCGAAGTTCTCGAGAACGACCTTGAAAGTGGCTTTCTTGCCACGCTTGACCTTCTTTGTCTTCGGGGTGATCTTCAGGTTCGCCAGTTTTGGCTCGGCGAAAGTCGCCGTGACCGTCCTCGCTTCGCTCATGCTCACCTGGCAAGTCCCGGTTCCGCTGCAGCCTTCCCCTGTCCAGCCGGTGAACGTGGAGCCGGCATCGGCGACGGCGGTCAAGGTGACCGGAGTAAGGGATGCGTAGATCTCGGCGCAGTCAACGCCGCAGTCGATACCGGCCGGGCTTGAGGTGACCGTTCCGTCACGATTGCCAGAACGGTTCACCTGGAGCAGCACCGAAGGCCGCACCGTCGAGATCGACTGGATGATGGGATTGCCGCCTTCGTAGCGGGACCAGATCGCGGTGGCCGTTCCGTCGGGGGCCGTGGTCATACCGGGGGTGAAGGCATCTTCCCCGGGGGCCGAGAGATTGTCCGGGCTGCCGAAGGAGCCTCCCGGGGGGCGGGTTGCAGACTGGACGACGGTATTGCTGCCGTCGGAGCGGGTCCAGACCACGGTGGCGGTACCGTCGGGGGCCGGACTGATCTGGGGGGTGAAGGCGGCCGACCCGGGAACCGAGAGATTGTCCGGGCTGCCGAACGAGCCGTCCGGCGGCCGGGTGGCGGCTTGAATGATGTAGTTGCTGCCGTCATAGTGATTCCAGACCGCGGTGCTGGTGCCGTCGGAAGCTGTGGTGACCTGGGGGGTGAAGGAGTTCTCCCCGGGAGCCGAGAGGTCTTCCGGAGTGCCGAACGAGTCACCCGGCGAGCGGGTGGCGGCCTGGGCAATGTCATTACTGCCGTTGAAGCGGATCCAGACCACGGTCTCGGTGCCGTCGGGAGCCGTGCTGATCTGTGGTCTATCAGCGTTCTGCCCGAGGGTCGAGAGGCGGACCGCGGGACCGAAGGAGCCTCCCGGGGGGTGGGTGGCGGCCTGGATGACATTGACGCTGCCGTTGTGGCGGGACCAGACCGCGGTCGCGGTGCCGTCGGGTGCCGTCGAAATTTGGGGGTCGCGAGCGTACTGCCCGGGCCCGGCGATCGACAGATCGACCGGGCTACCAAAGGAGCCTCCCGGAGAGCGGGTGGCGGCCTGGATGACCTCATTGAAGGTAGGGCCGCGGCTCCAGACCGCGGTTACAGTTCCGTCGGGGGCGGCGGCGATCGCGGGGTTCTGAGCGCTCTGCCCGGGTGCCGAGAGGTCGACCGGAGCTGCGAAAGAGCCGCCAGGTGGTCGGGTGGCTGCCTGAACTATCCAGTCGCTGTTGTCGTCGCGCTGCCACACGACGGTCGTGGTTCCGTCAGCTGCCGTGGTGATTTGGGGGCTGACGGCGTTCCCGCCGCCGGGGGCCGAGAGGTCAACCGGGGTGCCGAAAGTGCCTCCCGGGGGGCGGGTGGCGGCCTGGATGACTGGTCTGCTGCCATCCGACCGCTGCCAGACCGCCGTAGTCGTTCCGTCGGGGGCTGTGGATATTTGAGGGCGGGAAGCATCCTGTCCCGGGGCGGAGAGATCGGAGTCCGGCTTGACCCAGGGGCCCTGCGGGGCAGCGATTGCCTGAGCAGCAACGCCGACAAGAATTGCGCCGAGGACGCCGACAGCCGCAAGCACGATTTTCGTCAGGTCCCTCAAGTTTCCGCCCTCACTCCGTTGGTGGAGACCATCATCGGCCTCGCCTCAAAAACTACAACACGACTTAATCGGAAAGGTAGGAGAGGGAGATCTGTTTGGGGGTCGACCCCCTTGGATCAGGCAGACGAGGCTGCGGCAGCCCCTCCGGATCCCGCATCCCCGAGAGGCCGGGTCGGCAGGTTTCGGGTGAAAGGCAGGGCGAGCAGGATCAACAGGCCCGCTCCCAGAAGAGCGGTCTTGAGCGCCTGAAGCTGGGCGTCTTCGTATTCGGCGACCACGTTGTCGGTATCGCTCTGGCTGACCCCGGCCTGCTCGGCTGCCGCACGGACCTCATCGGACTGAACGAAGCTGCCGCCGGAGCTGACCGCGACGCTGACCTGATCCTTGGTAGCAGCCGAGATCTCCGGATTCTGTTGGACGTTGGTAGAGAAGGAGCCCAGCAGGCCGGTGATCACGATCGCGCCGAGCACGGCCGTGCCGAGCGACGAGCCAAGCTGCAGGGCGGTGTTCTGGATTCCACCGGCCTCGCTGCGGTCCTCGTCACCTACCGAGGACTGAACCACATTGCCGAGCTGGGATACGACCAGACCGATACCGGCTCCCAGGACCCCCATCGCCACCAGGAAGCCGGCGTCGTTGAGCTGCGGATCGATCGTGCCGAGGAGCAGCAGAACCGAGCCCAGTACGACCAGCAGGCCGATCCGGACCAACGGCCGGGCCCCGAAACGCTTCGACAGGGCCGCGCCGACGATCGCCATCAGGAACATGCAGACGGAGGCCGGCAGCATCCTCACGCCGGTCTCCAGGGCATCCAGACCCTGGACCACCTGGAGGTAGAGCGGCACCGTGAAGAAGATCCCCATCAGGATCATGTTCTGGGCCAGCAGGGTCCAGGAGCCGGAGCGGAGCGACGGTATCCTGAACAGCCGCAGATGCACGAGGGGCTGCTTTCCGATGCGCTCCTGATGCCTCTCCCAGGAAACGAAACCGAGCAGCACCATCGCCCCGGCAGCTACGACGAACGGAACGAGCGAGAACCCGAAGGGTTCGATCGGCGAATCGAGCGGCTTCAGCCAGCCCCAGGTGCTGGCCTGGAGGACTCCGAAAACGACCAGGCCGAGGCCGAGCGCCGAAAGCACGCTGCCGACCCAGTCCAGGGTCGCACCCGGTTTGAGTTCGGGCTCCTTGACGGTCCTGATGCTCGCGAGGATGGCGAGCGCCACCACGACCTCGCCGACGAATACGACCCTCCAGCTGAGTTCCGTGGTCGCCCAACCGCCGAGGATCGGCCCGACCGCGATGCCGGCCCCGGCGACGCCGCCGAGGACTCCGTAGGCGAGCGCCCTCTCTTTGCCTTCGTAGCTGCCTGCGACCAGGGCCACCATCGCCGGCAGGACCATCGCGGCACCGATGCCTTCCAGTACCGACCAGCCGAGGGTCAGAGTGAAGACGCTCCCGGATGCGGCGGTCAGAGCTGAACCGGAGGCGTAGATGATCATTCCGACCACGAAGATCCGCCGACGACCGAAGATGTCGCCGAGCTTTCCGCCAGTCAGCATCAGTCCGGCCATGACCAGGGCGTAGAAGGCGATCACTGCCTGAATCGTGGTGACGGTCGTATCGAAATCCTCGACCAGTGTCGAGATCGCGACGTTCATCACCGCCTGATCCAGAACCATCAGGAACTGGGCCGCCGCCAGAACTATGAGTGCTCCCCACTTGGCCATCTGTCGATCATACGTTGCCCGAGCGTGCTCGGGCCTGCCCATCAGATAGTGCCGACGCGGTACGGTGGAGGGAGGATTTCGGCCCCCGTTTGCCACGGCGGGACCGCCACAGGCAACGAAACACGGAGGAACACCAGCAATGACGACAAGCACCGCCATCAGTCTCGACCGCACCCGGATCAAAGAACTGACCGAGCGCGAAGAGAAGACCCTGAACGCCAACACCCAGAACTCGAAGGAGACCTTCGAGCGGGCCAGCCACCACCTTTCCGGCGGCGTCGCCTCCTCCTACCAGCTGCGGGATCCGTGGCCGATCTACATGGAGAGCGGTGTAGGGCCGAAGGTCTGGGACGTCGACGGCAACGAGATGTGGGACTTCCACAACGGCTTCGGCTCGATGGTCCAAGGCCACGCCAACCCGATCATCGGCGAAGCCGTAGCCGAGCGCTACAAGCAGGGCACTCACTTTGCCGCTCCGACCGAGGACGCGATCGCGGTCGGCGACGACCTCGCAGCCCGCTGGGGAATGCCGAAGTGGCGCTACACCAACTCCGGCTCGGAGGCGACCATGGACGCGATCCGGATCGCCCGCGGCCACACCGGCCGCGATCACGTGATGAAGATCTTCGGCTCATACCATGGCCACCACGACACGGTCATGGTTTCGATCGGTGTCGAGTACGACCAGATCGGCGACCACGAGAACCTCGCCTCCCTGCCCTATGGCGCTGGCATCCCGCAGTCGACGGTCGACGAGGTGGTAGCGGTTCCGTTCAACGACGCCGGCGCGATGGAGCGCCGCCTGGTCCGCATGAAGGAAGCCGGCCAGCTGCCCGCCTGCGTGATCATGGAGGCGGCGATGATGAACCTCGGTGTGATCCTGCCCGAGGACGGCTACCTCGAGGAGGTCCGTGAGATCACGGCCAGGCACGGCGTCGTCCTGATCTTTGACGAGGTCAAGACCGGCATCGCGATCGCCCCCGGCGGAGCGGTAGAGAAGTTCGGAGTCGTTCCGGACATGGTCACCCTTGCCAAGGCTCTCGGCGGAGGCTTCCCGGTCGGCGCGATCGGCGGCTCCGAAGAGGTCATGGCCTGTGTCGAAGACGGCTCGGTCTACCAGGTCGGTACCTACAACGGTAACCCGCTCTGCATGGCCGCTGCCCGGGCCAACCTCGAGCAGGTAATGACCCCGGATGCCTACCGGCACCTTGACCACCTCAACGAGCGCATCCTCGCCGGTTGCGACGAGGTCGTCGCCAAGCACAACCTGCCCGGGTACACCGTCGGCATCGGCTCGAAGGGCTGCGTCACCTTCTCCCCCACGCACGTCAACGACTACGAGTCATTCAAGGCCAACCAGGACGCTGAGCTGAGCGAGCTGGCCTGGCTCTTCAACATGAATCGCGGCATCTTCATGACCCCGGGCCGCGAGGAGGAATGGACCCTCTCGGTGACCCACACTGACGAAGCGATCGACCGCTACGTCGAGGTCTTCGAAGAGATGGCCTTCGAGCTGACCCGGCCGTAGCCGGAATCTGATTTACAGGGCGCCGGCCTCAGCCGGGGTCGGCGCCCAGCTTTACCCTTATTCTGGCCCCACCGGCCGGGCTCTCTTCTGCGAAGGCGTCGCCGCCATGAAGCCGGGCCTGCTGCCTGACCAGGGACAGGCCAAGCCCCGATCCGTCGCGGCCGCTGGTATCTCCCCGTTCGAAGCGATCGAAGACCAGATCGCGTCTGTCCGGGTCGATCCCGGGGCCGTCGTCATCGACCGTGATCTCGATCCCGCCGAAGGAGCGGGTCAGGGTCGTACTGACCTCTCCCCCGGGTCTGCCGTGCCGGGCGGCGTTTTCGAGCAGGTTGTCGAGCATCGAGCTGAGGCCGTCGGCCCAGCCCTGAACCTCGATCTCTTCTGCGGGCGACGCCAGGTTCCAGGTGATCCCCGCGTGGCGCCGTCGCGCCGCTTCGACAGCCCCACCGACCAGCCCGGTCAACTCGACCTTCCCGATCGGCAGGGCGGCGGCCGAATCCCCGCGGGCCAGAGTCTGAAGCGTTCCGAGCATCCTCATCATCCGGGCCGAATCCCGATCCATCTGATCGAGCGCCGCCTGGAGTTCGGTCGCGTCGATGTCAGGGTTGCGCCGGATCGCACCGAGGTTGGCCTGAAGCGAAGTCATCGGCGTCCGGAGTTCGTGACCCGCATCTCCGGCGAAGCGCCGGGTGGCCTCGAGGGCCGCCGTGGTCTGCGCGGAGGATTCTTCGAGCCTGGCAAGCATCGAGTTGATGCTGTGGGTCAGCAGATCGACCTCGGCTGCCCCGGAACGAGCCCCGATCCGACGTGACAGATCCTCGGTTCCTCCGACCTCCCCAGCGGCTTCCCCGAGCCTCGCAAGGGGCCTCAGCGCGAACCCGGCCAGCCACCAGCTGAGTGCAGCAACCAGCAGTAGTCCGGCGAGCCCTACCAGCAGCAACCTGTTGCGAAGTTCCTCGATACGGGCCTGGGCATCGCTCAGGTCGACTCCGGTCTCGACCAGGGTCCCAGGTGCGACCGAGCGGGCAAGGGAGCGGTACTCGATGCCATCCGCGCTCAGCGTGCGCAGGCCGGGACCCTCCGGGAGCGGCAGACCCTCGGGCACGTCCAAACCCCGAACGGTTTCGCCATTCACCGTGAGGCGCACATACTCACCCTGCGGGCGGAAGACAGGCGGTCCGAATTCATCGTCCCGAGACTCCCCCGGCCCGCTCTGCGGGGGCCCTGCGGGGGCTCCCAGGGCGCGAGCCAGCTCCCGCTGCGGACGGGACTCGAGGCTTTCGTCGACCCGTTGGCGCTCGCGATCGGCGAACGAAGTGAGCGACCCGGCCCCTACAAGAAGGAGTACCGCGGCGAAGGCCGCCGTCGCCACGAGAGCGACCCTGCCGCGCAGGCTGCCGAAGACCCGGCTCTTCACGGCCTCAGCACGAAGCCGACTCCGCGCACCGTATGGATGAGCTTCGGGCCTCCTGCCGCCTCGATCTTGCGGCGCAGGTAAGAGATGAACTGGTCGACGACATTGCCGTCGACTTCGAATGTGTAGCCCCAGACCTGCTCCAGCAGTTGATCCCTCGAAAGAACGATGCCCGGATGCCGGGCCAGCACATTGAGCAGGTCGAACTCACGGGCGGTCAGCTCGAGATCCCTGCCGTCAACCATGACCTGGTGACGCGCAGGGTCGATTCGAAGTGAGCCCACCTGAACCGGCGTGCTCACCTGGTCGGGTCGCCTTCGAAGCAGGGCATGCAGACGCGCGGTCAGCTCGTCGAGGTCAAAGGGCTTGACGACATAGTCGTCCGCGCCCGCCCGCAGGCCGTTGACCCGGTCTGAAACCTCGTCCCGGGCGGAGAGGATGCAGACGGGCAGGTCCTGACCGTCGCGGCGCAGCCTCTCGATCACTTCGATTCCGGAGATACCCGGCAGTCCGAGGTCCAGGACCATGACGTCGGCCGCCCCCGCTCCGATGTCGGCCAGAGCTGCCTCCCCGTCCTCGCTGAGTCGCACGGCGAAGCCCTCGAGCCGCAGTGCGCGGTCGAGGGCTTCGCGTATTCCGGGGTCGTCGTCGACGACCAGAACGGTTGCCTGGGACATCACCTCATGATCCTCTCATTCAGTGCCAGACACCTGATCTGCTTCAGGCTGACGGGGCCGCAGAGGGCGCCTCGCCATAGGACCCGAAGGAACCGGGGCCGCCGGGTCCGTCCGGTCCGCCGTGACCGGGACCGCCGGGTCCACCGTGACCGGGGCCGCCGCCGGGGCCGCCGGGTCCAGCTTCCCCGCTTTCGATCTTGTCGCGCATCTCGTCGGCCTGCTCCTCGGTGATCGCACCGTCCTCGACCGCCTGGTCGAGCCGCTGCGTCATCTCCGCTTTGCGGGCATCGGTCAGATCGTCCTCGCTGACGCCGAGTTCCTCGGCCAGCAGGGCGTCGGCCTCTGACGGATCCGGGCGCTCGCCTTCGCCGATCGATTCGCGCACGTTCTCAAGTGCGGTCTTCGCCTGCTCGACGCTAACGCCGTCGAGGCCTGAAGCCAGCGACTCGGCCCGTTCGTTAAGCATCTCGGCCTCACGCTCGGAGTGGAGCTGATCGAGGCCCTGTTCGACCTCGTTTGCGTTGACGCCGTCCAGCTTCTGTGCGAGGTCCGAAGCGAACTCGGCCTGGCGTTCCTCACGGTCACCGCCGCCGAAAACGCTGCCGCCGGGGGAGGCTACCGCGGTTCCTGCGACGCCAATTGCCAGAACTGCTGCTGCTATTGCGATGGGTTTCTTCATGACTTCCTTCCTGTGAAGGTTTCCCGGCTCTACACCGGCTGGAAGTCATGTTGGACCCCAACTCTGTGAACTCCCTGAGAGGGAGCTCAGAGTCTTCTGAGAATCAGATTCCTCAGAAAACGAGCAGAACGGCGCCGGCCAGCATCAGGATCGCCAGGACCAGTGCGATCACGCGGACGACGTTTCCCGACATCATCACGTTCGGCGATCCGGTGGCGTTGTTGTCGATGCCCAGTTCGCGCATCTCTTCCTGGATCTCGGCCTCAGTTTCGGGTTCGTTGCTCATCCGGTCACCCTACGGTGCCGTAGCGAGTTCTGCCTGCCGGGACAGCCTCTGATCACGACGGCCGGTTGAACTCGCCGCGGAAGTGGCGACGACTGTTGTCGAGCGCCTGCTCGAGCAGTCCGTTTCCGGCGTGCGGTGACGGCTGGTTCGGACCGAAACGATGGTGGTAGGTGATCTGACCGTTGCCGTGGCGGACCGCGACCACGATCGCCGCAAGCTCGACCGAGGCGCTCTCGTCGTAGTTTCCGGCGATGCTCTCGAGGAACTGCGCCGCGAGGGTGCCTATGTCAGATTCAACGCTCATCTGTCTCCATCGTTCGGGGTGTCACGGCAAAGGCCGTCCAGCAGCACTCTAAACCCGGTCCGGCCCCCGCGTCAGCCTCATCGAACCGGCCCTCCGGACATCCGGCCCTCCTGATCACCCCTGAGAATGCTCTGGCAGCGATCAGGCCCGGCGACGGATGCGGATCGCTTCCAGTTGCCCAACTGTCGAAGGGTCGCTCGTCGCGGTTCCGCCGCGCGGCTACCATCGGGGCATGATCACCGGACTGGACTTCGTGAGCATCCCGTCAACCGATTCCGACCGCAGTCGGGCCTTCTACGTGGGGACGCTGGGACTGAAGCCCGATCCCCGGGCGAAGAACGAGTTCTGGGTCGGCGAGACCTGCTTCGGCATCTGGGAACCAGGGCGGATGGGCTTCGATTTCGCGCCGCAGAACCTGGCTCACATCGCACTCCACGTGGATGATGTCCGGGTCGCGAAGTCGGAGCTCGAACAGAAAGGTGTCGACTTCATCGGCGACATCTTCGATACCGGCGTCTGCCACATGGCCATGTTCAAGGACCCGGACGGCAACGACCTGATGCTCCACCACCGCTACGCGCCCGCGGACTGACCGCAGGCGCCGCCGGCCGATGTCTCAGCTGGGGATCTCCTCGCGGGCGGTCTTGGCCCAGGTGTCGCGGCTGGTCAGCTGGCGAAAGGTCGACCGCAGCAGCACCGGCCACAGAAGCCAGGAGTAGAAGGCGTAGACCTGCGCGGTGAGCAGGCCTTTGAGCAGGCCTGCGAGGGTGATCCGTGCCTCGAGCTTGGCGGCGACGCAGCCGAGCATCGTGCCCCCGAAGCCCAGCAGGTATACGAAGGCCAGCCACCAGAAGCTGCCCGAGAAGACTTCTGTACCGGTTATGGCGAGCACTGCCGCCGCAATGAGTGAGGCTCCGACGATTCCCTGGAAGAAGGGCATCAACAGATAGAGAATGAGTTCCAGCCTGGGCAATGCCGGGATCCTGGACTTCGCAATGGGGGTCATCAGGCCCATCGCCTGCAGATTCCCCTGCGACCACCTGGTGCGCTGGCGGAGCAGCCGACGCAGGTTCGAAAGGCCCTGCTGATCGACGCTGGCCCGGTTGTCATGGCGCAGTTCCCATCCGGCGATCATCAGGCGCAGCCCGAGGTCCTGGTCTTCGGTCAGCCGGTCACGCCAGGGGCCGAGGCTCGACGGTGGGGCTGCGTCCACAGGCGCGTCGGGATCGGTTGGCACCGGCTCGTCGTCATGGTCGAGAGAGTCGTCGATTGATGCCAGCGCCGACATCCGGTTGTACTGGCCGTTGCCGCCCATGCCGGCAGTCCCCCACCGGTTGCGCCCCGCCTGAAAGAGCCGGCCGTAGATCGAGAACTCGATGTCCTGGAACCAGGTCAGCAGCCGGTGACGGTTGTAGATCCGCACCAGCGTCTGTACCCCGCCGACCAGCGGATCAGCGAAATGGCCGGCCACGAAGCGGGGACTCTCGGGGCCGATGCGGCCGTCGGCATCGACCACACAGATGATCGTACGGTCGGGGTCGAGTTCGGGCCACCACCGGGCGATCTCGGAGAAAGCGAAGTTGAGTGCTGCGGCCTTGCCCTGCCTCGCATTCGGCGGCCGACGCTCGATCACGTGCAGGTGAGGGCTGCCCAGGGTCGCGAGGACCTCCCCCGTTCCGTCGTCGGAACCGTCGTTGATCACGACGATGCGCTTTCGTTCGAGGGGTACCTGCTCGAGGCGCTCGACGCTGTCGCGAATCGTCACCTCCTCGTTCAGGGCAGGAACGAGGAAGATCCAGTCGGAGTCCTCTTCCCCACCGGGTTCGGGCGGGTTGCGATCGGCCTCCAGGCCGAGGAAGCACAGGACACCGGTCCAGACCAGCATCATCAGGATGATCAGGAAGGCGATCGAGAACAGCACCTGGATCGCCGGTGGCAGGCCGGAGAAAGGGAACCACGAGAAGTCTGTCAGTGCCAGCAGAGCGGTCACTCGCGGACCTTCAGGGGTTGTGCCCGGCTTCCGCCACCTCGTGGGAATCCGGCCAGATTTCGTCGGCAGGTCGATCGGGCTTCAGTCCACGCAGCGCAGACGGGACATGGTTGGGGTCGAGTTCCGCGCTGACCAGGTTCGCGAACGAGTAGCCGGCCGCCTCGATGACGGAACGTCGCGAGTAACCGGTTCCGAACGGCTCGGGGGTTGTGCCGCCCTGCAGAAGGTGCTGAAGCGCCGTCACGATGCGTTCGGAAGCCTTGCCGTCGCCGTAGGGATTCACCGCAGAGCTGATGGCCAGATACGCCTCCTCGTCACGCAGCAGGATCATTCCCTCCCTGTAGATCGCCTCGGGGTCGGGGCCGGTCAGGACCAGGGTTCCGGATTCGACACCCTCGGTTCGTTCGGTCGATTCCCGGGCAACCAGAACCGGTTTGCCAAGCGAGGGAGCCTCCTCCTGAATCCCGCCGGAGTCCGTGATCACGAAGATCGAGCGGGCGAGCAGCTTGGCAAACTCGGCGTAAGGCGCAGGCTCGGTCAGCAGGACGTTTCCGTCGTCCTCGAGTACCGCCCACTTGCTCCTGACCATGGGGTTGGGGTGCTGCGGAACGACGAAGGAGACATCGGGGTTTTCTGCCGCGAGCCGGTGAACACCCTCGGCAATCCCGTCAATGCCGGAATCCCAGTTCTCTCGCCGATGGGCCGTCACGACCACAATGCGACGGTCGGAGTGGTAGAGCTCGCGAACCGTCGGATCCGAGATCTCCGTCTGAAGTCCCGCCGCCCAGTGTAGGGCGTCGATACCGGTATTGCCGGTGACCAGGATCTGGTCGACAGGAACGTTCTCTCGAAGCAGGTTCTGGAGGTTCTGCGAGGTCGGAGCGAGGTGGAAACAGGCGATGCAGCTGATCAGCTGACGGTTCATTTCCTCCGGAAAAGGCGTCAGGCTGTCGCCACTCCGCAGGCCGGCTTCGACGTGTATCACCGGGATTCGCAGCTGGAACGCGGCCACGGCTGCCGACATGGCAGAGGTCGTATCCCCGTGAACCATTATCGCCATCGGATAGGTGCCGTCCCTCACCCTGCCGTCATTGTCGAGCTTGCCGTCGACATGAAATTCCTCCCGGCAGAAGTCGTCGAGCCGGCCGACTACCTCGCGGATGCGGTCGTTCAGATGGCTTCGCGCGCCGCCCACCCAGAGGTTGTAGTCCGACTTGATCCCCGCGAGCTCAAGGACTTCACCGACCATCCTGTGGTGCTGTCCGGTGGATACGACCAGCGGCCTGAAGACCTCGCTCTCGCGCAGAGCGAGGATCAACGGAACGAGCTTGATCGCTTCGGGGCGGGTTCCTACGACTACGAGGACGCTCACTTTTGGCTTGCTCATGCGCTGGAGGCTATCCAAGCGAAGAGGAGGCCGGTTTTCGCAGACGGACGCAGGTCGCAGTCGATCCGCCGGACGGATTTTCGATAAACATGGTAGTTCGCCACCCCATGGCATGAGTTGATACGGTCGAAGTCAGAGAGATCACAACATCTGCACGACCCCGTACCGGGGGTTCTAGGGCAGCAAACTCAATCGAATGAACGAGGAGGCTGAAATGGAAACTGCAAACCGAGAGATCTCTGCCGACGGGCACCTGATGGGCCTGGCCGACGAAGCAACACTTTGGGAACGGCGCGAAGAAGACGCCGTCCGGGAGGAAATCGCTGAGCGATACATGGAGTTCGCCCACGGGCTGGCTCTCTCCTTCCGTAAAGGCCCGGAACCCATTGATGACCTGAACCAGGTTGCCTGCCTGGCGCTGGTCAAGGCGATCGACCGCTTTGACCCTTCGCGGGGCATCCCGTTCAAGGCCTACGCCTCGCCGACGATCAACGGCGAGCTGAAGCGGCACTTCCGTGACCGGGTTTCGCCGGTAAAGGTGCCCCGAAGCCTCTACGAACGCATCAGTGAGGTCGACAGCGCGGTCAATGACCTGAGTGCTGAACTCAAGCGTGGCCCGAGCGTGGCCGAGATCGCCGACGAAATAGATACGGCCGAGCACGAGGTGATCGAAGCGATCGAGGCCAAGCAGAGCCGCTTTCCTGTCTCGATGGAGTCGCCGGCCCGGTCTGACCAGGACGAGTCCGCCCCGGCCGAACGGATCGGCGAGGAAGATGAGACCTTCGACGAGGTCGAAGACCATTTGACGCTCAAGGCGGCCGCTGAAGACCTCTCAGACACAGAGAAGCGGGTCCTGCGCCTGCGGTTCCGCGAGGATCTGACCCAGTCGGAGATCGCTGACCGCATCGGGTACTCGCAGATGCATGTGTCGAGGGTTCTTCGCCGTGCGATCGACCGCTTGAGGCGCACTCTGGGTCCGAAGACCGCCTGAGGCTGGCGGGCGACCGGCGGCGGCTACGGGCCCGGTCGACCGTCAGGCGCCGGCTACGGTTTCGGATACTGCCTGGTCCAGCTTCCGGGCCTGGTCGTCGAGGCTGTCTTCGGCTGAGATCCAGCTTGTGATCACGTTCCGGCCGTAGATCTTGTTGCCCTTCCAGGAACAGGTGTTCCGTGACTTGTCGGTCTCGTAGCGGACACACTGCCGGACCCAGATGACACCGTCGGCATCCGGCTTGTCTGCCACCTTCGTAACCAGGCGCACGGTGTCCCCGCCAAGCTCCACGGGTGATTCGTCCAGCCCCTGTCCGGTCACCGCGTCGAGGATCATCTCCGGGTCCCCACCGGTCTCGACCACGAAAATCTGAGCGGTCCCGTACTCGTCGATGAATTCCGTTTCGGCTTCGCTGAACTCAAAGGCTTCACCGTCATCGTCGAAACCGAGCAGGACCGCATCGCCGGGGAAGTCTTCGGAGCTGAGTTCGACTCCGGTCTGGTCGGCAAAGCCGGATACGAACTGCTCGACCGTGACCGTCGTGGTCGGATCGGGGTCGGAGACGGTGCCGGATCCCGGGTCGTCATCACCACCGCAACCCGCAAAGGCGGCGATCGTGAAAACGCAGAGCAGTGTCGTCGGAATCGGGAAGTGGAGCCTCATGTGGGACTGAAGATACCGCCCTGCGCTAGGTTGCGGCTGTGGCACCTATGGGCGACGAAGAGGTCGAGAAGTGGCTGGCCGCCGTTAAGCCGGTCGCGCCGACGACTCCGGGGGAGGTCACTCTGCTCTGCTCCGACGTGGAGGCGAGCGGGCTCGATCTCAACCGGGTCCGGATCTGGGTCGAGGACATGGGCGGATGGGGATTCTTCGACAACGTCGAGACGCCCTACTTCGAGATCCCCGATACCAAGGCGCCGGCCTATGATCCCGAGGCGATGAACAAGGCCGAGTTCGACCTGGTCACGGCTCGATCACGGCAAACCACGGACTGAAGCTGTCGAGCAGGCCGACGAGCTCCACCAGCGGACCGGTATCCGGCTCAACTCTCACCGCGCCGGAGCTGACCGCCCCCTCAAGGTCCAACTGGGCACAGACGATCCCGTCCAGGACCCCCCGGTCGAGCGTGACCGTCGCATCTGGATCGGCCGCGCTGCGACCCACCGAATGGCTGAGGGCGCCGTTCTCCAGGCGCAGCCACGCCTCCTGGTTCGTATCGGTCAGGATGAAGTTGATCGTGATCTCCCGGCCAGCGGCCTCCGGGCCGTTGAGTCTCACGGCGAGGTAGTTGAAGATCATCCCCAGGGTCAACGCGTGGATCGTCTCCTCGCTGGCCGTGTCGATCATCTCGGGCAGCACCGGTGAGCCGAACCTCAGCTCCTGGGCTCCGGTCAGGTAGGCGTTTCGCCAGGTCGAGGATTCGGCCTGATAGGCGAGCTGCTCCATCGCGTCGGCGGTCAGCTCACGCGCCGCCTGATCGGACGGGTCGGCGAATATGACGTGTTTCATCACCTGGGCGACCCAGCGGTACTCACCCTTCTCGAAGCACCCACGCGCCCGCTCGGTGACGGAGTCGGCCCCGCCCATGAACTCGACGTACTTCTCGGCCGCCTCGACCGGCGTGAGCGGGTCGAGGTTTGCCGGGTTGCCGTCGAACCAGCCGAGGTATCGGGTGTAGGTCGCCTTGACGTTGTGGCTGATCGTTCCGTAGTAGTCGCGGACGGCCCAGTGCCGCTCAAGCGAGTCGGGCAGGCGGACCTGCTCGGCGATCTCGATCGGCGTATAGCCGTGATTGGCCAGGCGCAGGGTCTGGTCGTTTATGTAGCGGTAGGCGTCGCGGCCCTTGCTCAACATCTCGACGATGCGATCGCTGCCCCATGATGGCCAGTGGTGCATGCCGTACATGACCTCGGCTTCGCTGCCCCAGCGCTCGATCGTCTCGTTCAGGTACATCGACCACGCCTGCGGGTCGCGGACCTGGGCACCGCGGATCGGGTAGGTGTTGTGCATGGTGTGCACGCAGTTCTCGGCTGCGGTTAGCGCCTTCAGTTCCTCGATGTACCAGTGCATCTCGGCCGGGGCCTCGGTGTCCGGGGTGAGCATGAAGTCGAAGGTGAGGCCGTCGACGACCATGCGCGAGTTGTCCTCCGTTATCTCGTGGGAAGGCTCGATCAGCGTCACCGTGCCGAGCGAAACCCCGGAGCCGAGACCCGTCCCGACCGTACCCTGGTCGTCCGGGGCCAGCAGCGCTCCGAACTGGTACATGGCACGCCGGGTCATCGCGGTTCCGGCCATGACGTTCTCGGAGACGGCTGCTTCGAGGAAGCCCTCGGGCGCGATCACCTTGACCTTGCCGGATCTGACGTCTTCTTCGTCGACCACGCCACGCACACCGCCATAGTGATCGACATGACTGTGGGAGTGGATCACCGCGACGACCGGCTTCTTCGGCCGGTGTTCGAAGTAGAGGTCCAGCGCGGCCCTTGCGGTCTCCGCCGAGATCAAAGGGTCGACCACGATCACGCCGGTGTCGCCCTCGATCACGGTCAGGTTCGAGATGTCGTATCCGCGCACCTGGTAGATCCGTTCGCAGACCTTGAACAGCCCACCTTCAGCAACCAGCCTGGCCTGGCGCCAGAGACTCGGATTCACGGTATCGGGGGCCTGCTCGCGGCCCTTGACGAAGTCGAGCCGGCCCGGGTCGAAGACGAAGTCTCCGTTGGGTTTCAGTACATGGCCTTCCGTCAACGGTGCGACGAAGCCGCGGGCCGCCTCCTCGAAGTCCCGCTCGTCTTCGAACGGCAAATCGTCGAGCAGCTTGTGATTCGCCTCAACGGTGTGGTCACTTGCTGCCTTGCGCTCGGTCATCGCCTCTCCGTATCACTCGGTTGATCGTTCCGGTCACCGCGGTTGCGGCTGCGGCCCCATTATGCTGCCCCGATGGCGACGAAGAAACCTGCCCCCAACCGCGACGGCACCTCGATCACCTCGAACGAGTACGCCGGCCTGCTGCTGGCGGTGCTGGTTCCCTTCGTCGGGCTTGCCTTCGGCGTCTACCTGAGGCGCGAAGGCAGCCCCTTCGGCAACCGCATCATCTGGATCTCGATCGCCGCCGCGGTCATCTGGATCTTCCTCGTCATCCGGTAGGAAGGTAGCCCCCGGGCGCCGGCCCCGGTCTCGGACGGCCGGACTCAGCCGGGCTTGTCGGCTATTGAAACCGTGACCGAGCCGCTCACCTCCGCCGGGTAGCCGATCCCGTCCAAGGCTTCCTCCAGGGACTCCGGCTCGAGCCTTCCTGCATTCGGGCCCATCGAGACCAGATCCGAGACCTCCGACCGGCTCAGCCTCATCTGCCAGGCGACCGGAAACGACTCCATGCCCTCGGCCAGCTGACCGAGCGTATCCCGCAGTCTGCGCTCCTTGTCCGAATCGACCGAGATCATCGAGAGCGGTCCGGCCAGCTCGGACAGGTGCTCCGGTTGCGGCGTCACGGTGATCAGACGGCCGCCGGGGGCGAGGATCCGCTCTATCTCGCTTCCGTTCCGGGGAGCGAATACGTTGATCGCGACCGCAGCGGTTTCCGGTCCGAGCGGCAGCCCGTCCCAGACGTCGGCGACCACCGCGGCGGCGCGCGGGTGACAACGGGCGGCGCGGCGGGCGGCGTACTTCGAGTTGTCGACAGCAATGCCGATCCGCTCGGGCACGGCCTCCAGCACGCGCTCCAGGTAGTAGCCCGGACCGGAGCCGATGTCAGCCACGACACCGGCGACTTCCGTGGCGGCGGGGACGGCTGCAGCCTCCGCCAGAGCCGCGGAGACGGGTTCGAAGAGGCCCGCCCCGAGAACCCGTTCGCGAGCGGAGATCATCGACGCTGAATCCGCGGTGTGGGTGCCGGCGTGGCTTGCGAGCAGGCTGACGTATCCCTGGCGGGCGATGTTCGAGGTGTGTCCGCCACTGCAGATCAGCGAAGCACCGTTCTGACGCAGGGCTCCGCCACAGTGAGGGCAGATCAGGCATTCCACCGCTTCGGCGATCAAGGGCAGCGCACTTCACTTTGTATAGTTATGGGGATGCCCACCTTTCGCAGACTGCTCGGATTCCTGAGGCCGCACAGGCGTGCGCTCTGGGGTTCCCTGGTCTTCGCGTGGGGTGCAATGGTCATGACGGTGCTGATCCCGTGGCTGATCGGGGAGGCGGTCAACGCCATCGAGGCCAAGGATCGCGAGGCGCTGCTTCCGTTGGTGGGATTCATCATGGGCGCAGCCATCCTACGACTGGGACTCACCATGGTGCGACGCATCGTCGCGGGCAAGGTCTCGCTGGCGGTCGAGTTCGACCTCCGGCAGAGCCTCTACAACCACCTCCAGCGACTGGAACTCGGCTTCTTCGACACCCAGCAGACCGGCCAGCTGATGTCGCGGGCCACGGTCGACCTGCAGGCAATCCGTTTCTTCCTCGGCTACGGGCTGATCTTCTTCTCTCAGAGCCTGCTGACCGTGCTGCTGGCGGGAACCGTGATGTTCTTCATCAACCCCTGGCTCGCCCTGATCGCGCTCGCCCCCACCCCGTTCGTGATCCTCACCGCGGTCCGTTTCACCCGGCAGTCGCGACCCGCGATGCAGGAGGTCCAGCAGCGCATGGCCGAGCTGACCGCCGAGGCCGAGGAGAACGTGACCGGCATTCGAGTGGTCAAGGCTTTCGCCCAGGAGGAGCACCAGCTCAGCCGGTTCCAGGGTTCGGTCACGAGGCTGTTCGACCAGAGCATCAAATCGACCCGTATCCAGGCCTTCTTCTCGCCGCTGATCGGGGCTCTGCCACAGATCGGAACGGCGGCCGTTCTGCTGGTCGGCGGCATCGCCGTGATCAACGGCAACCTCGACCTGGGCGAGTTCACCGCCTTCTACACCTACATGATCATCCTCGCCTCTCCGATGCGGATGGTCGGCATGGCGCTCGGCATGGGTCAGCGGGCGATCGCGGCCGGCAACCGGCTGTTCGAGGTTCTCGACCGTGACCCCGAGATCACCTCGCCCGAGGGCGCCCCGGCACTGCCCGAAGGAAACGGCAGAGTCGTACTCGAGGACGTCTCGCTGCGCTACTCGCCGGAAACACCAGAGGCGCTCAGCTCGATCGAACTGGTTGTCGAGGGCGGCTCCCGGGTGGCACTGGTCGGACCTTCCGGCTCCGGCAAGACCAGTCTGGTTTCGCTGATCGCCAGGCTCTACGACCCGGGTGAAGGCCGGATCTCGATCGACGGCGCCGACCTGAAGACGGTCGATGTGAACTCACTGCGAAGCGAAACGGCATACGTCTCCGAGGACAGCTTCCTCTTCGGCGACACGGTCGCGGCGAACATCTCCTACGCCCGGGCCGATGCTCCCCGGGAGGAGGTCGAGCGGGCGGCGAAACTGGCTCAGGCACACGACTTCATTCTCGATCTGCCCGACGGCTACGACACCGTGGTCGGCGAGCGTGGACTGACCCTTTCCGGAGGCCAGCGCCAGCGGGTGGCGATCGCCCGGGCCATCCTCGCCGACCCGACGGTGCTGATCCTCGACGACGCGACCTCCTCGCTGGATGCCACGACCGAACGCAGGATCCGGGCTGGCCTGGACGAGGCGATGCAGGGGCGGACGACCTTCGTCATCGGCCACCGGCTTTCGACGATCTCACTCGCCGACAGGATCATCCTGATGGAGAACGGTCGTATCGCTGATGCCGGCAGCCATCAGGACCTGCTGACCCGTTCCGGCCTGTACCGCGATTTGATCACGGCCGAAGAGCCGGAGCAGATCTTCATCGACGAAGCGGTCGAGGTCTATTCATGAGCGGTCCGCCGCCTGCCGGCGAAACCGCCCTGGCACCACGCCGGCTGGAGCGCTTCCGCGGCGAGCGCGGCCGCGGCCGCAAGGTGCGCTGGGTGCTCGGGCTGCTGCGACCCTACCGCCGCCGCATCGCCCTGATGGCCATGGCGGTGATCGCCGCCAGCGCCACCTCGCTGGCCCCTCCCTACCTCGCAGGTCAGGCCGTAGACGCAGGGATCCTCGCCGGTGACACCGCTGTACTGGCCAGAATCGTCGCCGCCTTCCTCGCGGTCACGATCGCCTACGCACTGACCAGCTACCTGCAGACCTACCTGGTCGGCTGGGTCGGCATCAGGGTGCTTCAGGACCTTCGTGAGGAGGTCTTCCGGCACATCCAGAGGATGTCGGTCGGTTTCTTCACCCGCAATCGCCCCGGCACCCTGATCTCCCGCCTGACCAACGACATCGAGGCGCTCAACCAGCTGATCAGCCAGGGCATCGTGACCCTGTTCTCGAACATGCTGACGCTGATCGGCGTGGTGGTGATCATGCTGCTGCTGGACTGGCGTCTTGCCCTGATCACCTTCACCGTCCTGCCGCTCCTGCTGATCACCAGCATCATCTTCAGGACGTACTCGAGTGGTGTCTTCCGCCAGACCCGGGAGCGGATCGCGGCGATCACCTCCCACCTCCAGGAGACCCTGAGCGGTGTCCGTGTGGTCCGCAGCTTCGGCCAGGAGAGCCGTCACGTCGAGAAGATGGACGTGCTGAACGAGGCCAACCGAGACGCCAACATGAAGACGGTCTACCTCAACGCAACCTACTTCCCCGCGACCGAGCTGCTGACCGCCCTCGGAACCGTGGTGATCCTGCTCTTCGGCGGCTACCAGGCCATCAACGGAAACATCGAGATCGGGATCCTGATCGCCTTCATCGGCTACCTGCAGCTGTTCTTCGACCCGATCCAGCAGCTGGCCCAGCTCTACGCCACCTACCAGCAGGGCATGGCCGCGCTGGACAAGATCTTCACCCTGCTCGATACGAAGGCCGAGATAGTCGACCGCCCAGACGCGATCGATCCCGAGGCACTCGAGGGTTCGATCCGGTTCGAAGGCGTGTCCTTCAGCTACGACGCCGAAGCCCGTGGCTCTCCGTCAGCCGGCCCTGACGACCGCTGGGCGGTCGGCGGGATCGACCTCGAGATCCCAGCTGGTGAAACGGTCGCCCTTGTCGGCAGCACCGGGGCGGGCAAATCCACCCTGGCCAAGCTCGTCACCCGCTTCCACGACCCGCAGGTCGGGCAGGTCCTCATCGACGGCCTTCCGCTTTCTTCCTACCGGCAGCGGTCGCTGCGCGGGCAGATGGGGATAGTGCCCCAGGAAGGCTTCCTGTTCTCCGGCACGATCGCCGAGAACATCGCGTTCGGCCGACCGGATGCGACCATGGATGAGATCGCCGCGGCAGCCCGTTCGGTCGGGGCAGATCCCTTCATCGAGAGGTTGCCGGAGGGACTTGAGACCCAGGTGGGAGAGCGCGGAATCCAGCTCTCATCGGGACAGCGACAGCTGATCGCCTTCTCGAGGGTGATCCTCGCCGAACCGAGGATCCTGATCCTTGATGAAGCGACATCTTCGGTCGATACCCGCACCGAGAGGACGATCGAAGCCGCGCTCGACCGGCTGCTCAGCGGCCGCACGGCGATTGTCATCGCGCATCGCCTCTCGACGATCCGGCGAGCCGACCGGATCGTGGTACTGAGCGACGGCAGGATCGCCGAAACCGGAAGCCACGACGAACTGATGGCCTCGGACGGGCTCTACAGCAAGCTCTACGCAGCCTGGACCGGCTGAAGCCCGATCAGGTCCGGACCGGCATCAGCCCGGGCTGATGCCGCCGCTGGATCCGCCGGATCCACCTGAGCCGCCACCCGAACTGGGCGGCGTCGGGACGACACCGCCTCCGGTCGGAGGCTCGGTCGGTGTCGGCGCCGGGGCGGGCGCCGGGGCGGGATCGGGAGTCGGAGCGGGAGCGGGGTCAACCGTGCCCCCGCCGGTTCCAGAGTCGGCGTCGGAGTCGCCGCCGGTTGCGACGGGAGCCGCCGGATCCTCGGCGCAGTCGGTGAAGCCGTATGCGGAAGCGGCCGTCTGGAACTCAGCCAGAGCCGCGGTCGGATCGGTGGTGGCCGGATCACCCAGGGTCGCCGCGGCGGCGATCACGGCGGTCGGTGCCTCACCGTCACTCGGCGTACCGAGCCCCTCAAGCCGTTCCGCGACGCCGGCGTAGAGATCTGCGATCTGGGTCGCCTGCACGGTTGAGTCGGTGGTCTCGATCGTCTGGATCGTGCCGATCGCGGCGTTGACCTCCGCACAGATCCCGTCCCCGGCGCTGATCAGGTCCGCCTGGGTCAGATCCGGCGCCGCAGGCTCCTCTGTCGCCACCGGCGCCGGCGTCTCTTCATCACCGCCGCCGCAGGCAGCGACGCCGAGCGGGGCAAGCAAGAGCAGGGTGAGAAGGAGAGCCTTCGTGGCTGATCGGACCATGTCCTGAAAGTAACACAGCCTGCGGTCGTTGATTCACCCGGAAAGGTGGCCGGGACCGCACCGAAAGGGCCGCGGCGTTATCCTTCCAGACTGCCGCTGCGGGATAGAATAATGGTAATTCGTGCGGTTCTGGTCCGTGAAATCGGGGTTCGAGTCCCTGTCCCGCAGCCTTTCACCCGGCGAAGCCAAGAGCGGCCTTGAGTTCTTCCTCGCGGCCCGGGTCGAGCACGACGAGGATGTCGTCGCCGGCCTCGAGAACGGAATCAGCGTCGGGAACGAACCCGGAGCCCTGCCTGATGATCGTGATGAGCAGCGTGCGGTCGGGCGTGTCGATATCCCCGATGCGCCGGCCGGCCATCGGTGATTCCTCGCTGATCCGCAGTTCGACGATCTCGATCTTCTCGCTTTCGAGGTCGAGCAGCCGGACGAGGTTGTGGTGCGGGACCTCATGCTCGATCAGGTTCAGGATCAGGCCGGTCGCGGAGACCACCGGGCTGATGCCGAGCAGATCGAAGTGGGGCCGGTTGCGCGGGTTGTTCACCCGGGCGATGATCCTCTCGACCGAGTACTTCTCTTTCGCCACCTGGCAGATCAGGATGTTGTCCTCGTCGTCACCGGTGACGGCGATGACCATGTCGGCGCGCTCGATCCCGGCTCTTTCCAGCACCCACAGCTCGGAAGCGTCGCCGTACTGGACCCGGTGCTCGAATTCCTGCTCGACCGCGAGATACCGGGCACGAGAGCTCTCGATCAGTGTCACCTCGTGACCCTGGTCTTCCAGCTCGCGGACCAGGTTGACTCCAACCTTGCCGGCACCGACGACGAGCAGGTACACGGTCAGTCCCCTCCTGCCGGGGAGCCTGCCGTGAGGCTCTCTTCGAGCATGTCTATCGCGGTGCGGGTCGGGCACACGATCTCCATCCCGCGATCCCGGTAAAAGGAGGCTCTGGCCGGGTCCAGAATGCGGGCGACCACGCGGTCTACGCCGTACCGCTGCTGAGCGATCTGAGCGATCACGATGTTCGTATTGTCGCCGTTGGTCGAAGCCACGAAAGCGTTGGCCTGCTGGATGCCGGCGGTTTCGAGGGCGTCGGCCTCCAGGGCGGCTCCCACCGTGAAAACCCCGCCGCGATCCTCCCAGGCCTCGTCCAGTCCGGCCTCCAGCCTGGCGTGTGCCTCGGGGTCACGGTCGAGGCAGGAAACGGTATGGCCCTCGGCAAGCATCCTCCGGGCCAGGCTCGACCCGACCCGCCCACAGCCGACGATGAGTACGTACATTCGCGGCATCCTACGCCTCGCCTCCGGGTGGGGCGGTCAGCAGTACCTGACAGTCCGCACGCCTGAGGACGTAGGCGGTGACCGGCCCGACCTCCTCCGGCCGTGACTCTCCGATCCCGCCCAGCTTCGCGCCTCCCCGGACCGGGTTCGGGGGTTCGGCGCCCATCACGATCGCGTCGACCCCCAGCTCACCTGCAGCGAACACGATTCCGGAGCCGGTGCGACGGACCCGACGGATCTCGGTTTCCACATTGACCCCGGAATACTCGTCGGCAATCAGGGCCGCTCGCTCGACTGCCCGCTCCGCCTCCCGCTGGACACCCTCTGGTACCGGGTCGTCCATGCCGAGCGAGAGTGGCACCTCGATCGTGTACAGCACGATCAGCTCCGCCCCTCCCCCGCTCCCGTCGGACCGCGGGTTCACCGCCAGCAGCCCCGCCGTGCTGACGATGTCCTCGTCCAGGGGGCTGCCGAAGACCGGCACGAGAATGCGGCTGAGGCCTTCCTTGAGGTGGGGTCTGGTCAGCGAGCGTGGATCAACCGTCACATGGCGGTTCAATCCGACCTGTTCGAAGACGCGGCGATAGACGGCGTAGCCCGCCAGGCCGAGGACCAGCCAGGCACCGCCGACCCAGCGGGCCGAGTCGTGGTAGACGAGCACCGAGAGAAGCGCCAGAAAGCCCAGCAGGGCGCCGGCGACAGCCGGCAGCGGCAGGGATCCGGAACGGATCGGGATCGAGACGGGAACCGAGAAAGGCCGGTCCTCCTGTGGCCTGGTGAATCGCAGCTTGATCACCGAGAGGTGGGCGATGGTGATCGCCAGGGTGGCTCCGAATGCGTACAGCCCCGCGAGCATCTCGAGCTCACCGAAAAGGGCCAGGGCGAAAACGATCACAGCCGAGATCATTATCGCCTTGAAAGGGGTCTCATACCTGCCGCCGAGCTGACCCAGCCAGCTAGGTATCTGCCGGTTGACCGCCAGGGAATAGATGTGACGCGAGACCCCGAGCATCGCCATGTTGGCCGCCCAGATCAGGGTCAGCGCAGCCACGACCGCGACCAGCCATCGCATCGCATCAGCCAGCCAACCGGGGTCGAAGGCCGAGACCACACCGAGGATCGGAGCGTCGAGGAAGGTCGTGCCCAGCTCGGTTGCCGGTCCGTCCGGCCCGGGCAGGACGGGTACTGCCATCAGCGCGATTACCGCAATGCCGGCATAGATCACAGGGACCAGCCAGACCGTCCGGGTCACCACCCTGCCGAAGCGCGACGGATCCAGATCAAGGTCCGGGATCAGATTCGCCACCGCTTCGATCCCCGCATAGGCGAGCATCGCCAGCGCCGCGGCATAGATCGCATCTTCCAGGCCGGGGCTGGTCCAGAGTTCGATGCTGCCGGTAAGGGCATCCGGGTCGAAGACGACCAGCAGCCCGACCCCGAGGACCAGCAGCTGCACCAGCAGATCGGCGGCGGCAAGTAAGAGCAGGAACCAGGGGCGACGACGGGCCGGAAGGTCGATCACGTTCATGCCGGCGATGTAGACCACGACCGCGAAGATGATCGCCGCGCCCCAGGCGGTGCCGTCGAGGTCGCCGGTCAGCGGTTCGAGGTAGTGCGGCACCGAAAGCACCGCGAGGGCGATCACGATCAACAGGTCGAGCAGGATCATCCAGCCGGCGATGAAGGCGGTCGTCTCGTTGAAGGCATGCCGGGCGAAGGCCGATGACCCGCCTCGCTGCCGAAGCATGGCGCTGCCTTCGACGTAGGTGAACATGGTCAGCACGAAGAGCAGGCCGGCCACCAGGAAGATCAGCGGGGTAAGACCGAGTCCGTGCTCGGCAACCACGCCGAGCGCGAAATAGATCGAGAAGCCGACCGAAGCCCAGGCCAGGGTCAGCAACCAGATCGCTCCGTTATTCGGAGCCCTTCCCCGTGACTTCACTCGTCCTGCCCGATCCTCTGCTGCAGCCTGAAACGGGCGATTCCCACAGCGATGAAAGCGATGCCGAGAATGAAGCCGATCGAGAGGACGCCACCGCCACGCACCACCGTGAGCGCCAGCACGGCCACCCCGATAGCCACGTAAACGAGCGAGATGGTTCTGACCGAGAGGTCGTAGAGTCCGCCCCGCCTCATGCCGGCTCAACCCCCTCGAGCGCGGCACTCTGCGGCCCCTGGGTGAACGCGGCCCGTCCGCCTCCCTCCGAGACCACGATTACCCGGCAGGGTCGCTCCCTCAGCAGGGTCTCCAGGGTCTTTCCGTAGAGTGGCACCCCACCCCTCCGCCGCATGCCGACGACGATCGCTTCGGCCCGGGACTCCCGGGCCTGTTCGGCAAGCACGTATCCCTCCTGACCCGGCCGGACCCTGACGACCCGGCCGCTCACCCGCATGCCGGCCATCAGTCTGGCCTCCTCGATCTTGCGCTGTGCCGTCTCTTCAGCCTCCAGCATCGCGGAGTCGATCTCCCGGCTGGCGGGCACCGTGAGCAGGGCGACCAGATGGATCGCCCGGCGTTTCTGGGACGTCAGGCGGGTTGCCGTGGCGATCATGTCCTCGGAGAACGGCTGGTCCGCAGGGAAGGCGACGAGCACGCTCCGGTACTCGACCTCTTCGACACCCAACGGCTCCGGCAGCACGACCTTGACCGTTTTAGAGAGGGGCAGGCGCTGGTAACGGCGGTACAGGTAGTAGACAACGATCCCGACCAGCAGCCAGACCGAACCGACGGCGAGCGTCACCGGGTTGAGCGCCATCACAACCAGCCAGGCCGTGAGCGTGCCCATCCCGCCGACCACGGCGGTGACCGGAATCAGGACCCCGCGGAACCTGAAGTTGAACCTCGGCTGCCAGGCGCGTTCAGCGTCCGGATACCGCTTGCGTAGCCATATCACGGCCCCGTGGGCGATCGTGAAGGAGAGCATGGCGCCAAAGGCATAGAGCGTCGCCAGGAACTCGGCCTGCCCCGGCAGGAGGGTGACGATCGCCAGGACTGCGAAAACCCCGATCGCGATGTACGGCGTCCGGTAGCGCGGGTGAATCTGACGGATGACCTCCGGCAGCTGGCGGTACTGGCCCATCGAGTAGCTCAGGCGGGAGACCCCGATCATTCCGGCGTTGGTCGCGATCACCAGGATGACCGCGGCCAGGACACCAACGTAAATCCGCAGAATGTCGGTCAGCCCGGCCGACAGACCGAGGTTTTCGACTATCCCGAGGATCGGATCGTCGGCAAAGGTCGTGCCGAGCTCGGTCACGTAACTGCCGTCGGCGGCCTGGAATACGGGCATCGCCGACAGGGCGACGATCGGGATCAGCAGATAGAGACCGAGTACGGCAAGGACCACGAGAGCGACCCCCTGAGGCACCGTACGGGCCGCGTCGCGAGCCTCCTCGGACATGTTCGAGATCGTCTCGATACCGGTGTAGGCGATCATCCCGACGGCGACGCCGAGCGCGAAGTCAGGCCAGGTGGGCGCAACCCCGAACTGCACGTTCGAAACCAGGACATCCGGACTGAGGACCAGGAACAGACCGATCGCGACCAGGATCACCTGGGTCCCGAGGTCGGTGACCGCCAGCACCGTGTTCAGTTTCGCCGACTCTTGGCCACCCCGGATATTCAGCAGCGCCAACCCGATGATCAGGACCGCCCCGGTCATGATGTCGGCGGGAGATTCGCCGAGAGGCTCCCAGAATACGGCCAGGTAGTGCGGTACGAAGTAGGCCGAGATCGCGACCGTGATGATGTAGTTGAGCATCTGCCCCCAGGCGGCGATGAAGCTCACCGTCTCGTTGAAGGCGTGTCGGGCGAAGCTGGAGGACCCTCCTGCTTCCGGGAACATCACCGTGGCCTCGGCGTACGACGCAGCCGTACAGACGAAGATCAGCCCGGCGATCAGGAAGGCGAGCGGAGTCAGGCCGAGCGCGAAGGCCGCGGTGACACCAAGTGCGTAGTAGATAGACGAGCCGACGTTGCCGTAGCCGGCTGAGAAGAGTGCTCCGGCGCCGTAGATTCGGCTCAGGCTCTGGTCGCGCGGAATGCGCTCAGCCAACTAGACCCCGATCGATCAATTAGCGGTGCCCCAGGCCCACTTCAGGACGAGCGAGATCTCCCCCGAATCCGATTGCTCGGACTTGAAGGCGACCGGCAGTGCCTTTTTCATCTCACTGACCAGATCGGTTCCCTTGACGACCTCGAGGGTGAACCGGGCCCAGTCTTCGAAGCGCTCGACCGAGACGACCTGGTTGACGCCCGGCAGGCCGCGCAGCGAGGTCTCCGCCATGGCCGCCATGGCCAGCTCCGGAAGTGGCCTGACGACCACGGTCATCGACTCGACCCGGCTCCGAGCCACCCTGCTCGCCTGAGTGGTTCGCGCGGTCTGGCGGCCCCTGGCGGGGGCAGCACCGTCTGAACCCAGCGATTCGACCGCCTCGGACAGCTCAGCCACCCGCGAAGCGAGCAGCTTCAGATCCCGACCGACTTCGGATACCGCCGCCCGCAGAGCGTCAGCGTCCTCGATGCGACCCTTCCCCGACTCGCCGTTGCCAGACATGACCCCATCCTAGAGGTGATGGTCAGGGGGTGTAGATCTGCGCGGAGACGACGCACCAGTTCCGCTCGGGCGCCGGGTCATTCGCTTTCCAGCGCGAGGAAACCATGATCCGCTCGCCGCCGTTCAGCTGGAGGAAGAGCATGCCGTTGTTCGGCAGCCTCGCGGTGATCGGACCCTGCTCGAAAGTGACCGACTCCACATCGGATCCCTCGCGGGTATCCACCCTGCCACCGATCGGGCTGTCGATCTCCAGACGCCGTACGCCGGTGGGACCGGCCTCGCAGGTGAGTTTCACTTCACCGAGATCCGGGAAATCGACAACGCTGATGCTGTTGTCGGCAGCGTTGCTCTCGCCCCGCCAGACGATCTGGGCCGACCGGGCCAGGGGCTTGTCGCTCTGGTCGGTCTCGGTACGGAAAACGGCCTCGACATGGCATTCAGCCTTGCCGGACTTGCTGAAGTTCCACTCCCAGTTGAGGTCGTAAGTCGTCGGAGGTGCCAGTGACTCCCCGCCGGGACCCTCGATCGGTCCGCGGTCGGAGATGATCCCCTGGAAGCTTCCCCGGGACCATTTCTCGGTCGGGCCGAACTTGTTCATTCCCTCGCGGAAGTCCGGACCGGTCCCGTTCGCATACTTGGCTTCCCTGAGTGCGACCTCGCGGAAGTCTCCCCAGTCCTTGTCGGTCCAAGTCATCATCGCCGCCTCGCGACCGCCGTTGGACGGGTAGAACCTGAGCCACTGCTGATCAGGACTGCAGACGATTTCACCGAAGCCGATGCCGGGAGCGATGAAGCCGGCGAACTGTCTGCCCTGCCACTTGCCTCCGCTCCAGTCAACGGCGACCCTCTGGACCTGCATTCCCGTAGGCGGGATCGGTTTGGCCGCTCCACCGCCACTGACGAAGCGGATGCTCTGGGTTGATGTCCTCCAGACGTCGCTCGAGACCTCCTTGCCGACGAGCCGGATGCTGTAGGAGCCGGGGCTGAGCTTCTCGCTGATCGGAAGCTCCGCGACCACCTGATTGGTGCCGAGTTCCGGAATCATCTCCTGGGCGACCGTGGCGCCGTTGCCGTTCAACAGCGTCGCTTGAACCTGGCCGACCTTGCTCCGGCGAATCGGCCTGAGCGCGAAACGGACCACACCGACGTTGTCATTCACCTTGGTGCTGTAGGGCAGCGCCTTTACGGGCAGGCTCGGTGCCTTGAACTTCCAGGCCCGGCTCTTGGAGCGCGGCTTGCTGCAGCCGACCTTGCGGGCGATCACCTTGACCCGGTATTTGCCGCGGTTGATCTTCCTTTTCCGGTTCAGCTTGATGACCGTGGTCCGGCCTGAAGCCAGTCGACCGGTGATTCTGCCCTTGGCGAACAGCTTCCCGGCTCGCAAAACACGCACCTGCGCCCCGCTGACGCGAGCTTTCGGCCTTACGTATACGAAGGCCTGTGCTTTCTCCAGAAGCGCTGTGGGGTCGTGAGAGCTGAGTTTCACCGAGACAGGGACGCCGCACTTCCCACCAGAAGCCGAAGCCGGCGCAACACCAACGGTCGCGGCCAGCAGGCCGACAAAGAGGGTGACGAGAGGGAGCAGAAAGCGGTTTCGCATCAAAGACATGGTCTCACGACCGTATAAACCGCCGGTCAACCCGAAGTATCGGAGGCCCGGGTCGATCGATCCGGGTCCCGGATCCCGCTACTGGCCCTGATTGCCCTGTCCGTTGGCGTTGTCGTTGGCGTTGTTGTTGCCGTTGGAACCACCGTTGTTCGAAGCGTTGCGTCGTCCGTTCTCGTAGAAGACGACGTCGGGCTCGCTGCTGCCGTTCAGCCAGGTCTGCTGGGCCAGCAGGGTCTGGTCCGGAATCGGAACAAGGGCGGCCCGCTCGGCCTGTTCCTGAGCGTTCGACAGGGCGGAGGTGAGGAAGTCGTTGATGTCACCATCGAGCAGGTTCCGGTAGCTGACCGTCAGCAGAAGCTGGCGGGCCAGAGGGTAAGTCGCATTGGTGACGCTCACCTGTGACGGGAAGATGCACTCCGGCTCGGAGAAGTCATTGGAGCTGCTCACCTCCATCGGCCTCAGCTGCTCCTCGAAGGCCTCGTAGTAGGAGAACCGGAATAGCCCGAGGGTGCCGCGGGTCGCGTTGAAGCGGTTGGCCGCTTCCTGGTTGCTATTCACGAAACGCCGCGATTCGCGCAGATCCTGCCGCAGGCCGGCAAGGTTCGCCCGGGCCTGGTTCAGCTTGCGGCGGTCACGGGCCTTGGCTTCCGGGGTGCGTCCGTCCTCGATGCCCTTCCTGACTTCGGCCTGGGCGTCCCTCACGGCCTTCTCGGCGTCGGCGATCGAAGCGATGATCTCGTTCAACACCTTTCTGGACGGGGCGAGCTCCTCACTTGCAAGTTCGTCCTTGCGACTGCCGACAACGGCGCGCCGGACGCCGGCATCGGTCGGAAATGCCTCGTAGTCGCTGCGGACCGAAGCCAGACTGGGATTCTCGATGCCGAGTACATACTGGCCGAGGAATCCGAAGACGTTGGAGTCTGCATCCGGCCCGGCAACCTTGAGCCGCGGCGAGACCCTCGAGTCGACGATGCCTGAAGTTGCCTGAGAGTCGTATCCGACCTGGGACCAGCTGTTGATCGGAGAACCCGCCCGGAATATCTGCTGGACCTCTTCGAAGCTCAGGCAGTCGACACCGACGTCGGTCTCGTTCTTGATCGCGAGCACAGCGGCGTCGGAAGCGATCTGGAACTGGACCGGGACGATGCCGCGGGCCAGACAGCGCCGGTACTCGGAGGGCGAAATCGGTCTGGCCGAGTCGACCACGTCGACCTGTCCGCGGCAGAACGCGTCGAATGCAGCGCCTTCGTTGCCGCCGGTCGAGTTCACCTGAACCGCGGTTCCGGAGTTTTCGTAGCTCCTGACGAGCCGGTCCGTCAGCGATCCCTGGGCCTGGCCGGCTATCCGGACGACTCCCTGGCTGCGCGCCACCCGCTGGGCCCTGGGCTGACCCGAGACGCCCTGGCTGACCCTCACAGTCGCCTCGTCGCCCTCGATCCCGGCGGTCGGTGGCGCGGAATCGAGTTCGATCCCGCAGCCGGTAACCGCAACCATCGCCACCAGCGAAAACAGCGCCACGGCCGTCTTTTTCACTCTGAATCTCCTCACTGTCCGCTCCCTGCCGCCTGGCCCGACTGAACCGTGCCCTCTTGCTGCGCCGCCGGTCCTTCGAGCGCGATCCTGGCGAGCGGCGGATCCTGGAAGATCTGGGGAAGCTCGACAGCCTCGAAGTCATCGACGGTCAGCCAGTCGAGCTCGTTGCCACGGACCAGACGTACCGGGGTGCCGCGTGGCGAGTAAAGGGTCGGAACCGAAGAACGGTCGACCACGATCGCACCGTACTCCCTGAGTGCGGTCAGGATCGTTTCGACGCTGCGGGCGCGCAGGCCCTTGTAATCACGTGGACTGTTGCGGATCCCGACACCCTCGCGCAGTCGTACGCGGGCACCGGCAGGCAGCGACTTGCGGTTGCCGATCCCGTTGGTCACCGAGGCGGGCTGGACGAAATTGCGACGGGCGATCCCGGGAAGCGAAATCGCAAGGGCGTGGTCGATCCGGCCCTGGGTGAGCTCACCCGGGCTGATCAGGCCCGCAAACAGCGGCAGGCCACTTCCGCGGGCACCGGTGGCGCGGATCGGATCCTCGGCCACCGGCTTGCTGAATCCGGGACCGTCAAGGGTCCAGCCTTTCGAGAACTGGAAGGAAATCGTGTTGGAATCCTGGCGCCGGGCCCGCCAGAAGTCGTAGCCGACGCCCTCTTCCGGGTTGATCACGCTGAGCCAGCCGTCATATCGGGGATCCGGGGTGGTTCCGGGTGGCAGATTGAGCTGGTCGGGCACCTCGGGGTTGGGCGGACCGCAGTCGGACTGGCGACAGACCATGTTGGTGGGCTCGGTCCCGTCTCCGCCGGCGGCGACTACCAACGGGGCCCAGGCCTCGGTGTTTATGGTGAGCGCTGCGGGCCTCTGCCTGACGAAGGTCTCAACCCCTTCCCTTCCGGGCACCTCACGCACCGCGATTCGCTGCACCGCGAGTTCGAGCATCTGGGCCGAGTTGGCTGCCACCGGGAGTCCGTCGACTCTGGTGTTCCAGGGGCTGTTCACCGCGAAGAAGCGGATGCTGTCGACCGCGGGATTGCTGGTTGTGTCGATACCGGCACCGGCCGAAGCGGGCGCGGTTCCGTTGGGTCCGGTGAAGGGGGCCGCGCCGTCCCCGTTGGCTCCGCCCGTAGCGCCGGTGGCACCGGTGGCCGAACGGTTGTTGTTGGCGGCCTGGTTGCCGTTGTCGTCGTCATCCCCGCAGGCGGAGGCACCGACCGCAATCGCAGCAGCGACGCCAAAAACGGCTAGTCGACGTAGGTTTCCTTTCACGTTTCTCAACTTCCTACTCGCCTTCGATCTGGGGCGCGGTGGAGCCGCCGGAGGGACCCGGTCCGGTGGTCGCCTCAGGCGCCGGGGTCGGGGTCACGGTGTCCTCGGGAACCGTGCCCGGAGTGATGACGACGGCGTCAGGATCGGCGGGATCGGGCGGCCGCTGAGGGGTGAACGGCTCCGGAGCGGTGTTGGGGACGACCTCTCCGGGCCTCGCAACACTTTCCTCTGCGGGCCTGGTTTCCGAAACTGCCAGCAGGACGTAGCGCTCGGTCCGGAATACCGGGTTTATGCCGAGTTCGCCGCCCGAGATGGCATCCGGATAGCGCTTGCGAAGCTGATCGCCGCCACGGCTGGTCGTTATGAGCATGTACGAGACCTCTCCGAACGGGTTCTCCAGCTGCATCTCCCACTCGCCCTCGCCTTCGTCGGCGCGATCGGCGAAGAGCTGCGGCCTGCCGGAAAGGATCATCGGTCCGTAGCTGAAGTTCTCGTCGACCAGAATCGAGCCCTTTTCCTGGGGAATGCTCTCGTTGATGTACGAAGCCATCGCCACCTCGGGATCGACCCCGACCGTGTAACCGCCGACCGAACTGGTGCCCTCCTGAGAGTCCCGGTCTTCGACCCAGCGCGTGAAGGCCTGGGCCTGGTTCTGGTAGGTGTAGTCCTGCATCGCCATCCAGCCGAGCGGGATCGCGGCGAGCAGGCCGAGCCCGACCACGATTGCCACGCCGACCCTCCAGCCTTCCCGCGCGGCGTAGACCCAGGCCGCTCCTGCCAGCGCCAGTAGAGCCAGTGGCAGCCCGACAGAGAGATCGACGAGGTCGGCCTGATCTGCAATCAAGGCTCGTCCGACCGGAACGGCTGCCGCGATGAGCAGCAGCAACAGCAGTCCCCAAGCCAAACCGCCACGTTTCGTGAAGCCGGCGAAAAGCAGGAGCAGCACCGTCAGGAATGCCAGCGGGGCGATTCCGAAGACGACCTCGGCCAAGTCGGAGAGCGAGCTGCCCCAGTCTGTGGTGATCGCCTGCAGCGCGCCGGTCGTATTGACCTCGATCAGGTTGGGCTGAGCCGAGATCCAACCGAAGGGGCTGCCCAGGATCACAGTGTTGATCAGGATCCACACCATCAGGGCGTAGACGGCCGGCAACATGAAGACGATCAGTGAGGAGCGGCGCCGGTCCACGCCGTCTTCACGACTGGACCCGATGAACATGATCGCCAGGGTGAGGCCGAGAGCCCAGAAGAAGTAGCTGTAGTCGAACATCGAGGCGACGCCGATGGCCAGTCCCCCCAGGGCCAGATACCTGGTCTCTGCTGACATTCCCCAGGAGATCACCGAGAGCAGCGCGACCCCGGCGAACATCATGGCGATCACAGTGGTGTCGCCGTTTCCGGCGTAGAAGACGAACATCGGGTTGAGTCCGAAGAGCACCAGCGCGATGTAACGGAGGAAGGCGGGGAACTCGCAGCGCCGCATGGTCGAGTTGAGAATGGCCATCAGCAGACCGGCGGCGATGGCCGTTATCACCGGCAGGGCCACGAGCGAGGTGGCGAGCGGCTTGATCAGGGTCAGCGGCATGAAGACGATCGAACCGAGCGGAGCGGCGTCGAGCGGGATCGAAGCCAGCTTCGGCGGCGAGTTCCACCACGCCATGTAGGCGTTGTTGAGCTGCTGGAGCGAGTCGAAGTTGACGATTCGTCCGTCGGTCAGCATGAAGTAGCCGATCACTCCGTAGAGCACGGAGAAGAACAGGGCGATCAGCCAGGTCTCCGCGCCAGGCGCCTCGGCCCCGCGTTTTACGACGGGCTCGGAATGACCGTTCTCGAGGACGACCACGCGGTTCCCGTTCGGCGGCGGCACCGTGCCGTTCGGCGGCAGATCGCCGGTGCCCGGAGCCGTTGGTGCGGCCGGCGTCTCGACCGTCGTAGTCCTGGTCGTGGTCGTGACTTCGCTCACGGGGCGCTCCTTCTGGGAGTCGAGCCGGCCGGGGCTTCACCGACGTCGAGGCCGTGTTCGGTCTTCTCCCAGTAGAACGGATTGGTGATCAGCTGGGCGAAGCCCTTCCAGGCGGCGACCGACATCAGGCCCCAGTAGAAGGGCAGGAAAAGCGCGTACAGAGCCAGATTGTCGTCCCCGCGACGGACTGCCGCGACCAGCCCGAGGTAGACGAAGACGAAGTTGCCGATGAAGAGCAGGGCCGCTGCGAGGAAGTAGACCCAACCCGGGAAGAGCTCCTGGATGAAGCCCGCCTGGGTCAGCGCGAACAGGGTGGTCAGCGCCCAGAAGAACGGGTTGATCAGGAAGATGAAGGTGCCGCCGATCAGCAGGCTGAAGGAGATGAAGCCCTTGATTCCGATCCCGCCGATCGTGCGGAAGGGGTTGCGCATGTAGACCAGCCAGGTCTGGAGGTAGCCCTTGATCCAGCGGGAGCGCTGGCGGACCCAGTTGCCGACCTGTGTGTTGGCCTCTTCGTAGGTCGTCGAGTCCATCATCGTGGTCCGGTATCCGGCCTGATGGAGCCGGATGCCGAGGTCGGCATCCTCGGTGACGTTGTACGGATCCCAGGCCCCGACTTCCCTGAGGACGTTGGTCTTGAGGTGGTTCGAGGTCCCGCCGAGCGGGATCGGATCCTTCCTGGAGTCGAGCCCGGGCAGCAGAAGGTCGAAGAGCAGCGAGTACTCGATCGAAAACCACCTGGTGAGCCAGTTGGTCTGCTGGTTGAAGAAGTTGAGCTTCGACTGGATGCAGACGATCGATTCGTCGATGTTGCGGAACATCAGGACGGCCTTCTTCAGCTGCTGCGGGTCGGGGCGGTCCTCGGCGTCGTAGATCACGACGTATTCGCCCCGGGCGCCAGCAGTCCGTAGTTGCAGGCCTTCGGCTTGGTCTGGGGCTGGGATGCCGGCACGACGACCGTGTCGAAATGCGGCGGCAGGTTCAGTGCGCGGATCGCGTCGATCGTCTCGTCGTCGTCTTCCTCGCAGAGCAGCTTGACGTCGAGCCTGGCCTTCGGATAGTCGAGCGATTCGATTCCCTGGACCAGGTACGGAATGACCGCGGCCTCGCGGAAAAGCGGGACGAGGATCGTGTAGACCGGAAGCGTTCTCTCGTCCATTGCGGCCAGGTCATCCTGAGTGATGTCGATCAGATACTGGTGGTTGAGCGCTGAAAAGCCCGCCACCAGCTTGTAGAGCGCTGTCAGGAGGTAGAAAATGCTCGCCAGGGCGAAAATGAAGATGATCGTGCCGGTGAGGTTCCAGATCAGGAAGCCGATCAGGACGATCGCCGCGAGCGCCAGCACAACCTTCTGCCCCCCGGAGACGACCGTGTGAGCCGAGCTGTCCGGGAAACGTTCGCGAAGGTTCGACAGCGCTATTGCCGTGTAGCCGTCACGGTTGACTTCGCGCAGGAACCCTTCGATCTCCACAGTGGGAGCCAGGAAGTAGTCCACTTCGCGATCGGTATGTGAGGCGATCTCGTCAGCCGCTTCCGGTTCCAGGGCATCCGGCACGGCAACGTAGAGCGTGCCTTCGTCGGCGGCGAAAGCCACTACGCCGAGTCGCCGCGCGACCGGCTCGGGGATCTCATCCCGGGGTGCTTCGGCGGGATCGTAGGCGGAAAGGTCGACGGTCGGCATGCCGAGGGGCTCTGCCAGGACTGCCTGAAGCTCCCGTTCCTCGAGCGCCCCCTGATGGACGAGTACCTGACCGATCCGCCCTCCCGAGCGCTGCTGCTCCTCGACCGCTTCGGCGAGCTGCTCCTCGGTGATCAGTCCGCGGGCCGCCAGGCTCTCACCCAGCCTGGGGGCGATCGCGACCCCGCCGGCGACCAGAGTCTCGGCGGTCAGCTGGGCATCCGCCTCGGAATCGTGGCCGTTAGTCGCGAAGAGCTGGTCGATAGCAGCATCCACGTCGCCACGGTCGGTCCAGAGCAGCCGGGCTTCGTTGCCGGTCTCGAGTTCGATCACGGCAATCGCCTCTTCCCGGCTGTCGGGATCGCCGGCGACGGTCAGTACGCCGTCCAGGTACTCGATCGGGACCATGTGGTGAAGCCTGCAGAGAGGCTCGGGCAGAAGTGCGGCTATCGCCGGGTTCAGGGTGACGCTGCGCTCGCTGATTCCCTCTTCGTCATCACGTACAAGCAGGAGCGGGCCGGTCGTTTGCTGGGTCATTTCGTGACCTCCACGTGCTTGACCTCTTCCCGGACCACAGCCTTGTCTTCCTGGACCACGACCGTTTCAGTCCTGGCCGGACCTGAGTCCCGCTTGCGGTCGCTGACGATCATCGCGACGATGCCCGCCAGGAATACGAAGAACGGCAGAACCAGGAAGAAGGCGAAGCCGACAGCGAAAAGGAGCAGGGCCCCGATGGCGAAGAAAAGGGCTGCGATGGCGCCTCCCGAACTGTGTCCCCCGTTGCCGTTCAAGCTTCCGTCTCGAGCTCCCCTGATTCGACTGCATCCGGTCTGCTCTCCGGTCGGGCAAGCTCGATGCTGACCGAGCTCTCATCGGATTCGGTGACGTCAAAGGCGACCGGCAAACCGCGTCTGAGTGCGCTGACCACCGAGACCCGGGGGGCGACCGAAGCGTCGATCACGGCTGCGTCACCGCTGAGAGCCCTGAGGCGAACCTGATCGATGCCGTCGGAGTCCGAGAGTGTCGATTCGACCGCCTTGGCGAGACTTAGATCGAACAGCGGCCTCACGACTACCGTGTACGGCCTGGGCGAGCCTCCGGGTCCCGGTACGTTCACCGGGGCCGCTTCGGCTACGCCAGCGGCCGGTCCGGAAACCACGGGGGTCTTCGGAGTGGCGGAAACGGAGACGTCCGAAACCTCGGTCTCCTGAACCGAAGGAGCCGGCTTCTTCCCAGCACCGGAGGCGGCCTCCAGACGATCGAGACGTGACTCCATGTCTCGGCGCAGGGACTGTATCTCGCGCAAAATTTCTTTTGATCGGTCTTTGGACAAATCTGTCTTCAGGTTAGAGGACACCGTCGGACCCGAATGTGGCCCGGATGCCGAGATAGTCCCTTGTGCGGGTTCACCCGTGGCACTATAGGCAGACCTGCGGCGACGGCGCGCAAAGTGCGGGTGATCCTGCCGCACTTTGCGCATTTTTCGATTGGCAACGACCTGCAACAAAAAGGGACCCCGGCCTCACGGCCGGGGTCCCTTTGCTGAAATCGACCCGATCTAGAAGTTGACGATCGGGATGATCAGGATCGCGACGATGTTCGCCACCTTGATCATCGGGTTGATCGCCGGTCCGGCGGTGTCCTTGTAAGGATCGCCGACGGTATCGCCGGTGACCGAGGCCGCGTGGGCCTCGGAGCCCTTGCCGCCGTACTCACCGTCCTCGATCAGCTTCTTCGCGTTGTCCCAGGCGCCGCCTCCGGCGGTCATCGAGACAGCGGCGAACAGTCCGACCACGATCACGCCGATCAGCAGGCCGCCGAGCGCGTCGACGCTGAGCAGGCCGACGATCACGGGAATGACGATCGGGATCATCGCCGGAAGGATCATCTCCTTCTGGGCAGCAGCGGTAACCAGGGCGACCGACTGCCGGTAGTCCGGCTTCTCGGTTCCTTCCATGATTCCCGGCTTCTCCCGGAACTGGCGGCGGACCTCTTCGACCACCTGTCCGCCGGCGCGTCCGACCGATTCGATCGCGAATGCGGAGAACAGGTAGACCATCATTCCGCCGATGATCAGACCGATCAGCACCTCGGGAGTGGCGAGGTTGAACAGGTTCTCCAGGTTCACACCCTGGACGATCGCCTCTTCTTCAAGCTCGAACTTGAAGGCGGCAAACAGCACCAGTGCTGCCAGGGCTGCCGAACCGATGGCGTAGCCCTTGGTCACGGCCTTGGTGGTGTTTCCGACCGCATCCAGCGGATCGGTGACGTTGCGGACGTCCTCCGGGAGCTCGGCCATCTCGGCGATGCCACCGGCGTTGTCGGTGATCGGTCCGAATGCATCGAGGGCGACGATCAGGCCGGTCAGCGAGAGCTGTGCCATCACGGCGATGCCGATGCCGTAGATACCGGCCAGTTCGTTGGCTCCGAGGATCGCCAGGGCGAGAACGAGCGCCGGTGCGGCGGTCGCCTGGAAGCCCTGGGCGAGGCCCTGGATGATGTTCGTGGCATGACCGGTCTGCGAGGCCTCGGCGATCGCCTTGACCGGACGGAACCGGGTCGACGTGTAGTAGTCGGTGATCACGAACAGCAATGCGGTCACCGCGATACCGATCACGGCACAGAGCCAGAGATCCGTGGTTGTCGCGTTGACCAGGGAGCCGGTTACTTCGTTGACGCCATTGGCCAGCGGATCGGCCATCAGCCACTCCGTGACCGGGTAGAAAGCGGCTATCGAAAGGACTCCTGAGATGATCAGGCCCCGGTAGAGCGCGCCTTCGACACTGTCGGTCTTCGTCTTGACCAGCAGCGCACCGATGATCGAAGCGACGATGGCGACGCCGCCGAGAACCAGCGGGTACATCGCGAGTTCGGTCGAGAAACCGTCGGCGAAGTAGAGGACGCCGAGCAGCATGACCGCGACTGTCGTCACCGCGTAGGTTTCGAACAGGTCGGCTGCCATGCCGGCACAGTCACCGACGTTGTCACCGACGTTGTCGGCGATCACCGCGGGGTTGCGCGGGTCGTCCTCGGGGATTCCCGCTTCCACCTTGCCGACGAGGTCGGCGCCGACGTCAGCGGCCTTGGTGAAGATGCCGCCACCCAGTCGGGCGAATACCGAGATCAGTGAACCACCGAAGCCGAGGCCGATAAGGGCATCGATGGCTTCCTTGTCGGAATCAACCGCATCGGTCACGGTGAGGATGCCGAAGTAGCCGGCAACGCCGATCAGGGCAAGGCCGACCACGAGCATGCCGGTCACCGAGCCGCCCTTGAAGGCGACGTCGAGCGCCGGCGGCACTCCACCACGGGCCGCTTCCGCGACACGGGTGTTGGCTCGAACCGAAACGTTCATCCCGATGAAGCCTGTAGCGCCGGAAAGAACACCACCGATGATGAAGCCGACAGCGGTCTGCCAGTTCTGTAGGAAAGCGAGCAGGACGATCATCGGAATCGCGACAGCCGTGATGATCAGGTACTGGCGCTTGAGGTAAGCCTCGGCACCTTCCTGGATCGCCCCTGAGATCTCGACCATGCGGTCGTTGCCGGCCGGTTTGGCCATCAGTCTCTGGGTTACGACGATTCCGTATACGACGGCAAAGCCGGCGCAGATCAGCGCAAACAGCACGCCGTAGTCAGTCAGAAATTCGGTCAACTTGCGATTCCTCCGATGTTTGGGACCCGGTTTGTGGCGCTCGGAACCCTATTACGCAGGCCAGACACCGGGTCGTGCGGTCAATCGAGGAACCTTTCTGGCTGCGACCCGCATCCCCTGCCGGGCCCTTTCGCTGCCAGAACTTCCGGGGGTGTGGCTTGGCTCAGCTGCTGCCGGGGGTCCAGAGGCCTGAGCCTCCGGGCTGCTGCGGCGGCTGCTGGCCGCCCTGCTGCCCCGAGCCGCCGGGCTGGGGGCCGCCTTCGGCCGGAGGCGCGCCGCCACCCTCACCCTGCGGAGCACCTCCGCTGCGCTGGGCGTAGAGCATCTGGACCTGGCTGAGCGGCTCACGAACCGCCTCGCCGACTTCGGGGGGAAGCAGTGGCACGATCGCGCGCACCGCGTCGATCCCGATCCGGGCCTGGTCAAGGTCGACCTCGTCCTCCTTGACGATCCGGCGGGCACTGAGGTTGAGCACGCTGGCCACGGTCTGGGTGAGAAGGTCCTCGACCCGGACTTCGCGCATCTGCTCCTCGAGCATCTCGCGCTCGGCGTCGGTCAGCTGGGGCTCACCGGCCTCCTGCCCGGCTCCGGGCTGCTGGTCGGGTTCGGCGGTCTCGTGGTCGCTCTGGTTCTCGTCCATCAGGTCACTCTATTGACTGCCGCCGTGAGAGAAGCTGCGTTCGGCCTGATCGGTGAAGTCGCGGTAGACATCGGCAATGGATCGGCCCGCCGCGAGCGCCTCGCGCGCCCGGCGGGAACCGTTGCGTTCCGGCAGCTCGACCTCGATGCCGAGATCCCGGCGCACCTCGGCGGTCCACTCGAGCGTCTTCTCGAGGGCCCGCTCGGTCTCGATCTCCCGGCCCGCATGGAAGTCGATCAGCTTGCCCTCCCGTCCGTAGCGGATCGCCCGCCACAGGTTCTCCTCGATCTCCCGGTCCCGGAGCGGCGGCGTGTCGTCCCAGCGGCCGGCGTCGATGTCGACCGCCGTCTGGGCGATGACCGCGACGATCAGCCCGGCCATCGCGGTCGACTCGGCCGCGGTCGGCTGCGCGTCGCAGATCCGGACCTCGACCGTCCCGAAGGCGTGATGCGGGCGCACGCTCCACCAGAGCTGGGTCGCCTCGACGATCGATCCGACCCGGCGGAGGGTGTCGACGAAGTCGGCGTACTCGCGCCAGGTGCCGAAGCTCTCCGGTATCCCGCAGCGAGGGAAGGTGCGGGTGAAGATCTCCGTGCGCACCGAAGCCAGGCCGGTATCCCGGTTATCGAGGAAAGGGGAGTTGGATGAAACGGCCAGCAACAGGGGCAGGTACTCCCGCAGGCGGTCACAGACGGCGATCGCCCGGTCCGCCCCGCGGATTCCGACATGGGCGTGGAGGCTCCAGGTGTTGTTGCGCTGGGCGACCCAGCCGAGGTCCCGCTTCAGGCGCTGGTAGTGAGGGGTGTCGATGATCTCCTGATCCAGATAGTCGGCCCAGGGGTGGGTGCCCATCGAAGCCAGCGAGACTCCGAGCGAACGGGCCAGGGCGAAGAGCCTGCTGCGTCGCTCGACCTGGCGCTCGATCGCCTCGCTCATCGTCTCGGACCTGCCGGAACGGATCTCGACCTCGGAGGCGATCAGCTCGCCGGCCGCCGAATCTGCGAGGACCGGATCCTCCGCCGCCGCCGACTTGATCTCCGGATAGCGGTCGACCAGATCGAGGGTTCCGGGGTCGACGATCGCGAACTCCTCTTCGAGTCCGATCGTGAAGTCACGGGAGGACTCGAAAACTTCACGAGCCGCATCGAGGTCGAGCAGGTCAGAGTCCGTCAAGCGTCAGGAGAGGTAGAAGTAGAGGGCGTAGAGAAGGTCGACCGCGGGGCTGGAAGTGTGAACCGTCACCTCCGGTGGCACCTGGAGCAACTGCTCTGTGTAGTTGAAGATCACGGTCACACCGGCTTCGACCAGGCCGTCGGTTACTTCCTGCGCAGCGGCGGAAGGCACAGCCAGTACGCCCACCACGATCGACTCGACCTTTACCGCCTCCTTCAGCTCACCGAAGTCGCGCACGGTCAGCGAACCGACCTGCTTGCCGATCCGCGCCGGGTCGACGTCGAAGAGCGAGACGATCTCGAAACCGTGGTCGGCGAATATGTCGGAGTTGGCGATCGCCTCGCCGAGCTTGCCGGCCCCGAAGAGGGCGATGTTGTGGTGGCCGGCGGTCCTCAGGATCTTGCGGATCTCGTCGACCAGGAAGTCGATCCGGTACCCGACACCCCGCTTGCCGAACTTTCCGAACCCGGAGAGGTCCCGGCGGATCTGGGTCGGGTTGATGTGCGTGTACTCGGAGAGCTCCTGCGAGGAAATCGTCTCCCGGCCCATCTTGCGTGCCTGGATCAGGACCTGCAGGTAGCGCGACAGTCGGGCGGCCACACCGAGCGAAAGCCGCTCGCCCTCGGCGACCAGCAGGGAACCGTCGTCGTTCTCGGATCGAGGGGGTGGAGTCATCGCTTCCTTCAGCGTACTGCCAAGGGGATCTTCAGGACATCCCAAGCCGCACGCGAAGCGGCCCGGGGTCGAAGACCAGCTCGCTGACCGTCTCGCCGTCGGCGACGACCACCGGGATGAGCTCGAGGTAGCGGCGCATCAGGTCGTCGTCACGTTCTATGTCGACCGACTCGATCTCGATTCCGTCGAGCCCCGATACGATCGCCTGGACCTCCTCCATAGCGACGTCGCAGAGGTGGCAGCCGGGACGACCGTAGACCACGATCTTCAACCCGGCCTCCGGGTCAGGACCGCTGCCCGGTCGCGAAGGCGTCGAAGTCCAGGTATCCCGGCCAGGCGATCGGATCGGTGTGGGCGGCGGCTGCGGCGATCATCGCTGCGTTGTCGGTGCAGAGAGAGACAGGAACTAGCTTGAGCCGGATTCCCCGCTCTTCGCAGAGTTCGGTCACCGCCTGCCGCAGGGGACCGTTGGCGGCGACACCTCCTCCCAGTGCGACGGCGGGCCACTCTTCCCGGTCCAGTGCCCGCGAGAGTTTCGAAACGAGCTGGTCGACGATCGCCGCCTGATAGCCGGCGGCGAGTTCCGCCCTCCGCTGCTCGACCCCGTCCGGACCGAGCTCACGACAGAGGTAGACCATCGCGGTCTTGAGCCCGCTGAAGCTGAAGTCGAGACCGGGGTCCCGGCTCATCGCCACCGGGAAGCTGAAAGCTCCGGGATCGCCGTCTTCGGCCAGCTTCTGCAGCGCCGGGCCTCCGGGGAAACCGAGACCGAGCTGCCGTGCGCCTTTGTCGATCGCTTCTCCAGCCGCGTCGTCGAGGGTCTCCCCCAGGATCTCGAAGCCACGCCGGTCACGGACGGCGGCGAGCAGCGTGTGGCCGCCGCTGGCCACGAGGCAGAGGAAAGGCGGATCCAGCGGGTCCGGGGCGAGGAAGTTGGCCGCGACGTGGCCGTGGAGGTGGTCGGTCGGGATCAGCGGCAGTTGCCTGGGTGCGGCGATCGCCTTCGCGGCGCTGAGGCCGATCAGCAGCGCACCGATCAGCCCGGGGCCGGCGGTGACCGCCACCGAATCGATCCCGTCCAGTTCGAGGTCGGCCTCGACGAGCGCCTGCTCGACCACCGGCCGGATCAGCTCGACGTGGTGGCGGGAGGCGACCTCGGGCACGACACCGCCGTAGCGCTCGTGAATGCCCTGTGAAGAGATCACGCTGGAGAGGATCTCGGACCCTTCGACCACTGCCGCACAGGTGTCGTCGCAGGAGGTCTCTATCGCCAGTACCGGCATCGTCTCAGGCTCCCGGCTCCGGGACGCCCAGCGAAGCGGGATCGCCCCTCCACATGATCATCGCGTCCTCGCCGTTGTCCGGGTAGTAGGCGCGGCGATGCCCGTATGACCTGAAGCCGAGTTCCGTGTAGAGCGCGATCGCGGAAACGTTCGAGGGTCGCACCTCGAGGGTCACCGGCGCGTCCGTTCCGATCCGGCCGAGGGCCTTGTGTATCAACGCCGTAGCTAGATGGTTGCGGCGCTGCTCGGGCGCCACCGCCACGTTCATCAGGTGCCAGGCCTCGTCGTACTTCGACAGGACCAGGTAGGCGGCCACCCTGCCGTCGCGCTCGGCCGCCAGGGCGAGGGTCGAAGCCTTCGACATCTCCGATACGAACATGCCGGGCGACCAGGGGCCGGTGAAGGACCGGCGCTCAATCGAGAGGACCTCCGGCAGATCGGCGTAGACGAGCTCCCGGATCATGACCCGGCCAGGGTCAGCCGGGGGCCGTACGGCGGTCTCGTTCAAGCCAGAGTTTCGCATCGGGTTCACGGATGTAGATCGGTTGGAGTGGCTGGTCGGGGACAGGATCCCGTGAGCTTTCGCCGAGCTCACAGATCGCAACCCCGCTCAGACGGCCATGCTCCGACTCGGGGTCCTCGACCCTGATCCCGGCGTCGGCGAACAGGTTCCGGAATCGTACCGCCCCCGGTCCGGCGACCCGGACAGGGCCATCGATCGAACCGATGCTCGCGATCGCTTCCCCGGGGGCCGTACGCCGCCGCCGGTAGCGAGTTCGGTCCCGTCCGCGTCCCAGGCGGCGATGAAGACTTCTCCTCGTTTGGCGTCGAGCACGGGTACGACCGCGGCGGTTCCGTCTGCCATCGAGCGGGCCATCGCCTCCAGGTGTCGATACGCCCGTCGCCGGTATACCGGTGGACATGGCGAGGCCGGATGCCGTCGACACGGCGATTCGAAGACCGGTGAAGGTGCCGGGCCCACCCCGACCGCGATCCGGTCGACGCCTTCCCATCCACCCAGGGACTCGACCGCTTCTCCGATTCCGGCGAGCAGTGCCCGGCTGTGTTCGGGGCGGCCGTCCGCTGCCGGACCGACCGTGAGCTCGAAGGTCACTTCGCCATCCCGGACGGCGGCGATGACGGTGTCGTCGGTGGCTGCGTCGAATCCGATCACTCTCACGCGCAGCACCCCGGGTACAATCGGCGTTCCATAGAACCATTCTCTCACCGGCCAAGGAGTTTCGATGACAAGGAAGATCAAGACGGTCGCTGCAGCAGCAGCAGTAGCGCTACTTGCAACCACCGGGCTCGCTGCCTGCGGCGACTCCCAGGACCAGATCAACCAGGCGATCGACGACGCCCAGAACACGGTGAACGAGCAGCTGCAGAACCCGAGCCAGGCGGTCGAAGACGCCAAGAAACAGCTCGAGCAGGCCAAGGAAGATGTGACCAACCTGCCCGCGGACCAGCAGCAGCAGCTCGACGACGCGGTGAGCCAGGCGCAGCAGCAGCTCGACGACGCCCAGAAGCAGCTTGATCAGGCAGTCAGCCCCTGAGTCTCGCCCTCACCTGAACCGCTACGCGTAGCTCCGGAGCTTCCTCAGGTCGGAGAGAAGGGCCCGATCGGATCGAACGTCGATCCCGGTCGATGTGTTCGAGTTCGACCGTCAGGCTCCGGCGCGCGCGGCGAAGCAGCTCGCCGGTTCCCGAACCGGGCCATTCGACGAAGACGATTCCGTTCGGGTCGAGGTACTCATTGAGCAGGCCCGGGTCTTCATCTTCGATCGACTCGATCCGGTAGAGGTCGAGGTGAGCGATCGGGATGCCACCGGTTCCGGAATAGAGCCGGCCGATCGTGAAGGTCGGCGAGGGATGGCCCCCTCCACCCCGAGAGCCCGCATCGCGGCCCTGGCCAGGGTCGACTTTCCCGCCCCGACCTCGCCGGTCAGCAGGACCACGTCGCCGGGGGCCAGCCGCTGCGCCAGGTCGGCAGCGATTCCGGCGGTCTCCTCGGGACTCTCGCTACTGAGCCGCGAGACCTCTCCGGGTACGGCCCCCGGATGCGCCGCACTCAAGGCGGGCCTCCCGCAGGATCGAGGTCCGGAGCGTCACGGGCGAGCAGTTCGGGCAGCGCCGCGATGTCCTGCCGCAGCAGGTCGGCGGTACCGGTGGCACGAAGGGCGGCAGCGGGATGAAAGAGCGGGTAGAGCCAGACCGTCCGCTCCCCCAGTCGTCGGACCTGGGGCACGCCGCGAACCCGGGTTATCCCGGTCGGGTCTCCGCTCAGGAGCCTGGTCGCGAAGTTGCCGAGCGTCGCCACGACCTTGGGCTCGATCAGCCTGATCTGCTCGAAGAGCCAGGGCTGGCAGGTCTCGATCTCTTCTCTGGTCGGATCCCGGTTCTCCGGTGGCCTGCACTTCAGGGTGTTGGCGATGAAGACCTGCTCGCGGGACAGCCCGCCTCCTCGAGCATCCGGGTCAGCAGGGCCCCGGAGCGGCCGACGAACGGCAGGCCCTGGCGGTCCTCCTCAGCACCCGGCGCCTCACCGACCAGCATCAGGTCGGCGTCAGCATCGCCGGCACCGAATACGACCTGCGTGCGGGAGCCGCTGAGCGCGCAACGGGTACAGGCTCCGGCCTCGCGGAAGACCCCGACAAGTTGCTCCCGACGGCGTTCGGTGGTGTCCGGCATGGCGGCAGCCTATAATCGTCAGTGGCCGTCACCCGACCAAGGGGACGGACCGTGTCATCAGAGAGTCATTTTTCAGGTTCGGGACAACGATCCGTCTGGTATCACCGAAAGGGAACTGGAACGGCAACATGAGCGAAAAAGGAAGCGCGCCCGCCGCGCTCTCAATCGTCGGGTCCGGAAGGGCCGGAGGCTCGATCGCCTCGGCCGCCACAAAGGCGGGCATTCAGGTGAACCCGCTCGGCCGCGACAAGCCGGTGGGTGGACCTCGAGGGAGACTGCGTCCTGCTCTGCGTGCCCGACTCCGAGATCGCCGGGGTAGCCGCTGCGATCGGTGAAGGCGAAGGCCGGCCGGGCCTGATCGGCCACGTCAGCGGCGCCACCCCACTCGAACCCCTGCTCGCGGCGCGGCCGATCGACGGCTGCTTCTCCCTCCACCCCCTTCAGACCCTCCCGGACGGCGAGGCCGACCTGGGCGGAGCCCCGGCAGCGATCGCCGGTTCAACCGTTGAAGCAAGCGAGACCGCCGAGGGCCTTTCCAGAGTGCTGGGAATGCTTCCGTTCGAAGTCCGGGAAGCGGACCGGGTCGCCTACCACGCGGCCGCCAGTATCGCTTCAAACTTCCTCGTGACCCTGGAGCAGTCGGCTGCCGACCTGCTCGGCGGGATCGGCGTCGAGAACCCGCGCGAGGTGCTGGCACCGCTGGTTCGCCGCAGTCTCGAGAACTGGATCGCCGATGGCCCTGCGGCACTGACCGGTCCGATCGCCCGTGGTGACGAAGAAACGGTCGAACGCCACCGGGCGGAGCTGTCCGCCCGCCGACCCGACCTCCTGCCGCTCTACGACGCCCTCGCGGAATCCACCAGAAAGATGGGGGTGGCCTGAGCCATGGAGGTCCTGCGCCTGCCGGAAGAAATCCACGAGTTCCGCGACCGGGTCCGCCGGCAGCCGGGAAAGGTCGGGCTCGTGCCGACCATGGGTTACCTCCACGAAGGCCACGTTTCGCTGCTCGAGGCCGCCCGCGAGCACTGCGACACGGTCGTCATGACCCTGTTCGTGAACCCGACCCAGTTCCGCCCCGGCGAGGACCTCAGCGAGTACCCCCGCGACGAGAAGCGTGATCTCGCGATCGCGAGCAAAGCCGGCGCCGACATCGTCTATGCCCCTTCTCCCGAAGACGTCTATCCGCCCGGATTCGCGACCCGGGTCGAGGTCGAAGGGCTGACAGAAGTGCTCTGCGGGAGCCGCGACAGTCGCGGCCCGGGACACTTCGCGGGGGTGACCACGATCGTCGCCAAGCTGCTGAACGCGGTCGACCCCGACCTGGCCTTCTTTGGCCAGAAGGACGCCCAGCAGGCGACGGTTATCCGGCGGATGGCCGAAGACCTGGACTTCAGGTCCGAGATCGTGATCCTGCCGACCGTGCGGGAGCGCGACGGCCTGGCGATGAGTTCGCGCAACGCCTACCTCTCCGGACCGGCCAGGGAACAGGCTTCAGCGATCTGGTCGGCCCTGCTGGAGACCGAGTCGGTCTATCCGGAACGCGGCCTGGATCAGGCCCTGGCAGCAGGCAGACGGCGTCTCGAACGGGCCGGCATCGAACCCGAGTACTTTGAGGCCCGCTACCCGGGCACGCTCGACCCCGCTGACGAAGAGGCCGACGAAGCGATCCTGGTCGCCGTGGCAGCGGACGTCGAAGGCACCAGGCTGATTGACAACATCCTTATCGAACCCCGAAAGCAGGCGAGGAGAAAATGAGCTCCGGAAGCAGGCATGAAAGCAGCGAGAACCCGGTTCCCGAAAGAAAGCCGGTGACGGTCACCAGACTTGCCGAGATGAAAGAGGCAGGCGAGCCGATCGTGATGGTCACCGCCTACGACTTCCCGTCGGCACAGGTCGCCGAAGAGGTCGGCGTCGATGTCGTGCTGGTCGGCGACTCGGCCGCCAACTGTGTGCTCGGCTACGACAGCACCGTGCCGGTCGGCATGGAAGAGATGACCATGCTGGCAAGTGCGGTCAGGCGAGGCCTGAAGACCCCGTTGCTGGTCGGGGACCTGCCCTTCGGCTCGTACGAGGCCTCGGACGAGCTGGCGATCGCCAGTGCCCAGGCGATGGTCAAGCGGGCCGGCTGCGACGCGGTGAAACTCGAGGGCGGCGGTGCATCGGTAGACCGGGCCCGGGCGATCGTCAGGGCCGGCATCCCGGTGATGGGCCACGTCGGGCTCACCCCGCAGACAGCGACCGCGCTCGGTGGCCTCAAGGCTCAGGGTCGCACGGCCGACAAGGCGATCAAGGTAGCGGAAGACGCGATCGCCCTTGATCAGGCCGGATGCTTCTCGATCGTGATCGAAGCGGTACCGCAGGCGGTCGCCGAGATGATCAATGACCGCCTCGAAGCCCCGACCATCGGTATCGGAGCCGGCAACGCCACCTCGGGCCAGGTCCTCGTGCTCCACGACCTGACCGGCATCAACAACGGCAGGATGGCGAAGTTCGTCAAGCAGTATGCGGATGTAAGGGGCGAGATGAAGCGCGGCCTCGCGGCCTATTCCGAAGAGGTGCGGAGCGGAGCCTTCCCCGGCCCGGAACACGTGTACAGCGTCGAGCCTTCAGAGCTCGAAGGGCTGCGCCGGCGCCTCAACCGCGAAGACCTGGAGTCCGACTACTCCTGGGACTGGGAGCCGCTTTCCTGAGCGGACTGCGCCGAACCTGAGGGCCTGAACTCGATTTCGCGGATGACCTTCGCCGGAGCACCGGCGGCGATCACCCCGGGAGGCAGGTCGGAGGTTACGACCGAGTTCGAGCCGATCACACAGCGATCCCCGATCGTGACCCCCCCGGTGACCACGCAGTGGACGCCGAACCAGCAGTTTGATCCGATCCTCACCGGCCCTTTGGTGGTGAACCCCTGCCAGGTGATCGGCATGTCGGGATCGTCGAAGCGGTGGCTCGCATCGCCGACGAAGCATCCGTTGGCAAACATCACGTGGTCGCCGATCGTGATCTCCGCTTCGGCCGCGAGCATGGTTTCCCGGTTCAGGTAGCAGCCTTCACCGATTTCGATCCGGGCCTGGTCCGACATGGTGACCCAGCATCCCGGTTCGAAGTGGGTTCCTTGGCCCACGGTCATCCGTCCCGAACGCAGGTAGTCGAGGACCGGTCCTTCGATCGGGTGCCTGATGTAAGCCCCCCGCCGCGCCATCTCCCGGTCGAGCCTCAACCTCGGCAGGATGCCGTGGGTACGCTCGTACCAGCGTCGCTTGTGCAGCCACATCCGCCAACCGGTCTGATCATCCACGCCCGTACCTTGTCAGAGGCGGCTATCCTGCCGCAATGTCGGCGACCACTGGAGAGAGAGATGTTTAGGCGCAAGAAGGCAGCACCCGAAGCAGGCCCGGCAGCGGAGGAACCGGGAGTGACCCCACCCGCAGCTACCCCGGTCGTCGCGGAGCCCGAAACCGCGGCACCCGACGGGGCGGCAGAGACGACGGACCTGGTCGGCGGCATCGACCTCGGCGGGACCAAGGTCGCGGCCGCGATCATCGGCCCCGACCACAAGGTGATCTCCTACAGCAAGCAGCCGACTCCCGGCCGCGGCGGACCGGAAGATGTGGTCAGAGTGCTGGTCGCGACGATCGAGGACGCAGCCGCAGAAGCCGGCGTCAAGACCTCCGAACTGCGCGGGGTCGGGGTCGGTGCGCCGGGCTCCGTCGACAGTGCCACCGGAAGCCTGAGCGGCGCCGGCAACCTTCCGAACTGGCAGGCCAGCTATCCGCTGGGCCCGCAGTTGAGCAAGGCCATAGGTACCCGCGTCGAGGTCGGCAACGACGTCCAGGTCGGCACCAATGCCGAGTACCTGCTCGGTGCCGGAGCCGGATACGACAGCCTGCTCGGGGTCTTCTGGGGCACCGGCGTCGGCGGCGGCATCATCCTCAACGGCAAGGCCTGGAAGGGACGCGGCCGGGCCGGGGAGATCGGCCACACGCTGGTCCGCCGCGGCGGCGCACGGGCGCTCAACGGGCTCCACGGCACGGTCGAAGCCTACGCGGGCCGCAAGTCGATGGAAGACAAGGCGCGCCGCGAGGTCAAGAAGGGACGCAAGACTTCGCTCTTCAAGGAGATGAAGAAGCGCAACAAGACCAGCCTGACCAGCACGGTCTGGTGGCATGCGCTCAAGGACGGCGACGAGTTGACCGAGGACCTGCTCAACCGCGCGGTCACCGCGCTCTCGGCCGGCATCGCCTCGGCGGTCAACCTGCTCGACGTCGAAGCGGTGGTGATCGGCGGCGGACTGGGAGTGCGCTTCGCCGACAGCCTGGTCCCGGAGATCATCGACGGGATGGGCGCCTACCTGCTGGACCCGGATACCCCTCCCGCGGTTCAGGTCGCGGCGCTGGGTGACGAAGGCGGCGTGATCGGCGCCTCTCTGTTGATCGCGTAGCGGCAAGCCGGCCCCACCCGGTGGCCGGGGCGCTCAGGGCGCCAGCGCCAGCTTGCGCCCGGGGCTCTGCTGCTGGGCCAGCCAGGCCTCGCCCACCCGCTCCAGCGGCAGAACCTCGACCTCGATCCGGAGCTCCCCTTCCCGGGCGTGCCCGCACATCGTCTTCAGGGCTTCGGCCTGGGCCTCCAGCGGCGCGTACACGTTGCGGTGACCGAGGATCGATACGAGTCCGCCACGCAGCGGGCCTGCGGTCACGTTCGCCTCTTTTCCGGCGGAGTTGCCGACCTGCACCAGACGACCACCGAAGCCGATCGCGGCAAGGGCCGCCTCGGCCGGCTCACCCCAGAGCCCGTCGATCACCAGGTGCGGGCCTCCATCGGTGGCCTGCCGGAACACGTCGGCGAGTGCGGCGACCGAGTCGGCGTCGGTGCCGACCGCCCGGTCGGCCCCCAGCTCCAGGGCCCGCTTCCGACCGCGTTCGCTGCGGGTCGCCGCGACTACCTTGCCGGCACCGAGCAGCCTCGCGGCCTGGACGGCGATCTGGCCGACCGTTCCCCCGGCACCCAGCACCAGGACCGTCTCCCCCGGCTGAAGCTGCCCACGCCACTCCAGGGCCAGCCAGGCTGCCATGCCGGCGACCCCGAATGCGATCGCGTCGGCCGGCTCGACCCCGGCCGGAAGCTCGATCGCCCTGTTCGGATCGACCAGGCAACGCTCCGAGAATGAGCCGACTGGCAGGGCGGGGACGTCGAACCAGACGCGTCGCCCGTCAGGCGTCGTACCGATACCTTCGAGACCGGGCGTATAGGGCAGCTCGGGCGCACCCGCGTCGAACTTGCCGGAGGCGATCGCGATGTCGACCGGGTTGATTCCGGCCAGCTCGACATCAACCGGCACCTGTCCGGGGCCGGCATCGGGAAGTTGCTGATCCCCGATCACGGGAACCTGCCCGTATTCGTTCAGCAGCGCCGCCTTCACGCCGCCACCGGCACCCGTCCGAAAGACTCATGCAGGAATCGGCCGGTATGGGATGCAGCTTCTTCGGCCACCTGCTCGGGAGTTCCTGTGGCGACTATCTCGCCGCCACCGTCGCCGCCCTCGGGTCCGAGGTCGATCACCCAGTCGGCGCTCTTGATCACGTCGAGGTCGTGCTCGATCACGACCACGCTGTTGCCCGCGTCGACCAGCCTGCCCAGCACTTCGAGCAGCCTCCTCACGTCGGCGAAGTGGAGCCCGGTGGTCGGCTCGTCGAGGATGTAGAGAGTGCTGCCGGTCGCTACCTTGGAGAGCTCCGAGGCCAGTTTGATCCGCTGCGCCTCGCCCCCCGAAAGAGTCGTCGCCGGCTGCCCCAGCCGCACGTAGCCGAGCCCGACGTCGTTGAGCGTTTTCAGTCTGCGGGCGATCTTGGGGATGCTCTCGAAGAAGGGATGGGCTTCTTCGATCGACATCTCGAGCACGTCGGCGATCGACTTGCCCTTGAACCGGACCTCGAGCGTCTCGCGGTTGTAGCGGTGGCCGTGGCACTGTTCGCAGGGCACGTAGACGTCGGGCAGGAAATGCATCTCGATCTTGATCTGGCCGTCGCCCCGGCAGACCTCGCATCGACCGCCCTTGACGTTGAAGCTGAAGCGTCCCGGCTTGTAACCCCTTGCGCGGGACTCCTGGGTGGCGGCGAACAGCTGGCGGATGTGGTCGAAGACGCCGGTATAGGTAGCCGGGTTCGACCGCGGCGTGCGGCCGATCGGCGACTGGTCGATGTTGATGATCTTGTCGATCTGGTCGATACCGTCGATGCCGTCGTGCGGACCCGGACGGAGCTTCGACCGGTGGAGCCGGTTGGCGACAGCCGGGTGGAGCGTGCTGTTGACCAGTGTCGACTTTCCCGAACCGGAGACGCCGGTCACGCAGGTCAGAACGCCCAGCGGGAAATCGACGTCGACGCCGGTCAGGTTGTGCTCCCGGGCGCCACGCACGGTGAGGTGTCCTTTCGGACTGCGCCTCTCATCGGGCATCTCGATCTGCTCGGTGCCGGCCAGGTAGCGGCCGGTGAGCGAGTCCGGGTTCGCCTCGACCTCGAGCGGGGTCCCGGATGCGACCACCTCTCCCCCGTGTTCACCCGCGCCGGGTCCGAGGTCGACCAGGTGGTCGGCGGCCTTCATCGTGCCTTCATCGTGCTCGACCACGATCACCGTATTGCCGAGGTCGCGCAGTCGCTCCAGGGTGCCGATCAGCTTCTCGTTGTCGCGCTGGTGAAGGCCGATCGACGGCTCGTCGAGCACGTACATGACGCCGACCAGGCTCGAGCCAATCTGGGTCGCCAGGCGGATCCGCTGGGCCTCACCGCCCGAGAGGGTCCTTGCCGAGCGCGAGAGCGACAGGTAGCCGATGCCGACGTTGACCAGGAAGGACAGCCGCTCGGCCACCTCCTTGACGATCAGCCGGGCGATCGCCCGTTCGGTCTCGGTCATCTCCAGCGCCTCGATCCATTCGTGGGCGCCGCTCGCCGACATCTCGGTGAAGTCCCTGATCGAGATCCCGCCGACCGTTACCGCAAGGCTCGAAGGCTTCAGCCGGGCCCCGTGGCATGAGGGGCAGGCCTGCTCGGCCATGTACTCCTCGATCCGGTCCCGCACCTTCTCCGAGTCGGACTCCTGGTAGCGGCGCTCGAGGTTGTTGACCAGCCCCTCGAACTTGACTTCGTAGCTGCGCTGGCGTCCGGCCCGGCTGCGGGTCCGGATCTTGTGGCGCTCGGTGCCGGTGCCGTAGAGGAATACGTCCTGCTCCTCGGAGCTCAGCTCCTGCCAGGGCACCTCGATGTCGATGCTGTAGGTCTCGGCGACCGATTTGATCAACCGGCGCCAGTAGCCCGAGTAGCCGCGCTGCCACGGCTGCAGAGCGCCCTCGGCCAGCGACAGCGTCGGGTCGGGCACTACGAGCTGGGGGTCGATGACCCGCTTGAAGCCGAGGCCGGTGCAGGTCGGGCAGGCGCCGTGCGGAGCATTGAAGGAGAAGATGCGCGGCTCGAGTTCCGGCATCGAGGTGCCGCATTTGAGGCAGGCGAAGCTCTCGGAGAAGATCAGGCGCTCGCCGTCCACGACCTGGACCGCGACCAGGCCGTCGGCCATGCCGGCCGCCGCCTCGATCGATTCGGAGAGCCGGCGACGCAGGTCGTTCTTCATCACCAGACGGTCGACCACCACGGAGATGTCATGCTTGTACTTCTTGTCGAGCTCGAACTCCTCGTCGAGCATCCGCATCTCGCCGTCGACCTCTACCCGGGTGTAGCCGTCGCTGCGGAACTGCTCGAAGAGCTTGCCGTACTCACCCTTGCGCCCGCGCACCACAGGCGCCATGACCATGAAGCGCGTGCCGTCCTCGAGGGTCATCAGCCGGTCGGTGATCTGCTCCTGGGTCTGGCCGGTGATCTCCTCCCCGCATTCGGGGCAGTGGGGCGTACCGATGCGCGACCAGAGCAGGCGCAGGTAGTCGTAGATCTCGGTCACGGTGCCGACCGTCGAGCGCGGGTTTCGCGAGGTCGTCTTCTGGTCGATCGAGATCGCCGGCGAGAGGCCCTCGATCGAGTCGACGTCCGGCTTCTCCATCAGCCCGAGGAACTGGCGCGCATAAGCCGAGAGCGACTCGACGTAGCGACGCTGGCCCTCGGCGTAGATCGTGTCGAAGGCGAGACTGGACTTGCCCGAGCCCGACAGCCCTGTGACCACGATCATCGCGTCCCTGGGCAGGTCGAGATCGATGTCTTTCAGGTTGTGCTCACGGGCTCCCGTGATGACGATGCGTTCCGAACGAGTCACTCCCACCTATTCTAGGGGACCGAACATACGTTCGAAAGGCCCAGGGCCACTCCACGCGGCCCGTCGACGGCAGATCCGGGGCGCTACTTGACCTTCACCGTCGCCTTGCCGCTCCTGTTCTTTGCGCCGTTTGCCTTGGCGGTGAAAGTGAGTTTGGCCTTCCTGCCCTTCTTTGCATTCTTCTTGACCGTGACCTTGACCTTGACGGTCTTCGACTTGCCGGCAGCCAGGTTGCCGGACTTGACGCACTTCGACACCTTGACCAGCTTCTTCGGGCCCTTGCTGCAGACCTTGAGCTTCTTGGCCTTGGCGTCGCCAGTGTTCCTGACCTTCACCTTGAAGGTGGTCTTCTTGCCGCGCCTGACATTCTTCGACTTCGGGGTGATCTTGAGGTTGGCGAGCTTGGGCTTGCCCGCCGGCGGGGCCGGATCGGCAGTGAACTCGGCGTTGACGGTCTCTGCCTCCAGCATTGTCACCTCGCAGGAGCCGCTCCCGAGCAACTTCCCCCGCTCCAGCCGGTGAAGGTGGAGCCAGGGTCGGGGGCCGCGGCAAGAGTCACCTCGGTGAACGACGGGAAGTTCTCGGCGCAGTCGGATCCGCAGTCGATCCCTGCCGGGGTCGAGCTGACGTTGCCGGTGCCTGTGCCGGTGCGGTTGACCTGGAGCAGCGGTGAAGGCCGGGCGGTGGATGTCGCCTGGATGATGTTGTTGGCGCCGTCGGCGCGATACCAGACCGCGGTTGCGGTGCCGTCAGGGGCTGACTGCAACTTGGGGATCGGCGCCCTCCCCGCCTGGCGCCGAGAGGTTGACCGGGGTCTCAAAGCCGCCACCCGGCGGGCGGGTGGCGGCCTGGATGATGTCGTTGGCGCCGTCGGATCGGGACCAGACAGCGGTCGCCGTGCCGTCGGGAGCGGTGGTTATCTGGGGTTCGTCGGCATTCTGCCCAGTGGCAGAGACATCGACCGGGCTGCCGAAGGAGCCACCGGGCGGGCGGGTAGCGGCCTGAACGATTCTGTTGGCGCCGTCAAAGCGGTACCAGATGGCGGTCGTGGTGCCGTCGGGGGCTGCGGTGACCCCGGCATCTTCGGCGTTCGCCGCGGTCGCCGAGAGGTTGACCGGAGTTCCGAAGGTACCGCCCGGGGGGCGAGTGGTGGCCTGAACGATAGTGTTGAGGCCGTTCAGGCGAGCCCACACGGCGGTCGTGGTGCCGTCGAATGCCGTGGTTATCTGCGGGCCGAAGGCATTCTCCCCGGGGGCCGAGAGGTTGACCGGGACACCGAACGAACCACCCGGCGGGCGGGTGGCGACCTGGATGATGCTGTCGCCGACCTCGTCCTGACGGCTCCAGACCACCGTAGTGGTGCCGTCGGGCGCTGTCGTCGCCTGGGGTTGGGAGGCGCTCCCCCCCGCCTGCGAGAGGTCAACGGGCGTCCCGAATGAGCCGCCAGGCGGGCGCGTCGCAGCCTGGATGATGAATTTGCCTCCCCCGTCGAAGTCGAAGCGACTCCAGACCGCTGTAGTGGTGCCGTCGGGGGCAACGTCAACCTCGGGATCGACCGCACTCACCGAGACATCCGAGAGGTTGATCCGGGTGCCGAAGGAGCCGCCCGGCGGGCGGATCGCGGCCCGAATTCTGAAATCCGGACCGTTGGAAGCGCGCCAGACCACGGTTGCGGTGCCGTCGGGAGCGGTGGCTATCTCGGGTTCGGTGGCACTCTGTCCGTCGGGTGTGAGGTCGACCGGATCGCCGAAGGGCGCGCCCGCCGGGCGGGTAGCAACCTGGATGACCTTGTTGAGGCCGAGGTTGCGGCTCCAGACCGCGGTCGTGGTGCCGTCGGGTGCGGAGGCTACCTGGGGAGCGGAGGCATCCTCGCCGGCGGCCGAGAGGTCAAATACCGGAAGGGTCCACGGACCCTGCGGCGCGCCCGATGCCGGTGATATCGCGATGCCGAGAATCACCGACGCCAGGACTGCCGTCACGACAACCCTCTTGATGTCCCACATCCGTTCCCTGTTCATTCGCCCCGCCGTTGTAGTTCCTGCCCGATCACTGCGAAGGACCCGCAGCGATTCCCTGCTGCGGAACTTACCGAAGCTCGTACCGCTTCGCAAGAAGGCGCCTGAGGCCGACAGAGGCCCTTGTCGATCAGCGCAGGCGTTCGAGCACGTCGTCGACCAATGAGCCGGTGTCATCGAGTTCGTAGGCGGCGTCGAGCTTCTCCATGATCTGATCCCGCTCTGCACCTTCCAGCGCCAGTCTTGTAGCCACCAGGCGGGCTGAGACCTCGTCCTCGCTGCGATCATCGGGCTCGGCCGAAGGCTCTGGGTCGGTCCTGTCCTCGGATTCGTTCAGCTGCTCGGGCCCGCTCGGCTCTGCGTCGACCGATGGAGCCTGTTCGACCGGCTGGGCCTGCTCCGCAGGCGGGACATCCTGAGCCTGACGGCGCAATGCATCGCGCTCGACCCGGAGGGCATTGATCTGGGCCTCGAGGGCGGCGGTCCAGGCCGCCACCGCGGCGAGATGCGCGTCAACCGAGAGACGGTCGTAGCCGTCTTTGCCCGGAGGAAAGTCCTCCCTGGTGATCTCGTCCCGGTTCACCCGGAGAAGGCTAACCGAGTCTGGTGGTTGCCGCCCCGCATGCACGGCCGCGGGTCGCAAACCGGCCCCGGACAGAACCGGGGCCGGCCTGCAGCGTGCGGATCAGCCTCCGTTGGAAGCTGGTGCGTAGGTGCGACTCGGCTGACCGCGCAGGTCGGTCGGGTCGGGCAGGGGCGTGCCCTGGGCCGTCGCGCCCGACAGCACCGGCAGGGTCAGCGAAGCCGCGCGCCTGCCACCGATCTGGATCGTGTTCTGGGCTGAGCCGTCATCGATCGTGTTGAACTCCCACTCGGAGCGGTCGCCACCCGGCGCCATGATCGTGACCCGGATCTTCGAACCGGCCCGGAAGGGGTGGACCACCGGGAAGATCGGTATCCGCACCTTGGCGAACTTGCCGGAAGGCAGGTTCTTCTGGTCCTGCTCGAGATGGGTCGGCATGATGTTGAGCGGGTCGCGCCCGTTCTTCCTGAGCTTGCGGTGTGATGCCCGCAGCCAGCCCGTCTGGACGTAGGTCTCACTGCCGTCGGGCCTGACTTCCGAGAGGCTGACCTGGAGATCCGTGTCCGGGTTCGAGGACTTGAGCCAGGCTGTCAGGCTCGAACCGCCGGCGATGACCGTATCGCTGGCCAGCGGGGCGGTTGTGAAGCCGAGACCCTTGCCATCCGCCACCGGCGCCCAGTTGTAATTCGGCTGGGCCGCGTTGACTCCGCCGCTGGCGAGGTTCGTGCTCGGCCTGGCAGCCGGATCGGCCGTGTAGGTCTCGGTCGAACGAGCGCCGGGCTTCTTCGAGTCCAGCTTGCCGTCATCTCCGAGGTACCAGGTGCGAGCCTTTGCCTTGCGGGGCGGCCAGGAGTTGTAGTCCATCTGCCAGGTCGTGCCCAGCCCGCCATTGCCGCTCGGACCGGCGCCGTTGTCCATCAACAGCCGGACCCGGGCGTTGTCGGCCCGGAAGGCCGCCTCAGCGGCAGCGACGCTCGGCAGGTCAACGTAGTCGGACTGCTCGATCGGGTCGGCGGTACCACCCAGAAGGGCGCCGAACGGACTGCTCGGTCCGACAAACAGCACGGGAACCTCGGGCACCCTCTCGGCGATGAAGATGTCCATGAACTCGACCCACTCGGTAATCGTGGCCGGGCTGATCGAGTCGTTGTGAACACCGTTCTGCATGGTGATCCAGACATCGTCGTTCGAGTTCATGTTCTTCAGGGCATGCGGGAAGTTGCCACCGGTCTGCTCGTCCTGGTACTGACCGGTGAGGAAGACAGGCACCTCGATCCTCTTCATCCAGTTGCCGGGAGAGCGCTGGTTGAAGATCAGCGGGGTGCGGTTCGGGTTGGTTTCGATCAGGTCGAAGACGTCAAGCGTCTGGAGGCGAAGCTTCTGATTCTCGAGGCACTTGGTATCGCCGAAGTCGTTGATCATCTTCCGGGCCCAGCTCTGGCCGCCCTCCGGTGCGGGCTGGGAGTCGTCGACGCGGTCAGAGACCCAGGAGAGCCCGAACCCGGAGTTGAAGATGCCGCCGGGATAACCCGTGCCCGAGTACATGTCGGTGGTGATCGACATCGGCGCGATCGCAGCGAGGTTCGGAGGCTGTGCGCCGGCCATGAACATCTGGCTGATGCCGGAGTACGAGATACCGGCCAGACCGACCTTGCCCTTGACCCAGTCCTGAGCCGCGACAGCCTCGATCGCGTCGTAGCCGTCGTAGGTGGTCGGCAGGCCGAACAGGTCGTAGGCACCGCCTGAGCAGCCGGAGCCGCGCATCTGCATGCTGACCGACGCGTAGCCGAGCAGCGGGGCGAGGGCCGAGCCGATCACCGTCGCGGTGTCGGGTGCGGGAAGTCCGTTGCCGCTGCCACCGAAGAGCGAGGAGAGCAGGTCGCCCGGTGCGGCGGTGCCGTAACCGGAGTGCTCGATGATGGTCGGGAAGGGTCCGTTCTCGATCGTCTGGCCGATCGGCAGGCGCACGGTCATCGCGATCTCCACGCCGTCACGCATCTTCACGTAGTTGAGCCCCTCCTGAAGGGGCGGAAGGCTGTCGTAGTAGGACTGCTTCGGGTTGGCCCCCGGCTTCAGCGAGCGGACCTTGCGGCTGCCGGCAAAGCCGTCTTCCTGGCGGTTGAGCACGCGGTAGCCGAACTTCGGCCGGACTTCGCGGAAGATCTTGCTGCCGAAGGCATCGGTGGTCGCCTTGCGGATGACCCGGTTCTTCGGGTTGACCAGCAGGACCCTCGTCCCGGGTTCAGCATCCTGGACATAGATCTGCTTGACCGAGCCACGGACCTTGGCTTCGAGCTTCGAAGAGACGGCAGGCGCTTTGTAGCCCTTCTTCTTTTTCTTGCCCGCATCGGCAGCGCCGGCACCGAAGGCCAGGGCGAAGACAAGCGTGAACACCAGAGCAGCAGCGGATGCGGCAGCGCCGATCCTTCCCGAAGACCGCAGTTCCATTCTCAAAAGCCCTTCCCTAGTGGATCCCTCGATTACCGTATGAACAATAGAGAACACGAAACCCCGACAGGTTGCGGTGACGCGAGGAATAAACCTCCGGAACGCCGGAATCAGGCGCGCATTCCTTCTAGGTCGCGCTTGAGCTCCCTCAGTTCGTCGCGGATTCGGGCGGCCTGTTCGAAGCGCAGGTCTTCGGCGGCGGCGTTCATCTCCTCCTCCATGCTGACGATCATCTTCTCGAGGTCTTCGGGCCCGTCGAAGTCGTCACCACCCTTGCGCCGGCGTTTCGCGGGTGCCTTGTCTTCGATCGCCAGCAGGTTGCCGGCTTCGGCGATCGCCTTGCGGATCGTGGTCGGGGTGATTCCGTGTTCCTCGTTGTAGGCGATCTGGATCGCCCGGCGGCGGTCGGTCTCGGAAATGGCGGCCTTCATCGAGTCGGTCTGCCTGTCGGCGTACATCAAGACCCGGCCCTCGGTATTGCGGGCGGCGCGTCCTATCGTCTGGACCAGGCTGGTCTCCCCGCGCAGGAAGCCCTCCTTGTCGGCGTCGAGGATGGCGACCAGCGAGACCTCGGGCATGTCGAGGCCCTCGCGCAGCAGGTTGACCCCGACCAGAACGTCGTACTCCCCCAGCCTCAGCTCGCGGATGATCTGGATGCGCTCGAGCGTGTCGATGTCCGAGTGCAGGTAGCGCACACGCACGCCGTGTTCGAGCAGGTAGCCGGTGAGGTCCTCGGCCATCTTCTTGGTCAGGGTCGTCACGAGGACACGCTCCTGGCGCTCCGCCCGCAGCTTGATCTCGTTCATCAGATCGTCGATCTGGTTGACGGTGGGCCTGACCTCTATCTCGGGTTCGACGACTCCGGTCGGACGCACGATCTGCTCGACCACGCGGCTCGACTCCGCCCGCTCGAACTGTCCGGGTGTGGCCGAGACCAGCACAAGCTGGTTGGTGCGCTCCATGAACTCGTCGAACTTCAGCGGGCGGTTGTCGATCGCCGAAGGCAGGCGGAATCCGTAATCGACCAGGGTCTGCTTGCGCGAGCGGTCGCCCATGTACATGCCGCCGATCTGGGGGATCGTCTGGTGGGACTCGTCGATGAAGGTGACGAAGTCCTCCGGGAAGTAGTCGATCAGCGTATGTGGCGGGGTGCCCGGTTCGCGTCCGTCGAAGACCCGCGAGTAGTTCTCGATCCCCGAGGTGAAGCCCGTCTCCCGGATCATCTCGAGGTCATACATCGTGCGCTGGCGGAGGCGGTGGGCTTCGAGGTCCTTGCCTTCGGCCTCGAGCTCGGCAAGCCTGGTGTCGAGCTCGGTCCGGATCGCGTCCAGCGAGCGCTCGACCGAGTCCTCCTCGGTCACGTAATGCGTCGCCGGCCAGATCGAGACGTGCTGGACCACGTCGAGGATTTCGCCGGTCAGCGGATCGAAGTGGTGGATCGCCTCGATCTCGTCGCCGAAAAGAGAGATCCGGAAGGCGGTCTCGGCGTAGGACGGCATGATCTCGATCACTTCGCCCTTGACCCTGAATCCACCTCGGGTCAGGCTCGAGTCGTTCCTCTCGTACTGGAGCCGAACCAGCTTGCGCAGAACCTTGTCCCGGTCGATCGTCTCCCCCACCTTAAACAGCTGCATCTGGTTGCGGTAGAGGCTCGGTGAGCCGATGCCGTAGATGCAGGAGACCGAAGCGACGATGATCACGTCGCGGCGGGCCAGCAGCGCCGCCGTCGCCGCGTGCCTGAGCCGGTCGATCTCGTCGTTGATCGAAGAGTCCTTCTCGATGTAGAGGTCCTGGGCCGGCACATAGGCCTCAGGTTGGTAGTAGTCGTAGTAGGAGACGAAGTACTCGACCACGTTTTCCGGGAAGAACTCGCGGAACTCGTTACAGAGCTGGGCGGCGAGGGTCTTGTTGTGGGCCATGACCAGGGCCGGACGCTGGACCTCGGCGATCACCCCGGCCATGGTGAAGGTCTTGCCGGTACCGGTGGCCCCGAGCAGGGTCTGGATGCGCTCGCCGGCCTCGAGGCCCTCGCTCAGCGAAGCGATCGCCGCGGGCTGGTCAGCAAGCGGTGAATAGCTGGAGTTGAGCACGAAATCGGACACCCGGTCAGCCTAGCGTGGGCGAACGGCCGCCACCCCGGCAAGGCATCCCACCGGTCACCCCCGGGCAAGCGGTCTGGATTTTGATTCCTATTCGGGCCTTTTCCGGTCCGCTTGCGGGACGGAGACGGTTCAGGCGGCCGGGCTCGCCACTCGGCCCTCGCGCGGCTCACCGCGAGTAGGCTGCCCGGACCAATGAAAGCTCTCAGGACGGTCCTCGGTCTCGTATTCATCCTCGCCGGAGTGCTCCACTTCGTCCGACCCCGCCCCTACCGGCAGATGATGCCGCCGTGGATTCCGCTTCACTGCGAAGCCGTATTCGTCAGCGGTGTGGCAGAGGTCGTCGGGGGCGCGGCCCTGCTGGACCGCCGCACGGCCCGCTTCGGCTTCTGGTGGCTCACCGCTCTGCTGGCAGCGGTCTTCCCGGCCAACGTCTACATGGCAACCGACCCGGAGAAGATCCCGTGGGTTGCCAAGAGCGACATTCCGAGAGCCCTGCTCTGGGTCCGGCTGCCGCTTCAGCCGCTGATGGTCGTGCTGCTGGCCCTGGCGACACGCCGGGCCTGAATCAGCCGGTCGTCAACGGCCGAACAGGTTGTCCAGCTGCTCCTGGAGCTGACGGCCGATGTCGTCCTCGATTCCTTCTGGCAGGTTGCGCTCGATCTCGGGCGGAAGCTGGTCCCGCAGGTCTCCGAGGTCCTGAGGCAGGTTGTCGGGGATCAGGTCACCGAGTCCGCCGCCGGAGCCGCCGCCGGAATCTCCACCCGAATCACCGCCACCTGAGCCTCCGCCGCCGGAACCTCCACCGCCTCCCCCGAACAGCTCACCGAGATCGAAACCTCCGCCCAGAAGGTCGTCGAGACTCAGCTCACCCTCGAGCAGCCCGTTCAGCTGCGAGCCGCCGTCGATCAGTCCCGAGGCGTTCTGCAGCAGCGGGATGATCTGGTCGACCGGCAGGAAACCGATTGCCGTCCTGATGCCGGTGGCGACCAGCGGGTCGATCGCGCCTGCGTTCTCGGCGTCATCCACGGCCCTCTCCAGCCCGGCCTTGATCGCCTCGTCGAACTGCTCACGCGGGATGTCCTCCTCGCTGAGGAAGTCGTTCAGCGCCTGGGTGTCGGCCAGGGCCCGGGTCAGCTGCTCGCGGCTCACACCGAGCTGGCAGGCGGCGCCGTCGACTGCCGAGAGGGCGAGCTGCTGGGCTGTGTCTTCGAGGCCGGAGGGGTCCGTCCAGACTCTCGAGTCGCAGGGATCGGCCACCGGGGTCGGTTTGAAGTCGAATCCTCCGGCGAAGATGTAGGTGATGATCAGCGCCAGGGAGGCGAGGATCGAAGCGACCAGGATGCCGGTGCCGGACTTGGTCTCGGGCTGGTGAGGGGCCCACTGTTCCTGTGGCTCGGTGGGAGCTTGATCGCCGGCCTCGAGCCGGTCGGTCGCAGCGTCGCCGTCGCCGGGCAGCGCCTCGGTCGGGTCTTCGCCGCCGGCGGGCATCGGCTCGGTCGGGTCTTCCCCGCCCTCCAGCGGCTGAGTCGGATCGTCGTCGCTCACAGGTCGAGCCTCCGGGTCATGCCGATCGGGATCAGCGCGATCAGGCCGAAGAGAGCGGCGATGAAGAAAGAGCTGGAAAAGGCATGTGTGGCGGCGCGATCGAGCTGGCCTTCGATCTGGCCCAGGACGTCTTCGTACTCGTCCCGCTCGACGGGATCGGTCGGCAGCGGCTCGAAGGCCGGTGCGACGTCGGGCACACGATCTCCCTGAATGTCGATCTGGTCGGCCAGCCTGGAGCCGAGGTCCAGCTTCTCGACCGGCGGTATCTTCGAATCAAGCAGGATGGCGGTGCTGGCATCGAGGGCGTTGACCCTCTCGGTATCGAGCTGGGAGGTGAATATCGGGGTGAGGATCAGAAGTCCGACGACAACTCCGGCGTGTCGGGCTGCGATCGTCCAGCCGCCGTGGATGCCGGCCGCCGAACGTCCGGTGACCGCAGCCTCGGTAAGCGCGGAGAGCACCAGTGCGAGGCCGATGCCGGCAAGTATCTGCGGGGGAATCACGTAGGCGACCTCGGCCCTTGGAAGAAGGGCCAGGCCGGCCAGTCCACCGGCCAGGAAGATCGCTCCCGCCGCCGCCCTCATCCGTTCCGAAGGGATGCCACGGCCGAATCTTGCCCCTGCCAGCGCGGCCAGGGGCAGCACGGTGACGACGGCTGCGGCCTCGATCGGGCTGAGCCTCCAGCCTTCGATCAGCAGCAGCACCACCAGGAAGAGGGTCGCCGCAATCGCCGCCGATACGAGGGCCAGGGCGATGTTGGCAGGCAGGTGCGGCCGGTCGTCACCGCCGGCCATGTCGGGTATGCGCCACTCCCGGGTCTCTTCGATGATCGCGTCACGGAGCGGCACCGCCGCGATGATCGCCACCGGCACCTGGATCAGGAAGATCGACTGCCAGGAGACCAGCTCGGTCAGCAGGCCGCCGAGACCCGGCCCGACCGCGGCGCCGACCGCTCCCGCGCCGACCCAGAGCGCGATACCCCGGCGCTCACTGCCCCTTGCCGAGATCAGGAGTTCGAGGGCCGCGGTCACCGCGATCGCACCGCCGGCCGCCTGTACGGCCCGGCCGGTCAGCAAGGGACCGAGACCGGTGGCAAGGCCGCAGGCCAGGCTGCCACCGGCGAAGATCGCAAGACCGATGGCCGCCGACCGGCCCGGGCCGTACTGGCGGGCCGCCCAGGCACCGGGTACGGCCAGCAGCGCCAGGACCAGGTTGAAGATGATCAGCACCCAGGAGACCCCGGTGATGGAGGTGTCGAACTCGCGGAAGATCTCCGGCAGGGCGAGCACGACGATCGATGAGTCCGCCAGGACGAGCCCGACCGCGCCGGCCAGGGCGAAGGTTCTCAACCGGTTCAATAGCCCAGTTCCAGGTCGTAGATGTGGCGGTACTCACGCTGCTTCTCGAGCACGCCCTTCACGTATTCCCTGGTCTCCGGAAAGGTGATGTCCTCGATGGTCATGTTCGACCCTCCCCAGTCCTGGGCGTTGCCGGGACCCGCGTTGTAGGCGGCGAGCGCGGCGACCAGGTCGCCGTCGTAGATGTCCAGCAAGTGGGCCAGGTAGAACGTGCCGTAGCGGATGTTGATGTCCGGGTCGCTCAGGTCCTCGAGCTCGAAGGAGGTACCGCCGCTCAGCCTTTCGATGTCCTCGGCGGTCTCCGGGGTGATCTGCATCAGCCCCCGGGCATCGGCAGGCGAGGTCTGGTCGACGAAGCGGGACTCGGAGTAGATTACGGCCGCGATCAGGGCGGCATCGACGCCCTTGTCATCCGCCTGCTGGCGAATGATGTTCTCGTGACGCAGGGGCAGCGTCACCTCCCTGATGCCACGCTCGAAGAAGTCGGAAAGCAGGAAGACGGCGAGGACGGCGACGGCCGTGAGTCCGGCCAGCACGAAGACAGCCCGGGTGACCCTGGCCGGGTTCCTCTTCCTGCGTTGGGTTGCTGTCCTTGATGAAGCCATCGACGCACCTGAAGGCTAGAGGTGGCGGTCGGTCGGCAGTTCCGCGCCGCAGTCGGCAAGCAGCTCACGGAGCTTGTGTTCCAGCTCGGCCCGGGTGCCGTCGTTCTCGACGACCCGGTCGGCCCGAGCGGCTTTGTCGCTCTGGGACAGCTGTCGCGCCTCCCTTCCTTCAAGCCCGACCTGCCCCCGGGCCTCGGCCCGCTGCCGGCGTATGCCTTCGTCGGCAACCACCGCGACGGTGAGGTCGAACCGCTCCGCCATCTCGCCCTCGAACAGCAGCGGCACCTCCACGACCGCGACCGCGCAATCGTCCGGAAGGGACTCGAACCAGCCACCGACCTCGACCTGGACCAGCGGGTGGATCTGCTGCTCCAGCCACGCCAGCTCGGCCGGGTCGCTGAAGACACGCTCACCTACTGCCGAACGGTCGACCACCCCGCCGGATTCGATCGAGTCGCCCCAGCGCTGCTTCAGCGCCGACAGCAGCGGCTCACGGTCGAGCAGGTCGTGAACGATCCGGTCGGCAGAGATGGTGGCGGCACCGAGACGCCCGAAGGCCTCGAGAGCCGCAGACTTGCCGGCGGCGACGCCGCCGGTCAGTCCGATGGTTAGGACTGCTCGTCCCCTTCGGCAGCCTCAGCCGTGGCCTCTTCAGCCTCTTCGACGACTTCCTCCTCGGCCACTGCTTCTTCGGCCTCGGCGGCTTTCTCGACAGCTTCGACGGCCTCTTCGACCTCGACCTCGGCGACGGCTTCGGCAGCCTCGGCCTCGGCAACAGCCTCGGCGGCCTCTTCGACCTCGACTTCGGCGACAGCCTCGGCGACTTCGGCCTCGACTACGGCTTCCGCAGCCTCATCGACGTCGACCAAGCCCTCGGCCGCAGCTTCAACTTCGATCTCGGCGACGGCTTCCGCAGCCTCGGCCTCGGCGACTGCTTCGACGGCCTCTTCGACCTCGACTTCGGCGACCGCCTCGGCCACTTCGGCCTCGATCACTGCCTCGGCGGCCTCTTCGACCTCGACCTCGGCGACCACTTCGGCCACTTCGGCCTCAACTTCGGGTGAAGCCTCTTCACCGGGACCGGACGCGGCGGCAAGCGCGGCGCCGAGGTCCTTGAGCAGCATGTTCTGGCCTTCGACCCGCTTGATGCTGAGCGAAAGACGGCGGCGCTCTTCGTCGATCTCGAGGATCTTGACATTGAGGTTGGCTCCGAGTTCGACCACTTCGGCCGGGTTCTCGACGTGATGGTCCGCGAGTTCGGAAATGTGAACGAGGCCTTCGACCCCGTCGAGAATCTCGACGAAAGCACCGAAAGAAACGACCTTGGTGACCGTTCCTTCGAGCACGTCACCGGAGCGGTAAGTGCTGACCACACGCTGCCACGGGTCTTCCTGGGTCTGCTTGAGACCCAGCGAGATGCGCTGTCGGTCGCGGTCGATGTCGAGCACCTTGATCTTGACCGTGTCGCCGATGGCAACGACCTCGGACGGGTGGTTGACGTGGCTCCAGGAGAGCTCGGAGATGTGGATCAGGCCGTCGATCCCCTCGAGGTCGACGAAAGCACCGAAATCGACGATGTTGGAGATCTTGCCTTCCACGACCTCGCCCGGCTGCAGGCGGTCGAGGATCTGGTCGCGGACTTCCTTGCGCTCCTCTTCGAGCACGGCGCGACGGGAAAGCACCACGTTGTTGCGGCTGCGGTTGAGCTCGATGACCTTGCATTCGAGCGTCTGGCCGGTGAATTCCTCGAGGTTGTGGACACGGCGGATGTCGACCAGCGAGGCCGGCAGGAAACCACGGATACCGAGGTCGATGATCAGGCCACCCTTGACGACCTCGATCACGCCACCTTCGACCGGCTGGCCGGATTCGGCGGCAGCTTCGATCTTGCGCCATGCCTTCTCGAAGCGGGCGCGCTTCTTGGAAAGGATCAGGCGACCTTCGGCGTCTTCCTTGGTTACGACCAGGGCGTCGATCTCTTCGCCGAGTTCGACTTCTTCAGAGGTGTCGACCGACTTGCGGATCGAGAGTTCGTTGGCGGGGATCACCCCCTCCGACTTGTAGCCGATGTCGAGCAGGACCTCGTCACGATCGATGCGGACGACTTTGCCGTTGACGACGTCGCCTTCCTCGAACGAAACGATCGTCGCTGCGTAGTTTGGAACGATCCGGCCGTCAACTTCGACCAGAAGGCCGTTTGAGCCTTCGACCGGAACCCCCTCTGGGGCGTGTAGGAGAGTGCTTTCAGTAGTAGTCACAGCGCGGGATCATGGCAGAAGAAGGGCCCGGGCGCGTAGCAGCGTCGAAAGCATCTGCAAAGCGGCGACTGAAGTCGCTTCGCACCGACCGGGACGGCCAGATCGCGGCAGACGCCGGAGGGGCCCGGCACGGGGCTCTGGTTAACTCCCTGAGGATGGCCGTGAGGGCGACAAAGCGCGGTGAAGATCGGACCGATCTGAGCGGTGAACACGACCTGCTGATCTGCGGGGCGAGCTTCGCCGGGCTGATGGTCGCCCGCCAGATGGCCGGCTCCGGCGCCGACGTACTGATGATCGACCGCTACGAGATCGGTGAACGCCAGACCTCGGCCTGCGTGATCCCGACCGCCTGGCTGGAGGAGCTGGGCCTGCTCGAGTCAGAACGCCAGCGCTTCGACTCGGTACTGGTCCACACCGCCCACGGCTCGCTCCGGCTGCCCGTGCCGTGGAGCTTCTCGACCTTCGACTACCGGACGCTCTGCGACCTGCTCTGGCGGGACTGCGACGCGTCGTTCGAAACCGCCAAGGTCAATGGCAGAGCCGAAAGCGCGCCCTCGGGACCGGTCGCGATCGAAACCGACCGCGGCACGATCACGGCGCCGCTGGTGGTCGATGCGATGGGCTGGAAGCGGGTGCTGGCTGCAGACTCGACCGTCCAGCCGCCGGATGCGCCGCTGTCGCGAGGCCTGGAGGTCCACCCCAAGGGCCGCAACGAGAACCTCGAGGTCTGGATCGACCGCAGATACGTGCCGGAGGGCTACGGCTGGTCTTTCCCGGCCGGCGACGAGCTGCGGATCGGGGTCGGCTCCTTCGACCCACGCTTCCACGTCCGTGAGACCACCGAGCTGCTCGCCGCCGATACCGGCAGCGAGGCGACCGGCTGGCAGGGCAACTGGATCCCACACAAGCTGCGGGACGGAACCGACGACCGCGTCTTCTTCGCCGGCGACTCGGCCGGGCACTGCCTGCCGCTGACCGCCGAGGGAATCCGGCCGGCGCTCTACTTCGGCGCCGCGCTGGGGCTCGAGCTGCGGGCGGTGGTCGACGGCCGGCAGAGCCGCGAGCGGGCCCTCGAGGCCTACCACGGCTTCAACGCCTCACACGAGCGCCAGTTCAGGTGGCTGCTCAACTCGCAGAAGATGCTGCCGAAAATCCCGCCCCGGCTGGTCAAGCCGGTCCTGGCGAGCTCCTTCTGGAGAGCGAGCGGCAGGTTCGCCTTCAACCGCTACCTCGGAATCGCCCCGCCCGAATTCGTCCGTACCGCAGCCGTTCGGCAAAGCCCGGCACCACGCACGCCGGCTCCGGCCTGAAGCATCCGGTTCAACCTGCCCCTGTTCACCGGACCGTTCCGGCCCCCGACTCAGCGCTCGACGAAGTAGCTGCCGCTGGTGGCGCCGCCTGAGAAGTAGCGCGAGGTGATCGTCTTCTTGCGGGTGAAGAACTCGACCGCGTCGGGACCGTGGGCGTGCAGGTCGCCGAGGAAGGACGCCTTCCAGCCCGAGAACGGGAAGAAGGCGACCGGAGCGGCGACACCGATGTTGACCCCGACCATGCCGACTTCGACGTCGTGGCGGAACTTGCGCACCGCTGATGCGGACTCGGTGAAGATCGAGACGCCGTTGCCGAAACGACTGGAGTTGACGACCTCGATCGCCTCTTCGAGCGTCTCGACGTTGACCACGGCGAGCACCGGGCCGAAGACCTCTTCGCCGACGATCGGATCGTCGGGCTTGACGTTGTCGAGAATCGTCGGGCCGACGTAGGAGGAGCCTTCGGGAGCCTCGCCGCCTGCAGCTTCCGGATTGCGGCCGTCGAGGACCAGGTCGGCGCCGTCATCGACCGCGCGCTGGATCCAGTCGTTGATCCGGTCGCGCGCGTCGCAGGAGATCACCGGGACCGACGTCCACCCCTTCGGCGAGTCCATTTCCGACCGTCAGCTTCGAGGACTCCTCGATCAGCTTCGGGATGACGCTGTCGTGGGCTTCGCCGACCGTGACGATCACCGAACCGGCCATGCAGCGCTGGCCGGCGGCGCCGAAGCCGGATCCGATCAGCCCGTTGACGGTGGGTTCGACCACTGCGTCCGGGCAGATCACCATGTGGTTCTTGGCTCCGCCGAGGGCCTGGACCCGCTTGCCGGACTGGGCCGCGCGCTCGTAGACGATCTGGGCGACCGGGGCCGAGCCGACGAAGGAGATCGCATCGATGCCGGGGTGGTCGAGAATGCCCTCGACGACCTCGCGGCCGCCGTTGACCAGGTTCACCACACCGGGCGGAAGGTCGAGCGCGTCGAGCGACTCGAAAACCAGCGCCTGGGTCATCGGGACCTGCTCGGAAGGCTTGAGCACGAAGGTATTGCCGCAGGCGATCGCGAAAGGCAGGAACCAGAACGGCACCATCGCCGGGAAGTTGAAAGGCGCGATCGCGGCGCAGACCCCGACCGGCTGGCGGATCGTCTCGGCGTCCACCCCGCGGGCGACGTCCTCGAGAACGCGACCCTGCATGGTGGTCGGGATCGCCGTGGCAGCTTCGACCATCTCGATCATGCGACCGACCTCGGCAGTGGCGTCGGGCAGGGTCTTGCCCATCTCGAGGACCACCATGCGGGCCAGCTCGTCCTTGCGGGCGTCGAGCATCTGGCGGAGCTCGAACAGCTTGCGGGCGCGGGCGATCGTGCTCACTCCGCGCCAGGCAGGCAGTGCCTCGCGGGCAGCCCTGACGGCGTCGTCGAGATGGCCGGCGTTCGAGAACGGGACCTTGGCGATCGTCTGGCCGGAAGCCGGATCTGTGACCGGATGCATCTCGGCACCGTCCGCGTCGATCCACGCGCCGTTCACATAGTTCTTCAGAATCCGGGTTGAAACTTCCTGCGAAACGACGGTCATGGCTCAGCCTCCTGGGATTAAGTGCTCGGACTGAGCCTATCGGGGCTGCCTCAGGCGAAAAAGATTACAAATGGAAAGCCGGGCGCCGTAGGTGTTACCAATCGTCATAAATCGGGCCGAAGCGACTACCTGCCCCGGGCTTAACTGGCGAGACTGCCCGGGAGGGGATCACTCGACGAGCGTAAGCGTCGTGGCGTTCTTGCCGTCGATGAAAAGCGTATCCCCGTTCAGACTGGCGGCCGCTCCCTGCCGGAGCAGTTCGGAGACGAAGACCTCGAGCTCGGTTTCTTCCGGAGGGCAACCCTTCAGCGTCGAAGCGAGGAAGGCCTGGATCTCTCCGCCTCTGAGCGAGTAATTGCCGCCGATCTCGTTGCAGCCGGCGTCGACTCCGAGCCGGGTCTCGGTGAAGGTGAGCTCCAGGGACGCGTCGTCGGTGAGCTCGGCGCCTCTCGCCTCGGTCGCGGTGAACGTGCGCCCTGCCAGGTCGGAGGGAGTGGCCGCCTTCTGCCCGCCGGCCTGTTCCTGAGCAGGAGCATCGGGGTCGGTCGCCGCGGAATCTCCGCCGGTGTCTTCGCTGCCACCGCAGGCGACGATCGAAACGCTCACCAGGACTGCGAGCACGGCGAAGATCCTCTTCATGCCGCAACCATAACGGTGGACTCCCACTGAGCGACCTGCCAAGCTGGGCCGTCGAGCCGATGCCCTCCCCCGCCTACATCCAGCGCGTCTACCTGACCCTGATGCTCGGCAACACCCTGGCCGCTTCGTTCATCTGGGGCATCAATACGATCTTCCTTCTCGACGCCGGGTTGAGCAACCTCGAGGCCTTCGCGGCGAACGCATTCTTCACCGTGGGCATGGTGCTCTTCGAGATCCCGACTGGAGTGGTCGCCGACACCATCGGTCGCCGGGTCTCCTATCTGGCCGGAACGGTGACCCTGATGGTCACCACGCTGCTCTACGTCCTGCTGTGGCAGCTCGAAGGGCCTTTCTGGGCCTGGGCTGTCGTCTCGGTCCTGCTCGGCCTGGGCTTCACCTTCTTCTCGGGCGCAGTCGAAGCCTGGCTGGTCGACGCCCTCGACGCCACGGGCTACGACGGAAGCCTCGAGGCGATCTTCGGAAAGGGTCAGATCGTCACCGGCATCGGAATGCTCACCGGCTCGGTGGTCGGTGGTTTCGTCGCCCAGCTGACCAGTCTCGGCGTGCCTTTCGTGATGAGGGCAGCGGTGCTCCTGATCATGTTCGGCTTCGCTTTCACCGTGATGCGCGACATCGGTTTCTCGCCGAAGAAGAGCGAAGGCACCCTGCGTGAGATGAAGCTGATCACGGCGGCTTCGGTCGACCACGGACTGCGGGTACCGCCGGTCCGGTGGCTGATGCTCGCCTCGCCTTTCACTGCCGGGGTCGGCATCTACGCCTTCTACGCGCTCCAGCCCTACCTGCTGGAGCTGATCGGTGACCCCGAGGCCTACGGCATCGCCGGCATCACCGCCGCCCTCGTCGCCGGGGCCCAGATCGTCGGCGGCCTGGCGGCACCCCGGATCCGCGGGCTGTTCAGGCTGCGGACCTCCGCCCTGCTCTTCGCGATCGCCTTCGGCGCGGTTTCGCTTCTGCTGATCGGCCTGGTCGAGAACTTCTGGGTCGTGGTCGGCCTGATCGCCGTCTGGGCGATGCTGTTCGCCGCCTCGATGCCGATCCGCCAGTCCTACCTCAACGGCATGATCCCCTCCGCCCAGCGGGCGACCATCCTCTCCTTCGACTCGATGCTCGGCTCGACCGGAGGGGTCGTGGTCCAGCCCGCCCTCGGCCGTGCCGCCGACGTCTGGGGCTACGGCACCTCGTACCTCTTCGGTGCGGCGATATCGGCTCTGGCGCTGCCGTTCGTCTACAGGTCGCGGGCCCAGAAGTCGCCGGCTGACGAAGGCGGCGTGACCAAGCAGACGGGGACGGAATCGCCGGGCGGGGCTAGATGACGCACATCGCCGTTCCGACTACGAGCAGCGCCGCCCCGCCGGCGCGTCGCACAGTCACACGCCTCACAGACAGGCCGAACGCCCCTGCCCTGTCGATCGCGATCGACCCGATCAGCTGACCGGTCACCAGTGCCGCAGTCAGCCCGGCTGCGCCGATCACCGAAACCGCACTGAGGGCTGCAACTACGGCGATCACACCGATCAACCCTCCTAGAAGCTGCCAGGGGCGGGCTTCGGTCACCATCTTGAGGTTCGAACCTCGCCCTGTCGCGAAAACGATGACGGCAAGGAGCAGAGTGCCCACCACGAAATTGGTGAGAGCGGCCAGTAACGTTCCTGTCGACTCCGAGAGAAGTGCGTTCAGAGGGTGCTGTATTCCCATCAACAGCCCGACCCCGAAGACCGCAGTAACCGCAGCCAGATCGAGTCGTCGGTCTCCCCGGGTGCGGGCCATCGTGTCCTTCCTGTTGCGGACCACGAGCAGGGTGCCGGACACGAGTAGCAGGGCTCCCGCCACTCGCACGACGTCGAGGCTCTCGGTGTCCACCCCGACCAGTCCGAAGTTGTCGATGATCAGCGAGCTCAACAGCTGGCCGCTGATCGTCGCGGCGACGACAGCCCCGGCGCCGATCCTTGCGATCGTCAGGGTCGAGATCGCCACGAATGCCGCGCCGATCAATCCGCCGAGCAGCTGCGCGAAAGGAACCGCGCCCAGCTCGGAAACCTGCGAAAACCCGCCGGTCACCAGCAGCAGAAGGGCCAGGATCAGGGTGCCGACCAGGAAGCTGACAAGCGATGCGGGAAGGCGCCCGACGTGGCGCCCCAGGGCGTTGTTGATCGGTGCCTGGAGAGCGAGCTGGAAGCCGACAGCGATGATCGCGAGGCTTGCGAGACCGCCGCTCATCGAACCGGGCTACTTGGCCGCAAGCCAGTCCGGACCGGCACCCGCATCGACCTCCAGCGGAGGTTCGAGCTCGTAGGCCGCGCACATCTCCCGACGGGCCAGCTCGATCACCGCTTCGGCCTCGTCCGCGGGTCCTTCGAAAAGCAGCTCGTCGTGGATCTGAAGGACCAAACGGCTCTTCAGGCCCTGTTCGGCCAGGGCCGTGTGACAGCGCAGCATCGCGACCTTGATGATGTCGGCGGCCGATCCCTGGATCACCGTGTTCACGGCCAGCCTGATGCCCTGTTTCTTCGTATTGGCCTGGCTGGAGCGCAGCTCCGGTAGCGGTCGGCGGCGGCCGAGCAGCGTTGTCGCGTAGCCGGTCGCGGTGGCTTCCTCGACCACCCGGTCCTGAAAGGCCGTGACCGCCGGGAACCGCTCGAGGTATGCCTTGACGAACTCGTCGCCTTCGGCCCGCGGGATGTTGAGCCGGTCGGCGAGTCCGAAGCCGGTCAGGCCGTAGACGATCCCGAAGTTGACCATCTTCGCCTTCGAGCGCTGGGTGTCATCCACCTCTTCCGGCTCGATACCGAAGACCTGGGCGGCGGTCGCCCGGTGGACGTCCTCTCCGGCGAGGAAGAAGCCCTTGAGCACCGGCTCGTCGGCCATGTGGGCCAGCACCCGGAGTTCGACCTGGCTGTAGTCGGCCGAAACGAGCAGGTTGCCCGGCTCGGCGACGAAGCAGCCGCGAAGTGGCCGGCCGACGTCGGTCCGGATCGGAATGCTCTGGAGATTCGGCTGGATGCTCGAGAGCCGGCCGGTCGGAGCCGCGGTCTGGACGAAGGTCGTGTGGACCCGTCCGGTGGCCGGGTCGATCTCCCTCGGCAGCGGGTCCAGGTAGGTGTTCTTGAGCTTGCTCAGCTCGCGCCACTGCTCGATCAGGCCGACGATTTCGTGCTCGTCGCGAATCTGGGCCAGGACACGGGCATCGGTGGAGAAACCTGTCTTGCCGCGACGTTTTCTGGTCAGCCCGAGCTCCTCGAACAGCACCTGTCCGACCTGCTGAGGCGAGCCGATCGTGAACTCGCGGCCGGCCAGCTCGTGGATGCGCGCCTCGAGCTCCGAGATCTTCTCCGACATGCCGGACTTCATCTGCTCGACCTTCTCCGGGTCGAGCTTCAGGCCGATTCGCTCCATCGCCGCCAGCACCCGGATCAGCGGCTGCTCGACCTCCTCGAGCAGCGGCAGCAGGCCGCTCTCTTCGAGCTTCGGTCGCTGGATCTCCGCGAGGTTCCAGACGGTGGCGGCGATCTCGGGCGCCAGCGACACGGTCGGCGCGTCTTCGGTCTCGGTGACCAGGGTCATCTGCCCGTCTTCGTCGTCCAGGCCCGACGGCGCGAGGCCGGCGGCGATCGCCAGGTCGTCGAGCGCGTAGCTTCGCCTGGTCGGTTCCAGCAGGTAGGCGGCGACGTTCGTATCGTGGTGGATCACCGGACCGCCGTCGGTTGCCTCGAGCGCCGCCAGCATGCCGGAACGCCCGCCGATCGCCTTGAAGTCGTGCGCGATCAAAGGCCTGCCGGCTATCCGGTCGACGAAGCCCGCCGGATCCTCGTTGCCGCCGACCACCTGTTCGCCGTCGGTGGCCGCCCAGCCGCCGTGCATCTCCACCGCGATCGGACCGTCTTTCAGGTCTTCGATTCCGCCTGCCGAGAGCTCGACTTCGGTCGGCCCGGCCACCTCTTCGGACTCGCCGGGAAGGTCTTCGGTCTCTCCGAGGGCCTCTTCGAGCCGGTTCAGAGCGGCCCGCAGCTCGAAGTCGCGCATGAACTCGCGCAGGTTCTCGCGGTTCGGGCTCGCGGCCATCAGCTCGTCGAGGTCGATCCCGCAGTCGATGTCGAACTTCATCGTCGCCAGCTCCTTCGAGATACGGGCGTCATCGGCGAAATCGATCAGGTTCTGCTTGCGTTTCGCACCGGACACCTGGTCGGTACCGGCGAGGATCCCTTCCAGGGAGCCGAACTGCTCGAGCAACGCGGCGGCGGTCTTCTCGCCGATTCCGGGAACCCCGGGGATGTTGTCGGAGGTGTCTCCGCGCAGGCCCATCAGATCGGTGACCAGCTCCGGATAGACGCCGTAGCGCTCCTTCACGGCTTCGCGGTCGTAGATCTTGATCTCGCTGATTCCGCGTCCGGTGCTCATCACGGTGACGCCGTCGCCGACCAGCTGGTAGGCATCGCGATCCCCGGTGACGACCACGGTCTTGATCGAGCGCCTCCGGGCCTCGGCCACCAGCGAGGCGATCACGTCGTCGGCCTCGTAGCCGTCGACCTTGATGTTCGGATAGCCGAAGGCGCCGACCAGTTCGACCAGGTGTGGCCACTGCGCACGCAGGAGGTCAGGCTTGGGCGGGCGCTGGGCCTTGTATTCGGGATAAACCTCCTCCCTGCCCGACATACCCGCATCCCATGCCACCACGATCTGGGTCGGCCGGTAGTCGGAGATCAGCTTGACCATCATCGAAGCCAGTCCGAAGATCGCATTGGTCGGCCGCCCGTCAGCGGTCGCCATCGAGTCCGGAAGGGCGAAAAAGGCCCGGTAGGCGAGGCTGTTGCCGTCGATCAGGAACAGCTCGGGGTTGTCAGCGCTGGCGCTCACCGTCCGATCATATGCCCCGAACCGGAGAGCAACTCCTCGCAAGTGGAGAGCATCGACACGCCATGTGCGTGCCAATCCGCGCCCCCGCATGGGTGGTTCGTCGGTCGAGGAAGGGTCGAAACCTGATGCGACATATGATGCGCGAATGGCCACAGTCAGCGCCCAGTACAGCGTCACAGTCCGGGTCGAACTCGATGCGCGTCAGGAGCCGCTGGGCAAACTGACCGCGGCGATCGCCGGAGCCGGCGGCCAGCTGGTCGGGGTCGACCTGATCCCGGGGGCCGGAATCGAAGGCAAGCGGGTCCGGGAGTTCACGATCGACGCGATCGACCAGGCCCACTGGGAGCAGATACTCCGCGGGATCGGCTCGATCCGCGGCGTCAGGGTCATGGAATACACCGACCGCACCATGCAGATGCACCGCGGCGGCAAGGTCTCGGTCGAGAACAAGTACCCGCTGAATACCCGCGACGACCTCTCGATGGCCTACACACCGGGCGTCGCCCGGGTCTGCTCCGCAATCCATGAAGACCGCAGCCTCGCCTTCGAGTACACGATCAAGAAGAACACGGTCGCGGTGGTCAGCGACGGCACCGCGGTGCTGGGGCTCGGCGACATCGGCCCAGAGGCCGCGATGCCCGTAATGGAGGGCAAGTGCATGCTCTTCAAGGAGTTTGCCGGCGTCGACGCATTCCCGATCTGCCTCTCCACCACCGACACCGACGAGATCGTCCGCACGGTTGAGCTGATGGCCCCGACCTTCGGTGGGATCAACCTCGAAGACATCTCCGCGCCGCGCTGCTTCGAGATCGAGGAGCGACTCAAGCAGCTGGTCGACATACCGGTCTTCCACGATGACCAGCACGGAACCGCAGTGGTCACCATGGCCGCACTTTTCAACTCGCTGAAGATCATCGACAAGAAGATCGAAGACATGCGGGTGCTGATGGTCGGCCTGGGTGCCGCCGGCATCGCGGTGACCAAGATGATGCTGGCCGCCGGCCTGACCCATATCGTCGGCTGCGACCGCGAGGGCGCCCTCTCGACCACCCGCCCTGACTACGAATCGGGTGAGATGACCGGCATCAAGCGCTGGTACGCGGAGAACTCCAACCCGGAGCACCTACTCGGCACGCCGGAAGAAGTGATCGAGGGCATGGACCTGTTCATCGGTCTCTCGGGCCCCGGCGTGATCGAAGCCAAGGCCCTCGACAAGATGAACCGCGACGCGATCGTCTTCGCGATGGCCAACCCGAACCCCGAAGTCATGCCCGAGGAAGCGGCTCCGTACGTGCGCATCATGGCCACCGGCCGCTCCGACTACCCGAACCAGATCAACAACGTGCTCTGCTTCCCCGGGATCTTCCGCGGAGCCCTCGATGCCGGCGCGCCGCAGATCACCGAGGAGATGAAGATGGCCGCGGCCCGCGGAATCGCCGGAGTGGTCAGCGACGACGACCTCTCCGAGGACTACATCATCCCCTCGGTATTCGACCGCGACGTCGCCCCGAAGGTCGCCGACGCGGTGGTCCAGGAAGCCAAGCGTGCCGGCGACGCCCGCTTCGCGGTGGAGACCGGCGCCTTCAGCACCCTCGGTCGCTGAAGCAGCGTCGACATCAGTCCGCCTGAGGGCTCGGACCTCAGCCCTCGTACGGGTTGCGGGCGGCGCGCAGGATCTCGCCGATCTCCGACCATTCGTCCCGGCCGAGGCGGGCCAGTGGCTGCGAGGCGCTTGATGTCCGGGTGGTCGCCGTCGAGTACCGCTTCGTCGACCGCGATCGCGACGACCCGTCCGAAGACGACCACCGAATGCTCGAACTCGACGGTGCGCTCGGTCACGCATTCGATCGCGGCCGGTGAACCGGCGACCCGTGGTGGAGCGACCAGATCCGAGGGCTCCGGCTCGACCCCGACAGCCTCGAACTCATCGACCTCCGGCGGGTAGTTGGTGCCGGTGGCGTTGATCTGCTCGAACATCTCGCGGTTGGCGAGGCTGATCACGAACTCGCCGGTGTCGACGGCGTTCCGGAGCGAGTCGTTGTGGCCGATCGAGGTGAACTGGACGACCGGCGGGAGCTGGCTGGCGACCGTGAAGAATGAATGCGGGGCGAGGTTGGGCACGCCGTCGGAGGAGACCGTCGAGACCCAGGCGATCGGCCTCGGGACGACGATCGCCTTCAGCAGGCCGACGAAGTCGCCCGGATCGGAGTCGCCGGCCTCGAGAACCCGACGCACTTCAGCCATCACCTTCGGGGTCGAACAGCTTCGACTCCTTGCTGCTCGATTCGGGGAATACCTTCAGACCGACGCCGTCCACCACCCCGGTCGAGGGATGCCGCGCGAAGACCGGCTCGAGGCCGCGGAACCAGCGGCTGTTGTCACCGAGTCCGAATGTGGCGGCCCTGAGCAGCCGACCATCAGATCAGCCAGCTGCAGTCCGAGGGAGAAATGGGACGGGCCGAAGAGCAGCCCGTCGACGATCCGTTCGAGCTCGGTGAACGGCGTTCCTTCGCGCTGCATGTCGGTGAAGAAGCGACGCAGCCGGTCATCGCTCTCCCGCATCCGGCTGTCGAGCACGATCACCCCGTAGGCATCCCGGTGGGCGAGGAAGCGCTGGTAGCGCTCGGCGATGAAGATCAGGGCCGTCGAGTAGGTGTTCTCGTCGCTGCCGAAGAACTCCTCGTAACCGCTCAATGTCGGGTAGAGCACGGTCACGAAGCACTCGATCGGCAGGGTCGGCAGGCAGGCGTAGGCGGCCTCTGCGACGGCGGGAGGAACCTCCCCGCTGCCGGTTCCAGACCACTTGAGCTCCTTGTCGACGGGCCAGCCCTGCGGCCTGGAGGCAGTCGTCCCAGCGGCGCCGCAGGATGTGCCAGTCCGCGGCCTTGACCACGAAGCCGCCGAGGGCGAACGACGGTCTCGGATCGCGGGAGAGTTCCGAGCGATTCGTGCCGCAGGACCGAGCAGAGCAGGTACGATCTCGCAGAAGCCGGCGAGGCCCCAGCCGAAGACGACCTTGTCCTTCTTGTCCGAGATCACTTTGTTCTTCTTGCCGCCATCACCGGTCGTCACGGTGTCCTTCGACCGTTCTTGCTGTTGAGGGTGTCGATGCCCTCCCGGCCGAGCAGGCTGCGCTTGCGGCCCTGGCTCTTCTTCTTCTTGCCGAGAATGAGAACGTCGTTGAACTTGGTGCCCTCGAGGCTCTCGACGTCACCGTCGATCTTCATCTTCTGCCTGCAGTTCCCGGTCACATGGCTGGCGTAACCCTTGCCGAGGTCAGCCTTGACGCCGCGCGGAGAGCCGGTGAAGACGACGTTGTCGTTGCCACCGCCCCCGGACACCCTTCCGCCTTCACAGGGGGCCTGGGCGTGGATCACGTCGGAGGCACCTTCCCCGAAGACAGTGCCGCCGGCCGGCACCCAGAGCTGGTCCAGGTTGTCACCGCCCCGGATCACGGTGCCTTCGGCACCGTATTCACCGGAGATCACGTCCTTGGTGGGGCCACCGGTGAGCACGTTGCGGCCGCTGCCGCCGTTGATGGTCGTGGTCACGAAAGAGGGGACCGAGTTGCCGATAGTGATCTCGTCGGCCCCGTCGTTGCCGTAGAGCAGCATGCCGTTGAGGTTGTTGAAGTTGGCATCGCAGGCGATCTCGCCAGGTTTCTGCGTGGTGTCGCAGAGTCCTGAAACCAGCGTCTCGGTATCGACATCGATCCGGTACTGGCCGGACTGCCAGCCGACGTCGATCGTGTCGGCTGAGTTACTGCCGAAGACGGTCAGGACTCCGGAGCGGTCCATGTCAACCTGCACCTTGGCCTGATCGCCTCCGCCAGGCGAGTACTCGTTGCACTCGCAGTACGTAGCGGAAACCGGAACAGTCGTTGTCGCCCAGCCCGCCGTCGGCGTTGTCGTCATCCTCGTACTGGCCAATCAGTTCGTCGTCGCCCATGCCGGCGTAGATATCGTTGGTGACCCCGGGCTTGCCGGTGATCGAGTCGTCGAAGGAGGAGCCGATCACGTCCTCGATGTCCTTGACGGTCTGAACCCCGACCCCGCCGACCTCGCCGCTCCTCAAGTCGACGTCCACGCCGGAGAAGTTCCGGTTCCCCTTCGGGGTATGAGTGGCCCATGAAACCGCGTCGCGCCCGGGGCCACCGTCCATCGTCACCCGCCCTCCGGAGGCTGCCACGATCAGGTCGTTTCCGCCGCCCATATCGATCTTGACGATTCCCGAGTGGACGATCGCGGTGTCGTCGGATGCACCCGCCGTTGAGCCAGTCGTCTCCGGATCCGCCGTCGAGCAGTACCGGCCCGTTGTTGGGGGTCCGATCCCCGTTGATCCGGTCGTTTCCTCGCTCGCCGAAGAGTTTTTCGGGGCTTCCCGAAGTGCTCTCTCCGCCGTTCGAGTAGATGAAGTCGCTTCCGTTTCCGCCGCGCACGGTGGAAACGGCGTCACCAAGGGAGTAGATCCGGTCGGTGCCGGCCAGTCCCAGAAGCTGGTTGCCTTCGCCCGAATAATCGTAGATCTTGTCGTTGCCGCCGTTGCCGCGAACCGTATCGGTGTCGGAAATACCTTTCGGGTTTTTCTTCGGCGAAGCGAAAATGTTGTCGTGCCCCTTGGAACCGACGATCAGGTCGTTGCCGAGTCCGCCTTCGGCGATGCTGTTCGAGCTCTTGCCGATGTAGATCCTGTCGTTGCCGGCACCGGTGCTCGTCTTGCTCAGGCCCTTGCCGGCCCTTACGATCTGGATGCCTGCGTCGGCGCAGATGGTGCTGTAGGGCTTGCCGATCACCGTGACCTTGTTGCCGGCGATCCAGGCGACATCCTTGAAGCCGAGCTTGACCTTCTTGTTGTTCCCCTTGACGACCTTGTTGATCTTCTTGCCGAAGCATTTCGAAGGCGCTGCATCGGCCGGGCCGGCCGGGCCTGCGAGCAGCAGGAGCAGGGCGGCCACCAAGGCGCAGGCTGACGCTGCTGCCAGATCGATGCGTGACTTCACCATGAAACGCAGACTCCCTCTAACTCTCGGGGGTTCATTTGACCGCGGAACGGGCGGTCCTGCCCTTTTGAACACCGCAAGCTTCTGTTTGCTGCGGAAACGACCTGGGAGACCACGGTGGTCCCCGCTACCGGTCGGTGGATAACTCTAGACTAGAGGTCATGCCAGCCAGAGAGAATTCACCCGAGAGCAAGCGAAAGATCGTCGTCACCGGAGCCTCCGGCATGGTCGGCTCGGCTCTGTGCAACGCGCTGCTCGATCTCGGTGACGAGGTCGTGGGACTCAGTCGCAGCCCCGAAAAGTCTGCCCAGGCCCAGCCGGCGGTCAAGTGGTTCGGCTGGCAGTCGGTTGACGAACGCCCGCCGGCAGAAGCCCTCGAAGGCGCCGACGCGGTCATCCACCTGGCCGGCGAACCGATCAACCAGCGCTGGAATGACGAAGTCAAGGACCGGATCGCGCGCAGCCGGATCAAGTCGACCAAGAACATGGCTCAGGCGATCAGCAGCAGCGACAACCCCCCGGCGGTATTTCTGTCCGGCTCTGCGATCGGCTACTACGGTGATCGCGGCGACGACCTTCTCTACGAAGACGCCGGCCCGGGAGACGATTTCCTCGCCGGTGTAGTGGTCGAATGGGAGGCCGCCGCGGACACGGTGACCGGGGTCGATACCAGGGTCGCCAAGATCCGCACGGGACACGTGCTCGACCCGACCGGTGGCCTGCTCGGTGAACTGCTGACCCCCTTCAAGATGGGCGTAGGCGGACCGATCGCCAGCGGCAAGCAGTACATGTCGTGGATCCACCGTGATGACGAAGTCGGCATCCTCCTGTGGGCCCTCGAAAACGAGGCCGCGGTCGGCCCGATCAACGCCACGGCGCCGAACCCGGTGACCAACAAGGAGTTCGCCAAGCGTCTCGGCAAGGCGGTCAGCAGGCCGGCCTTCATGCCGATACCGGGCTTCGCGCTCGATGTCATGCGCGGTTCCGAGTTCGGCAGTGTGCTGCGAGAAGGACAGCGGGTCTACCCCCGACTGGCCACCGAGAACGGCTACGAGTTCAAGCAGCCGGACCTGGCCGGCGCCCTGGCCAACCTGCTGCGCTGACCATCACCGGCTCGTCAAGCCTGGCGTAACGATTCGTTGCAGCTCCCGCTTGGCCCGTAACCGGGGACGGGTACGCTTGTGTCATGGCAACGGAAACTGGTCGAACCAAGTGGTCTGACGAACGCCTCGATGACCTGAATCAGACAATGCGCGGGGGCTTCGACAGGACCGACCGCGCGATTTCCGATTTGCGCAGCGAGATGCGGCTTGGCTTTGCCCGGACTGATGAGCGTTTCGACGCGCTACAGCGCACCTTGATCGTCGGTCTGATCGGCTTGATCGGAACCCTGCTGGTAGTGATTGTCGCGGTGGCCTGACTGATCGAGGCCGGCGCTCAGCCGAAGAAGACTTCGGCTTCTTCGTAGAGCTCGGGCGGTACCGTCTTGAGCACGGCGACGGCGTCGGCGAGGTCGACGAGGTCGATCTCGGTCGAGCGCAGGGCGGTCATCTTGCCCCAGTTTCCTTCGTTCGCGGCTTCGATCGCGTGAAGGCCGAACCGGGTCGCGAGTACCCGGTCGAAGGCGGTCGGGGTGCCGCCCCGCTGGACGTGGCCGAGCACGGTCGCCCGTGCCTCCTTGCCGGTCTTCTCTTCGATCTGACCCTCGAGCCAGTGCGCGACCCCGCCGAGTCGGGCGTGGCCGAAAGCGTCGGTGTTCGAGTCGCCTTCGTCCGGGAAGCCACCGATCGGCTTGGCGCCCTCGGCGACCACGATGATCGGCGAGTACTGGTCTTCGAAACGCTTCTCGATGTAGCCACAGACCCTGTCGAGGTCGAAGTCCTGCTCCGGGATCAGGATCACGTTGGCGCCACCTGCGAGCCCGGAATGGAAAGCGATCCAGCCTGCGTGACGTCCCATGACCTCGACGATCAGCACCCGGTGGTGGCTCTCGGCGGTCGTGTGAAGCCGGTCGATCGCCTCCATCGCGATGTTGACCGCGGTATCGAATCCGAAGGTGTAGTCGGTGGCACCGAGGTCGTTGTCGATCGTCTTCGGCACGCCGATCACGTTGACGCCGGCATCGCGGAGGGACTTGGCTACCCCGAGCGTGTCCTCGCCGCCGATCGCGATCAGTCCGTCGACCCCGTCCTGCTCCATGTTCGCGGCGATCTTCTCGATGCCGCCGTCGACCTTGACCGGGTTGGTCCGGGACGAGCCGAGGATGGTGCCGCCGCGGGGCAGGATGCCGCGAACCTGCTCGACTCCGAGCGGCTTGGTGAAGTTCTCGAGCGGACCCTTCCAGCCGTCGCGGTATCCGACGAACTCGTTGTCCCAGTCCGCGGTGCCGCGTCGGACCACGGCGCGGATCACGGCATTCAGGCCGGGACAGTCACCCCCACCTGTCAGAACGCCGATCTTCATCGGATCAGGACTTGGAACGGGACGGGAGGTGCGGCTTGGCCTTCTCGATCAGCGGCAGCAGGGCGTTGATCGTGAAGCCGACCGCGATGATGCCGAAGAAGACGAGGCCGGCAATCGGGCCACCCTGACCCTGGGACCACGAAAAGACCGCAAAGGCGGCGGCAATGAAGAGTGAGACCGGCATGACCATGGGCGCAATCCTACATAACCCGGCAGGACTCATCCCCGCGCAAGCGCGGCGCCGGTTTCGCTGAGAAATCCGGTTACCTCGGAAACCGCCTGAGAGGCGCTCTCGGCGTCGGTCGGGATCCTGACCAGACGGGATCCGATGATCACCCCGTCGGCGATCCTGCCGACCTCGGCCGCCTGTTCGGGGCTGCCGATTCCGAAGCCGACCGCCACCGGCACGCTGGCCTTGGAGCTGATGTCTTCGACCAGTTCGCGCAGGTGCGCGGGAAGCTCGCCGCGTTCGCCGGTCGTGCCCACCGTGGAGACCACGTAGACGAAGCCGGTCGCCACCTCGCAGATTTCGGCCCGGCGCCGGTCGAGCGTGGTCGGCGCGATCAGCGGGATCACCGCCAGGCCGGCCTCGCCGAGCACCCGCCTCGCATCTTCGTCTTCGCCGAGCGGCAGGTCGGGCACGATCACGCCGCATGCCCCTGCGGCGGTCGCCCGCCTCGCGAAGTCCGCCGGTCCGTCACCGCCGAGGATCATGTTCGTATAGGCCATCAGCACCACCGGAACCCGATCGCTGATCCGCTCGCAGATCTCCAGCACCGAATCGAACCTCGCCCCGGCCTCGAGTGCGGCGGTCGCGGCGGCGTGGATCACCGGGCCGTCGGCCAGCGGGTCGGAAAACGGCACGCCGAGCTCGATCAGGTCGGCGCCGCCTTCGACGTAGGCCTCGGCGATTCCAGTGAAGCCTCGGGGTCGGGAAAGCCGCCCATCATGTACGGCATCAGTGCCGCCCTTCCCTGCGTCCCGGGCAGCGGCGAAGGCCGCTTCGATCCGGTCCGCGCCCGAGAGCTTCCACGCTCAGGCTTCCTTCGATGCGCCAGAACCTCGGCCAGGTCCTTGTCACCGCGACCCGAGAGGCAGACGATGTCGTAGCCGGACTCGCCGGTCCTGCCTTCGGCCAGCAGCCAGGCGATCGCGTGGGAAGTCTCCAGCGCGGGGATGATCCCTTCCAGCCGGCTGAGTTCACGGAAAGCCGAGAGCGCGTCGCGATCGGTCACCGCGACGTAGCTGGCCCGGCCCGAATCGCGCAGCCAGGCGTGTTCCGGGCCGACGCCGGGATAGTCGAGGCCGGCCGAAACCGAGTGGGCCTCGAGGATCTGACCCTCGTCGTCGGCGATCACCGCGGAGAGCGAGCCGTGCAGGACCGAGGTCCTGCCGGCGCTGAGCGAGGCTCCGTGCCGTCCGGTCGCGACCCCGTCACCGGCGGCCTCGACACCGATCAGGGCGACATCTCTGTCCGGCACGAAGGCGGCGAAGGTACCGATCGCATTCGAACCGCCCCCGACGCAGGCGATGACGCGCTCGGGCAGCACGCCCTCCTTCTCGAGAGCCTGGGCCCGGGCCTCGTCGCCGATCACCCGCTGAAGATCGCGGACCAGCGCCGGGAACGGGGCCGGACCGACCACGGAGCCGATCACGTAATGCGTCGTCTCGACGTTGGTGACCCAGTCACGGATCGCGGCGCTCACCGCCTCCTTCAGGGTGCGGGCTCCGGCTTCCACAGGAACGACTTCGGCGCCGAGCAGGCCCATGCGTTCGACGTTGGGCCGCTGGCGCCGGATGTCTTCGCTGCCCATGTAGACGATGCACTCGACGTCGAGCAGGGCGCAGGCGGTGGCGGTCGCGACGCCGTGCTGGCCGGCGCCGGTCTCGGCGATCACCCGGGGCTTGCCCATCCGCCTGGCCAGCAGGACCTGCCCGATCGCGTTGTTGATCTTGTGGGCTCCGGTATGGGCCAGGTCCTCACGCTTGAGGTAGATCCTGCGGCCGACCCTCTCGCTCAGCCTTTCGGCCAGGTAGAGCGGGGTCGGACGGCCGATGAAGTCGCGGCGCAGGTCTTCCAGCCGGGCGACGAACTGTTCGTCCTCCCGGGCCTCGGCCCAGGCCTGCTCGAGCTGATCGAGGGCGGGGATCAGGGTCTCGGGCACGTAACGGCCGCCGTAGGGGCCGAAGCGCCCGGAGACTTCGGGGTCGGGCTGGCTAACGGCTGCTGCGGGTGGACCTGTCGAACGCTCCATCATGCGCCGGCCACCGGGGTGTAGCGGGCGGCCTCGAAGAAGCTCGCCATCTTCCCGAGGTCCTTCACCCCCGGTTTGAGCTCGATGCCGCTGGCCACGTCGACCGCGTCGGGTCGGGTCACCCGGATCGCTTCGGTCACGTTCTCGGGATTGAGGCCGCCGGCGATCATGAACGGGACTCCCGAGTGGTGTTCGGAGAGCAGGTCCCAGTCGAAAGCGGTGCCGGTGCCGCCCCACCTGCCCATGCTGCCGGTATCGAAGAGGTGGAAATCGGTGCGGAAGGCCTCGGCCTGGTGGATATCGGCCGCGCTGGACACGTGGATGGCCTTGATCACCTTTGTACCGGTCCGCCTCGCGACTTCGGTACAGAATGACGGCCCTTCGGCCCCGCTCAGCTGGACCATGCTCAGGTTCGCGTTCTCGACGGCGTCCACGACCCTCTCCAGGGTCGGGTTCACGAAAACACCGACGATCTCGCAGTCCCGGCGGAAGGCCGCTCCGATCTCTGCGGCCATGCCGAAACGGACCGAGCGCGGGCTCGATTTGTGGTGGATCAGCCCGATCGCCCAGGCGCCGAGACGGACGGCCTCGGCGGCGTCTTCAGCATTGGTTATTCCGCAGACCTTTACCTTCACCCGTCAAGCGTATGACAACGGCCGAACGGGGCCTGCCCAGGCCCCGTTCGGTGAAGGGTTTTCGGCCGCCACCGGCGGTCTGAGCAGTACCCGGCCTACTGGCCGAAGCCCGGAGGCAACACCGGCTCCTCGGACTGCGAGGGAGCTTCTGCTTCCGTGTCCTCCGGGTCTGGCCGCTCGCCCAGGGTCACTTCGAAGGTCCTGACCTGGCCGTCCCGGCTGACTTCGAGTTCGACCGTATCGCCGACCGACATCTCGTTCACCAGAGCAGCCACGTCCTCCATCGAAGGGTTGCGCTCACCGTCGATCGCGATGATCACGTCGCCGCCGGCAAGCGGGGCATCGGGGCTGACCGAAGCCGGATCGGCGCCACCCTCGAGGCCGGCTTCGTCTGCCGGGCCGCCCGGGGTTACCTCCTGGATCAGAACGCCGCCTTCGACGTCGAGTTCCAGCTCCGCGATCAGCTCGTCGTTGAGACCGAGCCCGCTGATCCCGAGGAACGCGTGTTCGACCTCACCGGTCTCCTTGATCTGCTGAACGACGTCGGTGACGGTGTTCGAAGGTACGGCGAAGCCGATCCCGACGCTGCCGTTGCCGCTTCCGCCGGTGGCGATCTGGGAGTTGACCCCGATCACCTTGCCGTCAGCGCCGATCAGCGGACCGCCCGAGTTGCCGGGGTTGATCGATGCGTCGGTCTGGATGACGTCCGAGATCGAGTACGCGGTCGTGCTCTGGATCTCCCGCTGGAGGGCCGAGACGATGCCGGTGGTGACCGTGCTGTCGAGGCCGAACGGGTTACCGATCGCGATCACCGGGTCACCGACCTTGGCGTCGTCGGAGTTGCCGATCTCGAGTGGCGTCAAGGAGCTCTCCGGAGCATCGATCTTGAGCAGGGCGAGGTCGGTCGACGGGTCGGTACCGACGATCTCCGCATCGTATGAGGTGTCGGACTGACCGAGGACGACCGAAACCGACTCGGCCCCGGAGACCACGTGCTCGTTCGTGACGAGGTGGCCCTCCGTGTCGATCACGAAGCCTGAGCCGGTGGCCGTACCGGAGCCACCTCCGCCAAACGGGTCGAGCCCGCCGGACTCGCTCTCGACGCCCGAGGCGGTTATGAAGGCGACGCCGTCGCTGTCCCGCTCATAGATCTGATTGACCAGATTGCGGTCTTCACTGGCGGCGATCGGCGCGGCGGCTGCGATCGTCCGGTTGTTGGTCTCGGTCTTGCCGACCAGACCTGCCGAAACTGCCGCGAAGGCGAGAACCGCAACAACCAGACCGCCGAGAAAAGCGGCGGTCACCGACTGACGAAAAGAACTGCTCCTGGTATCCATGCGGGAATCATCTACCGCAGCCTTTCGGCTCGGATAAGCCGCTTCCTAAGCTTCACTAAACGCCCTGAATCAGGGAAGCTGCTGCTCTCGCGTCTCGTCGAAACCGGCGAAGGCGCTGACCGTCGCGGCCGGGTCCTCTGCCCTCATCAGGCTTTCGCCGATCAGGGCGGCGTCCACACCGACCCGCTCCAGCTCGACCAGTTCGGCCCGGCTGGAGATGCCGCTCTCCGAGACGACCATCTTGCCGGCCGGTACGTCGGTGATCAGCTCATAGGTTGTCGCCACGTCAACCACACCTGTGTCCAGATTACGATTGTTGATGCCGATGACTTCAGCCCCGGCTTCAAGGGCGGTGTGGAGTTCGGGCTCGTTGTGGACCTCTACCAGGCAGTCGAGGTCCAGCTCTCGGGCCTCGGCCTGGAAGTCGCGAAGCTTCTGCTGGTCGAGGACGCTGGCGATCAGCAGCACGGCGTCGGCGCCGCTGGCGGCTGATTCGACCAACTGGTAGCGGTCGACGATGAAGTCCTTGCGGAGGATCGGCAGCAGGCAGGCCGCGCGCGCAGCGGCGAGGTCCTCAAGCCGGCCATCGAAGTGGGTCTCGTCGGTCAGCACGGAAAGGGCTGCCGCCCCACCGGACTCGTAGGCACGCACCTGGTCCTCCAGGGTCACACTGGGAGCTATCTCGCCGGCACTCGGCGACTTCCGCTTGTACTCGCAGATCAGGGCGACACCGGGCCGCCCGAGAGCCTCGGTGAACGGGCGATCGCGGTCGCGATTGGCGAGCGCGGCTTCCAGTTCGGACTGCGGCACCTCCCGGCGACGACGGTCCACGCCCCTGGCGGCGGCTTCGATTAGCTGCTCAAGAATTCCCAATGCCCCTCAGACCCTACCGCTCACTGCCGGAGGCGACCAGCCGCTCCAGCACTGCCAGCCGCAGCCCCGGAGTCGATCGAAGCGGCAGCCGCTTCGACAGCTCCGCCGAAGTCAGGTGCCTTTCCGGACACCCTTATCGCCGCCGCGGCGTTGAGTACCACCAGATCCCTGCGAGGGGAGCGCTCTCCGGCCAGCACCGCCCGCGTCGCCTCGGCGTTCTGCTCCGGGGTCCCGCCGGCCACCTCCGAGAGATCCGCGATTTCGAGGCCGAAGTCGCCCGGCGAGACGATCAGCTCCCTGGTGGAGCCGCCCTCGACTTCAATGATCCGGGTCGGCCCGGAGATCGAGACCTCGTCGAGTCCGTCATCGGCCGAAACCACCAGCGCATGATCAGCGCCGAGGCCGGACACCGCCTCGGCGATCGTCTCCTGAAAGCTGCGATCCGACACCCCGATCACCTGCCGGGTCGCACCGGCCGGATTGGTCAGCGGCCCGAGGAAGTTGAAGATCGTACGCACGGCCAGCGCCTTCCTGACCGGCACAACGTGCTTCATCGCCTGATGGTGGCTCGGGGCGAACATGAAGCCGAAACCGATTTCGTCGATCTGCCGGGCCACCGCGTCAGGCTCCAGCCCGATCTCGACCCCGAGTGCCTCGAGCAGGTCTGCTGATCCGGAGAGGCTGGTATTCGAGCGATTGCCGTGCTTGGCCACGGCGCAGCCCGCCCCGGCGGCGACGAGTGCCGCGGTGGTTGAGACGTTGAAGGTCGAAGGGCCGCCGCCCGTTCCAGCGGTGTCGACCAGGTCGGGCCGCTCGCATCTGACCGGGGTCGAGAGCTCACGCATCGTCCGGGCCAGCCCGACCAGCTCGGGCACGGTCTCCCCCTTGGTCCTCAAGGCGATCAGGAACGCTGCCGTCTGGACCTCATCTGCCCGGCCCTCCATGATCTCGCTCAGCACAGCCGAAGCGTGGTCGGCGGTCAGGTGGTTGCCCGAGGCGACCGCGTCGATCGCCCTGGTCAGAACGTCATTCGGCATCTTCGGCTCCCTTCGTATCGATCCCGATGAAACGGGCGACCATCTTCTTTCCGTCCGGGGTGAGCACCGATTCGGGGTGAAACTGGACTCCTTCGGCAGGCAACTCGGTGTGCCTCACCCCCATGACGATGTCGCCGTAGGAGGAGCTCACCTCGAGCTCGTCCGGAAGCGGGTCACCGGCGATCAGCGAGTGGTAGCGGCCGACCGTCAGCGGCGAGGGCAGACCCTCGTAGATGGTCCGCCCGTCGTGCTCGATCTCTGCCTCCTTGCCGTGGATCGGATCGCCCTGGACGACGGTGCCGCCGAATGCCTGGACCATCGACTGGTGACCCAGGCAGACCCCGAGGACAGGCACGCCCTGCGTGGCGAAAGCGCGGATCGCGGCGACCGATATCCCGGCTTCGTCCGGAGTACACGGACCGGGAGATACGACCACCCGGTCGAAACCCGAGCGCAGCAGGTCTTCGAGCTCGGCGGCGTCGTTGCGGACCACCTCGACCTCGGCCCCCAGCTCACCGAGGTACTGCACCAGGTTGTAGGTGAAGGAGTCGTAGTTGTCGATCACGAGCACACGCATGTCAGGCCCAGTCGGGGTTTTCGCAGGCAATCTCGACCGCCCTGAACATCGCTTTCGCCTTGTTCAGCGACTCGCGGTACTCGTACTCGGGCACGGCATCGGCAACCGTGCCGCCGCCGGCCTGGATGTGGACCTTGCCGTCCTTGATCACCGCGGTGCGGATGTGGATCGCGGTATCGAGGTCACCGTTCCACGACAGGTAGCCGATCGCACCACCGTAGGAGCAGCGCTTGACCGGCTCCATCTCGTCGATTATCTGCATCGCCCGGACCTTCGGTGCGCCCGAGAGCGTCCCGGCCGGCAGGGCCGAACGCAGCACGTCAAGGGCCCCGAGGCCGTCCTTGAGGGTGCCGGTGACCCGGCTGACGATGTGCATCACGTGGGAATAGGTCTCGACCACCATCATCTCTTCGACCTTGACCGAGCCGTACTCGGCCACCCTGCCGATGTCGTTGCGGGCGAGATCAACCAGCATCACGTGTTCGGCCCGCTCCTTCGGGTCTCCGATCAGGTCTTCAGCCAGCCGGCGGTCCTCCTCTTCGCTGCCGCCCCGCGGAGAGGTGCCCGCGATCGGCCGGATCTCGACCTTGTCGCCATTAACCTTGAGCAGCGGTTCCGGAGAGGCGCCGGCGATCTGAAAGTCACCGAACTCGATGAAGTACATGTACGGAGAGGGATTGACCGCCCGCAGGCCGCGGTAGATCGAGAGGGCCTCCACCCCGGTCTCGGCCGAGAAGCGCTGGGACGGTACGACCTGGAAAGCGTCGCCGGCGTGGATGTACTCGATGATCCGCGACACCGTTGACTCGAACTCCTCACGGCTCAGGTTGGACTCGAACCGGGGTGCTTCGACAGCTTCGGCGCCGTCAGCCTCGGGCACCGGTCCGCGCAGCCGCTCGCGCACGGAGGCGATCTTGTCGGCCGCAGCTTCGTAGGCGGCTTCGACACCGTCATCGCCGACAAAGGCGCAGCCGAGGATCGTCGTCTCGTTGTGGAGGTGATCGAAGATCACCATCACGTCGGAGATCATCAGGGCCAGGTCGGGCAGGCCGAGCGGGTCGGGGTTGGGCTCGCCCAGTGGCTCGACCGTGCGCACCAGGTCGTAGCCGAAAAGACCGACCGCGCCGCCCGCGAACGGCGGCAGCCCGTCCACCTCGGCCACCCGGTACCGGTCGAGATATTCGGCAACCGCGGCGTAAGGATCCGGTGCAGGCATGGTCCGGATCGGCTCGATGTCGCCCGACATCGAGTCGCCGGGGTACTCCCTGAGTTCGCCGTCGCCCCACCGGATGACCGCATGCTGCCTGGTACCGAGGAACGAGTACCGGCCGACCTGCCCGCGCTCGGCCGATTCGAGCAGGAAGCAGGGGCCGTCTCCGCGCAGCTTGAGCAGAGCCGAAACCGGGGTTTCGCAGTCGTCGGTGAAACTCATCCTGACCGGAATCACGTTGGCCTCCGCGGCCAGTTCGCGCGCCGTATCGAGGTCGGGTGAGAGCCGGTCCTTCAGGTCAGCCGCGGCGGCCATTCAGAACCTCCATCGCGCGGTCGAGTCCGACCTCACGGGACTTCATCAGGACCGCGAGGTGGTAGATCAGGTCGGCGGCTTCTTCGGCGATGCGTTCGTCGCTTTCCTCCCTGACGGCGCGGGTGACCTCCTCGGCCTCCTCCATCACTTTGCCGGCAGCAAGCTCGCTGTTCTCGAGCAGGGTCACGGTGTAGCTGCCATCGGGGCGACTCGTGGCCCGTTCGGCGAGGGTCCGCTCGAGGCCGGGCAGCGCCTCTGCGGCCGAATGCTCGGTCTCTCCGCCATCTTCCAGACGCCGGTAGAAGCAGGTGCGCTCGCCGGTATGGCAGGCCGGGCCCGCCGGCTCGACCAGAGCCAGGATCGCGTCTTCATCGCAGTCGACCCGGAGCTCGACCACTCTCTGGGTGTTGCCCGAGGTCTCGCCCTTGCGCCAGATCTCCTGCCTTGAGCGACTGAAGAAGTGAACCTCACCGGTCTCGACCGTCAGACCGAGCGATTCGGCGTTCATCCAGGCGAGGGTCAGCACCTCGCCGCTCCGGGAGTCCTGTGTGATGCAGGGGACCAGCCCGTCGTCGTTGAACCTGACTTCCGGGTCCGCTGGGTCAGCCACCGTTGCCACCTCCCCCGGTTCCACCACCGTTGCCGCCGCCACCCTGAGCGGCTTCGCTCTCAGCGGGATCGGCAACTCCCTGGCTGAGGACCAGGTACCACCGGTCGTCTTCCTTGACGAAGGGCGCCTCACCGCTTCGGCCGGCGAAGGCAACCTTCGCCGTATCGCCGTCCACGGAGACACTCTCTACTTCGAGCTCTGGCTGACGGCCGACCTGCTCGAGAATCTGATTGGTCTCGCGGACGCATTTCGCCCTCGAGGTGAACGTGTCAAAGAAGGTGCTCGGCTGGAGCAGGTCGCAGTAGGCCGCGCCATCCTTCTCGGCGTTGGCGAGGTTTATCTGGGCGACGACCTCCTCGATGGCGACCTGATCGTCGGCGGAGCCGGAGTCGTCGTCGCCACAGCCGGCAACGGCCAGAAGCCCGACCACCAGCGCACAGGCCAGTTTGCTCTTCGTCCTCATTCGGCAATCCTACGGTCTATCTCGCCGGCGGCGGCTGCCCCGACCCGGGCGGAGAGTGTCACTCGATGCCGAGTCGGTCGAGCATGTCCGAATCACGCCTCCACTTGCGCTTCAGCTTCACCTGGAGATCGAGGTGGACACGGGCTCCGAGCTCCTGCTCGATCACCTTGCGGGCACCGGTGCCGATCTCTCCGATGCGAAAGCCCTGCTTGCCGATCAGGATGCCCTTCTGGGACTCGGTCTCGACCCAGATCTCGGCCTCGATCGTGACCAGGCCGTCTTCCCGGGTACTGACCCGGCGGACCTTGACCTCTACCGAATGCGGGATCTCGTCGCGGGTGCGGATCAGGACCTGACTGCGGATCAGCTCTGCCAGCAGTAGTTCGGGCGGCTGGTCGGAGCGGTCCCCCGGCGGGTACATGAAGTGACCCTCGGGCATCAGCGTGGCCAGGTACTGCCGGAGTTCGTCAACACCTTCGCCCTTCAGGGCGCTTATCGGAAAGACCTCGTCGACCCCCTTCAGGGCCGCAGCATCCTGGAGCACCGGGACCACGGCACGCCCGAGCCGGTCGGACTTGTTGACCGCGCAGATCACCGGAATGTCGAGTCTTGCTTCGAGTAGACCGGCAGCGATGTAGCGGTCACCCGGGCCGACCCCCTCCTCGCCGTTGATGACCAGCAGGGCGACGTCGGCATCAGCCAGTTCCTGCTCGACCCGTTTCTGCATGCGGCTGGTCAGTTCATCGCGTGGTCGCTGGACGCCGGGCAGGTCGATCAGGACGATCTGGGTCCCGGCTTCGACATCGCTGACCACACCCCTTATCGCCCGCCTGGTCGTCTGGGGGCGGACCGACGCGATCGCCACGGTCGCCCCAACCAGGGCGTTGACCAGGGTCGATTTGCCGACGTTGGGACGGCCTGCCAGCCCGACGAACCCCGAACGGGTCGGACCTTCGGGCAGCGGAATCAGTTCAGGATCAGCCACGGGTGCTCTCCGGCGCCTTTATCCGGCCCATGATCGCATCCTGGGCCGCGAGCATCTCGCCCGTGTCGGTCTCGTGGTCGAAGCCGCAGAGGTGGAGTACGCCGTGCACGACAGCCTCGGTCACGTTCTCGCAATGGGCCTCGCAGACGACCACGTCGCCGAGTTCCCGCGGTCCCGGATCCGAGCCGTCTTCGTCGATCGGGAAGGAGAGAACGTCGGTCGGCCTGTCTCGATCCCTGAACTGAAGGTTGAGCTGATGGATGCGCTCCTCCTCGACAAGCTCGACCGCGAGGTGGCCGTGGTCGATGCCGACCTCCTGGAGGGTCGCCAGAACGGCCGACCGGAAGGCGGTCGGCACGTCTTCAAGCTCGATGCTCACTGCTTTTCCTCGCGCTCGGCGTGCTCACCGTAGGCGGCGACGATCCGCTGGACGAGCCGGTGGCGGACCACGTCGGCGCCGCCGAAGCGAACGAAACTGACGTCCTCGATGCCCTCGAGAATCTCCTTGACCACGACCAGCCCGGACTGCCTCTCCTTCGGCAGGTCGATCTGGGTCACGTCGCCGGTGACCACCATCTTCGAGTTGAAACCGAGTCTGGTAAGGAACATCTTCATCTGTTCAGGGGTCGTATTCTGGGCCTCGTCGAGGATGACGAAGGCGTCGTTCAGGGTGCGCCCGCGCATGAAGGCCAGGGGCGCGACCTCGATCACGCCGCGATCGAAGTAGCCGTTGACCCGGTCCGGATCGAGCATGTCGTAGAGCGCGTCGAAGAGCGGTCGCAGGTAGGGATCGACCTTGGCCTGGAGGTCACCGGGCAGGAACCCGAGGCTCTCCCCCGCTTCGACCGCCGGCCGGGTCAGGATGATCCGCCGCACGTCGCCCTCGACCAGTGCCGCCGCCGCCATCGCCACCGCGAGGAAAGTCTTGCCTGTGCCGGCCGGACCGATTCCGAAGGTGACCGTGTTCTCACGGATCGAGTCGACGTAGAGCTTCTGGTTGACCGTCTTCGGTGAGACCTTCGTATTCCGGTTGTGCCAGACGATGTCCTTGAGGACATCCGAGCTGCGCCGCGACGACTGGATCGCGTTGGTGACCGAGTTCAGGGTGTCGGGTTCGACCTCGTGACCGTCTTCGATCAGGTCGACCATCTCCTCGACCAATCTCGCCGCCTGGTCCATCTCGGCCTCTTCGCCTTCGAGGGTGAGCAGGTTGCCCCTCAGGTGGACCTTGCTGGTGGTCCGGTCCCTGAGCGCCCTGAGAACGGAGTCTCCCGATCCAGCCAGCTCGGCTGCGACCTCGTTTTCGAGCGTCAGCGTCCTACGAGCCAAGCTGCTCCTTGACCGCGGTGCTGACCCGCCTGCCGTCGGCGCGGCCGCCGACCGTCTCTTTCAGCGCGCCCATCACCTGGCCCATCTGCTTCAGGCTCTCGGCTCCGGTCGCCTCGATCGCCTCAGCGACCATGGCGTTCAGTTCCTCGTCGCTCAACTGGGCCGGCAGATAGTTAGCGATCAGCTCAGCCTCGAAACGCTCGGCTTCGGCCTGCTCGGTCCGACCTGCCTCCGCGTAGGCCTCCGCCGCTTCGAGGCGCTTTTTGCGCTCTCGCTGCAGCACGGCAATCTCATCGCCCTTGCCCATCTTCGCGTCCTGCTGGAGTACGTCCTGGATCATGCGCAGGGCCGATGAGCGCTGGCGATCACCGGCCTTCATCGCCTCCCGGGCGTCGTCACGGATCTGTTCGACTGTCGACATGCCTCAAGCGTACCTGAGCGCTTCGACCCTGCCGGACAGGGGCAGCTGCAGGAAGCGGGTTCCGAGTTCGGTGAAGGACTCGACGTCGCCGGTGACCAGGAAGCGGTAGCCGCCCTCGCCTCCGCCCTCCGCCAGTTCCCCGCGTTCGGAGAGGCTTCGCTGGACAGCCGCGGCTATCGCGTGCCCGGCGGTGACCAGTCGCACGTCGCGGCCGAGGAAACGCTGGAGCATCGGCGCCACCAGCGGGTAGTGGGTACAGCCGAGGATCAGGGTGTCGATCTCCGCCTGCTTCAAGGGCTCGCAGTAGCCACGCACCGTGTCCATCACCTGCTGGTCGAAGGGAAAGCCCTGCTGGATGATCGGTGCGAGGTCCGGGGCGGCAACCTCGGTCACGGTCAGCGGCCTGCCCTGCGCTTCCAGGGCCTGGTGATACGCACCGCTCGAGACGGTAGCCGGAGTGGCCAGAACGCCGACCCTTCCTGACCCGGTGATCGCGGCGGCGATCTCCGCCTCCGGTCCGATCACGGTCACGACCGGTACGTCTGCCGCAGCGGCGATCTCGTGGATCAGGTCGCCGGCAGCAGAGGTGGCCGAGTTGCAGGCGACCACGATCATCTTTACACCGCTTTCGAGCAAAACTCCGGTGATCAGCCGGGCACGCTCGCGCAGCTCCTCCGGGGTCTTGGTGCCGTAGGGAAAATGACCGGAATCACCGATGTAGAGAAAGTCCTCCTGCGGAAGCGAGACCAGGCACTCGTGGAGCACGGTCAGGCCGCCGACCCCGGAGTCGATGAAGCCGATGCTCATCCGGCCTCCAGTAGCAGCCCGCCCCAGTTTTCGAGGGCCCGGAAATCGACCGGCTCGAGTCCGTGGAGGCCGAATGCGGCTTCGACGCGCTCACGTTCGGCCTCCAGCAGACCGGAGCAGACCAGGGTCTGCGGGCAGGTCTCCGGCTTGATCTGCGAAGCGACCATCTCGAGCAGGGGTGCGGTCAGGTTGGCGACCGTGGTCGCGGCGAGGTCCGGCAGGCCCTCCCGCAGGTCGCAACGTTCGAGGTGGACCTTGACGCCGTTAACCGCCGCATTCTCGATCGCTGCCTCGATCGCCGCCGCCTCGTGGTCGTAGCCGGACACCGGCCCCCAGCCGAGCTTCGCCGCCGCGATCGCCAGCACGGCCGATCCTGTGCCCAGGTCGGTCAGCGGACCGGCGGCCCGGCCCCGGTCGTGGAGATCGAGCAGGAGGCCGAGGCTGAGCCTGGTCGTCGGGTGAGCCCCGGTGCCGAAGGCCTGGCCCGGATCGACCACGACCTCGAAGACGTCCGGTCTGGCCGGCTCCCACGGAGGACGCAGCCAGGCGGACGTCCCGGCGGCCGCAGCCGAGCCCTCCCCCGCGGTGACTTCGACCGGGCGGTGGAACTCGCGCCAGCGGTCGGCCCAGTCGTCGGCGACCTCGCTGGCTTCGAGCTCGACCAGTCCGTCGCCGGTCGCCACCTCGAGCTCTCCGACGTCCGGAAGCTCGCCTTCGGCTCCGTAGATCGCGTACTCGACGAAACCCTCACCGGCCGTCTCTTCTACCCCGCCCGGTGCCAGTACGGTCAGCTCTGCCAGTACAAGTTCGGCCTGCTCGGGCCGGCAGCGTACGGCCAGGCGGATCATCCGCTCCAGGCCCGTCGCATGCGCGAAAACAGGCCCGACTCCTCCTCGTGGCGGTTGCTCTCGCCGATCGTCTGGTCGAGCTCGCCGGCCAGCCGCAGCTGCTCCTCGCTCAGGTTCGCCGGCACGACCACGTTGAAGACGAAGCGATGCATGCCACGTCGCCTCGAGCCGCCCACCCTCGGAAGCCCCTTGCCTTTGAGCTGCTTCTCCGCTCCGGGCTGGGTACCGGGGTCAACCTCGATCTGCTCGGTTCCGTCCAGCGTCTCGACCTCGATCGTATCGCCGATCATCGCCTTGGTTGCATCGAGCGGCACGACCGTGATCAGGTCCTGGCCGTCGCGCAGCATCCCGGGCTTCTCCCTCACGGACACCTCCACGTAGAGGTCTCCGGCGGGGGCTCCCGGCTCGCCGGCGTGGCCGGCACCGGCGATGCGCATGCGCTGGCCTGTCTCGATCCCGGCAGGGATGTCGACCTGCCAGGTCTTCGAAGTGTGGCGGCGGCCGAGTCCGGAGCACTCGGCGCAGGGCGTCTCGGCGACGCGGCCGTCACCGTGACAGACGTCGCAGGGGGTTGCCCGGACCATCTGGCCGAAGGCCGTATTGGCGACGGTCCGAAGCTCGCCGCTGCCGTCGCAGCGTTCGCAGGCATGGATCGGGGTTCCCGGTTCGGCCCCGTTTCCGCGACAGTTCTCGCAGGTGGCCACCACCTCGAACTCGACCTCGCGCCGGACCCCTTCGAGCACGTCTTCCAGATCAATCTCGACCGAGGTGCCGACGTCGGCCCCGGGTGATGGACCACGGCGACCGAAGCCCTGGCCGCCACCGAAGAAAGCGCTGAACAGATCGTCGACCGAACCGAAGCCCTGGGCCTGAGAGGAGAAACCGCCGGAGCGCAGGCCGTCATGGCCGTAGCTGTCGTAGGTCCCGCGCTTTTCTTCGTCGCTGAGCACCTCGTAGGCCTCGGCGACCTCCTTGAACTTCTCTTCCGCCTCGGGATCGTGGCCATTGACGTCGGGGTGGAGTTCGCGGGCAACCCCCCGGAAGGCCTTCTTGATCTCGGTCTGAGTGGCGCTCCGGGAAACCCCGAGCACCTCGTAGTAGTCGCGTTTGCTCATGAGTAGACGTTCTCGAAGTAGCGCGACAGCTCGCGGGCCGCCTCGTTGACCGAAGCTATCGCCGTCGCGTAGTCCATGCGGGTCGGACCGACCACACCGACCGAACCGAGGTTGCGGTGCCCGAGGCCGTAGTTGGCCCCGACCACGCTGACCGACCTCAGCTCAGGCTGCGGGTTCTCCGCCCCGATCCAGACGAAGACCGAGCGCTCTTCGATCGCCGAGCGCATCATCCTGAGCACAGAGGCCCGCTGCTCCAAGGCGTTCATCAGCTGGTCGATCTTCGGAAGGTCGGCCGAGCGGCTCTCGTCGAGCAGCCTTCCGGTCCCTTCGACGTACAGCGTCGCTTCGCCCTCGTGTTCCAGGTCGACCAGGGCAGGCATAAGCCGCCGGATGAACTCGGATTCACGCTTTCCGAGCCCGGGGTCGAGCAGTTTCGAGGCGATCCGGCGCGAGCCGACCTCGATCCCGACCAGCGACTCGTTGAGGTAACTGGACGTCCACTCGACCAGGCCCGGATCCAGCTCCGCGCCGAAGGTGAAGGCCCGCTTGGTGACGTCACCGGCCGAGGTGATCGCGATCACCATGACCACGTCGGGCTGGAGCAGCAACGCCTCGACACGGTGGATGGTCGCGGTTCCGATCGGCGGGGCTACCACCAGGGCCAACAGGTCGGTCATGTGGGAAAGGGCCGTGGTCGTCTCCCGCATCGCGGCGTCGACCTCGCGGCGCATCCGGGAGATCTCGATCTCCTTCTCGGCGCTGCGGCGGGCCGGCAGCTTCGGAACCAGAGCTTCGACGTAGCGGCGGTAGCCGAGGTCGGTCGGCACCCTGCCCGCGGATGTGTGCGGGTGGTTGAGGTAACCGCCCGCTTCGAGCGCGGCGAGTTCAGCCCGGACCGTGGACGCACCACATTCGAGATCAGAGGATTCGACGATCGCCTTCGAACCGACCGGGCGGCCGCTTTCCAGGTAGGCCTCGACCACCAGGCCGAGAATGGTGTCCTGTCGCTCGGAGAGCATCCTTTGATTGTAGGAGTGAGCGATTCCGGGTGCGGCCGGGTGCCGAGGAGCGGCAGACCCGGCCTCCTCGGCCCGAAACGTCGTCGGCGGGGTCTGCCGCCCCTCCACGACGGTTCGCGGCGGAAACGGCTCGCCTCAATCGGCGTTCACAGCGGCTTGTGCCACGGGTGACGCGCCTGTCTCGGCCGCGCCCCACTTACGGATTCCGCGCAAAGCCGAGCCCCGCGTTGGCGCCAAGAGCCTTCAGGGTCAGTCGACGGCTACTACGGCGGTGGCGTTCTTGATGACCTGGGTCTCGCCCTGGGCCGCGACCACGTCGATCTCGGCGGTATCACCTTCGGCCGTCCGGACCTCTCCGCTGACCGTGATCTCCTGCTCGGGAAAGCTCATGCCGCGGAACTGGACCGACAGCCGCCTCAGGCTGCGCGGATCGCCACCGCCCGCGTCGGTTGCCGCCTTCGCGACCAGGCCCATGACGTAGAGGCCGTGAAGGATCGCGCCGGGGAGGCCGACCGCCTTGGCAAAATCGGCGTCGATGTGGATCGGGTTGAAGTCCCCGGAAGCGCCGGCGTAGCGGTGAGGCACGTACTTGTCAGGAGTGACCGTCAGTCCCTCGATCCGCTCACCCGCAGTCAGCTCAGCCATCTCAGACGCCCCTCACGATGTTGGTCCAGGTACCCCGGACGACCTCGTCGCCGTTCTGGTTGACCGAGACGGTCTCGAAAACGTAGAAACCCTTGCCGTCCTTCTCGTAGATCTCGCTGCAGCTCGGCGTCGTGGTGATCAGGTCTCCCGAGCAGACCGGCTCGCCCCAGACGAACTCCTGGCCACCGTGGACCATCGCAGCGAAGTTCATTCCCACCTCGGGGTCGAACAGGGCAGGTCCGAGCGCGCCGGCGCTGTAGACGACACAGAACATCGGCGGGGCGACCACGTCGGAAAACCCGGCGTCGCGGGCGGCCTGGGCGTCGAAATGGATCGGCTGATCGAAGCCGATCACCTGCGAGTACTCGCGGATCTTCTCCCGACCCACCTCGTACTCGTGTGCCGGCCAGCTCTTGCCGACTGCCTGATCGTTGATTGCCATCGAGCCGAAACCTACCAACGCGGAACCGAGGCCGGCCCGATCTAGGCGGCAGGCGGAACCTCGTCGACGATCACACCTCGATCGATCCCGGATGCGTTGTCGGTGCAGGTCGTCGCTCCCGAGCTCGAGGCGAGCGCGATCTGGACCGTGTGCGAGCCCGGGGAGAGTCCGGCGAAGGAAGCCATCGCGATCGCCGGGAAGTTGTTCGGGAACCCGGAGCCGAGGCGCACGTCCCCGATCGTCGTCACGGTAGCGCTGTCGAACCCGCTCTCCCCGTCTGCGTTGGCGCCATCGATCCGCAGCTGGACCCGGCATCCGTCCTGCTCGCTCAAATCGGTCGCGTAGGTCAGATCGACCCTTGAGCTCGAAGTCTGCTTGACGAAGCTGCCGACTGCGACAACGTTGTAGCTGGTGACGTTCCTCGTCCGGGTACCCGTCACCGGGATCACGGTGCGCGCAATTTCCGCAGGTGCTCCATCGGCGCCCGTCGGTCCCGCCGCCCCCGTTGATCCAGTTGCTCCCGTTGCTCCGGAAGGCAACTGTCCGGACGCAAAATCAACCGCCTTGAGGGAACGGTTCTTGACCTTGACACCGGTCACTGCGTTCTTCTTGATCTTCTTGCCCGCCACCGAGTTGTTCTTGAGCTGGTTCGTCCCGACGCTGTCAGAGGGAATCTTTATCGCAGCATACGACGCGCCTCCGAGGGCGATGAAGAGCGCGATCAGCGCAATGACGTTGGCGGTTCCCGGACTCCCGAACACTCCCCGAAGCAGTCGCATCGCGTCACAGTACCCGGCGATCGACCCGGAGTCAACGGATCCGCTACCCCCGGTAGTCAGCCAGGCGATCGCGTATCGGCCACCGGCGACTATTCCGCCCGTGATTGCCGAGCCGAAGAGGGTCGAGGCCAGAACATGAATCGAACCATCGCCTGCCGCCCCATCGCTACCGGCGGGACCTCATCCAGTCGACCTGTGAGTCGGGTCGCTAGGGTCAATCCGATGATGCGGGCAGCAACCGCGACAGCGCAGTCGCAGAGCACGAACGGCTCCCGAAAGGCGATCCCCCTCTCGATCCTCGACCTCGCCGCGGTCGGGCGAAACGAGAGCATCGCCGAGAGCTTTGCCGGCAGCGTCGCGATGGCCCGGGCTGCGGAACGGTGCGGCTACAGGCGGGTCTGGTATGCCGAGCACCACAACATCTCCTCGATCGCGTCGTCCGCGACCGCCGTGCTGATCGCCCACATCGCCGCGAAAACGGAGACGATCCGGCTGGGGTCCGGCGGGATCATGCTCCCGAACCACTCGCCAATGATGATCGCCGAGCAGTTCGGCACGCTCGCCACGCTCCACCCCGGCCGCATCGATCTCGGCCTCGGCAGGGCACCCGGCTCCGACCAGGCAACCACCTACGCCCTGCGACGCGACCCGGCCGCCGCCGAGTCCTTTCCCCGTGACGTGGTCGAACTCCAGGGCCTGCTCGGTGACGAGAGTCCGATCCCGGGAGTGCGGGCCATCCCCGGCGAGGGCACCCACGTTCCGCTCTACATGCTCGGTTCTTCGCTCTTCGGAGCCCAGCTCGCGGCTCAGCTGGGCCTGCCCTACGCGTTTGCCTCCCACTTCGCGCCGCGGGCACTCCACGACGCCATCGGCATCTACCGCGAGACCTTCAAGCCGTCCGAGCAGCTCTCGGAGCCGTACGTGATCGCAGCGGTGGGAGCGATCGTCGCCGACACCCCTGAGTCAGCTGCCGAACAGCTCGACGCCGCCCGAAGGCTGCGCGCCCGGGCGCTGTTCAGCCGTGGCGGGCAGAAGCTCGAAGAGGCCGACATCGACGCCATCCTTTCCTCCCCGCAGGCCTCGGTGGTCGACGAGATGATGACCTACAACGCTGTCGGCACACCCGATGTAGCCGCTTCCTACCTGGAGGCGTTCCGGGATGACACGGCCGCCGAAGAGTTGATCGTCGTCCACCAGTCGAACTCGGTCGAGAACCGGCTGCGTTCGGTCGAGCTGCTGACCGAAGCGGTCGACCCTTCCGGCGACTGAGCCGCCCGCTTCGCCGAGCGGGGTCCTGGCCCGCTGGAAACCATCCGCCCGATCACACAGGCCGAGTGGCTACCAGAGGATCGGCTCACGATCGCGGAAGAATCCGCCGGTGGGACCGTCGTCGGGAAGCGTCGCCAGCCAGATCGCGGTATCGGCCCCCTCCTCGACCGAACGGTGAGCCTGCGGCCCGCCGAGGTCGGTTCTGACCCAGCCCGGGCACATGGTGTTGACCAGGATGCCATTCTCGCCCTCCTCGTTGGCGAGCACCCGGGTCAGCGCATTGAGCGCGACCTTCGAAGCCCGGTAACTGGCGGCGCCCCTGCCCATATCGCTCAGCTGACCCATGCCCGAAGAAACGTTGACTATTCGCCCATGTCGACTCTCACGCAGCAGCGGTAGCGCTGCCTGGGTCAGCGCCCAGGCGCCGATCAGATTGATCTCGATGACCTCGCGGACTTCATCGAGGTCGACATCGGCGGCCGGCACGCCGTAGTGGCCGACCACGCCTGCGTTGTTGACCAGCACATCGAGACCTCCGCTGTCGGCGGATATCGCCTCGATCACTCTCTCGATCGAACCGCGGTCGGTGACCTCCATGGGGAGCCCGTGGACCGATCCGGAAACCCCATCGGACAACTCCCGCGCCGCCCGTTCGGCCGCCGCGCCGTCACGCGCCGTGATCACGACCCGATACCCCTCTTCGGCAAGACCGTGGGCGATTCCACGACCGATTCCACGAGCTCCACCACTGATCAACGCATATTTCGTATCCATGGAAGCCATGGTAGGGCGTCGCCTGCGCCGCTGATCAAGTGCTTGCCGGGACCGGGTTCAGTCGTCGAGCTCGAGGATGGCGAGGAAGGCCTCCTGTGGCACCTCGACGCTGCCGACGTTCTTCATGCGCTTCTTGCCCTTTTTCTGCTTCTCGAGCAGCTTGCGCTTTCGGGTGACGTCGCCTCCGTAGAGCTTGGCGGTGACGTCCTTGCGCACCGCCTTGACCGTCTCGCGGGCGAGGATGCGGGCTCCGACCGCGGCCTGTACCGGAATGTCGAACTGCTGGCGGGGAATGGTCTTTCGAAGTCGGGCGACCAGCTCCTTGCCGTGATCGTAGGCGAAGTCCTTGTGGGCGATGACCGACAGAGCGTCGACCTTGTCGCCGGCCAGCAGCACATCCACCTTGACCAGCTCGGAGGGCTGGTTGCCGATCGGCTCGTAGTCGAGCGAGGCGTAGCCGCGGGTCGATGACTTGAGCACGTCGAAGAAGTCGAGCACGATCTCGGCCAGCGGCAGCTCGTAGCGGATCTGGACCCGGTTCGGACTCAGGTAGTCCATGCCTTTGTGAGTCCCGCGGCGGTTCTGGCAGAGCTCCATGACCGGGCCGACGAACTCGCTGGGGGTGATTACCGTAGCCGCGATGTAGGGCTCTTCGATCGACTCGATCACGCCGGGGTCGGGCATCTCGGTCGGGCTTCGCACCTCGACGTTCTCGCCGTTGGTCAGGTGGACGTCGTAACGCACGGTCGGGCTGGTCGCGAGCAGCTCCAGGCCGTACTCACGCTCCAGGCGCTCGCGCACGATCTCCATGTGGAGCAGGCCAAGGAATCCACAGCGGAAGCCGAATCCGAGGGCGTCGGAGGTCTCCGGCTCCCAGCTCAGGGCTGCATCGTTGAGGCCCATCTTGTCGAGTGCGTCGCGCAGGTCCTCGTAGCGCTCGGTGTCGATCGGGAAGAGCCCGCAGAAGACCATCGGCTTGACGTCCCGGTACCCCTCGAGCGGCTCGGATGCCGGATTGGCGAGGTCGGTCAGGGTGTCGCCGACCCTCAGCTTGGCGACATCCTTGATGCCGGTGATCACGTAGCCCACCTCGCCGACGTCGATCTCCTTGACCGGGGTCATCACCGGCCTGAAGAACCCGATGTCGTCGAGTTCGGCCTCGGTGCCGTTCTGCATCGCCAGGATGTGGCCGTTCTTCCTGAACTTGCCGTCCATCATCCTCACGTAGGCGATCACGCCCCGGTACGGATCGAACTCGGAGTCGAAGATCAGGGCCCGCGAAGGCGCGGTCGGATCACCGTCCGGTGGCGGAACCCGCTTGACGATCGCCTCCAGGACCGCCGGTACCCCCTCCCCGGTCTTGGCCGAGATCTTGAGGATTTCGTCCGGGTCGACACCGAGAAGGTCGGACACCTCGCCGGCCACCCGCTCGGGTTCGGCTCCGGGCAGGTCGACCTTGTTCAGGACCGGGATCAGCTCGAGTCCGTTCTCGATCGCCAGGTAGGTATTTGCCACCGTCTGCGCTTCGACTCCCTGCGCGGCGTCGACCACCAGCAGGGCGCCTTCGCAGGCCGCCAGGCTGCGGGAGACCTCGTAGGAGAAGTCGACGTGTCCGGGGGTGTCGATCAGGTGGAGGTGGTAGGTGTGGCCGTCTTCGGACTTGAATTCGACCCTCACCGCCTGGGCCTTGATCGTGATCCCGCGTTCACGCTCGAGATCCATCGAGTCGAGCACCTGTGAGCGCATCTTCTTCGGGTCGACCGCCCCGGTTATCTCGAGGATGCGGTCAGCCAGGGTCGACTTGCCGTGGTCGATGTGGGCGATGATCGAGAAGTTTCGGATCAGTTCCATGCGGACTGCGCAGTATGAAGACCGGCGGGCGCCGGGGACACGCCGGTTCTCAGGGGCAGGTCGCCGGGTCCAGGGGTCCGGTCAGCTCGTAGATCACGGTCGGCGGTGTCTTCAGGACCTCGACCGCATTCGGGTCGTCTTCGATCCAGGCGATCTCACGCGGGAAGGGGCGGTCCGGGTTTTCGCGGTCGAGGGTCAGCACGAGGTAGCGGTAGTCACCACGGGCGACCGCGTCGCGGAACTGCTCGCAGCTGTCGGTCTTGACGAAACCGCCGTGGGGACCGGGTACACCGAGGTACTGGACCTCATTTCCGAGTTCCGTTCCGAAGAGCGGGTACTGGCGGGTCGCGTTGGTGCCGATCGACTCGCCTTCGATCCCGCGGGCCCAGACGAAGGCCTCGGACAGCCCGGCCGTGGTGAACTCCGGACTGGCGTAGCGGTTGTCGAAGTAACGGTCCTGGACGCCGTATCCGAGCAGCACCAGGAGCGCCAGCCCCAGCGAGGAAACGATAAGTACCCGGCGCCCGGGGCCCGTACCTTCTCCCCTGCTCCGCAGCCAGAAGAACAGCGCGACGGCCCCGAACAGAACCGCCGCCGCCATCAAGGCCGCGATCAAATCGAGAGCGGGCCAGGAACGGCCGCCGAAGGCGACGAAGGGAGTGAGCAGGACCAGCGTCGCCATGGTCAGACGGCCGGCGAAGCCTCCACGCGGGCCGACCGATCCCCCCAGCAGGGCGAGACCGATCGCCAGCGCCGGAGCGAGATAACGCAGACCCGAGACGAAGCCGGCTGGCGCGCCTTCGGGACCGGAAGCCGATGTCGGAGCGGCAAGCCAGGCGAACAGCAGCGCGAGCGCGACGGCCGCCCCCGCCTTGAGCGCCCGATCCGACCCGCGCCACAACCCGAGCACGATCCCCGCCACGGCCAGACCCGCGAGCAGGACCCAGCCCTCGCCGAAACCTTCAGCCAGACCGGGCAGGAACCAGTCGCTGATGACCCCCGGGTCACTCAGATAACTCAGGACCGAGGCCTGGTCGCGTCCTCCGAGCTCCTGGTCCGGGGAGGGCAGCCCGAGCGAATCGACCCAGGGAAGCGGGTTGCCGCCCTGGATCAGATTGCGCAGGTACCAGTAGGCACCACCGACTGCCAGTCCTCCGAGCCCGATCCAGCCGGAGCGCCGGCGCCGGACGGGATCCGAGAGCCAGACCCCCGCGACCGCCAGGACGACCGCGGCCGGGATGAAGTTGATCTTCGTGCCCGCGGCAAGGCCGGCAGCGAGGGCGACCACCACGAGCGGTCCGGTCGCGAGCCGCCGGCCGGCAGAGCTGCCGTTGACCAGCACCGCCAGGCCACCCAGCAGGAAGAAGACGCCGACGATGTCGTTGCGAGCCTCGCCGGCCTGATCGGCCATCGCCGCCGATCCCAGGATCAGGGCGACACCGGCGAGAGATATCGGGGCGCCGCCGTAGGGCCGGCCGATAGCCCAGGCAGCGACCAGGCAGCCGGCCAGCCAGCCGAGGTTGATCAGCGGCGAGAGCAGGTCGTTGCCGAAGCCGAGGATGCCGAGGGAATGGACCAGCTCCGAATTCTGGGGGTAGAACCAGCTGAGGAACTGGGGCGCGAGGAAATGCAGGGAAAAGGTGTCGCCGGAGGCTGCAAAGCCGGCGGCGAACGGCCCGTGGTACCAGGTCGAATCGAAGCCGGTCATTCCGGTGCCGAGCTTCTGCCAGACCTCGACCGCGAACAGACCGACCACCAGTGAGGCGATCGCCAGCCCGATGGCACCGAGCAGCAATGACGGCGATTCATCTGTTGCGGTTCGGCCCTCCGAGGACCCGTCGGCCGCAGCCGGGCCGGCGACAACCGAGCCGGCCCCGTGCGAGGGAGTCAGGCCTCCCCACCGCCACGCGGCGGCTGCCCCGGCCACCAGCAGGAGCAGGTAGAGCCAGCCGTGGAGCAGGCCGAAAGAGCCGAGCAGCAGTGCCGGGACGGCTGCGACGGCCGTGGCGATCACCGCTGCTGCGATCCAGAGCGGCGGCCCCCGCCATCCGGGGGTCAGCCTTCGGGTCAGGGCGACGGCGATCAGGACCAGCGCGGCGAGGCCGGCGACGACGGCGAGCGAACCCAGGATGTAATCGGCGAATCCCACTACCGGCGTCGGACCACGGCGAGGATCTGGTCGAGTTCGGGGATCCGCAGCAGCCGGCTGCAGGCCAGGTAGGCGATGCCGCCCAGTCCGAGGGCGACCGAAACAGCGATGATCTGGCCGAGCAGCTCCCGCCCGAGGGCCTCATCGAGCAGGTACCAGGACTCGTAGGACACCAGCGCGAGCAGGGCCGAGCCCACGGCGACCTTGACCGTGGTCGAGATGAAGAGGGTCGCTTCGATCCCCCCGAGCCTCGAACGCAGCAGCACGACCTGGGCGATCACCGAGACAGTGGTTGCGATCGCCGTCGCGGCAACGATGCCGGCGACTCCGTAGGGCTTGTAGAGGAAGAAGGAGGCGATCGCGGTGACCGCGAGGTTGGCCCCGGCGATCCCGGTCGGGATCCAGGGCTGCTGAAGGCCGAAGAATGTACGGCTGAGCAGCAGGAACATGCCGTTGGTCGGCAGCGAGAAAGCGAACCAGAAAAGCGCCGTGGCGACCAGGGTCGTCTGATCGGGGCCGAACTCACCGCGTTGGTAGACGATCCGGATCATCGGCTCGGCCAGGACCAGGATCGCCGCGGTGGCCGGCAGCAGGATGAAGACGATCTGGCGCATGCCCTTGGCGAGGGTCTCGCGCAGGTTTTCGTAATCACCCCGCGAGGCGAAGCGGGCCAGGGTCGGGAACAGTACGGTCGCGATCGCCACCGAGAAGATGCCCTGGGGAAGCTGGTAGATGCGAAACGCCTTGTCGATCGCCGCCGGCGCCTCGTCACTGACCAGCGAGCCGAAGAAGCTGTTGACCAGCAGGTTGAAATTGATCAGGCCGAGGCTGAGCGTGACCGGCACCATGAGCAGCAGAACCCGGCGCACGTTCGGATCCTTGAAGTCGACCTTGAAGGTGAACTTGAAAGGGGTGTTTCGCAGATCCCAGGTGGGGATCGCGAGCTGCACGACCGTGCCGGCCACGACGCCGATCGCGTAGGCGTAGATCTGCTTGTCCTCGGGGAACAGCGGCACCGTGCCGACGACCACGGCGATGATCGTGATGTTCCAGAACAGTGGGGAGATCGCGAATGCCCCGAAACGGTCGTAGCTGTTGAGAATGCCGACCACGACGCCGGTTATCCCGAGCAGGACCAGAATCGGGAAGATGATCTGGGAGAGGACGACCATCAGGCTTTCGATCTCGCCGGTGAAGCCCGGTGCGAACAGCGGCATGATCAACCCCGCCCCGAGGATGAATACCGCGGTGATCGCGCCGAGCACCATGGTCACCAAGAGCAGCATGGTCGAGGCCATCCGGAAGGCCTCGTGGACCTTGCCCCGTTCGATCTGCTCGGTGAAGATCGGAACGAAGGCGGGCTGCAGCGCCGCGTCGGCGAACAGGGCACGGATCAGGTTGGGGACCTGGAAAGCGACCGTGAAGGCCGACATCGGGCCGGAGATGCCGAAGTAACTCGCGGCGACCACCTCGCGGCCGAGTCCGGCGATCCTCGACGCGGCCGTGGCGATCGAGAAGAAGGCGGTCGAGCGGGCCAGCCGGCCCGCCTTCGCCGGAGCCGCGGGCGTATCTACCTGCGCCGGCTCCCCGTCATCCGGCCGGGTCTCGGCCTCGACCTCCTCGACGAGCGGACCGGTCAGGAAGCTGGAAACACCACCCTCAACGCCGATCTCGCCCCTTGCCGACCAGTCGGCCTCAAGGTGCTGAGGTGGCTCTACAGCACGCTCCGCCCTCTCCCGGGCGGCATTGATCGCCTGCTCTGCGGCAGCCGCAGCGGCCTCGAACGAGTCGAGTCCCTGGTCCCCGGCGGGGTCTCTATCGGGGTCGCTAGGCGGTTCCAAGCTCGCTATCGGTATAGTCGGCGACCGCTCGTGAGGGGATTCCCCCGACAGCGAGCAGAAAAAAGATCATGGCCAACATAGCCTCACAGAAAAAACGAATCCTTCGCACCGAGCGCGAGCGCGTCGAAAACCGACGTGTCACCAGCGCGGTCAAGACCTACTTCAACCGGCTCGAAAAGGCAGCTGAAGAAGGCGATGCCGAGACGGTCAAAGCCGCCCACCGCGAGCTCGTCTCGAAGATCGACAAGGCAGTCCAGCGCGGCGCGATCCACCGGAACAACGGCGCCCGCAAGAAGTCCCGAGCCGCCCGCATCGCGGCCGGCGACGCCTCCTGAGTCGAAGCCTGACCGGGTTCCCGGCCGTCCGGCGTCAGCCGGATTCATCGGTTGCAGCCAGAAGCGCCAGGTCGAGGGCCAACTCCTCCGGATACTCCGCCCCGCCACGGGTCCACAGCTCCAGGTCGGCCAGGGCCACAGCCGCAGCGCGCAGCTGATCCAGCGAGGAGCCCCGGGCTGCTTCGATTACCTGCCTGGCGATGAACGGCGGTGCCTTGAGCTGACGCTCGATCTGATTCGGCGGGACACCGTCGTCGAGCAGTGAGAGCGCCAGGTGCGCCCTTCTGACCGCTGTGGCGGTCGGGTAGACCATTCCGGCCACCCTCACACCCTGACCGACCAGCCGGCCGGCGGTTCGAAGCGCCGCCCGGCGGTCGCCCTCGACCACGGCGTCGCCGAGGGCAAAGCCTTTGGTCTCGCTGTTGTCGGCGACCATCTCCTCGAGGTCCTCGAGCTCGACCCTGCCGCCCTGTCCGGCCCACAGCGCGAGCCGGTCGAGTTCGTTCTCCAGGCGGCTCAGACTCTCGCCGAGATGGGATACGAGCAGGGCAGCCGCGTCCGGTTCGAGCTCGAAACCGCGGGCCGCAGCACCTGCGACTAGGTGTCTTGGAAGCTGGCCCCGTGAGGGCGCGTCGTAGCTCAGGACGGCACCGTCGACCGCGGCGACAGCTTCAGAGATGCCCGGCGGGACCTTGCCACGGGCGACCAGTACGACGGTGACTTCAGGAGGACCACCCATGACCGCCTCGGCCACCCTCTCGGCCTGCCTCTTGCCCCACTTCTCGATGTGGTCGGCCAGCACGTAGCGGCGGCCGGGCATCAGCGACATCGAGGCGACCGACGAGACCAGGCCGTCGGCGTCGGGGCTGCCCCGGTTCTCGATCGGGTCGAAGATCTCCAGCGAGGCGGTACCGCCCTCGCCTTCGGCCCGTTTCCTCAACCTGGCGCGTGCATGGTCGATCTTGGCCTCATCGGTGCCCTGGATCAGGTACGCCCTCTTCATCTCGTCCGCCACCCATCCATTCTCCCCCCTCCGGCGGCGGACCGGCATACCGGTTCACCTGCCGGTCTCGACCGACAGGCCCGATGCGGAAACGAGCAGCGAGACGGTGCCGTCGAGGTCGGTCCTGAGCACGGCGGAGCCCGCTTGCGAAAGAGCCCTAAGCGTGTCGTCCGTGGGATGCCCGTAGCTGTTCTCCTGCCCGACCGAGAGCACCGAGAGGGTCGGCCTCGAGCCGGCGAGCAGGTCAGGCAGCCCGGCGTCGTCACTTCCGTGATGGGCCACCCTGAGCACTTCGATCGGCCCCGGGTCGACCGGCACCGCCTCGGCCTCCCCGTCACCGGTCAGCAGGATCCGGTAGCCGCTGTACGAGAGTAGGAGCGTGATCGAGCGGTCGTTTCGATCCTCCGGCGGCACGAAGCCGCCGCCCCGGGGCGGCGGCCACAGCACGTCCACCGCAAGTGGCCCGACCCTGATCCGATCCCCTTCGGCGATCCGGGCCGGTTCGCTGCCCGAGCGCCTCGCCAGGTTGAGCAGCGGCCGGGGGGTTCCGTCGAACAGGTAACGGTCGACCGGGCGTGACTCGAATACGTCGTAGAGCCCACCGACGTGGTCGAGGTCGGCATGGGTCGCGATCACCGCCTCGAGCCGGTCCACGCCGGCCGATGCCAGCGCGACCTCGATGCCGCCTCCCGGTGGTCCGCCGTCGACCAGGATCGGATCGCCGTCGTGGGTCCGGATGAGGGAAGCGTCTCCCTGGCCGACGTCCAGGAAATCGATCCTCACCTCCCCTTCCCCCGGAGCTTCAAGGCTGCGGCGGCCATCGCCGGGCATCAGCACGAAGAGGCCCGCGACGAGTGCGACCAGGACGGCTGCCGCCGCTCCCCGCCTTTGCCACAGCTCCTCCGGAGAACGCCGGACACCCGGCTCGGTCAGGAGACCACGGGTGAGCCGGAGCGCGACAACCACCGTCAGGACCAGGACGGCGTAGACGGCGATCAGCACCAGGACCGAACCGATGCCCAGCTCGGCCACCGCCCAGCCCGGCCTGCCGAACCACGCCGCGACCTGGGCGATATAGGCGAGCAGGACCGAGTTGACCAGGTTGAGTGGAATGGCAAGGGCGCTCCAGATCGAGCCGATCCCGGCCGCAGCCATGCCGAGCCACATCGCGGGCGCGACGGCCGGAAGCGCCGCCAGGTTGGCCGCGATGGTCGCCACCGGGATGCGGTCGAAATGGAAGGCCATCAGCGGGGCGGTCACCAGGCTTGCCGCCACCGTCACCGCCGCGCCGTCGAGCAGGACCGACCCCGGGTTCGGACCCGGCCGCTCGCGGTCTTGGCCACCAGGGAACAGCCCGGTCAGCCGCTCGCGAAGGGGACGGGCCAGCAGGGCGATGCCGATGACCGCCGCGAAGCTCAACTGCCAGCCCACGTCGGCCGTCGCCCGGGGGTTGATCAGCAGCGTGACCAGCACCGCCAGTGCCAGGGCGAAGAGCCTCGAGCCCGGCCTGCTCGCGGCCAGCGCCACCAACCCGGCCAAGCCCATCACCCCGGCCCGTTGAATCGATGCTCCACCCCCGGCCAGCGGTATGTAGATCAGGATCAGGACGGCCAGAGCGATCAGCCTGGCCCGGTACCCGATCCCCGCCACGGCCATCACGCCGATTCCGAGCAGCGAGAGCAGGACGACGTTCTGACCACTGACTGCGAGCAAGTGTGCAAGTCCCGAGTTCTGAAAGTCGGTGACCGTCGCCGGGTCGATCTCCTGGTCCTGGCCGAGCACGAAGCCTCGCGCCAGCGCAGTCTCGCGAGGCTGGCATCGACCGGCCGAGCGCCCGCTCTGAGCGGACCCGGAGCCGGTCGAGAACTCCGGTGATTCCGCCACGGTCGAGACCGCTCGGGACTACGGCGTCGGCGAACAGCATCATCGACACCCCCTGGCGATCGAGATTCGGCCGGTACCAGTCCGGAGGTGGCCGGATCTCACCGGTCACGGTCGCCCCCGACCCGACCGGGAGGGTGCCGACCCTGGCCGAGGATTCGACCATCACCCGGCCCGAATCCGAATCGAAGAGGAAGCGGGCGATACCACGGGAGAATCTGGGAGCGGTTTCCAGGTAGCCGTCGAGCCTGACCTCCGTTCCCGGGTTCAGTTCCAGGGCGGCGCCATCGATCGCCGCGAGCCTGACATTGCCTGCCGTGAGGCCGAGCAGAACCCCTGCCGACACCACCAGGACCACCCCCGCGGCATCCAGCCGCCTCCGGCGCACGACCAGGATCAAGACGCAGACCATTGCCAGGAGAGGGCGAAATGGCCCCTCCGAAACGGCCAGGACCGGCGAGAGCGCCAGACCGGCGGCGACGCCGGAAACCGTCGCCAGCCGCCAGCCGCCGACCCTCAGCGCCGGCCAGGCCGAGGCGGCCGTGGTGTCGGCGGCGCCCGAGAAGCTGGTGACAGCGACGGATCGCAGCCGGCTCACGGTTGGAGCCGTGACCTCAGTGCCTCCATGGTCACCGGTCCGATGCCGCTGACTTCATCGAGTTCCTCGATCGAAGAGATCCCACCCTGGCTGTCACGGAACTCGAGGATGCTCTGGGCGGTAACCGGTCCGATTCCTTCGATCCCTTCGAGCTGTTCCCGGGTGGCGGTGCCGAGGCTGATCGGCGCGTCCGCGGCGGCGTCCGGTGCCCCGGCCACCGACCCGACGGCCACGCCGGCCTCGGCGGCTCGCCCGGGAACCACGACCTGCTGGCCGTCGGCCAGTAGTGCCGCCCGGTTAATCCCGGCCGGGAAGGCGCCACGAGTGGCCCCGCCGGCCCGCCTGATCGCGTCGATCACCCTCTGACCGTGGTCGAAGCGGTAGACGCCCGGCCTGCGCACGGCTCCCGATACGTCGACCACGATCCGGCGGTCGCCCGCAGTCAGGGTCAGGCCATCGGCCGGGCCGTCCAGCCCCGCCTTACCCCGGCCCGCGCCACCAGAGACCGTTTCAGCCGCTCCGGCACCGGTGATGACCCCGCGATCCTGCACCCCCTCCGAGCGGAGCGAGTTCCAGCCGACCAGGACAAGTACGCCGGCCATGGCGAGAAAAGCGGCGACACGGTACGGGGAGACACCGAACATGGCCGCAGCCTCGAACCACGGGCCTCACGAATGGGTTCGCCAGGCAACGATCCCGCTACGAAAGGGTCACAGGAGACTGAACCGGCCGGCAGGCCTCAGGCCGGCTTGACCACGAGGTTGACCAGCTTGCCGGGGACGACGATCTCCTTGACGGTCTCGGTTCCTTCGAGGTGCCGGGAGACGTTCCCGGCGGCGCGGGCAAGGTTCAGGATCTCGTCCTTCTCCGCACCCTCGGCGACCTCGATCCGGTCACGGACCTTGCCGTTCACCTGAACCACGATCGTGACCGTGTCAGAGCGCAGCATCTCCGGATCGGCCACCGGCCAGGCCGTCTCCCATACCCGCTCGCCGGTCATCTGCTCGAATACCTCGGACGCAAGATGGGGTGCGAAAGGCTGGATCAGCGAAGCCGCGGTTGCAACGGCGAAGCGAAGGCACTCCATCCCCGCGTCTTCACCTTCGGCGAGCAGCGCGTCCTTGGTCCTGTAGATCTCGTTGACCAGCTCCATCACGGCGGCGATCACGGTGTTGAACTGGAACCCCCTGACGAAATCGCGGGAGGCCTTGTCGATCGCCCAGTGTGCCTTGGCCAGAAGCTCGCGGGCCTCACCCTCGGCCCGGTCGCCGAGGTCGTCCGGAATGGCCGCGGGGGCATCGCCGGCCCCGGCCACCTCAGCGCTGACGCGCCACAGTCTCGAGAGGAAGCGATGGACCCCCTCCACCCCTTCGTCGGTCCAGTCGCCACCGCGCTCGGGCGGGCCCATGAAGCAGACGTAGGTCCGGGCGGCGTCGGCTCCGTGACGCGACACGTACTCGGCCGGGCTGACCGTATTGCCCTTCGATTTGGACATCTTCGCCCCGTCGCGGGTGATCATGCCCTGGGTGAACAGGTTGGCGAACGGCTCGACCACGCCGACGTGGCCCATGTCGGCCAGTGCCTTGACGAAGAAGCGCGCGTAGAGCAGGTGGAGGATGGCGTGCTCGACCCCGCCGATGTACTGGTCGACCGGCATCCAGTGGTCGGCGGCCTCCCGCGTGAAAGCCGCCTCCCGGTTGCCGGCGTCGAGGTAGCGCAGGAAGTACCAGGAGGAGTCGACGAAGGTGTCCATCGTGTCGGTCTCGCGGCGGGCCTCGCCCCCGCACTCCGGACAGGTGGTCTCGACCCAGTCGGTCGCGGCTTCGAGCGGGCTCTTGCCCTTGGGCGCGTAATCCTCGACTTCGGGAAGCTCGACCGGCAGCTGGTCCTCGGGCACCGCGACCATGCCGCAGGAGTCGCAGTAGACGATCGGAATCGGAGCGCCCCAGTAGCGCTGCCTCGAGACAAGCCAGTCACGCAACCGGAAGTTGATCGAGGCGTCACCGCGACCTTCTTCGGCCAGCCAGGAGACGATCTGCTGATAGGCCTCGCGGTTGTCCAGACCGTCGAAGCGCCCGGAGTCGACCATCGGACCGTCGCCGGTGTAAGGCAGGGACGCGTCTTCCTCGTCGGCGTCGGCGGGAGCGTCGATCACCCGGCGGACCGGGAGTTCGAACTTCTCGGCGAAGGCGAAATCCCGCTCGTCGTGGGCAGGGACCGCCATGACGGCTCCGGTGCCGTAATCCATCAGCACGTAATCGGCGACGAACATCGGGATCTCTTCGCCGTTGACCGGGTTGGTCACCGTGCGGCCGAGCGGAACCCCGGTCTTCGGACGGCCTTCATCGCCCCGGGACTGGACCGATTCCCGGGCGACCGAGTTGACGTACTCACGCACGGCCCCCTCGGCGTCGGTGCCCTCGACCAGCCGCTCCAGCTCCGGGTGTTCGGGGGCCAGTACGAAGAAGGTGGCTCCGAAAAGCGTGTCCGGACGGGTGGTGAAGACCGGGAACTCGAGATCGGCGCTCTCGCAGCGGAAGCTGACCTCGGCACCCTCGGAGCGGCCGATCCAGTTCTTCTGCATCGTGATCACGTGTTCGGGCCAGGACTCGAGCTTTTCGAAATCGGCAAGCAGCTGCTCGGCATAGGCGGTGGTGCGGAAGAACCACTGCCTCAGGTTGCGGGTGACAACCTCGGTGCCGCAACGCTCGCAGCGGCCATCGACGACCTGTTCGTTGGCGAGCACCGTGGCGTCCTTCGGACACCACTGAACCGGTGCCTGGGTGCGGTAGGCGAGCCCTTCGCGGAAGAGCTGGAGGAATATCCACTGGGTCCAGCGGTAGTACTCGGGAGTGTGGGTGGCGAGCTCCCGGTCCCAGTCGATCGAGATCCCCCACTCGGTGAACTGGCGGCGGAAGGAATCGATCGACTTCTCGGTGGCGACCAGCGGCGGGACCCCGGTCTTGATCGCGTTGTTCTCGGCCGGCAGGCCGAAGGAGTCGTAGCCCATCGGATGGATGACCTCGTAGCCGTTGCGGCGCCGGAAGTGGGCGATGGCGTCACCGACCGAGTAGCACTTGAGGTGCCCTACATGCGGCTCTCCGGACGGGTACGGGAGCATCTCGAGCACATAAGACTTCGGCTTTGAAGCGTCGTGGCCGGGTTCGCCGGGGTTGGCCACCTTCCAGGTGCCCTCCTCGGCCCAGACGCGCTGCCATCTGCCCTCGATCTCGCGAGGCTCGTACCTGCTCATGCGGGGCAGTCTATTTTGAACCGTCGTCCAGGGACTCGAGCAGACGAATATCCGCCAGGTCCTGGGGTCGCCCGGCAGCCCGCTTCAGCTCAAGCAGGTCTTCGCGACTGGCGATCGGCACATTCAGCTCTCCCAGCGGCACGATGTGGGCCCGCTGCCTCATCTCCTCGAACGATCCCATTCTGGCGGGCAGTGTGACGACATCGATGCGTCCGTGAGGACTGATCAGGTGCCACCGTTCACCGGAGGCAAGGAGGGAAGCAGAGGGCACGGAATCGGAGTGCCGGCCATCGGGTCCCAGAATCCGGGCGTCCAGTTCGGTCAAGGCCGCAGTCAGGAGACCGTAATTCGAGCTCGACGCGCCTACCACCACATCAAGATCCTGCGTCAGCCGCTGGCCGCCATGTGCCTGGACTGCAACGCCGCCGATCGTCACATATTCGACTTCGTGCTCGGTAAGCACCCGGAAGAGCTCGCGGGCGTCGAACTTGCCGGTCACTTCGACGAAGCCGAGGCCTCCTTCAACTCGTTCAGGCCTACGGCAAGCTCCGAAGCCAACAGGTTCCAGCTGAGGGCGAGCTCGAGCCTCTCGGCCATGGGCCGCCGTCGTGATTCGAGCACCGCCTCCGGAACCTCGAAAGGATCTCTGGCAAATTCCGGTTCGGACCCGATCGCCTCGGTTGAGCTGAAGCCGTTCATCCGTTTCAGGGTAGCGGCCGAAGGATCTTTGCGTTTCAGGAGGAGGCCGGTCGCCACTGCCTGACGTCAGGGAGTGCCTTGAGCATCGGCTCGACCTGGTCGCGTAGCGGCTCGAAGTCGGGCGGCAGGGAGAGCCTCTCGCCGAGAGTCGCCGGGTCCTCGTCGGTGGCGAAGCCCGGACCCCGCGTCGCCAGTTCGAACAGCACTCCGCCGGGCTCGCGGAAGTAGACCGCGCGGAAGTAGAAGCGGTCGATGACCGGGGTCGCGTACAGGCCGAAACCGGTTACGTGCTCCTGCCACCTTTCCTGGTCCTCGAGCCGGGTTGCCCAGGCGATGTGATGGACGGTCCCGGCCCCGGCCAGCTGTCGCTCTTCTGGCGACGGATCGAGCAGGTAGACACCGGAGCGGCTGTCGGCGGCGACGCTCCAGGCGCCATCCCCGAGGTCTTCGAAGCCGAGCACCCGGGAGAGGACCTGCTCGGTGCCTTCTGTGGAAGCGGAGTAGGCCCGGACGCCGTGGAATCCGGTAACCGCGAATTCGGGTGGCACTTCGCTGTGGAGCGGCACCAGTGGCTGCTCATCACCGTCGTAGACCAGGAACTCATGCTCGAGGCCCTCGGGGTCGGCGAAGAGCAGGCCGGGCCGGGACATGTCGATCCCGGTGCCGGCCAGCCGGGCATCGGCCTGCGTGGCGGTCGAACCGGTGCCGGCCGATTCGAGGCGTCCGGCCCACCATTCGATCGCCTCTGCAGACGGCAGCCGCCAGAGGATCCGGTGCACCATGCCGGCACCGGCCCGGCCCGGTCTCGCGCCGGGATACTCGAAGAACGTCAAATCGAAACCCGGGCTGCCTTCTTCGTCGCCGTAGAAGAGGTGGTAGACGGAAGGGTCGTCCTGGTTGACCGTCTTCTTGACCAGCCTCATCCCCAGCAGGCCCGAATAGAACTCGACGTTCCCGGGCGCGTCGCCGGTGATACAGCTGATGTGGTGGACGCCGTTGAGGCGGATGTCGCTCATCGACCAAAGATATCCACCCGCCGGTCCCGACCGCGACGGACGGGGCGTGGCTCGCCCCATCCGACCGTCCCGGATAGCATCCCTTCATGGGAATCCTCCAAGCCTCAAGCACCGTTGAAGTCGAAGCAGCCAGCACCCGTTGCTACGAAATAATTTCCGACCTCGAGAACACGCCGAGATGGCAGGAGGCGATGATCTCGGCCGAAGTGCTCTCAACCGACCCTGAGGGACGGGCCGAGCTGGTCGAGATCAAGTCGGACGCAAAGGTCCGGCAGGTCACCTCTCGCATCGCCTTCGAGTACCAGCCGGAGACCGGCATGACCTGGGAGCAGAAGAAGGGCGACATGAAGTGGCTGACCGGCTCCTGGGTGCTGGAAGAGCTGGAGAGCGGCCTGACCCGGGCGACCTACGCACTCAAGGCCGACACCGGCCGCATGCTCGGTCTGCTGCTCAAGGGACCGGTCGAAGACAAGGTCAAGGGCTGGCTGACCAACGACGCCACCGAGGGCCTCAAGAAGTACGCCGAATCCGGCTGAGCTGCCGAGCGGGGGTCCCCGCGGGCCGACTCAGTCCGAGTCGGTGAGCGGCGAGTAGGTATCGGGCCGCCTGGTTCCGAGGAAGGGGAACAGGTCGAGCCAGTCCTTACGCTGGTCGAGGTCGAGGTCGGCGACGATCACGGCGGGACGGTCGCGCGGAGCCTGGGCCAGAATCCGGCCGTAAGGGTCCGAAACGAAGGAAGACCCGTAGAAGGTCAGCGGGTCTTCGGTTCCGATCCGGTTGACGGCGACCATGAAGGTGCCGTTGGCGATGCCGTTGCCGACGATCACCCTCTCCCAGAGTGGCTCGGTGTCGAAGCCCGGGTGGTCGGGCTCGGACCCGATCGCGGTCGGGTAGACGATCACCTCGGCGCCTCCCAGCGAGTAGGCGCGGGCCAGCTCAGGGAACCACTGATCCCAGCAAGTGGGGAAGCCGAAGCTGGCCTCGCCCACCGCGATCACCGGGTAGCCGGTGTCACCGGGCCTGAAGTAGCGGTCCTCGTAATAGCCGGCCGTCACCGGGATGTGAAGCTTGCGGGTCCGGGCGATCAGCTCGCCGCCCGGCGCGACACAGATCGCCGTGTTGAAGCCGATGCCGCCGTCGTCGGCCCGTTCATAGAGCGAGGCGTGGACGAATGCCCCCGTTTCGGCGGCCATCTCCCGGGCGAAGCCGGTGGTCGGTCCGGACTCGACGTCCTCGGCGAAGGAAGCCGCCTCCTCGACCCGGTCCTCGGTGACCGCGAAGTAAGGGGAAAGGGTCAGTTCCTGAAGGCAGACGATCTCGGCACCACGTCCCGCGGCGATCCTGATGCCCTCCGACAGCGAAGCGAGGTGCGCCTCAGCGTCCGGCTTCCAGTCCTGCTGCACCAGGCCGACCCGGAACGGTTCACGTCGCGGTTCGTCGACCCGCGCGTACGACTCCGGCACTCCGGTCGCCTCGATGATCTCGAATCCGTGCTCTGCCATTCTCACCTCAGCTTTCCTCTCGACGGGGCGCAGGTACCTGCTGGGTGATGCCAGTGGATCCCGCCGCCACCGAGCGCCAGGGTCCGGCCGTCGATACCGACCGGCTCGCGCCCCGGGAACAGCTCCCCGATCCGGCGCAGGGCCTCTGCATCCATGTCTTCATCGACTCCGCCGACCGGGACGATCAGAGCGCCGTTGGCGACGTAAAAGTTCGTATAGGGCACCACCACGACACCGTCGTCTTCACCGGCGATCCGTGGAAGCAGTTCGAGTTCGACCACCTCGACGCCGGCCTGTTCAAGCCTCCGAAGGTTCTCCCGGGTGCTTTCCCAGTTCGCATCGGACTCTTCGGCGACCGTCTGGAGCAGCGCCTTGCCGGGCTCGAAGAAGCAGCAGATGTTGTCGACGTGGCCGTCGGTATCGACGTCCTCCAGCAGACCGTCGCCGAGCCAGATCACCTTTTCCACACCGAGACGGCTGCTCAGTTCGGCGGCGATCTCGCGGTAGCCCAGATCGGGGTTCCTGGTCGGATCGAGCAGGCACTGTTCCGTCGTCACCAGCAGCCCTTCACCATCGACCGCGATCGAGCCCCCTTCGAGAACCATCGGGCTCTCGATCCGCTCGATGCCGAGGTGATCGATGATCCGGCCGGCGACCGCGGCGTCATCGCCGTAGGGGCTGAAGGCCTCGCCCCAGGCGTTAAACCGGAAATCCACTCCGGCGCGATTGCCTTGTCCGTCGGTCAGGAATATCGGCCCGGAATCGCGGAGCCAGGAGTCGTCGATCGGCACCTCGAAGAGCTCGACGTTGTTTGACGGCACCCTCGAGCGTGCATCTTCGGCCTGAGACGGATCGACCACCAGCAGCACCCGTTCGAAGTCGGCGATCGCGGCAACTACCTCGGCGTGGGTATCGCGGGCGGCCTCGATCGTCGTCCCCCGCCAGGCGTCCTCGCGCTGTGGCCAGGCGACCAGAGTCATCTCGTGAGGCGCCCATTCGGCCGGCATAGTCAGCCGCGAGGCTTGAGAAGAATTCATGTGGCGATGTTACCCGGCCGATCGTGTCCAGACGCGTGGTACGGAGCGGGTGACCATGCGAAACGGATCAAGTGGAGCCGAGGGGGATCGAACCCCTGACCTCCGCCATGCCATGGCGGCGCTCTTCCAGCTGAGCTACGGCCCCAGATCGTGAAGCGACGGCCATTTTACAGCGATTGACCGTTCGCACAGTGCGGGCGCTACGGAAGGCTCTGTCAGGCGGCGGAGATCGACTCCTGGTCGGTTTCTTCCCGGGGGCTCAGATCGAGCTCAAGCCGGGGTGCTTCGTGCCACAGGTCTTCGAGGTCGTACTTGCCCCGGGCCTCTTCGGTGAAGACGTGGAGAACGCAGTCGAGGTAGTCGAGGACCTGCCAGCCGACGCTGTCGGAGCGGTCCGGGTTCGACGGCAGCAATGCGTGGTCCCGCTTCATCCGGATGTGGACCTCGTCAGCGATCGCTTCGGCCTGACGGTCGTTGCGCGCGGTGCAGATCACCAGGTAGTCGGTGTAGGTGACCAGGTCACGCATGTCCAGGGCGACGATGTCGCCCGCCAGCTTGGCATCAGCCAGCTTCACGATCGCGGTTGTCAGCTCTTCACTCGTCAGACCCATATACCCCTTCATTGTCGATCATTTGCGCTACTGCCGCAGGCACCATGCCCCGGACCGTCTCCCCCGCCTCGACCCGATCGCGGACATGGCTCGAGGACAGATCCACTTCGGGCATCTCCAGGAAAGAGACTCGACCGCCGGCCCCCAGACCTTCGAAGACGGCAAGGACATCCTGCCGGCCTATGTCAGACCTGGGCGCGATGCCGATCCGGGCGAGTTCGAGAATCCGAACCGGACGCTTCCAGCCGGCGAAGCCCCTGGCCGTGTCGGCGCCCATCAACAGGTGGATCTCGCTGTCCGGATTCTCCGCCTCAATCCCTTCAAGCGTTACACAAGTGTAGGACGGCCCCTCGCGTTCGATCTCCGCCGGGGAGACGGTCACCCGGTCAATGTCCTCGAAGGCAGCCCGCGCCATCGCCAGCCTGGTCTCCGGTCCGGGGTCCGAATCCGACTCCTTGTGGTAAGCGTGGCCGGTGGGGACCACGATCAGACGGTCCAGCTCGAACTGCGCGAGCGCCGCTTCGACTACGGCGATGTGGGCGTTCTGAGGCGGGTTGAAGGCGGACCCGAAGACCCCTGTCCGCCTGACGGCGGGACCGTTCTCAGGCACGTATCTGGCCGTCGCCCCGGGCGACGTACTTGAACGTCGTCAGCTCCCGCAGGCCGATCGGGCCGCGTGCGTGGAGCTTCTGGGTCGAGTTGCCGATCTCCGCACCCATGCCGTATTCGAAGCCGTCGGTGAACCTGGTCGACGCGTTCACGTAGACCGCCGCAGCGTCAACCTCGGTGGTGAAGCGTGTCGCGGCTTCTTCAGAGCCGGTCACGATCGCTTCGGAATGGCCGCTGCCGTGGCGATTCACGTGCTCGATCGCGGCATCGAGGTCGTCGACGATCGCAACCGCCAGCTTGAGGTCGAGGAACTCGGTATCCCAGTCGGCGGGACTCGCCGGCAGGACTTCGACGCCGTCGGAGGCGGCGATGGTCGCTTCGTCGCCGACCAACTCCACCCCGTTCTCCCTTCAACTCGGACAGCACCCCGGGCAGGAACCCGGCGGCGATGGCGCGGTCCACCAGCAGGGTCTCCGCCGCATTGCATACGCCGGGCCGGTTCACCTTGGCATTGACAGCGATCGAGCGGGCCATGTCGAGATCGGCGGCGCCATGGACGTAGACGTGGTTGTTGCCCGAGGCGGCGTACATCACCGGCACCGTGGCGACATCCTTCAGCGCGTTCTTCAGACCCTCCCCACCCCGCGGGATCAGCAGGTCGACCACGCCTTCCTGGGTGGCGAGTTCGGCCAGCTGATCGCGGCCGCCGCCGGTCGAGAGCACAACCGAGTCGGCCGGCAGTCCGGCCTGCGAAAGGCCCTCCCGCACGACTTCCGCCAGCGCCGAATTCGTGCGCTCGGCGTAGCTGGAGCCGCGCAGCAGTATCGAGTTGCCGCTCTTGATGGTCAGCACGGCGCAATCGATCGTGACGTTGGGCCGGGCTTCATAGACGACGGCCACAACACCCAGCGGCACCCGGACCTTGCTGAGATCGAGTCCGTTGTCGAGAGTTCGGTGCTCGAGCACCTCCCCGACCGGGTCGTCGAGGGCCACCACGGCCCTGACCCCTTCAGCCATGGCCTGGATCCGGGCGCGGTCGAGGCTGAGCCGGTCGGTCAGGGCGTCGCTGAGCCCCTGTGCCCGTTCATCGGCCAGATCCTCGGCGTTGGCGGCGAGAATCGCCTCGGTGCGGTCGAGCAGCCCGGTGGCGATCGATTCGAGCGCGAGATTCTTGTCGGCCGTCGATGCTGCCGCGAGGCTGCGTGAGGCCGCCCTGGGCGGCGGCGCAGTCGGCTGCGATGTCGGTGACGGTGCTTTCCATCAGACAATCGTAACGCGGGCGTCAGCTCAGCACGAAGTAGTCGCGGTGGACTATCTCCTCGGAGGCCTGCGGCATCAGCTCGAGTACCTCGCCGCTACGCAGGCCCTTGATCCGTTCGACTTCGTCCGAGGAGTAGCTGGCGATCCCCTTGCCGACGATCGCCGTCGGGCGAGACCACCTCGATGGCATCCCCGGCCTCGAAGCGACCTTCAACCGCAGTCACTCCGACCGGCAGCAGGCTGGAACCGCTCTTCCTCAGCACCCGGGCGGCACCGTCATCGACCACGATCCGGCCGCTGGCGGGCTTCGCGTACCTGAGCCACAGCTTGAAGCTCGATGCCGGCGAACCGTGTGAGGCGAAAGCCGTTCCGGCGGCCTCGCCGGCCGCCGCGCGAGCCAGGTTTCCGTCCACGGTCCCGTTGCAGATGCGGACCTCGATGCCAGACTTCGAGGCCATCTCGGCGGCTGCGACCTTGCTGCGCATGCCACCGCTGCCGAATACGGAGGTGCGGTCACCGATGTCCTTGTCGGCGAGATCACCGAAGTCATTCACCTGCTCGATCAGGCGGGCATCCGGATCGGATCCGGGATCGGCCGTGTAAACACCGTCGGTATTGGTCAGCAGCACCAGCAGCCGCGCCTCGAGCATGATCGCCACCTGGGCGGCCAGGAAGTCGTTGTCGCCGAAGGTGATCTCGTCGGTCGCGGTGGTGTCGTTCTCGTTGATGACCGGGACCACCCCCCACTCCAGCAGCCGACGCAGGGTCTGTCGGGCGTAGAGGTAGCTGGTCCGGCTCGAGACGTCAGATGCCGTGAGGAGGACTTGTGCAGCCGCAGCCTGGCCACTCTCGAGACGGGTCTCGTACTCACGGAACAGCGCACCCTGACCGACTGCGGATGCGGCCTGGAGCTCGTCGATCGCACGGGGCCTCGCCTCGAGCCCGAGGATCCTGATCCCCCTCGCGATCGAGCCCGAGGTGACCATGACCAGCGGCTCGCCGGCCCGACGCAGCGCCGAAGCCTGGGCACAGACGGAATCGAGCACGCCGGTGCGCAGGCTGCCGTCGTCCGCAGCCACGATCGAGGATCCGAGTTTCACCACAAGAGTCATCGGCTGACCAGCCTAGTGAGTGGAAGATGATCGAAGCCCGGGAAGCCCGCCGGAGCAGGATTTGCGCCGCGGGAGATACCGCCTACGGGTCCGTGAACTCCGGCGTCTCACCGCTGACGCCCGCAACGACCGCGGCCATCTGGTTCGGCGAGCCCATCAGCCCGATCTGCAGGTCGGTCTCGAGTTCGAGCGCGGCGGCGCCAGCCTCGCCCCCACCCGGCCAAGATTCGTCGTACAGGCGCTTGGCTGCCCGCACGGCATCCGGCGAGCGGCCGGCGATTTCGGCCGCAAGCGAGCGGGCGGCATCCAGGGGATCGGCCGCGTTGCGGGTGACAAGGCCCAGCTCAGCTGCTTCTTCGCCGGTGACCATTCGCCCGGTGAAGGTGAGCTCCTTGGCAACGTCGAGCGCCAGCAGGCGCGGCAGGGTCGCGGTGATTCCCATGTCGGGCACCAGCCCCCAGTGGATCTCCCGGACGCTCAGCTTCGAATCGGGCGCACTGATCCGGATATCCGCGCCCAACGCGATCTGGAGGCCGCCGCCGAAGCAGTTTCCGTGGACCGCCGCGATAACCGGTACCGGCACCTCGATCCACGCCGTGGCAACCCGCTGAAAGAGGTTCGCCCCGAATGAATCCCGCAGGTGTGCATGGTCGGCGAAACCCTCGGTCTGGCCGCCGGCCAGCCAGCCGACATCGAGCCCGGAGCAGAAACTCGGTCCTTCGCCATGGAGCACGACGGCCCGCAGGCCGGGCTCGGACGACAGCCTCTCGGTCGCCGCGACGATCGCCTGGAGCATCTCGCCGTCGAGCGCGTTGTGCTTGTCGCTGCGGACGAGAGCTACTTCGGCGACGTGGTCCCTGACTTCTATTCGAACGCGGTTCTCTGACATGCCGGTCAGCCTAGCGACGCCGGGACCGGCGCCGGAGCAGGCGGGTCGTCAGCTGCCGCTCCCGGCGGTAGCCTCGAGCTCGCTTCCGGCCGGCCGGCCGGCGAGGTTTCTTGCCCGGCGATCGGCTGTGAGCTGGTTGATGACGATGAGGATCGCGGCGGTGATCGGAACCCCGACGATCGCCCCGACGACACCGAAAAGGGCACCCCAGAAAAGAACGCTGAGGATCACCAGGAAGCCGGAGATGTCGGCCGCCTTGCCGATGATCGTCGGCTGGAGAACGTAGTTCTCGATCTGCTGGTAGACGAGGATCACGATGACGAATACGACCAGCGCGAACGGGCTTACCGTCAGGGCGACGATGCCGATGATGATGCCGGCAATCAGCGCGCCGATGTTCGGGATCAGGTCGAGCACGCCGGCGATGACCGCGAGCGCGAGTGCGTACGGGAGGCCGAGCAGGACGGCGGTTATCCCGTAGACGGTCGCACAGACCATCGAAATGACGATGTTGCCGATCATGTAACGCGACGTGGTCGTGATCACCTGGTCGCCGATACCGCCCCAGGTCTCGGCGCTCTCGTTGGCGAACAGGCTGAGCAGGGATCTCCGGTACGAAGGAAGGTCCATTACGAGGAAAAGGGTCATGAAGACGACCGAGAAACCCATCACGAATGCGCCGAACGCGGAGGCCGTGACGCCCAGAATTCCGCCGGCTGCGTTGCTCACGCCTTTGACTATCTCTTCCGCGTTCTGCTGAAGGACCTCGCTGCCGTGAGAGTGGTCGTTCACCTGCTTGCCGAGATCGCTCTTGTTGAAGTCGTCGACGAGCATCGGCACGTCGTTCGCGAACGTCCGGACCGAATCGACTATCGGGGCCAGGACCACCAGCATCAACAGGCCGATCATCGCCGTGAGGCCCAGAACCACAAGGGAAGATGCCGCGCCCCGTCCCATGTGAAGGTGCTTCTGCGTCGAGTCGACGACCGGCGCAAGCACGATCGCCAGAAATATCGAGACGAAGATGATCAGCAGCGTGCTGCCGACGACCACGAAGGACCAGGTCAGGGTGATAAGCCCGACGAAGATGAGAATCGTCCTGGTCGAGACCGAGATCGAGACCGAGTTGACGGCCGCGGGCGGGGCGGGCGCAGGTTCAGGCTCGGGAACCGGTGACTGCTCCGGAGCTTCAGGCCCTGCCAACGGGGGCTCCAGTATCCAAGGCTGGTCCGCAGATCACAGCAGGATTGTCACAGCGCGACCGGCGGCAACTGACTGACCCTCGGATCCACCTGCCTCGCCTTGCCTACTTCTCCAGTCTTGTAACGCTTGCCCGGCTTGAAGTCCGGGGCGTCGACTCCGACTGCCTTGTGGTCGGCAGCCCCCAGGTCAATAGAGCTCGAACTCGTATTCGCCGACCCTGATCTCGTTTCCGGATTCGAAACCGGCGCGTTTCAGCTCGGCCATGACGCCCATCTCGGTGAGCCTGGTCTCCAGGTAGCCGAGGGCTTCGTCGTTGGCCAGGTCGAAACGGTCGAAGAGCACCTCCACCCCGTGCCCGTGGATGCGGAAGACGCCGTCCCCTTCCGGTTCGACCGAGTATCCGCCTTCGCCTTTCGGACGGTACGTCATGTGCTCGGACTCGAATTCGACATCCAGCGGCCCCGACTCCGGCTTCGGTGCTTCGACCGTCTCCGGGACCGAGCGCACTATGGCCTCGGTCAGGGCATCGAGGCCGGTTCCGGTTGCGGACGAAACGGCCAGTACGTCGAGCACGCTGTCGCCGAGCGCCTCTTTCCACTCAGCGACCTGGTCGGCGGTATCGGCTTCGGTCCAGAGGTCGGCCTTCGAGAGCGCAACCAGCTCCGGCAGAGCCTCGAGGCCGGCTCCGCGGGCCTCGAGCTCGGCCCTGACCGTGCGGTAGTTCTCCATCGGGTCACCCTCCGAAGGTGCGAGCTCGACCACGTGGACCAGCATCGCGCAGCGCTCGACATGGGCCAGGAACTCGTGGCCGAGGCCGGCCCCTTCGGCCGCGCCCTCGATCAGGCCGGGGATGTCGGCGAGGACGACCTGGCGGTCGTCGCTCTCGATGGTGCCGAGAACGGGCTCGAGCGTGGTGAAGGGGTAGTCGGCCACCTTGGGGTCGGCCCGGGTCAGGCGACTCAGCAGCGAGGACTTGCCGGCGTTCGGCAGCCCGACCAGCCCGGCATCGGCAAGGAGCTTCAGCCTCAGCTCGACCCAGCCCGATTCGCCGCTGGTTCCGTTCTCGGCGAACCTCGGTGACTGACGGACCGAGGTCGAGAAACGCTTGTTGCCGTGACCTCCGCGTCCGCCCCTGGCGAGCACTGCCGTCTGACCGGGTTCGGTCAGGTCGATGACCGCACCGCTGACCGAGACCGTCTGGGTGCCTGGCGGTACGCGGATGACCGTGTCCTCCCCTCGCGCACCCTGTTTGCGCGAACCCTCTCCGTGGTTGCCGCTTTCGGCCCGGAAGTGCTTGGAGCGAAGCGCGCCCAGATCGCGACGCGACGGATCGCAGAGCAGCACGACGCCGCCGCCGTGGCCGCCGTCACCCCCGTCAGGGCCGCCGCGAGGCACATGAGCCTCGCGCCTGAAGGAAATGCTGCCGTTTCCGCCGGCACCACCCTCCACATAGATCCTGGCCTTGTCGTAGAGCATCGGCTAAGGGTATGGGGATTGGATCCCCGCCGAAGCCGGGCTGCCGACCGCCTGCGGCCCCCAACGACGAAGACCCGCGTCAGCGGGCCTTCGGAAAAGACGTCCGGGCCGAAATCGGCCGGCCAGGCCTGTGCTACTCGGCGTCCTGGACCGAGATCACTCGGCCACGACGGCCGGGCTTGAACTCGACCGTTCCCGGCCGGGTGGCGAAGATCGTGTGATCCTTGCCCAGACCGGTGCCGTCGCCCGGCCAGAACTGGGTACCACGCTGACGGACGAGGATCTCGCCGCCGTTCACGGTCTGGCCGGCGAAGATCTTGACCCCGAGCATCTTGGGGTTCGAGTCGCGACCGTTCCTCGAAGAACCGAGACCTTTCTTATGCGCCATCAGTGTCCTCCTTCGGGGTCTTGTCTTCAGTCTTGTCTGCCGGGGCCTTTGCTGCGGGCTTCTTGGCGGCCGGCTTCTTCGCAGCAGGCTTCTTCGCTGCGGGTTTCTTCTCAGCCGGCTTCTTCGCGGCGGGCTTCTTGGCTGCGGGCTTCTTGGCGGCAGGCTTCTTCGCCGCCGGCTTCTTGGCGGCGGGCTTCTCTTCCGTCTTGGCCGCCGTGGCTTCCGCCTTCGGCTCGTCTGCCTTGACTGCGGCCTTCTTCGGCGCGGCCTTCTTCTTTGCGCCGCCGCCGAGAGAAACGACTTCCAGCCTGGTCTGCTCGGCGCGATGTCCGGCCCGACGGCTGTAGCCCTTCTTGGCCTTGTACTTGAAAACCTTGATCTTGTCGCCGCGCAGGTGCTCGGTCACGGTCGCTTCGATCTTGACCTTCGCGAGTTCGTCCGCCTTGACTACAAAACTGTCGCCGCTGACCAGCACCGGCTTCAGCGCGACCTTGTCGCCCTGCTCAGCTTCCAGGCGGTCGACGACCAGCACGGTGCCCTCTTCGACCCGATACTGCTTGCCACCACTTTCTACAACCGCGTACATATTCGAACTCACGAATCCTTGTCTGGGTAAGGTCAGCTTCCGGCGTTACTGTCGGGACCACGCCCACGCCTGCGTCGTCCGCGCCTGAGGCCGAACCGCCGGGAGTTTACCGACTTCTCCGATTCGGGCTGTTCAGGCTCCTCGGATCCGGCCGCAGGCGGCTCCGAAGGACCCTTGGGAGCTGCTTCGGCCGGTTCCCGCGAGGGTCCGGCCCGACCGTCACCGGAGTCGGTGGATGCGCCGGGAGGGTCGTCGCCCTCGGCGGAAGAATCCTTTGCCTTCTGACCGCCACCCTGGCCGCCTTTCGCGCCCTGGCCGCCGTTGCGGGAGCGGTTGCGGCCCCCCCGGCCACCCCGTGCCCTGCGGCCAGAACCCCCACCGGAGCCGTTGCCCGACCCGTTTCCGGAACCGTTCTTCTTCGGCTGGCTGCGCTCGGGCTGTTCGGCGTCCGGCAGCAGCGAGGCGATCGCCGACGCCCTCTCGACCGACTCGATCTTAACCATGCGCCTCTCGCCGACCCAGTCGGCTGCTCCGGTCACGCTGATGATGTAGGAGTCGATCCTGGCGATCGCGTCGTCCGCGTTGAACATGTGCGGCTCTTCGATCGTGACCAGCACCTCTTCCTCCGGCCGGAAAGGCAGGGCCCGCTCTTCGATCGACTTGCGGTCCCCGGACTCGATCAACTCGAAATTGCTGATCGGAAGGGCCTCGCCACCCTCGAAGTGGAACTGCTTGCCGGTCTCTTCCTCGAGTTCCACCAGGCCGCTATCGCTCTGATTGAGCAGGGCCGCCACCTTGGGGTTGACCCGGATCAGGAAGGCTTCGTTTTCGGCGTCGTCAGAAGCGATCTCCCGCATCTTGCGAAGGCCCTCGAGGGCGACCGTCTGAGCCGAAAGCACGACGCCTTCACCCTCGCAGGTCGGGCATTTGACGGTCAGGATCTCCCGGACCCCGTCGGTGATGTTCTGCCGGGTCATCTCGACCAGACCGAGCGGTGAGATCTCGACCAGATAGCTCTTCGACTTGTCGGCGTCGAGCGCCGAGCGAAGGGTGCCCAGCACCTTGTCCCGGTTCTTGCCACGGGCCATGTCGATGAAGTCGATGACGATGATGCCGCCGATGTCACGCAGCCGGAGCTGCCGGACCACTTCGGCCGCGGCCTCGGTGTTGACCCGGGTGATGGTCTCCTCGAGGCCACCCTTGCCGCGACCGGTGAAGGATCCGGAGTTGACGTCGATCACGGTCAGGGCCTCGGTGTAATCGATGATCAGGTAACCACCGGAGGGCAGGTCGATCCTCGCGCCCAGGGTCGACTGGATCGCCTTCTCGATCTCCCACTTCTCGAACAGCGGTTTGCTGCCCTCGTACATCTCGACGCCGTCGACCAGTTCCGGTGCCGTGCGCTGGAAGAAGCTGGTGACTCTTTCGAACTGCTTCTCGTCGTCGATCACCGCCTTGTCGAACTCGTTCAGGAAGACGTCACGCAGGACCCGGACCGGCAGGTCCTGCTCCTGGAAGACGAGCGATGGTGCCTTCACCCCCTGCTTGCGCTTCTCGAGCACGTCGCTGAGGCGATGCAGGTAGGCGATCTCGCGGACGAAGTCGGTCTTCTTGGCGCCGTGGGCAGCGGTTCGCACGATCAGTCCGCCGGGACCGTCGTAGGTGCGTCCGACCATGCGGCGCAGCCTCTCGCGCTCCTTGTCGGCCAGGCGACGGCTGACGCCCACCCCGGTTCCGTTCGGCGCGTATACGAGGTATCGGCCGGCGATCGTGACGTTCATCGAGAGCCTGGCGCCCTTGCTCTTGATCGGATCCTTGATCACCTGGACCAGGATCTCCTGCTTGGGCTTGATCAGCTCGTCGATTCGGCGACCCTGGCCGCGGCCGCGCCGCGGGGCCTGCTGGCCGTCGGGCAACAGGATCTCGTCGACGTGCAGGAATCCGTTCCGCTCGAGGCCGATGTCGACGAAGGCGGCTTCCATACCGGGGAGGACGTTGTCCACCTTGCCGAGGTAGATGTTGCCGACCAGCGAGCGCCCGCCGCGACGTTCGATGTAGACCTCGGCGACCTCGCGCTGGGACTTGACAGTTTTTGCTTCGAGTACGGCGACCCGCGTTTCACCGCGGTCGGCCGATACGACGATAGTTTTTTTCATTTTGCGTTTCCGTTCAGATTGGTTGCCCGGAAGCCGTTAGTGGCTCCACGGACCCCTCTGACCGGCACGCGACTCGATGTGAATGCTCTGCAGGACCCCGATCATCAGGAAAGTGGCGATGATCGCCGACCCTCCGTAGCTCATCATCGGCAAGGGTATGCCGGTGATCGGCATGATGCCGAGGTTCATTCCCACGTTTACGAAGACCTGGAACATGATGGCGCTGGCGATTCCCGCCGCGACCAGGGTTCCGTAGAAGTTCTTCGAGAGCGTCATCAGACGCAATGCCCGCCAGAAAAGCAGGGCAAAAAGGGATAAGACAAGTGCGGCCCCGACGAAGCCGTACCGCTCCGCGACCACGGCGAAAATGAAGTCCGTGTGCCGCTCGGGTACGAAGCCGAGACGCGACTGCGTGGCCTGGTCGCCGCGGCCGGTGGTTCCACCGGATCCTGCGGCCACCAAGGCCTGGTTCTGCTGGTAACCCGCCCCTCCGATATCGGAGGACGGGGAAATGAAAGACGTGAGCCGCTCCTGCTGGTACTCCTTCAGTACCGGGGCGCCGGCCATTGGCATCACCACGAGGACCACCGCGATGAAGGCGACGAGTCCGGTGCCGATCGCTGCCAGGTGAGACCACCGCACGCCGGCGGCGACCATGATCGCGATCGTGATCGCTCCATAGACCAGGGATGTCCCCAGGTCCTGGAGCAGAACCATCCCGGTCGGCACGAGACCCAGCGCCAGATACGCCAGCGTGCGCTTTCCCTCCGAGCCGCGTCGGGCGCCGTCGATCACGAAACCGGCAAGCGAGAGGATCAGCAGGAGCTTGCCCAGCTCGGCCGGTTGAAATGTGAAGAACGGCAGGTCGAGCGACTGGGTCGAACCCCTCGAGGTGAAGCCGAAAACGAAGATGGTCAGGATGGATGCGCATAGGAATGTGTAGATGCCGACCCTCAACTCGCGAAAGCGGGAATAGTCGACCCGGGCGATAGCAATCATCGCCACAATACCCACGAGACCGTACACGGCCTGACGCTGTGGGAAGTAGTCGGGTGCACCGGGCACCACCTGCGCGCTGGTCTGGCTCAACGTGTAGACCGAACATACGAGCAGTCCCAGAGCCGAGAACGCCAGCCAACCGTCCATGTCGCGCAGACCGGCCTTTTCGAGAAGTCCGACTTTCGGCATGTAGCCGCCGGAGCCGGTCCGCGGGATCCCGGAAGACTCCATTACTCGACGTTCCCGCTTCCGCCGTCCACCGATTTCGCTTTGCGGTCGAAGTAGGCCGAGAGGATCTCCAGGGCGATGGGCGCGGCGGTGTCGGCTCCGAAGCCACCCTGCTCGACCGTCACAGCGGTGACGATCTCCGGATCCGGGTAGGGGGCGAGCACGACGTACCAGGACTGGTCACCGTTGGGCGGGCGCTCCGCCGTGCCGGTCTTGCCTGCCACCGGTACCGGGAAACCACCGAAGACGCCGTAGGAGGTTCCTTCGGGCTGCTGGGCGGCATCGTTGAGCCCCTCCATGATCACCCGGCGCGCGGTCGGGTCGAGGTCGATCGTGCGGTTGATCTCGGGCTCGTACTCCTCGATAACGCGGCCTGCCGGGTCCTCGGCCTGAAGCGCCGTATGCGGCTCGACGATGTTGCCGCCGTTGCCGAGCGCGGCGTAGGCGACAGCCATCTGAAGCGGGTCCGCCTGAAGGTCACCCTGGCCGATCGAGAGCTGGACGTTGTCGCCGACCGCCCAGGGACGATCGGTCTCGCCCTTGGCGAAGAGGTCGTTTCTCCAGGCGGGCGTCGGCAGCAGGCCCGAACCCTCACCCGGCAGGTCGATGCCGGTCGGCTGTCCGATCCCGAATTCGCGCGACCATTGCTGCAGCTTGTTGGTGCCGTTCATCTGGGCACCGAGAAGGTAGAAGTAGACGTCGGAGGAAACCTGCATTGCGCGACGCAGGTCGACCGGACCTTTGGGCTCACTGCCGGCGTTGGTGAATACCTGGTCGGAGATCTCGATCAGTCCGTTGTCCTGGATCACGGTCGAAGGCTTTATCGCACCGGCATCAAGTCCGGCGATCGCGGTGATCGGCTTGTAGACGGATCCGACCGGGTAGCCGCCGCCGATGGCGCGGTTGAACATCGGAGCGCCCTGGTCCTCGTCCCAGAGCTGGTCGGCCTGCGCCTGACTGAGCGGCCGGGTGAAGATCGAGGGATCGATGGTCGGGTTCGAAGCCAGACCGAGCACTTCGCCGTTCTCGACGTTCATCGAGACAAAGGCCCCGGGCAAACCGACGCTGCTCAGGGCGGCTTCGCCGGCGGCCTGCACTTCGGGGTCGATGGTCAGCCGGAGCGAGTCGCCCGGCTCCGGGTTCCGCGACTGGAGCTGGCCTTTGACCCGGCCGAGTGAATCGACCTGGATCCGTGTCAGCCCGTTCTCGCCCCGCAATGTCTGATCGTAGGTCTGTTCGATCCCGGCCTTGCCGAGGTTGTCGCCCGGCTCGAGACCCTGGTTGGCCTCTTCTTCGAGGTCTTCGGCGGTGACCTCGCCCACATTCCCCAGGAGGTGCGCAGCACGCAGGCCCTGTGGATACCGGCGGACGAAAACCCGGTTGATCTGGGCTTCCGGATAGCGGGCCTGGTTCTCCTGGAGGTAGTAGACGATGTCGTCGTCGACGTCCCTTACCAGCGTTATAGGGCTGCCCGGTGGGTTCGACTTCAGTTCATTGCGATATCGCTTGCGGATCCAGTCGAGGTCACGGCCGAGAACCTCGGCAAGGGAACTGAACATCTCGCGGCGCTCGCGGGTCGCTGACGGAATCTGGAGCGGATCGAGCTCCAGCGCCATGCTGGTCCGGTTGTCGACCAGGACGTTGCCCTCCCGGTCGAGGATGCGACCGCGCGGCGCCCGGACGGCTACCTCCCTGGTCCGGTTGTCGTTGGCTTCTGCCAGGTACTGGTCGCCGGTGACGACCTGGAGCGACCAGAGCCGGAAGAAGAGCACCGCGAAAAGGACCAGGCCGACACCGCCGATCACGGCTACACGAAGGGCGGTGCCCCTGCGGGTTTTTGGCTTGCTGATTGCGGGTTCGATTCTCATCGGCTCTTGGTGTAACCCGTCAGGACCCGAAAACGGTCGGTTTGCGGTGTCGGCTTGCGCGTTCTTCGACCAGGGCGGGCCTGAGGATCCTTCTCAGAAGGATAAAGAGCGGGAGTGCCAGCAAAAAGCCGTAGATGCCCTGGAGCAGCAGATCAGGCAACGCCGCGGCGCTGAAATAGCCGTCAAAACCGAGCAGGACCGCGAACAGTCCCAGCGCCACACTCGCCACGAACGTGGCCGCACCGGCAATCAGCGCGGCCGCCAGGGTCGGGGGCTGGTCCCCGCGCTCACGGTACAGCCCGGTGGCGTAGCCGATTCCCATGAATACGAGGCATGCGGTGCCGAGCGGTCCGTCGATCAGGCCATCGGCGAAGAAACCGATCGTGAAGCCGACCGTCGCCCCAACCATGCTGCCGCCGAGCAGGCCGAATACCGCCGCCAGCGCGGGAAGGATCCAGATCGAGGCCCCGAAGACCTCGACCATCGAGAAGAACGAGTTCTGAAGCAGGAGCGCCACGAACAGGACGGCGACTATCCGGGCCGCCACCTTCGCCGTGATGATCATCCGCGCCTGCCTCCGGTCAGCACCTGGAGCAGATCTAGATTGCGCAGGTCCGAGAAAAGCGAGACCTCGACGGTCTGGATCGCCTCACGCTCGTCGATCGGGGCCCGTTCGACCTCGCCGATCGGAAGATTCGGCGGGTAGAGGGACGAAAGACCTTCCCCGCGCCATCCGGAAGTCGCAACGGCCTGGCCTCGACCGATGTTCCTCGTTTCGTCGAGGAACTCGAGAACGAGCTCGCCGGGGGCACCGATCTTCGGCCTGACCACGCCCTGGGCACCACTCGGCAGGACCTTGGCCGTGACCGCGCTCGAGCTGTCGGTGATCAGCGTGACGACCGAGGTTCCGCGACTGACCGAACTGATCCGCCCGACCAGTCCGTCGCCACTGATGACCGGGTCGTCCATCTCGACGCCGGACGAGCTGCCCTTGTCGATGCCGACGGTGGAGTACCAGATGGTCGGCGAACGCGAGATCACCGAGGCCGTCACCGGCGTATACGCGTCGGGGATGTTGCCCCGGCGCTGGAGCTTGACCAGCTTGCGCAGCTGATCGTTCTCCTGGATCGCCACCTGGCCGGCAACCGCCAGCGCCCGGGCGTCTTCGAGCTGGCCTTCGAGGCGCTCCCGGTCTCCCCGGGCAGCCAGCGTCTCGTCGAACCAGTTGACCAGGTCCCGAGCCGGTTTCAGCGCGCCACTGGCGACCTTTTCGAACGGCCCGAAGACCGAACCGGCTCCGCCCCCGACCGCGCCCGCGCCGCTGCCGAAGGTGAATGTGAGCAGCAGGAAGCCGAGTACGACCAGCCCGATCAGGACGGCGCGACGGCGGCGAACTTGCTTGCGATACATGAATAGAACCTGGTTTTCGTGGTGTCGGGATTGGCCTCGGGTCGCTGCGGCTGCACCGGCCTTGCGACGGCGCTACAGGCCCTCAAACTGCTGGGTGGCTGACTTTCTCATTATCCGGGCCGAAGCGCGCGATCGACAGGCCCACTGCCTGAGTACTTGCACCCGAACGGGACCGGAAGGCGACTCCGTACGGGGCGGCCGCTCCGATTCGTGGAACGGGATGCGAACCGGTCATTCTAACGGCCCGGACCACCGGGCTTCTCAGTCGGCGCGGTCCAGTTCCGGAGCCAGTTCGAGCAACAAGCCGACCGGAAGTCCGATCACGTTGGCCACGTCACCCTCGATCGAGCCGATCAGGGCGGAGCCCCGCCCCTGGATCGCATACCCGCCGGCCCGGCCACGCCATTCGCCGCTGGACAGGTAGCGCTCGATCTCCCGGTTGTCGAGCTCACGGAAGGTCACGGTCGACTCGACCACGCCGGTCCGGGCCTGGTCTGCGGCGGGGCCCAGAACGGCGAGCCCGCTCAGGACACGATGGCTTCGCCCCGATAGCTGGGCAAGGAACTCGTGTGCCCTGACTTCATCTTCGGGCTTTCCGATCAGGTGCTCCCCCAGCACCACGTCGGTGTCGCAGCCGATCACGATCGATCCCGACCCTTCGACCGAGCGTGCCTTGAGGAGGGCGTTCGCGAGCACCACCTCGGCCGGGTCGCCGTGGATGATCTCCTCCGCCCCGGAAACCCGGACCTCGAACTCGATACCGAGGCGCTCGAGCATCTCCCGGCGCTGGGGAGATGCAGAAGCAAGGATCACCGGGAACGGAGCTGTCACGACCGTCTGCCCCCGCCCGAGGGTTGGCGTCCTAGACGCCCTCGGGGAACCAGATCGCGATTTCGCGGGCGGCGGACTCGTCCGAGTCGGAACCGTGAACCATGTTGAAGGTCACTTCCAGAGCGAAGTCTCCACGGATCGAGCCGGTCTCGGCCTCGACGGGGTTGGTCGATCCGATCAGCTGACGGGCAGCCTTGACGGCCTCCGGTCCTTCGAGGACTGCGGCTACCAACGGACCGCCGGTGATGAAGTCGACCAGTTCACCGAAGAACGGCTTCTCGGTGTGCTCGGCGTAATGCTCGTGGGCGATGGCTTCGGTCGCGGTCAGCTTCTTCAGCGCGACGATCCGGAGCCCCTTGCGCTCGAAGCGGGCCAGGACCTCTCCGGTGAGGGCTCGTTCGAAGGCATCGGGCTTTACAAGGATGAGGGTCTGTGACATGGGTCTTGGTTACTCCGTTTCGGGTTTGTCGGAAATTGGGTCAGTCGGGTCGGTGGCGAAGCGGGAATCAGCCGGAATCGCGGCCACTGCGTGGCCTGTCCGCATCCCCGCCGTTGATGGTCTCCGTCGCCGGGTTCAATCCGCCATCGGGCTTCGCTGGCTTCGGCTCCCGACCGGGACCGGAAGGATCCAGGTCGCTCAGGGAATCCTTGGATGCCACATCATCGACAGGCGTTGCGGTGTCGCGACGGGCGGCACGCCGGCCGCTGCGCCGGGGGGAAGACTCTGCGCGGTCAGACTTCGTGCGGTCGGGCTTTGCCTCCCGCTCGGTCGCCTCGGGATCTCTGCGCCGTAGCCTTACCTCGGGCTCCGTCGGGGCTTCAGATCGCTTCGAGGTGGCCTTCGCCGGTGCCTTGGCACCGGACCTGGACCGCTTCGACTCGATCAGCGTGTGTTCGCAGTAGGGGCAAAGCTTCCACTTCAGGCCGACCGGCCTGTCGCAGGAGGGGCACGGCTCCTTGAGGCGGGTCCGGCAGGCCGGACAGCGCACGAAGTCCGTCTCGGCGGGGAAGCCACACTTGCGGCAGGAATGGGCGTCCAGGTGCCGCATGCGGGTCTCCGCGGACTTCATCTCGGTCTCGCGCTCGTTGACGTCGTCGAGGAATTCCGGCGGGCGCAGGATCGTGTAGACGATCGTGCCGACGAACGGGAAGAAGGAGGCGGCCGTGGCGCAGGCGACCAGGAACGGATCCGCGATCCTCCGGCGGGCGTCCGAGAAGGTGAAGACGATCAGGGCGATCCAGATCGCTGCGAGCGCCAGGATCACGAAGGTAATGCCGAGGTTGATTGCTGTGTTGTCGATTCCGAAGATGGCGAGGGGCATGAGCTGCTAGAGGAACATCCTTCCGAATAGGTAACCGATGCCGAAGAAAACAAGGATCACGATCGCCACTACAGCAGCGACCAGAGCCATCATCGACAGGAGTTGAGAGCCCGACTGGCGGTTCACCCGTCAATCGTCGCATAACTAAGCGGAATCCGGCCTGCGCGCCTCGGAATGGGACCCCGCTTGCCGAAATGAAGCCGATCGGTACTTGCCGGCCGCCTGAAGCAGGTAGTGGGATCCCGAGGCCAGCACGATGCCGCCGCTCTCCGCAGCCAGCCGACGGGCCCTGTCCATGGCTTCTTCAGGGACCCGGCAGACCTCTGCCCGCAGGCCGATGGCGTCGGCAATCGCCAACAGTGCTTCGGGCTCGTGGCATCTGGCTCCCGGGCGGGCCGAGCCGGCCAGGTGGCCCGGCGGAATCTCGGTGAAGATCACGAGCTCGAGCGCCGGAGCGAGTTCGGTGAGTATTCCGCGAGCGTCCTTGTCGTCGAGAATCGCGATCAGTCCGACCACCGGCGAGCCACCCGCGACCACCGGGACCGATTCGGCCAGGGCGGCCGCGGCCGGCCGGTTGTGGGCGACGTCGAAGAAAACGGGCGGGTCTCCGGCGACCCGCTCGAGCCTTCCCGGAACCGCGGCCGCCGCCGCAGCAACAACGAGAGCCTCCCTGCCGATCACGCCAGGCCGACCGGTGACCCTCAGGAACTGTTCGGCCGCAGCGATGGCGAGCGCGAAGTTGCCCCGTTGATAGATCGCCGGCGAACCGGGCTCGACCCCGGCCGGGAGATCATCTCCGGGCTCGATCACGTCGCAGCCCAGGCCGGCGGCCGTCTCCACCGCCAGGTCCCGGACATCGGCCGCAACCGCCCCGAGGACAAGGACCGTGCCGGGCCTCAGGACAGCCAGTTTTTCTGCGGCGATCTCGTCCTCGGTCTCCCCCAGCCACTCGGTGTGATCGAGCCCGATCGAGGTCAGGACCGTGACTGAAGAGTTGATGGTGTTGGTCGCATCCAGCCTTCCCCCGAGTCCGGCCTCGATCGCCGCCACCTCCACCCCGCCTTCGGCCAGCGACAGAAAACCGGCCGCTGTGGAGATCTCGAACTGGGTGAGCGAGTCGCCCGGTTCAAGCCTCCCGTTCACGGTCTCGGCGGCAGCTGCCGTCTTCCTGATCGAAGCCTCGAACTCTGCCGGGGCAGGTTCCCGGCCTGCGATCAGCACGCGCTCCGACCAGCTCGACAGGTGTGGGGAGACGATGCAGCCGGCGCTGATGCCGTGTGCCTCGAGTACCGCTGCGATCATCCTCGCAACTGACGACTTGCCGTTGGTGCCGACCACGTGGATCGTGGCGAACCGGTCCTGGGGCCGCCCCAGCTCGTCACACAGGGCCTCGATCCGCTCGAGGCCCAGACGCCAGCCGATCGGTTCCAGCGAGTCGAGCCAGGCGTCCGGGTCGAAGCCGTCGCTCTTACGGCTCATCGGATTAAGGAGGTCCGGACTCAACCCAGCTCGGCAAGCTCGGCGCGGACCTGTTCAAGCTTTTCGCGTTCCTCGGCGACGACTTCAGCCGGGGCCCGGTCGACGAAGTTCTGGTTGCCCAGCTTGCCTTCGATCTTGCCCACCTCGGCCTCGAGCTTGCCGCGCCGCGCAGCCAGCCGGCCGGTCAGCTCGCCGATATCGAGACCATCCGACGGGAGGATGCCGAATCCGGCCACGGTGGCCACCGGCTCGCCGCCATCGACCCCCAGTCTCACCCGGCCCAGGCGGGAGACAAACTCCGGGATACCGTCACCGTCACCGCTCGCGTCGAGCACGATCTTCGGTGGCACTCCGGCCATGTCGCGCCAGCCTCGCAACTGGCGGGTCAGGGCGATGGCGGAGCCGACCTCCGCCTCGAGCGACTCGTCGCGACGGGAGAGGTCGGCCTTCGGGAAGTCGTGGACCACCATGTGGCCCTCGCGGTAGGGGTGGTAGCTCCAGAGCTCTTCGGTCACGAACGGCATCACCGGGTGCACCAGCGCCAGGGTCCGCTCGAGCGCATGCAGCAGGACCCGGGCAAGCTCCTCTTCACCTTCGTAGATCCGCGGCTTGGCGATTTCCAGATACCAGTCGCAGAGCTCGGAGAAAACGAAGGAGTAGATCTCCTGGGCGGCATGGGCGAAGTCGTAAACGTCGAGCAGCGAGGTGACCGACTCGATCGTGGCCTCCAGGCGGCTGAGGATCCAGCGGTCTTCAAGCGCAGCGGGCTCAGCCGGCACCGAGCGGTCGCCGGGGTCTCCGGTGTTCAGCAGGATCAGGCGCGAGGCGTTCCAGAGCTTGTTGGAGAGGTCACGGCCCTGCTGGACCTTTGGATCGGAGTAGCGGACGTCCTGGGTCGATGACATCGCCAGCAAGCCGAAACGCAGGGCGTCCGCCCCGTGCTCGTCGATCTCCCCCAGAGGGTCGATCCCGGTGCCGAGGCTCTTCGACATGCGCCGCCCGTCACGCGCCTGGATCACCGAGTGGACGTAGACGTTGTCGAAGGGGATCTTGCCGGCGAACTCAATCCCGGTCATCACCATGCGGGCCACCCAGAGGAAGAGGATCTCGCGGGCGGTTGTCAGGAAGTCGGTCGGGTAGAACGCCTTCATCTCCGGCGTCTCTTCAGGCCAGCCGAGGGTCGCGAAGGGCCAGATCGCCGAAGAGAACCAGGTGTCGAGGACGTCCTCCTCCTGGACCCAGCCTTCACCTTCGGGCTCGTGCTCGCCGACGTGGATCTCGTCGCCGCGGTACCAGACCGGGATCCGGTGGCCCCACCAGAGCTGGCGCGATACGCACCACGGACGGATCTCGCGCATCCAGTCGAGGTAGACCCGCTTCCACTGGGCGGGAGTAATGCTCACCGAGTCGTTCTCAACCGCCTCGATCGCCGGCGCGGCCAGTTCGTCCATGCGGCAGAACCACTGGAGCGAGATCAACGGCTCGATGCGCTCGCCGGAGCGGTGCGAGAAAGGCACCGAGTGCTCATACGGCTCCTCGGCGCTGAGCACCCCCTCCTCACGCAGGGCTTCGGCCACCGCGACCTGGGCCTCGGCCACGGTCATGCCGGCGAAGCGCTCGCCGGCCGCTTCGGTCATCAGGCCGTCCTCGCCGATCACGCTGATCTCCTCGAGTCCGTGCTTTCGTCCGATCTCGAAGTCGTTCACGTCGTGACCGGGGGTGATCTTGAGGGCGCCGGTGCCGAACTCGATGTCGACGTGCTCGTCGGCGATGATCGGCAGTCGGCGACCGACCAGGGGCAGAATGCAGGATTTGCCGATCAGATCGGCGTAGCGCTGGTCATCCGGGTTCACCGCGACGGCGGTGTCGGCCATCATCGTCTCCGGCCTGACCGTCGCGACCGTCAGCACCCGGTCGCTGTCCTCGACCGGGTAGTCGACCGAGTAGAGCGTGTCGGTTTCGGTCCGGTTTTCGACCTCCAGGTCCGAGATTGCCGAACGCGAGCCCGGGTCCCAGTTGACCATGTAGTTGTCGCGATAGATGTAGCCCTTCTCATAGAGCTCGGTGAAGACCTTGCGCACCGCGAGCGCGTAGCCGTCGTCGAGCGTGAAGCGCTCACGCTCGTAGTCGCAGGATGCTCCGAGCCTCTGGTACTGCTCCCTGATCCGGCCCGCGTACTCTTCCTTCCACTGCCAGACCCGCTCGGTGAAGGCGTCGCGGCCGATCTCGTGCCGGTCGATGCCTTCGCTTCGCAGACGCTTCTCGACCACGGACTGGGTCGCGATGCCGGCGTGGTCGGTACCGAGAACCCAGAGCGTGTTGCGCCCGGACATCCGGTTCATCCTGACCAGAGCGTCCTGCATCGAGCTGTTCAGCGCGTGCCCCATGTGGAGCGCTCCGGTCACGTTCGGCGGCGGGATCGCCACCGAGAAATTGTCTTCGGGGCTGCCGGTGGCCTCGGGGTGGAAGTAACCGCCGTCGAGCCAGGCCTGGAAGACCCGCTGCTCGACCTCTTCCGGCTGCCACCGGGTGGTCTCTTCCAGCTTCTGTCGGGCCTCGGCGTCCAAGGCTGCCGATCTTATTCGCAGGGCACCCCGTCGTGCCCGGGGGTTGCGGGTCGCCGGCCGGTCAGCCGGCCTGTTCGTTGAGTGAATCGAAACCTTGCGACCCGGTCTCCGCCTCGTGGGCGGCGTCGGTGACCAGGATCGGCTGCTGCCCCTTCTCGATCGATTCCCGGGTGACCACGCACTTGGTCACGTCCTGGCGGGAAGGCAGGTCGAACTGGACGTCCTGGAGGGTGTCCTCGATGATCGAGCGCAACCCTCGGGCTCCGGTCTCCCTTGCCAGGGCACGATCCGCGATCGCCTCGAGCGAGTCGTCGGCGAAGACGAGTTCGATCCCGTCAAACTCGAAGAAACGGGTGAACTGCTTGGCGAGCGCGTGCCGTGGCTCGGTCAGGATCCTGACCAGATCATCGCGGTGGAGCTGGTGGAGCGCGGCCACAACCGGCAGGCGTCCGATGAACTCGGGGATCAGGCCGTAATCGATCAGGTCTTCGGGGAGCACCTGTTCGAACAGCTCTCCCGGATCGTCTTCGTCCTGGCGCTGCATCGCAGCGCCGAAGCCGATTCCCTGGTTGCCGACCCGGCGCTCGATCACCTTCTCGAGCTCCGAGAAGGAGCCACCGCAGATGAAGAGGATGTTGCTGGTGTCGATCGTCAGGAACTCCTGGTGAGGATGCTTGCGCCCGCCCTGGGGTGGCACCGAAGCGGTCGTTCCTTCGAGGATCTTCAACAGGGCCTGCTGGACGCCTTCGCCCGAAACGTCCCGGGTCAGGGAGGGATTGTCGGCCTTGCGGGTGATCTTGTCGATCTCGTCGATGTAGATGATCCCGGTCTCGGCCTTCTTGACGTCGTAGTCGGCAGCCTGGATCAGCTTCAGCAGGATGTTCTCGACGTCTTCGCCGACGTAGCCGGCCTCGGTCAGGGCGGTGGCGTCGGCAATCGCGAACGGCACGTTGAGAATGCGGGCCAGGGTCTGAGCAAGCAGGGTCTTGCCGCAGCCGGTCGGACCGAGCAGCATGATGTTGGACTTGTGAAGCTCCACTTCGGGGTCGACCGTCTCGGCCATGCGGACCCGCTTGTAATGGTTGTAGACGGCGACCGAGAGTGCCTTCTTGGCCGATGCCTGGCCGATCACGTAGTCGTCGAGGACCTCGTTGATCTCCTGTGGCTTCGGCAGCCTCTCGAGGTCGAGGCCGGCCGCGGTCGAAGGGGAGCTGACCATCTCCTCATCGATGATCTCGTTGCAGAGGTCGATGCATTCATCGCAGATGTAGACCCCCGGGCCGGCGATCAATTTCTTCACCTGACGCTGGGACTTGCCGCAGAAACTGCAGAGCAGCTGCTCGTTGGAATCGGTTGAACGTGCCAGGGGTCTGCCCTCTCTGCGTCGGAATTCGGGGCCTGTGCCCACTGTAGCGGCAGCGTTCGCTGCGCCCTTGTCCTGCCATCTACTGCGCCTCCGGCCTCCGCCCTGCCGACGGGACAGATCTTGCTGGAGCGGAGCCCATTGCGGGGCGGGGCGCATGACGGGGCGGAACGCATGGCGGGGCGGAACGCGTCGAGCGGGCATTCGGACCGCGAGATCCGCCGCGGGGGCGATTCGACAGGAAATGGGTGTCCGATCACCCCCGGGGACCGGTTGCGAGGCCGGATCGAACCGGCACGCGGTGGCGCGTCGACGATTGCGACGGGCGCTATGGTCGTTCGATGGAAGCCGAGATCAAACCCGTGACCGCAGAAACCCTCTCGCAGGTGGAGCCGCTGATCGAGGCCTACCAGCGCTTCTACGAGGTCGAGGACATCGATCCGGGACGAAGCCGCGAGTTCTTCTCACGCTTCATCGGCACCGACCGCGACGGCTGGTTGCTGGCTGCGTGGCGTGATGGCGAAGTGATCGGCTTCGGCTGCTACTACCGCTTCCTCAGCTCCACCTCAGCGGTGGAGACGGTTCTGATGAACGACCTCTACGTAGTCGAGGCGGCTCGGGGATCAGGGATCGGCAGGGCTCTGATCGAGGCCGGACTCGACCTGGTCCGCCAGTCCGGTGCCGCCTGGCTCGAGTGGAATACCGCCCCTGACAACCACACGGCCCAGGCCCTCTACGACAGCACGGGCGCCGAAAGGTCCACCTGGGTCAACTACGAACTCAAGCCCTGACCGGCGGCAGCGGCTCAGAATGCCGCGCCGATCGGGTCGATCGGGAGGACCCGGACCGAAAAGAGCCGCCGCGCCATGGGGCGCGACGGCTCTGACCGTAGATCAGGGTCGAATCAGGTTCCAGGGGTAGGGGGAGTGTCGATCGACTCCTCGACGATGACCGTCTCTTCGACGGCGACTGCGACCCCTTCCTTCAGCTCACGCAGGCGGTAGTACAGAACCGCCGAGATGATCGCTACGAAGGGGTAGGCCAGTACTCCGACGATGATCAGGGCGATGATGCCGAGGACCGGGACGGCGGCGGTCAGCAGTCCGCCGATGATCAGGATCGCGATGTAGACCGCCAGCACGACCAGAACGACACCGAGGATCCTCATCCGGTTGTCCCTGGTCAACTCAGAGCTGCGCGACATCGAGTCGAAGACGCCCTTTTCCTCGACGACCAGCGAGGGCATCGAAACCGCCCACATCAGGGCCAGGATCACGCCCGGGACGATCAGGAGGAGCAGACCGATGCCTACCAGGATGCCGACGACGATCTGCAGCAGGATGATCCAGACCAGCCTGCCGGTGACCGAGCCGAGGATCTCACCGACGCCCCAGTCGACCTGGCCGTCTTCTTCGACGTCCTGGACGATCCGGATTATCGAGCCGAGAAGCCAGGCGGTTGCGACGAGCTGGATGATCGAGCCGAGGAAGCCGCCGAAGCCGTCGTTGCCCAGCAGGGCGACGATGATGGCGGTCGGTACCAGCAGGATCAGGGCGACGATCCAGACGGTGCCGAAGACCTTCTTGTAAATCTCAGTTGTTGCTTCGAATACGCCGCCTATGTCCAACTGACCGGCGGTCCCGCTTTGACTCGACATTCGTTACTCCTCCTGTTTGAACTGGAAGCCATGTGGCTGAAGCACGTTTTCTCGCCCTTCGACCATAACCATTCCGGTGACAGGAAAATCACTGTTGCCGTGAACTGCCAGTGACGCCAATCAGGGCGTATCAGGAGAAGGGGGGCTCACCAGTCCCAGGACAGCAGCAGCGGCCCGGGGTCGAGCAGACGGCCGCGGGAGCGGATTTCGATGTGGAGGTGGCAGGGCGTACTCGCGGCGTTTCCGGTCTGTCCGACCGTTCCCAGCCTCCTCCCCGCCCTGATCCGCTGGCCGGCGCGGACCGCCGGGGTCCGGGTCAGGTGGGCGTACAGGTAGGTGCGGCGCTCGGAGCGACCCTTGACCACCACGTAGTGGCCCTTCAGAGCGGGGTCGTAGGCGACCCTGAGCACGGTTCCGGAGCGAACCGCCACCAGGGGTGTGCCGCAGGCCGCGGTCACGTCGAAGCCTTCGTGAATGCGGCCTCCCGAACGGGGAGCTCCAAAGGTGCCGATGTAGCCGCGGGTTCCGTGAGAACCGTCGACCGGGAAGGTGTGACCGTGGAGGCGTGGCCGGGCAAGGGTCCGGAGGCTTCCGCCGGCCGGTCCGATCCGCACCCGGTAGCGGCCGGCACCGACCAGCCTGCCCTTCGAATCCAGCCCGTTCCAGTTGCGCCGGTGCCAGCGGCCCGGGCGGATCGGTCCTGTCCTGAAACGCCTGACGACGCGGGCCGGGCTCCCCGACCCACCGGACCGGCTGATCCGGACCTCGACCCTGAGCGCCCGCTTCGCGCGGAAGCGGAAGACGATGCGCTGGGGTTCGACCGCCTGCGGCACCGACTGCCTCGGGGTCACCGCTCCTTCGAGGGAACGGAACTTCGAAGAACCCGCAGCTGCGGCAGGCAGGATGACCACCGACAGCAGAGCCGCTGCGAACAGCGGCAGCAGACGCCTAGTGATGCTCGATGACGCGATCGACGATGCCGTAGTCCTTGGCTTCATCGGCGCTCATGAAGTAGTCGCGCTCGGTGTCATGGGTGATCTTCTCGAGGTCCTGCTTGGTGTGCTTGGCAAGGATCTTGTCGAGCCGCCCGCGTGTGTCGATGATCTCGTTGGCATGGATCTCGATGTCGGTGGCCTGGCCCTGGAAGCCGGAGGAGACCTGATGGATCAGGATCTTCGAGTTCGGCAGCGACATGCGCTTGCCTTCGGCTCCGCCGGCCAGCAGCAGCGCACCCATACTCATCGCGATGCCGACGCAGATCGTCTGGACGTCGGGCTTGATGAACTGCATCGTGTCGTAGATCGCCAGTCCCGCATAGACCGAACCGCCCGGCGAGTTGACGTAGAGGCTGATGTCCTTGTCCGGGTCATCCGACTCGAGGTGCAGCAGCTGGGCCACGATCAGGTTGGCGATGTCCTCGCTTACCCCCGTTCCCAGGAAGATGATGCGTTCATTGAGAAGACGGGAGTAGATGTCGAAAGAACGCTCGCCACGCGAGGTCTGCTCGACAACCATTGGGACTAGTGGGCTCATGAAGGCGAGTTTATAGAGAGCTTGCGCCGGGCAGCGCTCGGCTCGATTCCTGAACCGCTCAGCGCGGTTCGTCAGGCGTCCAGAGTTTTTGCCTGGCGTCCTCGGCCGACATTTCGACCGGCTTGGCCGATTCGGCGATCACGTCGATCGCTTTCCTGACCCGGATGTCGGCGGCGACCATCTCGTCGCGTCCGTCCCGCTTCAGGCGCTCGAGCAGCTTCGCCGCAGTGGTGCGCTCATGGCTTGCCATGTGCTCGAGTTCGGCCTCAAGCTCCTCGTCACTGACCTCGATCTGCTCGGCATCGGCAATCGCTACCAGCACCGCCTCGCGGCGGATCTCCTGTTCGGCGTCCGGCAGCGACTCCTCGACGATCTCGTCGCGGGTCTTGCCCTGCATCTGGAGGTAGGTGTCGGGGTTCATCCCCTGGCCCTGCATCTGGCGCTCGACCCTCTCCCACCGCTCCATGCCCCTGGCCTTGACGATGTCCTCGGGCAGGTCGACCGTGGCGTTCCCTACCGCCACATCAACTGCGGCAACACGGAAGTCCTGCTCGATCCGTTCTTCGGCGGCCTCGGCGAGCTTGCCGGCGATGTCGCTGCGCAGATCTTCCAGAGTGTCGAACTCGGAGGCTTCGATGGCGAAGTCGTCGTCGACCTCCGGCAGCTTCTTCTCACGGACCTCCTTGACGGTGACCGCGAAGACAGCATCCTGTCCGGCGAGTTCGGCGGCGCCGTACTCCTCCGGGAAGGTCACCTTGACCTCGACCTCGTCGCCGGCCGAAGCACCGACGATCTGCTCCTCGAAGTCATCGATCAGCTGTCCGGAACCGATCTCGATCATGTGGTCGGTGGCGGTGCCACCTTCGAACTGGACGTCATCGAGGCTGCCGACGAAATCGACCAGGACATGATCGCCGTCCGCGGCGGGACGGTCGACCGCGTCGAGACTGGACATGCCCTCGCGCAAGCGGTCGATCTCGCGGTCGATCACGTCGTCGGGCACATCGGTTCCGGGCTTTTCGACCTCGAGTCCGAGATACTCGCCGAGCAAAGCGACCGGCCGGACGCCGACTTCGAACTTGAAGGAGAGCGGCTCACCTTCGGCCGAGGGGGCATCGGTGACTTCAACCTGCGGATCACCGATCGGGACCACGCCGGAATCGAAGACAGCGCTCTGGTACCACTCCGGGAGCGCGTCCTGGAGGGCCTGCTCGAAGACGGATGCGAAACCGAGGCGCTGGACTACCAGCGAGGGCGGCGCCTTGCCCTTGCGGAAGCCAGGGAGCCGCATTTCGCGGGCTAGACCGCGGGCGGCGCGCTGGATCTGTACACCCACGTCTTCAGCCGAAACTTCGGCCTCAACCCGGGCACGGGAATTCTCAAGTTCTGTAACGGTGGTCTTCAAGGTCGTCTGACCCTAGCGATTCGCGCCGGGTCAGCGTTTGCGTCGATCAGCAGCCAGCACCCAGAGGGCACGGAAGAACTCGATGGCGAAGCCGACGAGTCGGCCCACCGGCCCGGTCACGAGCCAGGCCCGGAGCGGCGCCCTCTCAATCGGTGCGTCGCGCCGCGCCGCGCCTCTCACGCCGGCGGTGCCTGGCCGGCGACCCCGGCAGGTTCAGCGGGTCGGGCGGCCTCGGCCGCCGCGTCGTGCCCCGCGGCCCGGATGCGCTTTTCGAGGAGGTCGCTGTGACCGGCCCTGACGGCCCGCTCGGCCCGTTCGTCGTCGAGGCTGTAGCCCTGAAGGTAGGCGAGGTCGAGCAGCTCCTGCTTGCGAATGCTCTGTCCAGCCGACTGGAAGTAGCTGTAGGCGATCACTCCGATCAGCAGGAAGGTTCCCTCGACCATCATGATCACGCCGGCGATGCTCTGGTCCTGGATCGCGCTGAACCCCCATTTCGCCTGTCCTTCGGCGTAGTTCTGGTAGATCGTCACCTGGCTCCACATCAGGACGTTGCCGAGGATCGCCGCGGCGAATCGGACCGCCGCCGTGTAGACGACCTTCCAGCCGGTGTTGAACCAGGCCGGCATCGGCAGCGGACCGAAGACCGGCATCCACATCAACATCCCGAACGCAAGGAACATGCCGTGTTCGAGGCCGTGGGCCGCCGCGCCGCCGTAGGCCGCGTCATAGAAGACCGGCAGGTGCCAGACGAAAAGGTTGATCGTCCAGAGCGGGAAGGCGATGAACGGATTGATCAGGAACTGGAGACGGTTGAAGAACGGGATCGCAAGGACCGGCTGCAGCATCGACTTGGTCAGGCCGAGCACGAGCAGCAGGCTGGCGATGTCACCGATGATCAGATGCTCGACCATGTGGGCCATCACCAGCTCTTCGGCCAGGAAGCCCCAGGGGTTGAACAGGATCGCCGTCGCGAGGAAGAGCCCCGCTCCGAAGCAGACCTGACGCCAGGCCGGGACGGGCCTGCCCGCCCAGGAGAGCTTCATCGCCCGGTTCCAGTAGAGGATCACGGCGGCGGTCAGCGGGATCAGTTCGAGCAGGGCCACGACCGTCGGGCTGAGGAAAGCGAAAGGAATGAAAAGGTCGGAAAACACGGCGTTCCAAGATTAGCGACGCCGGGGTTTCGCCTGACGGGGCACCGCGACGCCGCTGCTAAATTGCGTTGGAGGACTCAATCGGCGGATACCTGTTCGCCATGACTACTTCAGCCGACACACAAGGAGCCACCATGAGCAGCAGCGAAGGCATTCTCGACCGCGACAACCCCGCGAAGCGCGAGGAAATCGTCGAGATGCTGACCAGGGCCTACTGGATGGAAATCGAGACGGTGATGAGCTACATCACCAACTCGACGAACCCTGACGGAATCAGGGCCCAGGAGGTCATCGAGTCGCTCCAGAAGGACATCCAGGAAGAACTGGGCCACGCCCAGCTGTTCGCCAAGCGGATCAAGGAGCTTTACGGCGTCGTGCCGGGCTCGATGAGATTCAAGCCAGAGCAGAGCTTCCTGCAGCCGCCGGAGAACCAGTCCGACATCGTCCACGTGATCAAGGGCGTTATCGAGGCCGAGACCGGGGCGATCGAGTTCTATACCGAGATCATCGAAAAGGCTTCCGGCGTAGACCCGGTGACCGAAGACATGGTCGTCACCATCCTCGCCGATGAGCAGGGCCACCGGCGGCTTTTCGAAGGCTTCCTGAAGGAGTACGAGGCGGAAGGGAAAGCCTGACCGCCACCGACTTCCCGCCGATCGCAAGCTACGGCTTCCTTTCGGACTGCAATACCGCGGCACTGATCGCACCGGACGGCTCGGTCGAGTGGCTCTGCCTGCCGCGATTCGACTCCCCCAGCGCCTTCGGCGCGATCCTCGACCGGACCGCTGGACACCTGCGCTTCGCGCCCAGCGGAGTCGCAGCACCGCTCAGCCAGAGGTACGAACCCGGCACCCTGGTGATGGAGACGACCTGGTCGACCGGATCGGGCTGGGTCGTGGTGCGCGACGCGCTGAGCATCGCCGAATGGGTCTGCCAGAACGGCGACGGCGACTCCCGGACCAGCTACGAGTCCGACCGCTCGCTGGTTCGCACAGCGACCTGCATCCAGGGCGAAGCGACGATCGAGATGAAGTGCGAGCCCCGTTTCGACTACGGTCGCGACGGCGCTGTCTGGGAGGCCGGCGGAGTCGGTGAAGCCGTCGCCGAAGGGGGCGATGTGCGAATCGGGCTCAACACCGATCTGGACCTCAGCCTCGGCCAGGGGATCGCCGAGGGCGAAATCACTCTGAAGGAAGGCGACAGCTGCTTCTGCTCGGTTTCCTGGGGAGCCGGCATGGATTCGAGAACCCGCAGCGCCCCCGAGGCACGCGAGCGGATCGATGAGACGGTCGCGTCCTGGCGACAGTGGCTGGCCCAGGGGGACTTCCCGGACCACCCCTGGCGGATTCACCTTCAGCGCTCCGCCCTGGTGCTCAAAGGGCTGATCTACGCGCCGACCGGCGCGATGCTGGCCGCAGCGACGACCTCGTTGCCGGAGACCCCCGGCGGAGTGCGCAACTGGGACTATCGCTACAGCTGGATCCGCGACTCCACTTTCGCCCTCTGGTCGCTTCATTCCCTCGGCTTCGAGGAAGAAGCCAGGGGGTTCCTCAGTTTCGTCCGGGAGCGGGCGCTGGAATCCGACGGCAACCTCCAGATCATGTACGGGATCGGTGGCGAGCACGACCTCACCGAGAGCACTCTGCACCACCTCAGCGGGTATGAAGGAGCGAAGCCGGTCCGGATCGGCAACGGCGCCTACGACCAGCGCCAGAACGACGTCTGGGGGGCCCTCCTCGACGCGATCTATGTCAACCGGCTGGCGCTGCGCGACGAAGGGGTCAGCGACGAACAGCGCGATCTCGTCCTCCGGCTGGTCAGCGAAGCGGTCGACGCGTGGCCGAAGCCCGACCAGGGCATCTGGGAGGCCCGCGGCGAGCCCCGGCATTACGTCTCCTCGAAGCTGATGATCTGGGTTGCGGTCGATCGTGGCGCCCGGATGGCAGCCGAGTTCGGAAGTGCCGAAGTCGCAGCCGGGCTGCGTGACACCGCTGATCGGATCAAGGCCGAGATCATCGAGAAGGGCTGTCGCGACGGGGTCTTCCGGCAGCACTACGGCACCGACGCCCTCGACGCCTCGGTCCTGCTGATGCCGCTGGTCCGCTTCCTGCCCCACGACGACGAGCGGATCCGCAAGACCGTCCTGGCGGTGCGTGAAGGCCTGGACGATCGCGGAATGATCCTGCGATACATCACCGGAGAGACCGATGACGGACTCCACGGAGAGGAAGGCACCTTTCTGATCTGCACCTTCTGGATGGTCTCGGCTCTCTCCGAGATCGGTGAGGCCGCCGAGGCCCGCTCGCTCTGCGAGCGCCTGCTCAGCACCGCCGGCTCGCTCAACCTGTTCGCCGAAGAGCTCGACCCGTCGACCAACCGCCACCTCGGGAACTTCCCCCAGGCTTTCACCCACCTCGCCCTGATCAACGCTGTCTCGCACGTGATCGCCGACGAGCGTCGCGAAACCGAGCCCGGCAGGGCCACTGCCGTCTTCTCGGAGATGCGAGACTCCGGCTCATGAATCCGGCCCCTCGAAGCAGCCGCTCCCCCCTTCTGCCAGCGATCGCCGCCCTCTCGGTCGCGGGGATCCTGCTCCTCGCCGGTTGCGGCGGAAGCTCGCAGGACGGACCTCTCGACCCGGTCAATCCGGCCCCGTCCGGTCCGGATGACGTCAATCCGTCGACCAACACGGCGACCCCGGTTCCGGGCGGAAATGTCGATGAGGCGGTGGACGTACTCGACGAAATCGTGCAGCAGACGATGGAACAGTCGGGGGTTCCCGGCATGGCGGTCTCGGTGGTCAGCGACGGCGAGACGGTGTACTCGAAAGGCTTCGGTGTGCGCGAAGTCGGCAGATCCGAGCAGGTCGAGGACGACACGGTCTTCCAGATCGCCTCGATCTCGAAGCCGGTCGGCTCGACCGCAGTTGCCGGCGCCGTCGAAGCGGGCGAAGTCGAGTGGGATGACCGGATCGTCGAGTACCTGCCCGACTTCAAGCTCTCGGATCCGGACTCCACCGCCGAGGTGACGATCGCCGACATGTATTCCCATCGCAGCGGCCTGCCCGGACAGGCCGGCAACGACCTCGAGGGCCTCGGCTACGACCGGAACCAGATTCTGGAGAGGCTGCGATTCGAGCCGGTTGCCCCGATCCGGACTCAGTACTCGTACTCCAACTTCGGCCTGACCGCCGGAGCGGAAGCGGTGGCAAGGGCGACCGGTATGACCTGGGAAGAGCTGGTCGAAACCGAGGTTTACGAACCACTCGGAATGACCGACTCCAGTTCCAGCTTCAGCGATTACAAGGCAGCCGAAAACCGCGCCTGGACCCACGTCGAAGTCGATGGCGAATGGGAGGCGAAGTTCGTCAGGCAGCCGGATGCCCAGTCCCCCGCAGGAGGGGTCAGCTCGACCGCGTCCGACATGGCCAGGTGGATGGAGTTCCAGCTCTCCAGCGATTCCGAGGCCCTGCTCGCCGCACACACCCCCCAGGTGCTGTCAAGGCCGCCGGAGACTGCCGAGAGCCGCCCCGGCTTCTACGGGTTCGGGTGGAACATGGCCACAGACGCGGGGGGCCAGGTCCGGATCAACCACTCCGGCGCCTTCGCTATCGGTGCGGCAACGAATGTCTCCCTGCTCCCGGCCCTCGACCTGGGAATCACGGTACTGACCAACGGTCAGCCGATCGGTGCAGCCGAGAGCGTCGCCTCGACGTTCATGGACGTGGCCGAGTTCGGACGCACGCAGTTCGAGTGGTATCCGCTGATCAGCGCGCAGTTCGCTCCCCTGCTCGAGAACGAGAGCGTCCTGGCCGATCGGCAGCCACCGGCGAACGCGAAGCCGGCCGGACCGGACTCCGACTACACCGGGACCTACGCAAACGAGTACTTCGGCGACCTGAAGATCGAGTCCCGTGACGGCAAGCTGATCTCCCTGCTCGGTCCCGATCAGGAACCGATCGAGCTGAAGCACTGGAACGCGAACCGTTTCTCCTACTTCCCACCGGAGGAGAACGGTCCGAGCCTCGTGACCTTCAGGCCGAAGTCCGGAAGCGCGCAGAGCGTCACCTTCGAGCTGTATGACAGCGAGGGTCTTGGCACCTTCACCCGCTGACGCCGGCACCGACCCACCCACGGCCGACGAGGCGGAGGCCATCCGTTCGAACCTCGTTGTGGTCAACGGCCGGATCGATGCCGCCTGCGCGGCGGTGGACCGGGACCGCGAAGAAGTTCGGCTGCTCCTGGCCACCAAGACCGTCGACCCCGGCCGGGTCCGGGTCGCGATCGAGGCCGGGGCCGGCCTGGTCGCCGAAAACCGGGTGCAGGAAGTCCGGCCGAAATACGAAGCCCTGGCCGACCTTGACTACGAACGCCACTTCATCGGTCATCTCCAGTCGAACAAGATCAACGCCCTGGTTCCTTACGTCTCCTGCATCCAGTCTCTCGACCGGCTCTCACTCGCCAAGAAACTCCAGAAGCGCCTCGAGCGTGAAGGGGAAAGCCGCGAGGTACTGCTTCAGGTGAATACCTCCGCTGAAGAATCGAAGTTCGGTCTCGACCCGGCGGACCTGATCGAGTTCGCCAGAGAGGTCGGCCGGATGGACAACCTGAAGATCCGCGGCCTGATGACGATCGGACTCTTCACCGACGACTTCGAAGAGGCCCGCCCGAGCCTGCGCCGGCTTCGCGAACTCCGAGACCAGGTCCGGGACCTGAACCTCGACGGGGTCGAGATGAAGGAACTCTCGATGGGCATGAGCGGCGACCTGGAGGTGGCGATCGAAGAAGGCGCCACGATCGTCCGGGTCGGCTCGGCCGTTTTCGGCAGTCGCCCACCCGCCTCCTGAGAGGCCTCCCGCTCAGCTGCCCGCAGCGTCGGTCTTGCGCTGCCGCCAGACCCGGAGGTCGAGCCCGTAGAGCACGTGCGGCAGGCCGATGTGCTCGACCTCGCGCTCGAAGGTCAACCCGGCTTTCTCCATGACCCGTCGCGAGGCCCGGTTGTCGATCAGGGAGAGCGAAATAACGTGTCTGAGGCCGATCCCGGATGCGACCGAAAGCGCGGCTTCGGCCGATTCGGTGGCCAGGCCGCGCCCTTGTGAATCGGGGAGCACAGACCAGGGCAGCTCGACCATCGGCCGGCCTTCGACACGAGTCCGGGCGAGTCCACCCCTGCCCACGAACCGCCCTTCTTCAATGGTGACCAGCGCCCACGGACCGAAACGGTGCTGCTGCCAATGGAGCAGGTCGTGGCTCAGGATCCTGCGCACACCCTGCGGGCCGAGCGGTTCGAGCGGAGGCGGACGCAGCCAGGTCCCGACCTCGGGATCAAGGAACAGGCGCTCGTATTCGGGTCCGTCCTCCTCCCGGGGTCGCCGGCAGATCAGCCTCTGCGTCTCGGCTTCGGCCGGCCGGCGCACGGGCCTCAGTCTTGGGCGGCGAGCATCAGCGCCGACTGGGCGCGGACCTTCTTCTTGAGCATCGGGCTCCAGCCGAGGAACAGGCCGGGCGCGCCGAGGGCCATACGGGACCACTTCCAGAACTCGAAGGAGTCGTCGTGCTCGATGATCAGGCCTTCGGAGAATCGGAAGCTGGCGTCGATCCCGTTCACCACGTATCGGCCGGTCCGGGAGAAGGTGTACTTCGCCGTCCAGTGGGCCGAGCCGGTCTCGCCTTCGGCGGCGTGATCGCCGAGGATGATCTCGAGATCGTCGGCGCGGCTGATCAGCATCCGCCACATCTTCATCACTTCGGGACCGCGCAGGTCCGGGAAAGCCGGATCAGAGAACCGGACGTCGGGGTGGTAACAGCGCTCCATACCGTCGCCGTCGCCCGCGGCGAAGGCTCCGTAGAAATCCTCGATCAACTGGTCTTCGGCACTCATCACTCCGCCTCTCTTCGAATCGGTTGCCACCCTTCAGGCGGCCGATCTCCTCGTAGCATCGCGCACTTCGCCGATCAGCTCCTCGAGGACGTCTTCAAGGGCCACGACCCCGATCGTCTCGCCCTGCTGGTCGGCGACCCTCGCGAGGTGGGCACCGGAGGCCTGCATCGTCTCCAATACCGAGCGCAGCAGGTCGGCCTCGCCGACCGTCGGCAGCGGCCGGACCCAGGACTCGGCGATCGGCCGGTTGCGGTGGCGGTCCTTGAACTCGAGCGCGTCCTTGAGGTGCAGGTAGCCGATCATCTCGCCGTCACGCGACACCGGGAAGCGGGAGAAGCCCGTCCTCGAGGCCACCTGCTCGACCTGTGCCGGCGTGACAGTTACCGGGACCGTCTCGATCGTCTCGAGTGGCAGCAGGACCGACCGGGCCGGCCGTTCTTCGAATCCGAGCGCACCGGTCAGCAGATGGCTCTCGTGCGAGTCGAGGAAACCCTCGCGCCGGGATTCCTCGACCAGGCCGGCCACTTCGTCCCGGGTGAAGGCGCTCGCCACCTCGTTGCGGGGCTCGACCCCGAGCAGCCTGAGGATCGTATTGGCGATCCAGTTGAGCGATCCGATCGCGGGGTAGAGCACGATCACGACGAGACCGAGGGTCGGGGCCAGCGCCATGGCGGACCTGTCGGGTCGGGCCAGGGCGATGTTCTTCGGGACCATCTCGGCCAGCACCACGTGGAGCGAAGCGACGATGAAAAGGGCCAGGGCGAAAGCGATCGGGTAGACCAGCGCCTGGGGGGCGCCGATCGCGTCGAGTGGGCCTTCGACCGCCTTGGCGACCGCCGGCTTGGCAAGCGCACCGAGACCAAGCGTGCAGAGGGTGATCCCGAGCTGGGCTGCGGCCATCATGATCGAGACGTTCTCCATCGAGCGCAGGGTGATCGCGGCGATCCGTCCCCCCGCCTCCGCCTTCGGCTCGATAACCGAGCGCCTGGCCGAGATCAGCGCAAACTCGGCGCCGACGAAGAAGGCGTTGGCCCCGAGCAGGAAGATCGAAATCAGGACTGTGAGCCAGATGCTCACGACTCGTCCTCCGTATCTTCCCCGGGCTCCAGCGGTTCGACTTCGAGCCTGATCCGGTCGACCCGCAGCTCGTCCATGGTCAGCACTGTCAGAGCGGCCTTCAGCTTCACGCCGTCTTCGTTTACGGCCTCGACGGTGACCTGATCGCCCTGCTCGGGAACCTCGCCGAGCTCGAAGGCGATGAGGCCGGCGACGGTCTCGTAGTCTTCATCCTCCGGAAGGTGAACCCGCGTGTACTCGGCCACCTCGTCCGGCCTCAGCAGGCCGGACAGGCCCCAGACTCCGTCTTGGATCACTCGGACCGGGTCCTCGCGGGGATCGTGCTCGTCACGGACCTCGCCGACGATCTCCTCGATCAGGTCCTCGAGGGTGACGATGCCGTCGAAGCTGCCGAACTCGTCAACCACGATCGCGATCTGGAGTCCGACCTTCCGCAGTTCGGTCAGCAGAGGGTCGAGCTCCATCGAAGAAGGCACCAGGACCGGTTCAGCCATGACTTCACTGACCGGCACTTCCCGGCGGCGCTCGTACGGGATCGAGACCGCGTGCTTGACGTGGACAATCCCCTCGACCTTCTCGGAACCGTCTTCGACCACCGGGAATCGGGAACGACCGCTTTCGCGGGCCGCTTCGATCACCGCCATCACCGGATCGTCCGGGGCCAGCGTGGTCACCCGGACATGCGGGGTCATCGCATCGTCAGCCCGTCGCTCGCCGAAGTCGAGCGACTTTTCGAGCAGGGTCGCGGTCTGCATCTCGAGCGTGCCGCGTTCGGCCGAGTGGCGGACCAGAGAGCCGAGTTCATCAGGCGAGCGCGCGGACGCCAGCTCTTCCTGGGGCTCTATGCCCATCTTCCTGAGGATCCAGTTGGCGAGTTCGTTGGCCCCGGTGATCACCGGCCCCAGCGCTTTGGTGAATCCCCGCTGGAATCCCTGTACGCCCTTCGCCGTCTGGAGCGGATGGGTGATCGCCAGGTTCTTCGGCACCAGTTCGCTGAAGACCATGGTGAAAGCGTTGGCGAGGATGAAGCCGACCACCAGCGCTACCCCGGTGACCGCGTCTTCGGAGACCCCGATCGCCTCGAGCGGAGTTTCGAGCAGGGCCGATATGGCCGGCTCGGCCAGGAAGCCGATCACCAGGTTGGTCAGCGTGATGCCGATCTGTGCGGCCGAGAGCTGGGTCGAGAGCCGGCGAAGCGCCGCGCGCACACCCACCGCCCGCTTGTCGCCTGACTCGGCGTCGCGATCGACAGACGAGCGATCGACCGTGACGAAAGCGAATTCGGCCGCGACAAAGATGCCTCCGGCGATGACCATGAGGACGGAAATCAGGAGGAGCAGGAGCTCGACCATCAGGAGAGCGCCCTCCGAGGCAGGGTCAGAGTGCGCTTGGGACTAGAGCCGGGTTCGTCGTCCATCCACTGTTCCGTAGCGATCCATCAGGGTCTCAACATTATCCCGATCTGCCGGACAGGCCCTTCGCGGCTACGATCCGCCGATGAAGCCCGAGGATCTCGAAGAGCTGAAAGAGCGCGCCCGCCTGACCGCAGACGCCGCCCGCGAAGACGCGGTCAACCGCCGCCACCAGGCCGGGGGCCACACGGCGAGGGAGAACATCGAGAGCCTGATCGACCCTGGATCGCTCGTCGAGTACGGCCGGTTCGCGATAGCCGCCCAACGCGGTCGCCGCGAGCTCCAGGACCTGATCGAGAAGACCCCGGGTGACGGCCTTGTCGCGGGGACGGCCACGGTGGAGGGTCGTGCCTGCGCCGTGCTTTCTTACGACTACACGGTCCTGGCCGGGACCCAGGGCCATACCGGACACCGCAAGAAGGACCGTCTGTTCGAGTTGATCGAGAAGATGAAGCTGCCGACGGTCTTCTTCGCCGAAGGCGGTGGCGGTCGACCGGGAGACACCGACCACGCCGTGGTCTCCGCCCTCGACACCCGTGCCTTCGCACTCTGGGCCTCGCTCTCCGGTGTCGTTCCGAGGATCGCCGTGGTGGCGGGTCGATGCTTCGCCGGCAACGCGGTGATCGCCGGCAGTGCCGATCTGATCGTGGCCACCGTCAACAGCTCGATCGGGATGGGCGGACCGGCGATGATCGAGGGAGGCGGCCTCGGCAAGGTCGATCCCGACGAGGTCGGGCCGTCGGACGTCCAGTCGACGAACGGCGTTGTCGATGTCCTTGTGGAAGACGAGCCGGCGGCGGTCGAGGTCGCTTCGAAACTGCTCGGGCTGCTCTCCGACGGCCCCCGACCTGCCGGGCCGGAAGGGACCGAAGCTGCCGCCGACCAGGAATTGTTGCGTGCGGTGATACCGGAGCGCCGCAGGCGCGCCTACGACGTCGGTGAGATCATCGAACTCCTGGCCGACCGGGATTCGGTTGTCTCACTCAGGCCAGCCTTCGCCCCGGAAATGGCGACGGCGCTGATCCGGATCGACGGCCGGCCGGTCGGAGTGATCGCCAACAACCCTCTCCACATGGCCGGAGCGATCACTTCAGATGGCGCCGACAAGGCCGCCCGTCTGATGCAGCTCTGCGAGGGCTTCGGCATCGCCATGCTCTCACTGGTCGATACGCCCGGGATGATGGTCGGACCGGAGGCCGAGAAGACCGGCCTCGTCCGCCACTGCTCGAGAATGCTGGTGGCCGGCGCCGCCATGACCGTCCCGATGGTCGCCGTCGTACTGCGGCGGGGCTACGGCCTGGGCGCTCAGGCGATGGTCGCCGGGAGCCTGCACGAGCCACTCCTGACCGTGGCCTGGGCGGGCGCCGAGCTCGGGCCGATGGGACTGGAGGGAGCGGTGCGCCTGGGCCTGAAGAAGGAGCTTGAAGCGATTGCCGACGAAGCCGAGAGAGAATCCCGGGTGCGCGAACTGACCGAGATAGCCCATGCGAACGCGAACGCACTGAACGTGGCGAGCCTGTTCGAGATCGACGATGTGATCGACCCGGCCGAAACCCGCCGGGTGGTGAACTCGACTTTCGCCCGCGCCGGCTCAGGTCAGCAGAAGCAAGGCGCGCGAGGCTTCATCGACACCTGGTGAATTCTCAGCCCGCGCGCAGTGACTTGCGCGACGGCTTGACCAGCAGCGCCGCTGCGAGAAAACAGACTGCCCCGATGAAGGTTCCGATGTTGATCCAGTCGACGTTCACCGGCTCGCCGGTCGAAGGCAGCACGTAGGCGGCTATCGCGGAGAGGCCGAAGGCGACCGATCCGGCCATGCCGAGCCATGTGGTCCACCAGCTTCTGACATCCGGATCCCAGAGGTTGCCGGCATGTTTGGTCGCTGCCACCGCCAGAGCACCGGAGATGAGAAAAAGAATGGAACCGATGGCGTCCGGCCTCCAGACGTGATCAGCCGCCGCCGAAGCGCCGATCCCGGCCAGCAGCGCCGAGAAGGTGGAGACGTTGAAGAAAAGGGTGCCGATGAACTGCGAAGCGGCCGACCACCAGTCATCCCAGTCCTGCTTCGCTTTCCAGGCACCGTGGCGCCACCTGCCGGTCAGCCTGAGCTGGATGAAGGCGGCAGTGGTGAAGAAGATCGAGCCGAGGAAGAAGGTCGCGTTGGTCCAGTCCTCACCGACGAGTCCGAGGTAGCCGGGGCAGGCCGCGACAGCGAAGCAGAGCGAACCGATCGCGAATCCGAGGGACTCGCGACGCAGCCTGAGCAGCCTGTTCATTGATTTCCCGCGTGTTCCATCCGCGGCAGCTTAGTGGCGCGGCAGCGCCGCCGGACCGAGCACACACTCCGATCGGCCTGGCGGTGCGAGACTGTCAGCGTGACTCCTCCACAGACCATCAATATCCACGGCCAGCCGGTGACTTTTCACATGATGGGCGAAGGGCCACCAATTCTGCTGATCCACGGCATCACCTCCAGCTCGAGAACCTGGAAGCGTGTGATGCCACGGCTCGCCGAGGACCACACCGTTATCGCCCCCGATCTGCTCGGCCACGGCCGTTCCGCCAAGCCCCCCGGGGACTACTCCCTGGGCGCCTACGCCAGCGGGATCAGGGATCTGCTGGTGGCGCTGGAAGTCCCGCGCTCCACGGTCGTCGGTCACTCGCTCGGCGGCGGCATCGCAATGCAGTTCGCCTACCAGTTCCCGGAACGGGTCGGAAGGATGGTTCTCGTCGATTCCGGAGGCATCGGCCGCGAGGTGAGCCCGATCCTCAGGGCCGCGGCCCTGCCGGGCGCCGAGTTCGTGCTTCCGGTGATGTTCAGCCCGACCCTCCACGACGGTGCTCTCAAAGTTCGAAGCCTGCTGGGGAAGATCGGGCTGCAGCCAAATGCCGACATCGACGGGGTGAGCGAAGGCTTCGCCTCGCTGACCGAAGCCGACGCCCGACGGGCCTTTCTCCACACCGTGCGATCGGTGATCGACACGGGCGGCCAGCGGGTCTGCGCCGAGGACCGGCTCTACCTGGCCGGCGACGTGCCGGCGATGGTGGTCTGGGGCGAGAACGACAGGCTAATACCCGTGGATCACGCCTACAAGGCCCAGGAGATGCTGCCCGACAGCCGCCTCGAGATCTTTTCCGACGCCGGCCACTTCCCCTTCAATGACCACCCCGACCGCTTCGTCAACGTGATGCGGGACTTCATCGCCACGACAGAACCGACCGACATGGACGAAAGCCACGTGCGCAAGATGCTTCAGGAGCGCGGAAACCTCGACGTCAGCGGCACCCCCGGAATATGAGCGACGATTCCGAGATCGCGGAGCGGGTCGTTTCAGCGCTGGAAGACCACCAGCGCCGCACCGTGGAGATCCTCGATCGGAACGAGAACGATCCGGAGGCCGTGATCAGAGCTCTCGTCAGACTCCACCTCGAGTGGACCGAGGAGGACCCTGAGCGCGCGACCCTGGTCAGCCGGAAACGCAACGAAGTGGCGGCCGGCCCGCTCGGAGAGAGACTGGCCGCGGGAAACCGGGAGTTCTTCGGCCGGATGAAGGCCTGGATCGACCACGAGGCAGAGGTCGGTCGGATCGAACCGGTGTCGTTCAACCTGCTCCACGCGGTCATCTTCGCTCCGACCCAGGAGATAGCCAAGCTCTGGCTCGCCAGTCGCCTGAAGCGCCCCCTCGGCTCCTATGCCGATGCTCTCGGCGACGCCGCCTGGGCCTCGGTCTGCGCACTGCCAGCTCGTAGCTGAAGACCCGGGGTACCTGGAGGCCCCGACCGAGGAGTCCGCTCAGGAACCGTAGTCCTCGAGCGGATCTTCGACCGTTTCGGTGACCGTCGACATGGCCGGTCCGGCGGTGAAGCCGTGGATCAGGATCGAGACGCCGACACAGGCGATGATCGTCCAGTAGATCAACTCGATCTCGCCGGTGGTCAGAACACCTGCGTTGATCGCGACCGCGGCGTAGTAGAACGAACCGATGCCGCGGATCCCGAACCAGCCGATCAAAAGGCGCTCCTTGAACTGGACCTTCGAACCGATGAACGCGACCAGCACGGCCAGCGGCCTGATCAGCAGCAACAGCACCGGGACCAGCAGCCAGCCGGCCAGACCGGGCGCGGCAAGACCGGCGATGGTGACCGTCGAGCCGAGCAGCAGGACCATTCCCAGTTCGGTGATGTTCTCGAGGAAGTCGGCGCCGCCGTGGACCCGGTCGTGGGCCTGGTGGTCCCATTCGTAGCGCCGGAAAGAGAGTCCGCCGGCGAAGGCGGCCAGGAAGCCGTAAGCCCCGACCACCTCGGTGAAGCCGTAGATCGCCAGTACGGCGGCCATCGCGAGCCAGCCGTCGTAGGCGGGCTTCAGCCAGCCATGTGTCCTGAACCAGTCGGCACCACGACCGATCGCCCAGCCTCCTGCCGCGCCGATGGCGAGTCCGCCGATGATCCCGTAGACCACGTCGGCAGCGAACCACTCGGCCAGCCAGCCGGTCCCCCCCTCGGCCGCGACAAAGACCCCGAGAAAGACGAACGGGAAGGCCAGGCCGTCGTTGAAGCCGGCTTCCGAGGTGAGCGCGAAATGGGTCTCGGTCCGGTCCCCTTCACCCGGCGGCCCGACCTGCACGTCCCGGGCGAGCACCGGGTCGGTCGGGGCCAGCGAAGCCCCGAGGATGATCGCCGCGCCGAGCGAAAGACCCAGAAAAGCGCTGGCGAAGAGCGTCACCGCTCCGATTGTCAGCGGCATCACGATGGCGATCAGAAGCAGCGTCGAGCGCCATCCGCGCCAGCTCAGAGGTCGGTCGATCCTCAGCCCGGCACCGAAAAGGGCGACGATCACGGCGAACTCGGCCAGGCGTTCGATGAGTTCGGACTGCTCGATTGGGTCGATCAGGTCGATACCGAGCACGTGGAGCCCGGCCGAAGCCAGGGCACCGAGGGAGAGGTAGACCGCGGCGGGGCTGAAGGAGCGCCGGCGGTGGCTGGAAAGGATCCAGATGGCAGTGAACATCACCAGGCCAGCGAACAGGAGCCCTATCGCGTAAGGCCGGGCGAAGGAGAAGCCTTCGGAGGCGGCGAGCAGGATTCCGGTGTGCGATTGGCCGATCAAGTCGGAAGCATTGTCTCAGCCACCCGATACCGGGGTGAGGAAGGGCCGCTTGGCGGAGCGGCCGTCCCCCGATGAGCGGCCGGTGAGACGGCGGCCGACCCACGGCAGCAGGTACCGGAAAACCCATCCCATGTGCTGCCGGAACTCCGTTGCCGCGGGCAACGGCGGCGCCGGAGGCAGATCTCTCATCCACCCGGGCAGGTCATCCGGCGGGAACGAGTCGAGCGCGAGCCTCGTATAGCCGGCGTCGGCGATCTGGACCAGAGCAAAGACCCCCTGGGCGAGCCGGTCGTGTCCGTTCGGGTTCAGATGGAGCCGGTCGTGGGACCAGAGTCGTGGATCGGTGGTCGAAGGGATCGTCTCAAGGTCGATCAGGAGGGCGTCGTAGCGGCTGGCGATCTCGCGCAGTCCTTCGTTGTAGGCGCGGAAGCGATCCGAGACCCGGTGGCCGAAAGGACCGGATCCAGGGGCCACGGGATAGGTATTCGTGAGGACTCTCGCGCCGGCGGCAGTGAAACGCGACTGCATGTCGTCCATCAGCTCGAGGGTCAGATCGAGGTCTAGGCCGGGCCGGATCAGGTCGTTCGCGCCGGCCATGACGCTGGCCAGATCGGGCTTCAGGGCCAGGGCAGGTTCGAGCTGCTCGTCGTGGATCTGCCGGATCCGACGGCCACGGATCGCGAGATTGGCGTAGAGCAAACCGGGACAGACAGTGTCCAGAGCCGCTGCGAAGCGGTCGGCCCAGCCGCGATCGACACCGTCCGAATGGGGAATGTCACCGACTCCCTCGGTCTGGCTGTCACCGATCGCTACGAACCGGCGGTAGTCGGCACTCAGCTTGCCACCCCGGTCGGATCTACGGGCAGGGTGGTCCCGCAGCGTTCCATCTCCGAGATCAGTGCCTCGTGCATGCGGCCCCGGAGCTCCCGGTCACGGCCGCTCAGAACCTTCCCGGTGGCACGATCCACGAGGTTGGCGACCTGATCCGGGTCACGCCCCATGTCGTAGAGCTCGAACTCAGGACTTTCTTCGCCCGATGGGTCAACGTAGACCGCGTACATCGCCTCCGGCGAGCGGACCGCACGGATCCGGTTCGGATGAGGGGTCACATCGATATAGGCGGAGCCGGACTGGTGGTCGTCGAAAGTGAAATGGGTGAACTCCTGGACCGATTCAGCCGGCTCGGCATTCGACACCACGGGCCCGAAGTCGACGTCGCTGTCGGCCAGGCGCGACTCATCCGGTGTCGCCGCATTGGCCAGCACCGGGGTCAGGTCACGACCCCTGATCCCGTCTTCGCCGCATTCGGCCCCGGCCAGGGCGGCCATTGTCGGCAGCACGTCGCAGAGCGAAGCAGGGGCATCGACGACTGCCGGCTCACTGAAAAGAAGTGGGTTGGAGACGATCAGCGGAACGTTGATCGTCTCTTCGTAGGCGTTGAACATCTTCTGACGCAGGCCGCCATGCGACATCCCCATCTCGCCGTGGTCCGACGTCCTGACGATCACGGTTCGTGACCTCAGCGAGTCGACGTCTTCGGGATCACCCAGGGCGTCCACGATACGTCCGACCTTCTCGTCGACCAGCCGATGCAGGTGGGCGTAGAAGCGGCAGTAGTCGAGCTTGGCTTCATCGTTTCCGACGGGTCCGATGAAGCTCGCCTGACCGATGCCCATCAGCGCGTGGGCGGACGGCTTGTTCGAACGGTTCTCGTGAACCGAAGGCGGTAGCCCGATGCCTTCGATATCGGCCCAGTCATCGGGCGAGTACCCGCCCTCTTCGTAGGTCGAGGGGTAAGCCAGAACGTCATGCGGGTTGACCAGCGAGGCGATCAGGGCCCAGGGCTCCGGCGGAGGGTCAGCGAGGAAGCGCTCGACCTGCCGGGTGAAGTCCTCGTCGTAGCCGAGCCGGCTGCTGCCCGCGAAGGTGCCTCCGCCGAAATGGGAGGGCTCGAGGTTCTCCCCCGCGTCCGGCGGCTCCCAGTCCATCAGTCCGTAGTCGTCGGCGAGGCGATCGCTGTCGCCGTCGCTCCATTCTCCACCTTCGACCGGCTGGGTCAGGTGCCATTTTCCCTTGAGCACCGTCCGGTATCCGGCCCTTTCGAGGATACGTGCGAGGTTCGGGGTCTCCGGGTTCAGTTCCGGTTCGTCCTTGCCCCCGTCAGCCTCGCGGGTCGCCCCCTTCCACAGGGTCTTGAGGGCGTCGGCGGGCGAGATCTCCTCCCGCAACACCGCGCCGGTCGCGGCCTTGAGTGCTGACGGCGCATGGCGTGGCTGGATCCTCGCCCCGCCCTGGGTCAGGGTCAGGGTGACTCCGTGCTCGGCCGGCCACCGGCCGGTCAGCAGCGAGGCCCGGCTCGGTGAGCACATGCAGCTTGCCGCGGTCGCCTGGGTGAAGCTGACGCCGGTCCGCGCCAGCTCGACATCGGCCGGCGTCAGGGCCTCGAGCCATTCGGGATCATCGGGCCGATGCATCGGCTGGCGCTGCTGGTCGGTGATGATCAACAGAAGGTTGGGGGGCTTCATCGCCACTTGAACGGACACCCTTTCGACTCGAAATCCTGTTTGTCCATGTACCTGCCTCTCGGATAGAACGGGCCCATCGTCTCCCGAGCATTGAATGGAGTCGTCACGTCCCAGATCGACCGGCTGAATCCAGGGCTGGGAAGGATGTTTCTGGTCAGCAGCTGGCCTGCGTCTGTGCGACCCGCACCGTCACCCTCCGGATCGGCCGGCAGCCAGGCTACGCCGCATTGGCGCCGGGCATTGGAAGGCCGCTCATCCTGAGGCGTGACCGCAATGACGTATCCACGCTTGCGATTCCTCAGCGGAATCTGTTCATCGAACAGGCAACGATGCGTCTTCGTAGTGACCAGTGACTGAATCGTGCACATGTCCCACTCGACCATCTGTCCGGCCCTGATCCGCTTCTGACCGTTGAGGGTCTTCGGGGTCCGCGGCAGCCTTCCGTGGACGGCCAGCAGCTCCCCAAACCTGAAGCTGAAAGCACCGATCATGTAACGGGCGTCGTTGTTGTTGTACTGGGTGCCTTCCTGGTCCGGATTCGCGAGCCACGCCTGCTGCCTGGCCGCGTCGTCGCGATACAGCGCGAAAGCGTTGAGCAGGTTGAAGTACTTGACGAACTCGAAGCGAGGCAGGGCCGGGTTGGTCGACGGGTCCTTGCCCGCGGCGTTGACCAGGGTCTCGTAGGTCGAGAGCGGCAGCAGGCTGCCGGAGTAGTCGTGGGTCGAGTTGAGCTCATCGCAGAGGGCCTGGCCACGCAGGGTCGATCCGTCGGCCAGCTTCAGCAGCGGGACCGGGAGCCCCGTCCCACCTGAACGGTTGCGGCCGCGATCCGGGACATAGACGCGATAGAGGATGTCCTGGTTGACCCCGGGCATCGACTCGGCGTACAGGGTGTTGCGCTGCGGATCCTCGGGTTCGGCTTCGCCCTTCACCTGAACCGTATAGCTGCGCTTCTTCGTGAGGCGGTTCTTGCCGGGACGGCTCGGGTTGATCGAGCCCCGGTCAGGGCGGATCCGGCGGTCGCTCAGCGAACTGGCCGAGGCGCCGTTCATCTCGTACGTATTGAAGGATGAGTACCGGGCGTGGGGAAACCTGCCTCGCAGGGTCAGGGTCGCCCCGGGCGGGGTTGAGAACTTCGCTCCCCAGTAGGTGATCTCGGTTCCCGGGTAGGCGGCGTTGGTCTTTTCGTTGTCGGCCGTGAACGGTCCGGTCCAGAAGCAGCCGACGGTCGGCAGGTCCCTCGGGTTGAATCCGGTGGGCGGTTCATCGGCGGAAGCTCCAGCGACCGGCACGATCAGAATTGCGAGACAGGCGGGCAGGGCGAGCAGGCGGCTGCGAGCCCGACGGGAAAACCTTCGGCGACAGTCAGAACTCGTCTTCATTTCGGCACCTCCCCCGGCATGGCTGCCCTCTCGAGAACGAACGCGTTGCCGATACTACGCATCAGGGGCCTGTCCAAGACGGCCATCCCCAGCAGCAGGCCCGGCGCCAGCTGCCGGAATTCATCCCGGACATGGCGCCAGGGCAGCGGCGCCTGCGAGCTGTAGGTGGAGACCACTACGGGATTTCCGTCGAGTACTGAAGGTTCGATAGCGGCGCTCATGGCGAGGTATTCGACCAGATCGTCCTCCCGGTCCGGATCGCCCAGCAGGTTCACGCCTTCGAGGATCCCGGGCGTCCCGCCGACAGCTGCTTCGAAGCGTTTTCCGAACCAGTCCGGCAGCCCGGCCAGTCCCAGAGCCGCCGGCGCGAGCGCCCGCAGCGGTCGGGGACCGACCAATACGGCCCTGTGGTCACCGATCAGGTCTTCGGTCGATGGCGCGGGCAACGCGCCCCAGAGCCTCCGAAGCGCTGCCGGCGAGTCCGGCAGGCTTTCGACCGTGTGATCGTCTCGGACCGGTCCTGCCGACTGCGGGCGGTCCTGCTTTTCCGGCCACCGGGCGGCGAAGCGCTCGGCCATCGCGGTGATGGTCAGGCTGGGGTTCACACCGAGGTTGACCGGGATCGCCGAGGCGTCCGAGATGAAGAGCCCGGGGTAGCCGTGGACTTCGTGAGAAGAATCGATCACTCCCTGCCCGGGCTCGGAGGCGATCACCGCACCACCGAGGATGTGGGCTGTCACCGAACGGCCTCCGGCGCTCTCAACGAGAAGGTTGAGCGGCGTACCACCCGAGGCCTGTGCGAACACTCTCGCCGCCTCATTGGCTACCGGCAGGTAGCTGGGAGCCTCTCTGCCGGAGACCGACCTCGTGCGCAGGACCTTCCGCCAGGGCCTGAGCGGGGAGCGCCGGAACTCGAAGGCAAGTTCGCTTTCGACGTCCTGCATCACGGTCAGGGCGGTCAGCCTCTTCTCGAAATTGGGGGCGGTCACGGACTTCAGGAAGGCGATCGGGTGCCGCAGCACCTCGAGGACGGTCTCGACCGCACGACGGCCGGGAGACTCGCCGTCAACCAGCGGTCCGACCTGCCAGCGCATCAGCTTTCCCCCGCCGACGTAGCGGTTCTGGGTTATGTGAGTGCGCTCGTCGGGGTGGAAATCGGTCGAGATCGCGGGACCCCTCGAGAGATCGGCCTCGGGGTCATCGTCGAGCACAACACTCACCGCCTCCGAGTTCGTGCGGACCTGCCGCCCGAGTGCCGGCGAGAGGTCCGGCAGCGTGCCGAACTCATCCCGACACCTGAAGAGCAGCTCCAGCGTGCCGAGGACCCCGGCCGAAACAACCACCCGCTCTGCCCGGACCGGCTCGACGGAGACCTCAGGCTTCCACGGATGGGTGATCTTGAGTTCGAATCCGCCGCCGGCCAGTGGTGCGATCGAGCGAACTCTGCGCTCGGCTTCGATCCGCGCGCCGAGGCGCTCGGCGAGGTAGAGGTAGTTCAGGTCCAGGGTGTTCTTGGACCCGTAGGGACAGCCGGCCAGGCACCCGCCACAGAGCCGGCAGCCGGTCCGCTCCGGTCCCTCACCGTCGAAGAACGGATCCGGGCCGGTGACACCCTCTTCACCGAAGTGGATGGCGAGCGGAACCGGGCCGAACCCCTCGGCCCCACCGACCGCCTCCGCAACCTGCTTCAGGTGGTCGTCCATCTCGCCGGTGAAAGGGTTGGTGACCCGGCCCAGCATCCGGGCGGCTTCGTCGTAGTGAGGGGCCATCGCCTGCGCCCAGTCGTCCTCGCCGTCTCCCCAGGCCGGATCGGCGAAGACCCTCGGCGGGGGCTCGAGAAGCACTGCCCCCCAAACGATCGAACCACCACCGACCCCGGAGGCGCCGATGATCCCCACATCCCTGAATACCTTCTGCCAGAAGTAACCGTGGAGGCCGAGATCCGGCTCCCAGACATGCTCCTTCAGATCGGTCCTCGCCCGCTGGATGTCATCGGGCCCGATCCGCCGGCCCTGCTCCAGCACCAGTACGTCGTAGCCCTTCTCGGCCAGCCGCAGGGCGCTCACGGCCCCGCCGAAGCCACTGCCGACAATCGCTACGTCGGTATCGAAATCTGCCGCCATGTCAGGGAAAGATGTCACGCACCGCCATCGATTGCTACCGCCACCAGGGCGAGCACGACTGCGCCGTGGAGGGTCCAGGTCAGCGATCGGGCCATGCTGGCGGCGAGCAGGCGCCGCAACAGGCCCGGGCTCAAGCCCTCGGTCCCGATCCTGCTGTGAGCCGATGCGGCGAAGGCGGTCAGAACCCAGGTGGCCGCAGCGAGGACGGCTCCCGCGATGGTCAGGGCCGTCTCACCTCCCGGCGGATCGAGCAGCAGCAGGAAGGAGGTCGCCAGCTCGATCGCCATCGCGGGGAGCACCACCCATGTTGTGCGATTCGAATGGAGCCGGTGGTACTCGGGGAAGCCCCGCTCGCCGACGTGCTCGAACAACGGGTAGTGGACCACCTGGACGAACCAGGTGAGACCGACCATGAACAGGGTCGCCGCGGCGTTCGCCAGCAGCAGTCCGGTCACTTGACCAGGAGTTCCTTCGACTTGAGGTCGTAGCGCACCTCGCGCCGGTCGGCGACCAGCGCGTCCAGCGTGACCTCGACCAGTCGATCGGGGTCCTCGCCGTCAGGCAGCGGCGGCGGCTCGCCGGCGAGGGCCCGCTCGGCGAAGCCGGTCTCCATGTGACCGGGGCTCACCTCCAGAACGGTCGCGAGTTCCTTGCGCCGCTCACGGCGGAGCGCCGCGAGGTAGGCGGCCAGCGCAGCCTTTGAGGCCGAGTAAGCCGCCATGCCGGCGGTCGGAAATTCGGCCACCACCGCGGTAATCGCGACGATCGCGCCGTCCGGGGCGAGCTCGTCGAGGGCGGCCGAGATCAGCCTGGTCGGGCCGGTCACGTTGGTACTCATCAGTTCAGCTTCTACCTCGGGTTCGACCTCGCCGGAGCGGCCGAAGGCGACCGATCCGGTAGCGATCACGAGGCCGTCGAGCCCACCGAGGTCTCTCGTCGCGGTCTCGACCGCGTCGGCCGCCGAATCCGGGTCGGAGTAGTCGAGCAGTACCACCGGTGCACCGAGTTCAGCTCCGATCCCGGCCACTGCCTCGCGATCCCTCCCGGCAACCGCGATTGAGGCGCCGCGGGAAACCAGCGCCCGGGCGAGGCGCTCACCGAGAAAGCCGGTGGCTCCGGCTACGAGGAAGCGACTTCCATTCAGGTCCATGGCTCTGCTCCCTCAGAGAGGGCGGCACCATCTGTCGTGATTGCGGCTTCGGAATCGTCTACTGGCATCGACAGAGCCTAATCAACCGCCGGGCCCGTCCCCGGCGGTTGCGACCATGTGGCGGTGAGCGAAACCCCGATTCTGCACGCCGACCTCGACGCTTTCTTCGCGTCGGTCGAACAGCGCGATGACCCCTCTTTGAGGAACCGGCCGATGATCGTCGGGCGCGGGGTCGTACTGGCATGCAGCTACGAAGCCAAGGCCCGCGGCGTCCGGACCGCGATGAACGGCGCCCAGGCGCTCCGGATCTGTCCCGAGGCGATCGTGGTGCCGCCGCGGATGGCGGCATATACGGAGGCCAGCCGGGAGGTCTACGAGGTTTTCGCGGAAACGTCGCCACTGGTCGAAGGACTCTCGATCGATGAAGCCTTCCTCGACGTGAGCGGACTCGAGCACATCTCCGGCTGCCCTGAACAGGTGGCGTCCCGGCTGCGCCGCGACGTTCTCGAAAAGGTCGGCCTCAGGATCTCGGTCGGGGTCGCACGGACCAAGTTCCTGGCCAAGGTGGCCAGTGGCGAATCCAAGCCCGACGGACTCCTCGTCGTCCGGCCGGACGCCGAAGAGGCCTTCCTGCACCCGTTGCCGATCGAGACGGTCTGGGGTGTCGGCCGGGTCACCTCGCAGAAGCTTCACTCGATGGGGATAAACACGGTCGGGGACATCGCCCGCTGCGCCGAGAGCCGGCTGGTGGCAGCGCTCGGCGAGAGCTCCGGGCGCCGCCTGCTCGATCTCGCCAACAATCGTGACCCTCGCCCGGTGGCCCCGCGAGAGCCGAGACGCTCGATCGGCGCGCAGAGCGCCTTCCCGCGATCCTCCCGCTCCCTGGAGGAAATCGACGCGCTGGCCGCCGGACTCGTCGACCGCACGACCCGTCGCCTGCGGGACTCCGACCAGGTCTGCCAGACGATCTCGATAGCCCTGCGTTTCAACGACATGAAGCGGGCCACCCGTTCGCATACCCTGCCGGCCGCGACCTCTGCCACCGGGACGATCCTTGCGGCGGTCCGGGATCTGCTCGATGCGACCCGGTCCCTGGTCCAGGAGCGCGGCATCACCCTGCTCGGCGTGAGCCTCGGCAACCTCGCCCCTGCCGACGCAGTCCAGATGGAGCTGCCGATGCCCGATTCCACCGGTGACCTCGCCGGAGCTCCGGCCGACGCCTCCGCCCTCGACGACGCGATGGATGAAGTCCGTCAGCGCTTCGGCTCGGATGCGATCACCCGCGCCTCGCTGCTGGACCTGGATGGCGTGGAAGCTCCGATCCTGCCCGACTGAGCAGGGCTCCCGGTTTCACCAGGTCTCGAGCGACCAGGCCATCTGCCAGAACCCGACTTCGTAGTGGCAGCTCGCCTCGAAGGCCGCCGCCATGCGCTCGCGCTCGGCCGATCCGGCGTCGGCCGCCAGCCGGTCGAAGCGGTCGCGGAAGTCCACCAGGATCCCCTGGGACTCCTCCGAGCCGTAGAACTCCCACCATCCCCCGAAGGGGTGATCGGCCGCCGGCGGAGCTTCCTGCAACTGCCTGGCTCCGGCCCAGATGTAGGTCCACGGGCAGGGCAGCAGCGCCGCCATCAGGACCCCGAGGCTGTCGCGGCCCGACCCAAGCATGTGGTTGACGTAGGCCTGCGCGGAGGGCGCGAGCTTGCTGACCTGTGCTTCTTCGTATGAGACCCCTGCCGCTTCGCAGAGCACGTGATGGGGGTGGGTTTCGTCCTCCAGCAGAAAGCGCACGTTCTCGTGGAAGAAGCCCATCCACTCGCGATCCGGAGAAAGCGCCAGGCCGAGTCCGTAGCAACGGATGAAAGCGTTCAGGTAGAGGTGGTCCTGGCCGACGTAGTGGATGACCTTCTCCGGGGCGAGTGTTCCGTTCTTGAGGCCCTCCAGGAACGGATGTAGCCAGAAGTCATCGAAGACGTCCTGGTAGCGGTCATGGAGTTCGGCGCTGTAGCTCATGTCTTCTCCTTCGGTTGCGAAGGAGCGCCGGGCACCGGACAGGTGTCTCTCCACGTTCCTACGCTCGTATCAACGAGATCAGGTTCACGGGTCCGGGCTCATGCCCATCTCAGTCCGTATTGCGGACACCCCGCGTGGTTCGACCCCAGACTATCGCGACAGTTCTGCTTCAAGCGTCCGTGACGTAGGCGACCGTGCTTCCTTCCTCGATGTCCGGTACGGGCGGCGTCTGGGTGATGTTCTCCAGCACCCACTTCGCTGCGACCTTGGTCGATTTGTCGGTCCCTTCCTTGTCCTGGCATACGGTGATAGCCGTACCACCGCCGTGGCCCCGAAAGGCCGTGTAGCTGACGAAGCCCGGCACATCGCTGATCAGCGCCTTCATTTCATCGATTCTCTCTTCGATCAGGTCGAAGATTTCCGAGGCCGCCTCACCCGAATAACTGCGGATCACAACGTACATCTCGCACCTCCTGCGCCGATTGCCTGCCTGAGTTCAGCCTAGCCGCAATCGGGAGGGCGATGGGAAACCTCGGATCGGCGCCGGACTTCGCCGGTGCAGCTCAATCCCGGCATCGTGGTGCTGCCGCGGCCGCCACCGCGCCCAGCGCCGCAACCACGGCGAGAACCAGCACACCGGTTCGCAGGGGATTGCGAATCGGCCGGTATGTAGCCCGTCCGCCTTCGATCTCGATGAAGCCCTGAGGGGCAGCGCTCGCCCCTCCCCCGCCACCGTGTCCTTCCTCTTCGCCTTCTCCGCCACCGCCGCCTCCGAAGCCCCAGGAAACCTTCGCAACCGGGATCACGGTCACGCCATCGCGCTCCACCGGCTCACCGAAGACCGCCTTGACCGAAGCAGCCGCACCGACCCGGTCGGCGAGGCCCGAAACGAATTCGCTCCTCTCGATGCTCTGCCGTGCCTCTTCCCGCGCCCGCTGCTCGCTCATCTCTGCTCCTCCGGGGATTGTCTGCCTGAACCGAAACTAGCCGGTCGTCGCCGGGGACTCAAGCCGCAGGACGGCGGCAGTGCCTCAAGGGTGAGCGACGGGATTTGAACCCGCGACCGCCTGGACCACAACCAGGAGCTCTACCAACTGAGCTACGCCCACCGCGAAGCCTGCAATCTATCGGTCCACCCGCGACCGTTGCCGCGACGCCCGGTGACGACGTCGACTACTCCGGAGTCTTGGTCGCTTCGGCCAGCAGCCTTGACGCGAACTCTTCGGCTCTGGCCAGCTGTGTCCTGAGCTCTTCGCACCGTTCCGCTGCCAGCACGGCGTACTCACGGATCTTGCGACGGGCCGCTTCGCTGTCGGCCTTGAGAGCCTCCGGGTCGGCCAGCTGATCCGAAGCGGCAAGAAGCTCGCGCATCTGCTCTACCTTGAATCCGAGCGGCTTCATCCGCTTGATCAGGAGAAGGCGTTCGACCTGCTCCTCGGTGTAGAGCCGAAAGCCACCGGTCGAGCGGGCCTCCGGCCGCAGCAGGCCCGACTCTTCGTAGAACCTGACGCTGCGCAGGGAGAGGTCGACCCGTTCGGCCACCTCTCCGATCCGGAGCAGTCCGTCGGTCTTCTTGACAACGGGAATATCGGTTGCGGCTTCCATTGGACTTATTATCGCGCTTCCGGCGGCCGTAGTGCCGGGTCAGCCGATAAGGCGCAGCAAAAGGTCACGGCTCGAGCGGAGCCGGGGCCCTCGCGGACCGCAGCGCGCCGGCCGATGCAGCGACCACCAGCAGGATGGCCAGCACCTCCACGGGGATCACACCCTGACCGAGCAGCACCAGGCCGACGGTCGCGGCGACGGCCGGCTCGAGGCTCATCATCACGCCGAATGCGCTGGAAGGCAGACGGCGCATCGCCTCGAGCTCGAGGGTGAACGGAAGGGCCGAGCTGAGCACTCCGACGGCGATGCCGATCAGCAGCACCTCGGGTTCGATCAACGAGGTGCCTCCGTCCACGATCCCGAACGGCGCGGTGAGGATCGCCGATACCGCCATCGCGACCGCAAGCCCCTTGCCGCCGGCGAAGTCGCGGCCCATGCGCTTGCCGAGCAGAATGTAGGAACCCCAGAAGAAGCCGGCCGTGAGCGCCAGTGCCACACCGACCGGATCGAGGGCTCCTGCGCCGACCCCACCGGTCAGCAGCAGGATGCCGGCGGCGGCGAGGCCGGCCCAGATCCAGTCGCGACGCCGGCGCGAAGTGATCAGGGCGACGGTGAGTGGACCGATGAACTCCAGGGTCACCGCGGTGCCGAGCGGGATCCGGTCGATCGCTTCGTAGAAGCAGAGGTTCATGCCGGCCAGGGCGATCCCGAATATCAGCAGCAGGCGGGGGTTCTCGCGCACCGTCGCCATGGTCGGCCGCCAGATCGCCGCCAGCAGCACCGCCGAGACGATCGCCCGCATGAAGACGACCCCGGCGGCGCCGATATCGTCGAACAGGCTGGTCGCCACCGCGGCGCCTATCTGAATCGAGAGGATCGCCCCGAGGACCATGGCGACCGCGACGGGGGTCGGCGACTGTTGCTCCTGACTCACCCTGACAGTCAAGCACCCGCAGCCAATTCGGAGGCATCAGGTCACCGATCCGGAACGGGCCGCGATAATCGGGGCATGCCCGAACCAGACCCGCCCGCTGCCGGGGACTTTCCCCACATCCGCACGATCGATACCCGCTGGAAGGACAACGACGTCTACGGCCACGTCAACAACGTCGAGTACTACTCCTTTTTCGACACGGTGATCAACGCCTGGCTGATCGAAGAGGGTGGTCTCGACATCCACGCCGGCGAGACGATCGGTGTCTGCGCCGAATCCGGCTGCCGCTTCCTGGCGTCCGCGGCATTTCCGGAGCGGATCGTGGCCGGTCTGCGGGTGTCGAGGACCGGAAACTCCAGCGTCGAATACGAGCTTGGCCTGTTCCGGGAGAACGGCGAGGTACTTGCCGAAGGCCACTTCGTGCACGTCTTCGTCGGCCGTGAAGACCGCCGGCCCCGGGAGATCCCGCAGTCCGTCCGCGACTCCCTGGCCCGCGTCTCAGGATGAATCGGTGAAGACCACCGGTTCAGTTCTGAAGGAGATGGGCCGACCCGCGCCCTTCGCGGTGAGCAGGCCGTTGGCCCGGACCGAGATGGATCTCGGAGCACCGGGGGAAGGCGAGCTACTGGTCCGGGTCCGCGCCGCCGGCCTCTGCCACTCCGACCTGTCGGTCATCAACGGAGTGCGCCCGCGCATCATGCCGATGGCACTCGGCCACGAGGCGGCCGGCGAGGTGGTCGCGACCGGAACCGGGAACTCGACTTTCTCCGAGGGTGACCACGTTGTGCTCGCGTTCGTGCCCGCCTGCGGCGAGTGTCGCTTCTGCCGGGAGGGCCGCCCTGCGCTCTGTCTGCCGGCGGCCGCAGCCAACGGAGCCGGCACCCTGCTCGGCGGTGACATTCGCATGAGTAGCGACGGCGAGGAGGTTCACCACCACCTCGGGGTTTCTGCTTTCTGCGACCACATCGTGGTCTCGGAGCACTCGGCCGTCCGGGTTCCTACCGACCTTCCGTTCGAGATCGCGGCGTTGTTCGGCTGCGCCGTGCTGACCGGAGCGGGAGCCGTCCTCAATACGGCCGCCGAGGCGCTGCCGGCCCGCTCCATCGCCGTCTTCGGCCTCGGCGGCGTCGGCCTGGCAGCCGTGCTGGCCGCAAGGTCACAGGGGCCCGAGGTCCTGATCGCGATCGACCCGGTCCAGGCCAAGCGGGACCTGGCCCTGGATCTGGGAGCGACTCACGTGATCGACCCCGCATCCCCGGACCTGCTCAGGCAGATTCTGGCGGCGGTGGCCGGCGATGGCGGCCCCGCTTCCGATGAAGCACCCGACAGCGGCGTCGACATCGCGCTCGAAACGGCCGGCAGCGAGCGGGTTCTCGCCACTGCTTTCGAGGCGACCGGGCGGGGCGGCACTACGGTGACCGCAGGCCTCCCCCATCCTGACCGGCATCTGAGCATCCCGGCACAGACCCTGACCGCCGAAGAGCGCACGCTCAAGGGCTCCTACCTCGGCTCCTGTATCCCGGCGCGCGACATCCCCCGATTCATCGCGATGTACAGGGACGGGATCCTCCCGGTCGACCGCCTGCTCAGCCACCGGCTGGGCCCGGACGAGCTGAACGAAGGCTTCGACCGGCTCGACAGCGGTGAGGCGATCCGCCAGGTCGTCGTCTTCAACTGAGCCACGGGCCCCAGGGCCGAGGAAGGAACCGCCTACACTTGTGTCATGGAACAAGGTACCCGGAACCCGAAGAACTCAAAGTCCGTCCTGCGGACCGACCTCTCGACGGCCAAAACCAGAGCCCGCGGGCTTTTCCTGGTTGCCGCCTTCCTCTCCCTGGTCGCATCGATCATCCTCTTCTTCAGCGGCAGTGAGAACGAAGGGATCTTCGTCGGACTGTGGGTACCCTCGATCCTCTCGCTGGGTGCCCTTCTAGCCCCCTCCTGGCGCGACTGATGGAGTATGTCGGAATATTCCTGTTCGGGATCGTCGTGACCGCGATCGTGATCGCGGCCTGCTTCCTGATCGTCTTCGGAATCATCACCGAGAAGCAGGAGCGCGAGAAACTCGAAGCGCAGCAGGAGGCCGACAAGGCCGCCGGCAAAGAGTTCGTCGCTTCCTGAGCAGCCCCTACGGAAAGCAGCACCCCCGGCAGGATTCGAACCTGCGACATCCGGCTTAGAAGGCCGGCGCTCTATCCAGCTGAGCTACGGGGGCGGGAAGTCGAAGATATCCGGGATCGGCGAGCTATTCGGAGGGTGGTGAGTCGAGGGCCTCGGGATCGAGGTTGCCACAGTTCGCCGGGTCGAGCGGGCCGTCGATCCGGTAGACGTAGGTGGGCTGCGGGGTGATGTCAGGTTCGGCGACCACCTCGGTCACCGCCGGATCGTCCTTGACCCAGGCCCGGACCGGGTACCGATAGGGCGACTCGGGCGAATCCTGGGTGAACTCGCTGGTGATGATGTAGTCGTAATCGCCTTCGTTGACCTTGCGCACGAAGTTCTCGCACTTCGAGATCAGGCGGTAGGTCCCGTTGTCGCCCTCCTGGCCGATGTACTGGACATGGTTCGATCGGTCGACCCCGTAGAAGCCGTACTGGCCGAAGAGCATCTGTCCGGAGCCGGCGATCGCGATGCGGGCGTCCTTGAGGTCGCGGGTGAAGGCGAACGACTCCTGCGGGCCGCCCTCCTGGAGGAAAAGGGTCGTGCGGGTGTAATGCTTGTTGGCGTAACCGACCTCTTCCCCCTTCCCCAGACCGCCGCGATCAGCGCGATCGCGGCCACGCAGGCGACGATGACGCTGTTCGGCGCCCTGCCGTGCTCCTTCAGCCAGGACAGCCCGACCGGCGCCCAGACGATCGCCAGGGTCAGGAAGACCGCTCCCGGCAGGAAGCTCGGGTACCACTTCGGCGAGGTCAGCACGGTGATCGCGTAGACCACGGTGAGGAAGATCAGGACGATTCGAGCGCGGTTCTCCGGGGCCCGCAGCGGCCGGGCGATCGGCAGCAGGGTGGCGGCCAGCAGAAGGCCGGGAAGCAGGTAGCGCGTATTGGTGAAGAAGCCGGTCGGTTCGCCCTCCTGGCCGGCCGCGGTGAGCGGCGTGAAGACGTAGACGACGGCGGTGACGATCGCGGCGGCGGCGAGGACCCGGATCACCTTGTTCCTCGCCTTGACCACGAGGTAGACCGCCGTGACGGCGAGCATGATCAGGATCAGCGGGAAGAGGATGCCGAAGGCGTCGTCGAGGCGCGGCAGGAACCAGTACCGGTAGACGTCGGGGTCGCCGAGGTAGTGGGCGACCGAGAACCTCGGCCTCGGGTCGAGGGGCATCTGATCGGGCTGGGGCAGCTTGAGCGGACCCCAGCCGATCGCCGGTACCGGGTTGCCGCCGGTGTAGAGCATCGCCCTGACGTACCAGTAGCCGCCGACCAGCAGCATCGGGATGCCGAGCCAGAGCGTGGTCACCCACCAGCGCGCACGGCCGCTGACCAGGATCATTCCGAGGAATATGATGCCGACCGGCGCCAGCATCGAGACCTTGACCGAGATCGCGATCCCGGCGGCGATGCCGGCGATGATCAGCGGCCCCTTGTCGAGCAGCGGTGCGTCGGGATCGGGTTTTTCGTCAACCACCCCGGACTTCGGCGCACGACGCTGGTGGCCGTTGATCAGGAATGCGGCGAAGGCGATCAGGAAGGCGAAAGCCATGATGTCGTTGCGGCCCTCTCCGGGCTGGGTCTCGATCATCACCCCCCCGCTCAGCAGGATCGCGCCACCGACGAGCGTGGCCGGCCCGACACCGTAGGGGCGGCCGACACACCAGCAACCGAGCAGCGCGACGCCGAGGCAGAGCATGTTGAACAGCGGCGAGAGCCAGTCGCTGTCCATCAGCCCCATCAGCGCGCCATGCATGAGCTCGGAGCTCTGGGGGTAGAACCAGACCGCCAGCCGCAGCGCGTCGGTGTAGTGGAGCGGGATGATCGAGCCGTCCTGGATGAACCTGGCAGAGGCCGGCATGTGGTACCAGGTCGTATCGCCGCCGAACATGCCCTGGTCGAGGCTGAGCTGGGTCGGGAAGCTCCACTCGGCCACAGTCCACGAGGCGACGCCGAGCGCTACGAGGAAAGCCCAGGTCGGAACCCGGGGAGCGGCTATCGGCTCAACGCCACCCGGGGCGAATCGGTGCCCGAGCGCGGCGGCGATGAGGCCCACGGCGATGCAGCCGACGGTCATCCAGACGAGGTCGAGCAGCCCGACGGAGCCGACAAGCTGGAGGGCGACGATCAGCAGCGCGAAGCCGATCGTGAGTTCGGCGAGCCGGGCCAGTGCGCCGGAGAACTCCGGGACGATCCAGCGCCTCAGCCAGTAGGAACCCAGCCACACAGAGAGAACCACCGCGGCGATCGCGGCGGTTCCGACGACATAGGAGGCTAGGCTCGGGGTCATCCCCGGCCCTCGGGAAGAACAGGCACCGGCGGAATCCTAATTGAGTCTTGCCCGGCACAGTTCAGTGCCGGGTATCAGGCAGGTGTCGATCCGTCCACTCCGGTGCCCACCTGGCAGGCCACGCCGGTCCCGGCCAGTCCGCAGTAGCCGTTCGGAACCTTGTCGAGGTACTGCTGGTGTTCCGGCTCGGCGAAGTAGAACTCCCCTGCCGGTTCGACATCCGTGGTGATGGAGCCGAGCCCGCGTTCTTCGAGCGCACGCTGGTAACCCGCCAGCACCCGTTCAGCGGTCTGCCTCTGACCCTCGTCGACGTAGTAGATGCCGGACCGGTACTGGGTGCCGATGTCGTTGCCCTGCCGCATCCCCTGGGTCGGATCGTGCTCGGTGAAGAACACCTGGAGCAGCCGTTCGTAGCTGACCACGGCCGGATCGAAGGCGACCAGGACCGCCTCGGCGTGACCGGTGCCCCCAGAGCAGACCTCCCCGTAGGTCGGGTGAGGGGTGAAGCCGTTCTGGTAGCCGACCGCGGTCGTATAGACGCCGTCGAGTTTCCAGAACAGGCGCTCGGCCCCCCAGAAGCAACCGAGGGCGAAGTAGGCGGTTTCGATCCCGTCCGGATAGGGAGGTTGAAGGGGATTGCCGAGCACCGTGTGGGAATCGGGCACCGGGAAGGCGTAGTCCTCGCGCCCGGGAAGGGCTTCGGAAGGGTCGGGCATCGTGGTGTCTTTGCGGCCGAAGAGCATGCACCGATGCTACCCGGGTGCCTTCGCGCACCCGGCACTCCGGCAGCACCGGGCCATGTCCGGTCCGGGGACGGGGCCTCTCGTTCGTTCGATCGGCCGGGGCGCGTCGAAGCCCCTGACCCACGGGAGCCGACCGCACTAGACTTTCGGCAATGAGCAGCGTTCGCACCATCGACGAGACCGACTTCGGAGTCACCTGGGTCATGGATGAGCCGATGGCCCGCGCCTCCCACGCCCTCGCCAAGGACGGGAGGGTGTGGATCATCGATCCGGTCGACGACCACGATGCGATGGCGAAGGTGGCCGAACTCGGCGAACCGGCCGCCGTGCTCCAGTTGCTGGACCGGCACAACCGGGACTGCGAGTCCGTCGCCGAGCGGCTCGGCGTTCCGCTCGTGAAACTTCCCGACGAGGTCAAGTCGACCCCGTTCAAGACGATCGACGTGGTCAACAACCCGATCTGGAAAGAGAAGGCCCTCTGGTGGCCCCAGAAGCGGGTCCTCCTGGTGGCCGAGGCGCTCGGCAGCAACCTCATGTACAAGCCGACCGAAGCCGGCGCCGGCGTCCACATCGGGATGCGGCTGACTCCGCCCCGCGGCTCGCTCGGCACCTACCTGCCGAAGCACCTGCTGTTCGGCCACGGCGAATCGATCCACGGCCCGGAAGCCACGACTGCGCTTCAGGAGGCCCTCGACCGCTCCCGCCGTGACATCCCGGGGGCCCTCGTCGGCCTGCCCAGGGCCTTCACCTCGAAGTAGGCCCGAGCCGCCGGGTCTCCGGCGGCTTGACGGTTTCTTCACGGGAGTCGCGTCCGTCTGGCCGCGGCTCCCCGGCTGTACCCCTAGGGTCTTCGGCATGGCATTCAAACGGGAAGATCTCGAGTTCGAAAGCGGCGGCGATACCTGCGCAGCATGGCTGTTCAGGCCCGAAGAGGCAGCCGGGCCGGCCCCGGTCGTGGTCATGGCCCACGGCTTCACCGCGACCCGCGAGGAGTCTCTGTCCCGCTTCGCGGAGAGGTTCGCCGGAGCGGGAATCGCCGCGCTGGCCTTCGACTACCGCGGCTTCGGAGACAGCGGCGGAGACGAGCGCCAGATCCTCAGCATCGAACGCCAGCTCGAAGACGTCGCCGCGGCGATCGCCTTCTCCCGGAGCCTCGAAGGGATCGACCCCTCCCGGGTAGCCCTCTGGGGTTCCTCCTTCGGCGGCGGGCTCACCCTCGAGACCGCCGCGTCGGACCACTCCCTCGCCTGCGCCATCGCCCAGGTTCCTTTCACCGACGGACCGTCGATGCTCGGTGCGGTCCCGCCCGCCAACGCGATGCGACTGACGGCGAAGGCCCTGGCCGACATCCGCGCCCGACGGAGCGGCGGCGAGCGGGTGATCATCCCGGCCTCAGGACCGCCAGGAACCCTCGCGGCGATGACCAGCGAAGATGCCGACAAGGGCTTCGAAGCGATCAGCCCGCCCGGCTCACGCCATCAGAACCGGGTGGGTGCGGCGATCGCGCTCGAGGCGCTGCGCTGGCGACCCGGCGCCAAGGCCGGCCGGATCACCTGCCCGCTGCTGGTGCAGGTCGCGTCGAAGGACCTCGATACGCCACCCGCCCCGGCCGCGAAGACGGCGGCCCGGGCGCCCAGGGGCGAACTGCGGCGCTACGACTGCGGGCATTTCGACGTCTATCTGGACCCCTGGTTCGAAAAGGTCTGCGATGACCAGATCGACTTCCTGAAGCGCAACCTGCTCGACGGCTGAGTCCGGTGAGCCGCCGGGCGCGGCGAGGCGCTCAGAGCTCCATCTCGTAGTAGAGCGCGCGGGAGTTGTCTTCCCCTTCGATCTGGTTGCTGAAACCGGTGCTCTCGTAGAGACCCCGGGCCGCCGTGTCGTCTTCGCCGGTGATGACCTCGACCATGGCGGCCCCGCGTTCACGGGAAGCCGCGAGAAACGCGTCCATCAGGGCCCTGCCCATCCCCCGGCCCCTCAGGCCCGGCTTGACGTAGAGCTCCTCCAGCAGGGCCACCGGATCATCGAACCAGACGGAAACCCGGAACTCGAACATGGCGAAGCCGCCGAGATCCGTGGCGGTGCCCGAATGGCCGTCGTCCCGGCCGGCGACTTCGTCCTCAACTGCCACCAGAACTGACTTGTCGCCACTGCGGATCAGCTCCGACGCTCGGTGCTCGAGTACAGCCACACCAGGACTCTCCTCACCGAACTCGAGGTTGAAGTCATGAAGCATGCCGGCCAGCAGGGCCGATCTCGGCAGTCCTGGCTGGACGGATCATTGGCTGGAGTCTAACGCCGGGCCTGGCAACCTTCGGACGCTCAAGCATCATCATGGAAGAGCCCGGGGAGTTTCGAACCTGCGATCGGGGTGCCCGGATTCGAACCGGGGCTCTCTCGCCCCCAAAGCGAGCGCGATACCAGGCTTCGCTACACCCCGAGGTCGGCGAGTCTATCCCCAATCGGCTTCGACCAAGTCGATCCAGGCCTGAAGCCGCGCACGAAATCTGGTGTCGGCCGCGTGAACGTTCAGCACTCCGTACTGTGAGCGCCATTTGCGCCCTTTCAGCTGATTGCTGTTCGACTTTCGCTGGAACTTGATCTCGTCCGGATCGATGTCTAGACGCTCCGACCAGAAACGCCTGAGTTCGTCCAGCGATTGGTCCGCGTGATACTGAATCGAGTACTTGACGGGGTTGACGCTGAACCTCGATATCCAGGTCTGCGCGAGTTTGACCACCGCCGGGTCGGAATTGCAGAGCGACACCTGAGTGCGCTTTCGCTTGTATCCCTCCCCTATGTACATGCAGACGAAGTCCCTGAAGGTGGGCTCCAGACACAGCCCGGCGAACATCCTCCTGCCCTCTCGGTACGACTCCTCCCGGATAGCCCGCCAGCGTGCCTGCATCGCGAGGGTTCCTTTCTTCTGAAGCCTCGGTCGGCGGACCCTTGGCCCATGAATCGGCGCCAGGCTTTCTCGGGATCTCGATGTCCTTCACCCAGTAGAAGACGGTGGTTCTGGGCAGTGCGAGGCATTCCGCGATTTCGTCGATGGTGAGCTGCTGGTTCTCGCGCAGGTCGATCGCCTTCTGTCTTATGTAGTCGGGATGGGCCACGAACATATGTTCGTTGCTTTCGCCTCACTTGTGTGCACGTCTGCAACAAATGTGAGACGAATTGATGACTGGGACGGCTACAGGCCCTGGGCTTCGCGCCAGGCGGTAAAGGCCTCGCGGGAGGTGTACTGCGGCGTGTAGCCGAACTCTTCCTTGAGCCGGGTGTTGTCGAGCACCGGGCGGTACTGGAGGAAGTCGGTCTGGGCGGCACCGTGAGGGGTCAGACCGAGCCGGTGGGCGGTCGCAAGGCCCGCCTTCAGGGCGGACACCGGCAGGGTGAGGACGGGCTTGCCCAGCTCGTCGGCGATCTCGCCGATGGTCATCGCCCCGTCGCCGGCGACGTTGAAGATCCCGGTCTTCTCGCCCAGGACCGCCTGCTGGATGATCGCCATCACGTCCTGGTCCCAGATGAAGACGAAGGGTGAGTCGGAGCCACGTATCTTCAGCAGCCGCTTCCTCCTGAACAGGTCCGTGATCTGGTTGTCGACGCTCTCGCCGAGGATCGTCCCGATCCGCAGCACGACCTGCTCGAGCTGCGGGGTGCTCTCGCGGTACTCGGCCAGCATCTCTTCGACCAGCCGCTTGTGAAGGCTGTAAGGGAAGGTGTCGGTACCCCGCACCGGGTCGGTTTCGCTGAGCCAGGCCGGGTTGTCGGCGTGGTAGCCGTAGGCCGCCCCGCTGGACGAGACGACGATCCGCTTCACCCCGTGCCGGGCACAGGCCTCGAGCACGTTCCTGGACCCCTCGACGTCGACCGCGTACTCCTGCTCGACCGTGGTCTCCTTGCCGGGGTTGACGATCGATGCCAGGTGCACGACCGTGTCGATCTCGTGGTCGAGGATCTGGTCGGAGATCATTCGGGCGTCGGTGACGTCAGCCGTCGCGTAGATGACCCCGTCGACCACCTGCTCAGGCCGGGGATCACGCAGGTCGGCACTGACGACGTAGTCGACCTCATCCCATGCACCGGCCAGACCTCGCACCACCGACTGTCCGAGGAAACCGTTGCCCCCGGTCACGTAGACCCGCTTCATCGGGCCAGTATCGCGCACGTCGCGCCGGCCCGTAGTGCTCATTTCTGCGTGACGACCTCGACCCGGGTCTTCTCCCGGCCGGTCGGACGCCTGGCCCACCAGCTCGAGAGCGCGAGGCCCGCGATCAGGTCCCAGATGCCCCACCAGCCGGCGACCAGGGCCATGCCACCGATCCCGTCGAAGAAGGTGAAGACCATGCCGAGTCCCAGACCCGCGTAGCGCACGCCGACCTCGAAGGTGAGCGCCCGGCGGTTGTACTCGTCGAGGCCGACGGCGGTGGCGATGCCGTAGCCGAGCGAAAAGGCCATCGTGTCGTGAAGGAAGACCACCAGTGCGACGATCGGAATGTAGGGCCAGAAGGTCTCGATATTGCCGCCCAGCGCGGCGAGGATGAAGATGACGAGCGCCCAGACGCTGAAGCGCTTGACCCAGGGCCTCACCTTCGAGGTGATCTCCGGATGCCGGTGGGCGACGGTCATGCCGATCGCGAACGGGACACCGATGACCAGCATCACCTGGGCGAGCATCGCCAGGGCGCTGAGATCGACTTCTTCGAGGATCTTCGACGCCTCGGGGTGAATGCTCCCCCAGAAAGCGATGTTCAAGGGCATGATGAAGATCGCGATCAGGTTGGCGATTCCGGTCATCGAGACCGAAAGCGCGACGTTGCCGTGAGACCTGTAGGTGAGGATGTTCGAGGTGCCGCCCGGAGGGCAGCAGGCGACCAGGATCATGCCCATGGCGATCGAACCCCGGACCCCGAGTGCCAGCGTGAGCAGGAAGGTGATCGCCGGCAGGATGATGAACTGGGCGGCGATGCCGGCGACCATCGCCTTGGGCAAACGACGGACCTCGCGGAAATCGGACACCTTGGTATCCATCGCGATCCCGAGCATGATGATCGCCAGGACGAAGCTGAGTATTAGCAGTGACGAGTCGCTGAATTCGACCTGGGCGCTGTCGATGTTCGCGAGCGGAAAGCTCAATCGACAGCCCGGAAGAGCCGCAAGTGGTCCCGGATCGCCTCGCGGTAGGCGTCCTTGTTTACGTAGTAGGGAAGGCGGTCGAGCTGGCGGTAGTTGTAGCCGGCGAACAGGTCCGGCTTGGGCCCGTGTACCCGGTTCCACATCTGTTCTGCGGTTTCGGGGGCCTTGCGGCCGGCGTCGATGAACTCGGCCACCAGGTCGGCCTGGTTGTAGCGGCCCTGCCAGCCGAGGCCGGTCGCCTCGACCATGCCCAGCACGAACAGGTTGCGGTGGCGCGGCGTGAAGATGTTCAGGTAGAGGTCGGGGTGGTTGCCCTTCCAGTTCAGGTGCGCCGGGTCGATGAAGGGGTAGTTCAGCCGGTAGCCGGTGGCGAGCATGACGATGTCGTACTCGTCGCTGGAGCCGTCGACGAACCTCACGCGGTCCCCGTCGAAGCGCTCGATGTTCTTTCTGACCCGGATGTCGCCGTGGCCGGCGTGGTAGAGCACCAGCGTGTTCATCACCGGATGGGTCTCGTAGATTCGGCCGTTGGGTTCGGGGAATCCGAGCCGGGCCGGGTTGCCGGTGAACAGCCGGATAAGCCGGCCGTCGAGCCGGGTCTTGATCGCGGCGGGCAGGGCCCGGCCCTCGTTGAGGGTGTCCGAGGGCCGGCCGAGGATGTACTTGGGAAAGAACCAGTAGCCGCTCCTCAGGCTCATGTCGACCGAGCGCGCGTAGTGGACCGCGTCAACGGCGATATCGCAGCCCGAGTTGCCGGCACCGATGATCAGAACCCGCTTGTCGCGGAAGATGTCAGGGCGCTTGTAGAGGCTCGTGTGCATGATCTCGCCGCTGAACTCACCCTCGAAATCGGGGATGCTGGGCTCGGAGAGGATTCCGTTGGCGATGATCAGCCCGGCGAAGGTGCCGGTCTGCCGCTTTCCGTCGGAGTCCTCGGAGGTGACGGTCCAGGTATCGGCCGGATCGCCCGACGGCTCGGCACCGACGACCGAGGTCGCGAACCGGTAGTGCCGGCGCAGGTCGAAGGTGTCGGCGTAGTCGTTGAAGTAGGTGCGCATGTCCCAGTGACTGGGGTAGTCGGCGACTTCTTCGCGCATCGGGAACTCGTCGTAGGCGGTGGTCGACTTGGACGAGATCAGGTGGGCCGACTCGTACATCGTGCTGACCGGGTTGTCGATATCCCAGAGCCCGCCGACGTCGGTGTGCGTCTCGAAGCCGACGAAGGGGATCCCCCGGCGGGCCAGATTGCGTGCGGCGGCCAGCCCCGCGGGGCCCGCCCCGATCAGGGCGTATGGAAGCGTCTCGCCGCCACCGCTCGATGACCCGTTCTCTCCTCCTCGCATCGGGCCGGAGGTTACCGCGCCGGACGGGACCTCAGGGTCTGCCGGGCAAGGCGGTACCTTTCGGGCATGGCAGATATCCAGCCTCTGCAGGCACTCCACTACAACCTCGGTTCGGTGGGTTCGCTCTCTTCCGTGGTCGCTCCCCCCTACGACGTGATCGACGATGAAGAGCGGGCGGCGCTGCTGAGGCGCTCCCCGTTCAACGTGGTCGAGGTCGATCTGCCGGTCTCCTGGGGCGACGGCTCCGACCCGTACCTGCATGCCGCCGAGACCCTCGAGGAGTGGACGCTCTCCGGCGTGCTGACCCAGGACCGCCGACCCTCTGTCTGGGCCCTCTCCCAGCAGTACGAGGGTCCGGACGGAGCCACCCGCACCCGCAACGGGATCCTGGTCCGGGTCGGGGTCGACGACTACGGCGCGGGCAGGATCCGCCCCCACGAGCGCACCCAGCCAGGCCCGAAGCAGGATCGGCTGGACCTGACCCGCGCGACCCGGCACAACCTCTCGCCGATCTTTTCGCTGACCACCCGCGATGCCTGGCCCCATGTCGCCGGCGCCACCGCTGGTGAGCCCTGGGCCGAGGTCACCGATGAAGACGGCACGGTCCACCGGATCTGGCCGATCGACGACCCGGCGATCCACAAGGCGGTCGCGGAGGAGCTGGCGGATGCCGAGCTGCTGATCGCCGACGGCCATCACCGCTACGAGACGGCCAGGGCGTATCGAGACGAGGTGCCCGGCGAAGGGCCGCAGAACTACACGCTCATGGCCCTGACCGGTCTCGACGATCCGGGCCTGACCGTCTTCCCGACCCACCGGCTCCTGTCCGGACTCGACGCCGACGCAGACCTGCGCGATCATTTCGAACGCGGCATCCGTGAAGCCTTCGAGGTCGAGGAGACCGACCCGGCCGGACTCGATCCGGAAGGGCGTGAAGGCGTCGGATGCTTCGGCTACGCCGACGGGGTCACCGGGCGCAGCTTTCGCCTGAAGCTCCGCGATCCGGCGGTCCTGGACCGTCTGATGGAAGGCCGCTCCGAGGCTTACCGCCATCTCGACGCCGCGATCCTGGAAAAGGTCGTATTCCAGGAGGTGCTCGGCATGAGCGAGGCCGACGTCGAAGCCAAGCGCGGCCTCGGCTACGCCAAGAGCATCCCGGCATCCATGAAGATGCTCGAAGACGGCAGCTTTCAGGCCGCCTTCATCTTGCGCGCCACCCCGGTCGAGCAGGTCCGGGAAGTCGCGGCAGCCGGCGAGACGATGCCACCCAAGTCAACCTACTTCTTCCCCAAGCTGCTCTCGGGGATGGTTTTCAACCCCCTCAGTTAGGAGAGACGTGCTCAAGATCTATACGAAGAAAGGCGACGACGGCACCACCGGCCTCTGGTACGGCGGCCGGGTCGAGAAGTCGGGCCTGCGGACCGCTGCCTACGGAACTCTCGACGAAGCATCCTCGGCCCTCGGGGTCGCCAGGGCCGGCTGCGACAGCGATCGGGCAGAACTCGCCGCCGACATCCTGTCTCTCCAGAACGAGCTGTTCGTAGCCGGAGCCGAACTGGCGACCGCGCCCGAAGCCGCCGACCGGCTGGAGGATGGGATCAGCCGGATCACCCCGGAGATGACCGACGCACTCGATGCCGAGATCGACAAGTACATGTCGAGGGTCGAGCTGCCACCGAAGTTCGTGATCCCGGGCGGCACCGCACTCTCGGCGCAGATCGACCTCGCACGCACGATCGTGCGCCGGGCAGAACGGGCGGTGGTCCGGATCAAGCTAGCCGACGAACTCGCCTCGGACGAGATCCTCCGGTTCCTCAACCGGGCCTCAGACCTCTGCTTCGCGATGGCAAGGTTCGCCGACATCGACGAGCCCGAACTGTTCGAAGGAAGGCGCAAGTCGTGAAGACCGTGGCGAAGGTCACCACCGGACCCGGGCTACCGTCCAGGGTCGAGATGAATTCCGGGATAGAGATCACCTTCGACCAGCCTTCCGAAGGGGTCGACCGGGATCTCGAGGGACCCAGTTCGACCGCAGGGGTCAGTGCCGCGCTGGCTTCCTGCACCGCGATCACGCTGCAGGTCTACGCCGGCCACAAAGGCTGGGACCTGACCGGCCTCGAGGTTTCGGTCGAAACCGAGTACGACGGTCCCAACCCGAAGCTCTTCACGGTCCAGGTCTCGTTCCCCGAGCACTTCGACGAAGACCAGCTGAAGCGGCTCGAGCGGATCGCGACGCGCTGCCCCGTCCACCGGATCATCGCCGAACCGACCGCGATCGAGGTCCAGAGAGCTTGAAGCTGGGTGTCGAGAGCCGCGTCTGTGCGATCACCGGTGCCAGCGGCGGGATCGGCTTTGAAGTCACCCGCCAGCTCTGCGCCGAAGGGGCGAAGGTCCTGATGATCTCTCGCGATCCCGAGCAACTGGCCGCCATGTCCGAGGTGGTCAGGGCTGAAGGGGGAACGGTCGCGGTGCTGGTCATGGACGTGACCGAACCGCAGGCGGGCGAGCACGTCGTCGCCGCAGCGAGGCAGCAGTTCGGGGCGATCGACATCCTCGTGAACAACGCCGGCTTCGCCCGCCGGCAGAGCCTCGAGGAAACCTCCGAGGAGGACTTCCGTGCCCAGCATGAACTCAGCGTAATGGCCCCACTGAACCTGATGCGAGCGGTCGTCCCCGGCATGCGCGAGCGCGGCTGGGGCCGGATCGTCAACGTCTCCTCGAGCGCAGGAAAGCGGCCCTCGGAGATGATGCCCGACTACTCGGTGGGCAAGGCCGGAATGCTCTCGCTGACGCGCGTCTTCGCCGAGCGATATGCGGCCGAAGGGGTGCTGGTCAACGCAATCTGTCCCGGGCCGACGGGCTCGGAGCTCTGGATGAACCCGGGCGGCCTGCTCGACCAGGCACGCGATGACTCAGGTGAAAGCGGGCTCACTCGCGAAGAGGCCAAACAAAGTGTCGGAGCGAAACGACCGATCGGCCGGATGGGCGCCCCGGAGGAAATCGCCTCGGTGATCACTTTCCTCTGCTCCGACCGTGCCTCCTACGTCGCGGGATCCGCCTGGGGAGTCGACGGCGGAACAGTGCCCGTAATCATCTGAGCGGCTCCTCAGTCGAGCTTGATCAAGGAGTGGCAGTCGTGCGGGGCGATCCTGTTGCGACCGCCGAGGAGCTCGAGTTCGATCAGGAAGGCACAGCCGACCACCTCGCCGCCAAGCCGCTCGACCGCCTCGATAGTCGCCGCGGCAGTACCCCCGGTGGCGATCAGGTCGTCGTGGATCAGGACCCGGGCGCCGCGTGAGAGAGCGTCGGAATGGACCTCCAGCTCGTCCGGCCCGTACTCCAGCTCGTACTCGACCGAGATCGTCTCGGCCGGCAGTTGCCCCGGCTTGCGCGCCGGCACGAAACCGGCCCCGATCGCCTGGGCCAGCGCGCCGCCGAAGATGAAGCCGCGGGCTTCAGCCGCCACCACGAGGTCGACACCCAGCGGTCGCGAGTACTCGGCCAGTTCTGCCGTCACCTGCCGTGCCGCCTCAGGTACCAGGAGTAGCGGGGTGATGTCCCTATAGATGATCCCGGGTTCGGGGAAATCCGGTACGTCTCGAATCAGGTCGCTGAGGTTCACGCCATGAGGGTAGGGCATGATTGGGACGATGGACTACGGCGCACTCGAACTCTCCGACCTACTGCTGACCCATGAGCAGGCGATTGACCTCAAGGCGCACGGCAACCGGGAGGCGGCGGTGCTGCTCCCGATCACCGACTGGTCGCATGGTCCGAAGCTGGTATTCACCGAGCGCCGCGCGGACCTGAACAAGCACGCCGGCGAGATCTCCTTCCCCGGTGGCATGAGCGAGCCCGGCGACGACGACCTGGCTCAGACAGCGTTGCGTGAGTCCCACGAGGAGATCAACCTCAGCCCGGACCGGGTCGAAGTGGTCGGGGCACTCGCACCGGTGGGCACCTTCGTCACCTCCTACCGGATCCAGCCATACGTCGGCATCGTCAGCGGATACGAGCCTTTGGTCGCCAACCCGGACGAAGTCGCCTCCATCCTCCACTACGGAATCGATGAACTGGTCGATTCCTACGGGATGCGGAGGCTGGTGCGCCGGGGGGTGCCGATCCGAACCCCGACCTTCGACATGGGCCGCCACATGATCTGGGGCGCGACCGCCCGGATCCTGACCGACTTCCTGAGCCGGATCAGGGCCTTCACCTGAGCCCGGGCGGGATGGTCCGTTCCCAACGCCTCTGGCGGCATTAGGCTCTCCCTGATGGCCGGACTCCAGCTTCTCACGAGTGTCGACGGCGTTATTACCCGTTCGACCGAAGCCCTTCTGCCACTTCCCGATGACGGGTTCTTCCGTGGGGACGGCGTATTCGAGGTGCTGCGTTGCTACCGGGGGGTTCCGTTCGCGATGGACGAGCACCTCGACCGCATGGCTGCCTCTGCCGCCGCGATCGACCTCGAACTTGATCGAAGTGCGATCGAAGCGGACGCGACCCGGCTGATCGGGGAAATCCAGGGAGCCGACTGCCTGCTGCGGATCGTGTCGACCCGCGCCGGCCGGCGGGTCCTTGCGATCGAGCCACTTCCGGAGTACCCCGACTCGGTTTCGCTGGCAACGGTCACCTACTCGCCGACGGTGATTCTCGATCGCGTCAAGTCGCTCTCCTACGCGGCCAACATGCAGGCCACCCGGATAGCCAGGAAGTCGGGTGCCGACGAAGCACTGCTGGTCACGGCCGCGGGGCTGGTGCTCGAGCCGCCGACTTCCACCCTTTTTTGGGTCTCACCCCAGGGGCCGCTCCGGACCACCGACACCGCCGCCGGAGTCCTCGACTCGATCACCCGCCGCCGGGTACTGGAAAGCTGCGAAGTCCAGCTCGGCGAGTTCGATATCGACGACGTGCTCGGCTCGAGCGAGGCCTTTCTTGCTTCGACCACCCGCGAGATACAGCCGGTGTACGAGATCGACGGTCAGTCGATCGACACCGATCCCGCCCCCTGGACCCGGGAAGCGGCGGAGGCATTCGCAGCGGCGGTCCGGGCCTCAGCCCCCGATGGCTGACCGGCCGGACGCTCACCCCGTGCCGGCGGTCACGGCCGACGCACTCGAGGTCGTGCGCGGGGGAAACAGCGTGCTCCGATCCATCTCCCTGACAGTCCGACACGGCAGCGTGACCGGACTGCTCGGCCCCAGCGGCTGCGGCAAGACGACGCTCATGCGCTCGATCGTCGGTGCCCAGATCGTTTCCGGCGGAGAGGTCACAGTGCTGGGCCGTCCAGCGGGATCTCGGAAGCTGAGGAGAGAGGTGGGATACGTAACCCAGGCACCATCCGTCTACCTGGACCTGACGGTCGAGGAGAACCTCAACTACTTCGGCAAGGTCGTCGGGGTCGGGCGGGAGCGGGTGAGCGAGACCCTGGTGACGGTCGGTCTCGAAGCCTACGGCGGACGGTTCGTCGGCTCTCTCTCTGGCGGGGAGAGAGCCCGCGTCTCGCTGGCGACCGCGCTCCTGAACCGGCCGAAGCTGCTCGTGCTCGACGAGCCCACGGTCGGACTGGATCCGGTTCTACGGACCGAGCTGTGGCGGGAGTTCCACGACCTGGCCGATGCGGGCACCACACTCCTGATCTCCAGCCACGTAATGGACGAGGCCGGGGAGTGCGACCACCTCCTGCTGATGCGTGAAGGGGTGCTGCTCCGGCAGTGCGCGCCGGATGAACTACGCGAAGAGACCGGCGAGGATGACCTCGGCAAGGCATTTCTGGCAGTCATAGAAGGGTCAGGCCAGTCGTGAGCCTCCGGATCACAGCGGCGACCGGCAGCCGGGTGCTCCGTCAGGTAAGGCACGACCCCCGCACCATCGTGCTGCTGATGGTCGTGCCGGCGCTACTGCTGACCTTGATGAAGTTCGTCTTCGACGGTCAGCCGGAGGCCTTTCAGTCGATCGGGGCTCCGCTCTGCGGCCTGTTCCCGTTCATCGTGATGTTCCTCGTGACCTCGATCACGATGCTCCGGGAGCGAATCACCGGGACCCTCGAGCGACTCATGACCATGCCGATGTCGAAGCTCGACCTGCTTGCCGGATACGGCATCGCCTTCGGCGTTCTCGCCGCGGCCCAGGCGCTGGTCGTCTGCCTGACCGGATTCTGGCTGCTCGGCCTCGAGGCCCCACACGGCGTCTGGCTGGTGGCCGTACTGGCGATCCTAAACGCGCTGCTCGGAATGGCCCTCGGCCTCCTGCTCAGCGCTTTCGCCAGGACCGAATTCCAGGCGGTGCAGTTCATGCCGGCATTCATCTTTCCCCAGCTGCTGCTGTGCGGTCTGTTCGTACCCCGCGACCAGATGGCGCCCGCCCTGGAGGCCATCTCCTGGCTGTTGCCGTTCACCTATGCCTACGACGGGCTGGAGCAGGCGATATCGCCCGCGACCCCTGGTTCCGAACTGATGATCGACGTGATCGTGGTCGTCGCCTGCACGCTGGCGGCCCTAGGCCTCGGGGCGGTCACCCTGAGGCGCCGGACCGCCTGAGTCGGCGGCCTAGAACTCGGTGTCGCGCAGGTACCACTCGGCATCGAGCGCACCCTGGCAGCCCGAACCGGCCGCGGTGACCGCCTGGCGGTAGGTGTGGTCGACCAGGTCCCCGGTGGCAAATACGCCCGTGAGGTTGGTCTTGGTCGAGTCCGGGGCCGTGATCACGTATCCCTCATCATCGGTATCGACCTGTCCGGCGACCACCTCCGAGCGCGGGATGTGGCCGATCGCGACGAAAGCCCCGTCAACGGCGACGTCTTTGACTTCGCCGTCGTCCGACCGCCTCAGCCTCACGGTGGCGAGCGAGCCGTCTTCGCCGGCGATGAACTCTTCCGGCGCATACGGGGTCATCAGGTTGATGTTCGGGGTCGCCTCCGCCCTCTCCTGCATGATCTTCGAGGCCCGGAACTCATCCCGACGGTGGACCAGCTCGAGGTCGGTTGCGAACTTGGATACGAAAACCGCGTCCTCCATCGCCGAGTCACCGCCGCCGATCACCATCGTCTTCTTGCCCTTGAAGAAGGCACCGTCGCAGACCCCGCAGGTGGACACGCCGCGGCCCATCAGCTCCATCTCACCGGGGATACCGAGCCGTCTCGGCTCCGCGCCCATGGCCAGGATGACCGCCTTGGCCCGGTACTCGTCGTCGCCGAGAAAGACCTTCTGGATACCGCCGTCACCGAGTTCCACCCGGTCTACGTCGTCGCTTTCGAAGCGGGTCCCGAAGCGTGCCGCCTGCTCACGGAAGCGGGTCATCATCTCCGGCCCCATGATTCCTTCGGGAAAGCCGGGGTAGTTCTCGACGTCGGTCGTATTCTGGAGCTGGCCGCCCCACTGAAAACCCTCGAAGACAAGAGGATTGAGTTCGGCGCGCGCCGCATAGAGAGCGGCCGTATAGCCGGCCGGGCCGCCGCCGATGATGATCAGGTTTTCAATTTCGCTGCTGCTCATGGTCCTCTTTCCTGAAGTTTCGACGACCCGTGCAGGCCGTGACCTTCCATTACTTTACTTTATGAAGTATAGCCGAATCGACGGCCGCCAGCCGTTGACCCCGGCGCCCTCAGACATCCGGCTGCATCAGCGAGCGCTGTGGCGGCCGGTCGATCGGCAGGCCTTCGATATTCCATCGCCTGACCGTGTGCCGCAGCTGGAAGAAGGCGATCACGCCAGGCGGGATCGGCATCCAGAAGGCGACCAGTCGGTAGATCAGGATCGCCGCGAAAACCTCCGCCTCGGGAAAGCCGAACAGGACGAAGGTGCCGATCATCCCGGCGTCCACGGCCCCGACCCCGGCCGGTGCGAACGGGATCAGGTTGGCCGTCATGCCGATGAAGAACCCCATCACCACCACCCCGAAGGGGATCGCTATGCCGAGCGCCTTGAAAGATGCCCAGAGGATGCCGATATTCGCCGCCCAGTAGCCGATCGCGCCGAGTACCGCCAGCCCGGCACGGGTCGGATGAGCGACGAGCCGGATCGCCTCCCGCACTCCTTCCGCCAACGTCGCGGGTACCTTGGCCAGGGTCGCCAGGTATCGGGCCGACGGGCGACGGTCCGAGTAGCCCGTGAGCCTGCGTTCGATGTCGCTGGGGACAAGGGCGATGGCCAGGCCGACGAGCATCACGATCCCGGCTATCGCCGCCGGCACGATGGTCAGCGAGTCTGCCGTGCTGCCGCTGAGCACGCCGGTCGTCAGCAGGACGCCGAAGACCACCACTGCGAGCGGGTAGAACAGGTACTGGAGGGCGAGAAAGGCGACCATCCGGGTGCCGACGTCCCTCCTCTCCATACCGCCCTGGCGCAATGCCCAGTAGGTCAGCACCGCACCGCCGGCACCCCCGGCGGAAAAGAGCCGGGTAGCGGCGAAGCCCGCCATGTTGATCTCGTAGGCCTCGCGCCAGCTGACCGGGAACACCTCGCCGCCGACCACGGCCCTGAACAGGGCGATATAGGTGGCGAAGGAGAGAATCCCGAAACCGATCGCCACGGCAACCCAGATCGGATGCGCCTCGCCCAGTGTGGCTATCGCGTCGCCGGCGCCAACCAGTTTCGGCACGAAGAAGTAGATGCCGACGACCAGCACGGTAATCAGCAGCGTGGTCTGGATGGTTCCGCGCAACGTAATCGTCGGCAGACCGTCGCCCCGCTCTTCGATCGGCTGTGAGTCCGGCTCGTCGAGCGGGCTCTCCAGCACCGAACGGTCTTCGCCGCCTTTCTCCTCCGAGGTTTTCAGCTTGGGACTGATTGAAACACCCCCTCAGACCATCTCAGGAAGTCGCGATCGCTTCAAGCCGCCGCAGACCGTTGTTGACCCGGGTGACGAAAGGCCGGGCCAGCGGCTCTCCCTGCCGGACCAGCAGGACTATGCCGGCCCCGGCCAGCAGGTCGGTCACGTAGTGCTCGCCCAGGTAGACCAGCGAGAAGCCGAGAGCGGCCGCATAGGCCCAGCCGATCGTGCCCTGCACCCGACCGCCGTTTTCGCTGAGCAGGATCGCGGCCATCAGCGCGGTCGCGAAGTGGAGCGAGGGCATCGCCGCCCAGGGATTGCCGCCGAGCGTGCCGAAGATCCTCGTCCAGGCCGGGCCCCACATGCGCTCGCCGAACTCGACCATGACCCTGCGGATCTCTTCGTCATCCGTATACCCGTTCTCCGAGGCCCACCACGGCGGCGCGGTCGGCGCGAGGAAGTAGACCGCGCAGCCGATGTCGAAGACCGCCGACATCTGCCTCGCGGAATGGGGAAAGGCCTCCTGGCGTCTCATCAGGATCCAGAGCAGCGCGGAGTTCGGCTGGATGAACCAGATCCAGTGGGCCCAGGCGGAGAACCTGGTCAGCGATTCCCCCCAGGGCCCGTCATGAAGGCTCCGTTGAAGCCGCGTATTCGGCAGTTGACCCCGGCCGATCCAGCGGTCGATCTTTATCGGATACTCGATCTTCAGTCGCTCGCGAAGGCGCTCGGGGTCGTCGTAGGGCAACTCGTGGGTGACGGCGAAGGCCCACATCTGACTGCCGAACAGTGCCAGGTCCCTGGTCCTGCTCCTAGGCCAGAGGACGGCGATGGCCGCCGGCGCAGCGACGGTCGAGGCGACCGTCACGGCCGTCGGCAGGCGTAGCCTGAAGCGGATGTGGGGAACGATGACAGCGGCCGCCAACGCAGCAATACCGCCGATTCGGATGGCGGAACGCAGGCGCCGGTCACGCGGCTTGTCGGGGGTCGGCCATCTCATCCGCAAGGGACAGACTAGGTGACCTCCGCGGACCCCGTTTTCAGGTCCGACTTCGCCTGTCCGCCGCATCCGATTAGAATGGCCGCGCTGTGCTGTCTCGTTCCAGAAAAATCCTGACCCTGCTCTCGGCGACCGCCTCCATGGCTGCCGCCATGGCTGCCTTCGCCTCGCCCGCGATGGCCTTCTCGCTGAACCCGGAAGCCGCCTCGCCCGCGATCGAGAAGATCAACACCTTCCACTGGATCATCTTCGTCGGCATCGTGATCGCGATCGTCACGGTCAACCTGGCGATCGTCCGGGCGGCCCGGCCTCGCCACCGCCATGTCGAAGCCGGCCCACCGGCCAAGGGCCGCCAGCTCCGGGTCGGCCTCGGCCTCGGCGTCGTCGCCGTCGCTCTCTTCGTGACCGCCGCAGTCTTCTCGAGCCAGGCACGCGAGGTCCCGGTCGGAAGCCCCGACGCTGTCGGCCTGAACGCGGACGACCAGCTCGAGATCAGGGTCACCGGGCAGCAGTGGCTCTGGCGCTACAACTACCCGAACGACACTTTCTCCTACCACCGTCTCGTTGTCCCGGTCGACACAACGGTCGCCCTGGACCTGGTTTCAGCCGACGTGATTCACGGGTGGAACGTTCCTTCGCTGACCGGCAAAGCCCAGGCCGTGCCGGGCAAGACGAACCGCGTTTACTTCCGGGCAGACCAAGAAGGTGTCTTCTCGGGCCGTGCTTCCGTACTTTCAGGCCAGGGCTACGACTCGATGGAAGCCGAAGTCGAAGTGGTTTCGGCAGCCGAGTACGAAGAATTCATCAGCCAACTCAAGCTCGACATTCAGGAGGCTGACGACGCGGTCGCAGAAATCCAGGCGCTCCAGATCGAAGCCGCTGACGTCGGAGACCCGCAAGAAGAAGAAACTATCGAGATCGAGCCCGAGCAATGAGCAGCTACCCGTCAGCCATGCCGCCGACACGACCTGAGGTCGCGACCAGCGGCGATTCCGGCCAGCCCGGCTGGGCCCGACTCGCGACCAGCCCCGATCACAAGGTCATTTCACTGATCCTGATCTCGGCCGCCTTCGGCTCGGTGTTTCTGGCCGGACTGCAGCTGCTGCTGGTCCGGATGCAGCTCGCGGTCCCCGAGAACGTCTTTCTCAGCGCGATCCAGTTCGATCGCCTGCTCTCCGTCTACGGAGCGACCGCGATCTTCCTGTTCGCCCTGCCGCTCTGCCTCGGACTGCTCTACTACGTGACGCCGCTTCAGATCGGCAGCCGCGGAACCGCGCTCCCGCGGCTCGGTCAGGTGGGCCTCTGGCTCTTCATCCTCGGCGGCTTCGTCCTCTACGCGACTTTCCTCTTCACCCCTCCCGAGGCCGGCATCAACCCGCTGCCGCCGCTCTCGCAGGAGTTCTTCTCCTCCAACAACGGCGTCGACGCCTGGATTGCCTCAACCGGCATGATCACGCTCGGCCTGCTGCTGCTGTCGATCGACCTTCTCGTGACCGTGCGCAACCTGCGTGCCCCGGGCATGGCCTGGCGCCGGGCCCCGATCTTCGTCTGGACAGCGGCGATCGTCACCTGGCTGATGGTCATCATCGCCCCGATCTTCCTCGCTGCCCTGACCATGCTGATGATCGACCGCCAGCTCGACGGCGGCTTCTTCACCGGCGGGGTCGGCGGCGCTCCGCTGCTCTGGCAGCACCTCAGCTACATCTTCTTCACCGGCGCCTACATGACCGTCGCCGTGACGATGCTCGGCGGGATCTCCGAGATCGTCCAGACCTTTACCCGCAGGCCGCTTCCCGGAAGGGGTGTGGTGATCGGATCGCTGATCGCGATCGCAGCCATCGGAACCCTCGCCTGGACCCAGAACATGATCACGGCGCCGATCCCGATCGGCTGGAAGTACTTCGCCATGCTGATGTCGATTTCGCTGATCGTGCCTTTCGGACTGATCTTCTACAACCTGATCTCGGCCGTCTCCAGCAGCGACTTCCACATGAGGGCACCGCTGCGCTTCGCCATGGGTGCGCTTTCGCTGGCCTCGATCGGCCTGGCGGCAGAAGTCAGCCAGTCGACGATCGCGATCGGCACCCAGCTCCAGCAGACCTACGACGCCTGGGCCGCGACCCACTTCACCCTGATCGGGTTCGGCCTCTTCGGCGGTCTCGCCGCGGTCTCGTACTGGTACCCGAAGATGACCGGCCGCCTGCTCAATGAAGAGCGCGCCAAGATCTCCTTCTGGGTCATGTTCGCCGGCTCGCTGATCGCTCTCGTACCTCTCTTCGCAGCGGGTGTCGAAGGACAGGTCACCGACTCGTACCGGTTCTTTGCCGAAGACGACGTCGCCGCCTTCAACCTGATCGCCACGATCGGCACCCTGGTCCTGTTCATCGGCGTCATCCTTGCGATCGGCAACCTGATCCGGAGCCGCAACGAAGGCGACGCGGCCACGCCGGACCCGTGGCGTGGCCAGTCGCTCGAATGGCTCGCGCTCTCGCCGCCGGAGCCCCACAACTTCGATGTGCTGCCCGACGTTCGCAGCAAGCAGCCGATGCGCGATATCCGTGAGTCGCTGGTACGACGCGAAGCCGGGGAGCAAACCCCGGCCGGCGACGGCCAGCCGGTAGCCTGAGCACATGAGCGAAGGACTCGAAGTGCGCGGCGCGCACGTTCGACGAGCCGTAGAAACCGCCACGCCCACCCCCCTCAGTGACGTGCTTGCAGTAGCCCGCGACTACATCACCCTCACCAAACCCCGGATCATCAGCCTGCTGCTGCTGACCACCGTGGCGACCATGTTCGTCGCCGACCCCGCCGGGCCGCCGCTCTCGACCATCCTCTGGACAATGCTCGGCGGCTACCTCGCGGCCGGTGGAGCCGGGGCCATCAACCACTTCGTCGACCGCAAGCGGGACGCCCGCATGGCGAGAACCAGCTCGCGGCCGCTGGTCAACGGCCGGATCACCCCGAGACACGGTCTGATCTTCGGCATCGTGCTCGGCGCTGCCGCCTTCTTCCAGCTCTGGATCACGGTCAACCTGCTCGCCGCTTCACTGGCGATGCTCGGGCTGCTGGGCTACGTATTCCTCTACACCGTGTGGCTGAAGCCGATCACGCCCCAGAACATCGTGATCGGCGGCAGCGCCGGTGCCGTACCCCCTCTGGTCGGCTGGGCCGCTGCGACCGGCAGCCTCACCCTGGAGGCCCTCTGGCCCTTCCTGATCATCTTCTTCTGGACGCCACCCCACTTCTGGGCGCTGTCGCTGATGATCAAGGAGGACTACGAACGGACCGGAGTCCCGATGCTGCCCGTGGTCAAGGGCGATGCCGAGACCCGGCGCCAGATCCTGATCTACACCTTCGTAATGGTCGCCGTGACGATCGGACCCTTCGCAACCGGCCTGCTGGGCGGTTTCTACCTGGCATCCGCGCTGGTCCTCGGCGGGATATTCATCGCCTTCTCGGTCGGCCTCTATCGCAATCCCGCGCCTGCCCTGAACCTGCGCACCTACCTCTACTCGCTCGCCTACCTGGCCCTGCTCTTCGTGGCGATGGCTGTCGACGCCGTCGCCTGATAAAACTCCGGTCATGGATCGCAAGCGCGTAAAGAGCAACTTCTCGTCCGGAATGCTGATCGGCGTCGGCTCAGCCGCGATCTTCGCCTTCACCTTCTTCTTCGCCACGCTCTACCTGGCGGCGTGACCGATCGGATCCTGATGGAAGAAAGCACCGAGATAATCGAGCCGACCGAGACGATCCAGATGCCCGCCCCCTCCTGGGCGCCGGCTCTCCTGGCTTTCGGAATCCTCGGGCCTGCTGGCCGGGACCTTTCGCCACCGGCTTCCTCTTCCCCGTCTGGACCTACGCGGTCGTCGGCGCGATCTTCACCCTCGTCGCAATGCGCAGCTTCGCCAGGAAGGGCCGTCGCTCCTTCTACAGCCTGCCGCGTGAGCAGGAGGACATCCGGGCAGAACTCCCGATCGAGTCCTTCAGCGCTCCCGGACGCGACTGAAGCCCCGAATCCCTCCGTGCCTCGGATAGTCCGGGCAGGGGCATCCCCGCTCAGGGCGGTCCGCCTGAAGTAGCGCCGTCGCTGGTCCAGACCCGCATGATGTCGCGCATCGAGAGCACCCCGACGAGTTCTCCGTCGCGGTAGATCGCCAGATGGCGGATGTTCCGACGCGACATCTCCATCGCCGCCCTCTCCATGCTCCACTCCGGCGAAGCGGTGATCACGCTCTCGCTCATGTGGTCGCCGACCTTCTCCGAGTCGACGTCCAGGCCGGTACCGAGGGCCTTGAGGATGTCGCGCTCGGTGATGATCCGTGGCACCGGCCAGTCCTCGTCCTCGACGATCGCGGCACCCACCCCGTGGCCGACCATCCGGGAGGCCGCGTCTCGCAGCGTATGTCCGGGTCCGACCCGGAGAACCACTTCCGACATCCCGACACTGACTCGCATGCTTCGCCCCTCCGGTCGCTTGTGACTTTCGTTGCCAGCCTACTTGATGCCCCGGCAAACGTGCCGAGGGCGCCGATCTATAGAATGCCTTTACCCGCTCTTGAAGATCATGAACCGAACCCGCACTGCCGCAAAACTCTCCACTCTCCTCGTCTCTATCGGACTGCTTTCCGCTCTCGTCGCCGGCTGCGGTGCCGAAACGAACGCCAACATCTCAGGAGGCTTTGAGGACCGTGGCCGCCAGCTCTTCAACGCCAAGTGCGGAACCTGTCACGTGATGGCGCAGGCGGCCAGCCAGGGCGTTCAGGGACCGAACCTGGACACCGCCTTCGCCCCCGCCCGCGAAGCCGGCATGGACGAAGACACGATCAAGGGCGTTACCGAGTACCAGATCAAGCACCCCCGGCCTTCGATCCCCGGATACCCCGGCGTGAACATGCCGGCTGACATCGTGACCGGCAACGACCTCCAGGACGTGGCCGCCTATGTGGCCCGCTACGCCGGAGTCCCCGGTGCCAAGCCCCCGGTCGCCCCGGGCGAGGGCCCCGGAGCCCAGGTTTACGCCAACCAGGGCTGCGGCAGCTGCCACATCCTTTCCGCTGCCGAATCGGCCGGCGTACTGGGTCCGAACCTTGACGAGGTCATCCCGGGCCAGAACCGGGCGATGATCGAAGAATCGATCGTCAATCCCGGAGCCGTCCAGTCACCGGGCTACGAGAACGCGATCATGCCCAACCGCTGGTCCAACCTCCCCCCGCAGGAGCTCGAACAGCTGATCGACTTCCTGGTCGACTCGACCTCGGGCAACCAGAACGGCAACTGACCTTCACGGAGCGGCCTGACGGCGCTCCCTCATAGAACCGCCAGAGGAACATGCTTAAGCGGATAGAGATCTCCCCCGAACGCTACGCACAGGTGACCCTGATCGCCCTGATCGCGCTGGTGCTGATCGTCTTCACCGGCTCCGCCGTCCGCCTGACCGCGTCCGGGCTCGGTTGCCCTGACTGGCCCAAGTGTTACGGCGGCTACGTCGCACCGGCGCAGATCAACGCCTGGATCGAGTACGGCAACCGGCTCCTGACCGGCTTCGTCGGGATCGCCGTCATCGCCGCCTCCCTGCTGGCCTTCTTCCGCAAGCCTTTCCGCTGGCACCTCGCCCTGTTCGGCGCCCTGCTTCCGCTCGGGGTCATCGGCCAGGCCATACTGGGCGCCTTCGTCGTCGAGCACCACCTGCCACCAGAGCTGGTCATCGGACACTTCCTGCTTTCGATGATCCTGCTCGACGCCGCCTTCGCACTCTTCTGGTGCTCACGCTACGAACCGGGAGAAAGAAGGTTCTCAACCGACTTCCTCGGTGTCTGGGCGGTCCGGGCACTCATCCCCTTCGGACAGCTGACCGTGCTGCTGGGAACGATCACGACCGGCTCCGGCCCACATCCCGGAGACCACGACGAAGAACTGGTCAGGCGCTTTGACTTCAAAGGCGAGGACACGCTCGAGTGGATAGTGCAGCGACATGCGGCGATGGCCGTGATCTTCGCGATCGCCACCCTCGTGGTGCTGTTCATCCTGCTGCGCAAGGGCGGCGACAGCCGGGCGGTGCGCCCGGTGCAGGTCACCCTCGGCCTCATCGTCTTTCAGATCGCCCTCGGGATAACCCAGTGGCTGCTCGAGCTGCCGGCCATCCTGGTCTGGTTCCACGTCGTGACTGCCGTCCTGATCTGGCTCGCAGTGCTCTGGGCGGTGGCCACAGCAGGACAGCTCAAGGGCCGCGACATCACGCTGTCGGCCGCCCGGTCCGGCTAGCGCCCGACATCCTTCGGGGGCCCTATCATCGGCGCATGGAAGACCAGCACGAGATATTCGAATCGATGGAGCCCGACCCGCTCGAACCAGAGCAGGTGATCGAAGGGGATCCACAGACTTTCAACCTCCAGCTCTCCGAATCAGCGGACGGCGACGAGATTTCCGGCTTCTGGATGTGTACCCCCGGGACCTTCTCGGACACCGAGCTCGAGGAGTCATTCCTGGTGCTGCGCGGTACGGCCGAAGTGGAAATGGCGGACGGCGCCAGCCAGGCTTTCGGACCTGGTGATACCCACACCTTCCGGGCCGGAGAGAACACCGTCTGGAAGGTCAGGACCCCCTTCCTCAAGTCCTACTGGGCACGCCTGCCGGACGGACACTGAGAGCACCGGACCCATCCCGCGCGATACTTCAGGCATGAAGACCCAGGATCTATCCGGGAATTCGAGTCAGCTGACGCGATTCGGCATGGTCAACGCCTTCCTGGTGAAGGAAGAGGACGGCCTGACACTGGTCGACACGATGATCAGGGGTTCCGGGGAGAAGCTGATCGAAGCCGCGGCGCCATTCGGCGCGCCGATAACCCGGATCGTCGTCACCCATGCCCACGACGACCACGTCGGCTCCCTCGCCGCCGTCTCCCGCAGCCTGCCCGGCGCCGAAGTCGTGGTCCCGCGCCGGGATGCCAAGCTGATCCGTGGTGACAAGGCCGGCGAGCCGGGCGAGCCCGACGGCCGTCTGCTGGGCGGCTATCCCGCGATCGATGTGACGATCGACCGGGAAGTGGTCGAGGGCGACAGTGTGGGCTCCCTGAAGGTGATCGACACGCCCGGCCACACTCCCGGCCACATTTCGCTGCTTGACCAGCGTGACGGCGTCCTGATCGCCGGCGATGCCTTCTCCACCCTGGGCGGGGTCGCGACGTCGGCCGGCCCCTACTGGCGATTCCCCCTCCCGGGCTTTGCCACATGGCACCGGCCCACCGCTCTCGAAAGCGCCCGCAAGCTCAGGGCGCTCGATCCGGCGGTCCTTGCGGTCGGCCACGGCAGCCCGGTCGGGGATCCCGGCGCCAAGATGCAGGCCGCGATCGACGCCCGCTCCTGACCCACCCCACGAGGGCCGTCCGGCGTCCTTCAGCCGTCCCGGGACTCCTCCGGCGCGTCCGGGTCGTCGCGGGAGTCTTCGTCAGGTGGGCTGAGCATGTGGGCCATGCCCTTGATGATGAATACCGAAACGACGGCCAGCATGATGAAGCCGAGCAGTGCGGCAGCCACCGACGACATCAGCACGGCGACGAGAACCACCACGGTCGCGCCGGCGATGACCGCGACCAGCCACTTGAACGCCGCGCCCTCGGACTTGAGGGGGTTGCCCACGGCCGATCAGCTCAGATGATGTAGATCGAGACGAAGACGATGATCCACATGATGTCGACGAAGTGCCAGTAAATACCTGGTACCTCGACACCGAGGTGGTTCTTCTGTTCCGGCCCGAAATGGCCACGCCAGGCGCGGATGTTGGCGAAGGTGAGGAGCAGTAGACCGACGAAGACATGGGCGCCATGAAGGCCGGTGAGACTGTAGAAGATCGTGCCGAAAGCGCCATCCCGAGCCGAGAAGCCGACGTGGATGTACTCGTTGATCTGGATGAAGAGGAAGGTCGCACCGAGCAGCCAGGTGAGGCCGAGGCCGAGCTTGAGGCCGAGGTGGTTGTTGTGCTTGATCGCCTCGAGGGCGTAATGGATCGTGAAACTGGAAGAGACCAGGACGACCGTATTGATGCCGGCGATCAGGACCGGGAGTTCGATCCCAGCCGGCGGCCAGGAGTCTGGAGAAACGACTACACGCAGGAAGAAGTACGAAGCGAAGAATGCCGCGAACAGCATGATCTCCGAGAGGATGAACAGCAGGATGCCGAGGACTGTCTGATCGATCCGGGCGCTCTTGTGGAACTCGGGCGGACCGTGGTGTTCGTGTTCGTCAGCCGCGCCCTGACCGACCGCGATGCTTGCGCTTTCCATCTCTAGACCTCGCTCGTTTCCGCAGCTGAGCCTTCAGCTTTGCCTTCGGTTTCATCTTCACTGTCGCCGCCTTCGGCGACCGCCGAAGCGACAACCTCCGGGGTGGCTCCGGACTCGTGGTGGGCGACCGGTTTGTCGGTGATCTCGCGGACCCGACCGACCAGATCGTCGGCCAGCCAGCGGGACTCCTCGCCGGGAAGAGTGGAGATCAGGATGTCGTCGACCCTGTAGTGGGCGATCGCGTTCTCGACCGAAGAGAAGGGGTCGGGGCTCATCGGCTGACCGGTGGCGTCGATCTCCTTCTCGTAAAGCTGAGCCATCAGTGAGGCGAGGTTCCGGGTCATCACACCGGCCGGGACGCCTTCGGTCTCGGGCGCGATGATCGTATAGCGGTGGGGCCGCTCCTCCGCTCCGGCGACCAGCCTCTTGACCAGGTCGGGGTCCGAAAGCGTCTGGTTGGCAACCACCAGGGTATGAGTCAGGTCCAGGCGAATCGAATCGTCTTCGATGCGGACCGGGATGTGGGTGATCTTGGTCTCCGGCTCGAACTCGTACTCGGCCCATTCGACGAGATCCTTGCGGGTGAAGCCGAATCGGGTGTCGTAGAGACACGAGAGCAGGACTTCGCTCGGCCTGTGACTGCGGATCGCATCACCGAGGGCGAGATCGGAGTCCGGGTCCATGACCTCTCCGACGGCCTCGATGCCGAACTCCTCGAGAACAGAAAGGGTCACCTCGACCCGGCTGCGGGCGGCTTCGCGAGCCTCCTCCGGCTGGATCAGCTGACCGGCCACGGGCTGGTTGCGCGGGGCTACGACGACTACGTACGAGGCGTCGGCCGCCCGCTCCCTGGTGGCGGCGAGCAGCTTTCTGCCGCCCGCGACCTCGTTCAGGAATATCAGCAGGGGCTTCAAGCCGGCTCCGAAACTGTCGACGGCTTGGGACCAGGAAGCTCGGGTTCGTCTTCGCCACCCATGATCGCGTGACGGGCTCCCGGCGTTCCGTACTCGTACGGACCGCCGACCACACGCGGGATCTCGTCGAAGTTGAAGACCGGGGGCGGTGAACTGACCTGCCACTCGATCGTATTCGCACGCCAGGGGTTGTCCCCGGACTTGGGACCGAAGCGCCAGCTGACAATCATGTTGTAGACGAATACCAGCTGGACGAAGCCCAGGATGAAGGCGAAGACGCTGATCAGCAGGTTCCAGTCGCCGTAGATGTTGGCGTAGTCGGAGACCCTGCGAGGCATTCCGTCGAGGCCGATCCAGTGCTGCGGGATGAAAGTACCCCAGGTGCCGACCATGGTGCCCCAGAAATGGACCCTGCCGAGCTTCTCGTCATACATACGCCCGGTCATCTTCGGGAACCAGTGGTAGATGCCGGCGAAGATCGTGAAGACCGACCCGCCGAACAGCACGAAATGGATGTGGGCGACCACGAAGTAGGTGTCCGACATGTGGATGTCGAGCGGCACCATGCCGAGCATGACTCCACTGATCCCTCCGACCGTGAAGGTCACGATGAACCCGAGCGAGAACAGCATCGCGGTCGAATAGGTGTGGATCTTGCCGTAGAACATCGTTCCCAGCCAGGAGAAGATCTTGATCCCGGTCGGCACGGCGATCAGCAGCGTCGTGATCATGATCGGCACACGCAGCCAGTCGAACATGCCGGCGACGAACATGTGGTGGGCCCATACGGAGTAGCTGAGTACCACGATGCCGATCAGGGCGAGCGCCATCAATCGGTAGCCGAATACCGGTTTTCGGGAATGGGTCGAGATGATCTCGGAGACGATCCCGAAGCCCGGCAACATCATGATGTACACCGCCGGGTGGGAGTAGAACCAGAAGATGTGCTGGTAGCTGAGGACGTCGCCACCCTGGAGGAACTGGAAGAAGTTCATGCCGAGGGCGCGGTCGAAGAGGACCATGAACTGGGCGCCGGCCACGAACGGTGTGGCGCCGACAACCAGCAGGGAAGTCGAGAGGTTGGCCCAGACGAGGAGTGGCATTCGCCAGAGATTCATCCCTGGTGCACGCATCGTGATGATCGTGACCAGGAAGTTCAATGCGGTTGCAATAGACGAGGCGCCCGCAAACTGCACACCTATGTTGAAGAAAGACTGCCCGACTGGAGCGCCGGTCGAGAGTGGCGCGTATCCGGTCCAGCCGGCGTCGAAAGCGCCGCCGGGGGCCAGGAAGCTGCTGAGGAAGATGATGCCGGCGATCGGCAGCAGCCAGAAGCTGAGCGCGTTGAGCCGGGGGAACGCCATGTCCGGTGCGCCGATCATCAGCGGCAGCACGTAGTTGGCGAGGCCCGCGAACATCGGGATGATGAACAGGAAGATCATCACGACGGCGTGGGTCGAGAACAGCCCGTTGTAGACGTTCGGGTCGACCACCTGGGTACCCGGTTGGGCGAGTTCGGCCCGGATCAGAAGTGCGAGCGCGCCGCCGATGAAGAAGAAGAAGATCGTGGTGACGGTGTACTGGATACCGATGACCTTGTGGTCGGTATTGAACTTGAAGTAGTCCTGCCACCTCGTAGCGCCGTGGCCCGAGTGGTCGTCGGGGACCGTCGGCTTGCCGGCAGCCCAGCGGAACCAGTAGTCGAAGGCCCCGAAGCCGATAAGGAATCCGAACGGCGCGGTGACCAGCGGAACAATCACGTGCGGGTAACCGGTCTGCTCGGTCTGGAAGATGTCCAGTCCCGATATCGCCCTCAGGGCGACGACCAGGGCAAAGCCGAATGCGGCGCCGATAAGGGTTCCGAGAGCGGCGCGGTACCAGCCGGGCTGCTTGATTGCTACTGCCATTTAGTTACCTCCATCACGACTGATCTACACCTTCAGCCGACGTTTCTTCGACGCCACTGCCGTCGATGCCCTGCTCCGCTTCCTGGAGCTGTTTCTCAAGTTCGATCGCCTGGTCGGCGGTGAGCAGCAGATCCTCCGGAACCTCGGCCTCGAGTCCGGAAACCCACTCTTCGTAGTCCTCACGAGGCTCGACCACGACGGTTGCCCGCATGGTGGTGTGGCCGGCGCCGCAGAGCTCGGTACAGATCAGCTGGTAGGTGCCAACCTTGTCGGGAGTGATCAGGGCCTCGGTGGTGATCCCCGGCACGTTGTCCTTCTTGATCCGCCACTCGGGGACCCAGAAGGAATGGATCACGTCCTGGGCATTCATCCTGAAGTTGACCTGCTGGCCGACCGGCACGTGGAACTCACCTTCGGACCACTTGTTGCCCTCCTCGGGGTAGCCGAAGGTCCAGGCGAACTGCTGGGAGTAGACGTTGACGGTCATCACGTCGGCGTCCTTCTCCTCAATGTCGTTCATGACTACCCAGCTGTAGCCGGCCAGGAAGAGCACGATCACGGTCGGGATCAGAGTCCACCAGATCTCGAGCTTGGTATTGCCGTGGATCGGCAGACCGTCGCTCTCGTCGCCTGGCTTGACCTTCCACTTGATCAGCGCGTAGCCGAGGAATACGCAGACGATCGAGAAGATAAAGGAGGAGATGATGATCGACACGTCCATCAGGGTGTCGATCGGACCGGCGGCGGTCGAGGCGGCGCCGCCCATCCAGTCGTACTGCATCATCAGGACCGAGATGACGGTTCCGAGCGCGAGGGTGGCGAGGACGAGCTTGAGGTAGGGCAGGCGTTCCATAATTCTCAAGGGATTCTAATGAAGCGGGACACGGAACCCCTTTGAGCCTTTTCTCACGGACTCTGAACCGGCCGGATATCGCCTTGTGAAGCCGAAATCACGTCCTTCGCCACACCCTCCCAACTCCAATTCCTATCTGCTGACTCGGCAATGTCGCGGCCGACCTCGCCCCTGGTGGACTCCTCGAGGCCGAGCCAGCCGGTGACGTTCGAGCCGAGTTCGACCACCGATTTCCGGCCGAGTTCGAAGCTGATCAGGTCGGCGACGGCCGGGACTTCGGTACCGAGGACCGCGGTCACCTCGGCCAGTCCGGAGTGATGGGCGCAGACCGGGAGGACTCCGGAGGCGGCCCCTTCGGCCGCGACCATGCCGAAGGCCTCGGGGAAGGTACTCGGCACCACCATCGCCTCACAGGCGGGCAGGACCCGGGCGACTTCGTCATGTTCAAGGCGCCCGGAGAAGGAGATCGAGCCCGCCGAAGCGACCGCGGCCTGCTCGTATCCCATCGGCGGTATCGCCAGGAAGTCGGCCAGGAAGTCGAGGCGGCCGGCCTCTCCCCCTTCCAGTTGCCGTCCGACCTCGGCGATGTGTCTGGCCGAGTCGAGGTCACCCTCGCCCAGCGCGGTCGCCAGCGCCCGCAGCCCCATCTCGTAGGCGCCGAAGCCGACCAGAAGCAGCCTCGCTCCCGGATTCGCCCGTTGGATCAGTGGCCAGGCCGCGACCAGCAGGTCGACTCCTTTGGAGACGATCAGCTTGCCGACGAAGATGACCCGCGGACCTTCAGCCAGTGCAAACTCTTCGAGCGCCGCGACCGCGGCGTCCTCGTCCCGGCCGAAGCCGGTCGTCGGTGGTCTGGAACGGATCGCTTCGGCCAACTCCCGGATCCTGCCCACGGCCTGGCCTTCCGGCAGCGGGCTGAATTCATCGGTGTCGACGCCGGGCGGCCCCAGGCCGGTCTTCTTCTCGAGGTCCAGCCCCGGAACCGCCTCCCAGAGACTGGCCGCGGTGAACCAGGAACCGACCAGTACCGCCGCCGCCGGCCCGAGCCCCTCCTCCGCATACGGCACGAAACGGGGGTTCGGCTTGACCGTGTACTCGAGGTCGGAGCCGTGGTGCTTCACCGCATAGGGCCGGACCCCGGCCCTGGCAAGCACGACCGGTGCCATCAACAGGTGGTTGGCCAGCGCGGCATCACTGCCGCCGATCAGCTTCTCCGCCTCACGGACCGCATCTACATTTATCCGGATGTACCGCTCGACCTCCGCCTCGCTGAGGCGTGGATAGGCCCTCGCCTCGAAACCTTCGTAGGGGTCTTCGACATAGACCGGCAGAACCTGACCGATCGGCGGCCGGTAGACGGTGACCGAACCGGAAGAGTCGGCACTGCGCAGGTTTCGCACTTCGAGCCCGTCTTCGCCCCAGAGGCCTATCGAGTCGACCCAGGGCAGGTCTTCAGCCTCGAGGTCCTGGCAGAAGAGGTGGACATCGTGGCCGAGTCGAGCCAGGGCCCGGGCGAGATTGTTGTTGTAGATGTTGCTGCCGGTGCCGCGCAGCAGGTAGCCGTGAAAGATGAGGATCTTCATTTCGGGTTATTCTCCCGGCAATGAGTTCTGAAAGCAGCCAGCAGGTCTACCGTCTACGTGCGGCCGTATCCGGTCGCGAGTCGATTTCCACCGTCGAGGAAGGCGTCGTCTACCGCGACGCCGAGACCGGCGAAGAGCTCGAACCGGTTGCACAGGTACTGCCGCTCGATCGCTCTGGCTCCCGTCTGCCGCGCACCCCGGAGAATCTCCGTGTCTGCCGCCGCTGCGACCAGCTCACCGCGCGCGACCTCGCGAAGTGCGAGTTCTGCGGCCTGCCCGCCTGACGGCAACCGGCCCCCGCTGAGAGCCTGACTGCCTGCCCGGAGCCGGCTAGTTCCTGCCGATGACGGTGGCCGAGTACAGCAGCACGTTGCTGCCGTAGTAGCAGCCGTAGCGACGCTCGGAGTCGACCTTCTGCTGCGGACCGGTCCTGGCCAGCGCCTCGTTCGGTTCGCCGGTGTCCGGGTCGATTCCGAGTCTGCACTTGTCCTTGGCCCTGCTACCGCGCCACGTGTACTCCTCTTCAGCCTTCGCACAGGCATCGGGATCCTGGACACCGCTGATCGGGTTGAAGCTGCATGAGCGTGGCTTCCAGACCGCGGGCGCCCAGGTCGGGATGGTCAGCGCCACCATCTGTTTGCGGATCACGTTCAGCGGCCGCGAAAGGGAGAAGGTCACGGTTCGACCGAAGTAGGGGTTGAGGATCTGGACCGGACTCTGGCGGACCATCTTCCACTTCGGCGGGCCGCTCTTCTTCTTGTCCACCTGGCGCAGCACCGCGATCCTGGCCGAGGCGGGCGACCCGAAGAGGTCGTTGAAGAAAGGCAGCTGTGCCGGATGGTCGGTTCCGTCCTTGGAGATCACTCCCTTGGTCGGACGACTGAGCGAAATCGACCAGGAGACGAGCTTGCCGTTGAAGGGCACCCTGAAGGAATTCTTGCGGGCCGATCCTTTTCGAAACACCTGGTAGCCGGTGACCTTGCCTTCGACGATGCAGTCACGGGAGAAGTTCTTGCCACAGTTGGGCTCGAGCTTGTTCGTGGCCTTGCCGAGAACGATGCGCTTGGTCGCGGCGTCGGCGCCAGGAACCGCTACTGCAAGCGAAAAAGCGCCGAGCAGGGTGACGCAGGCAGCGAGCAGGAAGGCGCGTGACCAGGCTGGGGACAGATGCTTGGAAAGTGTTAGTGAGGGGTTAGGCATCACAATCAACAACACGGCGGCCGGCCATTGGTTGCGCCCGCGCCGCTATTTGTAGCGGTAGGTGATCCGGCCGCGGGTCAGGTCGTAGGGCGAAAGCTCGATCTTGACGCGGTCTCCGGGCAGGATGCGGATGTAGTGACGGCGCATCTTGCCCGAGATGTGTCCGAGCACCTCGTGGTCGTTGTCCAGCTTGACCCTGAACATCGTATTCGGGAGGGCTTCGGTGATTTCACCCTCCATCTCGATCTTTTCTTCTTTACCCATGCGGCGAGTGAGCGTACTACTCATGCGGTTTCGAGGAAGCGACGGGCCCATTCGACAGCTTCGCTTGCAGAACCAATCTCTCCGGAAAACCGGGCTGCGGCGAGTTCATCCACCAAACGGCCGAGCTCGGGTCCGGGTTCGATCCCGAGCTGCGCGGCGAGTTCGTCGCCCGCCAGGAACTGCTGCGGCGGCCCCTGACGCTCCCACGAGAGCGCTTCGGCGACCATCTCGCCGGCCAGCTCAAGGTGACCGGCGACCATCTCCCGGCCGGCGATCGAGCTGGTTCCACGGGCAGCCAGGCGGTCGGCCACCGTAAGCAGCGTCACGTCGACCGAGTAAGGGTCGGTTCGCTTCAGGTACTCGTAGACCTGCCTCCTCGACAGCGGCCGCTCCGGCACCATGAAGCCGAGAATCAAATGGTTTCGGGTCAGGTCAGCCACGTATCCGGCCAGACGGCGGCTCGACTTCAGCCTCGAGAAAACCGAGATCACAGACTCGGCTCCTTCGCGATCGTGACCACGAAAGCTGATGAAGCCGTCCGCCTCCTTGCGGGTGGTCGGCTTGGCGCAGTCATGGAACACCGCAGCCAGGCGCAGACCGGTCGAGCGGCTGACCCCGTCGGCAAGCGGGCGGTCGAGCAGTTCAGAGACTTCACCGGCGCTCTCCCCGACGAAGCGGTCGAGCTCGGACTCGATCCTGAGCACGCCCTCGAGCACCTCGACCGTGTGGCCGTAGACGTCGAGGTGGTGGTTGGGCCCCTGGACGACCCCTCGCATCTCGCCCACCTCGGGGAAGAGTGTGTCGAACAGCCCCAAGCCTTCCATCGCGGCCAGACCGGCGACCGGGTCGCGTGAGGAGATCAGCAGGCAGAGTTCGCTGAGGATCCGCTCACCCGCCGGCTCACCGGCCCGTGGAGCAGTCGCCAGCCCGAGTTCAACGGTGCCCGGGTCGAGGTTCCAGCCGAACTGGGCAGCCAGGCGGGCGGCTCTCATCAGGCGTAGCGGATCATCTGAGAACGAGCCGGGGCCGGCGACACGGATGACGCCCTTCTCCAGGTCAGCTATCCCGCCGGTCGGATCGAGGGCTTGCCCATCTTCCAGACTCACAGCCATCGCCCCGACCGTGAAATCGCGCAGGGCCAGGTCCTCCTCGATCGACTGGCCACGAAGCGTCGCGATATCGACCTGCCAGCCGCCGTCACGGTCGCCGGCCCTCCAGGTGGGGAACTCGGCCGAGAGTTCGAAGGCGTATCCGCCGAGGCCGGTTGCGACGGCCCTCGCCATCGGCTCCGGATCGCCTTCGACGGCCAGGTCGACGTCGCCCACCGGGTGGCCGAGGGCAGCGTCCCTCACCGCCCCGCCAACTATCCAGGCGGCTTGATCCGGACGGCTTTCGGCCAGCACTTCACGCACACGGGCAGCGAGACCCGTCGCCAGAATCGCCTCAGCGGCCCCTTCGAGGCTCAAGCCGGCTCTCCGGAAGCGACCCGCGGCACCCTGGGAGAGATGCCGCAGGTGACCTCGTAGTTGATCGTCCCCAGGCCGGCCGCGATCTGCTCGGCGGTGATGATCGGTTCTCCCTGCCTGCCGATCAGGGTCACCTCGTCGCCGACCTCAACCCCGGCATCACCAACACTGACCGTGATGTTGTCCATCGAAACGGTGCCGGCGATTCTGTGGCGTCGGCCACCGATCAGGACCTCACCCCGGTTCGAAAGCGCCCGCCGGACGCCGTCGCCGTAGCCGACCGGCACGGTCACCACCGTGGTCGGGGCTTCCGCCGTCCAGGTGCGCCCGTAGCCGGCGCTCATCCCCGGTTCGAAGCGCTTGACCGTAGCCACCCACGAGTGGAGGGACAGCACCGGCCGCAGGTTGTGCCGGGACGGATCCTCGCCGAACGGGTCCATGCCATAGACGGCGACTCCGGGACGGACCAGGTCGAAATGGGTCTTCGTATCGGAGATCAGAGCGGCGCTGTTGGCGGCGTGGACCTTCAGCCCGGGGAACTCCTGGCGCAGCCCCGCCGCGAGCCCCGCCAGTCGCTCCCGCTGCAGGTCCATGAAGCCCGGGTCGGGTTCATCGGCGGTGGCGAAGTGGGTCCAGACGGCCTCGAGCCTCAGGCCAGGGGCGGCCGCGACCGCGCGGCAGGTGGCGACCACGGCCTCCGGGTCGAAGTTGCCGAGCCGGCCCATTCCAGTGTCGTACTTGACGTGCACGCCGACCGTACGCCCGGCGGCCGCAGCCCTGGCTTCGACCGCCGGGACGAACCCGGGATCCCAGACAGAGACGTCTGCCCCGGCCGCCACCGCTACCTCGACCTCGCCGGGGGCAAGCGCACCGAGGACAAGAATCGGCACCTCCGGATCGACGGCCCGGATCTGCAGGGCCTCACGCGCGGTCGCCACGGCGATCCGGTCGGCCCCGGCCTCCACGGCCGCACCGACGCAGTGAGCGGCGCCGTGGCCGTAGCCGTCGGCCTTGAGAACCGGACACAGCTCCACCTCCGGGCCGATCCGGCGACGGAGCTCGGCGCAGTTGTGTCGCAGCGCGTCGAGGTCTATCCGGGCCTCGGCCCGCTCGTACATCAGGTTCCGGTGAGGGCGGCCAGTACGTCGACCCGGGTGACCACGCCGACCAGTCGGCCCTCATCGTCGACTACCGGCAGACGGTTGTGATGCTTCTCCGAGATCATGCGGGCAGCGTGCTCGGCAGGCTCATCGGGGCCGACCGTCAACGGGTCGGCGGTCATCATCTGGGCCGCGGTCGCCGCAAAGGCCTTCTGGGCACGCTCTTCGAAGTGCTTGGTCGACTCCAGAAAAACGATGCCGCCCATGATGTTCACGTAATGCGGCAGGTGGAAGTCGGACTCCTCATCGGAGATCACGAGGTCGGAGTCGGTGATGATCCCGATGACCTTGCGGGTCTCGTCGACCACCGGGATACCCGGCAGGTCGTGGGTCTGAAGCGCCGCAATCACCGACTTGATGTCGTCGTCGGGTGAAACGGTGGCGGGCTCACGGTCCATGATGTCTGCAACGGTCGGCATGGCGGCGAGTTTATTCCAAGCCCCGGCCACCGACCGGCCCGGGGGCCAGCGCGAGCGGCATCGCCGAGACCACGTCGCCCGCGATCACGCCTTCGGCCGAGCCTGCAGCCGACGCCGCGATCCGGCCGGCCCGGGTGTGGGCGTGTACGGCAGCGCAGGCCGCCTCAAACGGTTTCAGGCCACGGGCGAGCAGGGCTCCACAAACCCCAGCCAGCACATCCCCGGTGCCGGCCGTGGCCAGTCCGGGCGCCGCGAGCCGGTTCACGGCAACCCGCTCGCCGTCGGTGACGATCGTATCGTCGCCCTTGAGCACGGCCACTGCGCCGGTCTTCCGGGCCAGGGTGCGAGCCGAATCCAGACGGCTCGCGGTGACCTCGCCGGAGCTGAGGCCGAGCAGCCGGCCCATCTCACCCTCGTGCGGGGTAAGAATCGTCGCTCCTTCGCGCGCCTGGATCAGTTCGAGCCGACCGTCGAGAGCACCGAGGCCGTCCGCGTCAAGCACCGTCGCGACCGCGATCTTCCCGATCAGCGAGCGCAGGAACTCCGCGGCAGCCGGCTGGCGCCCGAGTCCGGAGCCGAGCACCACGGCAGCCGCCCTCTCGCAATGGCCGCTGATCTGCGCCAGCGCCGAGGGGCCGAGATGGCCGCCGTCTGCGCCGCAACCGAGGGTCATGGTCTCGGTCAGCTTGATTTCGAAGATCGATTCCAGGTCAGCCGGGACAGCCGCGGTCGCGTAGCCGGCGCCGGAGCGGATCGCCGCTTCGGCTGCGAGGCAGACTGCGCCGGTCAGGCCACGAGAGCCACCGACCACGGAGACCCGCCCCGAGCTGAACTTGGTCGAACGCTGCCCTCTGAGCGGCAGAAGCTCCAGCACCGAGGCGGTGATGAGTCCGCCGGCCTGTCCCGGGGGAGCACCCGTCGGGATGCCGATGTCGGCGACCGTGACCTCACCGCAAAGGTGCTTGGCCGGGGCGATCACGTGGCCGATCTTCAGCCCGTGGAAGGTGACCGTGCGACGAGCGCTCACCGCCAGTCCCGCTTCACCGGTCGAGGCGTTGACTCCTGAAGGTATGTCGCAGGCGACAACCGGGCAGCCCGAGCCGTTGATCGCTTCGATCGCCCCTGATACCGGAGAGCGCGGCTCGCCTTCGAATCCGGTGCCGAGCACAGCATCGATGATCGCCCCGGAGTCTGTGAGTCGCGAGAGAGCACCCTCCCCTTCGAGCACTTCGGCCCCTTCGAGCAGCCGGAAGTTGACCCCTGCGTCGGGGCTCAGGCCCTCCGGATCCCAGAGCATCAGCACCTCGACCTCGAAACCGCTCTCAACCAGGTGACGTGCGGCCACCAGGCCGTCCCCGCCGTTGTTTCCCTTGCCGCAGACGACCCTGATCGGCCCGGGGGCTGCGACTGACGCGGTCACTTCCGCCAGAGCCCGGCCGGCCGCCTCCATCAACTCCAGCGAAGGCACGCCCTGCTCCTCAATCGCCCAGCGGTCGGCCGCACCCATTCCGGCGGCGTCGTAGAGCGGCTCGAGCCAGCTCTCCATCAGGACTCCCCAGCGATCGCCACAGCGGTTGCCATTTCGCGCTCGTGGCTGAGGCTGACCTTCACGGCCAGCCCGCGTTCGTCCGCGAACCGCGCTGCCTCGTGATGGAGCTGGATCGTCGGCGGGCTGCCGGCCACGACTTCGATCTGCCGTATTGCCGTACCGGGCCCGAGCCCGAGGGCCTTGACCACGGCCTCCTTCGCGGCAAATCGGGCGGCCAGGTGACGGGCCGGCCGCCTGTGGGCCGCCGCATACTCGAGCTCACCCTCGGTGAACAGCCGTCCGGCGAGGCGCGGTCGCCGTTCCAGGGCGCGCTCGATTCTCGAGACGTCGACGAGATCGATTCCGATTCCGGTTGTCTGCTTCAAGCTGCCTCCCCCGGGGCCGTTTCCAAAGATCAATCCTTGAGGTCGATTTCGACCTCGAAGCTGCCGTTCTCACCGGAACCGGCGGCAACCGTCTCGATCGACGAGATCAGACGGGCCATACGTTCCGGCCCGTCCTTGCGGCCCGCCGTCATGCCGTAATCGGCGGTCTTTTTCCTGATCAGTGGCGCGGCTCTCGACGGGGTCGCGAAGAGGCTGAGCGCTTCGGTGCCCAGCTCCGAGGTCGCCAGCCGGTAGAGATCCGTATCACCAAGGGTTCGATCGCCGGGGCTGAGAGCCTGGCGGGCCGGCCTGATTCCAGAAGCGAACACCAGTCGGTCGGCCTCGGCAGCCACCGTTATCCGGCCTGCCGTCATCCCTGGCAGGGCGATGCTGAAGCCTTCGAGGTCGTCGGGAAGGGGCTTGAAGAAATCGCCTCCGGCGAAGGCACCGAGGGTCGAGATCGAGCTGATCGAGTCGCTGACCAGATCAGGGTCGGAAGTCGTCGCCACCAGCGCGCCACCGGGGCTGTCGCCGGACCCGCCTGAGCCCGCAGTTACGAAAACGCCGGCCGATTCGAGCGACGCGATCAGGTCCGGCAGATCGATACCGAAGGCGGAAGCCTGACCGAACAGCCCGCTGATGTCACCGGGACCGGCTTCTTCAGGATCGGCTTCGTCGAGCGTGGCCCCGGTCTGGTCGATGGCCTTGATGAGCGCGCTCAGAGACTCCCCGACGTCCCCAGATCCGGCTGCGAGCAGGCTGCCGGCCGGGAAGCTCTCGATGAGATCGGCAGCACCGCTGGTTTCGCCTTCCGCCGAGAGTCCGCTGCTGCCGGTCATGGAGATCGAGTTGCCATCGACGACCAGGGTCATCGCGGTGCCGGTGCCGTCGGGGTCGAGGCCGAGCGTCTCCAGGATCGGCGAAGTGGCGAAGTCTTCGCTTTCGATCGATCGCAACAGGGCCCCGTTGGAGACGAAGAGGCTGGCGAGCCCACCCTCCGGCAGATCTTCCATCGAGTCGTTGAAGACAGCGTTGTCTGCCAGTGATTCGCCCGCGAAAGCCTCTTTGATGCGATCGAGCCAGGCCTGGGAGCCGGATACGATCAGAGCGTCACCGAGCACCTCGGCCCGGCTCCCGGCCGGGAGGTCGCGGCGATCGCCCATCTGCGCGGCGAAGGAGCGGGCCGCTTCGACATCTTCGACTTCAGCTACCAGCCCGATCTCTGCCTCGCTGCTGCCGGTCGAGACTGCGACCGGCCCCGAGAGCCACGGTTCGACATCTTCGCGGTAGTCGATGCCCGACTTCTTCGAGCGACCGAGAGCCCGGTCGAGCGAGGCGCTGAGGCTGCTGCCGGTCAGCCTGCGGACGACCTGGTCAACCTCGGCTCCGACCTTGCCGTCGGGCATCAGGTCGGTCTCGGCGTAAGCAACCGAATCGGGCGGCATGTAGCCGGCGAGACCGGAGACTCCGGCACCCTGGCTGCCGCTGCCATTCAGCAGGACGAATACGAAACCCAGCAGGACTACAGCCGACAGCGCCAGGATCGGCGGTGTGGAGCGACGTTTGAGGATCCCCGGCATGGCTTTCCATGCTAGCGGCTGGGCTCTGCCGGCTCGGCCGGTAGCCGGCAGGCTACGTCCGCCTGGGCGGGCTCTACTCGACGGTGACGGTCTTGGCGAGATTGCGCGGCTGGTCTACGTTGAGCCCGTTGATCCGGGCCACGTGGTACGCCAGCAGCTGCAGCGGCAGGATCGCCAGGATCGGCTGGAGCAGCCAGTCGGTCTTCGGGATCAGGATGGTTTCGTCGGCCACTCGGGTGACCCGGTCTGACCCCTCGGTGCCGACCGCGATGGTCATCGCACCGCGGGCCTTGACCTCCTCGATATTGGAGAGCATCTTGTCGAGGATCGGGCTGTCGGTCGCAACGCAGATCACCGGAGTCGATTCGTCGAGCAGGGCGATCGGACCGTGCTTCATCTCGCCGGCGGCGTAGGCGTCGGTCGGGATGTAGCTGACCTCCTTCAGCTTCAGCGCGCCCTCGAGGCAGACCGGCAACCCGATATGTCGGCCGAGGAAGAGGAAGAAGGAGTCGTTCGCGTGCCTCTCGGCGATCACCTTGACCTCTTCCGAGACTGCATCGATGGTCTTCTCCATCATCTCGGGGATTTCACGAAGGCCGGCGACCAGCACACGAATGCGCTCGATCGAGAGTTTCTTCCGGAGCTCCGCCAGCCTCAGCGCCAACAGGTACATCGCCGCCACCTGGGCGACGTAGGTCTTGGTCGCGGCAACGCCGATCTCCAGACCGGCGCGGGTGTACAGGACGGCGTCGGCGTCCCGGGTGGCCTGGCTGCCCATGATGTTGGTCACTGCCAGCACGGTGGCACCACCGTCGCGGGCAAGTCTCATCGCGGCGAGAGTGTCGGCGGTCTCGCCCGACTGTGTCAGGCCGATGACCAGGTCGTCCGGGCCGACCACCGGGTTGCGGTAGCGGTACTCCGAGGCGATGTCCATCTCGACCGGTATCCGGGCCCAGCGCTCGATCGCGTACCGGCCGATGAGCCCGGCGTGGTAGGAGGTGCCGCAGGCGACGATCACGATCCGTTTGATCTTCAGCAGGTAGTCGTCGCTGAGCCCCATGTCGGAAAGGTCGACCCCGTCGTCATGCGGAAGGCGGTCGAGGATGGTCTCGGCGATCGCCTCCGGCTGCTCGTGAATCTCTTTCATCATGAAAGTGTCGAAGCCGCCCTTCTCGGCAGCCTCTTCGTCCCAGGTCACCGTCTCGGGGTCCCGGCTGATCGGCGAGCCGTGCTCGTCGGTGATCGTCACGCCGTCGGCGTCGAGGGTCACGATCTCGCCGTTCTCGATGGTCAGCACCTCGCGGGTGTGGGCCATGAAGGCGGGAATCGCGGATGCGATGTAGTTCTCGTCCTTGCCGATGCCGACGATAAGCGGAGTCTCCTTGCGGGCGCCGGCTAGCTCGCCGGGTGCCTGCGAGTGCATGGCGACGAATGAGTAATGGCCGCGCAGCTCGGCGTAGGCGGCTCGGACCGCAGCGGTCAGGTCGCCGTCGAAGTGGCGGCTGATCAGATGGGCGATCACCTCGGCGTCCGTCTCGGAACTGAACCTGCGGCCTTCGGCCTCGAGTTCCTGACGCAGGTCGGCATGGTTCTCGACGATGCCGTTCATCGCGATCTGGACCTCGCCGCTCTCGTCCGAATGCGGATGGGCGTTGGCTTCGGTGACCCGACCGTGAGTTGCCCAGCGGGTGTGGGCTATGCCGGTGAAGTCACCGTCGATGTCGGGCTGCTCCTCGAAACCCAGCACCCCGCGCTCGGTATCGAGGGCCTCGCGCAGCTTGGCCAGGTTGCCGACCGCCCTGACCTTCTCGACCCCGTCGGGGATCAGCATCGCCACCCCGGCCGAGTCGTAGCCGCGGTACTCGAGGTGCTCCAGGCCCGAAACGAGGATCTCCTCGCAGGGACGGTGGCCGACGTATCCGATTATTCCGCACATGAGTAAGGACCTAGGCTACCCGCTGGGGGTCAGCCCAACTCGGTCTCGACCAGGCTCACCAGTTCGGCGCAGATCGCTTCCGCCTCGGTCTGGCTCGGAGCCTCGACCATGACCCGGACCAGAGGCTCGGTTCCCGAGGGCCGGATCAGCACCCGGCCTTTGCCTTCCAGTTCCCGGTTCTTCCCGTCAACTGCCTGCCAGACGGCGTCGGCGTCTGCCACCGCTTCGCGGTCGGCCACCTCGACGTTGACCAGGATCTGGGGCAGCTTCTCCATGACCGAAGCCTCCGCCAGGTCACGTCCTTCGAGCGCTGTCAGCAGCATCAGCGCCGCGGCGATCCCGTCCCCGGTCGGTGCGTAGTCGGTCGAGATGATGTGGCCGGACTGCTCACCGCCCAGCGCCCATCCCTTCTCTCGCAGGCCTTCGAGTACGTAGCGGTCGCCGACGCTGGTCACTTCGGTCTCAATTCCCGCGCGATCCATCGCCTGGTGAAACCCGTAGTTGCTCATCACGGTCACCACGACGCCGCCGCCGAGCGAGCCACGCGCGGCCCTGTCGCTCGCGATGAACGCGATGATCTCGTCGCCGTCGTGGACCTTGCCTTCCCTGTCTACCGCCAGTACCCGATCGCCGTCGCCGTCGAAAGAGAAGCCGATCCGGGCACCCGATCCGGGCATCTTCGCGGCCAGGCTCTCGACGTGAGTGGATCCGCAGTCGAGGTTGATGTTGCGTCCGTCCGGTTCAGCGGCGACCAGCTCGACCTCGGCCCCGAGCCGCGTGAAGATCTCCCCGGCAACACGATAGGTCGAGCCGTTGGCGCAGTCGAGGAGGACCGTGGTCCCGGCCAGGTCGAGTCGGAAGTACGACTCCAGGGCGCGCAGGTAGTCCCGCTCGGCGCCCTGTAGGGCCTCAATCCTCCCCGGTTTCGGATGTGGAGCCGGTGGTTCGTGGATCAGCGTCTCGATCCTCGCTTCGGTTTCGTCGTCGAGCTTGCCGGAGCTGCCGGCAAAGAGTTTGATCCCGTTGTCACCGTACGGGTTGTGCGAGGCCGAGACGACCGCGGCCAGGTCGAAGTCGTAGTCGCGCGAGAGCAGCAGCGCCGCCGGCGTCGGCAGCACGCCACCGAGATAGACCTCTCCCCCGGCCTCGGCGACCCCGGCGGCCAAGGCAGACTCGAGCATCGGACCGGACTCCCGCGTGTCCCGGATCACCAGGACTCTGGGCCGCTCGACCTCCAGCGCGGCCGTACCGGCACGCCCGACGGCCATGGCCAGTTCGACGTTCAGAAGATCTCCTACAGGGCCGCGGACACCGTCCGTGCCGAACAGCTTTCCGGGCGGCACCGCCACCTGCGGGTCAGCGCTTGGAGAACTGGGGCCGCTTACGGGCCTTCTTGAGGCCGGCCTTGCGACGTTCCTTGGCCCGTGCGTCACGGGTCAGGAAGCCACGGCGCTTCAGCTCGGCACGCAGCTCAGGGTCGACCTCGATCAGTGCCCGTGCGATGCCGTGACGAACCGCGCCGGCCTGGCCGCTGATGCCGCCGCCATGCGCGCGGACCTTGATGTCGATGTTCGACTCGTAGCCGGTGACCACCAGAGGTGAGTTGACCACGGTGCGATGCCGGGCACGCGGGAAGTACTCCTCGATGTCACGCTCGTTGATCGTGATCTTGCCGTCACCGGCGAGGACCGTGACCCTGGCGACCGAGCGCTTGCGCTTGCCGGTCGCGATGAAGCGGGCGTTCTTGGCGATCTTTGCGGGCGCCGGACGGGCCGGGGTCTCTTCTTCTTCGCCATCTTCGGACTCGGCGGCTTCACGTTCGGCGCGCTCTTCCTCTTCGGCTTCGAGGCGGGCACGCTGCTCGGTGCTCAGTTCGGCTTCGGGCTCGACCGAGATCGGCTCGAGGTCGGCTCCGGGCGGAAGGTCGGACTTCGCCTTGTCTTCAGCTGCGGCTTCGACCACAACCTCTTCAACTTCGATCTTCTCTTCGACGACTTCACCGTCTTCGGTCACGGTCTCGGTCTCGACGGCTTCGATCTCGACGTCACCCTCGGGGGTTACCTCTTCGCTCACGTCGAGTTCGACCTCGACTTCAACCTCGGGCTCGTCCTGGCGTTCTTCTTCGCTCACTTCTTGATCTCCATCGGCTTGGGCTGCTGGGCCTGGTGTGTGTGTTCGGGCCCCGCGAAGACCTTCAGCTTGATCAGCTGCTGGCGGCCGAGCTTGTTGCGAGGCAGCATCCCGCGAACCGCTTTGCGGATCACTTCTTCGGGCTGCTTCTCAAGCATCTCGGAAAGAGTTCTCGACTTGATCCCACCGGGGTATCCACTGTGACGCCAGTAAGTCTTCTGATTGAGCTTGTCGCCGGTCACTCGAACCTTTTCCGCATTGATCACGACGACGAAGTCACCGGTGTCTATGTGAGGCGTGAAGTCGGGCTTACGCTTTCCGCGCAGCGTGTCGGCGAGCTGGGTCGCGAGCCGGCCGAGGGTCTGGCCCTCTGCGTCGACGACGTACCAGTCTCTCTGGCGTGTGGATGGGGTGGCTACGAAAGTTTTCATGGGATTTGGCGCGACGCGGCTCCTGCTGCGGACGCGGCTTGCGCATGATAGGGAACCCGGTCGCCGCACGCCTTTCCGGTCCCTATACTGAGCGATACCGAAAGCCTAACCCGGTCGAGATACGGCCGGGGCGGAGGACCCAAAAGGGGAGATTTTTCCCCAAGGGGCGAATCGGAGGCAGGCATTGCTCCGTAGCGCGACTCTTTCAGCGCGAGCCCGCCAGCTAACTCCGCAGGCATCCGAAAGAGCATTGGTCAAGACAGTCACATCCGCAATCTATGCCGCGATTATCGTGGGCCTGTTTGCGATGGCGGGACCGGCTTCGGCGGCGACAACTGCCGGCGGTGGCCTGACGGTGCCCGGCGTACCGAAAATCAAGGACGTGGTCTGCGTCTCCGGCTGCTCGAAGATCCGGACCTCCAGCCCCGGCGGCACGGTACAGGTGACGGGCTCAGACATGAACCGGGTGACCGTGGTCAATTTCGCCGGCAAGCCGAAACGCGTCAAGGCAGAGCCGAGCAGCAGCAGCGTCGGCAGCCTTCTGGTCGAAGTCCCGAAGGGCGCCACAACCGGTCGCCTCAGGGTGATCAGCTCGACCGGCTCGGTGTCCTCGCCTTCCAGGACGGTGCTCGAGATCGGTGATCCACCGTCGGCCCAGAACTCCCCCCTGAAGATCAGCGACGCGAGCACCACACCTTCGATCGCCTACCAGTACGGGGCGAAGAAGCCGCGACTGAATTTCGTGGTCACCGGCGGCCGTCCCCAGAACGACCTGCGTATCGACATCGTCGATGCGTCGGGCGCGGTGATCGCCAGCCGGACCAGGCGCGCAGTCGAGAGCGGCTCGAGCCAGAGGGTCACCTGGAACGGCAAGAAGGGGCGCAAGCCGGCCCGCAACGGCAAGTACAGGTTCGTGGTGCGCTCGATCGACGGAACAGCAGCGACCCTCTCGAAGCGGCTGACCCGGGCCCGCAACCGGTCTTCTCGCTCCGAGGCACCTGATCCGCTCGGCTTCCGGCTCTACGGATACGTCTTTCCTGTCAGGGCGAGCCACTACTACGGTGACGGCATCGGTGCCGGACGCAACCACCAGGGAATCGACGTCATGGCCAAGTGCGGAACCCCGCTGATCGCGGCCCGCGGCGGCACCGTCTATTACAACGACTACCAGGCCGGCGGCGCAGGCCACTACCTGGTGATCAACCTCGCCGGAACCAAGAACCAGAGCCACGTCTACATGCACCTGACCAAGCCTTCGCGGTTCAAGGTCGGCAGCCGGATCAAGACCGGCCAGAGAATCGGCTTCGTCGGGACCACGGGTCGCAGCACGGCCTGCCACCTTCACTTCGAACACTGGTCCTCCCCGGGCTGGTACCAGGGCGGCACCTTCCTCGACCCGACCGGTCCGATAAAGCGCTGGGACCGCTACAGCTGATCGTCGGCGCCGCCGACAGGTCGGTACCCTGAGGTCATGTGCATGCAGTGCGTAGCCGGAGCAAGCGTCGCCGCGACCGCGGGGGCTACCGGCCTGCGCGCCTGGATCGGTGCCAACCGTCCCGGCTGGATCACGCCTCGCCGGATGAAGCTGGTCACGGCCGGAATCCTCACCGCCGGGGTGCTTGCCGCCGGTCTCCAGCCCTAGCGGCCGAGCCGTCACCCCGCGCTTCGGGGCCGTACCGCGCATCCGGCCGTCAGTGGTGGTGGCCGCCCTCGGCAGCCTCTGCCAGTTCCTCTTCGCTCAGGGTGTCTGCCATCAAGGCCGCCAGTGCGGTGGTTATCGGGACGGCCGCGATCAGGCCGATCGACCCGACCAGGGTCGCCACGATCTCCTTCGCCACGATCTCCAGGTTGGCGGCGTCGATCAGTCCGAGCTGGCCGGAGCCGAAGACCAGCAGTACCGGCAGGGAAGAGCCGACGTAGGCGAGCACCAGCGTGTTGACGGTGGCGCTTACGTGGTCGCGGCCGACTTCGATCGCCCGGCTGTAGAGGCCGCGGAAGCTCTGGTTCGGGTTGGCGGCGCGGAGCGCCATCACGGTCGATGACTGGCTGATGGTCACGTCATCGAGCACGCCGAGCGCACCGATGATGATCCCGGCAACCAGCAGGCCGCTGATCGAGATGTCGCTGTTGCCCACCGCCAGCAGCGTGGCTTCTTCCGATGAGAAGCCGGTCAGGTTGGTCAGCCCGGTGAAGACGACCGCCAGGACCCCGACCAAGATCAGACTGAACGTGGTCCCCAGGATCGCGGCGAGGCTCTTCGGCCCGAGTCCGTGGGCGAGCGAGATCGTGACCAGCATCACCGCCATCGAGCCGACCAGGGCAACCGGCAGAGGCGGCGATCCGTCGATGATCGCCGGCACGATGAAAACCAGCACGACGCCGAGGCTCGCCGCCAGGCCGATCAGCGACAGCGCCCCCCGCAGCCTGCCGAACAGGAGCACGAGCAGGACGAAGGCGATCGCCAGCCAGAGCATCGGCGCCCTGCGCTCGAAGTCGACGACCGAGTAGATCGGCTCCGCGTTGCCGAAGCGGACCTCCGCGACCCGGACGGTGTCGCCGACCGAGAACTCGGGCGAAGGACCACCGGATGAGAGCTGGACCGGAACGCTCAGGCCCTCCTCCGGGCCGGAGAGCAGCAGTACTTTCGCGTCGACGCAGGTTCCCTGTGCCGGCGGCGGACACTGCCGCGACTCGACCGCCTCGATCTTGCCTTTCTCGGTATCGCCCTGCGGCCCGAAGCCGAGTTCGGGCTCATTGCCACCGCCGGGCCAGAGCAGGACCATGCCGACGATCGTCGCGACGGCGAGAGCGACCACGGCATAGATGAACGGCCGCTTCGAGAGGTTGCTCGAGTTCACCGTTCTGAGTCTGGCAACGCAATCGGCGGCAGCCGGTCGCAACTGTTAATGATAACGATTCTCATTCTGCTATAAGTCCGGGCATCGCAATTCTGAGTACCCGAAATCCATCCGAAGGAGAGCCGACCGATGCTTGAGCCGTTCAGCCTGCCCTACGTCCAGGAGGGCCTGATCGAGATCCTGCTGCTCTCGATCCCGGCCGGACTGATCGGCACCTGGATCGTGCTGCGCGGCCTGGCGTTCTACTCCCATGCGATCGGCACCGCCTCATTCCCCGGCCTGGTGCTGGCCGACGGAATCGGCTTCTCGCCTGCCCTCGGAGCCTTCGGCATGGCCGGTGTTTTCACCGCACTCTCGACCCTGCTCGCCCGTTCGAAGCGGACGGCCACCGACAGCGCGACCGCTCTCGTTCTGGTCTCCTGCCTCGCCGTCGGGGTGATTCTCGCCAGTGACGTCTTTGGCTCGGGAGCCAACATCGACACCCTGCTCTTCGGTTCGCTGCTGGCGATCGGTCCGGCCGACCTGATCCTCGCCGGATCCGCGGCGGTCCTCGCGATCGTCGTGACCGCACTCTGTTCGCACCACTGGCTGGCCAAGGGATTCGACGAAGGCACAGCCGGCAGTCTGAGGTCCCGTTCTGCCTGGTTCGACGTCGCGCTGATGGCCGCTGTCGCACTCACCGTGACCGCTGCGCTCAGCGCGGTTGGAGCCCTGCTCGTCGCCGCGATAATGGTGATCCCGGCTGCCACCATGCGAATGCTGACAAGCCGGGTCACCACCCTTCAGACCGGTTCGATTGCCCTGGTCGCAACTCAGGGCACCGTCGGCCTATGGCTTTCGGTCAAGACGAACGCTCCGCCCGGCGCGACCATCGCGTTGGTCGGCGGCCTCGTATTCGCGGCCGTCCTGGGCTTCCGTTTCCTGCGTCGCCGACGACTCTCGGGAGTTGCCGCGGCCGCGGTAGGTGCTGCTCTGATCGTCTCTGGCTGTGGCAGCACGGACGGCACGGGCGACGGCGAAGCTCCGGTCGATCAGGTCGACGTGGTCGCCACTACGACCCAGGTCGCCGACATCGTCCGGGAGGTCGGCGGAACAAGGGTCGATGTCGAGCAGATCCTCAAGGCGAACACCGACCCCCACGACTACGAACCCCGCCCGTCCGACGTCGCAGCCTTCGCCGGCGCGGACGTAGTCTTCAAGAGCGGCGGCGACCTCGACGAATGGTCCGAACAGTTGATCGAGGACAGCGGCAGCAATGCGGAGGTCGTGGACTTGAGCGAGGCCCTGCCGGTGCGCCTGGAGGGCGGGCACGACCACGGCGACGAACACGGCGGCGACTCCCACGATCATGGGGGTGAAGGGCACGACCACGGCGACGAAGAGAAAGCGTCCAAGGAGACCGGCGAGCAGGATGAGCACTCTCACGATGGTGAGGACCCCCACTGGTGGCATGACCCACGCAACGTCGCAATCGCCGCCGGTGGGGTAGAGACCGCGCTCTCACAGGTCGACCGGGCGGGCAGCCGGCGGTTCGCGGCCAATCTCGACTCATTCCGGCGCGAAGTCGGAAGAATCGACCGCCAGATCCAGAGGTGCTTCGACTCCCTGCCCCCCGACCGGCTGAAGCTGGTCACCGACCACGACGCTCTCGGCTACTTCGCCGCCCGATACGGCATCGACGTGGTCGGAGCCGTGATTCCGGCTCTGACCAGCGAAGCCCAGCCTTCGGCCGGAGACCTGGCCGAGCTCGAGAGCACGATCGAAGAAGAGGACGTGAGGGCGGTCTTCCCGGAGAGCTCCTACTCGGCCAAGCTCGCCGAAGCCGTCGCCGCCGCCACCGGAGCCACCACCGAGTACTCGCTCTACGGCGACACCCTCGGACCCGAGGGGTCCGGCGCCGAGACCTGGACCGGGATGATCAAGTCGAACGCCGACAGCATGATGCGCGGCTTCACCGGGGGGCAACGTGGCTGCGACTTCGGCTGAGACCTCGGCGGCCGGGCTTGACCCGCAGCCGACCGGAGATCCCGGATTCATCAGGGCAAGCGGTCTGTCGGTGGGCTACGACGGCAATCCTGCTCTCAGCGATGTCGAGTTCAGGATCGACCGCGGACACAAGGTCGGGCTGCTCGGACCGAATGGCGGCGGCAAGACGACGCTGTTTCGGGCCCTGCTCGGCGAGCTTCAGCCCTTGAGCGGGTCACTCGAGGTGGCGGCGACCATTGCGACCGTTCCGCAGAGCGACCGCTCAAGGCTCGACTATCCGGTCAGCTGCCTCGATGTGGCAGTCATGGGATCGCTGGCGCGACTGCCCTGGTGGCGCCGACCCGGCAGGAAGGACCGGGCGATGGCCGCTGAGTCACTGGCGATGGTCGGTCTCGCAGACCGGGCCGGAGAGAGCTTCGGTGAGCTCTCGGGCGGCCAGAGGCAGCGTGTCCTGATCGCTCGCGCCCTCACCGCCGACGCAGAGATGCTGCTTCTTGACGAGCCGTACACCGGCCTCGACTCGGCCAGCGCATCCCTGCTCGACCACCTGATCGACGACCTGGCAGCCGACGGAAGGAGCGTCATGATCGCCACCCACGACGTCGACCAGGCGATCGAGTGGGACACCGTTCTCTGCCTGAACCGGACCCAGATCGCCTACGGTCCTCCGGAGACCGTGCTCGACCGTGAGGTGCTCGAGGCGACTTATGGCGGCCACATCGTCGAGATCCCCGGCGACGAGGGCCACGGCGTCCTGCCGCCCCACCACCACGATCACGAGCACGGCCACTGATGATCGACCTGCTCACCGAGCCGCTCGGCAACGCGACCACGCTGCGGGCGCTGGCAGAGATCACGGTACTCGGGGTGGTCAGCGGCGCGATCGGATGCTGGATCGTCCTGTTCGAGCTTTCCTACAGCGCCGAATCCCTCGCCCACGGACTTTTCCCGGGCCTGGTGGTCGCGGCACTGATCGGTGCGCCGCTGCTGCTCGGGGGAGCCTTCGGGGTTCTGCTCGCAGCCCTGCTGATCATCGCGGCAAGCCGGCTCTCGGGCGAGAGCGCCGATACCGCGATCGCGGTCGTGGTCACGGCCCTCTTCGGCGCGGGGGTACTTATGGCCCTCTCCCCTTCCAGTCCGCCGGGCATCCAGGAGTTGCTCTTCGGCGACCTGCTTGGCGTGACCACCAGCGACATCGCCACCGCCGCGGCCATCGGATCTGCGGTACTCGCGGTCCTGTGGCTCCTCCACGACCGGCTGCTGGCGGTCGGCTTCGATCCCGGTTCCGGCCCCGCCCTCCGCCTCTCGGTGACTGCGCTCAGCACCCTGCTGCTCGCTCTGGTCGCGGTTACGGTCCTGGTCGCCGTTCAGGGACTCGGCAACCTGCTGGTCGCGGCGATTCTGGTCGGTCCGGCCGCCGCCGCGCGCCAGGTGACCCACCGGATCCGGCCGATGATCGCGATGTCGATCGCGATGGCCGTGACTTCCGGCTTCCTCGGTATCTACGCCTCCTATCACCTGAAGACAGCAGCCGGAGCCTCGGTTGTTGTGGCGATTCTCGCACTGTTCGCGCTCGCCTCGGTCGCCGGGCCCCTGCTCAACCGGGCGCGCCGGGGATCTCGAAAAGGCGGGGTCAGCCCGCGCACCGCAGAGGGGGCGAGCCCCGGATGAAAACGAGAGAAGCCGCCTCGAGCCCGACACCGGGCTGGAGCGAGCACGCCCTCCTCAAACTCAGCGAAGCCGGCTTCCGGCGCGGTGGCTCCCGAACCCGCGTGGTCGAGTTGATCGGCCGGCAGGACTGCGCGATCACACCGCTCGAACTGGACGGAATGCTCCAGGGGGTCGGCCGTGCCACGGTCTACAGGGCGATCGAGCAGCTCGAAGACCTCGGCCTGATTCAGAAGATCGACGTCGGCGGCGACTCGGCGGCCTACGAAAAGGTCGACCCGCGGGGCCATCACCACCACCATCTGGTCTGCGACGGCTGCGGCAAAGTGATCCCCTTCGAAGACGAAGACCTCGAGAAGGCCGTCCACTCGATCTCGGCCCGCGACGACTTCCGGATCGAAAGCCACGACATCACCCTCCGTGGTACCTGCCGGAACTGCTCCTGAACCCTGATCCCGAGCGCGGAGGCGCTACTTCCGCCGGGCTTGCGGTTTTCATGGGTGTAGGGCAGACTTGGAATTGCATCCTAGGGAAGGTGGAGAAAGTGACTCTTGATGTTTCAGCAGGGACGAACCGGCAAAGGGTGCGCCTGATCGGCGTGCTCGTCCTCGCATTCGCGATAGCGGTGACCGGAATGCTCGCGCTCGATCCGGGGCAGGCACAGGCGAAGTTCAAGCAGCCGGGCTGCTCCAAGTTCAAGAAGAAGATGAAGAAGACCAAGAGCAAGGCAAAGAAGAAACAGCTCAAGCGCAAGTTCAAACAGTGCAAGGCGAACCGCAAGGTCTACAACCAGGTCAAGGACTCGCGTTTCGTCGGCGCCCGTTCGGACGGCGAACCGGTCGACCTGATCTTCTGCGCCAACGGCAAGGTTGCCGACGACCTCGGCAGTCAGTTCGAGAACATCTACCGCAAGGGCTGGCGGATCACCGACGCGAGGATCAGAGGCAAGAACTTCACCGCCGCCTACGACGCTCTGATCTCGAGGTCGCCGATCGGAAACACAGGTTCGTTCCAGGTCGGGACGCGATCGGGTTCTCTTGCGAAGAAGAACGGCAAGTGGCAGTCTGGCAGCGACAGCTTCGGTGATCCGACCCTGCTCGGCGACGTCAAGAAGACCAACGCCAAAAAGGAGTGCCGAAAGCTCTGAGCCGCCCCACCAGAGCGGCCTCGTGCCGCGCCGTCGTCAACCTGGATGCGCCGGCCACGGGGCGGCCGGCGGAGACCGCCATTCGGGTTGGCGGGGTAGGCGTAGCGGCCCCCGCCGATCGCGCCGTGACCTGCAGCCTGCAGGCGCTACTCCCACTCGATCGTCGCCGGAGGCTTCGACGAAATGTCGAGCGCGACCCGGTTGATTCCCGATACCTCGTTGATGATCCTGTTGGACACCCGCTCGAGCAGGTCGTAGGGAAGGCGGGCCCAGTCGGCGGTCATCGCGTCATCCGAGGTGACCGCGCGGATCACGATCGGGTAGGCGTAGGTACGACCGTCGCCCTGGACCCCGACCGAGCGGATCGCCGGCAGCACGCAGAAGGACTGCCACAGCTCCCGGTAGAGCTCGCCGGCCCGGATCTCCTCCTGGAGGATTGCGTCGGCCGCGCGCAGGATGTCGAGGCGCTCCTTGTTGACCTCACCGCCGATGATCCGGATGCCGAGCCCGGGCCCGGGGAAAGGCTGGCGCCAGACCATGCTGTCCGGCAGCCCGAGTTCGGTGCCGACGGCACGAACCTCATCCTTGAAGAGCATCCTCAGGGGTTCGACCAGCTCGAACTCGAGGTCGTCGGGCAGGCCACCGACGTTGTGGTGGGACTTGATCGTCGCGGCGTGGTCGCTGCCACCGGACTCGATCACATCCGAGTAGAGCGTTCCCTGGACCAGGTAATCGACGTCCTCGATCTTCAACGCCTCCTCCTCGAAGACCCGGATGAACTCGGAGCCGATGATCTTGCGCTTGGTCTCGGGGTCGGTGACCCCGGCCAGCTTTTCGAGGAAGCGCTGTTCGGCGTCGACGGCGACCAGCGGCACGCCGAAGTGCTCGAAGGCGTCAACCACCTCGTCACCTTCGTTGGAGCGCATCAGGCCGTGGTCGACGAAGACGCAGGTCAGCTTGTCGCCGATCGCCTCGTGGACCAGCTTGGCCGCAACCGAGGAGTCGACTCCGCCGGACAGGCCGCAGATCACTTTGCTGTCGCCTACCTGCTCGCGGATCGCCGCGACCTGCTCGGCGACGACGGAGGCGGGGCTCCACTGCTCGACGCAGCCCGCGACCTCACGCAGGAACCGGTTCAGGACCTCGGTTCCGAAAGGAGTGTGGACTACTTCGGGGTGGAACTGGATGCCGAAGAGACCCTGCTCGTGGTTCTCCAGCGCCGCAACCGGAGAGCCCGGAGTGGCGGCGATCGCGTTGAATCCGGGGGGTGCCTCGAAGACCGAGTCGCGGTGGCTCATCCAGCAGGTCTGCTCGCGCGGAAGACCGCCGAGCAGGGTGCCGCCATCACCGACAACGGTCAGTTCGGTCCGGCCGAACTCGCCTTTCTCGGCTACCTCGACCTTGCCGCCGAGGTCCCTGGCCATCGCCTGCATCCCGTAACAGATGCCGAGAATCGGCATGTGCAGATCGAGCAGCCTCTCCGGAAAGGAGGGCGCTCCGGGATCGTGGACCGAAGCAGGTCCGCCCGAAAGGACCAGGGCCTTGGGATCGCGACCGAGAATCGTCTCGAGCGATGTGGTGGCCGGCATCAGTTCGGCAAAAACGCCGCATTCACGGATGCGGCGGGCGATTAGCTGGGAGTACTGGCCCCCGAAGTCGAGGACCAGCACCTCCTCGGTTGTGGCGACCGACATCAGTCGTCGGCCACCCCGACACCGGCCGATACCGCGGCACGGCCGTTGGAGCCCATGCCTACCGACTGCTCGTTCTGGAGCTTCTTGCCTTCGCTCATCAGCGCCGGGGCGACCATCACCTCGGCCCTCTGGAACGAACGGATGTCCTCGTAGCCACAGGTAGCCATCGAGGTACGCAGCGCGCCCATCAGGTTGAAGGTGCCGTCATTCTCGTGGGCCGGGCCGAGCAGGATCTCCTCCATCGTCCCGTCCTGGACCGTCGCAACCCTGGTTCCACGCGGAAGCGAAGAGTGGAAGGTCGCCATGCCCCAGTGGTAGCCACGACCGGGGGCTTCCTTGGCCCTGGCCAGCGGCGAGCCGATCATCACCGCGTCGGCACCGCAGGCGATCGCCTTGGAGATGTCGCCGCCGGTGCGCATGCCGCCGTCACCGATCACGTTGACGTACTCGCCGGTCTCCAGCATGTGCTGGGAGCGAGCGGCAGCGACGTCGGCGATGGCGGTGGCCTGGGGCACGCCGATACCGAGCACGCCGCGGGTGGTGCAGGCCGCACCGGGTCCGACACCGACCAGCACGCCGACCGCGCCGGTGCGCATCAGGTGGAGGCCGGTCGAGTAGGAGGCGCAGCCGCCGACCACGGTCGGAACCGGGACCTCGTCGATGAACTCCTTCAAATTGAGCGGCTCGACCGTGGTCGAGACATGCTCGGCAGAGATCACAGTGCCCTGGATCACCAGGATGTCGAGGCCTGCCTCTATCGCTACTTCGTAATGCTCACGAACCTTCTGGGGGGTGAGGGAGCCGCAGGCGACCGCGCCGGCCGCCTTGATCTCGCTGATGCGCCTGGCGATCAGTTCCGGCTTGACCGGGGTCTCATAGATCCGCTGCATCAGCGCGGTGGCTTCGTCCTTGGGTGCCCTGGAAACCTGCTCGAGCTGCTCCTCGGCATCTTCGAATCGGGTCCAGATACCTTCGAGGTTGAGCACACCGAGGCCGCCGAGCTTGTGGGTGAGCACAGCCGTCTCCGGACTGACCACGCCGTCCATCGCCGAGGCGACCAGCGGCAGGTCGAAACGGTACGGACCCAGCGTCCAGCTGATGTCGATGTCGTCGGGATCCCGGGTGCGACGGGAGGGCACAATCGCCACATCGTCGAACCCGTAGGCGCGTCGGCCCTTCTTGCCTCGGCCGATCTCAATTTCCAATTAGGTCCTCCAGGGCTGCGGTTGAAGGGAGCAGGCTACGGCCCCCGTCGGACGATTCTATTCACGCCGGGCCGGTGAGCCGGTTCCGGATACAAAGCCGCTGCGTGTGGGCAGAAAACCAAAAGGAAGGACCCCGGCCCCCTGTGAGGGCCGGGGTCCGACAGGAGGGAAGCAGGTCGCCTTGCCTGAGCCCGACAACCGCTCTGTTAGCCACATGACCGGGGAGGAGAACCCCGAACTGCTGAGTCCAAATCTACGCCCGGGTCGGACCGTGATCGATGTGCAGCGGTACAAAAAACAGGTCGAGCGACTGTCCCGCAGGAGTTGAACCCCGGACCGGAGGCGGTCGGCGGTCGGGTCAGACGCCGGCCGGCGCTTTGACCTTGCGGACCGTGACGCTGTCCAGCAGGCTTTCGGCCCTGGCGCGATCGAGGCGACCCGCGCCGAGGTGCTGGGTCGCCTCGGCACCACAGGCGACCGCGTAAGAGAGGCACATCTCCGGCGACATGCCGTCGTAGCGGGCGGCGATGTAGCCGGCAACGAATGCGTCGCCGGAACCAACCGTCGAGATCGGCTCGAGCGGGTCAATCCGGACTTCGAGCATGCGCCGTTCGGCACCCTCCCCGACCATGGCCACGCAGCCCTCTGGCAGGGTTATGGCCGCTTCGGAGGGTCCCATTTCGATCAGCTCCGAGAGCACGCCGTGGAGATCATCATCGACATCGAATTCGTGGCCGATCAGCTCTTCGGTCTCGAGCTTGTTCGGCGTAACCATGGTCGGGCCGGCGCGCATGCCCGCAGACATCGCCTCGCCCTCGGAGTCGAGCAGCACCGGGATGTTACGGGCCCTCAGGGTCGCGACCAGGGTCGCGTAGAAATCGATGTCCACTCCCGGGGGCAGGCTGCCGGCGATCACACAGAGCCTGGCTCCTCCGGCGAGGTAATCGAGTCGCTGGACGAAGCTCTCGAGCTCCTCGGGCTGGACGCTCGGTCCGCGCTCGTTGATCTCGGTCTGCTCGCCGTTGGTCGGGTCGACAACGGCCAGGTTGATCCGGCTCTCTTCCGAGATCCGGATGAAGTCGGTCAGGAGAGACTCCTCGGAAAGCTGGCGCGCGATCCAGTCTCCGTTCGAGCCCCCTACCAGTCCGGTGGCGATCACCGGACGTCCGAGCAAGCCGAGAGCCCTGGCCACGTTGATCCCCTTTCCGCCCGGGACGGTCCGGCTCTCGACCGAGCGGTGTCGATGCCCCTGGCGGAAGTTGGGTACAGCCACGGTCCGGTCCATTGCCGCGTTCAGCGTTACCGAAATAATCATCTGCGTCTCCTGCCCGCCCTGGCCAACCTCGTCCTCATCTCACTCTCGTGACGCCGTCTCACCAACAGCACTAGGACCAGTATTGCGAACAGAGCGAGAAATATGTAGAGAAGGTTGGAAGCGAGCCAGTCGAGTCCGCGATCGAACAGCCCGGGCTCAGCGACCGCGCGATCAGCAAGCAGCGGTACGGTGGCGATTCGTGCTCCGTCAAGGCTGACCGTCGCCGTCCCGAGTCGCTGGCCCTTTCGCACAGGGCCCTCGACCTCTTCCGGCAGGTCGACAGAGACCCTGAGATCCTCGCCCTCCCTGACCCCGATCCTGACCGGTCGCGGCGAAGAGACGGGCAGGTCCCGGTCTTCGAACCTGACCGGGATACGCTCGACCGGCCGGCTGGTTCGGACGGGGATACGCTTTTCGTAGAGCGAAAATCCGTAGTCCATCAGCCTCACCGTCTGCTCGTCCCTGGCGACCTCGCTGGATGTGCCCATGACCGAAGCGATGAGCTCGGTCGCCTCGCGGCGGCCGTCCGAGGCGAGGATGTAGCCGGCGAGGTTGGTGAACCCGGTCTTGATCCCCAGCGCCCAGGGGTTGTCTCGCACGAACTCGTTGCCGGTCTCGATCTCGACCGGCGGGCTGAGGCTGCGGAGCTTCGCGGTACGAGCCGAAGCGATCGGGCGAAACCGGGGCATCTCCATCAGGATCCGGCCGAGTTCGACCAGGTCCGCGGCGCTCGAGTACTGCCGCCTGCCGTCTAGTCCGATCGGGTTCTCGTAGCTGGTATTCGACAGTCCGAGCCTCTTCGCTGTCCGGTTCATCAGGCGGACGAACCGGGGCACCGTCCCCGAAACCGCGGTCGCAAGCGTGACTGCGGCGTCGTTGCCACTCAGCAGGATCAGTCCGTAGAGAAGGTCCCGGACAGAGACCTCCTGCCCGGCCTCGAGCCCCATCAGGGACTCGGCCGGTGCGCCCCGATAGTCGGCTGCCGCCAGAACCTGGTCCATCGGAAGCTCTCGCAGCGTGAGGTAGGCGGTCATCATCTTCGTGGTGCTGGCCATCGGCAGCTGCCGGTTGGGGGCCGCCTGCGCCAGAGTCTCCCCCGTCCTCGCATCGATCAGGACCCAGGATTCGGCCTCAATCTCGGGTGGATCCCCGGCCGCGACCGACGGGGCGGCCACCACAAGTGAAGCGGCGAGCAGAACCGCGGCGAGGGCGAAGCCGCGAATCGCGTCGTTCAACGAAGCTTCAGCTTCTGACCCGGAATCAGCGCCTGCGGATCGAGGTCCGGGTTGAGTCGTTCGACCCGGGCGACCGATACGCCGTTCTTCCGGGCGATCACGGTGAGGGTGTCGCCTTCCTGGACGACGTAGGTCTTCCTGGCCGGCTTCTGATTCTGGTTGCCGCCCTGTCCGCCGGAGTTGTTGCCACCCGCATTCCTCTCGACGGCAGGCTCGTCGTCCCCGGTGCCACTGTTGATCACGACGACCACGGCCACGCCGGCGCCCACGAGGGCTGCCAAGGCGAGGAATCGGGCGATTAGGGAGTTGTTCTTTTTCATTCGGGTGGGAGCAGCCGGGAAGGTCCGCGCAATCGTACAGTCGTGAAGGAGTGGAGTCGCCCCGCTCGCGAGGCGGCAACAGATCTACCCCGAGACCCGCCAGAGCGACTCGCGCAGTCGATCGGCGGCTTCCCCGGGATCCTCGGCACCTGCGATCGAGCGCGACGCAGCTACCAGGGCGCCGGTCCTGCCGGGCTCGAAAGCGGCCCCGAGATCCTCGGGCCTGCCTCCCTGGGCACCAACCCCCGGGATCAGCAGGATCGCCCGCGGCATCAACGACCGCAGCTTCTCGATGTGTCCGGGTTCGGTCGCGCCGACCACCGCTCCCATCCCGCTCAGGTTCGTCTCCCTTCCGCCGAGCCGGTCGGCGAAGCTGTCCACCAGGGCGGCGAGCCGTTCGTGGACCGGCCCTTCCGGAGTCTCGAGATCCTGGATGTCGGCCGCCCCCGGGTTACTGGTCCGTACGAGGGCGAAGACCCCGGCGCCGGCCCGCTCGGCGGCGGCGACGAGAGGCTCGAGTGAGTCGGCACCGATCATCGGGTTGGCGGTGAAGGCGTCGGCTCCGAGGCCGGCGACGTCGCCCCAAGGCGTGGGGGTGTGTCCGACCATCGCCTGACCGTAGGCCCGTGCAGAAACCGGGACGTCGCCGCGTTTTCCGTCGGCGATGACCAGCAGTCCCGCCCGGCGGGCAGCGGCGCAGACCTCTTCCAGCGCGCGCCAGCCAGGCCAGCCGAGCCGTTCGAAACAGGCCAGCTGGGGTTTGACCGCGACGCAGTAAGGACCGGCGGCCTCGATCAGGCGCAGACAGTGGTCCTCGATGGCGCTCCCGGCCAGCTCAGCCGGGGATTCAGAGGAAGCAGTGCCTCCGCCGTCCCCTGACAGTTGGGCCGGATCAGGATCCAGGCCAAGGCAGACCTGACTGCGGCGCTCGTTGACGAGCGCCGCAGCCCGATCGATGAAGAGACTCAGCCCTTGACCTGCTTCTTCAGCGCGGATCCGGCCGAGAAGCGCGGGACCTTGCCGCCGGCGATCGTGATGCGCTCGCCGGTGCGGGGGTTGACGCCCTGGCGCTCACTGCGCTCAGCGACGTGGAACTTTCCGAAACCGGTGAAGTTGACTTCGCCTCCGCCGGTCAGCGTGTCGGTAATGGCATCGAGCACGGAATCGACGGCATCGGCCGCGGCCTTCTTGCTTCCGATTCGCTCGTCGCCGGCAACCTTCTCAAGAAACTCAGCTTTAGTCACGTGTTGAATCCTCCTCGGAGATTTGGGAACGGCAGTAACCTAACACCGCTTTCGGACACCGTTCCGCGCGGTATCTCAATTCTGGAGCGAAACACCGGCCGAAACGCTCAACCGGAACGCTCGATGAGCCCCTCCACCGCAGCCATTATCTCCCGGGCCTCAGGGTCGTCCGGGTGGAGCTCGACCGCATCTCCACTGCGGTACTGAATGCGGACGAACGGTCGTCGGTGGTGTCGGCGCCGACGCATGAATGCGGAGGCTTCATCCGCATAGGAGCTGACTTTGCGGGCCAGGACCCGGTGGGGCTTAAGCATGTTCGGCCTCGCCTGCGAGGTCCCTCAGTGACATCCGGATGTCGAAGGAAGTCAGCGAAGCGAGCACGAACCTCGCCGTCACCGCGACCAGGCTGAAGCCCGACTCGCTGACCAGGAACACCTCCGCCTCCTCGGTCGCGACATGAGAGCTGTCGAGCCCGTCCGGGCCTGCGGCGGCGAGGGCCTGCGCGAACTCGACCGCGGATCGCTGCCAGGCTTCTTCCTCAATCGTGGAAGCGAGCACTTGGCCGGCCTCCGAGAGCACGGCCGCAGCCCGCAGTTCAGGCTCGAGCCCGGCGAGCGTGTCGAGCACGGCCCGCGCTCGTCCGGGGAGGCCCTCAGTGCGGGAAGGGCCTGTCGGTCCGTCGGGCGATCTTGCTTCCGGGGTCACGGTGTAGGAACATACCGGCCATGTCCCTCGCCCGAGCCTCCTGGATGATCGTGGTCGCGGTCTGTGCCCTGGCCTCCGCGCTGGCTTTCGCCACCGGCTACGCCGGCTACGGGGTCACGGTGGTCGCGGTCGGAGCGGCAGCTGCGGTCAACCTGCTCCCCCTTCCGGGCGAGTAGCCCCAAGTCCGGCGACGCAGCCGGCCCGTCGGATCAGGACCCGTCTCCACGGGAAAGATGTGCGGCCAGCGCCCGCGCCGCCCTGCCGCGGTGGCTGATCGCGTGCTTCTCCTCGGGGCTGAGCTCGGCCATCGTGCGTTCATCTCCGGGCCCCGTTTCATCGGGGATGAAGGCCGGGTCGTAGCCGAAGCCGCCCGTCCCCCGCGGCTCCAGGATCATCCTGCCCTCGCAGGTCCCTTCGAAGACCGCCTCACGGCCACCGCTGTCGATCGAAGCGATCACGCATACGTAGCGAGCCGTCATCGGGCCGGCCGAAGCGGCCAGGTCCCGCAGCACCTTCTCGAGGTTTTCCCCGTCACTCGCATCCTCTCCGGCGTAACGCGCCGACCTCACCCCCGGCCTGCCGTCGAGGCCGTCGACCACCAGGCCGGAATCGTCGGCGATCACCGCCTCGCCGGTCCCGGCCCGGGCGGCCCGGGCCTTGATCAGCGCATTCGCGGCAAAGGTGGTGCCGTCTTCAGGCGGCAGTTCGACCTCCTCGGGCAGGGGCTCGAGTCCGGCACCGGGCAGGATCTCGGCCAGTTCACGAACCTTGTGTTCGTTTCGGCTGGCGAGGATCAAGCGGCGGTCGCCTCGTCCTGAGCGATCCTCAACTTGCCGATACCCGCCTCAGCCAGGGAGAGCAGGTCGTCCAGCGAGGCCCGGGACAGAGGGGTCTGCTCGGCTGTCGCCTGAACCTCGATCAGCCCGCCGTCGCCGGTCATCACGACGTTGGCATCGACCTCAGCGGTCGAGTCCTCCGGGTAGTCGAGGTCGCAGAGAGCCCGGCCACCGACCATGCCGACGCTTATCGCGGCAACGGCCGTGGTCAGGGGAAAGGTCTCGATCTCGCCACGCTCGAGCAGGCCCGAGAGCGCGAGGTGAAGCGCCACGTACCCCCCGGTTATCGAAGCGCAGCGGGTACCTCCGTCCGCCTCGAGCACGTCACAGTCGACGTAGACGCTGCGCTCCCCCAGAGCCTCGAAGTCAACCGCGACCCTGAGCGAACGGCCGATCAGCCTCTGAATCTCGACAGAGCGGCCGTCGAGCTTGCCTTTGCTGATGTCCCGGGGCTTGCGATCGCCGGTCGAGGCGGGCAGCATCGAGTACTCGGCGGTAACCCAGCCGGTGCCCTTCCCTTCCATCCATTTGGGCACCCTGTTCGAAACCGAAGCCGTGCAGATGACCCGCGTTCCGCCGACCGATATGAGGGCCGAACCATCGGCGCTCGAGACGAATCCGGGTTCGATGCTGACCGGCCTGATCTCGGCGTCGGAACGCCCGTGACTTCTATTGCTCTCTGACATGGCCGAAGTCTCCCAGAGCCGGGCCCAGGGAGTGATCCGGCTCACCCGGCCGGCTCATCACACCGGCCCGGGAGAAGGCGACCGCCTGCCGGAGCGGGCCGAAGCCCACCCCGGCGAGCCGGTCCGCGAGACTTCAGCGGAATGTGACCTTGTCGACAGCCGACTGGATCTTGTCCACGATCAGCTCTGCGAGTTCCGTTCCCTGACGGCCCGAAAACCCTTTCATCGCCGCCAGCATGCCCACCATGAGCAGGGATACGAGCAGGATCAGGCCGACGTACTCGACCGTCCCCTGGCCACCTTCACCCGCCAGCCGGTTGCGCATCCGGTCTGTCCGGTCGACCGCAGCCGCGTGAACGCGGCCCATGCTTCTGTAATACATGACTCCTCCTTTGTCGCTTGTCGATACCGACCCTCGATGCGCCCGGGCAACCGGTCCACACCTGCGAGCAACAACATGCCTCCAGGACGGTGACGAAAGAGCAACGGGTCGGGGCTTCGCGGGATAACCTGCGGCGATGCGCGTCCTGGTGGTGATGAATTTCGGTCCCGATGAGCAAACTCCGCAGCGGGGACGCTGGGTGGTCGACCAGGTCGAAGCGCTCAGGGCGTTCGGAGTCGAGACAGAGCTGTTCTCGTTCCCCCCGGGCAAGGACCAGTACCTGCCCGCCACCCGACGCATCCGGGCGCTCCTGAAGCGACAGGATTTCGACCTCGTCCACGCCCATTACGGGCTGGCGGGCTGGTGCGCCCTGCTGGCCGGGGCGAAGCCGCTTGTTGTGACTTTTCACGGCACCGACGTCCGCCACCGGGTGGTCGGCCCCGGATCCCGGCTGCTGGCCGGCAGGCTGGCGCTGACTGCCGGCGCCTCGAGCGCCCTGTTCCGCCAGGAGGCCGGAAGAGCCGGCCTTCCACTGATTCCCGGTCGAAACGCCGTGCTGCCCTGCGGGGCCGACCTCTCCCGCTTCACCCCGCAGCCGCGCGCCGCCGCCCGGAACTCGCTGGGACTCGACCCCGGCGGCCGGTACCTGTTCTTTCCGGCTGACCCGGACAGACCGGAGAAACGGATCGACCGCGCCCGAGAGGTCGCCGAACGGACGGGAATCGAGTTGCTCACCGGTGGCGGGATCGACCCGGCCCGGATGTCCACCTGGGTGAATGCCGCTGACGCGGTGCTCGTAACCTCGGAATACGAAGGCTTCGGGCTCGCCTGCCTCGAGAGCCTCGCCTGCGACGTACCGGTGATGACCACGCCGGTGGGCATCGCCCCGAGTCTCCTGCGCTCTCTGCCGAACACGCTCTGCGCCCCGTTCGAGGTCGGAGCCTGGTCAGATTTCGCGACAGGTCTGCTCGAAGACCCCGACCCACGCACCTCCGGAAGGGCCCGCTCAGAGTCGCTTTCGGCCGAAAGAATGGCCCAAAGGGTGCTGCTCGCCTACCGCGAAGTGCTCGCCCCGGGAGCAGCCACGGAGGTTTCTGTCGCCGACTTCGGTAATGATGGGTAAATCAGATGAGGAAGGGTGCTCTGAAGAAGAAACAGCGGCAGCTCGAGGAGCTCCACGTCGACCGGCGCGAGGCGCTCGGCGAGCTGGTACTCGGGATGTTCGTGCAGGGCACCTGGGACGACGACATCATGTCCCGGGGAGCGGCTGAAGTCCGTGAAGTCGCCGACGAGCTCGGGCAGCTCTCGGCCCCGGAACCGCCGACCGATCCAGAGACCGGAGAGCACACCGGCGAGCACGAGATGCCGGAGACCGCCGAGCACACCGGCGTCCATGACTTGCCCGAAACCGATGCCGCCCCCGAGACCGCCGAGCACACCGACGGACAGGGCCTGCCACCCGCCGCCGCAGGCGCTGCTGCCGTGGCCAAGACACCCGAAGAAGAGGTGCCCGCCGACGACACCGGGAAGCAGGATCAGAAGAAGGCTCCGGCCACCCATGCCGCAGCAAAGCCTGACGCAGCAAAGCCCGAGAAGGAAAAGGCGTCCGCAGAGAAGGCGAAGGAGCCAAAGGCCTCAGTCGTGCCGAAGGACGAGCAGAGCCCGGCCGAAAGACCGCTGCCTTCGAAAGCCGGCGCCGGGACCAGGCCGACCACACCGGCCGAGCCACAGCAGAAGCTCAGCGAGCTCGATCAGATGGCGGAACGGATCACCGCAAGCGAGACTTCCGCCAGGACCGCCGCCGAAGCGGCCAAGGCTGCGGTAACAGCGGATGCCCGGACCGAGCTGAGCGCGATCACCCGCGAGATAGAGGCAGACCGTTCGAAGCTCGACGCGGCGCTGAAGGAAGCCGCCGGCAGGATCGAAAGCGCCGAAAAACGGGCCGACGCCGCCGAAGCCAAGCTGGCCCGGGAAATCGCCGCCAACCGCGAAGCCGCGGCCGACTGGGTCCGCAGCCAGGCCGCCGAGATCGAAGCTGACGCAGCCCTCGCTGCCGAAATCGCCGCTGATCCGTCGCAGGGGTCGTCAGCCGCAGCGGGCGACGATCACCGCCCCGAACTCGAGGCCCGCATCAAGGTCCTCGAGACCGCCCTGGAGGCAGAGAAGGCAAGCAAGGCCGAAGCCCTCACGATCGCCGAGTCGAGGCTCAAAGCGATCGAAGAGAGCGCCCGCGAGGCCGAGAAGCGGGTCGAAGAAGCTGAAGCTGCCGTGACCGAGGCCGGCACGGCGCCGGTATCGGTCGAAGCGGCACCCGGGATTGTCACCGAGGCCGAAGCGAGGGAAGCCGCCGTCAGCTGGCTACGTGGCCAGATCGGTGCCCTGCGCCAGGAAATCTCCAAGGGTGCGCCTCCCGAGTCCGGAGACGGGTCCTGATGGGGCTGTTTCGCCGTGGAAAGCAGACCGGGCGCGAACGCCGGGCGATGAAGGACCACCTGGTCGAGCTGGAAGAACTGCGCCGCAAACAACTCGGAGAGCTCGGAGCATTGACGGTCGAGATGGCCGACGCCGGAGAGTTCGACCGCGAGAGGCTCTCTGCTCAGGCGCGTGAAATCGTCGGTGTCGAGCGCGAAGCCGACTTGATCGCTGTTGGCCTCGAAGAGGGCCTGACGCTCGAGGAACTCGAGGATCTTGCGCGGAGCGACGACGAGCCGGCGACCGATCCCGGCAAGTAGTCGTTGACGGGCCCGGCGGAAGCCTCTCAACGTTCACCTTTCGATCTGGCGGTCGTCGGAGCGGGCGCGGCCGGCCTCTGGGCTGCGATCAGGGCTGCCGAGGCAGGTGGACGGGTCTGTCTCGTCTCCCGCAAGCCGCTGGCCGAAAGCGCCAGCTTCTGGGCCCAGGGCGGGCTTGCCGCCGCACTGGATCCGGACGACTCCCCCGCCGCCCATGCTGCCGATACGGTCGCAGCCGGTCGCGACCTGTGCCGGACCGAAGCCGTGGAGATACTCACCGAAGAAGCGCCAGGTGTTGTCGAGGACCTCGTGTCGAGGGGCATGGCCTTCGATCGCGATCCCTCCGGCCAGCTCGAACTGGCACTCGAAGGAGGCCACAGCAGGCGCCGGATCATCCATGCCGGTGGCAGCCAGACCGGGCGTGAGATCACCGGCACGCTGGCCCGGATCGTCGCTGCCGAACCGAGGATCACGGTCCTGGAGGAGACCTCTGCCCTGGCCCTCTGGAGCGATGGCAGACGCTGCCACGGCATCCTCACCGACCGGGGCAGGATCGCCTCCGCGGCGACCCTGCTGGCGACCGGCGGTGCCGCTGCCCTTTGGCGGCGCACCTCGAATCCGTGGGGGGCGATCGGCGCCGGCGCGGTGCTGGCCTCGGCTGCCGGCGCCGAACTCGCCGACCTCGAGTTCTGCCAGTTCCACCCGACCTGCCTGTCGGCACCCGGCACTCACGCCGACGGCGCCCTGATCACCGAGGCGATCCGCGGCGAGGGTGCCGCACTGCTGACCGACGAAGGCGAGCGCTTCACCGACGAACTCGCGCCCCGGGACGACGTCACCGCGGCGATCCTTCGGCAGATCGACAAGCAGGCAGGGGTCGCGGTCAGGTTGGACCTGACCGGCATCGACGCGGAACGCTTCCCCAGCGTCTTTTCCATGCTCGAGAAGGCCGGCTTCGATGCTGTCGACGAACCCGTGCCTGTGTCTCCAGGGGCCCACTACGTAATGGGTGGAGTGGCGGTCGACCTCGATGGCCGGACTTCCCTGAACGGACTGCTGGCGGCGGGTGAATGTGCCTGCACCGGAATCCACGGGGCCAACCGGCTGGCCTCCAACTCGCTCACCGAATGCTTCGTTTTCGGCCAGCGAGCTGCGGCGGCCGGAATGAAGATGACGGCTTCGAAATCACCGCCCGAGCCGCCCTCCTGGCGCTTCGACCCTCCGACGGCGGCCACCCGTGATGCAGTCTGGAGACTCGCCGGACCGATGCGGCAGGGCCCCCGGCTCCGGCAGCTGGCCTCGGACCGGTATCCGCTTGCCGCGGCGATCGGTGCGGTCGCCCTGGAGCGAAGGGAGTCCCGCGGGGGGCACCGTCGTTCGGACTTCCCCGCAACCGACCCGGCCCTGAACGGCGTGCACCTGATCTACCTCCCGGACGGCTCGATCGAGCCTCGAAAGTGGGATTGAGCAGGCCCGATCCGATCCGGGTCCGGGTGGCGGCCGGAGCCTTCGCCTCGATCTGCGAGGAGATGGGCGCCGTCCTGGTGAGGTCGGCCCACTCGGCCAACATCAAAGAGAGGCGCGACTGCTCAGCCGCCGTTTTCGACCCCGGTGGCGAGATGGTGATGCAGGCCGAGCACATCCCGGTCCACCTCGGCTCGATGCCCGCCTCGGTCCGGGCGGTTATCGATCGGCCTCACCAGCCGGGCGTTTCCTGGTTCCTCAACGACCCGTATTCGGGCGGCACCCACCTGCCGGACATCACCGTGGTGACACCGGCCTTCGACGGCAAGGGCGCGCTGCTCGGATTCGCCGCAAACCGGGCGCACCACGCCGACGTCGGTGGCAGCGTACCCGGGTCGATGCCAGCCGATTCGAGCGTTCTTTCCGAGGAGGGAGTGGTCATCTCCCCGCGGATCCTCGATGCGCAGGCGATCGACGAAGTCACCGCAAAGATGCGCCAGCCGGCTCAAAGACGTGCCGATCTGCGGGCTCAGCTGGCGGCGAACCGCCTCGGAACCGCGCGACTGACGGAACTTGCTGCCGCCCGGGGCAGTGACCGGCTGCTGGACTCCATGGCCGAGGTGATCGAGTACGCCGAGCTTCGGACCCGCGCGCTTATCAGCGAGATGCCCGACGGCCGAAGAACGGCCACGGACCTGCTCGAAGCAAGAGAAGGCGACCTCGAACTGCATCTCGCGGTGACCGTCGAAGCAGACTCGATCCGTTTCGACTTCACCGGTTCATCCGGACAGGACCCCGGAAACCTGAACTGCCCGCTGGCGGTAACCCAGTCGGCCTGCTATTTCGCGGTCAGGGTGCTGACCGATCCGGACATCCCGGCCAGCGCCGGCGCCTACCGCCCGGTCGAAGTGACCGTTCCCGAAGGAACCCTGCTGAACGCCGGCCCGCCGGCCGCCGTCGTCGCCGGGAACGTCGAGACCTCCTCGAGGGTCGCCGACCTCTGCCTGCGGGCATTCGGCCGGGCCCTTGGACAGGGCACGATGAACAACCTGACCCTCGGCAACGACGGGTTCGCCTACTACGAGACGATCGGCGGAGGCCAGGGCGCCACCTCCCGGGCCGACGGACCCAGTGGCGTGCACGTCGCGATGTCGAACACCCTCAACACCCCGATCGAGGCGATGGAGATCGAGTTCCCTCTCAGGGCCCGGGAATACTCGATCAGGCGTGACAGCGGAGGTGCAGGCAGGCACCGCGGCGGCGACGGGCTGGTCAGGGAGATCGAAGCCCTCGAACCGATGAGCTTCGCCCTTCTGAGCGAGCGCAGGAGGCATCGCCCGCCGGGCGCTGAAGGCGGCAGCCCCGCCGCCGCCGGAAAGAACCTGCTGACCCGGGACGGCGAGACCTACGAAGAGCTCGAGCCGAAGGCATCAGGCGAGCTCACCCCCGGGGACCGTCTGCGGGTCGAAACCCCCGGTGGCGGAGGCCACGGACATGCCTGAGCCGGGGGCGATTCTCGGTGTTGACGTCGGCGGCACCTTTACCGACGCGGTCCTGGTCTTCGACGGCCGGCTTTTCGCAGGCAAGGCCGCGAGCACGCCCGGTGACCAGTCCGAAGGGGCCCTGGCGGCGGCGGCCCAGGTCCTCGATCAGGCGGGGATCGACGGGTCTTCGGTCTCGCTCTTCGCCCACGGCATGACCGTCGCTACCAACGCCCTGCTCGAAGGGAAGGTGGCCGACGCGGCCCTGGTCGCCACCCGTGGCTTCGCCGACCTGGTCGAGATCGGCCGGCAGAATCGCCCTTCCCTCTACCGGCTCGAACTGGCCCCTCCCCCGCCGCTGATCCCGCCTGGGCGGCGCTTTGAACTCGACGAGAGGATGGTTCCCGAAGGTGCCATCGAAACGCCCGACGAAGCCGAACTCGACCAGGTTGCCGAGGCGGTCGCGTCGGCCGGGGTCGATGCCGTCGCGGTCTGCCTGCTCCACGCCGACCGCCACCCGGCTCACGAAATCGCGATCGGCGAGCGGCTTCGCAGCCTGCTCGGGGGGACCATCCACATCTCACTCTCACATGAGGTCGTGGGGACCTTCCGGGAGTACGAGCGCGCCGCCACGACCGAAGTCGACGCGGCGCTCTCGCCGCTGCTGGCCGGCTACCTGCGACGCCTGGCCGGGCGCGCGGCGGAAGCCGGTCTTCCGGAACCGCTGATCATGCAGTCAAGCGGCGGCCTCACCGACCTCTCCACGGCCTCCGACCACGCGGCGCTTGCCGTGCTCTCCGGTCCGGCCGGTGGGGCGGCAGCCGCGGCCATGGTCGCCAGGTCCAGTGGCCACAGGGACCTGCTCTGCTTCGACATGGGCGGCACCTCCTGTGACGTCTGCGTGATCGAAGACGGATCCGCCCGCGAGACGGGAGGACGGGCGGTCGCGGGACGCAGCCTGGCCCTGCCGATGGTCGACATCGAGACCGTTGGCGCCGGCGGTGGCTCGATCGCATGGCGGGACCCGGGTGGAGCTCTCAGGGTCGGGCCTCATTCGGCCGGCGCCGAACCGGGACCGGCCTGTTACGGCAAAGGCGGCGGGCAACCGACCGTCACCGACGCCAATCTGGTCCTCGGCAGGCTCGGAGACCGCCCGGCCCTGGCCGACGGAATCGAACTCGACCGGGCTGCCGCCCACTCGGCGATCGCCGGTCTGGCCGAGCGGCTCGGGCTGGAGGTCGAAGAATGCGCGCTCGGGATCCTGCGAATCGCAGACACAGAGATGGTCCGCGCACTCCGGGTGATGACGGTCGAGCGCGGTCTTGACCCGAAGGACTTCGCCCTGCTGGCCTTTGGTGGTGCCGGACCGCTTCATGCGACTTCGATCGCCGAAGATCTCGGGATCGAAATCGTGCTCGTCCCCGAAGACGGCGGGGTCTTCAGCGCTCTCGGGCTCGCGGCGGCAGAACGGCGGCGGGACGAGACCAGAACGGTGATGCTGAGCGAGGAGCGGATCTCAGCTCAAGCTCTCGCCGACCTGATGGGAGAGGCCGACGAGATCTCCTGGGACCTGCGCTACCGGGGGCAGTCCTTCGAGCTGACCGTTGAGGACCTGTCTGGCGATCCTTCGCAGCTGCGACGGCTCTTCGAGGCGAGCCACGAGTCACGCTACGGCTACCACGAGCCGGATGAGCCGATCGAGCTGGTGACGGTCCGACGGCGCTATCTCGAGCCAGGGCCCGGGATGTCCCTCGCGGCCGGAGATTTCGCCACGATCAGCGGACCCGGATCGATCGACCTCGGGCAGGCGACGGTCTGGTTGCCGGATGGCTGGGTCGCCACCGACGAGAGTGCCGGGCTCATCCGTCTCACCAGGTCATAGGCTATGTGACGGTCGTCACATTGCTTGATTATTTGGGAAACATTTAGTAACCTGCGTTCTCTTGCGGGTCCGGAACCCGGCCGGAATCTTCACCTTCAGGCCGGCTCTTTTCTTGGGTCCGCACATGTCCGTAGCAACTTCTACCCGACTGAGAACCCTATGCCAATTGCGTTCAAGGAATGGGCCGTTACTGTGCGAGCCCTGTCCGAAGGCGAACAGCTCCTGACTCTCCGCAAAGGCGGAATCAATGAGGAGAACAAGCACTTCGAACTGGAGCATGACCGCTTCTTCCTCTACCCCACGTTTGACCACCAGCACAACGATCTGGTGCGCCCCTCGCATCACCCCGAGCTTGACCGTGCACTCGAAGAGGGCGTCTGGCCCGACGAGGAGCCGCCGGCCCGTGCCCTGTTGCAGGATGGCGGCATTCCGCAGCCCGACCGGGTCCGGATCCGCGCCTGGGCAGAGGTTGCCGAGCACATCACGATCGACAACCCCAAGGTCGTCGACGGCCTCTCGCCGTTCTACATCTGGACCACCGATTACGCGGCGAAGCGACTCAACTGGAAGCCGCGTCATCCGCTGCATCTGGTTCTGCTCCGGGTTCATCGGATTCCGCGTCCTGTCACCGTGAGGGTGCGCGAGGAGTACCACGGCTGCCGCTCGTGGGTCGAGATCGACCGGGACCTCCCGTTCGAAGGCACGCCGGTCATGGCGGACGAGGAATTCGAGCGCGCCAGCGCCGAGATCCGCGCCGTCTGTGGCGTCAGCGAGCGCGTTCCGGCCCTGGCCTGATCGAGTTCTGATCGCCGCCGCCCCCGGCGGCTCGTCACTGCCGCCACTCAGGCCGCAGAAGAAGCATTCACGAAGGCCCGTCGACCCGGCGGGCCTTCGTCGTTTCAATACTCTGGGCCGGATGACCTGGATCGAAACCAACTCGCTGACCTTCAGCGCCCGCCACGAAGACGGCGATACCGGGTATGCCGAGGAGCTGCTCGACCGGCTCGAGGACCTCAGCCTGAAGCTCGAAGACCGTTTCGAGGTGGCCCCGCACGACATCACGATCGTCGTCCACCCTTCCCCGATCTGGCTCAACTTCGCCCATCCTTTCCTGCCGGCGGTCCGCTGGGCTGCCGCTCCGGCCGGCCGGCGGTATCTGGCGGGCTGGCCGATGGCGACCGAGATTCATGTCCTGGGTGAGGGTGCGATGGCCAAGCGCGCCGCAGGTGAAGCCTCCCTGGAGGCGCTCAAGGGCACTGCCGAGCGGCTCTACACACAGATCGTCGTGGCCGCCAACAACGAGGCGATACCGCCGCCGTGGACACCGCAGCGGTTTCTCCGCTACCTCGGCTGGGCCTGGCTGGTCGAAGGCAGCGCCCAGCACTTCTCCCGCCAGGTCGACCTCTACCGCGCCGCGGTCATCCGCCGCCTCCGGGAGGGCTCGCGCCCGTCCTTCCCGCCCGGGAGACGGGACGCAATCCTGCTCGGTGGAACGATCTTCGACCTGCTGGAGGATTACCGCGGCGGAGGAGCCTGCGAGCTGCTCGTCGGCCGGCTTCGTCGTGACGGCCCGATCGCCAACCTCGAAGCCGCCTTCGACCTCGAAGCGGACGAAATCGAGGACATGTGGAGGCAGTATCTGCGGGACCTGGTGCGACCCGACTTCGACGTGAGCGAAGAAGGCCCCGGAAAGCCGATCGACTTCCTGGCCGACCTCGACGAAGACTGACCGCGGCGCCTTGATCGGCCCCGAACCCCGGCAAACCCGGGTTCAGCGGGCGAGAACCAGGCCCAGGAACTGCTTCGTGCGGTCTGCGGACGGATTTCCCAGGACATCATCGGGATCGCCCTGCTCGACGATGTAGCCCTGGTCCATGAAGATCACCCGGTCCGCCACCTCTCGGGCGAAGTTCATCTCGTGAGTGACCACGACCATGGTCATGCCACTGTCGGCGAGCTCCCGCATGACGTCGAGCACCCCCTTGACCAATTCCGGGTCCAGGGCGCTGGTGACCTCGTCGAAGAGCATCACCTCCGGGTCCATCGCGAGGGCCCTGGCTATCGCGACCCTCTGCTGCTGTCCACCGGAAAGGCGGTCCGGGTATTCGTCAACCTTGTCACCGAGACCGACCTTGTCGAGCAGTTCGACCGAGCGTTCGTCGGCATCGCCCCGCTTGCGTCCGCGGACCCGGACCTGGGCGATCGAGACGTTCTGCTTGGCAGACATGTGGGGGAACAGGTTGAAGGACTGGAAGACCATGCCGACCTCGCGCCGGAGTACGTCGAGGTCGTGGGTCTTGCCCTCGCCGAATATCTCGTTTCCGTGCAGCTCGATCCGGCCTCCGTCGGGCAGTTCAAGCATGTTCAGGCAGCGCAGCATCGTGCTCTTTCCGGAGCCGCTCGGACCGATCACACAGACGACTTCGCCCTCGGCGATCTTGCAGTTGATGTCCTTCAGCACGTCCAGCTTGCCGTAGCTCTTCTTCAGGCCTTCGACCTTGAGTATCGCTTCGCCGCTCACGGAATCCCCCTCTGGAACTTCTCATCCTGCTTCTTGATCTGCCAGTCGACCAGGCGGGCCAGCGGAATCGTCACGACAAGGAACATGAACGCTCCGAGCGTATAGCCCGAAGGGTTGAAGAATTCGGAGTAGAGGTCCCGTCCCGTCTGGACCGTTTCGATCAATCCGATCGTGCTGATCAGGGCGGTGTCTTTCATCAGGGCGATGAAGTCGTTGAGCAAGGGCGGGATCACCTTGCGCACGGCCTGAGGGACGATGATGTAGCGCATCGCCTGGCCATGGCTCATACCCAGCGAGCGGGAGGCCTCCATCTGACCGCGTGGGACCGCCTCGATGCCGGCGCGGTAGACCTCGGCCATGTACGCGCCGTAGGTCAGGGTCAGGGCGATGACTCCGTACCAGAACGGGTCGGGCTCACCGAACCACTGCGGGATGCCGATCGCTCTCGGAATAGCCCCTTCGGAAGCGAGCGTGGCGAGTCCGGCAGAAAGCCCGAGGATCACCAGCAGCAGCGGGATTCCGCGCAGGGCGTCGATGTAGGCGATGGTCAGCCATCGCACCGGTGCGAACCACTTGCCCGGGATCTGCCTCAGGACCGAGAGGATCAGTCCCCAGATCAGCGAGAAGAAACCGCCGACCAGCGAGAGCTTGATCGTCACCCAGAAGCCCGCCAGCACCTCGTCGAAGTGCTCGGACATGAAGCTGAAATCGAAATAGGTGTTGAAAAAGACTTCCAACTACTGCTCTCTCTCCTGGCTCATGCTGCGGATACTGCGTTCACTGCCTTGGATGCGGACTTCCCGGTCCACACCCTGTCAGAAGGGGCGCCCTCGGCGCCCCTTCTGACCTGATGCGTATGAACTACTGCGGCGTGTTGGTGCCGTCGATCACGCCCTCAGGGGCGTCGATCTTGAACCACTTCTGGTAGAGGTCGTTCAGACGACCGTCTTCCTTCATGCTGGCCAGCGACTCGTTGACCGCCTCCAGCAGGGCCGGTGTGTCCTGGGCGAATGCCAGGCCGTACAGCTCACCGGTCGGGATCGTGGTGGCGAGCTCGAAGCCACCCTGTCCCTTGTCGATCGCGTCTTGGGCAACCGGCTGGTCGATGATCGTCGCTTCGACCTGACCGTTCTGCAGTGCGGCGATAGCGGCCGGACCGTTCGGGAAGCCGCGTACGCTGCCGGCATCCGTCTCGTCGTTGGCGTACGCCTCACCGGTGGTGCCGTCCTGCGCACCGACGGTCAGACCGGACAGATCCTCGACCGAGGTGATGTCAGAACCTTCGGGCACGAGCAGTGCCTGCTCGGCTTCGTAGTACGGGTCGGAGAAATCGACCTCCTGCTCACGCTCGGGCGTGATCGTCGAGGCCGAAGCGACCATGTCGAACTTGCCCTGGGCCACGTCGGTGAAGATCGTGTCGAAGGACGTATCCTCGATCGCGACCTCGAGCTCGAGGTCGCTGGCGATCTCGTTGACCAGGTCGATGTCGAAACCGTCGTAGTCGGGCGCCTTGCCGAACTCGAACGGCGGGAACGGGATATCGGAACCGACAGTGAGCGTTCCGGCGGTGATCAGCTCAGATGAGACATCTCCGCTGGCGCTGGAATCGGAATCACTGCTGTCGTCGCTGCTGCAGCCGGCGACAAGCACCATCGCGGCCATCACGGCAAGCGCCGACATCAGGAACATCAGGCGAGACTTCTTCATACGTAAAATCCTCCCGGCAGGGTAGTTGAATCGGACGGGCAACCGTGGCAGTATCGCACGGATCCCCTCACTTCACACGGCCAGGTGTCCAAGCCACTACACTTTCTAAAGTACGCCGGTACGAACGAACCCGGATCATGAGCCCTTACTACGACCTCCTCAACAAGCCCTGCGGCGGCACCTTCACCGACATCGTCGACTCGATCGGCCACACGCCGCTGGTCGAGCTCTCGACGATCTCGCCGAACGAGAACGTCAAGGTCTTCGCCAAGCTGGAGTCGGCCAACCCGACCGGTTCGGTCAAGGACCGGGTCGCCCGCTCGATGATGGAGGCCGCCGAGGCCGCCGGCGCGATCGGCCCCGGCCAGACCATCCTCGAGCCGACCTCGGGAAACACCGGGATCTCGCTGGCGATGATCTGCCGGCGCAAGCGTTATCCGCTCAAGGTCGTGATGCCCGACAACGTCACCGCCGAAAGAACCGAACTGCTGCGCATGTACGGCGCCGAGATCGTTTACTCGGAGGGCGCCAAGGGATCCAACGGAGCGGTCGAGCTCGCGCTCGAGATGGCCGCCGCCGACTCCAGCTACTACATGCCCTACCAGTACGGCAACGAGGCGAATCCGCTCGCCCACTACAACGGCACCGCCGTGGAAATCCTCGAAGAACTCGACTCGGTCGCCGCCTTCGTCGCGGGACTCGGCACCGGCGGAACCCTGATGGGCAACGGCCGCCGGCTCAAGGAGCACGACCCCGAAACGATGATCGTCGCTGCCGAGCCGATGCAGGGCGAACTGGTCCAGGGCCTGCGCTCGCTCGACGACGGCTTCATCCCGCCGATCATCGACCTCTCGGTGCTCGACCGCAAGATCATGGTGTCCAACCGCGACGCGATCGTCTGGACCAAGCGGCTGCTCGACGACGAGGGAATCTTCGCCGGCGTGTCGTCCGGCGCCGTGGCGGCGATAGTCCACCGGATCGCCGGCGAGATCGACTCGGGCAACATCGTCTTCCTGATTCCCGACGGAGGCTGGAAGTACCTCTCCTCCGGCGTCTATACGAAGTCGCTGGAAGAACTCGGCGACATCGACGCCACCAACTGGTGGTAGGTCACACCTTGAGGGTTCCCCGCGCCCACATCGACGAGATGATCGGTCACGCCAGGGCCGACGTCCCCAACGAGTGCTGCGGCCTGATCGGCGGAACGCCGGAAGAAGCGCAGTCGATCCACCGGGCAGCCAACGCGGAGGCGAGCCCGCTGCGCTACAGCATCGCCCCGCGAGAGCAGCTCGAGCTGATGAACCGGATCGAAGAAGACGGCCAGGAGGTCGTCGGTATCTACCACTCGCATACGCGCACCCCCGCCTACCCCTCCCAGACCGACATCAACCTCGCCGCCGGCTGGCCCGACGCGGTCTACTTCATCGTTTCGCTGGAGCACCCCGAAGAGCCGGTCGTAAACGCCTTTCGCATTACCGGGAGCACTGTCGAAGATGTCGATCTTCAGATCTCGTAGACCGAAGACCCCGGAGCCGGTCAGGGTCGCCTGGGCCCCGAATCAGGCCGAGGCCGAGATGATCGAGAACATGCTCAACGCCGAAGGCATCCCCTGCACGCTGCAGCGCCAGCGCGGCTTCGACGTACCCGACTTTCTGGCCGCGGGCCCGCGTTACATCCTGGTCCCGGCCGCGGCCGAGCAGAAGTCCCGGGAAATCCTCGCCAACCTCGAGTCGGAGGGTGCCGAGATGATCGGAGAAGCGGAGGAGTCCGAGGAACCGCGCGACACCCGCTTCGACGCTCCGGACTTCCCCAGCTGAGCTAGCTGCCGCAGGAACCGCCGGCCATCGCCGGCAGGATCATGATCGTGTCGTCCGCGCCCACGGCGGTGTCGAGTCCGTCGAGGACCCGGACGTCTTCATCGTTGAGGTAGATGTTGACGAAGCGGTTCAGCTCACCCTCCTCGGAGAAGATCTGCTCCCTGGTGTCCGGATGCTGGCTGACCAGCGATTCGAGCACGGCACCGACCTTGTCGCCTTCGACTGAAAGCTCGGTGGCGCCACCGGTGTGTTGACGCAGGACTGGGGGAACTCGTACGGACGGCATGGGCGGAATCCTAGCGAGCGGGCGGCCGGTCGGGCTCAGGACCCGACGTGGCCACCGCAGAACGCTTCGTAGTCGGGAAAGGCACCGAGTTCGGACTCGGGCACCTGCTCGGCCTCGGGACCACAGATCGGGCAGGCCGGGTCGCGCCGCACCTTGAGTTCGGTGAAGCGGGTCCCGAGGGCTTCGTAGAGCAGCAGCCTTCCGACCAGCGGCTCGCCGATCCCGAGCACCAGCTTGATCACCTCGTTCGCCTGGAGCAGGCCCATCACGCCGGCCATCACTCCCAGCACGCCGTTGGCCGAGCAGCTCGGCGCCAGCTCGGGCGGCGGCGGGCTCGGGTAGAGGCAGCGGTAGCAGGGGCCCTCATGCGGGACGAAGGTCGAGATCTGCCCGTCGAAGGAGAGGATCGAGGCCGAGACGACCGGCTTGTCGAGCCTCACGCTGGCGTCGTTGAGCAGGTAACGGGTCGGGAAGTTGTCAGCGCCGTCGACGATGATGTCGTAGTCGGCGATCGTCTCGAGGATGTTGCCCGAGTTCAGTCGGTAGTTGTATTCGACGACTTCGACGTCGGGATTCAGGGCCTCGATCGTCTGCCGGGCCGAGGCGGTCTTCGGCTCGCCGATGCGCTCGGTGTTGTGGATCACCTGACGCTGGAGGTTCGAGGCGTCGACCACGTCGTCGTCGACCAGACCGATCTTGCCGATGCCGGCCGCTGCCAGGTACAGCGCAGTCGGAGCACCGAGTCCACCGGCGCCGAGCAGCAGCACCCTGGCCTCGAGCAGCTTGACCTGACCCGCCGCCCCCACTTCGGGCAGCAGGGTGTGGCGCGAGTACCGGTTGCGTTGCTCGTCGGTGAGCTTGGCTTCGCTGACCACCGGCAGGCCGCTCGCCTGCCAGTCCAGGATTCCGCCGCTGACGTTGACGACGTCCTCATAGCCGAGCTCCATCATCTGCTCGACGGCGTTGGCCGACCGGGCTCCCGAGCGGCAGTAGACGACCACGCGGGCGGTCTTGTCCGGGGCCGCGTCTTCGACCGTCGCCAGCAGCGTCGCCGGCGGGATCAGCTTGCCGCCCTCGATCCGGGCCTCGGCAGCCTCGTGCGGCTCGCGGGTATCGAGCAGCACCACTTCGCTGCCTTGAATCTCTTCGAACGCCTCCTGGACGCTGATCTCCTGGACCACCAGCGGGTCTTTCGTTTCGGGTGCCATCGTCTGAATCCCCTAAATCTCTATCCGGTTTTGGTTACTTCATAAACTATAGCGCCCATGCCGTTCCGGCGCCAACCCCGGCTAGGCTGGGGGCGATGGTAACCATCTCCGGCAACGCCTACGCATTCGTATTCGACGGCATCACCGACCGTCTGGAGCGCGCCACGGTCGGGATCGCCGAGATCCCCGGACTGACCACCACCGCCGGAGCGAACGGCGCCTACTCGCTGGAGGTTCCCGACGATACGTCCGTCACCCCGTTCGCCGAGGCCGACGGCTACTACCCGACCCACGTCCAGACCTTCCACACCCGCGGCAGCGACCTGGCCCAGGTGAACTTCCAGATGCCCCGGCTCGATATCTACCAGGCCCTGGCGGCGGTCGCCGGGGCCGAAGTCGATCCCGACAGCGGGCAGCTGGTCCACTCGGCAGTCGTCTCCACCTTCTTCGAAATCGGCGGACGCAACCTTCCCGACTTCGACGCCTTCCACGACTTCAGACCCCACGGCGTAGCCGGATCAACGGCATCCCTCTCCCCTCCGGAGAAGGAGCCGATCTACTTCAACGCCGATGTGATTCCGGAAGAGGGCCTCGACTCGTCCTCACGCGACGGCGGCGTGCTCTGGCCGAACCTGCCCGCCGGCGTCTACCGCGTGGAGGGTTCCAACCCCTCCACAAACCACGCCGGCTTCACCGCCACCTGCGAACCCGGCCGCCTGATCAACGCCAACCCACCCTGGGGCCTCTACGAACTGGCAGAAGGGGAAATCCCGGACCCGGCAACCTCCTGATCCTGCTCATGTCCGAACCCCGTTGACTGGCTCCTGACGAGTCCCTTCGGTCTGCGCCATAATCCTCAGGCTTCTGCGGTCGGGCAGCTCGACGGCCGGCTCTTTGCCTCATTCCATAACCGAAAGGTCAGATGAACAAGAAGTTTCTCTCCTTCGCAGCACTAATCTCGGTTGCCGCCCTGCTAGCCATCGGTTGCGGTGGCGATGATGGCTCATCCTCCGGCGAGTCAGCACCTACCAGTGCGGCACCGACCAAATCCGCCTACATTGCCGAGGCCGACGCCATCTGCACCGCAGGTGAGGCCGATCTGGCAGCGATCGACGAGAACCTGCCCGACGATCTCGATTCAGACGAGGCTCGGGTGGCAGGCGCGGAACAAGCGATCGAAGTGTTGCGAGACAGGGTCGAACAGCTTCGAGCGCTGACCCCTCCCGAGGGTGACGAAGAAGAGATCGCCGCAATACTCGACGCCTACGAAGAGTTCATCGAGTTAGGGGAAGAAAACCCGGGCTTCGTCGACGAGAGCGACGCTGAAGAAGCCCAGGCGAAGATACGCGCCCTTGCCTCCGATTACGGCTTCAAGGCGTGCGCCCGATGATTCTCAGTATCGCCTGATCAGCGCGCCCGACCAGATAATCCACTCAGGGACGCGTCCCCCATCGTCCCGGGGACGACGGGACAGATAGGGAAAGCACCCCCGGCGATTCACGCGGAACGCCGGTCCCCTTGACGCACATAGCGGGGGCCCGCTTCGTTTCTCAGGGGGACGCGCGAATACTGGAGCGGGTGGCTGTCTGATCGGGCGCTACCTCTTCACTTTGACCCGTTTCCAACGCGACGAATTCCCGGCCCTGTCGAACACCCGAACCCAGAGCTTTCTGCTCGCAGTCTTCAGCTTCAGCTTCTTCCTGTAATTCAGCTTCTTAAGCTTCTTCGACTTGCGCGTTCCGACCTGAATTTTCCTGACACCCGAAGTACGATCTTTCGCCTTCGTCCTCAAGATGACCTTACTCTTTCCCCTCTTCTTGCCGCTAGTGGAGGCGATGGATCTAGTGGAAATCGCTGAACTCGAAAAACTGCCACCCGCGAGACTTGCGGAGCCGGATTTCAGAACCGGATCGGTCTCATCGAGAATGATGTCGTCCTGATAGGTCTCAAGTCCCGAGGCACCGCCAACGAACCGGACATAGATCGTCTTTGGCAGACGCTCTGGGCCAGACGAGTCGAGTTTCCACGAAATTTTAGGGGCGACCGCCCGCGACTTGGCGGAGGCGAAGCCACCGTCGTTCGACACAAGTGCTCCGGTTGCCAGCATTGGCCAGACCGCCGAAATCTTGACATCCGGATCGTTGGTGTATCGCGCGCCGGCGTTCAGACTGACTCCGAGGGGACCGGGCGGCGGTGCCAGGCGAACCTCGACCGACCGACTTGCCACGGCTGTCTTGCCTGAATCGTTGGTTACCCGCACCGTCGCTTCAAAGGTGCCACGCCGGTCGTATGAATGGCGAGTCACGCCAGTCGCCGATGTTGACTCGAAAGTGCCATCTCCTTCAGCGTCCCAAGCGTAGGAGACGATGCTTCCGTCAGCGTGATCGAGCGATGATGTTGCGTCGAGCGAAACAGTTTCCCCGGTCATCACCGGATTGGGTCCGACAGATATCCGGGCAGTCGGTGGTGTGCTCGTATCGACATTCCACGATCGCTCGGCGGGAGTTGGATCCGTACCCTCAGCCAGGGTTATCGCCCTCACTCGAAAACTATGTTGCCCGTCACCCAACGACGAAACCGTCGTAGGGCTCTCGCAGGGACTCCATTGCCCGTCGTCTAACTGACACTCGAAACTTGCGCCTGCGTCCGGTGAGGAGAAAGTGAACTGGGCTCTGGTGGCGACGGTAGTTCCTGTAGGTCCACCTGTAATCAGGGTCTCTGGCGCAAGTCCAAGATTGATCAGGATCGATAGGTCGCTGGATGAGCCGTCTGCCACAGTATTGCCTGAGGCCAAATCCGGCATGCTGTCACCGTTGAAGTCGGCTGACGTGACTGACAATGGGATACTGCCGACATCAAAGTAACGAGCCCCGGCGAAGCTGCCATCCCCGCTGCCGAGCAGGACGGAAAGGTCGTAGGTCAACTGGTTGGCAGAGGCGAGGTCGATTTTGCCATCACCGTTGAAGTCAGCTGTGGTGACTGATATTGGAGTACTTCCGACATCAAGGTAACTAGCTCCGGCGAAGCCGCCGTCTCCATTACCGAGCAGGACCGAAAGGTTGTCTGAGAATTGGTTAGCCGAAGCGAGGTCGACGTCGCCGTCGCCGTTGAAGTCGGCCGTGGTGACTGATGACGGCATGCCTTCGGCGGTGAAGTCCGCAGCCGCGGCGAAGCTTCCATCTCCGTTACCGAGCAGGACTGAGAGGGCCCCCATGTTGGCCGAAGCTAGGTCGGGGTTGCCGTCGCCGTTGAAGTCGGCCGAAGTGACTGATAGCGGGAAACCTCCGATATGGAAGTCGCTAGCGTCGGCGAAGCTTCCATCTCCGTTACCGAGCAGGACTGACAGGTCGTTGGAGTTCGTATTTGCCGAGGCGAGGTCAATGTCTCCGTCGCCGTTGAAGTCGGCTGTAGTGACTGAGGCCGGGTCGACTCCTGCAGCGAAGTTAGCGGCTGCGGCGAAGGTGCCATCTCCGTTACCGAGCAGGACCGACAGGTTGTTGGAGTTCGTGTTGGCTGAGGCGAGGTCGATCTCTCCGTCGCCGTTGAAGTCGGCTGTGGTGACTGTCTGCGGGTCGCTTCCCGCAACGAAGTTGGTGGCCCCGGCGAAACTGCCATCTCCGTTACCGAGCAGGACCGACAGGTTGTTGGAGTTCCGGTTGGCCGAGGCGAGGTCGATCTCTCCGTCGCCGTTGAAGTCGGCTGTGGTGACTGAGTACGGGTATGAGCCGACAGCCAGGCTGCTCGGCGCCGAGAAGGAGAGCTGGGCCGAGGCTCTCTCGGCTGCGGCGAGCAGCCCAAGTGTCATGACCAGACCGATGACGAGAATCCTCGCGCGCTTCACCGAAACAAACCCCATGATTTCGCTCACTGGTACCCCCTTCCTTGATGACCTCGGAAGCCATCCGATGAAACCTATCGAAATTTGCCTGAAGCGCCAGGTCTTCGAGGCTTTCGACCTTCAATCGCCGTCGACAAGACGGAAGGGCGCGCAGAGATCTCGGCGACGGCCTCGGAAGCAGTCGCTCGGGCCCTTAACACCAAAGACCCTCTGGCGAGAGAGGGTCTCGGCGGTGGTCCCGAAGGACATAGCGGGGGCCCGATTCGTTTCTCAGGGGGACGCTCGGATATTGGAGCGGGTGGCGG